>NZ_CP177355.1:1381817-2763634 GCF_046845665.1 Rubrivirga aquatilis | reverse complement strand
GTCCTCGTCGTGGCCTTCGAGGGCCTTGGTCGCGGGTGTCAGGATCGGGGCGGGGAGCTGCTCGCCTTCCCTCAGGCCGTCCGGGAGCGGCTCCCCACACAGCTCACGCCCGCCGTCGCGATAGACGCGCCAGGCGTGGCCAGCGAGATAGCCGCGGACAACGAACTCGATGGGCAGAGCCTCACAGGCGACGCCGACGGTCACGTTCGGGTCGGGCACCGACAGCACGTGGTTTGGGGCCACGTCGGCCGTGCGCTCGAAGAAGAACGCTGCGACGCCGTTGAGTACTTGGCCCTTGAGTGGGATGGCCTGTCGGAGCACGTGGTCGAACGCCGAGATCCGGTCTGTGGTCACGAGTACGATGCGGCCGTCGCCGAGTGTGTACGTGTCTCGGACCTTTCCCTGATACCGGCCGCCGAGGCCGAGGTGGGTGGCCGCGAGCGGCGGGGGGAGGGTCATGCCTTCGCGCGTGCGGTCGAGCCGCGCTCGACCAGGGAGAGGGGAAGTTCAACCGACACGCGGTCGTCGGCCGTGCTCCCGATCCGGTGGAGCAGTCGCTCGGTCGCCAGCAGGCCTGCGCGATGCATACCCTGCGCGACGGTCGTCAAGTCGAGGAAGCGGCTCAGTTTGATGTCGTCGTAGCCGACGATGGAGAGGTCGCGGGGGATGATGAGGCCCTGGTCCCGGGCGTAGGCCCACGCTCCAAACGCCTGGACGTCGGACGAGGCGAAGACGCCGGTCGGCCGGTGGTCGAGCGCGAGCAGGTGAGCCATCGCCTCGGCGCCCGCTTCTTCCGAATAGCCCGCGTGCTTGGTGGTCTCGCCTGCGACGACGAGGGTCGGGTCGAAGGGGATGTCGGCTTCCGCCAGCGCTCGCTTGTAGCCGACCAGACGCGGAGCTGACGTGGCACTCCACGCGTGCGACGCGATCAGCCCGATCTGGCGGTGCCCCTGCTCGATGAGGAACGACACCGCACGATAGGCGCCGTCCTCATCGTCCCACCAATAGGCGTCGAGCCCTTCGGCCTGAGCGCCCAGCAGGACGACCGGCGCCGGGAAGGCGCGGAGCTGCTCGGCGAACTCCCCCTCGATTGGCATTCCCATCAACAGAAGTGCATCAACGGCGCCCCGGTTCAGAAAGCGCTGCAGCGTCGCGTGGGGCTGCCCGGAGCCCAGATTGCAGAGCAGCAGGTCGATGTCACGCTCGCGCAGTGCGTCCTTGACTCCCTTGAGCATCTCGACGAAAAAGAGCGACGTCGCCGAAGGCAAGGCGACCGCCACCGAGGTCGTCGAGCCCTGGGCGAGATTCCGCGCTGTCCGCTGGGGACGGAAGTTGAGCTTGCGAATCGCCGAGCGGACCCGGCTGCGCGTGGCGTCCGAGACCTCCTCGGACCCGTTGAGGACACGCGAGACCGTCGAGATTGCGACGCCCGCCTCGTCAGCGACGTCGTAGATCGTAGGCCGGTTCGGAGCGGGGCGCTGGGGCATGGGCGTCAGGGGATGCCCCAAGCTAGCAGTGCTACGCCTCGGGGCGCATCCAGTCCACCGCCAAACGAGGAGCGTGTCCCTCCACCTCGGCCGCGTGACGCACGGCTTCTGTCGCGTACCGCTTCGCGCCTTGCAGGGCCATCTCGACGCTGAGACCGTCGATGATTCCTCTTAGAGCTGTTATTGCAAACGCACTGGAAGCCCCGTCCGGGGACGCGTCCAGCAACGGCGCCTCAAAGAGAGCAAAGTCTTCGCCATCGTAGTAGAGGTCTGCGAACAGCCGCTCCCGGTCGCCGGCGCCGGGGTCGTCGGCCGCGTCGTAGAAGCGGTAGGGGAGGGCCCCGCACCGGATTAGTACGTGGCCGGCGCCCCGGTTGTGGAGCCGCTGAGCAGCCACCTGCGCGTCGTCGAGAGATTCGATTTGGGTGTTCGTGACCAACTCCGCGTCGGCCTTCGACATCGTCACAAGCGTGGCCGCGGCGAGGCGCTCCGCCACGGCATCGATCGCCCGGGCTTCGAGCACCGTTTCCCCACTGGGGCCCGAGGCGACCAGGTCCAGTACGACTGGTACCTCCATCGACGCCAGCGTGTCGAGGGCCGCAACGGCTGTTTTGTCACTCCCCAGGATGCCCACCTTCACGCCCCGGATCGGCCCCGCAAGCGCGAGGTGCTCGAGTTGGGCGATCACCGTGTCCACGGGGACGTCG
This sequence comes from Rubrivirga aquatilis, assembly GCF_046845665.1. Taxonomy (GTDB): domain Bacteria; phylum Bacteroidota; class Rhodothermia; order Rhodothermales; family Rubricoccaceae; genus Rubrivirga. The sequence continues at coordinate 2,761,440 of NZ_CP177355.1, read as the reverse complement.
GTGACATCCGTCACGCGGCCTCCGCTGGCGACGACGATCGAAGTGATGATCGGTAGCGGCGCGAGCCCGAGTGAACGCGCGACCAGAACGTCCGCTGCGATCCCGCGCTCGGAGGCGGTGTAGGCGGCGCCGATCACGGCGATGGGGAGGAGCGACATAGAGGTTGCGAAGCGGATGGGGACACTCGGCCCAACGCCCACTCCTCCGCCAGTGTCCCGTCCCAGGAAGGCTTCCGGGTATCTTGGCCAACCCCCATCCCATCCTCATGGCCCGCGTCGATCTCGAGCACGTCCGAAAGGAGTACGACAATGGTCACGTGGCCGTCCACGATGCGTCGCTCCAGGTCGTCGACGGGGAGTTCATGGTCCTCGTCGGCCCTTCGGGGTGTGGCAAGAGCACCACTTTGCGCATGATAGCTGGGCTCGAATCGATCACCGTAGGCACCATCCGGATCGGCGACCGGGTGGTCAACGATGTCGAGCCGAAGGACCGGGACATCGCAATGGTCTTTCAGAACTACGCGCTCTATCCCCACCTGTCGGTGTTCGACAACATGGCATTCGGGCTCAAGCTGCGCAAGCGGCCGAAGCCGGAGATCGCGCGTCGGGTGCAGGAGGCGGCCTCCATCCTGGGGCTCGAGTCGGTGCTCGACCGCAAGCCCAAGGCTCTCTCGGGCGGGCAACGCCAGCGCGTTGCCCTTGGCCGTGCCATCGTTCGCGAACCGTCGGTCTTCTTGTTCGACGAGCCGTTGTCCAACCTCGACGCCAAGCTGAGGGTGCAGACCCGGGCCGAGATCTCAAAGCTCCACCGCGCGCTCGGGGCCACCATGGTCTACGTGACGCACGACCAGGTGGAGGCCATGACGATGGGCGACCGCATCTGCGTCCTCCACGACGGACATATCCAACAAGTCGCAGCGCCGTTGGAGCTGTACGACCGCCCAGCCAACACATTCGTCGCGGGCTTCGTCGGGAGCCCGTCGATGAATCTCCTTCATGGCAGGATCGAGGGGGGCGTCTTTTTCTCTGACGATGGGACGGTGCGCGTGCCACTAGGACTCGAGGGCAAAGAGACATCGGTCACGCTTGGCATCCGGCCCGACGATCTGTATGCCCCGGGGGCGGACTCGAGAGCGCGCAGATTGTCGGAGCCCGTTATTGGGATCGTCGAACTCGATGAGCCGATGGGGCCCGACGTGGTGGTGTACCTCCATATTGAGGGCGGCTCGCAGATCGTCGCCCGAATTGAGCCCCAGGCACTAGAGGTAGGGCGTCCGCTGGAGCTTAGGCTCGATCTCGATCGGATTCATCTGTTTCACCGGGAGTCGGGGGAACGCATCGCGCGGGCCTCCGCGTAGGAGCCCGCTCCGCGTAGGAGCCCGCTCCGCGATCACGCGGGATCACCCACCCACGACTGACATGAAGTACTTCAACCTCCTCCTGCTGGCGTTTGCCCTCGTTGCCGGGCCGGCGGCCCTGGTCGGCTGTCAGACCGAGACCCAGACGGAAATCGAGTCCGATGGCGATACTGACGTCGACACGGAGCTCACCTTCGACGACGAGGCCATCGACGAGGCCGAGGCGGAAATGAACGAGCTCGGCGACGACATCGAGGCTGGCGCTGAGGAAGCTGGCGCGGCCATCGAGGACGCGGCTCAGGACGCCTCGGACGCCATCGACAACAACATTGACCTCGGCGACAACGCCGGGACGCCTGAGGTCGACGACAACAACTAATCGACTCGCGGGACCGGCTGGCGCCAGCGCCCCGGCCGGTCCCGGTCGTATGTTGGCGACCAGTCCCGATAACTCTCATTATCGAACCGTCAACACGACCCTGGTTTGTCCGACCTGATTCGAAGCCCCCACGCCAACCTCGGCCGCGCGTTCACGGCGCAGTCCGACTTGGTGCCGCTCTACCTCCTGCGGTTCGACCGCGAGAACACGCGGCGGGCATATGCACGCGACATCCAAACGTTCTTCGGCACGTCGACAGTCACGCTGGATCTGGCGTCCGCGGTCACGTTTACAGATGTCAATGAGGCACTCCGGCTGCTCGAGGCCAATGGCAAGAGCCCGGCGACGCGGCGGCGTTTTCTCGCATCGTTGAGGGGTTTTTTTGCGTGGCTCACGGCGCTCGGGTTTTTGGATCTCAATCCTGCGGACCGGCACCTTGTTCGCAAGGTTCGCAAGTCCCCGACGAACGAGCAACTGGTGACCGTTCTGACTCGCGACCAGGCCACGGCGATGCTCGATGCGGTTGACACGTCGACGGCTACGGGCAGGCGGGATTTTGCCCTCGTAAAAACCCTTCTTCACTGCGTATTGCGCAGATCCGAAGCGTCAGCGATGAACGTCGAGGACCTGGCACAAGCCGGCGATCACACCGTGCTGACGATCCGCGAGGCCAAGGGCGGGGCCAATCAGATCGTGAAGGTGCCTCCTCATGTGGCCGATACCATCTTCCAGTTCGCTGCCTCCCAGGGCTATCGGACAGGACCCGTCTGGCGGTCGTTCTCGACCAACCAGTCCAATGGGCGTCGTTTGTCGGGGTCGTCCATCTATAAGATTGTTCGCAAGCTCGGGGAGCGAGCGGGCGTGACGGCGCGAGTTGGCGCCCACACACTCCGTCATACAGGTTGCACGCTGGCGATCGAAGGCGGGGCCTCCTTGCAGCAGGTCCAGACCCACGCGAGACACAAAAGCATCGAGACTACGATGCGATACGTTCATCAACGCGACCGGCTCAACGATAGCGCGGCCGACTTTATCGATCTCTAATGGATTACGATCTTGTCGTTGTTGGGGCCGGGCATAACGCGCTGATATCGGCCGCCTACGCGGCGAAAGCTGGGTACCGTGTCGGGGTGTTCGAGCGGCGAGACATCGTCGGCGGTGCAGTCTCGACGGTGGAGCATGTCCCGGGGTACCAGTTCGACCTTGGGGGCTCAGCACATATCCTCATTCGGTTGACGCCGATCGTCGACGAATTGGACCTATATAGCTATGGCCTTGAGTATCTCGAACTCGACCCTCTGTTCTTCGCTCCCTACGAAGACGAGAGCTCGGTGTTCATCTACCGCGACGTGGACCGCACGTGCCAGCACTTGGAGCAGCAGTTCCCCGGTGAGGGAGACAACTACCGGCGCTTCGTAGACACGTGGCGGCCGTTCTCGGAAACCGTCCGCGACGTATTCCTCTCGACCCCCAGCCCCTTCGAACTCGGGAAGACGTTTTTGATGGGTGACTCGGCCCAGATCGATTGGCAGAAGGCGCTGTCGGTCATCATGCGCCCGTATGGCGAGGTGGTGGATCAGTACTTCACCGAGGAGAAGGTCAAGACGCCGCTTGTGTGGATGGCGGCCCAGAGCGGCCCCCCCCCTACCGAGGCCATGAGTGCGCCGTTCTTGCTGTGGCATCCGCTGTATCACGAGAGCGGGGTCGCCCGGCCTCGGGGCGGGTCTGGTGGACTCACGAAGGCGCTGGCGGCGATGATCCGCGCGCACGGGGGCGACATCCACACCTCGTCACCAGTGGACAATCTGGTGGTCAAGAATGGGAAAGTGGAAGGGGTCCGTGTTGGGAAAGAGATGTACACGGCGCGAGCCGTGCTCTCGGGCACCCACATCCTGGAAACCCTCGACCGACTGTTGCCAGCAGAGCACCGGCCTCCCGAGGCGGACGGGATGCGCGTCGGGAACGGCTTCGGGGCCATCCTCCGGCTTGCCCTCGACAAACCCGTTCGCTACGCCGCAAGCCCGGGCGACGAGGCACGCACTGCGCTCCAACTCGTCTGCCGCGACCGCCAGCAGATCCTCGACGCCTACGCCGATTATCTGAAGGGCCATCCGGCGACCGACCCGCCGATCGTCGGGATGAGCTTTTCGGCCGTTGACGACACGCTCGCGCCGCCTGGCGGGGAGGTGCTCTGGCTGTGGGCGCAGTACTTCCCCTATGAGATGACGGGTGGGCGGCACTGGGATGACATTGGTGCCGAGGTGGCCGACCGGATCCTCGATACCTTTGAGCCTTACGCACCGGGGACCAAGGCCTCCGTCGTCGGGAGCCTCTTCCAGCATCCGCTCTGGCTCGAACGCGAGCTCGGCCTGTTCCGGGGGAACGTGATGCACCTCGAGATGAGCATCGACCAGATGTTCAGCCTGCGCCCATCGACCTCCCTCTCCGACTACCGAGGCCCGGTAGATGGACTTTTCCTGACAGGCGCGAGCATGCACCCCGGCGGCGGAATCATGGGGGCATCCGGACGGAATGCCGCTCGTGTCGTTTTGCATTACCTCGACACCAAGTGATGAGACCCGGCCAGAGCCAGCGGTACGCGCGGCAGATTCAGCTCCCGGAGATCGGAGAAGCCGGCCAACAGCGGCTGGCGGACTCCTCTTGCCTCGTCGTGGGAACGGGCGGGCTCGGCTCGCCAGCGCTGCACCATCTCGTCGCATCGGGCGTGGGACGCGTTGGGTTCGTAGAGTTCGACGATGTCGATATCACGAACTTGCATCGGCAGACCCTGTTTTCGACGCGAGATATTGGGCGTCCCAAGTCCGATGCAGCGCTGGATCGGCTCCAAGCCGTGAATCCGGAGGTAACGGTCGTAAGCCACCCCAAACGATTGGGCGTCGGCAACGCCGATGCCCTGCTAGCGGGGTACGATGTCGTCGTCGACGGCTCCGACACGTTCGCCACGCGCTATGTGGTCAACGACGCCGCCGTCCGGACGGGGACGCCGGACGTCTTTGCCTCGGTGGGGCCGTTCTCGGGGCAGGCCTCCATCTTCGCGGCCGCCGGCGGGCCGTGCTACCGGTGCCTTTTCCCTGAACCGCCTCCGCCGGGCCTCATCCCCAACTGCGCGGATGGCGGTGTCCTCGGCGTCGTGCCTTCGCTCTTTGGGACGATCCAGGCCTCGGAGGTGCTCAAGCTGCTGCTTGGCATCGGAGACCCATTGATCGGGCGGCTCTTGATGATCGACCTGCTCGCGGTCGAGGTTCGCGAGATCGGTATCGACCGGGATCCCCAGTGCCCCGCGTGCGGCCTGGGCCGGCTACCACCAACAGTGGAGGCTGGCGAGATCTCTCCCAGAGAGGTGCGCGCGCGGATGGCATCCGGCGGCTTGCAGTTGCTGGACGTGCGCGAATCGGAGGAACGATCAGAGGGCCACATCGGTGGCACCCATATCCCTCTGGGACTGCTCGAGGCCCGCCTGTTCGAATTGGAGAAGCTCAAGTCGGAGGAGGTCGTGGTCTACTGCAAAGCCGGAGGGAGGTCTGCACAGGCTGCTCGGCTGCTTGCGGAGCAGGGCCACCGCGTTCTCAGCCTCCGAGGAGGCCTCGACGCGTTCCGGCGTCTCCCGTGACGCCTCCCGTGCTCGTACTCGCTGGCCCGACGGCGGTCGGAAAATCGTCACTGGCGATGGCTGTGGCGGAAGCCATCGGAGGCGAGATCGTGTCGGCCGACAGCCGCCAGCTCTACCGGGGCATGGACATCGGCACGGCCAAGCCTTCGCCGGAAGATCGCGCTCGTGTGCCCCATTCCTTGATCGACGTAGTAGAGCCTGGGACGCGAATCACCGCCGGTCGCTGGCTGGAGCTGGCGAAGGGCAGCATCGAGACGCTGGCATCGCGGGGCAAGCCGGCCGTCGTTGTGGGCGGATCCACGCTCTACGTTCACGCTCTCGTGGATGGGTTGGCGGACCTCCCCCCCGTCCCCTCAGACATCGAGCACCAGCTCACCGAGGAGGTCACCGAGTCTGGCGGGGCCAGCCGTTTGTTCGAGGAGTTGCGAAATGCAGATCCGGAGGCTGCACGGACCCTCGATCCCACCAAGTCCCACCGCCTGATTCGGTGGGTCGGTGTGCTAAGGAGCACGCGCCGGCGTCCGTCCGAGCTATGGGCGGAGTCCCAACGCCCTGGCGTCCCGTCGAGGTTGGTCGTGCTCGATCGACCGCGCGAGGACCTGTACGCCCGGATCCATGCGAGGGTCGACCAGATGCTGGAGGCTGGACTGATCGAAGAAGTCACTCGTCTCGCAGCCAATCCTGCTTCCCATCCGACCCTTGCTGCTACGATTGGTTACCAAGAGTGGCTTCCCGTGCTGGCGGGCGAACGCTCACGGGAGGAAGCCATCCGTCTCATCAAGCGGAACTCTCGTCGCTATGCGAAGCGGCAACTCACCTGGTATCGCCGCTATCCCGATGCGCTGTGGCTCGACGCTCGAGCAGCATCCGTCGACGCACTCTTCAACGCTTGCGACGGTCTACGACGGGTGTAGAGCTCACGTACCAGCAGGACCGCGGCTCCTCCCCAGCCAATGGCTAGAGCCCAGCCCCCTGCTCCCTGGGTGGTGTACCCGAGGTAGGCTCCAGTAGACAAGACGGAGACGAAAAGGAGGGGGGCACTTTCCAATAACGGAATGAGTACCAGCACTGGAAGCCAGTACCAGGGATGTAGCGTGCTCGCAGTCACCGCGAATCCGACGACTGCCACCCCGCTGACAAGACGGAGACCCCGAAACCGCCCGTCGTCCATCAACCACGTGCACGCGATGGCCGCAGCGAACGCGCCGCCCAGGAAGCCGCTCGCCGCCCGCCCCGCCCCTGTGCCAAAAACCGGGTACAGCACCCCCTTCAGCAGTCGGTACGGGGCCGCGTACTCGTCGAAGGTGCCATAAAAGAGTGCGAGCGACTCTTGAACATGGGAGAGTGCTTGGGGGTGCCAGACCAACGAGGCCAACCCCACGGAAAGCACGGCCGAGGCCGTGAAGCCTGCGATCCCCTCTCTCCGCCAGACGGTGGGTGCAAGCGCGAACGGATACAGTTTCGTCATCCCTGCCAGCGTCATTCCGATAGACGCTAGTGGCCACTTTGTCCTGCCGGCCCAGAGAATCAGGCCTAAGCCACAAACTATTAGTCCCTCTGTATGCCCCTGTCCGGCGACCTCGATGACGGCCAGGGGACTCCAGGCATACAACGCGCCCGCACGAGGTCCGCAGACCCGGAGCAGGAGCCAGACCCCCAGCAGCTCCGCACATCCTAGTAGCACCTTCAGCCAGATCCACTGTTGCCGCCAGTCCGAACCCCGGGCCGCGATAGCGAACACGGCTTGCGAGGCGGGGGGATACACCGAGTAGTAGTCGGGCGAGTTCATCCGCTCTAGCAACGCACCCGCGCGGCGGTCGGCTAGTGAGGGGTCGGAGGGTCGCATCGCATACGGCGACACGCCCTCAAGGACTAGCTGCCCGTCCCAGAGGTAGCGATACCCGTCGTCGGAGAGGACGGGGTCCATAGGGAGCACGACGGCGCGAAGCAGCACGGCGCCAACCATCACCAACCCGAAGCCCGGGGCTCGCTGCCGGAGCCAGAGGACGAGGGTGCCCGAGGCAATGAGATGGACGCCTACGAACGCGAACCGCCAAGACGCCCCTGCTTCCGGAGTTCGGGCGGTCCAGACCAAGGCGACCGCGAAGGCGATCGAGAGGCCAATCGCGACGGCGCCCTCTCTACGGCTTACGGGCGGGGCCGGACGGTCAAACACAGGGCTCCCTCCTCGACCACGAAGGCATCAGAGACCGTCGACAGAATAAAGAGTCCTCTGCCGTCGAGGGCGAGGGGATCGTCTGGTAGTGAGGGGCGCCGTAGGTCGTCGGGGTCTGGGCCCGGCCCGCCGTCGGACACGCGAACGTGGAGGGCCTCGTCGTCCCAACGAAATCGGATCTCCACGGCGCTAGCTGACGGGTCGCCGTGCTCGACCGCGTTGCCGACCGCCTCGCCGACGGCGAGCACGAGTCGGGTAGTGTCTGCCGACGACCATCCCTTCCCCATTGCCAGGGCTTCCGCCCGATCACAAGCGGTCCCGACTGCCGAGGGGAGTTGCGGGAGGCGAAGCGTGAGAGGCGGCATGAATCGCGTGGGACGCGAGAAGGTACCGTACCAGTCGGCGCCGCAGGGAGGAGGAAGGGGTTCTTGCAATAACGGTTGATAGCACGCTGGCAATTGGCCTCGCGAGCCAACCCACGGCGACGGCCATGTCGAGAGTGCGCGGCATCACCGAGGAGCACTGTCCGCGAAGCGATCTCAGCGCTCCACCATAAGCTCGAGCGTTTTGGATGGCCCGGTCCAGGTCGCCGACATCGTGGAGCCAAACCGTGGTTGAGGCGAGCCCCAAGCCCTCCGGGTGGGCCTTGCTGAGCATACACGCCAGCGCTTGGTCTTCACCGTATGGGATGTCCTCCGGAAACCCTCCGGCGTCGATCAAGGCCCGTCGCTGGACCGCGCTCGCCCCCGCGAGGAAGTAGCGCCAGTCCACCGGGCTCTCTGCTGCCATTGCAGGGTCCGGCCCGCGCCGAGCGTGGACGGCGTAGTCCTGGTAAGGCTCCATCGGGTCTGTGGCGACAGGCTTGATCCGAGCCACCGCGGCGACCGCCCCCGGCATCGCTGCGGCCCGCGCCAAACGATGGCCGGAGTCCGCGACGGGCTCGACGTCGGCGTCCAGAAAGACCAGAATCTCTCCGGCGCTGGCGTCCACCCCAGCGTTCCGAGCCGCTGACCGCCCCTGGTTGCTCGGTAGGGTTACGATCCGGACTCGGGGGTCTGTTCGTCCCGCTTCTGAAAGGAGCTCCGGGGTCGCATCGGTCGAACCGTCGTCGATCCAGAGAATCTCGTCGACACCCTCCAACGCTCGCACAGCTGGGATGGTGATTGGCAGGATGTGCGCGCCATCGAAGACCGGGATCAGAACGGAGATCACGAGAGGAGGAGTCGTTCAAGGCGGGCCGTGGAGGCGGCCCAGGTGAACCGCCCGACCGCTTCCTGACCGGCGAGCGCCAGCCTAGACCGCTCGCGGCGGTCGTCGAGGAGACGTGCCGCTGCAGTCGCCAGGCCTTCCGCGTCGCCGACCGGACGCTCGATCATCGACTCGCCTGAGACGAGGAACTCGCGGGGCCCCCGGCTGGCCGTGGCCACCACGACACACCCGCAGGCAGCGGCTTCCATGGGGACCAGCCCCCACCCTTCCTGACGGCTCGTGTGCAGGCAGACGGCGGCCGCGTTGTAGTGGGCACGGAGTTCCTCACGTGACGGCCGGATCCTCAGGTCGACCCACGCTGGCAAGCGATGGCTCGGGGGCCGTGCGGAGACGATCGTGGCGGACGCATTCGGTGCATACCGCTTGAGGGCATCCAGGGATGCGACGAGAGTCTCCGGCCCCTTTGTCGGGTGCCGGTGATACAGCGCGATCACGCGGGGTCCGCGTTGTTCGGACGGCACCTCGGTGTACATCTCCCCCGGGTCGATCGCGTTCGGAACGAGGCCCTCGACGGTGTGCCCGCGCGACTCCACCTCCTCGGCGAGCCAGCGCGCCACGGACAGCTTGCGGAGCGGGAATCCCCAGGTCGCTTGCGCGCGTGGGTCCAGGACTCGCTCGTCGCCCTGCAAAAAGTAGAACCTCTTCCCTCCCCCTATTCGGGAGACCCACTCGGCCGTTTGCCATCCGGTTGCAATAACGGCATCGTAGCGCGAGCCGTCCACCTCTGCCATGGTCGCGGGCTCAATCACCCGAACGCCGTTGAGTGCCGTCCGCCTCTTGGCCACCCCGTGCATTCGGTCGCGGGCCACAACGGCCGCCCGCCGAACGATGGCCAACACCCCTACGTCCCGCTTGGGGGCCAGCACCTCGACGTCGTGCCCGAGGGCCGCGAGCCCGGACGCATGTCGGAACACGACGGCGGCCCCCCCCTGCGGGACCCGAACGGGGGCTGGGAGCACGAAGGCGATCCGCACCTAAACCACGACCAAGTCGGTCGACAGCGGTGTGAGGTCATCACAGCCATCTTCTCGGAGCACGATCACGTTCTCGATCCGGATGCCGAACTGGCCGTCGAGGTAGACGCCGGGCTCGATGGTGATGGTTGCGCCAGCAGGCAGCGTGTCGTCGGCCTGAGCCGACACCCGGGGCCACTCGTGAACCTCGAGCCCGACCCCGTGACCGAGGCTGTGGGAAAAGGCGTCTCCGAGGCCGGCCGCCTGGATCACGTCCCGGGCGACCGCGTCGAGATCCTTTCCAGTGATCCCGGCGCGAGCCGCCTCAATGGCGGAGCGCTGGGCCTGCTGGACCACGGCGTACGCCGTGCGGGCCTCTTGCCCAGGCTCTCCCACCGCGACCGTCCGAGTCAGATCCGAGCAGTAGCCGTCGAGGACGCCGCCCATGTCGAGCACGACGAGATCGCCGGGCGCTAGCGTGCGCGACGACGGTCGGGCGTGCGGCAGCGCCCCTCGCGGACCGCTGGCGACGATGGGTTCGAACGACATCGCGGACGCTCCCCGCTTGAGATGCTGGTACACGACCTCAGCGGCGATGGCCTGTTCTGTGACGCCCGGCGCGAGAGAGGGCAGGATGGACTCGAATACCTCACACGTCAGCGCTTGTGCCGCTGCGACGGCCGCAATCGCCGCCTCGTCCTTTTGCGCCACCGCCCGCGACAACAGCGCGTCGACGGCCACCAGTTCGACCGACAGCGCCTCGCCCAGCTTGCGGTGGGCCGACACAGTGAGATGATCACCTGCGACAACCACACGCTTCACCGCGCCCAGCAGCCGGTGCTCGCTCGCGTAGACCGCCAGCGACGCGGGTGCCACGTGGACATCCGCGTCTGTGACCTCGGTCGCGGCTTGCGACGTGTATCGTCCGTCGGTCACGAAGTGGGCCGCGTCGGGCGTGACGATCAACAGTCCGTTCGAGCCCGTGAAGCCGAGCGCCCAGCGCAAGCTGGGCGGGTGCGTCACGATCGCTGCGTCGGCGTCGTGCTCCGCGGCGAGCGCTCGAATGGTATCGAGACGACTCACGAGCGGGTCGAGTAGTTGGGCGACTCCGAGGTGATGGTCACGTCGTGGGGGTGGCTCTCCCGCAGGCCGGCGCTCGTGATCCGGACGAACTGACCCCGTTCCTGAAGCTCGGGGATGGTCGCCGTGCCGCAGTAGCCCATGGCCGCCCGCAGGCCGCCGACCATCTGGTAGGTGATCTCGCCCAGCGTCCCCTTGTACGGCACGCGCCCCTCGATGCCCTCGGGCACCAGCTTTTTAAGGTCGTCCTCGGCGTCCTGGAAGTAGCGGTCCTTCGAGCCGGCCTCCATCGCGCTGAGCGAACCCATCCCCCGGTAGTTCTTGTACCGACGCCCCTCGTAGAGCACCGTCTCCCCCGGGCTCTCCTCGACACCCGCCAGCAGGCTGCCGACCATCACGGTCGAGGCGCCGGCCGCGAGCGCCTTCGGGATGTCCCCGGTCTGCTTGACGCCGCCGTCGGCGATGATCGGCACGTCGTAGCGCTGGGCGGCCTCGGCGCAGCGCATGATGGCGGTCAGTTGGGGCACCCCAACCCCGGCGACGACGCGCGTAGTGCAGATCGAGCCCGGCCCGATCCCCACCTTGACGGCATCGGCGCCCGCCAGGATCAAGTCTTCAGTCGCCTCGGGCGTCGCGACGTTGCCCGCGATCACGTCGAGGCCGTCGAACTGCTCCTTGATCTGGCGGACCATCCGGAGCACGCCTTCCGAGTGGCCGTGCGCCGTGTCGACGACCACGAAGTCGACGCCGGCCTCCGCGAGCGCCGCCACGCGCTCCGGGGTGTCCGGCGTCACCCCGACAGCCGCGCCGACGAGGAGACGTCCAAACTCATCCTTGGCCGCGTGCGGATGCTTCTTCTTTTTCTGGATGTCCTTGAACGTGATGAGCCCCTTGAGGTAGCCCTCGGCGTCGGTCACGGGCAGCTTCTCGATCTTGTATTCCTGAAGCGTCGCCTCCGCCTCGTCGAGCGTTGTCCCAACAGGCGCCGTGATGAGCCCCTCAGTCGTCATGATCGTCGACAGCACGACGTCGTTGTCGGGCTGGAACCGCAGGTCGCGGTTGGTCACAATGCCGACCAGCTTGCGGTCGTCGTCCACGACGGGGATCCCTCCGATGTGATACCGAGCCATCCGCTGGCGCGCGTCGCCGACGGTGTCGACCGGGCGGAGCACGATCGGGTCGAGAATCATCCCCGACTCGCTCCGCTTGACACGGCGCACCTCCCGGGCCTGGAGCTCGGCCGTCATGTTTTTGTGGAGCACACCCACGCCACCCTCACGGGCGATGGCGATGGCGAGGTCGGCCTCGGTGACGGTGTCCATCGCCGCGGCCACGATGGGCATCGTGAGCGACAGGTTGCGCGTCAGCCGGGTCGACGTGTCGACGTTGCGGGGCATCACGTCGCTGCGAGCGGGTACCAGCAGCACGTCGTCGTAGGTGAGGCCCTCGTAGGCGATTTTGTTCATGGCGACGGTGGGTCAGTGAGGCGGCGGGGGTGCGGGAGCGGGCGCGTACGAAGACCCGAGTCCCCGCAGTCCCAAGAGTCCCCAGTCCCTAAAACACGATGGGTTTGAGCTTAACGGCGCGACGAAGCGAGTTTACCTCGTGGGGTTCCAGGCGGCGCCAGCGGCCCCGGCGGAGGTTGGTGAGGTCGAGGCCGGCGTAGCCGACCCGCTCGAGCGTGACGACGCGACGGTCGAGGGCCTCGACCATGCGGCGAACCTGGCGGTTGCGGCCCTCGTGGAGTTGGAGCGCGAACTTCCGCTTGTCGTCGCCGATGAACGTGGCGTTGTCCGCCCGGGCCGGGCCGTCGTCGAGGTCGACGCCCCGGCGCAAGCGGGCGATGTCGGCGTCGTCGAGCGGGCGGTTTGTCTCCACGATATACAGCTTCTCCGCTCCGAAGCTGGGGTGCATCAGCCGGTGGCCGAGCTCGCCGTCCGTCGTGAGGAGCAGCGCGCCAGTCGTGTCGCGGTCGAGCCGACCGACGGGAAAGAGCGCCTTCTTGAGACGGTCCGGAATAGAGATCAGGTCGAGCACCGTCTGTCGGCCCCGGTCGTCGGTCACTGTGGTGATGGTGTCGAGCGGCTTGTTGAGCAGCACGTAGACCAGCCCGGTCGGGCGGACGGGCTGCCCGTCGACCTCGACGTGGTCATCGGGGCCCACCTTGACGCCCATTTCGGTCGTCACCGCACCGTTGACGCTCACGCGGCCGTCGGCGATGATGCTGTCGGCCTCGCGCCGTGCGGCGATGCCGGCGCGGGCGAGAAACTTGTTGAGGCGGACCGGGCCCTCCGGCTCGGGACGTGGAGCGACAGGCGGGGCCGCCCGCTGCTTGCGGCCCGCCTGCGCGCGCCGTCGGATAGAGTCGGCGTCAGGCTTGCGGGACATCGGAAGAGGGCTGGACGGCCTCGGCGAGAAGCCGGGCGCGTTCCTTGGTGAACGTAGGGTCGGCGAGAATCTCCGAGATCTCGCGTGGGGTCGGCAGGTCGGCGAGCGCGTCCAGGCCGAACTGATCCAAAAAACGGTCGGTCGTCGCGTAGAGGAGCGGGCGGCCGACGCCGTCGCCGCGTCCCGCAATGGCCACAAAGTCGCGCTCGAGGAGTTGGCGCAGCGCGTAGTCGGAGGCGACGCCGCGGACGTGGTCGATCTCGGGCCGGGTGACGGGCTGTTTGTACGCGATCACCGCCAGCGTCTCCAGCAGCGATCGTGACAGCCTCTTGGATTCGTCGTCGGCAAAGAGGGCGCGGACGAACGGGTGCATCTCGGCGATGGTCGCCATCCGGAGACCGCCCGCCAGCCGCTCAATCCGGAAGGCCCGGCCACCCGCGCGGTACACCGCGTTCAGCCGCTCGACGGCGTCCGTCACGGCCTCGGGCGTGACCTGTGCCCCCGTCACCTCCCCGTACGCGCGGGCGACATCCTCCGGCCGCAGCGCCACGTCGCTGGCGAAGACGAGGGCCTCGACGGCCTGCTCGAAGGTGTCGGGGGTGAGCGCTTCCATCTCAAGCGGCGAGGGATTCGGTGGTCTGCGAGGCGGGCTCTACGGCAAAGTCCTGGGGGTCGAGCCCGAACACCAGGCGGATCGTCTGGCGCTGAGCGAGGTCGAGCACCGCAAGGAACGTCACGATGACGAACGGCTTGCTCCGGCGCTCGACGAGCGTGCGGAACGAGGCGCCGCCAGCGGCGATCCGCCCGAGCACCCAGGCCCGTTGCACGTCGAGGGCGAACGTCTCGCGTTCGACCTCGTGGCTCAGCGGCTCGATGGGCGCCGCGCGATCGACCGCTGCGCCCAGGGCTTTGACGAGGTCGAAGATGGTGGCACGGTAGGTGATGTCGGTCGGGCCGAGGCGCTCACGCTCGGAGGTGTCGGCACGGGTGCGGAGCCGCTGGCGGGCCTCGAAGCGCCCGGCGAGCGCCCCGGAGGCTTCCTTGTAGCGGACGTACTCCAGCAGGCGATCAACCAACTCCTGGCGGGGGTCGATGGGCTCGCCGGCCTCGTCGAGCTCGGGCCGCGGCATCAGCATCCGCGCCTTGATCTGGATGAGGAGGGCGGCCGTGAAGATGAAGTCGGCCGCCGCGTCGAGGTCCACGTGCTCGAGGACGCGGACGGCCTCGAGGTACTCGTCCGCGATCCGGGCGATCGGGATGTCGTGGACGTCAATCTCGTCCCGCCGGATAAAGAAGAGCAGCAGGTCGAGCGGCCCTTCGAACTGATCGAGATGGACGCGGTGCATGGGGGGACGGCTTTGCCGAAGCTACGGCCGTCACGCGCCCGCCCGCCCTCTCCTAGCCTTCGCGCTGGCGGAACCACTCGACGGTCTCCGCGAGCCCGTCGGCGACGGCGACCGTGGGCGCCCAGCCGAGCGCTTCGCCGGTGTGCGTCACGTCGAGCACGCTCCGCTTCTGCTCGCCCGGCATCCCCGGCCCGTGGACCTCGCCGGCGCCCGCGCCCGTCAGCCGGTTGATATGATGGAACAGCTCGTTGACGTCGGTCTCGACGCCCGTGCCCACGTTGTAGACGCCCGAGCCCTCGTTGGCGAGCGCGGCCACGAACGCGCGCACAACGTCCTTGACGTACACGTAGTCGCGCGTCTGCGTGCCGTCGCCGTTGATCTGGACGGGCTCCCCGCGCATCAGGCGCTGGGCGAAGATGGCGACCACACCCGCCTCGCCGTGCGGGTTCTGGCGCGGCCCGTAGACGTTGCCAAAGCGAAGCGCCGCCGTTTCCAGACCGTAGGTGTTGGCGTAGAACCGCAGGTAGTGCTCGCTAACCAACTTGGTAATGCCGTACGGCGACAGCGGCTGCGTCGGGTGCGTCTCGGGCTGCGGGCCGCCGTCGTTGACCGCCGGGTCGGGCTCGCCGTAGATGGCGCCGCCGGTCGACGCGAACGTCACTTTTTCCAATCCGTTCTGGCGACCGGCCTCCAGAAGATTCAGAAAGCCGAGCACGTTGACCTCGGCGTCGAACTTGGGGTTGGTCACCGACTTCCGCACGTCCATCTGCGCCGCGAGGTGGCAGAGCGCGGCGAAGCGGTGCTCCACGAACAACGCCGCCGCCGCCTCAGACCGGACGTCGAGTTCGTGGAAAGTGGCCCCGTCGGGAACGTTCGAGCGGACGCCGCCGGACAGGTCGTCCAAGACGTGAACCTCACAGCCCTCGGCAACCAGGCGGTCGGCGACGTGGGAGCCGATGAAGCCGGCGGCGCCGGTGACAAGGACGGGACGGCCGGCAAAGCGGAAAGCCATTAGATCAGGGGGGGGGTCGGTTAACGTGGGGCCAGGGGCGGGCCATCGGCCAGACCTGGTGCCGCCTTGAGACGGCGCAAGATCGCCCGACGGTCCCCTACCGCTCGGAAGGCAGCAAGACGGCAGAGGACAGCGATCCCGGCGCAAACAACTCTGCGGCCAGATCTCTGACCTCGGTGGCGGTCACCGCGTCGATTTCAGCGACGACCTCGTCGATGGGCACGATCCGGTCGAACGCCAGCTCGACCCGGCCGATCCGTTGCATCCGGTTCGAGGTGCTTTCGAGGCCGAGGATGATGGAGCCTTTGAGTTGGTGCTTGGCGCGCGACAGCATCCGCTCGCTGACCGCCGTCTCCGCGAGTTTGTGGAGTTCGCGTTCGATGAGCACGCGCGAGCGGTCGACGCGGCTGGCGTCCGTCCCGATGTAGACGCCCACGTCTCCCGAGTCGGTCTGGACGTTCGTGAACGAGTACACGGAATAGCACCAGCCGTACTTCTCGCGGATGTTCTGGTTGAGCCGGCTCGACATGCCGCCGCCCAGGATCGTGTTGAGCACGGAGAGCACCGTCCGACGCGGGTCCTCGATTCCGAACGACCGCGTACCCATCACCAAGTGCGCCTGCTGGACCGGCCGTTCGATGACCACGTCGCCGGGCATGTAGCCGTTCACCGGCTGGCGGTTGGTGGGCGCGGGCGCGCGGTCGAAGTCCGCCAGCAGGGTCTCTACGCGGCGCACGACGTCGGTGTGGCGGACGGCGCCAGCCACGGAGACGACCAAGCGGTCCGGGACGTAGTGGCGACCGATGAAGCCCGCCAGGTCGTCGCGCGAGAACGAGCGCACCGACTCCGGCGTCCCGATCACCGGGCGGCCGAGCGGGTGGTCGGGGTAGAGCAGCGCTTCGTAGTGGTCGAAGACGTGGTCTTCCGGGGCGTCCTCATACATCTTAATCTCCTCGACCACCACGTCCTTCTCTTTCTCGATCTCCTTCGCGGGGAGCGTCGGCTGCGTCACCAGGTCGAGGACGGATTCCAAGCCACGGCCGAGATGCTCCTGCAGGCCGCGCGCGTAGAAGCACGTGTGCTCTTTCGTGGTGAAGGCGTTCATGTAGCCGCCCACCGACTCCATCCGCTGGTTGATGAGGTACCCCGCGCGGCGCTGGGTCCCCTTGAACACCATGTGCTCGATAAAGTGCGTGATGCCGCCCTCAGCGGCGGTCTCGTCGCGGCTGCCAGCGTCGACGAACGCGCCGACGGCGACGGACCCGACGGACGGGACGGTTTCGGTCAGGACGCGGACGCCCGAGTCCAGGCGCGTCCGCTCGACGGCGGGGGTCAATTCCATTCGGTTGATAGACAGTTGTCCCGACGATATCGCTCGGCGGCGCCCCCGTTCCACGGCCCGACTTGATTCGCCGCGATTACTCGTCGGCGTCGCGGATCCCGAGCGGCTCCGACGAGGCGGCCCGCTCGCGAACCTGCGCCATGCCCGCCAGCGCCTCGCGGCGGTTGGGCGCGCGGTCGAGGGCGACCTGAAGGGCGGCGCGAGCGTCGTCGAGCCGGCCCACGGCGACGAGCGCTCGCGCATACGCCTCGTTCGCCTGGAGGACGGGCGTCGGGGGGCCGAACGCCAGCGGGGCGGCGCTCTCCAACTCGGCCGCTCGGGCGAGCTTGGCGAGGGACCCCTGAGTGTCTCCGCCCACCTCGTCGAGCGCGGCGGACAAGATGAGCGACCCTGCGCGGGCGTGCCACGGAGACTCGGCGTCGAGCGCCCCTTCGAGCGTCGCCAGCGTGGCGGTTGCCGCGCCGAGGTCGTTGGACCGGACCGCGGCGAGCCCGCGTGCGAGGGCGTCGACCGCCAACGTCGAGGTCCCGGCGTTCGTCGGGGCCTCGGGAAGCAGACCGGAGGCGTCGCCGGTCGCCAGCAGGTGCTGGGCGCCGATCCGCGTCCGATGCGCGACGGACGTCGAGGAGCCGTCGTCGAGGTCGATCGCCACCGCCAGCAGACGGCTGGCGGTGGCGAGGTCGGCGCGCTGGACCGAGGCGTAGTGCCACCACCAGAGCGCGTGCCAGCCGTGCCCGTTGAGCGCCTCGCCACGGGCGTCTGTGCCCGCTTTCGCTGCCGCGAAGCTCCGCTCGTTCATCGCCGCCACGTCGTCCCACAGCCCGAGCGCGAGGTAGATGTGGCTCGGCATGTGGAGCGCGTGGCTCGCGGACGGGGCGATGTCGGCGTAGGCGCGAGCGGGGCGCAAGCCGAGCGGGGCGTGGACCGGGTCGTCGTAGGCATGGATGAGGTAGTGGGCCGCGCCGGGGTGGCGGGGGTTCTCATCGAACACCTCCTCGGCGACGGCGGCGGCGCGCATGTACGTGGCAAAGTCGCGGCCCTCGTGGGCCGTCCCGAGCAGCGCCAGCGCATAGAACGTGCGGGCGTCATGATCCTCCGGGTAGGCGTCCGCCAGCTGGCGCATGGCCTCGGCGTACGCGTCGTCGCGGTCGTCCTTGTCGCCGTCACCGAAGAGCACGTCTAGGGTTGCGAGGTAGGCCTGCTCGCGGTCGGTCACCGGTGCGTCGTCGAGTCCCGCAAGCGCGGCACGGGCGGCCTCATGGTCCTGCCGCTGCCAGACCGGGTGGTTGTGTGTCATGGCCTCACCCCACGCGGCCATCGCAAAGTCGGGGTCGATCGCTCTCGCTTGCTGGAAGGCCTCGCGGGCGTCGTCGTACTCGAACGAGTGGAGCAGCAGTAGGCCGCGCAAGAACGGCTCCTGCGCCTCGGCGGCGCCGGAGTTGGCGAACTCGGTTTCGCCAAGGTCCTGGGCGAGCGGGGCGCTGGCGACGAGCGCCAGCAGGGCGAGGAGGGCGAGAGCGCGAGTCATGGAGTCAGAGGGAGCGGTTGGGTGAAGATGGCACACACGACGCGGCCCCGCCCGCTCCGAGTGGAGGCGAGCGGGGCCGCAGGGTCGAACGCCTACGGGACTACGCGTCGGCCGGGGTCGCCGGGGCGACGGCGCCGTCACCGGACGCGTGCTCGCCGTCAGGACGCGGCACGAACGGGGCGCCGTCCTCGGGGAACTGCTTGATGAAGGCTTCCTGCACCGGGTGGCCCGTCCCCTGCGCCGTCGGCGACGACTCGTGGATGTAGAAGTCCTCATTGGGCATCGTGTCCACGAACGCAAGCGCGGCCGCGGCCGTGCGACGCATCGATTCGTCCGAGTTGGTCGACAGGCCGCGGACGTTCGCCAGGATGCGCTCGTGCGCGAGGTGCATAAAGTGGAGGCCGGCCGCCTTGTCGCGCTCCCACTCCGCGCCCTCGGCGCCGCGCGCGATCTGCTGGTCCAGCTTCGACAGCGTGCACGCCCAGGCAAACATCAGCGTCGCATTGTCCGCGAGCCGCGCCTGCATGACCTGGGCCGTCACGATCTTCTCCTCCATCCGCTTCGAGGCCAGCTTGAACTCACGCGTGTGCGTCTGAACGTGGCTCGCGAGCCGGTCGGCGAAGGAACGCAGCGAGGGGTGGACGCGGTTGATCTCGGGCTTGGCCACCTTCTTCCCGAGGAAGATCTCGGTCGCCAGCGGGGTGCCCGCCTTGATCGTCGCGGGCTTGAGCGCGCCGCCGACGATACGCGACAGGTTCTCGCCCGCCGTCTCGTCGGCACTCCACTGGACGGTGTTGAGCACGCCCAGCATGTACTCGGCGAGCTGCTTGCCGCCGTACGCGAAGATGAACGACTGCATGACCTCGTTCGAGCCCTCCACGATCCGGTGGATGCGGTTGTCGCGCCACAGGCGCTCGAACTCGTTCTCGGTCACGTAGCCCTCGCCGCCCATGATCTGCATGGCCGAGTCGATGACGTTCCAGCCCTCCTCGGAGCAGAACAGCTTGCACGCCGCCGTCTCGACCATGATGTCGGAGTCGTGGCGGTCGAGCATGCCGCAGACCGTGTAGAGCATGGCGTCCATGCCGAAGCACAGCGCGTGCATCTCGGCGACGCGCTTCTGGACGAGCTCGAAGTCGGCGAGCGGGCGCTGGAACTGGTGCCGGGTGGCAACCCACTTGGTGGCCTGCTCGGCGGCCTGCTTGGCGGCGCCGGAGACGCCGGCGGACAGCGTGCACCGCCCGTAGTTGAGGCACGTCAGCGCCACCTTGAGGCCCTGGCCTTCGCGGTGAAGCAGGTTCTCCTTCGGCACGCGGACGTTCTCGAACTTGATGCGCGCCTGCCACGTGCCGCGGATGCCGGTCTTGGACCGGTTCTTCTGGAAAAACGTGACGCCCTCCATGTCCGGCGTAACGATCAGCGCCGAGACGCCCTTTTTGGTCTTGCCGGTCTTGGGATCGGTGACCTGCTGGTTGGCCATCACCGTCAGCAGCCCAGAGATGGCACCCGAGGTGATCCACTTTTTCTCGCCGTTGAGGATGTAGACCCCTTCCTTCTCGTTCCACTCGCAGTGCGTCTCCTGTCCCGCCGCGTCGGAGCCGACCTGGGGCTCGGAGAGGCAGAAGCCGGAGAGTTTCTCGCGAGCGACCATCCGCAGGAAGCGGTCCTTCTGGTCGTCGGTGCCGAAGAGCATCAGCGCCTTGCAGCCGATCGACTGGTGGGCCGAAACCATGACGGCCGTCGAGCCGCAGCGGCGGCCGATCGCCTCGAGCACGCGGTTGTAGCTAGCGACGCCCAGTCCGAGACCACCGTACGCCTCCGGTACCGTCATCCCCATCACGCCCATCTCGAACAGCCGCTCGATCACCCACTCCGGGATCTCCTGCTCCTGGTCGATCTGGATCGACGGGTGCTCGGTGTCGAGGTACGTGTTGAGCTCCGTGAGCAGCGTGTCCGTCTTGGCCTTTTCCGCTGCCGACACCTCGGGATACGGGAAGACAAGCTCCTCGCGGACGCGCCCCCAGAAAAGGTTCTTGATGAAGCCCATCTCCTCGGGCTCTGGGCCGAGCATCGTCTCGGCCTCCTTGATCATCTGCTGGTCGCGGGCGGAGACGCCCTTCATCGAAGACAGTACGGACATGGGAGTTGGGGGAGTTGGAAGCGCTTTCGAGTGCCGTTCAACATAGGAGAGGGCCGAACGGTTCTCAGGCGCCAACGTGCGAAGTGTCGCGAGATTCCGCCATGCCCGACGTGCCCGCCCCCCTCCCTCTCCCCTTTTCCGTCCGCCTCGCCGCCGCCGTGGCCGAGACCGGCGCGCCGCTGTGTGTCGGGCTGGACCCCGACCCCGACCGGATGCCGGCCTCGTTCGGGGCCTCAGCGAGCGGGGCGGCTCAATTCTGCATTGCAATAACGGAGGTTACATCAAGAGCCGCGGCCGCCTTCAAGCCCAACCTCGCCTTCTTCGAGGCCTACGGGTCCGACGGTTGGGACGCCCTCGCGAAGGTCTGCGCCGCCGTACGCGCGTCCGGACGGCTGCTCGTCCTCGACGGCAAGCGGGGCGACATCGGCAACACGGGACGGCGGTACGCCACCTCCCTCTACGACCGCCTCGGGGGCGACGCGGCCACGGTCGCGCCCTACATGGGGCGCGACAGCGTCGTGCCGTTCCTCGAACACCCGGGGCGCTGCGCCTTCGTGCTCGTCGCCACCTCGAACCCGGGCGCGACGGATCTCCAGCACCTCTCGGTCGGCGGGGAGCCCGTGTATCGGCACGCCGCCCGGCTCGCGGCAAACGCGGCCGAGGGACAACCCGGCGAGACCGGGTTCGTGGTCGGCGCCACGCGGCCCGAGCTGCTGGCCGACCTCCGGGAGGCTCATCCCGAGGTGCCCTTTCTCGTCCCGGGCGTCGGCGCCCAGGGTGGGTCGGCGGCGGACACGCTGGCGGCGAACGCGGGCGGGCCGGTCCTGATCAACTCCAGCCGGGCGATCCTCTACGCCTCTACCGACAACGACTTTGCCCGGGCAGCAGCCGATGCGGCGGACCAGTTGGGGGCTCAACTGCGCGGGGATTGAGGGACTGGGCCTGGAGCGTCCCCAGTTTTCCTCGGGCAGACTGACCGCCGTGGCGAGTCTGACGAATGGTGTCGGGACCGCCGCACGTGGGAGATGGCGAGCAGGAGGGTCTGAACACGTCGCCTACGGGTTCGCCCGGTGCGGCACTCGACACGGACCTGAGCAGCCCTCTCCCCCTCGCTGGACGTCGGGCGCACATCGGCAATCTCACCCGACCGAAGCCGCATGGGACTGCAGACGACGGTGCAGGCGGGTGGCGAGGTCCGCCAGGTACACCAAACATCGTGGCGGCGCCTGGGCGCTGTAACCTTGCGATGAGGGGCCGCGTCGGGAGGACGCACCCCGAACGTCCATGTCTCCCGACGCCCTCGTCCGTCAGCACGCCGACCTCGTCTACCGCGTCGCGCTCCGCGTGACCGGGACGCCCGCCGACGCCGCCGACGCCGCGCAGAACGCGTTGGTCAAGGTCTGGCGTGGGGTGGCGGAGATCCCCGATCCCCGTCGCCGCGCGTGGTGCGCCCGCGTGGCCCGCAACGCGGCGCTGGACCTGCTCCGCAAGCGGTCGGTCCGGCCCGCGCCCGGGCTGGCGGAGGCCGTCGCGGAACCCTCGTGCCACGCGCCGACCCCCGACGACCACGCCGAGGCCGGCGACCTCCGGGTCGAGCTGGCACGCGCCGTCGACACGCTGGCCGAGCCGTACCGCTCGATCCTCGTGCTCCGCGAGATCGAGGGGCTCAGCTACAACGAGATCTGCGACGCCCTCGACCTCCCGCTCAACACGCTCAAGGTCTACCTCCACCGCGCCCGCCGCCGGGTCCGCGACGCCCTCACCCTTTCCGCCCCCGAGCTGGTCCCATGACCGACTGCACCCGAATCGACGCGTACCGCGACGGCCGGCTCGCCGAGCCCGACGCCCAGGCCTTCGAAACGCACGCCGCAACCTGCGACGCCTGCGACGCCGCACTGCTCGCTGACGACCTCGGCCTGTCCGCGCTCGCGGACATCGTCTGCCCTCCCGAGGTGCTCGACGCCGCGCTCGCGGCGGTCGGCCGCTCGACACGCCGCGCCGGTGACCGCGCCGCCGCCCCCGCGAGCCGGGCCGGGCGGACGCTGCGCCGCTTCCAGCTCGTGCCGCTGTCGCTCGCCGCAGCGCTGGCGCTGGCGGCGACGGTGTGGCTTCTCCCCCGGGAGGAGGCCACGGCCCCCGACATCGCCCGCGTCGAGGCGCCGGTGCCGGGGACCGAGACTACACAGCCGCTCCCCTCACCGGACACGTCTGAGATTCCGGAGGCCACGCCTCCGGCCACGGCGCCCGCCCCCGCAGCGGCCCAGCCCTCTCGACCCACGTCTCCGCCTCGCCCGGTGCCCGCGACGACGCCCGTCGCCCCGAGCCCCGACTTGATCGCTGCGACCGAGCCGGCCACTGACGGCCCGCCCGACGAGGTCTCCGAGCCCGAGCCGTCCGCCGCCGACGTGGCCGCCGCGCGGCGCGAGCTCGCGCTCGCCTTCGCCCTCGTAGCCGACGTACAGACCCAGGCCCGGGACGCCATCCGCGACGACGCCAGCGCCCTGACCTCCACCCTCGACACCGCCCTCCCCTTCTAATCATGCGCTCACTGATCCTCGCCGCGCTCGCGGCCTTCGCCATTCCCCTGTCGGCTCAGCCCATCTCCGGCGCCGACCTCGACGCCCTGTTCGGGTCGGAGCCCCAGGTCGAGATCAACCTCCAGGGGTCACTCCTTCGGCTTGCCGCTGCCGCTGCGCGGACGGACGAGCCCGAGGCCGCCCTCATGCTCGACGGGCTCCGCCGCGTCACCGTCCGCGTGTACCCCGCCGCCGCGACCGAGCGGTCGCTGGCGATCAATCACTTTTCTGAGGTCGGCCGCCGGTTCGAGGCCGACGGGTGGATGACGCTCGTCCGCGTCCGGTCCATCCCCGGCACCTCCGTCGAGGACGACGGCGATGTCTGGGTCTACGTCCGCGACGCCGGCGACGCCTTCGACGGGATGGCCGTGCTCGCGGTCGACCCCGACGACAACAACGCCGTGTTCGTCCTCATCGACGGCACCATCGACCCGACGCAAGTCGGCGCCCTTAGCCAGCGCTTCGGCCGCGTCGACATCGACGGCGACTGGAACGACGACGATGACGACGATGAACAGTAGCCGCCTCCTGCTCGCCCTCGCCCTCGGGGTGGGACTCACCGGCTGCGTGTCCATCGAGATGGGCCGGGCAAAGCGCCAAGTCGCCTCGGAGATCGAGCGGACCGGCGACGCCACGGTCGGCCGCGGCTTCGCCGTCGCCTTCGGCCGAGGGACCATCGGGTCGTCCCGGTTCGTGTCTCGGCTTTTCGCGCCCAGCGCCACTGAGCCGTACCGACGGATCTCGAGCAACGTCCGCCAGATCAAAGTCGCGCGAGCCCCTATCGAGGGGACCGTCGACGCGCTTGCCCTCCAGCGCCCCTCGTTCCTCGTCGAGTACGAGCGCGTGGGCTGGCTGCCGCTTGTAACCGCTCGAGACTCCTCTCATGCCGTCTGGGTGATGACACGAGAACGCGAGGGCGGCCCCATCACCGACCTGGTGGCCGTCGTCGTCGGCGACGGCGAGCTGATGGTGACGCGGCTCCGCGGGGACCTCTCGGCACTCGTGCTCGACGCCCTCGAGTACGGGTCGGAGAGCGATCTTTTCGGCGACGCGTTCTCCAACGACGGCTTTTTCGGTGGCCCGGACACCGACGACGGCCCCATCGACGCCAGCCCGTGACTGCTCCCGACCTTGGCGCCCTGCTCGCCTCCGCGGCCGCGGTCCCGGGGCTTGCGGTCGGCCTTCTCGCCTCGACCTATCCCGGGCCACTTTCCGACACGGACACGCCGATCGAAGCGACAGCCGCGCTGCACATCGACGGCCCGGCGCCCCTCGCTCGCAGCGAGGAGGTCCGGATGGCGGTGCGGGACGTGCTGCGGCAGGACGGGTACAAGCCAACGGGCCGTGGGAAGCCCTCCTCGGAGTACCTCGTCAAAGCAGCGAAGGGCGGATTCCTAGGGCCCAATAACGCGGCGGTTGATGCGTGCAACGCGGTTTCCCTTCACAGCGGCCTCCCGATCTCGGTGATCGACCTCGACCGTGCCCGCGCTCCACACTCGATCGGCGTCGGCGGGCCGGACGACCGCTACGTGTTCAACGCGAGCGGGCAGGAGATCTCGCTTGCCGGGCTGATGGGGGTTCGCGACGCCGAGGGATTCTGCGCCAACCCGGTCCGTGACAGCCAGCGCACGAAGACGCACGGCGGGACGACGCGGACCCTGTCTGTGGTCTGGGCGCCACGCTCAGCACTTTCTCGGCTTCGGGAGGCGCTGGCGTGGTACACACAACTGGTGTCCGCAAGCGGCGGCGCCGTCGACTCGCGCTCGGCATAATCTGGCCCGGCGCCCCCCCGCCCTTCGCGGTTACGTCCTGTTCGTGCTAGGTTTCGGCTTGCCTCCCTCCTGACTGATGACGACCCGCGCCGCCCTCCTCGCCTTTCTCGCCCTCACCGCCTGCGGAGACGCCTCGGACTCGCCCGGAGCGGTGGATCCCGAGACAGCCACCATCGCGCCTGAGGCTCCGCCAGCCTCGCCGGAAAAGATCTACACGGGCACCCTGGAGGAGGGAGACGACACGCTGGTCTCCGGCGAATTCCTCGACTCCTACGAGGTCATGGCTCGCAGAGGCCAGTGGATCCGTGCCCAGGTCTTGTCTGGCGACTTCGATCCTTACTTCCTGGTTCTGAGTCCGACCGGGGAACAGACGGACATCGACGATTCTGCCGCCGGCAACACGTCGATGACCAAGGCCATTCTCGAGGCGACAGAGGCCGGCGAATGGACCATCGTTGTAACGTCTTTCAGGCCCGGTGAGACCGGGGACTACGAGCTCACCTACGAGGTGAGCGATACGCGCCCGGAAGATGCCGACGAAGGCCAGCAAGTCATTGAGCCCGACAGCTCGGACGTGGCGCCCATCGAAGTCTAGGGGCTGCCATGCCGTTCCGAACGCGGCCTAAGATCGAGGCGGGGCGTTTCCGCCAGGAGCCAGAAGCAGCGTAACGCCAGGGGCCGACCGCGTACCGCGAGGCAGTCCCCCGTCAGAGCCTAGTACGCCAACGTCCGTCGCGCCGCCTCCGCCAGCCGGGCCCGAGCCGAGTAAACGTCGGCTTCGATGGCCTTCGAGAAGGCGATCGGGAGGTCAGCCCCGCCGACTCGTGCAGGCGGGGCGTCGAGCGTGGCGAACGCGGCCTCGGCGACCTCGGCTGCGATCTCGGCGCCGAAGCCTCCTGTCCGGGCCGCCTCATGGAGCACGAGCAGCCGGCCCGTCTTTTTGACGGAGGCGAGGACCGTGACGCGGTCCCACGGCACCAAGGTCCGCAGGTCGATGACCTCGACCGAGGCGCCGCCCAACGTCTCGTCGTCGGCGAGCGCCAGCGCCCACTGGAGGCCGACGCCCCACGTCACGACGGTCAGATCCGAGCCCTTGCGCACGACCGCTGCTTTGCCAATCTCGACGCGGTGAACGCCCGTGGGGACGGGACCCCGGAGCGAGCGGTAGAGGGCCTTGTGCTCGAAGACGAGCACCGGGTTGTCGTCTTCGATGGCCGCCAGCGTCAGCCCCTTCGCGTCGGCCGGCGTCGCCGGGACGACCACCTTGAGCCCGGGCACATGGCAGAACCAGGCCTCGGGGCTCTGGCTATGGAACGGGCCGGCCCCGATGCCCCCGCCGAACGGGGCACGGATGGTCACCGGGACCGGCGCGCCCCACCGATAGTGCGTCGTCGCCAGGTTGTTGGCGATCTGGTTGAAGCCGCAGGTGATGAAGTCTGCGTACTGCATTTCGACGACCGGCCGGAAGCCATCGAGCGCGAGCCCGAGCGCGCACCCGAGCGCCCCGCTCTCGATGATCGGTGTGTTGCGCACGCGGTCGGCGCCGAACTGCTCGACGAACCCAGCCGTCACCTTGAAGACACCGCCGTACTCGGCCACGTCCTGGCCCATCAGCAACACCGAGTCGTCGCCGAGGAAGGCGTCCCGGAGTCCAGCGGTGACGGCGTCGATAAACCGCACGCCGTCTTCGGCGGGGCTTGCGGGGGCCGGCGAGAACGATGCGGGGGCAAACAAGTCGACGTGTTCGGCGGCGTCCGTGGAGGTCACCTCGGGCTGGGTCAGCGCCCACTCGGCGACGGCCTCGATCTCGTCGGCCAGCTCGGCGTCGATGGCGTCGAGAGTCGCCTCTGCGATGCCGGCGTCGAGGAGCCGCTGGCGGTAGCCGGCGATGGGGTCGCGGGCCTCCCACTCGGCGATGAGCGCGTCCGGGACGTACTTGGTGCCCGACGCTTCCTCGTGGCCCCGCACGCGGAACGTCTTCATTTCGAGCAGGGTCGGCCCCTCCCCGGCTCGCGCGCGCGCCGCGGCGTCGCGGACGGCCGAGATCACGGCGTCGACGTCGTTGCCGTCCACGACGACGCCGGGCATCCCGTAGCCCGCCGCCGCGTCCGCGATGTCGGCGACGGGCAGCGCGTCGGCCGTCGGGGTGGACAGCCCGTATCCGTTGTTCTCGACCACAAACACGACGGGCAGCTTCCAGACAGCGGCGAGATTCAGCGCCTCGTGGAAGTCCCCCTCGCGTGTAGCCCCCTCGCCGGTAAAGGCGAGTGCGACGGCATCCTCGCCCCGCAGCGCTGACGCCAGCCCCAGACCGTCTGCGACAGGTAGCATCGCGGCGAGGTGCGAGATCATGCCGACGACTCGGCGCTCGGGCAAGCCAAAGTGGAAGGTCCGGTCGCGGCCCTTGGTGAACCCGCCCTCGCGCCCCATCATCTGGCAGAACAGCGGGCGGAGCGGCACGCCCCGCGTCGTCCACACGCCGAGGTTTCGGTGCATCGGGAGCAGCCAGTCGCGGTCCTCTAGCGCATACGCGCAGCCGACCGCGATGGCCTCCTGGCCGTAGCCGCTGAACCACTTCGAGATCCGGCTCTGGCGGATCAGGCGGAGCATCTTGTCCTCCACCGTGCGGGGCATCTGGAGCGCGCGGTACAGGTCGAGGTCGACGGCCGTGGGGGCGGCGGTTGCGGTCGGGCGGGGCATGGGTCCGGGGAGGGGCCACCGAAGGTACCCGCCCGCGAACCTCCAATCCCCAACCTTGGACGCCGGACCTGCTAACGCCAGCCCTCCGCTCAGTGCCCGCCGCCGGCGAGCGCGGTGCGGATCGTACGGAACAGGATCTTGGTGTCCAGCCCCAGGCTCATCGTCTCGATGTAGAACAGGTCGTACTTGAGCTTCTGGCGGACGTCGTCGAGGTCGGAGTCGTAGCGCCACTTGACCTGGGCGAGCCCGGTAACGCCCGGCTGGATCCGGTGGCGGCGGCTGTACAGCGGGATCCGGTCCACCAGCTTGTCGACGAAGTACGGGCGCTCGGGGCGCGGGCCCACCAGGCTCATCTGGCCGACGAACACGTTCCACATCTGGGGGATCTCGTCGATGCGCAGGCGCCGGAGCCAGCGGCCGATGGGCGTCACGCGGTCGTCGCGCTTCTCCGCCCAGACGGGCCCCGTGTGGCGCTCGGCGTCGTCGACCATGGTCCGGAACTTGAGCATCGTGAACGGCTTGCCGAGCCGCCCTACACGCGTCTGCCGGTAGATCGCCGGGCCCGGCGAGGTCGCCCGGACCAGGCCGGCGACCGCCAGCCAGATCGGTGCGCCGATGAGCAGCACGAGGGCGCTCACGACCACGTCCGCGATGCGCTTGGTGCGCCGCTCCCAGGCGGGCATCGGCTCCGGCAGCACCTCGATCAGCGGCAGGCCATACGTGTGCTCCGTTCGCGCCATCCCCCCGACGGCGGCGTAGAAGTCGGGGACCAGCTTGAGCGTCACCGCCTTGCCGTCGCAGACGCGGAGCACCTCGTCGAGCGTCGCGTGGTCCTCGGAACCGATGGCAATGATGACGTCCTGCACGCCGAGCCGGTCGATCAGGCCGGGCAGTTCGGCGACGGCCGCCTCGGGCGCACCGGCGGCGGTCATTTCGATGGCCCCGTCGGGCAAGGCATCGCCACCGGGGAAGCGCTCCGTGATCGTGACCGGCGCGGGCGTCCCGTCGGCCAGCACGGGCACGTCGGACGGGGCCCGCAGGCGCAGGGCGCCTACGATCTCGATGTTGGCCGCCGGGTACCGCGCGAGGTCGTGGTACAGCGGCTCGACGCGATCGGACCACCCGACCACGACGGCGCGGTGGCGGCCGTAGCCGCGCACCACCAGCGCCCGCTGCACGGCGCGGAGCATGAGTCGTACCCCCCCCACGGCCACAAACTGGGAAAGGGCGTACGACCCGATTGCGGTCCTCACGTCCCCACCCTGCACGCGGTCGATGACGACGCCGAAGAGGAGCGCGAGGCAGCCGAAAGCCACCACCTTGGCGAGCGTCACCAACTCATCGAGACGGCCGCGGGCGTAGCGCTCGGCGTACAGCCCTGAAAACGCAAACAGAAGCACCCAAGCGGCCACCAGTACGGCGCTCGCGATGGAGACCGACCCGACGACGGGTGGAAGCCAGGAAAGGGCAGCCGGGCCCCATACGGCGGCGCTCAGAGCGACGACGGAGGCGAGGGCGTCCCCCAGGGTGAGGGCCAGGATCTCAATGCGACGAGACAAGCGCGGCGGGCGTGGTGCGCGTAACGGAAGGGTCTCGGGCAATGGGGGTGGGGTGACTCCGGGAAGGTAGACGCCTGCCCGGGGGCGCGCAACCGGGTTCGAACGTCGGGTAGATTTGGGCATGGATCGCGTTCTTGGCCTCCTTCTCTTCGCATCGGTGGCGAGCGCGGTGGCCGCGCAGCCTGAGATCGTCCCGGCGGAGCACCGGGTCTACGACTGGCTCGTCACGCAGCGCGTTGCTGGGGCGCTACCCGAGTACCGACACGAAACGCGCCCCATCGACCGACGCGTGGTCCGGCAGCATCTCGATTCGCTGGCGGCCCGCTCGGAACGCCTCGGACCGCCGGGTCGGTTCTGGCTCGACGAGTTCCGCCGCGAGTTCTTCGAGCCGCTCGACCGAGTCCACAGCACGATTGGGGATGGGGAGGCCGGCGTGTTCGATCCAGACGCCGAGCGCACGATCCTCTACGCCCGCGACGACGACTGGCGCGCGAGCGTATGGGCCGAGGGCGTCGTCGAGGGCCGCGACGCCGACGGCACGGCAGGCGGGCTCGCTCGAAGCGCGCGGCTCACCTTCGAGGCCTCCTACCGAGACTGGCTCGGTCTCTACACGAGCACGTTGTCGGGCACCCAGATCACCGGCGACGCCGACGTGCTGGCGGACGACCCGCTGCTCGCGCCGCTGTACTACGTCTCGCGCGACTCGTCGAACATCCGGGGACCGTTCGACCAGACAACGGCCTCCGCGCGCATTGCGACCGGGCCCTTTTCCGCAGAGATCGCGAACGAGCGGCTCGTCTACGGCGCCAGCGCCGAGGCCCCGGTTGTGCTGTCGGCAAACGCCGACTACCTCCCCTTTGTGCGCCTCGGCTTGCGCTCCCGGAGCATCACCCTGGAAGCCGTCCACGCAGCGCTCAGCAGCCGACCCAACGTGATCGATGCCAGCGACTCGCTCTTTTTCGACGCGCCGGAACGGTACCTCGCCCTCCATCGCCTGGAAGTCCAGCCGACGGGCTGGTGGACGTGGGCGTACACGGGCATGGCGGTGTACGGGCGCCGAGGACCGGAGCTGGCGTACCTCAACCCCCTCTTCCCGGTGAAGGCCGCCGAGCACGCGTTGTACGACCGGGACAATACGCTCTTTTCATTGGAGACGACGGTGCGCCCGGTCCCCGGCGTCGAGGCCTACCTCACGTGGCTCGTCGACGACCTCGCCACGGCCACCCTGGGCGACGGCGCGTACGGAAACAAGTGGGCGGTCCAGGCTGGCGCGCGGGCAGCGGTGCCGGGCTCAGGGCTGTCGGCCTTTGCCGAGTACGTGCGGATCGAGCCGTACACGTACACGCACCGGTTCATCGAGGAGGGGGATTTTTTCAACTCGTACGTTCACAACGGATTTGGGCTTGGCCACCCGCTGGGGCCGAACGCCGACCAATGGCTCGCGGGCGTCGAGGCCTGGCTGCCGTTCCGGGCCCGGGCGCGAGTCTCGGGTCGGTACGTCCGGAAGGGCCAGAACCCACGGCTTGGAGACGGCGGCGTCGCTCAGGTCGGCGGGGACGTGCGGGTCGGGACGCCTCCAGTCGACAGTCGCGCGCCGTTCCTGGCGGGCGACGTGTTCCGGGGTCCCGGCCTGCGCGCCTACGTCGAAATCGAGCCCGCGCGTGGCGTCGCCCTTCGCTTCTACGGCGACGCTCAATTCTGGGAGGATCGCCCGAACGACCTGTTTCTCCGCCTCGGACTCGCCGTCCGGCCCTGATGCAGACGTGGAGCTCCGGCATCGCGACCGTCGACTACGTGGAGGTCCGCTCTTGGGGAGCTGTCCGCGTCGCGGCCGGTGGGCCAACGGACGGGGCACGGGCGACGGCCGCGCAATTCGAGCGCGACGCTCACCGGGCCGGTGCGCGGGTCCTGTGGTTCGGGGTCGAGGAACCACACGCCATTGCCCGGGATCGCCCCTCGGTGGTGATCGGCGCCGAGCCGGTGTGGCACGTCGGGGCGTGGGCGCGGGTCAAAGCCGAGAAGGCGTCGGTGCGGGCGCAGATCGCGCGCGCGCGCAACAAAGGCGTCGTCGTGGCTCGGCTCCCTTCGTCTGAAGCCCCCCGTCTAGAGCCCGTGCTGAACGACTGGCTGGCGCGGCGCGGCCTTCCCCCGCTCGCGTTCCTCGCGGACCCGTTCGTGCTCGACGCGCCGGGCGGCCGACAGTTCTGGGCGGCGACCCTCAACGCGGAGTTGCTCGGGTACGCAGCGCTCCGACCCGGCCCAGAGGCGTTCGTGGAGTGGATCATCCGCCGTCGCGATGCCCCGAACGGGACGGCGGCGCTGCTGCTCGACGCGGTCGTCGCCAGCCTCCCCCCGGACGGCACGTTCACACTTGGGCTGGTGCCCCTGTCGACGTTCGCGCCGTTGAGCCGACCGGCGCCCTCCCGGCTCGTCCGCGCCCTGCTCTGGTGGACGCGAGCGCACGCCTCGCGCTTTTATAACTTTGAAGGGCTGGAGCGCTTTAAGGCCAAGTTTGCCCCTGACCGTTGGCGTCCGTTGCACCTCATCACGGATGGCCGGCCGATCACCGCGTTCACCTTCCACGCCGTCGCGGCGGCGTTCGCGGCCGGCTCCCCGACGTGGTTCGTGTCCCGAGCGCTGGCGGCCGCAGTCGCCGACGAAACGCGGACGGCGTCGAGAGCGCTCCGCGAGCGGCTCAATTCGCTCGGAAGCGGAACGTCGCCTGCGTCGTCTGATTGACCTGAAGCGCGTTCGGGGGGAGCGCCTCGGCCCGGCAGCGCGAGATCACCGAGCGGACCGAGGCGTCGAGCGCGCCGTTGCGCGTGACCGGGCGGTCGGCGACGTAGCGGCCGTTCGGCGCGAACGTGACGCGATAGGTCACTTCCCCTTCGACTCCGCTGAACGGGGGGGTGGGACAGTCGTAGGTGCGGTTGCCGAACTGGAAGCCGACCTCCGCGGGCGCGTCGCCCCCGGACCCTCGGCCCGCACCGGTGTCGGCACCTGCGCTCCGGCTGGTGCCTTCCGAGGTGCCGGCACTCGTGCTCGGCTCCGGCTGGCGTGCCGCGCGCGGGTCGGGCTCCGGCCGGGTCGCCCGCGACGGCGGATTCGGACGGGCGGGGGGTGCGTTGTCGGCTTGCGCCGGACGCGGAAGCGGGCGGTCGGGCTTGGGCGGCGTCGGCTGGCGCTCGGGGATCCGCGCCGGCGACGGTGCCGGCGGCGTGGGTCGCTCCTCCTCGGGCTGCTCCATGGCGCGCGACGGCGCCCCGGCCTCCGCGGCCTCGGGCTCCCCGACGATCTCGGGCGGCACGGGCGCGGGTCCAAACTCGACCTCCAGCAACTGCGGCGGCCAGTCGGGGTCGGTGACCTCGGGCGGCGCGGCGAACGCGAGCGCCAACAGCAGCAGCACGACCAGGTGAAGGGTCACGCTCAGAACGATGCCGTCTCGGTCGTCGGAAGGGAGCATGCCTGCAGGCGGGGGACGGCGGAAGTTAGAGGCGGGACGGCGCGCCAGCGCCGAACCGGTACGCTAGAGAGACGCGGTGGGAGAACCCGAGCTCGCTCGCGAGCCCTCCGAAGTCGCCGAACCCGTAGTCGACCGCGAGCGGTCCGAGGTTCACACCGGCTCCCACAGACGGCGTGATCTGCGTGCCGAACCGTTCGCTGGTGGCGATGTCGGCGATGCCCGCGCGGAAGGCCAGGATGTCGCGGTAGGTCAGCTCGCCGCCGAGGCGGGGCCGAAACGAGACGCCGCCTGCGTCGAGCACGTTCGCGCGCTGGCCGTCGAACCCGAGGTCGAGGTCGGCGGCGGCAGTAAAGCCGACGTCGTCGGACAGCGGGATGACCGTCGCCGCGCCGAGCCGCGCGAGCGGGAGCACGATCTCTGTCAGGCCCTCCGGCCGGCTCTCCTCGGGCACGTTCTCGAACCGCGCCTGATCGACCGACCACGACTGGATCATGCCCGTGGCATCCTGCACGTTGACACCCAGCTGCACGCGGCCCAGGTCGAGCTGGGCACCGAGGTCGAGCGAGTAGCCCCAGGCGTCGGCGAAGTCGCCGATGCCGCGACGGACCACCTTGGCGCTGGCCCCGAGCGAGAGCTTGCTCCCGACGCCGCGAGCGTACGAGACGTAGAGCGCGTTGTCGGCCGCCGAAAAGAGCTGGACGTTGTCCGGGTTGATCTGCCCGGTCGCCGGATCGTAGGCGTCGAGCGTGTTCGCAATGTCGTCGACGGCGGACCGGACGAACGAGACGGCGACCGTCGACCGCGACGAGAGCGGATAGGCGACAGCGGCGTAGTCGAACGCGACCGCGCCGTCGAAGCGCTCGGCGTGCATGTAGGCGGCTTCGCCGGAGCGCAGGCCGTTCAGACCGGCCACGTTCCAGTAGCCGGCGGTCACGTCGTTGGCGTGGGCCACGTACGCGCCGCCCATCCCGAGGGCGCGAGCGCCCACCCCGGACGCGAGAAAGTCACCGCCGTACTTGCCGGTGATGGATTGCGCGGACGCCGGAACGGCGACGAGGAGCGCGAGGAGGAGCCACAGACGGGCCTGCACAGAGGTCATGAGCTTGAGAGAAGCGGGGTACCAGCGTGCAGAGGCGACTCGGGGGGCGGGTGGGCAACGGGTCGGAAGGTCGAACATTGCCGCGCGCGCGGCAAGGCACTCACACAGTCCTCTCAGCAACGGCCCGCTCGGCCTGGGCGATGTGCCGTACGGAGTGCACGCCCATGGCCTCGAGAAACGCTCCCAGCGGAAGCCGGAGCAACGTCATGAACGGCGACCGGATCTTGATGCGTGCCAGGTCCAACCCCTCCGCCGCGTCGATGACGGCGAGGTAGCGGTCGATGTCGGCCTCGAACCGCGACACGACGCGTGCCCTGTCGATGTTGGACCGGAGCCCCTCGGTAGCGGGCGGCTTCATCGGCCCGCCCGTCGGGAGCGGCCGTGTCCCAGGCTGCAGGGCGCCGATAAATTTTCGGGAGACGAACCCATAACGGAACGGCGGCGCCCCCGTCGGCCCACCCCGCGCGACGGCCTCCTCCATCACGGGGAGGTAGCCCTTCGCGATCTTGTTGAGGTGCACGAGGCACTCCCCCGCCGACCACGAGTCGCGCGCAGGTTTGGCGTTGAAGGCCTCGTCGTCGAGCCCGTCCAGCAGCGTGCGGAGACGGGCGCGGGCATCGAGATAGGGCGCTTTCAGATCGGTCATGTCAGTCGTCGAAGGCGGACGGCAAAGGCCCCATCGGTCCCATGGACGTGGGGCAGCGCCCGGTAAACGGGGCCGTCGACGAACGGTGCCGGGACGAAGTCGGCGACGGGCTCGACCGTGAAGTCGGGGTGGCCGGCGAGGAAGGTCTCGACGCGGTCGTCGTTCTCCTCCGGCTCGACCGAGCAGGTGGAGTACACGAGGAGCCCGCCGGGCCGGACGTGCCGGGACGCCGCATCGAGCAAGCGGTCTTGGAGGTCCGCCAGCTCGCCGAGTTGCTCCGGGCTCCGACGCCAGCGCAAGTCGGCGCGCTTGGAGAGCACGCCGCTGCCCGAACACGGGGCATCGAGCAACACCCGGTCAAACGGCCCATCAGCCCCCCACGTCGCCAGGTCGCCGACGACGGCGCGGACGAGGCCGGCGCCCTGCCGCTCGGCGGACTGGCGGACCAGGCGCGCTTTCGCCTCGCTCACGTCCAGCGCCACGACCTGGCCCTCGCCCATTCGCAAGGCAGCGTACACGGCCTTGCCGCCTGGGGCGGCGGCGGCGTCCAGCACTCGCTCGCCCGCTTGCGGGTCGAGCACGTGCACCACCAGGCCTGCGGCCACGTCTTGCACCGCGCACACGCCCTCTTCGATCAGCCCGGATCGCAGGATGGGCTGGAGCCGGTCCACCCGGAAAAAGTCGGGCGCCGCCTCCAACCGATCGGCTTCCACGCCAAGCTCCGCGAGCCGGGGCGCCAGCGCTTCGGGGTCGACGGCGCGGACGGTGTAGCCGCCCCGGGCGTTGGTGGCCTCCAGGAACGCACGCGTCGCGTCCTCGCCCCACCGCGCCAGCCAGCGGCGGACGGTCCACGTGGGGTGCGAGTACCGGATGGCAAGGGCGTCGGCGGGGTCCTTGCCCACGGGCTCGGGCAGGCTCCCGAACTGTCGTGCTCGGTCGAGCGCGCGGAGGACACCGTTCGTCACGCCCGCCGCGCCGCGGTGTAGCACCACCTTCGCCGTCTCGACAGCCTCGTTGACGGCTGCGTGGGGAGCGACCTCGCGGACGACCAGATCGTAGGCGCCGATCCGCAGGATCTGGAGCAGCTCGGGGTCGAGGTCGTTGAGCCTGCCGTTGTAAAACTTCCCAATCAGGAAGTCGAGGTACCGCTTTTGCCGCGTCACCCCGGAAACGTAGTCGACGGCGCGCCGCGAGACCTCGGGGCTGCTGGCGCCGTCGGCGAGACGGGCGACGTGGGCGCCGTCGTCTTCGACACGGAGAAGACGCTGGACGGCGAGGACGCGGGCATCGATCATCCCGCAAGCTACCGGCCGAACCGAGCGCTCCGGGCGCCGTTGGCTGGTCTCCCTCTCCCCTTCTACGATGCCCGTCTGCGACACCTGCGGAAACGACTACGA
Organism: Rubrivirga aquatilis; assembly: GCF_046845665.1. Taxonomy (GTDB): domain Bacteria; phylum Bacteroidota; class Rhodothermia; order Rhodothermales; family Rubricoccaceae; genus Rubrivirga. Next base: position 2,725,627 of record NZ_CP177355.1, on the reverse strand, counting down.
CCGCGCGTTCACCGTCACCCTCGCCTCTGGCGAGTCGATGACCTTTGACTCCATCGAGTGCGCCGCGCACCGGATCGCCCCGTCCTGCGCGCACTGCGGGGTTCGCGTGCTCGGGCACGGCCTCGAAGACGGCGAGCGCGTCTTTTGCTGCGACCACTGCGCCGAGCAAGCCGGCGTCGACTGGCTGGCGGACTCAACCGACGACGTCGAGGGCTGAGCTAGAGCCCGACCGCGAGCCCGACGTGGACTTTGCCGCGCCCGACCCCGAGGTCCGGGTTGAGGGCGTACGACACCGTCGCCAGCCCCAGCGCGGTCGTCACGCGCATGCCCGCTCCGTAGCCGAACAGCCCTCGCCGTTCGGCCGGGAATCCCGGAACGGCGGGGCGGTCGAGGCCGCCGGCGTCGACGAACACGAACGCGAAGGAGGCGGCGTCGAATAGGATCCGGTACTCGGCGATGCCCCGGACGTAGCTCCGAGCGAGAAAGGCGTCCTCGTCGTAGCCACGGAAGCGAGCGGCGCCGCCCACGCGCACCAGATCCCCTTCGTCCACGAGCCCGTCGGGGCCGGCGCTCTGCTGCGTCACCGTCGCGTCCACGCCGAGCACGAGGGTCTGGCGAGCGAGAGTCGGGAGGTACCCCCGCGAGGCCAGCGTAAGTCTCCGGCGGCCACCCGGCGTCTCGAAGGCCTCGCTAGCCCGCCTCGCCTGCTCAGCAAAGACGCTCGCCTCGACGCCTCGACGTGTGTTCCGGGCACGGTCGAGACGGCGGACCACGACCCCGAGCCCGACCAGCACATCGTCCGTTCGCCGAATGCGCGGGCGCCCATCCACGAGCCCGGCCCCGAACGTTCCGGGCCGGACCTGCTCGGCGGCCACGCTGGCGACGAGGTCGAGGCCGGGGTCGACCGCGTAGATCAGCAAGCCCGCAAGCCGCTGGCGGGAGAAGGTGGAATCGCGCGCGTCGCCGTCGAAGGCGAGCCCGGCGCCAATCGGTGTGCCGAGCACGAACGGGTCGCTGGCGGCGACGCGGAAGGACGACGCCAGCCCGGGCGTCCGCTCTAGCTCGACCGACAGCGCGCGGCCACCGCCGAAGGGGTTGCGCAGGTCGACCCGGCCCCGTCCGACCACGCTGCCGGAGCCCGTCGCGCCCGGCGGGAGGTAGCCCAGCACCACGTCGACCGCGCCCGGCGGCGCGTCGACGACAGGGATTTGGACCACGAGATCGCCCGCCGCGTCCCGAGCGATGACAGGCTCGCCCACTTCCGTGTACAGCCCGGTCGCGTCGAGGCGCTGGCGGAGCGCGTCGAGGTCGACGGCCGCAAGCGGGGTCGGCTCGGTAAGCCCGGCCCGTCTAGAGGCAAACGCCCGCGCGGGCGACCGCGCTCCGGCAAGCTCGACGCCCACCACCCGACCCGCGGCGCCCTCAGTTACTTGCACCGTCACGTCCACGGCTCGCCCGCCCTCGGCGACTTCCACAGCGGGCACGAGGCGGGCGTCTCCAAATCCAGCCCGGGCGTAGCGCACGGCGGCGACGTCGAGGTCGGCGGAGAGGCCGGCCGCCGAGAACGGCGCTCCCGGCGCCGTGGTCCACTCGAGCGGCACCGACGCCGCCCCGACCACCTCGAACCGCCGGACGACCGCCTGCTCTCCGAGCGTCACAAACGCGGTGTCGGCCCGGGTCGAGTCGACGGTTGCGAACAGGTAGCCCTGCGCCGCGAGCGCGTCGGCGATACGAGCAACCGGGGCCGACAGCCGCAGCGTGGTGTCGGCCGCGACGGCGACCGACTGGGCCGCGCCGGCCGTCGCGAGCGCGAGCACGGCGATGGCAAGGGCTACCTTGCGGCCCGCTTCCCCCGTCGGCTGTGTTCGCATTTCGTCTGGGTCTCGTCGCCCTCCTGCTCGGCCTCGCGCCGGGCGTGTCCGCCCAAACGGGCGAGTCCGCGACGCGGTACCCGCAGGTCCAAGATCGCCCCGCTGCCGACACGCTGCGGTACGCCGTCCGCGCGGGCGAGACGCTGATCGTGGCGCTGCCCGCCCGCCTCGGCGGCACCGCGGTGACCTACGAGGTCGCCGACGCCCCGGCGCTGTCGTGGCTCGTCGACCGCTCGTTCATGTGGCGGACGCTGGCGCGCGAGCGCGGTGCCCTACCGGTCCTCTTGCGGCGGCTGGCGCCGGGACGCGCGCCCGAGACCATCGTCCTGCTGGTTGACATCACGGGGTAGCATGGCGCAGCCGCTCGGAGACGCCCTGGCCGAGGCCGTCACCACCGCCGACCGCGCCGCCTTTTCGGACGCGCTCCCCGCCTGGTTCGACGGCGCGCGACGGGCGATGCCCTGGCGCGAGCCCGGGCCGGACGGCCGCCGCGACCCCTACCGCGTCTGGGTCTCGGAGGTCATGCTCCAGCAGACCCGCGTCGACACCGCGACCCCGTACTTCCGCCGGTTCGTCGCCCGCTTCCCGGACGTGGCCGATCTAGCGGCGGCGCCCATTGACGACGTGCTCAAGCTGTGGGAGGGCCTCGGCTACTACTCGCGTGCCCGGAATCTGCACCGCGCCGCGGGCGTCGTCGTCGCCGACCATGGCGGAAGGATCCCCTCCGACCCCGACGCCTTCCGCGCGCTCCCCGGGGTAGGCCCGTACACAGCCGCCGCCGTCCTGTCGCTGTCGTTCGACACGCCCCTGGCGGTCTTGGACGGGAATGTGATTCGGGTGCTGGCGCGCGTCTTCGCCATCGACGCCGACGCTCGCGCAGGCAGAACGCGGGCGGCCCTCCAGCGGCTCGCGGACGACCTGCTCGACCGGGAGCACCCGGGGCGGTGGAATGAGGCCGTCATGGAGCTTGGCGCGACGTTGTGCACGCCCCGCCAGCCGGCGTGCCCCCGCTGCCCGCTCCGCCCGATCTGCCGCGCAGCCGCCGGCGGCGAGCCGGAAGCGTACCCGGTCGTCTCGAAGCGCAAAGCCGTGCCCCACCACACCATCGCCGCCGGGCTCGTGTTCGACGCCGTCGGACGCGTGCTCATCCAGCGACGACCGGAGGACGCCATGCTCGGGGGGCTGTGGGAGTTTCCCGGTGGAAAAGTCGAGGTCGGGGAGTCGACGGAGGAGGCGTGCGCGCGCGAGGTCGCCGAGGAGTTGGGGATCGCCGTCGAGGTCGGACGGCCTGTCGCCATCGTCGAGCACGCCTACTCTCACTTTCGGATCACGATGCACGCCTTCAGGTGCCGCCATCTTGAGGGCGAACCGGCCACAGAGACCGGCGAGCCGTGGGCGTGGGTCTCCGTCTCCGAGTTGGACGACTACGCGTTCCCGCGAGCGAACCGCCGGGTGATCGAGGCGCTCCGCGACGAGGCCCGCGCCCCTCGACTCCTGTAGTCCAGCGCTGGGCTGCATCTCGACCGGACGCACGGCGTACGTTCATGGCACGCCAGCCCCGGATCTGTGGAAGCGATTCTCGAACTCCTGCCCCTGTTGTTTATCGGGGCGTACTACTTGCTGACGAGCCGCCGCAAGGCGCAAAAACGCAAGCAGGCCGCACAGACTCCGCTGGTCAGCGGGGCCCGTCCTGAAAAGAGCCCCACGCCGTTCGAGGCTTTCCTCGCCAACCTGGAGCAGTCGCTGGCGCAAGCCGGCGGTGTCGAGCCTGAGGACCAGACCGCGCCCCTGGCCGCCCCCGCTCCTGAGCCGATTCTCCCCGCTGCACCCCCGCCCGCGCGGCCAATCCCTGCGCTCGGGTCCGAGTTCGCAGCCCCCACCGGATCGTTCGACGCGCTCGTGCCCGTCGACCACGATGCGCACGGCTTCGGGGCCGAGAACCCGTACTCGGAAGAGCGGTTTGAGAGGGCCCCGGCCTTCGTGGAGCCGGCTCGCGCCTCGGAGGACTTCGACCCGCATGGACTCCGTCGCAAGCGACGGCCCCGGCCGACCCGGACGCGCTGGCGCCAACGGCTGAGCGACCCGGCCGCGGCGCGCGACGCCTTCGTGCTCCAGACGGTCTTCGGCAAGCGCGGCGGCCGCAAAGGCGACCGCCGCTGACCGCCTACATCGGATCGAGCGTGTCGCCCGCAGGGCCGCGCTTGAACACCGACGCGGCCACGGCCCCGGCGATGGCGCCGATCAGCGCCGCGATCACGATGTTGATCAGCGCACCGCCGACGCCCTGCATCATCTCGCCCATCTGCATCGACTGCTCGATCATCTCAGGCTCCAGGCCCTGCGCGATCAGCTGGTCGCGCTGGCGGTCCATGATCTCGGCATCGGAGGGGTAGATGCTCACCATCTGCAACAGCTTGGTGATGGCGAGGCTCACGAGCCCACCTGCCACGATCGCCGCCGCGCCAAGCCCGGCGCCGGTCCCCGCCTGAATGGTCAGGTCGTGCGTGGACGTGTAGTGCCAGACCGCCACCGCAGGGCCTGAGATCGCCGCCAGGCAGCAAAGCACCCCGGTCAGGTACTGAGCTGAGCCGCTTGCGTTGAGAGCGAAGAACCCGATGATGAGTCCGAGGACGGTGTACACAGCGGCGCCGAGCGCGATGGAGGGGACCTTGGGTTGCATGTTCAAGAGGGTGAGAGAGCAGGGGCCCGCGCAGAGCGGGAGGTGAGGAGATTGGCGGCGAGCACCACGCCTGCGACCAGGCCGAACAAGGCGCCCGTCAAAAGCCGAGATGTGGGGGTATTGGCCCACACGCCCGAAGCCCCAAGCGCCCAGTCGAGGGCGGTCGGGAGCACGGCCAGCAACAGCCACCAGCCCTGCGCCTTCGTGGTCAGCGACGCCAGCAGGTGGCGGCCGAGGAGCGGGGCGGCGGCGAGCCCGAGCACGAGGCCACCCAGGATGCCGGAGCACCGGTGGCACAGGGCGACCGGACCGCCCGCGAGGTGGGGCGAGCGGTCAGCCAGCTGGTGACAGACGCTCGCGAAGGCGGCATGCATCACAGCGCCCGCCTCTCCGCCGACCACTGGTGCGGCGACGGCCACCACCGCGAGCCCGGTCGACACGCCGAGCGCGACGACCCATCCGGTCCGTAGGGGAGCGACTTCCATGCCGAAACCTACGGTAGCTGAGCCGCCAAGGATGCGGCTCGCTCACGCTGTCTTAACGGACTGTCCGGGACCCCTGGGCCAGATGCCTGGTAAGACCCTAGCACTCTGACAGGGAGAGTGCTAATCTCTCCCCGGGCGTTCGCGCCCGCTCTTTTCCGACCCACCCTCCCCCCCTACCATGGCTGCATCCATCAAGCCGCTCGGCGACCGCGTCGTCGTCAAGCCCCAGGCCGCTGAGACCCAGACCGCCGGCGGTCTCTACATCCCCGACACCGCCAAGGAGAAGCCGCAGCGCGGCACCGTCCTCGCGGTCGGCCCGGGCAAGGTCGAGAACGGCACCAAGGTCGACATGACCGTCTCCGCCGACGACACCGTGCTCTACGGCAAGTACGCCGGCACCGAGATCCAGCTCGACGGGGACGACGTCCTCATCATGCGCGAGTCCGACATCCTCGGGATCGTCAACTCGTAGCGAGCCGGGCGTCGAGCGGCCTCCGCTCCGCCCACGTCTCTCCCCCCACCCCTCACGCAACTCAACCCAGACTATGTCTAAGCAGATCACATTCGACGCGGACGCCCGCAACCAGCTCAAGGAGGGCGTCGACGCGCTCGCCAACGCCGTCAAGGTGACGCTCGGCCCCAAGGGCCGCAACGTCATCATCGAGAAGAAGTTTGGTGCCCCGACCGTCACCAAGGACGGCGTCACCGTCGCCAAGGAGATCGAGCTCGAGGACAAGATTGCCAACGTCGGCGCGCAGATGGTCAAGGAGGTCGCCTCCAAGACGTCCGACGTCGCCGGTGACGGCACCACGACGGCGACCGTCCTCGCCCAGGCGATCATGACCCAGGGCCTGCGCTCGGTCAACTCGGGCGCCAACCCGATGGACCTCAAGCGCGGCATCGACAAGGCCGTCATCCAGGTCGTCGCCGAGCTCAAGAAGCTCTCGCGCGACGTCGGTGGCAAAGAGGAGATCGCCTCCGTCGGCTCCATCTCGGCCAACAACGACACCGAGATCGGCGACCTCATCGCCGAGGCGATGGAGAAGGTCGGCAAGGACGGCGTCATCACGGTCGACGAGGCCAAGGGCACCGAGACGTCGCTCGACACCGTCGAGGGCATGCAGTTCGACCGCGGCTACCTCTCGCCCTACTTCGTGACCGACCCGGACGCGATGGAGGTCGTGATGGAGAACGCCGTCGTGATGATCCACGACAAGAAGATCTCGGCGATGAAGGACCTCCTCCCCGTTCTCGAGAAGGTGGCCCAGACGGGCTCCCCGCTCCTGATCGTGGCCGAGGACATCGACGGCGAGGCGCTCGCGACGCTCGTGGTCAACAAGCTCCGCGGCACGCTCAAGGTCGCGGCCGTCAAGGCCCCCGGCTTCGGCGACCGCCGCAAGGCCATGCTGGGCGACATCGCCACGCTGACCGGCGGCACGCTCTTGTCCGAGGAGATGGGCTACAAGCTCGAGAACGCGACGCTCGATTCGCTCGGCAAGGTCCAGCGCGTCGTCATCACGAAGGACAGCACGACCCTCGTCGACGGTGCCGGCACGCAGGAGGAGATCACCGGCCGCATCGGCCAGATCCGCAACCAGATCGAGAACACGACCTCGGACTACGACCGTGAGAAGCTCCAGGAGCGGCTCGCCAAGCTGTCCGGCGGCGTCGCCGTTCTCAAGATCGGTGCGGCGACCGAGCCCGAGATGAAGGAGAAGAAGGCCCGCGTCGAGGACGCGCTGCACGCCACGCGCGCGGCCGTCGAGGAGGGCATCGTGCCCGGCGGCGGTGTCGCGCTCGTCCGCGCGCTCTCGGCCCTCGACGGGTTCGAGGTCGAAAACGAGGACCAGCAGATCGGCGTCAAGATCGTGCGCCGCGCGCTCGAGGAGCCGCTCCGCCAGATCGTCAACAACGCCGGGCTCGAGGGCTCGGTCGTGGTCCAGAAGGTGAAGGACGGCGAGGCCGACTACGGCTTCAACGCCCGCACCGAGGAGTACGGCAACCTGCTCGCGATGGGCGTCGTCGACCCGACCAAGGTCACGCGCACGGCGCTGGAGAACGCGGCCTCGGTCGCCGGCCTCTTGCTCACCACGCAGGCCGTCGTCGTCGACAAGCCGGAGGACGGCCCCGCGATGCCCGCCGGCGGCGGCATGGGCGGCATGGGCGGCGGCATGGATTTCTAGGAATCCGGCCATCGGTCGCTGGCGGACTCGCTCCGCCAGGTTGGGCGGCTCCCTTTCAGGGGAGCCGCCCTTTTTTGTGTGCAGGACGTGGATCGTGGCCGTCGGCGCATGGATTGGGCAACCCGGCTGCGGAGGCGCCGTTGGGGAGCCATGCGGTGGTTCGTGTTCCTGCTCCTGGCCGGTTGTCTGGCGCCGATCGAGGCCCCGGTTGCTGTGGAGGCGCCTCAGCGGACTGGCAGAGCCCCCGATCTCGACGGCCTCGACCAACGCATCGCCGAGGCGGCCAACGACGCTCGGCGGCGGCAGGGCGTGGACCCACTGGCGTGGCGCGCGGACCTCGCATCGATCGCCCGGAGGCACAGCCGTGACATGGGGCGACGGGGCTATTTCGATCACGTCTCGCCAGACGGACAGACGCCGCAGGACCGGGCGCGAGCGGGCGAAATCGTCTGCGAAATCCCGCTGCCCGGCCGGACGCGCGTCGGGGTTGCCGAAAACCTGTTCCTGACCTCGCGGTACCGCAGGTACTCGGAGCGCACCGCCGGTGGCCGCGTCACCCGGACGTACGATTGGTTCGATCGCGCCGAGTTGGCGGACCGGACCGTCGACGGCTGGCTCGACTCACCATCCCATCGCCGCAACCTGCTCGACCCCGTCGCCCGCGCTCAGGGCATCGGCGTCGCCGTCGGGACCGACGACCGCGTGTACATCACCCAAGTCTTGTGCTGACTGTATCCCGCCAGACCGTTGCCCGCGCCGCCTGGGGCGTGCTTGGCTACACCGTTCTCGTCGTTCTCTGGGGCGCCGTCGTCCGCGCCAGCGGTGCTGGCGCAGGCTGCGGCGACCACTGGCCGTTGTGCAATGGCGAGGTGGTCCCGACGGCGCCCGCGCTCAACACGGTCATCGAGTTCGGCCACCGGATCACGAGTGGGCTGGCGGGGATCGCCGCGATCGGGCTCGCAGTCGTCGTGTTTCGGGGGACCGAGCGCGGCCATCCCGCGCGGCGGGCGTCGCTGCTGGCGCTCTTCTTCATGATCACCGAGGGCGCCATCGGCGCCGGGATCGTGCTGTTCGAGCAGGTCGCCTACAACGTCTCCATCGGCCGGGCGGTCTGGATGGCCGCGCACTTGACGAACACGTTCCTGCTGCTCGGCGCGCTGACGCTCACCGCATGGTACGCCGAGGGCCAGCCGGGCCCCCGATCGCTCGCGACGCGCCCCGCGAGCGCCGTGCTCGTCGCCCTCGGGGCGACGCTGATCCTGGGCGCAGGCGGCGCCGTCACTGCGCTCGGCGACACCCTCGTGCTCGGCGGTGGGCTGGACCCGGAGACCAACCCCGTCGTCGCGACGCTCCTGCTGGCGCGCGTTTTCCATCCCACGATGGCGTTCGTCACGCTGGCGTTTGTGGCGCTGGCGGTATGGATGGCCCGGCCCCTCGGCGAGAGCATCACCTCACACGGATTCGTACTCGTCGGCGCGTTCCTGGCCCAGATGGCGATGGGCGCGCTCAACGTGGCGCTGCAAGCCCCGATCTGGCTCCAGATCCTGCACCTGCTCGGCACCGATCTCATCTGGATCGCGATGGTCGTCTGGGCCGCTCGCATCGTCGCCACGCCCGAACCTTCCGGCCATCCGGTGCTCGCGTAATGTGTCTCATCGCCTTCGCACTCGACGCCCACCCCGCACACCGACTGGTGCTGATGGCCAACCGGGACGAGGCGTATGCGCGCCCGGCGTCCCCGCTCGGGCCGTGGCCCGATGCGCCGGGCGTCCTTGCCGGCCGCGACCTGATGGCGGGCGGAACGTGGCTCGGTGTGTCGGAGACCGGCCGGTGGGCGGCCCTGACGAACGTCCGAGACCCACTCCACCCCCGCATGGCGGTGCAGTCTCGCGGCGCGCTCGTCTCCGACTACCTCCGGAGTGACGACTCTGCCGCCGGCTACGCCGACGCCGTCCGCGGGCAGCGCGATGCGTTCGACGGGTTCAACGTCGTGGTTGGAGATCGAGAAGGGGTGTTCGTGGTCTCGACGCGACACGACGACGTGCTGGAGCTTGGGCCCGGCGTCTACGGGCTCTCCAACGACCGTCTCGACACGCCCTGGCCGAAAGTGGTCCGCTCCCGCCGACGCCTGCGCGACGCCATTCGGGCGGGCACCCTCGCCCCCGACGACCTGCTGGCGTGGCTCGACGACCGCGAGGGCGCGCCCGACGCAGACCTCCCCGACACCGGCGTCGGGCTGGACCTGGAGCGCGTGCTCGCGCCGGTCCGCATCGTCACGGATGGCTACGGCACGCGCGTCTCCACGGCGCTGATTTTGAACCATGACCAGACGGGTACCATCACCGAACGGACCTGGCATCCCGACGGGACGGCCGGGGCGACGGAGACGGAGCGCATCGGGGGCTGATCGCCGGCGGGGGTCGTCTCTAGCCCGCCAGTAACTCCTCCTTGAACCGCTGAGCCAGCGCGTCGGCCGCTTCGGGCGACCCCGCCTCGGTGTACACGCGCAGGATCGGCTCGGTGTTGGACTTCCGTACGTGCGCCCAGCCCTCGTCGAGATCCACCTTTACGCCGTCGGCCGTCGAGACCTTGGCGCTGGCGTAGCGCTCGGCGAGTGACGCCAGCAAGGCGTCGGCGTCGAGGTCGCCGAGGGGCACCTTATGCTTGGCGATGTGGTAGGCCGGGTAGCTGGCGCGGATCTGGCTCAGCGACAAGCCGGTTTCGGCGAGGTGCTGGAGCACGATGGCCACGCCCACGAGCGCGTCCCGGCCGTAGTGGAGGTCGGGCAGGATCACCCCCCCGTTGCCCTCGCCGCCGATCACGGCCCCGGCTTGTTGCATCGCGCGGACGACATGGATCTCGCCGACAGGCGACCGCGCGACGGTCTGGCCATGCTTCGCGGCGATGTCGTCGATGGCGCGGCTGGACGACAGGTTGGTGCCGACGGGGCCGGCCTTCTTGCCGAGCAAAAAGTCGGCGGCGACGACCTGGGTCAGCTCCTCCCCGAAAAACCGTCCGCCATCCTCGACAAACGCCAGCCGGTCGGCGTCGGGGTCGACAACGACGCCGAGGTCGGCGTCGATCTCGGCGACGCGCGCCGTGATCTCACCCAAGTGGTCCGGGCGCGGCTCGGGGTCGTGCGCGAAGAGGCCGGTGACCTCCGCGTTCAGCACCTCGACATCGGTGACCCCGAGCGCCTCCAACATCGCCGGGATGGCGAAGGCCCCCACGGAGTTGATGCCGTCGACGACGACCGAAAAGCCCTGCTCCGCAATCGTGACGGCGTCGATGTACGGAAGCGCCAGGATCTTCTCGATGTGGTACGGCAGCAGATCGTCCGTGCGGTAGCTCCCGAGGGCTTCGTAGCCCACCGTCTGCGGCTCGCCGTCGGCCAGGGCCAGCACCTCGGCGCCCTCCTCGGGGCCCAAGAACTCGCCGTTGCCGTCGAGCAGCTTGAGCGCGTTCCACTCGGCCGGGTTGTGGCTGGCCGACAGGATGACCGCGCCGTCGGCGTCGTGCTTGAGCACGCCCATCGCCACGCTCGGCGTCGTCGCCAGCCCGCCGTCGATCACGTCGCAGCCCGCCGACTGCAACGTCGCCGTGACGATCCGCGCGCACACGTCGCCGGTGACGCGACCGTCACGGCCGACGACGACGAGCGGCGCGCCATCGGCACGCGAGCGGAGCCAGGCGCCGTAGGCGGAGGCGTAGCGAACAAGCGCGGCGGGGTCGAGGCCGTCGCCGAAGACACCACGGATGCCGGAGACAGAAGCGATGAGGGGCATAGAGTCGGCGGGCGGTGGGTCAGTGGGGCGGTTCGAACGTCGCCAACGTGCGACGGGCGTGCTCGGGTCGTGGCCGCGGGCATGCGAAGACTCGCCCGGAGGCCACGCGTTCCGAGGGCCCGACTCGCTGACGCACCGACGCACCGACCCGGCGACCGTCCTTCCCGTTAATTGACGAAACCCGACGCCGCGCACGCGTTGATTGACTCCCCCCGCCCCCGGCCCTCATGAGGACCGCCCAGGCGCACGTGGCGGCCGTCGCGCCGTCCGTCGCCTTCCCCCTGATCGCAGACTTCAAGGAGCTCACGAAGCCCGGCATCACGGCCTTCGTGGTGGTGATGGCGGCGGCAGGCTACCTGCTGGCGGTGCAGGGGCCCATCGAGTGGCTCGCGCTCGTCGGGCTGATGATCGGGACTGGGCTTACGGGTGGCGGCGCGGCCGCCCTGAACCACGTCGTCGAGCGTCGCCACGACGCGCTGATGGCGCGGACCGCCAACCGGCCGCTCCCCTCGGGCCGGATGCCGCTCTGGGGCGCGATCACCTTCGCCCTCCTCAGCGTGGCCGTCGGCGCCGCCGTGCTGGCACTCACGACGAACCTGCTGACGACAGGGCTAGCGCTGTCGACCGTCGTCCTCTACGTCGCCGTGTACACGCCGCTCAAGCGCGTCACGGTGCACAACACCTTGATTGGGGCCGTGCCGGGCGCGCTGCCCGCCCTCGGCGGCGCGGCCGCCGCCTCCGGCGTGCTCGACGCGACCGGGTGGTCGCTGTTCGCCATCTTGTACCTCTGGCAGCTGCCTCATTTCTACGCGCTCGCCTGGATGTTCCGCGCCGACTACAGACGCGGCGGTTTCCGGATGCTGCCTGGCGAGGGCGGCGAGCGGACGCTCGCGACGATCGTTTTGGTGGCGACGCTCGCGCTCTTGGTGGCCGGCGTGCTCCCGGCGGCCGTGGGACAGGCCGGGTTGCTCTTTATGGTCGGGATGGCCGCTGTCGGGACCGCGTTCACGATCCCCGCCTTCTCGTTTTTCTCGGAGCCCACCGACGCCCGCGCGAGGCGCCTGCTGCTGGCGTCGATCGCCTACGTACCGGCGTTTTTCGTGCTGGTCGTCCTCGACTTCCTGTTGCGGTCGTGACCGCCCTCGAGGCCCGCGAGGTCCGCCACGCTTTTGGCGATGTGCTGGCGCTCGACAGGCTCACGCTGACGGTCGCCAAGGGCGAGCGGGTGGCCTTGCTCGGGCGCAACGGGAGCGGGAAGACGACGCTCCTCCGGATCGCCGCGACCCGACTGGTCCCGGACAGCGGCGCCGTCTCCGTTGGAGGGCACGACGTGGCGACCGAGTCCCACGCCGTCCGCGAGCAGGTCGGGGTCGTCTTTCAGTCGCCAGCGCTCGACGCGAACCTGACGGCTCGCGAGGCGCTCGCGCTCCAGGCCGCGCTGTCGCGGATTCCGCGAGCGGAGACCCCTGCTCGGATCACCGACGCGCTCGCAGAGGCCGGGCTGGCGGACCGTGCGGGCGACCGCATCGGTACGTTGTCCGGCGGGCTGACGCGGCGGCTCGACCTGGCCCGGGGCCTGCTGGCGCGCCCCGCCCTCGCCCTGCTCGACGAGCCGACGACGGGCCTCGACCCCATCGCTCGCGAAGCGTTCTGGACCGCCCTCGACCGCCGACGCAAGGACGGTGCGCAACTGATCGCGACGCACACGATGGATGAGGCCGAGCGCTGTGACCGCGTCGTGATCGTGGATGCAGGGCAAGTCGCGACCGAGGGGTCACCCGCCGCGTTGACCGCCTCGCTGGGCGCCGACACCTTGTGGCTCGAGTCGGACGACGCGGCGAGGCTGGCGCACGACCTATGCAATAACGGCACATTCGCCCGAGTCGTCGGCGACCGCGTCCTCGTCCCCGACGCCCGGCGCGAGAAGGCCGCGGCGCTCTATGAGCGCCCCGACGTGACGAGCGTCGCCCTCCGCGCGCCCACGCTCGCGGACGTCTTCGCCGACGCCGTCGGCACGGCCCCCGAGGACCGATGATGGCCGCCGTCCTCGCCCTGTGGCGTCGCGAGATCCGCGTCTTCGCCCGCGACCGCGCCCGCGTCGTCGGCGTCCTCCTGCAGCCCATCCTGTTCTGGGTCGTCTTCGGCTTCGGGTTCGCCGACTCCGTCACCATCCCCGGGTCGGACGCCGACTACCTGAGCTACCTGCTCCCCGGGATGGTGGCGTTGACCGTCTTGTTCACCGCGATCTACTCGACGCTGTCGGTCGTCGAGGACCGTCAGTCTGGCGTGCTGCAGGCCGTGCTCGTGGCCCCACAGCCGCGCGCCTCGCTCGTACTCGGGGTCGTCCTTGGCGGGACGACGCTCGCGGTTGGGCAGGCCGCGCTCGTCGCCGCGCTCGCGCCGGTCGTGGGGCTTGTGCCGGGGCTCGTGGGCGCGCTCGTCGCGTTGGGGGCGGGCGTCCTGCTGGCGCTCACGTTCTGCGCGTTCGGGTTCGTGATGGCCTGGAAGCTGTCGTCGACGCGGGCGTACCACGCGCTGATGAACGTCGTCCTGATCCCGGTGTGGCTGCTGTCGGGCGCCTTTTTCCCCGAGGCCGGGGCAAGCGGGGCCGTTGCGCTCGCGATGCGGCTGAACCCGGCGACGTACGGCGTGGGCCTGCTGCGCTACGGGCTCGAAGGCCTCCCCCCGACCATCTCGGGCACGTCCCTCGGGCTCGGCACATCCGCCGTCGTGACTGGGCTGGTGGCTGTGCTCGCGCTCGTCTCGGCCGTGGCCGTGACGAGGTGCGGGTAATGGGGCCCGAACTCGCTGAGTGGGTTCAGGCGTGGGGGCCCGTAGGTCTGTGCGCCGCCGCGTTCGTCGGGGCCACGCTCGTGCCCGTGTCGTCCGAAGCGGCGTTTGTGGCCGCGGTCGCCGCCGGGCTGGCAGGGCCCGTCGCCCTGCTGTGGGCGAGCGTCGGCAACACGGCCGGCTGTCTGCTGAACTATGCTGTCGGTCGTCTAGCGCGCGACCGCGTCGAGCCACGGCTGGGGGCGTCGCGAGCCGGCCGGGCAGCCGTTCGGTGGACCGAGCGGTACGGGACGCCCGCCCTCTTGCTCTCGTGGCTCCCCATCATCGGCGACCCGCTGACGCTGGCGGCCGGGGTCGGGCGCGTCAGGCTGGCCGTCTTCGTGCCCCTGGTGGCCGGGCTCCGCGTGGCCCGCTACGCCGCGCTCCTCTGGGTTCTCTGATGAGACGCCAGAGCTACTCGCAGAACGCCTCCCGGGCCGCCATCCCCGCCTGCGCGGTGTTGACCCACGACGCCGGACGGCCCTCCCCGTAGTCGACCAGCCGCACCCACAACTCAGTGACCGGGCGACGAATGACCTCGTAGCGGTTGCCCCCGTAGAAGCCCGGGACGGAGCCCGCGTAGGCCACGCCCTCCCAGAGGAAGTACACCGACTCCTCCGGGCCCTCCGCCAGAATCTCGATGGAGTCGCCAGCGCCCAGCCTCAACTCTCGGTAGTCCTCCGACCCGTTGAGCGGGGTCCCCTCGGCTTCGGTGATCCGCAGGGCTCGGAGCAGGCCCGTTTGAAGCACGGCGGTGAGCGACTCCGAGTAGTCATTCGCGTCAATCCGCCGTTGCCCATCGACCGTGCGCAGCACCTCGCTGGCGCGCGTCGGGGCGCTGTAGGCGCGGACGGCAGAGCGCGTCGACCATTGGGAGTAGCAGCCCTCGGCCCCGGCGCCGCCGGGGATGAACATCACCGGAACCGTGTCCACGGTCTGGGCGCCGACAGCGAGCGGGAGCAGGGCGAGAACGGCGAGGAGCGAGCGCATGCAGGCGGCGGAGATCACGCCGCAAGCCTACCACGCTTCACGTGCGCCGCGCCGCCGCTTCGCGGCCGTTTCCCCAGGCGACGACGCGCAGCCCCCTGCTTGCGCCGTTTCTTTCCCTATGGACGCCACCCGCCCCGATCTCCGCTCCCTCGACGTCGCCGCACTGGAGGCGCTGGCGGTCGAGATGGGCGAGCCACGCTTCCGGGGCCGCCAGCTGTTTAAGTGGATCCACACCAAGGGCGCCGACTCCTTCGCGGCGATGACGGATCTTCCCGTGGCGTTCCGAGACAGACTGGAAGCGGGGGCAACGCTCGGGACGCTCGTCGAAGTCAAGCGCCAGCAGGCGACCGACGAGACCATCAAGTGCCTCTTCCGGCTCCCCTCCGGACGCTTGGTGGAGTCCGTGCTGATCCCCGACTTCAAGGACGACGGCTCTGCCAAGCGGCTGACAGTCTGTGTGTCGTCGCAGGTCGGCTGCGCGATGGCCTGCTCCTTCTGCGCGACCGGCCTGATGGGCTTCCAGGAGAACCTCACGCCGGGCCAGATCGCAGAGCAGGTCTACGCGCTCGACCGGATCGCCCACGAGCGCTGGGGCCGGGGCGTGACGAACGTCGTGTTCATGGGCATGGGCGAGCCGTTCCAGAACTACGCCGCCGTCACCGACTCGCTCTCGCTCTTGACGTCTGGGCTGGGCCTGTCGCCCAAGCGCATCACCGTGTCGACGGTCGGGCTCGCCCGCCGCATTCGGCAGTTCGCCGACGACGTGGCGGAGGGCCGCGTCCCCGGCGCCGGGCTCGCGATCAGCCTCCACGCGCCGACGGACGGCCAGCGGAGCGCCATCATGCCGGTCAACCGCAGTGAGAAAACGGACCTCAAGGCCCTCGGCCAGGCCGTCCGCCACTACTACGCGGCGACCGGCAAGCCGGTGACCTACGAGTACTGCCTGTTCTCGGGCGTCAACGACTCGGTCGACGACGCGCGCAACCTCGCCCGGATCGCCAGCTGGGCGCCGTGCAAGGTCAACCTGATCATGTACAACCCCGTTGAGGGCACGGACTTCTCGTCGTCGAGCGAGCCGGCACTCGATGCCTTTATCGGCGAGTTGGTCCGCCGGCGCGTCCGCGTCACGGTCCGCCGGAGCCGGGGGCAGGACATTGACGCGGCCTGTGGGCAGCTGGCGGTGGCGGAGGGGGCCTAGCCCCGGAGCGCAGGCGGACGTCACCCGAAGGGCGCACGTCCAGGCCGAGGACTTCGCTTGGCTCGATCGACGCTAGGTTGCCCACCCCTCTCTCCGCTCGCATGGACACGCCCCGCCCGTTCGTCGTCACTCCGCCCGATTCGGCCTGGCTCCGGATGGAGAGCCCAACGAACCCGATGACCATCACGGGCATCTTCGGGGTCGAGGGGCGCCTGTCGCTGGCCGACCTCCGCGCGTTCGTCGGCGACCGGCTCGTCCGGTTCGACCGGTTCCGGATGCGGGTCGACGGGGCGGGCTCCTCGCGGCCGCGCTGGGTGCCCGACGACTTCGACCTCGACCGCCACGTGTTCGAGGCCGACCTCCCCGCGCCGGGCGGCAAGGCGGGGCTGGCGACGCTGGTGAGCGAGCTGATGAGCGAGCCGCTCTCGTTCGCCCACTCCCCGTGGACGTTCCACCTGGTCCACGACGTCGACCACGGCGACGGCACGGTCGGGAGCGCCGTGGTGGTGCGCGTCCACCACGTCATCGGCGACGGGATCGCGCTGATGCATGTGATGATCCATGCCGTCGACGAGTACTTCGCAGATGACGCGCCGTCGGTGCGGCCTCCCCGTGGGCCCAAGCCGCCCGTCGGCACGCGGGTGGCCCGGACACTCAAGGGCGCGGGCGCCGAGACGGCCGACCTGCTCCTCCACCCCTCCCACCTCGGGAGCCGTCTCAAGGGGGTCGGCGGGGTGACCGCCAGCTTAGGCCACCTGCTGGCGATGCGGCCGGACTCGGACACCGTCTTTAAGGGCGCCGCCTCCATCGTCAAGCGGGCCGCGTGGACAGACCCGATCTCGCTCGACGTGGTCAAGGGGATCGGTGAGGCGATGGACGCCAAGATCAATGACGTCGTGATGTCGTCGGCCGCCGGGGCGCTGCGCCGTTACCTCTCCGGGGCCGGACAGCCCGTCGACAACGTGACGATCCGCATGGCGGCGCCGTTCAACGTCCGCCCGCTGGAGCGCGCCCACGAGCTGGGCAACTCGTTCGGGCTTGTGTTCGTCGCCCTGCCCGTCGGGGAGCCGACGGCCGCAGGCCGCCTGCGCATCACTAAAGAGCGGATGGACGCCGTCAAGCGTTCGAAGGAGCCGGCGGTCGTGTTCGGGATCCTCCAGTCGATCGGCCGGGCCCCGATGTGGGTCCACCGCCAGGTCGTCGACATGTTTGCGCAGAAGGCGACGGGTGTGCTGACGAACGTCCCCGGGCCCCAAGAGACGCTCCACATCATGGGCGCCCCGATCCGGACCATCATGTTCTGGGTCCCGCAAGCCGGCGACATCGGCCTGGGCATCAGCGTCATCAGCATGGACGGATCGCTGCGCGTGGGCGTGACGACCGACGCCGCCTACGTGGCCGACCCGGGCCTGCTGGCGCAGGCATTTGCCGACGAGATCGCCGCGCTGGCCACCGAGTTCGGCGTCAGCGCACCGCCGGGTCAGTCGGCGTCGTAGTCGACGGACTCCGACACCTCGCCGTCTGTCTTGAAGACCCGGAGCGTGCTCGGGGCGTGCGCCTTGGCGGTTTGGCGCGCGTCGCGGACGGCCTCTTTCTTGGTCCCATGGACGGCGCTCGCGCGCCCCGCCCCCACGCGGGTCACCGACCACCCCTGCTCATGAGGGCTCACCTCATAGACGGAGCGTTCGGAGGCGGCCGAGGATCCCGTCGCTGCCAGCGAGGCGATCCGAGCCTCGAGCGCTTCGACCTGCGCCTGGAGCGCCAAGACCTCGTCGCGGCCAGGCACCCCGAGTTTGCCGAGCGCCGTCTCTACGACGGCTTCGATGCTGCCGGTGACCGTCTGAGCGGCCCCGCCAGCGACCCCCTTCGCCGTGTGCGTCACCGCCGACGCCGCCTTCTCGACCTGGCTCGACGCGCCGCGCGCGGCATCGCTGCCTTTCTCGACCACCTTCGTCCCCATCGAAACGAGGGCGTCGAACGACTCGCTGCCGGTCTGCTGCGCCTTTTCGAGCGCGCCCAACCCTGCCGCCAGCACATCCGCGACGGAGCTAGGCAGGCTTCCCTTTCGGAGCGACTTCGGAAGCTTCTTCGATTTGTTCGGCTTGGACGTGGCCATGGTCGGGTCGGGACGTGAGCCCTCATACCCCTCAATCCCTGCAATGCGTTCCTCCGCCGTCGGAAACGCCGAGAGGCGATGCGGGTAGCACTCCTCCCTTCCGCTCCCGCTCCCCGATGGCCAACTCTTCCCCCACCACCCGTTCCCTGCTCGAAGTAACGCTCGGGTTTTTGGGCGCCTTGCTGATCGTCCCCCTCCTCTTCAAGACGGTCTCGGGTGTGCTACGAACCCTGTTCCGGATGGGGACGACCAAGCGGTTGATGGGCGATCTCGTGATCACGGGCTTGACGGCCCTGCTGACCCGCCAGGACGTGCTGGACTCGTTGTTCGGCAAGAAGGGGACGCAGGGCGATGGCCTGCTGAAGCCCCCGGTCGACTAGACGGGACCTCCTGTGACACGGGGCGAGTGACGTCCGCGGCTAGCTTGCGCGAAAGCCCCCCCGGTCATGCAGCGAACTCGCGTCGGCGTCCTCACCCACGGCTCCCTTGGCAAAGGTGTCGAGATGAAGCTGGACCCGGTGCGGTCCGTCGAGTCCGTCAAGGCCGGGACCTTCGTCGTCGTCGAGGGCGAGCGGTACGACTTTTTCTCGCTCATCACCGACCTGAGGATCGACGCGGCGAACGAGGGCATTCTGCTGCGTCCCCCGGGGGCGGATGAGGACCTGCTCCGCCGCGTGCTCCAGGGCTCCAGCACGTACGCGACGGTCTCGCTCCGGCCGCAGCTCATGGTCGAGCAGGGCGTCGGCGGTGGCGACACAATGCCCGTCAAGACGATCCCCGCCCACTTTTCCGGGGTCGGCGAGGCGACCGACGACGACGTCGCCAGCGTGTTCGGCAGCGAGGCGGCGGACGGCGGCGACCGCTTTTTCTGGGTCGGCACGCCGCTCGGCATGGACTCCCCGGTGTGCATCGATCTCGCGCGCTTCGTGGAGCGCTCGAACGCCGTTTTCGGCAAGACGGGCACCGGCAAGAGCTTTCTGACGCGGCTCATCTTGGCGGGCGCCATCGCGACGAACCGCGCCGCCTCGCTCGTCTTCGACATGCACGGCGAGTACGGGTACGCCGTCCGGCAAGAGTCCGGCACCGGCGAGGGCGCCTTCGTCAAAGGGCTCAAAGACCTGTTCCCTACGCGCGTCCAGCTGTTCACGCTCGACCCCCAAGCCCTGCGCAATCGGAACCAGTCGGCGGACGTGGAGATGCACCTCTACGCCGACCAGGTCGAGCCGGCCGATGTGCTCCCGTTGCGGGAGACGCTCAACCTAAACGCGACGGCGACCGAGAGCACGTATGGCCTGAAAAAGGCCTACGGCAAGCGCTGGCTGGCGACGCTGCTCGAGGCCGAGCCCGCTGCGATCGAGGAGATGGCCGAGACGGTCGGCGCCCACCCCGGCGCGCTCGCGGCCCTCAAGCGCAAACTCGACCGGCTCGACGGCCTGCCGTTTTTCCACACCGAGCCGTCGCACGGGAAGCTCGACGCGGTCGAGGAGCTGTTCGAGTCGCTCGACCGAGGCAAGTCCGTCGTGCTCCAGTTTGGCCGCTACAAGTCGCTGCTCGTCTACCTGCTGGTGGCCAACGTGATCACGCGTCGCTTGCGCGAGCGGTATGAGCGAAAGATGGAGGCTTACGAGGCGTCGCAGAGCGAGGCTGACAAGCCACAGCAGTTGCTCATCACGATAGAGGAGGCGCACAACTTTCTGGGGCCCGAGACCGCCAAGGAGACGCCGTTCGGCAAGATCGCTCGCGAGATGCGGAAGTTCTTCGTGTCCCTTCTCATCGTCGACCAGCGGCCGAGCGGGATCGACGAGGAGGTGCTGAGCCAGATCGGGACGAAGCTGGTCGCCCAGCTCAACGACGAAAAAGACATCGCGGCGGCGCTCGTCGGCACGCCCGGCGCGTCCGGCCTGCGCCAGATCCTGGCGTCGCTGGACTCGAAGCAGCAAGCCCTCCTGCTGGGCCACGCCGTCCCGATGCCGATCACGATCCGCACGCGCGACTATGGGCCCGAGCTGTTCGCCGACGTGAAGGCACGGATGGGCGGGCCGCAGGCGGAGACGCCCGCCGCGCTGGCGAAGGAGATGGGCGGGCTGTTCTAGAGCCCAGGTGACCGCTTCGCACGTTATCAGGACGGAGGCGTGATCTCATGCGAGGCGCGGTTGTGGCGCAAGGAGATGCAGGGTAGGTTGGAGTGTTATCCGGATCCGGCCTGCGCGTTATCACGATCTCGATCCTGATAATCCCTGTTGCACGCACCCCCGACCGCAATGCCAGACCATCGCCCACTTACGATGCGCATCGGCCTTGCAGCGGTGCTCGCCACCGGAATTGTCCCGGCCGTCGCGCAGGCACAGGCGGCTGACACGACGTTCCTCAACCGGAACATCCGACAGCAGATGTTCCTCGTCCCGTACATCCAAGATCGTAAGTCGGGGGCTCCGCCAGCGACGGAGGCGGAGGTCGACGCGTACATCTCCGGTGCAGCCGAAGCCTGGGCGGCAGAGGCCGAGGGGGAAGACCCGCACGTCCAGCGCTTGAACCCGTACGTCGCCGTGTGGCTCCTCAATGCGGCATACTCGGCGGGCGACGTGCCCGATGAGCTGGAGTGTCACAACTACACTGAGCACGTCGTGCCCGCGTTCCTCGCCGACTTCGAGCAGTACCGCGAGGTGGACCCGGCACACGCCCCCCTCATTTTCTGGGGTCACGACTGGGCCGGCGGCTCGCTCGCCTTCCGGTGCGACGTCGGAACGGAGCGGTGGGGGGCGTTGCAGGCGGCGTTCGAACGAGCCCCATCGCTCTACCGGGAGTATGCCGACGCCGGTGCCTTCCCGGACGAGGACGTAGCAGACAAAGTCCGGCGGGCGCGTCTGTTTTATGAGGGGCGCGCGCGCCTCTACGGAATCCGCGGGGGCATCTACCGGGGCAACTTAGACACAGCGTTCGCCGGTCTGGCGGCGGCCGCGACGCAGGGCTTCGCCGCTTACGACCTCCGCCCGCTCGGGGAGGCGCTGTGGCGGGCCTACGCGGACAAGGGCCAGATCGACTACGCCCTCGCCACGCTCGACCTCCTCGCTCGCACGCTCACGGCGGCGGACCTTCCCCGCGACACGCTCCGCGCGTGGTACGAGGAAGCGGATCCTGAACGGGGGCCACAACGGTTCGGGCTCATGACGGCCTCGGCCCCCTTAGAACTCGTCGGGTCGGGCGAGCAAGCCGACCTCACAGGCACGTACATCGACCTCCTCACGGGCGAGCCGGTGGAACTAGCGGTCCTCGCCGGACGGCTCGTCCTCTTCGACTTCTGGGCCACGTGGTGCGGCCCCTGCATCGCCGAGATTCCAGAGCTGCAAGCGCTCGTGGCCGAGCACGGCGACCGCGTCACGTTCGTCTCCGTCAACGCCGACGCCGTGACGGAGGCTGAGGGACCGGATGGGGTCCGCGCGTTCATGGGCGAACACGGCGTGGACTACCCCGTCCTTTACGACGACCCGGACCGCTCGCTCGCCGTTCGGTTTGGGGTGGGGGGCTACCCTGCGAAGTTCTTGGTCAGCCCGGAGGGGGACCTACTTGTCCACCCGACGAACGGGCACAGGACTGTGAGCCTAGGCGAGGTAGAGGCATACCTCGAAAGTCTTCGCTAAGTGCCTGCAACCCGCCGCTGCAGGCGGACCGAGGGCGTCAGTGTCCTCGCGCTGTCCGAACGTCGTCACTTCCGGTGCTCCGGCCTACCTTCGTGCCGCCTGCCCTCGGTCGCTGATCGGTCCACTATTAGCACGCTCCCTTGGCCTCATGCTCACTAGACCGTGGCTGGTTATTACGCTCGGACTTGTCCCGGTCGCTGTCTCGATCATTGCCAGTGCGGTCACGGGCGATTGGCGTTGGTTCCGCCGTTCTGGAGCACTGCTCACTCTTGCTGGTGCCATACTCAGTGCGCGCGAGGTTCTACTCCGCGGCCTGACGAGTGACCTGAGTGTTCAGACCGTCATTGACGGTGGGACTATCCCCCCAACGCCAGAGGAGCTAGAGCGGGTTGCGGAGCAACGTCGCAACGAATTTGCCAGGCGGGCAGGATTCGGGATGGTGCTCTGCGGAACGATCATCATCGCATACGGTGATCTTCTGGGTGGTCTGCCCGAATGAGCGTTCTGACCCGCCGCTTTACGCCGACGTAACGCTTGACCGCGTTGCCTCGTCCGGTCGCCGTTGCTGATCTCGCCTCGTTCCAATGCCGCGCCGCGTCTCGCCGGTGAAGTGATTCCGGCAATGGGTCCCTCCACAGCTGGCGGCGGCCCACATCCTCAGCACGGAGCCGACTCGGGTCAGTCCTTGGTGGCCTGGGCCGTGAACGGGTTCGCCCACCTCGGATCGGTCGCGAGCGAGGGGTCGGTGAGCGTGTTGAGGAATGCCACCAACGCGGCCCGCTCGGCGGCGCTGAAGTTTAGACGGACCGGCTGCACGTCGCGGCCGCGCAGGCGGATGTCCAGGCCCGGGCTGGACTGGATGCCGGTGCTGTAGTGCTGGACCACCTCGTCCAGCGTTTCGAACCGGCCGTCGTGCATGTAGGGCGCCGTGAGCGCGACGTTGCGCAGCGACACAATCTTGAAGCGTCCGTTACCAGCGCCGCGGTCGGTGACCGTCGTGTCCAACCCGTTGCTGGTGGGCTGCTTCCCCATGAACAGGTCACCGTCGTGGCACTGCACGCAGCGTCCCGGCCCAAAGAACAACTCGAGCCCCTGGTTCTCCTGGTCCGTCAGCCCCGCCATCGGCTGTCCGTGCGGCCCGCCCTGGCCTTGGCGCGCGACATCGTAGCGGGAGTTGGACGCCACGATGGAGCGGAGGAATTGGGCCAGCGCACGCGCGATCCGGTCGCTCGTGACCTCCGGCGTGCCGAAGGCGTCGGCGAACAGGTCGGGGTAGAAGGCGGTGGCTTCCAGCCGATCCGTGAGTTCGCCCAGCGTCATCCCCATCTCGACGGGGTCCTGGATGGGCTCCAAGGCCAGGTCCTCCAGCGTCTGGGCGCGCTCGTCCCAGAAGAACTGGCGGTTGCGGTCGTAGCGTGGGAAGGCCAGCGCCATCGAGTTGCGTGCCGTCGGCTCGCCCTGGAACCCGGGGCTCAAGCGCTCGGGGGCCGCGAACCCGCGATCCTGGTGGTGGCAGGAAGCGCACGACACCGTCTTGTTCTGGGACAGTCGCACGTCGTAGAACAGCACGCGTCCCAGCGTCGCGCCCGCGTCGCTGATCGGGTTGTCGGCGGGCGTGGTGTCCCACTTCAGGGTCGTGCTGACATTGAGATAGCTCGGCAGCTCAATCCCCTCGTAGTCGTAATGCGTCGCGGGCAAGACCGGGGTCTCGCCCGAACGGGCGGCGAGGGCCCCTCCAATGACGACCAGGGAGAAAACAGCGAGCGACGCGAGCCGAAGCATGTCGAACAGCGGGAGAGCGGGAGGATCAGCCTAAGATGATCATAAACAATACAACCTGGGAGACTTTCCTACCCCCCAGCTTCCACTGGCTCTGTCCACCTCAATTCCCCGCCGTCCGAGCCGGCCCCCACCGGCGGCGGGAGCATGGGCCAAGAAGTGCCCTTCCGGGGAGCGATGAGGGCGCACCTCGGCGACAGGCGGCCGGTGCGGCGAAGGCGGAGATCGCCAGCCCCAGGCCCCGGCCCCACGACGACTGCTGTAGACACGCTGCTCGGCATCGCGCTGGGGGAGCAGGAATGGCAACGCTCGGTGGACTGCGCTCGGTAAAACGTCCAGCCCTATGTCGACACCAGCGAGCCGCGCATGAATGCGAAGTGGCCTGGGTAGGTGCAGAAGAACGGGTACGTCCCGGCCGGGGGCATCGTGAACACGACGGCCGTCCGCTCGCCGGGCCCCGCCAGCGGCGTGTACGTCAGGATCGACGGGTCGTCCGGGATGTTGTCGCGCTCGCTGGCGGCGGCGCGGCCGACCCGCTCGACGTCGCGCTCGCTGGCGACGACGACAACGTTGTGGATCATCGCCGGGCTCGTGGTGGCCGCGTTGTCCATCACCAGCCGGACCGTCGCCCCGGCGGGCGCGGTGATGGTGCCGACCTCGTAGCGCATCGCGTTCCGCGCGGCTGGCACCACCAACTCCACGTCGACCGGCTGGGCGAAAACGGCCTCCTGCTCGGGCGACGGCTGGGGCGCCTCTGCGCACGCCCCAACCGTCAGCGCGGCGGCCAGCGCAAGCAGGGCCGCACGCAAGCGTGATCCCCGGTCGACTCGGTTCATTCCGGATTCCTCGTGCCTCACTTCGCTACAGCGACCACGCCGCGTCGTCCTCCTCGGTCCGCCGGCGGGCACGCCTCATCAGCGTCTCGTGGAAGGCGTGGACCTTCTCGCCCTCGGCGGGCCAGCGCAGGGTGTACCGGCCGTCCGGCCCGAGATCCCAGGCCTGCCGGTTGTCGTCGAGGCAGAACTTGAGGGTCCGCTGGAGCCGCGCCCGCGCCGTCTCGTCGACGACGGGCACCACCACCTCCACGCGGTCGTCGAGGTTGCGACGCATCCAGTCGGCCGAGCCGATGTAGATGGCGTGGTCGCCGCCGTTGTGGAAGTAGTAGATCCGGCTGTGCTCCAGGAAGCGGCCGATGATCGAGACGATGCGCACGTTCTCGGAGACCCCCGGCACGCCCGGGCGCATCCGCGTGTGGCCCCGGACGATGAGGTCGATCTGGACGCCTGCGCGGCTGGCCTTGTAGAGTTCTTGGATGATGCCGACGTCGTCGAGCGCGTTCATCTTGGCGATGATCCGGGCCTTCTTGCCCGCCTTCGCATTCGCCGCCTCGTGGCGGATCAGCTCGACAAACTTGGACCGCAGATCGCGCGGGGCGACCGTCAGTGTCTGGTAGTCCTGCTCGGGGGCATAGCCGGTCAGGAAGTGGAACAAGCCGACCAGATCCTCGCCGATGTCCTCACGCGCGGTGAACAGCCCGAAGTCGGTGTAGAAGCGCGCCGTCGACGGGTTGTAGTTGCCCGTCCCGAGGTGGCAGTACGTGCGCAAGCCGTCGGCCTCCTCGCGGACGATCAGCGTCGTCTTCGCGTGCGTCTTGAGCCCGACGAGACCGTAGGCCACGTGCGCGCCCGTCTGCTCCAGCTTCTGCGCCCACTCGATGTTGTTCTCCTCGTCGAAGCGCGCCTTCAGCTCCACGAGCGCAGCGACCTGCTTTCCCGCCTCGGCCGCTTTGATGAGCGCGCGGACGATCGGGCTGTCCTGGCTCGTCCGGTAGAGCGTGAGCTTGATCGCGAGCACCTTGGGGTCGTCGGCCGCAGCCTCGATAAAGCGCTGCGTGGAGGCAGCGAAGCTCTCATACGGGTGGTGGACCAGCAGATCGCCTTTGCGGATGACGGCGAAGATGTCCTCGTCGTCCTCCATCGCCATGTGCCGCAGGCGGATGGGCACGACGGGCTCCCAGGGCAGATCCTTGAGGTCCGGACGGTCCGCCTCCGCCAGGCTGAACAGGCCCTGCAGGTCGAGCAAACCGTCGACGGGGACGATGTCCTCGGGCCCGTCGAGGTCCAGCTCGCGCGCCAGCAGCTCGCGAACGCGCTCCGGCATGTCGGCCTCGACTTCGAGACGGACCACCTCCGAGAACTTTCGCTCGCGCAGCTCCTCGGAGATCATCGAGAGCAGGTCGTCGGCCTCCTCCTCACTCCGGTCGAGGCTGGCGTTGCGGGTCACGCGGAAGGCGTAGACGCCCAGCACGTCCATGCCTCGGAACAGGTCCTCGGCGTTGTTGGCGATCACGTCCTCGACCGCCACCACGTGGTTCGGCGTCCCGAGCACGGGCATGAAGCGGGCCCGGCCGGCCGGGACCTTGAGGCGCGCAAAGTGCTCGGTCCCCCGCGTCGGGTGGCGCAAGGTGATCGCCAGCGAGAGCGACAGGTTCGAGATGAACGGGAACGGGTGGCCCGAGTCGACCGCCAGCGGCGTCAGGATCGGGAAGATGGTCTCGCGGAAGACCGTGTCGAGCGCGGCCTGCTCCTCGTCCTCCAGGCTGTCGTACTCGCGGACGACCACGCCCGCGTCGGCGAGCTCGGGGCGGAGTTCGTCCTCCCAGACGCGCGACAGCTCGCGCTGCATGTCGAGCGCAGCGCCCGTCGAAAGCTCGAGTTGCTCGCGCGGGGTCCGGCCATCGGGCGAGAGCGCACGCACGCCGGCGCCGAGCTGGCGCTTGAGCCCGCCGATGCGCTTGCGGTAGAACTCGTCGAGGTTGTTGGCCGTGATGGCCACGAACCGGACCCGCTCGATCAGCGGCGTCCGCTCGTCGAGGGCCTGGAAGAAGACGCGCCAGTTGAAGTCGATCCAGCTCAGCTCGCGGTTGAAGTACAGCGACGGGTGGTCGAGTTCGACGCCGTCCGGCACCTCCGAGGGCACCACGGCGACGGCGAGGTCCTGGTCCATCATGGCCGGCGCGGGCGCGGGGCCCACGTCGTGGTGCGGCACGTCTTGCTGCCCGTCGCCCTGGGCGTCGATCTCAGCGGGGTCGGTCGTCTCGGCCATGTCAGGGGTCAGGGGGAGGGCGGGGCCATGCTACGTCCGAACCTGCGTGGCGCTCCCGCCGACGTGACGAACGCGCGAGAAGACCGGCGCTGGACGACCCGCGAGCCAGCGGTCGAGGAACGCGATGGGGTGTTCGGGACTCGCCGGGGCGGTGGGGACGTGGCAAGAGGCCGGGCAACCGGCCCCATCGACCTTCCCCTGCCCCTCGCCCGAGCAACCCTCCGAGTGCTTTACGCCACCGGGTCGGCCCCGCCCTCGCCCCATTCCATGAACGCGCCGCTGTCGATCTGGCGGCGCAGGGCGAGCAACTTGCCCACCTGAGTCTGCAGCCCCTCGATCTCCTCCCCATCCCGCTCGGCGGTTCGCACCTCGTGCTTGAGCACGTCGATGGCCTCGTCGACGCGGTCGAGCTTGAGCAGGCGCATGGCGCTGGCGGCGGCCGAGAACGGCTCGCGGTCGCGGTCGAGGTTCGTGATGCCCACCTTCGACGTCCAGTTTTCGGACAGCCCGCCGTGGCGCTCGGCCATCGAGTCGGTCACCAAGATGCGCGCGGCCTCCCCGTGGTCGCCCCGGACAAACGGC
Organism: Rubrivirga aquatilis; assembly: GCF_046845665.1. GTDB lineage: Bacteria > Bacteroidota > Rhodothermia > Rhodothermales > Rubricoccaceae > Rubrivirga. The sequence continues at coordinate 2,698,386 of NZ_CP177355.1, read as the reverse complement.
GCCGCGTCGACGGCGCCCGCCTGAAACTGCGCGATCAACGCCTGGACGACCTCGCGCGACGGGCCCGGGGAAAACTCGTCGACGCCCATCCGGGTCAGCACGTGCTCGACCATGGCGCTCCCGTGCTCCACCATCAGCCGGATCAGCATCGCCTCTTCAGGTCGGACATCGGGGACCTCCATCGGGGCGGGCGCCTCGGGCTCCGACTCGAACCGGCGCGGCGGAGCCTTAGGCTTCTGTCCGCCGAACAGGCGCCGCAGGTCGGTGTCGGCCACGTCGAGCTCGGACGAGGCGCGGCGGAGGTAGCCCTCGACCAAGATCGGGTCCTTCATCCGCCGGATGGTCGCCAGCACGTCGCGGACGACCTCGGCCTTCCCCTCAGGCGTCGCCAGCCGGCCGGCGTCGCGGGCGCGCTGGGCCAGGAAGGACACGAAGTCCTGACGCTCTTCGCGCAAGACCGTGCGGAACGCCTCGGTCCCGAATTGGCGGACGAACGAGTCGGGGTCGGCGCCGTCGGGGAGGGCGACCGCGTACGGCGCCAGCTCGGCGTCGAGCGCCCGGTCGATGCCCTTCTGAGCGGCGCTCTGCCCGGCCTCGTCGGCGTCGAAGAGCAGGACCAGTCGCTGCACGTCGAGCCGTTTGAGGGCGTCGAGTTGCTGCGGCGTCAGCGCCGTCCCGCTGGCGGCGACCACGTTGCGGACGCCCGCGTCCCAGAGCGACACCACGTCCGCGTAGCCCTCGACCACGATGGCCTCACGCTCGGTCCGGATCGCCCGCTTGGCCTGCTTCATCCCGTAGAGCACGGTGCTCTTGCGGTACACCTCCGTCTCGGGCGAGTTCACGTACTTGGCGGGCGTGTAGTCGTCGCTGCCGGTCTGGGTATCGGGAAGGATGCGGCCGCCGAAGCCCAGCACCTTGCCAATCGGCGACAGGATGGGAAACATCAGCCGATCCCGAAACACGTCGTAGTGGCCGCCCCCGTTGCGCTCCTTCGCCAGCCCGACGGCCTCCAGCACGTCGGGCTTGTAGCCCGCTTCGGTCGCGGCGGTCACCAGCCCGTCCCAGGCTGGCGTCGACACGCCGATCCCGAACTCGCGGACGGCCTCCTTCGAAAACCCGCGCCCCTTGAGGTACTCGACGGCGCGCTCCCCCTCGGGCGTTCCGAGCGTCTTGTAATAGTAGCCGGCCGCGAACCGGAGCGCCGCGTGCAGCGACGCCTTACGGTCGCCCTCTGTGTTCGCGCCCTCCTCGCGGATCTCGATGCCCGCCCGGTCCGCCAGCAGGCGCACGGCGTCGAGGAAGCCCGCCCCCTCGATTTTCTGCACGAACGAGAACACGTCTCCGGACTCCCGGCAGCCAAAGCAGTGGAAGAAGCCCTTGTCCGGCACGACGTTGAACGACGGCGTCTTCTCGTTGTGGAAGGGGCAGAGCCCGATGTAGCTGCTCCCCTGCTTCTTGAGCCGCACGCGGTCGCTGATCACGTCCACGAGGTCGGACGCGGTGCGGACCTCTTCGATGACGGAGTCGGGGATGCTGGCCATGGGCGCGGGGGGGACCGGAGAGTTTACCCCGGGAGGTGACGGCGTCGCGTCAGGCTCGCGGCGTCCACAGAGATCTCGTCGCCGACGGCGAACCGGCCACCGACGAGGATGGCGCAGCGGACGCCGCCACGCCCGACGAGCGCGTCGAAGGCCCGCTCCTGCCCGGTGACGCGGACGAGGTATTTGCACGGCGCACACGGGCGCACAACCGCCAGACGGACCTCGCCAACCGTGAGTTCGCCCCCCTGGACCGCGAGCAGGTCGATGCCTTCGACGACGACGTTGCGGCGGTGCTCGCCAGCCCTCATCTCGACCCCGAACTCGCTCGCGGCACTCGCCAGCGACTCGGCGGCAATTAGCGTCAGGTCGCGAGCCGGCCCGGGCCAGCGGCTGAAGGAGCCCTCGCCGGCCGCGTAGCGGTCGCCCTCCAGCCCACGCCCCTCCATGGCATGAGCGGACGGGACCGCCACGACGGGCGCCCCGGCGGCCGGGGCGAGGAAGATCTGAACGACGCGGCCGGGCACGGCGGAACGGGAGGGCGGACTCCCGGGTCAACGCCGGACACCTCTCCCGAGTCCCATGCCCGACCCGACCCGCCCCCAGGACGTCTCCGCCGACAAGCCCACGACGGACGTTGAGGAGGAGACCGCGCCGACCGAGCACGGCCGCGCCGACGACGACTCCGACGTGCGCGACGACGACGGCGACACCGACCTCCCGGCGTAAGGCCTCGCGCCTCCGCCGCGCCTACGCGCCATGCCCATCTCTCAGCGCCTGTCCATTCCCAATGCCGACGGCCACCTGCTAGCGGCGCGGCTCGAAACGCCCGATGCCGGGGCACCGGTCGCCTACGCCCTCTTCGCTCACTGCTTCACGTGCTCGAAGGACCTCCGCGCCGTGCGCCAGATTTCGTCGGCGCTCGCGGCGCAGGGGGTGGGCGTGCTGTCGGTCGACTTTACCGGCTTGGGCCAGTCCGAGGGAGCCTTCGAGGACACGTCGTTCTCGTCGACCGTCGGCGACTTGCTGGCGGCAGCGGCGCACCTGGGCGAGACGCACGCGGCGCCCCAGATGCTGGTTGGCCACTCGCTCGGGGGCGCGGCCGTGCTGGCCGCGGCAGCGCACCTGCCGTCCGTGCGTGCGATCGCCACAATCGGCGCGCCGTGTGACCCCGGCCACGTTCGGAACCTGCTTTCGGACTCCGAGGCCGCTATCGAAGAGGCGGGCTCCGCGCGTGTCGACATCGGTGGGCGGCCGTTCACCATCCGCCAGCAGTTCCTCGACGACCTCGACTCGCACGCGATGATGCGCGAGCGGATCGGCGCGCTCGGCCGCGCCTTGCTCGTCTTCCATTCGCCGCAGGACCGGACGGTCGGCATCGACCAGGCGCGCCACATCTTCGAGGCCGCCCGGCACCCCAAGAGCTTCGTCTCGCTCGACGGCGCCGACCACTTGTTGAGCGACCCCGCCGACGCCCGCTACGTCGCCGACGTGCTGGCGGCGTGGGCCGGCCGCTACCTGTGCCCCTCGGAGCCCGAGCCCGCCGCCAACTACGACGACGACCCGACGGTCACGGCCACGATCGGCGCCTCAGGCTTCCGGACGGTGTTGGCGGCCCGAGGCTTCACGATTGTTGCCGACGAGCCCGCTCGCGTCGGCGGGACGGAGACGGGCCCGACACCGTATGACTTGCTCGGCATGGCGCTCGGCGCCTGCACCTCGATGACGCTGCGGATGTACGCCGACCGCAAGGGGCTCGCGCTCAAAGGCGTCGTCACCGAGGTTTCGCACGCCAAGGTCCACGCCGACGACTGCGCACACTGCGCGACGTCGACTGGCCACCTCGACCGACTCACGCGGACCATCCGCTTGGACGGCGACCTCACGGACGAGCAGCGCCAGCGGCTGCTGGAGATCGCCGACCGGTGCCCGGTCCACCGGACGCTGGAGGGCGAGATCGACGTAGTGACGGTTTCAAGCTCACCCCATGAAACCGTGTCTTGAGGGGTTGGCATAGTCTGTGCAGACTGGAGGGCACCTGGGTCGGAGCGGTTCCCTTTCGCTCGGCCGAGGCCCCATGCCTACTTGGAAAACGGCTCGCTTTCGGTTCCCCCGCTCGTCCGGCTTGGCCGCCGCGGCCGTTCTGCTGGCGACCGCCGGCTTCGGCTCGGGCGCGGTCGTGTACGAGCTCGAGCTGTGGCCGTACCCCATCCTGCACCAAGCGGTCGACGCCGCCGCCCGGCGCACGCGCCCGCCCCAACGGGTCCTACGGACCCAGCTCCTCGACTTCGACCTCGTTCAGGCCGGCTACGGGTTCCCCCACACGAGCCGCCAGGCGGGGGCGTTCGCACAGACGCCCGGGGCCGTCCTCCTGATGGTCAACGGAACACTGTCGGTCCTCGACCCCGAGACGCTCGAAAAACGGCGTCTCCCCGTGGCGTTCCCCGACAACGGGCATGACGCGCTTTTTGCCCTGCCGTCGCCAGACGGCCCCCCCGCGCACGTCCGGAACGCGTGGCATCGGTACCACGATCTCGAATACCAGGCCCCCGACCTCTACCTCACATTCTCCCGCTACCATCCGGGCGACCGGTGCTTCACGTCGGTTGTAGCCCGGCTTCCGCTCGTAGGGGCCGTCGAGAAATTGCGGGCTGCCGCCGACGATTGGGAGACGGTTCGCGAGACGGCCCCCTGCCTACCCTTCCGGACTGGCCACGAGCCCTACAAGGGGCACCAGGCCGGCGGTCGGCTCGAGCCGGCCGGCGACGACGCGCTGTACTGGACGGTAGGCGACTACGGATTCGACGGGCTGGATGCCCCGCCGGTCTCGCAGGACCCCACCTCCGACTATGGAAAGATCTGGCGGCTCGATCTCGCGACGGGCGCGGCGACGGTCCACTCCAGCGGCCATCGGAACCCCCAAGGACTCACCCGGACCGCCGACGGCGCCTTGTGGTCGACCGAGCACGGGCCCCAGGGCGGTGACGAGCTAAACCACGCCGAGGCGGGCCAGGACTACGGGTGGCCCCGCGCCACCTTCGGCACCGACTACGGCGCGGACACGTGGCCCGGCGCGATCGCGGTGGGGCGGCACGACATGTTTGCCAAGCCGGCGTGGTCGTGGACGCCGTCGATCGCGCCATCCGAACTCGACCAAATCGAAGGCGTCGACCCGCTGTGGAACGGTGACCTGTTGATCGGAAGCCTAAAAGCCCGGTCCTTGATCCGTGTCCGCCTGGAGGGCCAGCGCGTGGTGACCATGGAAACGATCCCGCTCGGGGACCGCGTCCGAGACATGATCATGCACGAGGGGCGGATCTACCTCTACACCGACAACGCAGAGGTCATCCGGCTCACCCCCCGCCCGCGAGCGGTCCGGGCGGCACTCACCGTGGGGATGAGCACGCGCGCGGCCGCCGAGCTCGTCCGCTGTCAGACATGCCACGGCCCCGGCTCTCATGGGTCCGCCCCCTCCCTGTGCAGCGTCGTGGGTCGGCGGGTAGGGCAGACGCCCGGCGCATCCGACGCGCTCCGCCGGACCAGCGGGGTGTGGGACCGAGACCGCTTAGTGACCTTCTTGGCAGACACCGAGGCCGCCGTTCCCGGAAATGACATGCCGCAGGTCATCATCTCCGACCCCAGGATCCGGGCGGAGCTCGTCGACAATCTCGACACGCTGTGCCCGTAGAGAAGCGCCCGTAGAGGTCCGGCTGGGCAAGGCAGGGAAGATTCCCGAGATCGAGGGCGTCCTAGGCCACATCGGAACCCACGCCGTCCGCCCCGGTCCCCTCTGCATGGCATCCCCCCCCCTTTCCGCCGCCCCGGTGGCGACCCTCGCCGACCGGTTCGCGACCGTCCGCGCCCACTCCGAGGCGATCACCGAGGGCTTGCACGTCGAGGACTACGTCGTCCAGTCGATGGAGGACGTATCCCCGCTCAAATGGCATCTCGCCCACACCACGTGGTTCTGGGAGACCTTTGTGCTGACGCCGTTCGCACCGGACTACGCGCTCTTCGACGACCGCTACCCCTTCCTCTTCAACAGCTATTACGTCCAGGCCGGCGAGCGGCACTGCCGGGCCCAGCGCGGCTACCTCTCGCGCCCCACCGTCGCCGATGTGGCCGCGTACCGCGAGCATGTCACGGCAGCGATGGGCGACTTCCTCGACGGCTTCGATGAGGCAGAGCGCTCCGAGGTCGCGGACGTTGTCGAGGTCGGGCTTCAGCACGAGCAGCAGCATCAGGAGCTGATGCTGACGGACCTCAAGCACGTGTTCGCCGTCAACCCGCTGCGGCCCGCATACCGCGAGCGGGCCCACACCCCGGCTAGCGATCCCGGCGCCGTCCGCTGGCGGGCGTTTCCGGCGGCGCTCCACGAGATCGGGTTCGAAGCCTCCGACTCGTCGACGGCAGCGGGCCGGTTCCACTTCGACAATGAGGGCCCGCGCCACCGCCAGTTTGTCGAGGCCTTCGAGATCGCCGACCGCTTGGTCACGTGCGGAGAGTTCCAGGCCTTCATGGCCGACGGCGGCTACGACCGCCCCGAGCTGTGGCTCTCCCTCGGCTGGGCGACGCGGCTTGAACGCGAGTGGTCGGAGCCCTTCTACTGGGAGGCCCGCGACGGCACGTGGTGGCACTACACGCTGGCCGGCTTCCGGCCGGTCGACCTCCACGAGCCGGTCACTCACCTCAGCTACTTCGAGGCCGACGCGTTCGCCCGGTGGGCCGGCGCCCGGCTGCCGAGTGAGTCAGAGTGGGAGGTCGCCGCACGGGCCACATGGGACGGGGCCCCGCCCCCGGCGCACGACCGGCTCCACCCGTCCGCGGCCGAGCCGCCCGCCGGCGGCGACGGCGCCCCGGCCGCGTCCCCCCCGCTCCGCCAGCTCGTCGGCGAGGCGTGGCAGTGGACGCACAGCCAGTACTCGCCGTACCCCGGCTATCGGCCCGTCGAGGGAGCGCTCGGCGAGTACAACGGCAAGTTCATGGCCAACCAGTTCGTCCTCCGTGGCGGAAGCGTCGCCACCCCGCCCGGCCACATCCGGCCGACGTACCGCAACTTTTTCCCGCCCGACGCCACGTGGCAGTTCACGGGCCTCCGCCTCGCCCGCTCGTGACCGACCCCGACACCGACGCGCCGCCGGCGCACGCCGACGCCTTCGCCGCCGACGTGCTCGCAGGGCTTGCCAGCCGACCCCGCACGCTCCCGGCGAAGTACTTCTACGACGAGGCCGGCTCGCGCTTGTTCGACGAGATCACCCGCCTCGACGCCTACTACCCGACCCGGACCGAGCGCGGGATCCTGACGGACAACGCTGACGCCATCGTCGACGCCATCGGCCGAAACTCCGCGCTCATCGAGTACGGGTCGGGCTCCAGCGACAAGACGCGGATCCTGCTCGACGCCTTGCATGCGCGACGGACGCTGGCGGCCTACGTTCCCATCGACATCTCGGAGACGTTCCTCCTCGAGACCGCCGACCGCCTGCGATCCCAGTACGACGGCCTGCCCGTCCTCCCCGTCGCTGCCGACTACACCGAGCCGTACACCCTCCCGGACCTCCCGGACGAGACGCGGCGCTTGGTCGTGTTTTTCCCGGGCTCGACGATCGGCAACTTCACCCGCCCCCAGGCTCGCGACTTCCTCCAGCACGTCGCCGAGGTGATCGGCGACGACGGCGCCTTGCTCGTGGGCGTCGACCGGTGGAAGGATGAGGCCACGCTCAGGCGTGCGTACGACGACCCCCAGGGTGTCACGGCGGCGTTCAACCTAAACCTGCTCCGCCGCATCAACCGCGAGCTCGACGCCGACGCCGACCTGAGCGCTTGGGCCCACGAAGCCCGCGTCAACCACGCCGAGCGTCGCGTCGAGATGCACCTCCGCAGCCTGCGCGATCAGACCCTGACGGTCCTCGGCCGATCCTTCGAGGTCTCGGCCGGGGAGACCATCCACACCGAGGACTCGCACAAGTACGGCCCCGACGGGTTGGCGGACCTCGCAAGCGATGCGGGCCTGGTCCGACGCCGGCAGTGGTCCGACGCCGACGGCCGATTCGCCGTCGAGCTCTACGAACGAGGCGCCGACGGCTGAGTCGTTCTAGCTTGCGACATGGCCGATTCCGCCCCCCAGAAAAAGAAAGTCCCCTCCAAGATCCTCGGCGTCGACATCGGCGGCAGCGGGATTAAAGGGGCGCCCGTCCACGCCAAGAAGGGCAAGCTTCTCTCCGAGCGCTACCGGATCCCGACGCCCCAGCCCTCGACGCCGAAAGCCGTCGCCGAGACGGTCCACGAGATCATGAAGGCGACCGGCTGGACCGGGCCCATCGGCTGCACCGTCCCCGGCCGCGTGGTCCGTGGCGTGGTCGAGACGGCCGCCAACATCGACCCGGCATGGGAGGGCACGAACGCCCGCAAGCTGTTCCGCAAGACGTGTGGCGTGCCGGTCGCCGTCATCAACGACGCCGACGCGGCAGGCATCGCGGAGGTCAAGTTTGGAGCCGCGCGCAAGCAGAAGGGCACCACGCTCGTCCTCACCTTCGGAACCGGCATCGGCAGCGCCCTCTTCATCGACGGCCGCTTGGTCCCGAACACCGAGTTTGGGCATCTCATCTGGGACGACGAACGCATCGCCGAGCACTTCGGGGCCGACTCGATCCGGACCAAGGAGCACCTCTCATGGGAAAAGTGGGGCAAGCGCCGCGTCTTGCCCCTGCTGAAGCACTACGAGTTTGTCCTCTCGCCGGACCTCATCGTGATCGGCGGGGGCGTCAGCAAGCCCGAGCGGTGGGAGCGGTTCTCGCCGATGCTCCAGACGAAGGCCAAGCTCCGTCCCGCCGCCCTCGGCAACGAGGCCGGAATCGTCGGGGCCGCCGTGGCAGCCCGCGAGATGCTCGGTGGCTAGCCAGGGCGCCAGCCAGCCCTGCAGCCGCTGTGTGTGCGTTGGGGACGGGACACGTCCCCGCTCCGCGCTCCTCAGCCCCCCCGGCCCATGATCGAACTCGACCGCGACGCCCCGCTCCCCCTCGCCGACCAGCTCGTCGGGGCGATGCGCTACGAGATCGCCGCCGGCCGCTACCGCCCGGGCAGCCGTCTTCCCTCGACGCGAGCGCTCGGCGACCAGCTCGGCATCTCGTTCCACACGGCCCGCAAGGCGTACCAGAAGCTGGCGGAGGAGGGGATCGTCGACGTGCGACGAGGCGGCGGCTACATCGTCGTGGAGCGACAGGCCCTCTCGCGGTCGGAGCGCCTGGAGCGTGGGGCCGGCGTCGTGGAGACCGCGCTCCACGAGCTCGTCGGCCTCGGGCTGGGCGACGACGAGGTGGAGTACGTGGTGCAAGAGGGCCTACAGTTCTTCGAGCGCCCGGGCGCACGCCGGGCCCTCTACTTCGCCGCCGGCTACCGCGAGCTGGCCGAGAGCGGGGCGGAGCAGGCCAGTGCGGCGCTCCAGGAGCGAGTCCAGCCCACGCTCCTGACCGAGGTCGCCGGCCTCGACGCGGTCGACGGGCTGGTGGTCGCCTTGCCCGACCTCCGCACCGCCCGCCGCGCCCGTCCCGGCGCCGAAGTTGTAGGGGCGGCCGTGATGTACGCCGTCGACGTGCTGGAGCGGATCGCGAGCCTGGGGCCCGGCGAGTCGCTGGGCGTCGTGACGCGCCACCCCGACGCTGTCGCCCCGCTGTCTGACGAGATCCGCCAGCAGACCGGCTTCGCAGGCCCCTTGCTCGGGCTCCCCGTCGACGCGGACAAGCGCCAGCTCGAAACTGTCGTCCGGCAGTCCGACCTCGTCGTGTTCACGCCCCAGGCCCGTCGTCGCATCCGGCCAGTCGTGCAGCGGATGTCCACGCAAGCCGCCGAGATGGCCCCGACGCTGGCGCCCGCATCGCTCTCCCGTCTCCGCGACGCGCTCGCGGGCTGACGCTTAGCCCAGTGTCGAGCGCTCTTCCGGGGTCGCCCCGACGATCACCTCTTCCGGCTCGGGCTCCGGCGTTGCCCCCTTTGACTCGGCCACCTTGTCCGGCGCCTCCTCCTCCTGGTCGGGGTAGCGGACCCGGAAATGGTAGATGCCGCACAGCAGCGTGTGGAACGCGTCCTTGATCCGCGCGAGATCGGCGAACGTCAGGGTGGACTCGTCGAGCTGGCCGTCGCTGACGCGGGCTGCGACGATGCCGTCGATGAGGGACTCCAGGCGCTTCGGGGTTGGCTTGCCGAGGCTGCGGCTGGCGGCCTCGACGGAATCCGCCAGCATGACGATCGCCTGCTCGTTCGTCTCGGGCCGCGGACCCGGATAGCGATAATCCGACTCGTCGACCGTCGACGGGTCCTCGGCCTCCTCTTGCGCGCGGCGGTAGAAGAACTCGATCAGGCCCGTCCCGTGGTGGCTGCCAATAAAGTCGAGGACGACGTCGGGCAGGTTCTGCTCGCGGCCCAGTTGCACACCCTCCTTGACGTGCGCGGCGATCACCAGCGCGCTCATCGAGGGCTTGAGCTTGTCGTGCGGGTTGTCGCCGGGCTGCTGGTTCTCGATGAAGTACTCCGGCTTGAGCATCTTCCCGATGTCGTGGTACAGTGCACCCACGCGGGCCCGGAGCGCGTTGGCGCCGATGGCGTCGGCGGCGGCCTCGGCGAGGTTCGCCACCTGAAGCGAGTGGTTGAACGTCCCCGGAGCCTGCATCGACAGCTTCTTGAGCAGGGTCCGGTTGGTGTCGGACAGCTCCAGCAACGTCATGTCCGTCGTCACCCCGAAGACACGCTCCATCCCCCACAGCAACGGCGCCGCGAGCAGGATCAGTGCCGCGTTGACCGCGACGGCGACCAGGTCGCCGAAGAACCCCGTCGTAAAGGGATCCGCGCGGAGCAGTTCGTAGCCCAGCAGGATCAGCGCGTACGCCAGCAGGACCAGCCCCGCGCTGGCCAGGATCTGACTCCGGTTTTTGACGTCCCGCACAGAGAACACCGCCAGCACGCCCACGATCAGCGTCGTGAACGTGTAGGGGAAGTCATACCCGAAGACGAGCCCGCCGATGGCGGCCAGGGTCAGCGTGGCGAAACTCCCCACTCGGCTGTCGAAGACGATGGTCAGCAAGATCGACGCGAGCGACACGGGGACCACGAAGGCCGCGGGCCCGCCGAACGCACCGGCAACAAGGAACCCAACCAAGACGCCTCCCAGGATGAGGCAGGCCAGAACAAACTGGCGCAGGTCGGCGAAGAGCGCCGGGCGCAGGAGGTAGGTGTAGAGGAAGAACAGGGCGATCGCCGAGAACACCAGGATGGTCCGGCCGAGGATCGTCGCGATCCACGAGCTGTCGCCGCTACGCTCGCGCTGGGCGTAGTCGAGCGACTGGAGCATCTCGTAGCGCGCCGTCGTGACCTCGTCGTAGCGCCGGATGACGATCTGGTTTTCTCGGACCCGGCCCCGGGTCGGGAGCACGCTGCGCAACGTCTCCTCCCGCTTTCGGTCCGTCGCCTCGGCGTCGTAGATGAGCGATGGGTCGAGCGACGAAGCGAACAGGGCTGCGCCGATGGCGACCGTGTCCGGACGCCCCGGGAACGCGGCGAACAGGCTGCGCCGGGCGAAGATGGTGGCCTGGTCGATCCCGACCACGTCCTGGCGCCGTTTCTGGATCTCAGACCGGGTGTCGATATTCTGGACGTGCAGGACCTCCGAGCGGACCGAGTCGATGGGCACGTCGAGCACACCGCGGGTGAGCAGTTCCCGCGCGATCCGCCCCGCCTCCATCAGGAGGCGGTCGTCGAGTGGCGCCCCGCCCCGCCGCGCGGTCGCCGTGTCATAGGCCGACGCCAACAGCAGATTCCACTGGCGTGGACTAAGGCTGAGCGACAGGGCGCGGCGCCGCTGGAGGTACCGCACCGAGTCGGCTCGAACGGCGGCACGAGCGGAGCGGAGGTCGCCCGCTTCGGGGTCGGCCGCCATCTGCGCCACGCGCTGGCGAGCCTGGCGATAAGACACGTAGGCCGCGAAGGTCGAATCGAGGCGCGCATCGACGGAGTCGAGGCGCGCGAGCGTCTGGGCCTGCGCCTCGGGACGTTCGCGGAAGATGGGCGCCTCGGACGCCAGCACCGAGTCGCGGCGGGCCTGGATCTCCTCCTCGGGCAGCCGGATCGAGAAGTCGAACGGGGCCACCACGTCGTCGGACTGCCACACGTCGCCGGGCCGGGCCGTGCCGTCATAAACGGCCACGTTCGGGAACGCGACGAGCGCGAGGCTCCCCAGGATGAGGAATAGCCCGGCCCTGATCGCCGTGGCCCGACGGCTCATCTTCGGCGACTCCTTGGGCCGCCGATTGTCGGAGCGGAGGCCGGCCCGGCGGGAGTACCGGCCGGTGCGGGGGGACAGACCAAGGCGATCGAGAAAGCTCATGCGCTTAGGACGCCGACGCCACGGGTCGGGCTCCCGCGCGATGGCGGAGCGCCAGCAGAGAACCGAGGGCCACGGTGATGGAGGCCCCGATGACGGGGTAGAGCGGCCACGCGACCGCTCTCAAGCCGAGGTCGGCGCGGAGATCGGTAGACGGCCGCCACTGAACGGTCCAGGCGCCGGTCTCCGTGCTGAACCACAGCCCGAAGATCAACGCGACCATCGCCACAATCGCGACCACGAACGCGATCATCGCGTCCGGCTGGCGCGCACGGTCTGAGACCAAGCCGAGGACGAAGGCGCCGAGCAGCCCGCCGTAGGTGAACCCAGCGATGCCCAGGCCCAACTCCACGACGGGGTTGTCCATGCCGGTAAACAGCATTGCAAACCCGACGAATACGCCCGCCCAGACGAGCGTGAGCACCCGACTCAGCGCCAGCGCCTTCTCGGGCGAGGCGGGCCGCTTGCCGATCCTCTCCAAGAGGTCCATCAGCGTGGAGCCCGCCAGCGCATTGAGCGACGACGAGAGCGTGCTCATCGCGGCGGCGACGATGCCCGCCAGCAGCAGGCCCCGCAGCCCGACAGGCATTTCGTCCAAGATGTAGCGGGGGAACAGCTCGTCGCCCCGCGACAAGCCTAGGTCCGCGAGCGGAGCGCCGCCGTAGTGGACCCACAACATCAGGCCGACGGCCAGAAACAAGGCGAACTGGACGGCGACGAACACGCCGCTCCAGATCATCGCCTTGCGGCCCTCCTCCAGGGAGCGGCACGCGAGCACGCGCTGGACGATGAGCTGGTCCGTCCCGTGCGAGGCCATCGCGAACACGGCGCCGCCGACGACGGAAACGACCAGCGCATACGGCGAGGTGAGCATCACACCGAGCCCCTCCCCGATCCCGAGATCGATGAGGGCCAGCTTGCCGGCCTCGGCAGCTTGCGCCAGCGTCCCCAGGGCGGGCGTGGCGACCAGCAGTCCCAGGGCGATGATGGCGCCTCCGACGTAGATCCCCATCTGCACCACGTCCATCCACACGACGGCCTTGAGACCTCCGACGTAGGTGTAGGCGGCCGTCACGACCCCGATGGCGATGATCACGGCCGGGTACCCGATCTCGTAGCCCGCCGCCCGGGCGACCACCTGGATCGGGATCGCCGTCGCGAACAGGCGGACGCCATCCGCCAGGAGCCGCGTCAGCAGGAAGGTGACCGACGCCAGCCCGCGCATCCCGTCGCCGAAGCGGTCTCCCAGAAACGCGTAGGCGGTTTGCAACTCACCCCGGAAGTAGCGCGGGAGAAGCACATAGGCGACGACGACCCGCCCAATCATGTAGCCGATCGCCAACTGGAGGAACGTCAACGCCCCGCCGTACGCCACGGCCGGGACTCCGATCACGGTCAGCGTGCTCGTCTCGGTAGCGACGATGGAAAAACAAACGGCCCACCATGGCAGGTCGCGCCCGCCAAGGAAGTAGTCGTTGGTGGTGGTCTGGCGACCTCCGGCTTTTAATCCGAAGGCAACGATGCCAACGGCGTACAGCCCGAGCACGACGAAATCGATCGGTGTGAGCACTTAGACAGGGAGAACGGGCGGGTCGAGTTGGCGGAGCAGCCGGCCGAGCGCCTCGGCGGCGCTGGCGGCGTCGGGGGTGGCGCCGATCATCAGGTCGAAAAACGGCTCGCGGTCGAGCCGGTGACGGCCAATCCGGACGGCGGCAGGGGACGCGCCGACCAGCAGGGCGGCTGCAAGATCGTCCGGCGCCGCGAGGTCGACCGCCACATCTGGGGCGTCCGCCCACGCGGCGTCGAGGACGGCGCGGGTGGGGATCCGGCGCCAGTCGAGCGCGTCGGCGTCGAGGGCCACGATGCGACCGGTGAACGCGAACGGCGCCGGACCGATGTGGTCGCCGGCAACCACGGCGGTCACGCGGGCCGGCGCCAGCCCCAGGCGCTCCACGAGTGCCCATGCGGCGGCTTGGCCCGCATCATCGGGGGGCAGAACCAGAAGGAGCCGGCGCTCCGGCACGCGACGGGGCGGGGCCGGACGGCGGGCAACGATGGCGGTGCGCGCCGCGCGGGCCGCGAGCGCGGCGCGGAGGCGGCCAATCACGAAAACAGACTGGCCTGGCCCATCGAGGGCCCGTCGTTCGCTGGGTCCTCTTCGACCGATGGCGACGCAGCTGGCGGGGCGTCGGGCGGGACCGTGGACGCGTCGGGGGCAGCGGGGAGCGGCTGGCCCGCCAGCACGGCAGCGATCTGCCCGGCGTCGAGGATGGCCACGCCCAGCTCCTCGGCCTTGTCGCGCTTGGAGCCCGCCTTCTCGCCCGCCACCACATAGTCGGTCTTCTTCGAGACGCTGCCCGACACCTTGCCGCCCAGCGCCTCGATCTCCGTTTTGAGCTCGGGCCGGGTCATCCCCTCGAACGAGCCGGTGATGACGACGGTCTTGCCCGCGAACACGCCGTCCGCAGCGCGCTCGGAGGCGACGCGCTCGCCCGGCTTGCGCGTCGTGTCGACGCCCAGTGCCTCCAACTCGGCGATCGTCCGCTGATTCTCGGGCTCCAGAAACCAGTCGACGACGCTTTCGGCGACGATCGGCCCGATGCCATCGATGGCCTCCAACTCTTCCTGGGTGGCCGACGCCAGCGACGCCAGCGAGTCGTGGTGGGCCACGAGGTCGCGGGCGACGGTCTCGCCGACATGGCGGATGCCCAATCCGAACAACAGGCGCGCCAGCGGGCGCTGCTTCGCGGCGCCGAGCCCGGCGATCAAGCGGTCGGCCTTTTTGTCCTGGAAGCCCTCCAGGTCGACCAGCGCGTCCCGACGATCGATCAAGCGGAAGAGGTCCGGGAGATCGGCCACCAGCCCCTCGTCGACCAGCCGGATCGCGCCCTTTCTGCCGAGTCCATCGACATCCAGGGCGTTCCGGGACACGAAGTGCTCGACGGCGCGACGCAGGACCCCGGGGCAGCCGCCTTCGAGATGGCGCAGGTCGACGCTGCCCTCGGGACGCACCAGCGGGCGGCCACAGACGGGACAGACCTCCGGAGGCAGGTAGGGCGGGCGGTCACGGTCTGGATCCGCGCCCACGGGCCCGACGACGGCCGGGATCACGTCGCCGGCCCGCTTGACCACCACGTCGTCACCCACACGGATGTCTCGGGACTGGATGTAGTCGGCGTTGTGGAGCGTTGCTCGCGAGACGGTCACGCCCCCCACCTCGACGGGCTCCAAGATGGCCAGTGGCTTGATGACGCCTGTCCGACCGACGTTGTGCTCGATGCCGACGAGCCGCGTCGTGGCCTCGCGAGCGGGGAATTTGAAGGCCACCGCCCAGCGCGGCTCCGTCGAGCGCAGGCCGAGCACGTTCTGATAGTCCAGCCGGTCGACCTTGACGACGACGCCGTCGATCTCCACGTCGAGCGTGTCGCGGCGGTCGGCCCACCCTTGGCAAAAGGCCACGAGGTCGTCGACGTCGGTGAACACCTGCCGGTGGGGGCCCGTGGGCAGGCCGAGCCGCGCCAGTTCGTCGAGCACGCCGGACTGCGTGCCGGGCATCTCGCCCTCGACGGGCCCGACACCGTAGGCGTAGAACGACAGCTCGCGGCTGGCGGTGACGGCCGGGTCGAGCTGGCGGAGGCTCCCGACGGCCCCGTTCCGGGGGTTCGCCATCGTCTTCTCCCCTGACGCCTCCAAGCGAGCATTGACGGCGTCGAACGT
Organism: Rubrivirga aquatilis; assembly: GCF_046845665.1. Lineage (GTDB taxonomy): Bacteria > Bacteroidota > Rhodothermia > Rhodothermales > Rubricoccaceae > Rubrivirga. Next base: position 2,682,759 of record NZ_CP177355.1, on the reverse strand, counting down.
GGACCGGGCCATGAACGCCTCCCCCCGGATCTCGACACGCGCGGGAGCGCCTTCGGCGAGACGGAGCGGAATCGCCCGGACGGTGCGGACGTTTGTGGTCACATCCTCCCCAACACGGCCGTTGCCCCGGGTGGCTGCGCGGGTCAGGACGCCGTCGACATACGTCAGTGCCAGTGCGAGCCCGTCGATCTTGAGCTCGGCGACATAGGTCAGCGTCTCGCCGTCGTCCATCACGCCGTCGAGCCCCTTGCGGACGCGGTCCACCCAGGCGCGGAGGTCGTCGCCATCAAAGGCGTTGCCGAGCGACAGCAGCGGGACCGGGTGCGCGGCCTTCTGAAACGCGTCGAGCGGGGCCCCGCCGACACGGTGCGTCGGGGAGTCGGGCGTCTGGAGTCCATGCGCCTCTTCGAGGGCCCGCAAGCCGTAGAAGAGGCGGTCGTATTGCGAATCGCCGACCAGGCTCTCGCCGGCGGTGTAGTACGCCTGCCCAAGAGCTCGGACGACCGGCCGGAGCCGCGTCGCGAGCGCAGCCGCCTCGCCCGCCGCCAGCGAGTCGGCGTCGAGCCCGTCGACCGCGTCGAGCAGGGCGCGAGCAGCCCCGATCACGTCCGTCATCCGCCTCCCGCGGCTGCCAGCGAGTCGAGAAGCGCCTGTCCGGTGGCCCGGCTGATCGTAAGGGTTTTGCCGCTCTGAGGGGTAAACCGCAGCCCCTGAACCTCGACGGTGGTCTCTTCAAAGGCGTACGCGGGGCCGCCCTCGTTGCCCTCGCCCCACAGGATCAGCAGCGAGTCGGCGGTGAACGTCTGGGTCCCGCCTTGGTCGACCCAGTACGGCGCGCGATCGGCGGTGTCGTCGGTAACCCTGAACCACTGGAGCCCGTCCCCACCAGCGGTAACCGTCACTGTAATCGGGAGCGCCAGTTGCGGGCCTGTGGGGGTCTCGGCTGAGGCCCCGACGGAATCGGGGGTGGCGTCCAGTTCGTCGGCGCCGACGGCGACGACCTGGTCGTCGGGCTCGGCGTCGGGCGAGTCGTCGCGCAGGAGCCACCACATGGCGCCCCCGACGATGAACACGAAGACCGCGAACAGTCCCAGGATGAGCCCCCAGTTCTTGTCGAACGACCGCCGGGCACCGGGGACGGCGGGCCGGTTCACGCGCGCTTGCGCAAGCGTCTTGGGCTTCTCCGGCGTCACTGGGCGAGCCGCCGGGTCCGGCGTGTTGCGGAGCGCGTCGACGGCGGGGGCAGTGCCGGTCGCACGCGGAGAAGGGGCCGCAGGAGCAGGCGCCTTCCGGTCGGTCGCGGCCTTCTTGGGAGCCGACGCCGTGGGAGGGCTTGCAGGGACGGACGCCGTCGACTCGGGTTCGGCGTCCGCGAGCGGCGGCGCTCCACTGCTCCCATCCGGATGGAGCTCGCCACGGTACGACCCCGATTTCACCGCCCCATAGGCTGCCGTCACCGCGCTCGGCGAGACGCCGACGGCCTTGGCGTACGACTTCAGAAACGCTTGGAGGTACACCTCGTTGTACGTCGGGTCGCCTACGAGGTCGCCGGTCTCGAAGCGCCGGAGCACATCGACGGGAATCCGCGTCTGCTGCTGGATGTCGCCGAGGGAGAGACCTTTGGCCTCTCGGACGGCGCGGAGGTCGGATTCGAACGGACCGGAGGGCACAGGCACGAGTGGTGGGGGCGACGGAAGGTACCAGGCCCCACGACTCCGCGCGACGTGGGTTCCCTTGAGCGAGCAGTCCCCTCGAGAAGGGAACCGCCCGTGGCTACTCACTCCTCTGCGCCCCCTTTCCCCTCGCCCCAAACGACCGACCGCCCGGCCCCGTGAGGGACCGAGCGGTCGGAGTCGGGTAGGCCGGATTTGAACCGACGACCCCCAAGCCCCCAGCTTGGTGCGCTACCTGGCTGCGCCACTACCCGAGGAGCCGATGGGACGCGGAGTCCCGTGGCGGGTCGGCGAAACTAGGGGGCTCGTCAGAGGCGCCGCAACACGTCCGCCAAAAACGCACGCAGGTCTTCCAACTCGGCCCGGGACAGGTCGACGCTCGGCGCCTGCCCCGCCGGGCTGTCGCCGGCCAGCACCTGCTTGGCGCCGTCGATGGTGTACTTCTCGTCGCGCAGGAGGCCGCGGATGCGCTCGACGACCTCGATGTCGCGCTCGGTGTAGGCCCGGTTCCCCGCGCGGTTCTTCTTGGGGGCTAGGTCCTCGAACTCCGATTCCCAGTAGCGGAGCACGTGGGGTTTGAGGTCGGTCGCCTCGGCGACCTCCCGGATCGAGTAGTAGAGCTTGCGGATGCCGGGCGTGGGCATGGTGAGGATCGCGTGCGGACCGCGAGCGCCGACGGGGCCGGGCGGGCGGCGAGCTACGTTCGGCGGGTCCCCCCACCGTGCCGTTGCGTCGCGCCCTGCTCGCCCCCGAGGTCGGCCTGCTGGCCGTGGTCCTGGTGTGGGGGGTCAACTTCGCAGTCATTAAAGTACCACTCGAAGTGGCGCCCCCGTATACGGTCAACGCGCTGCGCTTTGCCGTGTCGGTGCTGGTGCTCGGCGGGCTGCATCTTCGGCAGTCCCGGTCCCGTGGGGTGTCGCCGTTGGTCACGTTCCGGACGGGGGGCACGGGAGCGGTCATCGGGCTTGGCCTGCTTGGCATCCTGCTGTACCAAGTCGTCTTCATCGTGGGGATCGACCGCGTCTCGGCGGGGACGGGCGCGCTTCTCATCGCCACGAGCCCCGCGTGGACGGCGCTCACGGCGCATCTCCTCAAGCAGGAGCGGCTTCTCGCGCTCGGGTGGGCGGGCTTCGCCGCCAGCCTAGGCGGCGTCGCGCTCGTGGTCGCCGGGAATCCGGCGGCGGCGTTCGAGGGCGACCGGAGCGGGGTCGTGCTCATGCTGGCTGCCGCGCTGGCGTGGGGCGTCTACACGACATTGGCGCGCCCGGTCCTCGACCGGGGTGCGACGCCCGTCGGCCTCACCTTCTGGGGCATCGTCGTGTCCGCGCCGGGCCTCCTGGCGCTCGCCGCCCCGGAGGCCGCCAGCGTCGACTGGGGCGCCTTCGACGGCTGGGACGTGGCGGCGATCCTGTTTTCCGGCGGGCTCTCGACCGGGCTCGCGTACGCCATCTGGAACACCTCGGTGCAGACCGCCGGCGCCTCGCGGACGGCCGCGTTCTCGAACCTGGTGCCCGTCGTCGGGGTGATGGCGGGGGTTGCCCTACGGGGTGAGCAGGTGACGCTGCCTCAGATCGTCGGAGGCGCGCTGATCGTGGCCGGCGTCGTAGTGGTCCGTCGCTTCGGCATCGCAGCGTTGCCGGGGCCGCTCCCGCCAGTCGTCGACTGAGGGCGCCCTCAGGCCCCGATGATGTCGAACGTCGAGCCGGTGACGGGCTCCTTGCGGACCTCGATGCGGATCGGGAAGGCGTCCTTCAGTTCGTCGAGGTGGGTGATGACCAGGATCGTCTCGAAGTCGTCTTGGATGGCGCGGATGGCACCGATCAGGCTCTGCAACCCCTCGGCGTCCTGCGTGCCGAAGCCCTCGTCGATGACGAGCGTACGGATCTGGGTGCCGGAGCGCTCCGCGAGCATCTGCGACAGCGCGATGCGGAGGGCGAAGTTGACCCGGAAGGCCTCACCCCCTGAGTACGTCTCGTAGGGCCTGGCGTGGCCTTGGTCGTCGGTGATGCGGATGTCGAGCGTCTCCTTCGTCCCGCCGCCCGTCTTCTTGTCCTTGAGCGTCTCCAGCGCGATCCGCGTGCGGCCGCGCGACAAGCGGTCGAGCAGCGCGTTCGCTCGCGCTTCGATCTCCGGCAGGGTCTCCTCGATAATCAGCGATGGGATGCCGTTCTTCCCGAAGGCGCGCCGCAGGTGACCGTAGAGGGCGCGCTCCTTTTTGACATCCCGGAGTTCCGCCTTCGTGGCCGTGCGCCGCTCGCGGTCCTTGGCCGCCCGGTCGAGGCGCTCCGTCAGACCCCCGAGGCGGCTCTGCGCTGCCGCCAAGCGCGACTGCGCCGCGCCCCTCGCTTCCGTCGCCCCGTCCCGCGCCTTGACGGCCGAATCGCGCTCCGCGAGCGAGGCCTGAAGCGCGTCGAGCGCCGTCCGCTGCTCCGCCGTCCGCTCACGGACCGCCCGCCGGTCCGTGGCGATGGCCGCGCGGCGCTCCGCCAGATCGGCCCGTTGGCGGCGGGCGTCGAGCAGGCTCGCCAGCCGCGCCGGGGCGTCCGACACGGCGTCGAGCGCTCGCGAGACGCGGTCGTGCTCGTCGGCGCGGTAGCCGATGGCCTCCGCCTGTTTGTCGAGAGCCGCCATCCGCGTGTGCAGCTCGGCCCCAGCGTCGCCCCGGTCGAGGGCGGAGCGGGCGGCGGCGAGGTCGACGGCGCGGCGCTCCCGTTCGGCTCGGGCGCCCTCCAGCCGTTCGGCGGCGACGGTGAGCTGGCGGAGCCGACCGGCCCAGTGGTCCCGAAGCGCGGCCTCGGCCCGTGCGCGGTCGTGCGCGGCAGCGTCGTACGCCACGGACGAGAGCGCGTCGACGAGACGTGTCCGTTCGGCGTGGACGTCCGGACTGAACGCCTCCTGATCAATCTGATGTTTGAGCTGGCGGGCCTCCTCCCGGAGCGTGTCCAGGCGCGCTCGGGCCGCCGCCAGCCGGGTCGCTTCCTGCGCGGCGGACGCGAGGGCCCGGGCCGCCACGTCCCCTGCTTCGAGGGCCGGGCCGAGAGCAGTGAACTCGGCTCGGAGCGCGTCGCGAGCCGCGATGGCGTCGGCCCGCTCGCGATCAACGGCCGCCCTCTGCTGCGCCAACTCCCCGAGTTCGGCGTCGTAGCCCGCCAGCACGTCCGCCCGGTGGGCCTCGCTCAGGTCCGAGCCACACGTCGGACAGGAATCCTCGTCGCTGGCGGCCAGCTTGCGGCGGCGGCCCTCGATCCTCGCGGCGTCGGCCGCCAGCGACTGGAGCCGCCCATCGAGCGCGCCGACGGTCCGGGACGCCTCGCCGCCCTCGGCCTGGATCGCTTCGCGTCGGGCCACGGCGGCCTCTCCGGCCGCCACGGCCGCCGCGAGCGCCGCAGTGTCCGGCCCGGCCTCCCCCTTCACCTCGCCCGCGAGCCGCTTCCCCTCCTCCACAACGCCTGAGTAGCGGCCCTCTAGCGCGCCCTTGTCGGCTGCGAGCCGCTTGTCGAGCGCGTCGATGCGGGCGGCAAGCGCGTCGCGCTCTTTCGACGCCGCGTCGAGCGTGTCCAGATCTGCGCGAGCCGAGTCGGCGCGGGCGAGCGCAGTCTCCGCCTCCGCCCGTCCCGCGACAGCCTCGGTGTCCGCCGCGATCTGCCGGTCGAGGGTCTCGACCTGCCCCGCCAGCTTGGTCACCCCCGCCTCGGCCGCCGCCCGGACCTGCTGGATTTCCAGCCGCAGCGCGTGCCGCTGGCCGTCGATGCCCCGGTGCAGCGACGCCTTCTCGTCGAGGGCCGCCCGGCTGGCGCGCAGGGTCTCGTACTCGGCGTGCCCCGCTTCGATGGCGTCGGCCTGTGCGATCAGTGCGTCGGCGGACTCGATCTGGGCAGCGACGCGGGCGTCGTCGGCGTCGAGGCGGGCGAGCCGGTCGGTGGCCTCCGCGAGCGACCGCTGGAGTGCTTCCGCCTCGCGCGCGGTCGCGTCGAGCGCGCTCAATGTGGCCGTCGCCTGGGCCACCGCTTGCGCCGCCGCCTCGACCTCCGAGGTCGCCTCGGCGACCGCCGCCTGCGCCACGTCCCGGTCGGCCTCCCAAGCGCCGACGCCCTCCAGCGCCTCGTCCAGCCGCGTGGCCTCGGCCTCCAGCGCCGTTGCCCGCTCGCGGAGCCGGGACCACCGCGCGCCCGCCCGTGCCGCCAGCAGGTCGTACCGCCCCAGCGCCAGGATCTTGCCCAGGATCTCCTTTCGCTCGCCGGGGCGCTTCTTGGTGAACTCGTCGCTCCGTCCCTGGAGCAGGAACGTCGAGTTGATGAACGTCTCGTAGTCGATCCCGACGCGCCCTTCGATCAGCGCTTGCGTGGCCCGGACCGACTCGGCGGTCAAGGCCTGCCACGTCTCGCCGTCCAGCACCTGGAATTCCAGCCCCGGCTTCGAGGTCTTCCCGCTGGCGGAGACCTGGTAGCTCCGCACGACGCGGTAATCGGTCGCGTCGACGCGGAACGCGAAATCGACCTCCATCGACCGGGACCCGACGCGCAGCAGTTCCTCGTCCGGCTTGCGGGCCTCGCTCGACTTCCGGGCCTCGCCCCACACCGCCCACGTCATCGCATCGAGCAGCGCGCTCTTGCCTTGCCCGTTACCGCCCGACAAGCAGGCCACGTGAATGCCTTCGAGGTCGAGGACCGGCGCGTCTTCCCCGTACGAGAGGAAGTTCTGGAGGCGGAGACGGAGCGGGACCATCGGTCGGCGGGGGGACGCCGCAAGATCGCCCGGCCTGGTGCCATCGGTCGGGCACCCGTCCCGTCCGCCGTGCCCTACGCCTGCTCTTCGTCCAGGATGTAGATCGCCCGGAGGTTGCGCGCCAGCTGGCCGTAGTCGAGCCCGTAGCCGATCACGAACAGGTTGTCGATGTCGAAGCCCACGTAGTCGACGTCCACCTCGACCTTCATGGCGTCCGGCTTGCGGAGCAGCGTCGCCGTGCGGAGCGAGGCCGGATTGCGATGGGCGATCTGCTCCATGACGTACTTCATCGACAGGCCGGTGTCGACGATGTCCTCGACGACAATGACGTGGCGGCCCTCCAGCTTGGCGTCGATGTCCTTGAGTTCGGTGACGTTGCCGGTCGAGACCTTGCCCTCGCCGTAGCTCGACAGCTTGTAAAAGTCGACCTCGGAGTCGGCCGGGATGGCCCGCATCAGGTCGGCCGTGAAGATGAACGCGCCGTTGAGCACGCCGATCAGAATTGGGATGCCGACGTCGGCGTAGTCCGTAGCGATCTGGGCGCCCATCTCGCGGATCCGGGCCTGGATTTTCTCCTCGCTCAGGTAGAGCGTAAACCGCTCGCCGCGGCAGGTGACGACGTCGGGGGCGGCGGCGATCTCGGACATCGTGCGGGCGGCTGGGTCCGGGAAGCTACCCCGCCTCCCCGTCGGCGTGCCACGACCACCGCGCCGCTCGCCGGGTCTTCGCGGTGACGGCCGCCCAACTCGCCAGCCGGTGGCCCACGACCCAGGCCACGCGGCCGCCTGCAACCACGAGCGGCGCGTGCGGCCGGTCCGCGCGAGCCACCCCACCCTCTCGAAGGACGTCCGCGACGGGGCGGGACCCATCCAGTCCAAGCGGCTCAAGGCGGTCGCCGGGTCGCCACGTCCGTACGCTCGCACCTGCGACTTCGTCCGCGTCGACGACCACGGACCAGCGGTCGGCGCTAAAGGCGGTCGGGGGCGCATCGAGGGCAGTGGAGACGAGGGCTCCGCCGGCGCGCGGCCGGTCGGTGTCGAACCGAAGGGCGTCCCGCTCGCGCCACACGATGAGCCCCCCGCTGTCGACAGACGTGCCGACGTCCGCGCTGAGCAGTGCCGCCAAGCGGGCCACGAGGACGCGCGAGCGCGCCGCGTCCGGGGCCCACTCGGCAACGGCCTCCGCCAGGACGGCGTCTCGCGTGCCATCGGGCAGCGCGTGCACATCGAGATCGAGTCGGCCCTCCCCTACCGTCAGCGCGAGAAGCTGCTCGCGGACGGTTTCCAGCGCGGCGCGTGCCGCATCGGCGGAGGCCGCGATCCGGCGGTCGACACCTCCGCCCCCTTCGGCACGCAGGGCCGGGAGTGCGGTGTGGCGCAAGCGATTTCGAGCAAAGCGGTCGGTGGCATTCGAGGAGTCGTCCCGCCAGGCCCACCCGTGCTCGCGGGCGGCGGCTTCGACCTCGGCTCGCGCCGCGTGCAATAACGGCCTAAGGAGGATGACGCCGTCACCGAGCGCCCGCGTCGGCGGCATTCCCGCGAGCCCTCGCAACCCGGCGCCGCGCGCCAGCGCCAGCAGGACCGTCTCGGCCTGATCGGTCGCCGTGTGGCCGGTGGCGACGGCAGTGCAGCCCTGCTCGCGCGCGGCCTCGGCCAGCGCGGCGTACCGCGCGCGGCGGGCCTCGGCCTGCACGTTCCCTTCGTCGACGGCCACCGCCAGCCGGACACACCGGACCCCGAGGCTCGACGCGAGGTCGGCCACAAACGCTCCGTCCTCGGCGCTGTCTGGGCGCAACCCGTGGTCGACGTGGGCGGCGACGATCTCGACGCCAAGCGCGACGAGCGTGTGGAGCAGCACGGTCGAGTCAACACCGCCGCTGGCGGCCACCAGCGCTCGGCCGTCGATCCCAGCCGCCTCCAGCGCTTGCGCGACCCGGGCCTCGACGGTCACCGGGGCCGGAAGCGGCGGTCGATCTCGTCGCTCGACAGCCGCGTCATCGTCGGTCGGCCGGCGGGGTCGGAGAAGGGATCGGCGCAGCCAAAGAGCTGATCGACGAGCAGCCGGGCCTCGATCGGACCGAGGGTGTGGCCGGGCTGGATGGCCGTGCGGGAGGCCATGCTCCGAGCGACGTTCTCCCGAGCGCCGAGTTGGAGCCGGTTGTTCCGCCGGAACTGTGCCAGCAGGTCGTCGAGCACGTCGCGCTCGTCGCCCAGCGTCACGTCGGCAGGGACGCCGCGGACGAGGACGGGGCCGTCGTCTGGGATCCGAAGCTCGAAGCCGAGCGCCGCGAGGTCGGGGGCGATCTCGGAGAGCAGCGCGCGGTCGGTCGGCCCGAGCTCGACCGTGAACGGAAACAGCAGCTGCTGGCACGACGCCATCCCGCTCTCCATCGACGCCAGCGCCCGCTCATACAAGATCCGTTCGTGCGCCGCGCGCTGGTCGACGACGAGCAGGCCAGAGCGGACCGGGGACAGCAGGTACCGGCCGTGCAGCTGCCAGAAGGTGCGCTCCGGGTCGTCAGCGAGGTCAAGGTCGAGGTCGCCTTCCGGGACGGGGCCCAGACGCGACGGGATGGGGCCGACGGGTGGCCCAGGATCGACGGGCGGGAGCGGCGTTGGCGTCGGGGCCGGCCGTCGCGCCTCGGTCGGACGAAAGCTGGCGCCCGCCTCCAGGCGAAACGAGGTGGGCGCGGCGTCGCGGGTGGCCCCGTCGCCCCGGGGAGGCATCGACACGGGCGGGCCAGGATCGAAGTCCACGGAGCTCGGCCGGTCGGGCATGGGTGGGAGGGCCGCCGGCGGCGCGAGATCGGCGCGGACGGCGCGGTCGTCGAACGCCAGGCCGAGCCCGCCCTCCGCGAGCGACCGCTTGACGACGGCCTGCACGAAGCTGTACACGCCGCGGTCGTCGTCGAACTTGACCTCCGTCTTCGTCGGGTGCACGTTGACATCGACGTGCCGGGGGTCGACGTCGAGGAACAAGGCGTAGAGCGCGTGGCGGCGCTCGGGCAGCAGGGCGCCGAACGCGCTGCCGACGGCGTGGTCGAGCGACCGGCTCTTGACATAGCGGCCGTTGATGAAGAGGTACTGCTCGCCGCGGCTGCGCCTGGCGCGGTCGGGGTGGGCCACCAGCCCGGTGACCGACAGGTAGCTCGTGGACTCCTCGACCGCGACGAGCCGACCGTCGAGACCGCCGCCGGCGAGCGCACCGAGCCGGACCGCGAGGGCGTCGTCGCCCTCGGCCGCCGGCAGGCGCCAGACCTCGGTCCCGTCGTGGACGAGCGAGAACGCGACGTGGGGATGGGATAGCGCGAGGGCCTGGAACGCCTCGACCAAGTGCTTGAACTCGGTCGCCGGGCTCTTCAGGAAGGCCCGGCGCGCTGGGACGTTGTAGAACAGGTTGCGGACCGAGATGCAGGTGCCCTCGGGCGCCGCGCACGGCGACACGTCGACCACCTCTCCCCCGTCGGCCCGGACGCACGTCGCGGCCTCGTCGTCGCGGCGGCGAGTCTTGAGTTCGACTTGGGAGACCGACGCAATCGACGCCAGCGCCTCGCCGCGGAACCCGAGGGTGCGCAACGACTCCAGGTCTTCGAACCGACGGAGCTTGCTGGTCGCGTGGCGCCCGAAGCAGGCGACGGCGTCGGCGGGGCCCATCCCGCAGCCGTCATCGAGCACCTGGATCAGCTCGGACCCCGCCTTCCGCAGGGTCACCTCGACAGAGGCCGCCCCCGCGTCGAGGGCATTCTCGACCAGCTCCTTGAGCGCGTTCGCCGGCCGCTGCACGACCTCCCCCGCCGCAATTTTGCTGGCGAGGGTGTCGGGGAGGGCCCGGACGAGCCCGTCGGTCGCGTCGGGCATCGCCTCCATGGGTTACTGGAAGAACCACCCGCCGAACGCCGTCACGTTCTCGACGATGTCCTCGATGTGGATGAAGAGGTAGAACGCCAGCGCAAGGCCCAGCCCGACGGCCACGAACTGTGGTTGCTTCGTCTTACGCGTCCGCCGCTCGCTGGGGCGGACAAACTGGAGCTGGCGCTTGCGCCTCGCGTCGGCCTCCGGGTTGTAGAACCGGGGCTGGTAGTCGAACCCGCGCGGGCGGGCGTTGCGGCCGTTCTGGATGCCCAGCATGAGGATCGATGGCGTGTCGGTCAAGGTAACGACGGGCCCGGGGCGTCCGTGCCCGGGCGCCCGATGGTCCCACCGGCCGGTGACAGCGCTCCGTCAGCCTCGCATGTCCGCTCCGGGACAGAGCCGGCTGTCGGGAATGTGGCCGAGTCGGGGCGTCACATGACCCCGTCGGATGGGCCATTGACGGCGGCGTTCGACGAATGCCGAGGCCGGTTCGGCGATTCAGGCGTCGGGGCGGCCCCAGAGTCGTGGGAGACGAGGTAGGGGCCGCTCAGGCGGCGACCGCCTCGGCCTGCTCGGCCACCAGCTTGGCCTGAACGTCGCGAGGGACGGGGTCGTAGTGGCTAAATCGCGCGCGGTGCAAGCCACGTCCCTGCGTCATCGAGCGGAGCGCGGTCGAGTAGCGGTAGAGCTCAGCCTCGGGGACGTGGGCGACGATTTTCTGGAACGGGCCCTCCGCTTCCATCCCGTGGATGCGCGCGCGACGCGTGTTGAGGTCGCCGAGCACGTCGCCCATGTGGCTGTCCGGGACGAGCACTTCCAATTCCACGATGGGCTCGAGGATGGCCGGCTGGGCGTCACGGAATCCGTCGCGGAACGCCATCTTCGCCGCCGTCTTGAAGGCGTTCTCGTTCGAGTCGACAGAGTGCATCGACCCGTCGTAGACGACGACGCGGACGTCGCCGACCGGGTAGCCAGCGACGGGGCCCTCGCGGAGCATGTCGGCGACGCCCTTCTGGATAGCCCCGAAAAAGCGCTGCATGTCGATGACGCCACCGACGATGGCATCGACGTAATGGACGCGGCTTCCCCACTCGGTCGTCACCTCGGCCTCGTTGCGCACCTTCATGGCGCCGGGCGGATCGAAGTCGTGATCAGCGGGCTCGACCAAGATCTCGATCTCGGCGAACTGGCCGGCGCCCCCCGTCTGCTTTTTGTGCCGGTACTTGGCGTCGGCCCGGCTGCGGACGGTCTCACGGTAGCTGATCCGGGGCCGCTCGTAGACGACATCGACGTTGGCGCGGTGCGCCATCCGGTACTTCGCGATGTCGAGGTGCATCTCGCCCTGCCCCGCGAGCGTGACCTGGCCCAGGTGCGCGTCGTGCTCGACGACGAGCGACGGGTCCTCTTTGACGATCTGCGCCAGCCCCAGGGCAAGCTTGTCCTCTTCGCCGGATCGGGCGGCCCGGACCGCCAGCCGCATCCGGGGCTCGGGGTAGTCGACAGGTGTCACGACGGCGTCGGATCCCTTCGCGCGCAGCGTGTCGCCGGTCGAGGTGTGCTTGAGCTTGACCGTCACACCGATGTCCCCGGCCACCAGGTGCTGCACGTCGTCGCGGGACGAGCCGTTGATGGCATAGAGGCCGCCGAGCCTCTCTGTCGCCCCGGTGTGCGCGTTTTCTAGGTCCTGGCCCGCGGTCAGGGTCCCGTCGTACACCTTCATGTACGAGTACTCGCCAACGTGCTCCTCAGCCATCGTGCGGAAGACAAACGCCACCGGCGCGCCGTCGGCGGTCACCGACACGGACCCGGCCTCCATGTGGGGCGGCGGCATCTCAGCGGGGCTCGGGCAGACGTTGTCGATGAATGACATCAGCCGCGATACGCCCACGTTCTCGCTTGCGACGGTCAGGAAGACGGGGAACAGCTCGCGCTTGAGCATCGAGTTGTGCAACCCGGTCCGCATCTCGGCTTGGCTGAGCTCGCCCTTTTCGAAGTACAGCTCCATCAGCCCCTCGTCGTTCTCTGCGATGGCCTCGACGAGCTCGTTGTGGAGCGCGTCGGCGGCTTCCCGGAAGGCATCCGCGATGGGCTCTACGATCGCCCGGCCGCGTTCGTCGAACCGGAGCTGCTTCATCAGCAGCACGTCGATGATGGTCCTCGTGCCCGAGCCCCCCGGGAGTTGGACGGGGATGGCCGCCCGCCCGTAGCGCTCTTGAATCCGGGCAAGCGCAGCGGAGAAGTCCGACCCGGCCGTGTCCAGTTTGTTCATGACAAACATCGCAGGCGTCTCCGTCTGGGCCGCGTAGGTCCACGCCAGCTCCGTCCCGACTTGCACCCCTTCTGACGCGTCGATCACGAATGCCGCTGTGTCGGCGACCTTGAGGGCGGTGATGGTCTCCGCTGAAAAGTCGAGGTACCCAGGCGAATCGAGAATGTTGATCTTGTGCCCCTCCCATTCGGCGTGGAGCAACGAAGTGAACACCGACATCTCCCGCTCGCGCTCGCTCTCATGGAAGTCGCTCGTCGTCGACCCTTCCGTCACGGTCCCCATCCGAGGGATGGCGCCGGCGCTAAAGAGCATGGCCTCGGCCAGCGTCGTCTTTCCGCTCCCCTGGTGCCCCACGAGGGCGACGTTGCGGATGTGGTCGGCGTCATAGACGGTCATCTTGTCAGGGGGAGAAGAGGGGCGACCGGGGGGCCGGAAAGATCCCAGGCCGTGAAGAGAATGTCAAGGAGACAGAATCCTCCCCTCCCGTTCCCTTTCGACCCACTGGATGTAGATGGGAACCGGACGTAGCTCTGCCGCTCGCGCCGGGGGGCGCGCCGAAGTGCGGGGTGCGGTGGGGGTGCCCCCCAGGCGGGCCACGCCCGCGGTCCAGCGCGTGCTCGGTGCGCATGGAGCGTTCCGGCGTAGAGGACGCGCGCCGTGCGGACACACGGCGATGGGCGGTCCGACGCAATCGCGTGGAGCCGTCCCCGGCGACGCCTGTGGCACCGTCGGCGAGGGCTGGCACGGCGTCAGGGGCGGGAGGCGGGAGCGCCAGCGGATCCGGCGCGCCTAGGGCGGGCGGGAGCGGCACGTCGGTGAGCCCAGCCCAGTGGCGGTAGGTGAGGCGATGCGCGTCGAGCATCTGGTCCAGCCCGAAATCGCGGACGGCCCGCTCCCGGCCCAAGCGGGCGCACTCGTCGTAGCGCTCGCGGTCGAGCAGCAGGTCCGCCAACCCCTCCCCTAGTGGTTCGACGCCACGCGGGGGCACGACGATGCCGATGCCCTCGACCGCCTCTTTGACGCCGCCCACATCGGTGGCCACGACCGGGCGACCGCAGGCCATCGCCTCGATGACGGAAAACGGGAAGCCCTCCGAGATCGACGAGAGCGCGAACACGTCGCCCTCGTGGTACAGTTTCGAGGGCTCGTCGTGGTAACCGGCAAACGTGAAGTGGTCCCGGACGCCGACCTCATCGATGAGCGCCTCACAGCGGGCGGTGTAGGGCTTGTCGACCCAGTTCGCGCCGTAGACCACAAAGTGGACGTCCGGGACGCGACGGCGCGTCACGGCGCACGCCCGGATCAGCGTCTCGATGTCCTTCAGCGGGAAAACGCGGGCGGCGGTGACGACCGTTGGGCGCCGGCCGGCTGGCGTGCTCGTGGGGGGGGCAAACCGGTCGGTGTCGATCCCATTGTAGATGGGGCGGATCCGATCGCGGGTGACGCCCATCCGTTCCTCCCACCGCGCGTTGTGCCGGCACACAGGCGACACCTGGTCGGCCGCCACGTAGCACACGCGGCTGACCAGATGGACCAGCCGGAGCAAAAAGCGCTTTAGGAAGAACGACTCGGTCGAGGCCGACATCGCGATGTAGCGCTCACGGAGATAGATCCCGTGGTCGGTGACGACGAGTGGCGTCCCGTGCTCGACCTTCGCGATCACGCCCGCCAACCCGGCGAACCCCGCCAGCGTCGCGTGCGCAAGGTCGGTTTTGGGGACCTCGACGGTAATCGGGAGCAAAAAGCTGTAGAGCCACCGAAGCGCCTGCACCATGTCGCCGAGCGACGGCGCCACGTCCTCGCCGGCCGCCTGCGCGAGCATCGTGTCGCGAAAGGCCTCCCACGTTCCCTCGGCGCGGAACGACGCACGGTGGTCGTAGCGGACGAAGTAGCGGTTGAGGTCGCGGATGAGCCGTGCCTCGTCCCAGCCGGCCTCCTCGGGCCGCTGGAGCGCGTCGAGCAGACGCTCGACGAGGGGGATGAATCGGGACTCGACGACGGCCTCGCTGGTCCGGGCCCGGCGCAGCACTGTCGTCGCGAACGGCTCGTCGTGCCGCGTGAACTCGGTTGGCTCGGCGGACCCGAACAGGGGCACGGCGACAATCGACTTGACATGCTCGGGCAGCTCCCTGTGCAGCCGTAGCGCCGTCGAGCCCGTCACCGCCAGTAGGTGGACGTCGACGTCGGGCAGCCCATGGATCACCACGTCCGCCCAGGCCGTCACGCCCCCGCCCTCGAAGGGGTACGTCCCTTCGGTGGTCAGCAGGACGGAAGGGCGACGAGGAGAGACGGACACGGTGGAGGGTGGGATCTCTGTGATCGATCCAATCCTCATTCCCTCGTCCCCGCCCCCGCTCCTTCGGCGAATAGCCTCATCGAGTGGAATGGAGGCGTGACAGCGGTCCGCCAGCGGTGTAGGACCGCGCCGATCCATCCGCAGAGCGGCGGCGCTCGGCACGTCCGCCACACAGCCTGTGGTGGATGACCGTATGTCAGGTGTCCCGCGCGACGAGCGAGACGTACAGGTCTCGATACCGGTCGGCGACCTCCGCGTCGGTCCGCCCGGCGACCCGGCGGCGTCCGGCGGCGCCGAGTCTCTCGCGTAGGCCGGGGTCTTCCGCGAGGCGGCCGAGCGCCTCCGCCAGCAGCTTCTCGAAGGCTCCCGGGGACGCGCGGGCGGACAGGGCCATCACGATCCCTGCCGGATCGGGCCCTCCAATCAGCCCTCGAATCCCGCCGACGTCCGGGGCGACGGTCGGGACGCCGTGCCCCATCGCCTCCAGCAGTGCCAGCGGCTCGGCTTCACTGCGCGACGCCAGCACGACAACGTCGGCGTGCCGGAGCCAGAGGGCGGACGCCTGGGTGCCCGTGAGGTGGACGCAGGCGGCCACGCCCAACCGATCCGCGAGGGCCTGGCAACTGGCGGCGTAGTCAGCGTCGTCCGTCGGCCCGACAAGGTGCAGCCGGGCTCCGGGCACGGACGTCAGGAGCCGCGCGAAGGCCCGGATGACCGTGTGCACATCCTTCAGCGGTGTGACGCGCCCGAGGTACACCACCCGGAACGAGGCGTCGAGCCGCGCCGACTCGTGCAGCGTCGCGAGTTGGTAGGGGTCGAGAGGCCCGATCGCGTCGGGTGGCGCGACGCCATTCGGGATGACGACAGCCTGTTCGAACCCGACAGCCGCCTGGAGGGGAAGGTTTGCGGCGGTCACCGTCGTCACGACGTCCGCGCCCGCAAACGCCTGACGCGCAGCCATCTTGAACCACTCCACCCAGCCTGCACGGCTGGCGCAGGGGTTGCCCCCCGACACATCCTCCCCCAGCACGCGCAAGCCAGTCTCCAGCTCCGGCGCGCCCTGTTCGATTTCGTGCCAGTAGACCCCGTGCTCCGTCACAACGAGCGGACTCCCCTGCAGGCGCTTCAGCGCGACCCCGACCAGCCCGGCGAAGCCCGTCGACAGGGCGTGAACGACGCGACACGGGGGGAGCCGCGACGCCAGCGCTTCGGGGTCGATGGCGTCCAACGCCCCCGGCAGTTGGAGATCGAGGTGCCACGCCACGTTGCGGGGCCGCCCGAACTGCGGACGGGTGGGGCGCTGCCCCGCATATAGATGGCACACCCCAAAGGTGACCTCGGGGAGATTGCGAATCAAGCCGTCCACCCAAGTCGACACGCCGCCGACCGCATACGGGTAGGTGCCTTCGAGGACGATCGCAACGTCGGCGCTACCAGCCGGTGCGGGCGAGGGGCTCGGGTCCACCCAACGCTCGTCGGCCGACGTAGACGGGAAGCCGGGCGCGGCGGGCAGCGTCGAGGGCATGGGCTCGGAGTCGATCGGTGTCTGCGTAGTCGACGGCGAAGGCGCCGCCCCCGGCCTCACGCATCCTGCGGAGGGCGGTGACCAGCACGTCGGTGTCGTCGGCGGAGGTGCGAACGTACGCGCCGTCGGGGTCGAGGCGGGCCCAGACGCCCTCCACCAGCAGGCCGTCGAGCGTGGGCTCCAGACGGTCCAGGAGAAACAGGCCCCGGTTCATCACGAGTGCGTGTGTCGGATAGACCTCACGGAGCGCCTCAACGAGAGACACGACGCCGTCGGCCGTCTCGGGGAAGAGCGCCGGCGCGGCGACATCGGCCATGTCCAGGAACAGGCCGTCGAACTCTTTGGCGATCACGTTCTGCGCGACGACCTCGACGACGAGTCGACGCCAGCCAGGCTGGCGAGCGTCGACGAACTGGTGGCCGGGCCAAGCGGGGTTTTCCCCCAACACCCACGCCGGATCGACACTCTGCGCGTGGGAGCGCCAGTCCTCGATTTCGCCAATGTTGACGTACCCGAGCGTCACGACGCCTGCGCCCCGGAGGGCGGACAGGTCCTCCGACTCGTAGGCGTCGGGGTCGAGGATGACCACGTCAAAGTCCGCGAGGTCGTCGAGTTCGGCGCGCTCCGAAAGAATCGCCGCGAAGGAGCCGGCCACGTGCAGCGCGGCCCGGCGGGACTCGCGAGAAACCTCCACAGGGGCCTTGGGCGGTGGCGTGCCGCAGGCGGACAGGACGACGACGAGGGCGGCCAGAAGGCGCGTGGAGGATAGGCTCACGGCAACCGGATGCGGGCGGAAAGGGCCACCACGTCGGCCGCATACGCGGACGACCCCGAGCGACGGGCCTCGACACGGACCGCATGGCGGCCGAGATCTATATCAATGGCGCCGCCAAACTCCAGACTCGTCGCGGCGAAAGACCCAGACTGACGGGCCAACCCGAGGGCGCCTTCGAACCGGACCCTCGTGGTCGGCGCGGCCGTGGCCGCGAGACCGAGCG
The DNA here is from genome assembly GCF_046845665.1 of Rubrivirga aquatilis. Classification (GTDB taxonomy): domain Bacteria; phylum Bacteroidota; class Rhodothermia; order Rhodothermales; family Rubricoccaceae; genus Rubrivirga. The sequence continues at coordinate 2,665,422 of NZ_CP177355.1, read as the reverse complement.
ACCCGGTCCATAGCTCTGCGGGCGTGTAGTAGGGCTGCGAGGTCGGGTACACGGTCTGGGTGTCGTCGTACATCAGGGTCGCGGCGGGGCCGAGGGCGACCCCGGGCCTCGGCCCGGTCTGGCCGACCCGGATGGGCAGCCAGCGAGCCGTCGCGGCGGCGTGGACGCGGAGGTTGGAGTCCGAGTATCGATGGGCCGCCGCGTCTCCAAAGAGGGTGAGCGACCGGACGGGCTCGGCGTACCCCTCGAACTGGGCCGTCGTCCGTCGCACGCCGCCTGCGAGTGCAGACGCGGCGTCTGTCGCCGCCCGGCTGTCGAGCGTCGCGCGAACGAGCGCGAATCGGGCCCCAGTCCACGACTTCTGGGCGCGCGCTCGGACGACAGGGCCGACCGACCCGTCCGAAGATTCGAGCCCAGCGCCGAGTTCGAGGCGCACCGTCGACGAGGGCATCCACGCCACGAACGGCGCGGCCCCGACGGTGCCCGCGGCCTCCCCCCCACCGATGGTCGTGATCCGGTCCCCGTTCGCCTCCACACCCACCTGCAGGGTCGGCGAGAGGAGCACGTCGAGTCGGACCGGCGCGTCGAGGCGGCCCACGCCGTTTGAATCGTCGGTGAGGGCCACCCGCGTGGTCAGGGTGGGGTCGACGAGCGACGAGATGCCAGAGAGCAGCGCGGCCGCTCGCGCGTCGCCTTGCGGGGAGAGTCCTGCCGAGCGCGCCCGTTCCAGCCGCTTCCTGCCGAGGGCCCAGTCGCCCTGCCAGCGCTCCACGGCCCCGGATTCCAGCAACAGCTCGGGGTCGTGGGGGAGTAGCTGCACGGCGGCATCCAGCTGCTCGCGAGCGCCCGCATCGTCGGCAGCCAGAAGCGCGAACGCGTACGCGCGCTGGATGCGCGGATCGTCCGGCCGCTCGGCAGCGATCGGCGCCAGCAGGTCGGCGGCGCGGCGAGCCTGGCCTTCCCACACGATCAGCTCCGCGAGCCGGACTCGGGCCTCGTCGTCGTCCGGGTCGACCTCCACGAGTCGGCTCAAGACGTCGGCCGCCCGCGACGGCTCGTCGGTCCACAACAGGTGTTGGGCGAGCTGGCGGAGCACCTCGGCGTCCCTGGGCTGGGCGTCAGCGAGCCACACCAGGTGCGTCACAGCGGCCTCCGGGCGGCCGGCCTCGGTGTACCGCGCCGCGAGCTGGCGGCGGGCCTGGGCATCCTGGGGCGCCTCCTCGACGCGGGTCACGAGGGCGTCGAGCGAGGGGCGCTCCTGGGCCGATGGCGCGGCCGAGACGGCGAGGACGAGGGCAAGGCCGGCGGCACGGAACGTCATGGGAGCGGAAGGTCTCGGAACCGGAGCGACACGTCGGAGCCCGACGCGCGCACGGTGTACTGGGTGAAGAGGGGCCCTTTCCACAGGTCAACGACGGTGCCGCCCTCGATGCCGGCCAGCGACTCGCCGGGCCGGGCCCATGTCAGGAACACCTGGCGCGGCTGGCTGAGCCGGACCGCCAGGACGCGCCCGCCAGCGGCCTCGCGCGACGTCACCGCAAGCGAAAGTCGGTCAAAGCCACGCATACGCTCAGCCGCCTCGCGGGCCGTCACGAAGCGGACCCATGGGAAGCGTTGTCGGACGAAGAGGATCCACCGTTCAAAGGAGGCACGAAGGCCATCGCCCCCCTCCCACCCCTGGGTCGCCGGGTCGTGGAGGCCCATCTCCCGGTACGAAATGGCGCGGTCGGCGTTGGGGTACACGTCGTCGGGATGGACAAAGTGGGACCAGACGCCGAGCGAAGTCATCAGCGTCAGGGTCCGCAGGCGGGCCTCGTCGCCCATCACGTAGCCGGCCGTGTTGCGGGGGATCGCGTACAGCTCCGGGGCCCACGGCTCGGGCCCGAACTCGCGGTCTTGCCCCAGCCCCGGCGGCCCGAAGTACAGCCCCGCAATCGTACGGATCTCGGGGAAGGCCATCCGAAGCGCCGCCACGCCGACGGAGTCGATCCGGTTCATGGGCGGAACGTAGGTGGTCGGCAACGGCGCGGCGCCTTCGGACTCCCACCGTCGGCGAGCGACCTGAAGGGCCCCGATCATCGGCGCCTGAGCGCCCCACACGTCGAGCCGGAGGGGCTCGTGGTTGTAGCCGTGGAGCGCCAGCTCCGACCGCCCAGCGGCTTGCGCCGTGATGTAGGGTGCGTATGGAACGAGCCCACCGGCACGCGGGACGCGGCCGGTCAGCCACTCGCCGAGGTCGAAGGGCGGGGCCGTACGGCCGTTGTACGAGTAGATGACCGTGCTCGTAAACGGGATGCCGTGCCGCTCGGAGATCGAGACCATGTCGGGGTACCACCGCTCCGCGTAGAACGTGGCTGGCGACTCACGGTGCAGACTCCAGATCGGCTCGACGGGAGCGTTGGAGGCGGGCGCTGGGAAGTCATCGAGGTACATCGTGGCCCAGCCCGCCATCGGGCGGACCTGCTCGGGGTGGACGAGCGCCAGCGACTGGAGCAGGTGGCCGCGAAACGCCTTGGCGCCGAGCGCGACGGTGTTCCAGTACACGACGCGGCCTGCGCCCCGAGCGCACGTCCACGCCAACGGGCGGCCCGCTCGGCGCTCGGCGAAGACTGAGCAGTCCGGGGCCGCGCGCACCGCCATCGCGGACAGGCCGATCGGCTGGAGCGTGAGGTCCCCCCCTCCGGGCATCAAGGCGTCGGTGAAGGTGACGGGCTCGGGCTCTGTCGAGAAGCTGGGCGGGCCGGTCCGCTCCACCCCCAGGAGATCGGACAGGCGCGGGTCGAAGGCTCGGTACAGCGCGGCAAGTCCCCCCCCGGCCTCCACGTGAACGTGCAGCCGTCGTACGTCGGCCGCCGACAGCTGGCGCAAGCGCTCAGCCACCGTCAGCACGGCGCGGATGGCCCCGAGGGACGGGATCGGCCGTTCGGAGGCGAGGTCGTGCTCCACGAACGGGACGCGCGTCCGGGTCAGGGCCGTCCGCACGTGCGCGGCCACCGTTCCCGCGTACGGATCCGACCCGTCGACGATGAGGAGCACCTCTGGAGCTGTTGGGGGCACGGGCCGATCGACGACGGCCGCGGGCCCGGTCCGTTCCTCGCCGCCCATCATTTGGGTGCCGAAGACCACGACGGCCGTGATGCCGACGAGCGCGAGCAGGGCACGGAGGGCGGTCACAGCGCGTCGGCGGGCCCCCGCGAGACGGGGGCGCCCGGGATGACCACGTCCTCGGCGATTTCGAGCAGGGTGCCCGCCGGGCGGCTCATGCGCAGCACCTCCACTTCCTCGTCGCGGTACACGACAGTCAGGGACGCCGGCACGTCGTCGCGGCGGGCGTAGACGTCGACCCACTCGCGAAGCCGCTCGGCGTGGCGGCGGCCGGACGGCCGGAGCTCCTCCCGGACGAGCGACGAGCCGCCCGCCCGTTCGAGAAAGAAATAGACATCGGGTGTCGGGATGGCTGCTCGGCCAACGTGGGAGTACAAGTCAGCGTCGTAGTTCTGCAGGAAGTACTCGTAGTCCATGAACCGGCCCCGGTGTCGCGCGCGGAGCCCGGTCCCGTTGTGGGAGATGACGGTCCACGCATAGGGGATCGAGTGGTCGACCACGTCCTGAAACACCTCCACGAACCCGGCCGGCTCGACGGGCGCCCCCGGAACCGGCACGCCCCACCCCGTCGTGACCACCAGGAGCGCGGCCGCGAGGGCGACGGCCGACGGCGTCCAGACCGGGGCGAGGCGAGCGCCCGAGAGCACCGTACGCAACGGCTCGATGGCCCGGACGTAGATCTCGTTGACCAGCAACCCAGAGGCGATCGCCATCGAGCAGGTCAGGAGCACGGCGGCCCCGCCGGAGAGGCCCTCGAGGCCGCCTCCGGTCGAGAGCCAGACTGCGAGCAGCCCCAGCGTCTGGGCCCCGTTGCGGACCAGCGCTCCGGGACGCGGGAGCACCTTCGCGTACGGCGACCGGCCCGGCACGATGGGCGCCATCACCAACAGCCCACCCAGAACGGCCGCCAGGGCCGAGGGCAGCGCGACGGCGACGGTGGCGGTCTCGAAAAAGAACACCGAGCCTTCCAGCCCGAGCGTGTCCAGCATCACGACATAGCCGCGCCAGGCGCCCGCGAAGGCGACCCCGGCTCCGAGCATCAGGCCCGCCCGCCGGGCCAGCCCTCGGTCTCGGTAGTTCCCGCGACGCTGCCCGCCGAGCGCGCGTCGCAAGCGGACCTGGACCACGATCGCGAGCACGTGCAGTCCGACGAGCACCGCCAGCAGCGCCCCGACGGCCGGGTACACGAGCCCGGTGGCCATCAGCCCGGCCAGCCCGACGGCGATGCCCCGTCGGTTGCCGTCGCCGACGTAGGCTGCGAGGTGTGGGAACACCGGCAGCGCCAGCGCCGCCGCGAGCAACAGCGGTTCGGCGCCCGCCTGCCGCTCGATGGGAACCGCCAGCAGAGGCCCACCGACCGCCACGAACAGCGCCCCCGCGAACGCGCCGACCGGGCCGCCCCAGTAGAAGCGGACCGTTTTCCAGACGCCGTACGTCACGGCCCCGGCCGCGACCGCACCCGCGCCCCGCAGCACCAGAGACGGCTCGACGCGGGCCATCTCGGAGAGCGCGAGCGCGAGCGCGGGCAGCCCCCAGCCGCCCTCGCTCCCTGTCGGCGCCCCGACCATCAGTCCTTTGAGGGTTTCCAGGCTCGCGTAGAAGCGGAGCGTGAACGGGGCCGGCTCGGCGAACGCCGGGATGAGCCGCACCCCGATGGCGACGATGGCGACGACGCCGACGGCCGCCTTCCAGGCGGTCGCCGTCTCCTGCTGCGGGTCTTGGGTCCGAGCTGTCGGCGGCGGGCGCTCGGGGACCAGGAGCGCGCGGAACGACACCCGCTCGCGGTGGGGGTCGTCGACGCCGGGGACCACCGACCCCGGCGGGACGAGGCGCTCGAGCCACCGCAAGCCGTCGGCGTAGCTGAGGAGGAGCGTCCGGCGCCAGACCCGGCGGAACCGGAGCGCGGCGCCGCCGGCCAGCGCCAGCGCCAGCGTCGTCGCCAACGACATCGTGTCGAGCAACCCGAGCACGCCGAGCGCAGAGGCGGCCACGACAGTCGCCGACACGCCCAGCACAGCGTCTCCCCACCCACGCCCTTCCCACGACGATGCCTTGGGGGGACCGGGCAGGGCCACGCGCGTGAACACGACGAACGAGAGCACGGCGACCACGCTCACCCGGAGCAGGCCCACCAGCAGTTCGATACCGTAGGGAACGCCGTCCATCAGTAGGCCGCGTAGGCGAAGTAGTCGGCCCGCCGGAGCATGCGCAAGGCGTGCGTGGTGGTGAGCCCGGCGAACAACGCGGCGCCCACCAGCAGGCCCCACCCGGCGTGCTCGTAGCCCCACCCGCGCGTGGCCACCAGCCCGACCGCGAGGTCGACCGCCAGCGCCCAGGCAAGGGGGACGAGCACGCGGCCCGTCTGCCCCTGGGCCAGGAAGATGAGCCCGTTCATCAGCCCGATGCTGAAGCAGAAGTAGCCGACCGCCGCGACCAGGAAGACGTACCGCGTGACGCCCGAGCGGAAGATCGGGTGGAGCAGCTCGGGCCCATGCGTGCTCATCCAGAGCCCTCCCGCCCACACGGCCGCCACGGCGCCGACGCCGATCAGCACGAGCAGAAACAGGTGGCGCGCGTACTGGGCAGCCATGTGCACCCCGGCGTCCGACGGGTCTGACAGGTCGCCCAGCTCGTGGATCTGCCCCGACATCCGCCGCACGGAGAACGGGACGGCCGCCAGCATCGCGAAGATGACCGCCAGCGCCCAGTCCATGCCGAGCTCGTACTCCGTGCGAAACCAGATGGGGTAGGCGAGCGGGTCGTCCCCCGAGGCGGACCACGAGACGACGCGGTCGGCGAACAAGACCGCGAAATAGAGGATGCCGTAGGCCACGTACGGCAGCGTTGTGTGGACGACCGTCGAGACTCGGGGCAAGGGGGGCTGCGGCCCGTCACCTGCGTCCCGGTCGGCGCCTGAACCCAGGGTTCGGTACGCGATGGCGAGCGCGACCGCGATCGAGACACCCAGGCCCAGGGCGTGGGCGAGGTGGATGTTCCAGCCGAGACCGGCGACAGCGCCCCAGACGGGGAAGATGCCCAGGGTCGTCGCGAGGCCAACAGCCCACAGCCTCTCCTCGACGTAGAGCAGCGCCAGCGCCAGCCAGAGCCATCCCAGCAACACGTAATACAGTGTGCCCACGATGGCGAGCGTCGCCGGATAGAAGGGGACGATGAGGTTCAGTACGAACCCGAGGGCGCCAGAGACCGCGACGAACACCGTCCCCAGGGCCGAGATGCGGAAGGCGACGCGGCGGGCCTGCCCCCCGAGCTCGTGCCCCAGCAGCCGTGAGGTCTCGTGCGCGAGCGCCTGGACAAAGCCCGCCGTGGCGATAAAGCTGGCGATCGTGCCCATGGCGATCATCGTCGCCGCCCCCTCCGTCAGCCGAACGGAGGCCCACAGCGAGTACCCGAGCCAGACGAGCGCCGCGATCTGGCCGGTGACGGGGAGCGCGTATAGAAGCCCGCGGCTGTAGCTGCCCGTGAATCGCCGGGCGAGCGCGGGGAACGTCTCCCGATCGGACCCGGCTGAGACCGCCCCCCGAGCGGACGCGGCTTCGCTGACGCAGGCCGGGTAGATGGCCTCGCCCAGGGCAAACAGATCGTCCCGACCAAACGTCGCGGCGTCCACGTCGCGCCAGCCCTCGCTCTCCAGCGCAGCCACCACGGACCACGCGTCGACGGGCCGGCCGATCCGAAACGCCACGGCGGTGGCCAGATCGTGCTCGGCGGTCACGACCTGCGGGGCAATGGGCGGCGGTGGCGCCGCCAGGAGGGTGTCGGGCATCCTCCTTAGGATCGGCAATCGGCGTGGCGTCTGAACCCCACGCCCCCCCCGCCGTTGACCCGCCCCCCGCTTCCGCGCCATGTTAATCCTCGCCATCGAAACCGCCAGCGACGCCTGCGCGATCGCCTTGCTCGATGGGGACACGGCCGTGGTCCAGGCGTCCATCGCGGTGCCCCGTTCCCACGGTCGCCGGCTGGCGCCGCTCATTGCCGAGGCGCTCGCGCACGCCGGACGGGCCGCGTCAGAAATCGACGTCATCGGCATCTCCATCGGGCCGGGCTCCTACACCGGCCTTCGGATCGGGCTGGGCGTAGCGAAGGGCCTGGCGGTAGCCTGCGGGGCCGACATCGTCGGCGTGCCGACGTTGCGGGCGCTCGCGGAGGGAGCGGCGGGGCCGCTCGCGGCGGTGCTTCCGTCGCGCCGAGGCGAGGTCTACGCGGCGGTCTACGACGCGGACACCGAGGTGCGGCCCCCGACCGCGCTCGCGGTCGCCGAGGCCGACGCCTGGCTCCCCCCCGAGTTGGCCGGCATCGGAGGCCCTGGGGCGGACCGGCTCGAGGGCGTTCGGGGCGAGGTCCTCCGCGTCCGGCTTGTGCCGTCCGCCGTCGCCGTCGGCCGGCTCGCGCGTCGGCTCGTCGACGAGCGCGGGGCCGACGACCTGGGGTCGCTCGTTCCCGCCTACCTCAAGCCCGTCGCGGCGTCACGGCCCCGGGGTATCTTCGAGTCCCCGAACCTGTGACGGTCCGCCGTCTCCCCTATGGCCTGGTTTAAGCGAGATTCTGCTGGCATCAAGACGAACCGGAGCGACCAGAACGAGACCCCCGAGGGCTACTGGCTCAAGTGCCCCGAGTGTGACACGATTACGAGCCAGCGCGAGTTGGAGGAGAACCTGCTGGTGTGCCCGAACTGCGGCCACCACTACCCGATGTCCGGGCTCGGCTACCTCGGCCTGCTCTTCGATGAGGGCACGTACGAGCGCCACGACGCGAACCTCCACTCTGTCGATGCCCTCGACTTTGTCGACCGCAAGCCCTATCCCGAACGGATCGTGGCGGCGGATCGCAAGACGGGCCTCAACGACGGCGCGGTAAGCGGCACGGGGCGCGTCGGCGGCCACCCCGTCTCCATCGCCGCGATGGACTTCACCTACATCGGCGGCTCGATGGGCTCGGTCGTCGGAGAGATCGTGGCCCGTGCCATCCGCCGTGCGGCCAACGAGGGGCGCGCGTGCGTCGTCATCAGCCAGTCGGGCGGGGCCCGGATGATGGAGGGCGCGCTGTCGCTGATGCAGATGGCCAAGACGAGCGCCAACCTCGCCGTGTTGGCGGAGCGCAACCTCCCGTTCATCTCGTTGATGACGCACCCGACGACGGGCGGCGTCACCGCTTCGTTCGCGATGCTGGGCGACATCAACCTCGCCGAGCCCAAGGCGCTGATCGGATTCGCCGGGCCACGCGTCATCCGCGAGACGATTGGCCGGGACCTCCCCAAGGGTTTCCAGCGCGCCGAGTTCTTGCTGGAGCACGGGTTCATCGACAAAATCGTCCAGCGCAAGACTCTGCGCGACACGCTGGCACACCTCTTCGACCTGCTGATGGAGGCGGACGAGCCGGACGCTGCTCGGGAGACCGCCGCGAGCGTGCCGGACTCGTCGGAGGGCTAGGCGAAGAGACGGCGACATGCGTGGGCGCCTCTGCCCGCTAGCCGCTGCCGCTCGGGTTACACGGTGGGCGTCGGCCCGCGAGAGTTGACGAACACACCGACCTGCGACGCCAGTCGGGCCACGTCGTAGGCCGAGTGGTCGGTCACCAGAATCGCCGCGTCAGACGAGGCCAGCGCCGCGTCAAGGTCTGGGACCGAGGTGTACGTCCGGTCCTCTTGCCGCAGGTGGGCGACGTGCGGGTCGTGGAAGCTGACCTCCGCGCCTAAGCTCTCCAGCAGGCGGATGACGTCGAGCGCGGGCGACTCGCGCAGGTCCGACACGTCCGGCTTGTAGGCCACGCCGAGCACGAGCACGCGAGCACCTTTCGCCGCCTTTCCGACGTTGTTGAGCGCGTCTTGAACCTTGCGCACCCAGTAGCGGGGCATCATCGTGTTGACCTCGCTGGCCAGCTCGATAAATCGCGCCGTGTAGTCGAGCCCCCGCAACTTCCACGACAGGTAGTGCGGGTCGACGGGCAGACAGTGGCCGCCCAGGCCAGGGCCGGGCGTGAACGCCATGAACCCGAACGGCTTGGTGCCCGCCGCCGCGACGATCTCCCACACGTCGAGGTCGAGGCGGTCGCACATCAGCATCAGCTCGTTCGCCAGCCCGATGTTGACCGCCCGAAACGTGTTCTCGTAGATCTTGGTCAGCTCGGCGGCCTCCGGACTGCTCACCGGCACGACGGTGTCGACGGCCGCCTCGTAGAGCGCCTGGGCGACCATGAGGCACGCCGGGGTCACGCCGCCCATGACCTTGGGCGTCGTGCGCGTCGTCCAGTCGGTCCGGCCCGGGTCCACGCGCTCGGGCGAGAAGACGACGAAGGCGTCGACGCCGACGGTCAGGCCGCGCGCCTCGACGAGCGGCACAAGCACGTCGCGCGTCGTGCCGGGGTACGTCGTGCTCTCCAGCACCACGAGTTGCCCCGGACGCATCTGGGCGGCGACGGCTTCTGAGGCCGCCAGCACGTGGGACAGGTCGGGATCACGCGTCTTGCGAAGCGGCGTCGGCACGCAGATCGAGATCGCGTCGGCCTCAGCCAGCAGGCCCTCGTCAGCCGTGATGCGCATGCCGGCGGCAAGGGCCGCACACAGCACCTCGTCCGACACGTCCTCGACGTGGGACTCCCCGGCCGCCAGCGCCGCCACGCGCTCGGCGTCGATGTCGAGGCCGATCACAGGGAAGCCGGCTTCGGCAAAGGCGACCGCGAGCGGCAGCCCGACGTAGCCGAGCCCGACGACGGCGACGACGGCCTCCCGGTCTCGGACGCGATGGAGGAGCGTGTCTTGCAGAGTCATGCGTCGGCCGCGGCGAGCGACTGGAGGTACTGCCCGTAGGCGTTGGCGGCGAGCGCGTCGCCCAGGGCCGCCAGTTGCTGGCGGTCGATGAAGCCCATCCGGTAGGCGACCTCCTCGGGGCAGGCCACCATCAGCCCCTGCCGCGCCTGCACGGAGTGGACGAACGCGCTCGCGTCGAGGAGGGATTCGTGCGTCCCGGCGTCGAGCCACGCGATCCCACGTCCCATCACCTCGACTTCCAGCGTCCCGGCGTCGAGGTAGTGACGATTGACATCGGTGATCTCCAACTCGCCTCGCGCGGACGGCGAGAGCCCGTCGGCGACGGCGACCACGTCGGGCCCGTAGGCATAGATGCCGGCCACGGCCAGGTTCGACTTCGGGGTCGACGGCTTCTCTTCGAGCGACACGGGCCGCCCGCCAGCGTCCAGTTCCACGACGCCGTAGCGCTCGGGGTCGGCCACGGGGTAGGCGAAAACGCGAGCGCCGGACGTCGTCTCGGCCGCGCGGCGCAGGTGGCCCGAAAGCCCACCGCCGTAAAACACGTTGTCGCCCAAGATCATCATCACCGGCTCGTCCCCGACAAAGTCGCGCCCGATGCGGAAGGCGTCCGCGAGGCCCCGGGGCGCGTCTTGGACGGCGTACTCGACCGTCATCCCCCATCGTCCGCCGTCGCCCAGCAGCCGCTCGAAGACGGGCAGAGCGTCGGGCGTCGAGATGACCAGCACCTCGCGGATGCCCGCCAGCATCAGCGTGGTCAGTGGGTAGTAGATCAGGGGCTTGTCATAGACCGGCAGCAGCTGCTTGCTGACGGCGAGAGTCGCCGGGTGCAATCGCGTTCCGTGCCCGCCGGCCAAGACTATTCCTTTCATGCGGTGTGCCAGTCGGGGTGTTCGAGGGTCCAATCGACGGTCGCCGCCAAGCCGGTCGCCAGCGACTGGCTCGGACGCCAGCCGAGCCCCTCGATCTTGGCCGTGTCGACCGCGTAGCGGCGGTCGTGGCCGGGGCGGTCGGTGACGAAGGTGATGAGGTCAGCGTGGGGGGCGCCGCCGGGGCGCCGCTCGTCGAGCAGCACGCACAGGGTCCGCACCAGCGTCAGGTTGTCGACCTCCGCGTTCCCGCCGACGTTGTAGGTCTCCCCGTCCAAGCCCCGCTCCACGACGGCCCAGATCGCGTCCGCGTGGTCGCCGACGTAGAGCCAGTCTCGAACGTTGCCGCCGTCGCCGTAGACCGGGATCGGCTCGCCCGCGAGCGCCCGCGCCAGCACGACGGGGATCAGCTTCTCAGGGTACTGCCGGGGCCCGTAGTTGTTGGAGCAGTTCGTGATCGACACCGGCAGCCCGAACGTCCGTGCGGACGCTCGCACGAGGTGGTCCGACCCCGCCTTCGAAGCGGAATATGGGGACGAAGGGGCGTACGGCGTGGTCTCGGAAAACGCCGGGTCGTCGGGCCCGAGGTCGCCGTAGACCTCGTCGGTCGAGACGTGGTGGAAGCGGACGCCGCTCGCGCCATCCCACACCTCTCTGGCCGCATCGAGCATGGCCTGCGTCCCGAGCACGTTTGTTGAGACAAACTCGGCGGGCCCCTCGATGGAGCGGTCGACGTGCGATTCGGCAGCGAGGTGAACGACGAGCGCGACCTCGTGCTCGCTCATCACCCGGCGCACAAGCGCGCCGTCTCGGATGTCGCCTTCCACGAACGTGTGCCGGTCGCCGAGCCCCACGAGGTTCGCCCGCGAGCCCGCGTACGTCAACGCGTCGAGCGTCACGACCTGGGATGCGGGATAGCGATCGAGGGCACCGCGCACCACGGCCGAGCCGATGAAGCCCGCCCCCCCAGTAACCAGGATGCCTCGTCCGTCGGGGGTCACCTAGTCAACCTGTATGAGAGAGAAGGATGGGACGGCCGCAATGGTGTCTGAAGTGACCAAGCCAGCCCCGCAGGCCGCGGCTCGTAGGGTCACAAGAACCGTGTCCGCCACGTCTGTGTCTCGGCGGCGGGACGGGTCGAGGCCAGCGACGGGACGCGACGCGAGCGTATCGGCCGGAACGCGGGTCAACGATGACGTAACGCGGGACAGCGTCGACATGGAGGGAGCGGGGGGAGGCCAAAGATAGACTGTCTCGGCTCTGACACCCGCGCCCAGCGGGGGCCCTGTGCGCTGAGGGGTACTTTCAGCCCCCCCCCACTTTTGCGCCCTCTCGTGCTGATCGCCGTCTTCTCCGATATCCACGCCAACCTGGAAGCGCTCCGCGCGGCCCTCGCCATCGCGGAAGCGCGGGGAGCCGATCACCTCGTCAGCCTGGGCGACGTGGTGGGCTACGGCCCCTCGGCAAGTGTGTGCGTTGACATCGTCCGGTCCGAGTTCTCGCTCAGTGTCTTAGGAAATCACGACGAGGCCGTCGTCACGGGCGACTCGTCCGGGCTCCCCCGCGACGGACAGGCCGCCGCCCGCCTCCACCGCGAGCAGCTCTCGGAGGAGCAGCGTGGCTGGCTCGCGGGGCTTCCCCTCACCGCCGAGCGGTTCGGCGCCACCTTCGCCCACGCCGCACCCGACGAGCCCGGCGCGTGGCCCCGGCTGGAATCCTTCCGCGATACACAGCGGCAGTTCGGCGCCTTCGACACCCCGATCTGCTTCGTGGGACACAGCCACAAGCCTGCCGTCGTGTCGTCCTCGCTCGGGGTGTTTCGTGTCCGCGAGGGCCACCGGTTCCTCGTCAATGTCGGCAGCGTAGGCCAGCCGCGAGACCACGACCCCCGCCTTTCCTTTGGTCTGTACGATCCGGACGCCTTCACCGTCGAGACGATTCGGGCGCACTACGACCAGGCCCGGACCGCGACACGGATCACGGAAGCGGGCCTGCCCGCCTCGCTGGCGGAGCGCCTGAACAAGGGGGTCTGACCCAACGCCTTCTCGAGGCGACTGCGCGTCGGCCGGCGTCCCTCAGCCGGCCTGGACCAGCGCGAGGTCCGCCGTGACCATCTCGGCCGCCAACTCGCCAACGCTCACCGCCGGCGTCCAGTCCAGCTCGCGTTCGGCTTTCGAAGCGTCCCCGAGGAGCTGCTCCACCTCGGTCGGCCGGTAGTAGCGGGGGTCGACGCGCACGATCACGTCGCCGGTCGCTGCGTTGCGTCCGATCTCGTCCTCTCCCGTCCCCTCCCAGGCCACGTCAATGCCGACGGCGGCGAAAGAGAGGCCGCAGAAGTTTCGGACGGTCGTCATCTCGCCGGTCGCCAGCACCCAGTCGTCGGCCGTGTCGTGCTGCATGATCCGCCACATCCCCTCGACAAAGTCGCGGGCGTGGCCCCAATCGCGCTGGGCGTCGAGGTTGCCGAGGTGGACCGTCGCCTGGAGGCCCAGCGAGATCTTGGCCGCCGCTCGCGTAATCTTGCGGGTCACGAAGGTCTCGCCCCGGCGTGGGCTCTCGTGGTTGAAGAGGATGCCGTTGGATGCGAAGAGCCCGTAGGCCTCGCGGTAGTTGACCGTGATCCAGTAGGCATAGAGCTTCGCCACCGCGTACGGCGACCGCGGGTAGAACGGCGTCGTCTCGGACTGCGGCACTTCCTGCACCTTTCCGTAGAGCTCGCTCGTGGAGGCCTGGTAGAACCGCGTGTCGGTGAGCCCAAGAATCCGCAGCGCCTCCAGCAAGCGGAGCGTCCCCACCCCGTCAGCATTCGCCGTGTACTCCGGCGTGTCGAACGAGACGGCGACGTGGCTTTGTGCGGCCAGGTTGTAGATCTCGTCCGGCTGGATCTCCTGCACAATCCGGATCATGTTCGTCGAGTCTGTCAGGTCTCCGTAGTGGAGCCGAAAGCGCACGTCGGCCTCATGCGGGTCCTGGTACAGATGGTCGACGCGCTGAGTGTTGAACGACGACGCCCGGCGCTTGAGGCCGTGGACTTCGTAGCCTTTCGCGAGCAACAGCTCGGCGAGGTACGACCCATCCTGACCCGTGACGCCGGTGATGAGGGCCTTGCGGCGGGACTGGGACATGGAGCTTGCGGGGGTCGTGGGGGCGGCGAGGAACGGGGCCCGGCCAGGAGGGGAGCAGTGGGGGAATCGACAGGGGGCCTGTCCGGCCTAAGCCGGTTGTGGCTTGAAAGGCCCGGCCTCCTCCCCTCTTCGTGGAGATCAGCCCTGGGGGACCGTGGCGACGTTCTCGCGGAACCAGTCGTAGGTGGACGCGAGCCCTTCGCGAAGAGGCGTGCGGGCGCGCCAGCCAAGAGACGCCAGCCGGGACACGTCGAGCAGCTTGCGGGGAGTGCCGTCGGGCTTGTCCGTGTCCCAGCGGATCTCGCTGTCGGAACCGACCACCTCGCGGACGTGGGCCGCGAGGTCTCGGATCGCGAGGTCCTCCCCCACGCCGACATTGAGCAGGCCGTCAGGGGCGGTGTCCCGCAAGGAGGGCTCGTCGAGCGCGAGCACAAAGGCCACCGCGTCGGCCAGGTCGTCGGCGTGCAAGAACTCGCGCTTGGGGGAGCCGGTGCCCCACAGCGTCACCGGGGCGGCGGGCCCCGCCCCGCGGCGGGCCTCATGGAACCGCCGGATCAGCGCCGGCAGGACGTGGCTGGTGGCGAGGTCGAAGTTGTCCCCCGGGCCGTAGAGGTTGGTCGGCATCAGGCTGATCACGTCGTCGCCGTACTGGCGATGGAGCGCCTCGGCGAGCTCGATCCCGGCGATCTTCGCGAGGGCGTACGGCCGGTTGGTGGGTTCCAGGGGCCCCGTCAGCAGGTGCTCTTCCCTCATCGGCTGGGGCGCCTCTCGAGGGTAGATGCACGACGACCCTAGAAACACGATCCGTCCGAGCTTCCCGATTCTCGCGAGATGAGCACCCATCAGCACCGACTGCTGGATGGCCAGGTTCTCGCTCAGAAAGTCGACGGGATAGTCGCGGTTGGCGAGGATCCCGCCCACCTTGGCGGCGGCCAGCACCAGATGGGTGGGCTGCTCGAACTCGAAAAACGTGGCGACCGCCTGGGCATCGCGGAGGTCCAGTTCGGCCCGGGTCCGCGTCACGAGAGCGACGCCGTCGCGCTCGAGGCGGCGGACCACGGCGGAGCCGACGAGCCCTCGGTGGCCCGCGACGAATACACGGGAGTCAGGCTGGAGTGCGGGCATAGGCGTCGGGGGGAGACGCCGAAAGGTACAGATCCCTCCGCCTCGCGTCGCCGCCTGCGATCAGCCGTTCTCGCCTACAACCGATCGACGTTGACGGTCTGAGTCGTGGTGCCGAGCACGCCCACTGCGATGTCCGAGGCGCGGCGCAGCAAGACGCGTTGGACCTGCGCCGGGGACAACTCTGGGCGACGCTGCAGGACCAGCACGGCCGCACCCGCCACGTGCGGCGCGGCCATCGAGGTCCCGTCCATGCGGGCATAGCGGCCGTCGTCGGCGGCGGAGACGACGCGGACGCCGGGCGCCAGCAGGTCGAGCACGGGGCCATGGTTCGAAAAGTCCGCCGCGAAGAGGCCGTTCGCATCAATCGCTCCGACCGTGATCGCGTCCCGCACCCGGGCCGGGGACACGGTCCGCGCGTCGACGGCTTGGTTGCCGGCAGAGATCACGTAGACGACCCCCGCCTCGATGGACCGTTGCACGGCCCGGTCGAGGGCGTTCAGCGCGGTCGTCCCTGTGTGGGCGCCGACACTCATGTTGACCACGATCGGCCGATCGGGGTTGGCCCGTTTGATCTTTGTGATGCGGCTGACAGCGGCCACAAGCCGGCTCATCGGAGCCGCGGACTCGCCGTCGAAGACGTCGAACGAGTGGATACGGGCGCCCGGGGCGACACCCACCATGCCGACGGTGTCGTCGCTCGCTGCGATCGTGGCGGCCACGTGGTTGCCGTGGGCCGACGAGCCCCGGTCGACGCCATCGTCGAAGAAGCGAACCGACTCGACGACGCGAACGTCCGGATGGTCAACGCCCGAGTCGATGACGTAAACATCGATCTGGTTGCGGCCGCGCCCGTCGCCCGAGCGGGCGCTCGAGGTTTCCCCGCCGATCATGCGCACGTTCCAGGGCAGCATCTGGCCGTTGAACGGCCCGGTCGGAATCTCGTCGGTCGCCTGGCCGGTGTAGTTGTGGCTGAGCGGGACGTAAGCGACGTCCTCACCGGGCACCTCGAAGGCGATGTCCAGTTCCACGGAGGACACCAACGGGCTGGCCTCGAGGACTGCCAGCAACATGGTGTAGTCGCTCAGCGCGACGGTAACCCCCACCCCGGGGCGATCGTCTCGGACGTAGGGACGGCGTCGCACGTCCTGGCCCTCGAAGGCCTCGTCGGAGGCCGCCTCGGGGTCCATGACGCCCTCGACGAACTCCACATAGAGGTCGACCGAGTCGACCGGAATGCCGAGGCTCGCAGCGGGGGCGACCGCAGACGGCTCGGTCGACGAGTCCCATCCGCTGTCACAAGCGGCGAGGCCGATCGTGAGGAGCAGTGCGAGCGTGGCAAGGGACCGCATCAGCGAGGGGGTGTGGTGGGAGGGTCAGGGGTAATCGTCAGGCGGACGCAAACCTACAGGGGGTGGTAGCTTGGTTCAAGCCAAGGCCACCCTCTTCCCACAACTCGTTGCGAGACAAGGGACACCCTGTAGGACGCTCTCTGACACGCGTCGCTGGCGGGATGCTTGTAGGGGTGCTGGTGGCGCTCGCGGCGACCGCTCAGCCCGCTCCTTCTCTGGGTCTCCTCGATCCCGCGAAGGCCCCTTCGCAGTACGGAGCCGATGCCTGGGGTACCGAGGATGGGCTCCCGCAGAGCCGCGTCGAGGCGATCACGCAGTCCAGCGAGGGCTACTTGTGGATCGGGACCCAGGAAGGGCTGGCCCGCTTCGACGGCGTCCGGTTCACGCGCGTCCCGCAAGGGGCGGGGGGGCTGCCCAATACAGACATCCGTGCGCTTGCTCCAGCGCGGGGCGGCGGGGTCTGGGTGGGGATGCGGCGCGGGGGGCTGGCGCACGTCGACGCTCAACTTCGCGTCCGCGTGTGGGGGGAGGCCGAGGGGCTGGTCTCCGAAGCGGTCGCCTCGCTCGCGGTCGGTCCCGAGGGCCGTGTCTGGGTGGGGACCCGCAACGGGCTATGCCAGCTAGCGCCGGGCGCACGCCGTCTCGCGTGCCTCGGTACGGATGCCGGCCTTCCCGACCCCTACGTCCGTTCGCTTCTCGTCCTCGACGGCGAGGTATGGGCCGGGACGCGAGGAGGGCTGGCGGTCCTTCGAGATGGCGAGGTCCAGCGCCTCGATGGGCTGGGTGGCGTAGCAAGGGAGCCGGTCAACGCACTGGTGGCTGGCTCGGGAGGCGTCTGGGTGGGCACGTCGTCGGGGCTGGCGCTCGTCCGAGACCGTCGATTGGTGGCACGCCCGGAGGCCGATGCGACCGCCGGCCTGGAGATCGATGCCTTGGCGGTCGACACCTCCGGCTCCCTGTGGGTGGGCACCTTCGGAGGCGGGCTGGTCCGACTGCGCGGGGCCGACCGGGCCGAGCTCGCGGCTGCGGCCGGCGCCGATGCCTCTACCGTTCTCGCCCTCCTGCAGGATCGCGAGGGCAGCCTGTGGGTCGGGACCGGGGGGAGCGGGCTGCTCCGCTTGCGGAACACCAAGTTCACGCCGGTGGCCGCCCGGGAGGGCCTCCCGTCGGACCGCGCCTATGCCATCGCTGCAGACCCGACGCGCGGCGTCTGGGTGGGGACGACCGGCGGGCTCGCGCAGGTCGTGGGGGGGCGCGTCGTGCTGGCCTTGGGAGCGCAAGACGGGCTGCTCGGCAACGACGTGTCGGCGGTGTACGCCACGCGCGACGGGACGGTGTGGGCGGCCGTCGCTGGCGAGGGCGTGTGCCGCGTCCGGGGCGGAGCCGTCGCCGGGTGCCTCACGGCGGGCGCCGGGCTGCCCGACCCCTACGCGACGGCATTCTTACAAGACCAGTCCGGCACGTTGTGGCTGGGGACCGACGCCGGACTCAGTCGGTGGGACGGCTCCGCCTTCGTCCCGCTGGCGGACGCCTCGGCCCCGCAGGCTCCCGTGACGGCGCTCGCAGAGGGCCCAGACGGTCGGCTGTGGATCGGGACGTACGGCGCCGGCCTGCTCGTCCGCAACGGCGACACGCTCCGGGCCGTCGAGGGCACCGCGGGCGACAACATCCTGACGCTGCACGCTCGGGGCGACGGCGTCTGGGCAGGCACCGACGGGTCCGGACTCCTCTTCCTGCCCTCGCCTCAGCGCCGCGTCGCTCGCGTGACGACGACGCAGGGGTTGCCGTCGGACATTGTCCCCCAGATTCTGGAGGACGGCCAGGGGCGCCTGTGGATGACCTCCAACCAGGGCGTCTACGTCATCACGGCGCGCGCGGCCGAAGCGGCGGCGCGGAGCGGCCGGGCCCTGCGCGTGACTCTCTTTACGCGAGCGGATGGGCTCCCGGCGACGGAGGCCAACGGCGGCAGCCAGCCCGCCGGGGCTCGCGCGTCCGACGGGACCCTCTACTTCCCGACGGCGGGTGGCGTCGGTGCCATCGACCCGTCCCGCATCCCCACCAACGGGCGTGCGCCCGGTGTGGTGATCGAGGGGATGACGGTCGATGGCGAGCCGGTCTCACTTCCCGAGGGGCGCGTCGTGCTTGCGCCGGGGGCGACCGAGTTCTCGTTTTCCTATGCCGGCTTGAGCTACCTCACCCCGGAGCGAGTTCGCCATCGCTTCCGCCTCGACGGACGCGACACGCGGTGGACAGAGGCCGAGGAGCGCCGCGAAGCGTTCTACACCGACCTCGCCCCCGGCGACTACACGTTCCGGGTCCAGGCCTCGAACGGCGACGGCGTCTGGAGCGAGACCGACGCGACCCTCTCGCTCCGACTCCAGCCCCACTTCTGGCAAACCGCATGGTTCGCCGTCCTCGCCGCGCTCGTGGTGGCCGGGCTGATCGTCGCCGCCTTCCGGGCCCGTACGGCCCAGCTCCTCGCACGGCAGCGCCAGTTGGAAGAGACGGTTGCCTCCCGCACTCTCGAGCTGGCAAACGAGAAGGCCGAGACGGAGCGCCTCAACGCGGAATTCAAGGGGTTCAACGACACGCTCCAGGTCCGCGTCCGCGAGCAGCTGGAAGAGATCGTTCGCGGCTCGCGGCTGCAGAAGTACTTCCCCAAGAAGGTCGTCGCCCGCATCCTCGACCAGGAGGGCGACGTGGAGGTGGCCGCCGAACGCCGCGTGGTGACGATCGTCTTCACCGACCTCGCCGGATTTACGCGCCTGTCCGAGGCGACGCCCCCCGACCGCGTGACGGCCTTGCTCAACGACTACCTCAACGAGATGGTGGCGCTGATCGACGCCCACGGCGGCACGCTCGACAAGGTCATGGGCGACGGCATCATGGTCCTCTTCGGGGCCGCCGACGAGATGGCGCCGCGCCGGCAAGCCCAGCAGGCGCTCGCGATGGCGGCCGGGATGCAACGGGCGATGGTCGGGCTCACGACCCGGTGGCACGGCTCCGGCATCGAGCAGCCGGTGGCGCTCCGCGTCGGCGTGCACCAGGGCGAGGTGACGGTCGGCAACTTCGGCACCGACGAGCTCGTCGAGTTCACGGCGATCGGGCACGGCGTGAATCTCGCGGCCCGGCTCGAGGGCGCCTGCGCGCCGGGCGGGGTGCTGGTGTCCGCCCAGGTCCGGTCGCTCGCGGAGGACGGCGTAGCGTTCGAAGCGCCCCGCTCTCTGCGGCTGAAGGGCATCGAGGACGAGGTCGAAGCGTTCCCGCTCGCGTTCTGAGGGAGCGCACCGGGTCGGGCTCGTCGCCACCCTGAGTATGCAGGTCGCCCGATCTGCTCCAGGAACCGCTTCCGGTCAGCGAGCGCGGAAACCTCCGGCTCTGTACGGGGTCAGGCCAGTCCCCGCTCTCGCCCATGCCCGCCACGTCCCCCCTACCCGACGCCATCCGCCAGTACCGGATCGAGGAACGGCTGGGCCAGGGCGCGTGGGGGGTCGTGTACCGTGCCTTCGACACGCACCTCCGACGGACGGTCGTGGTGAAGGTGCTCCATGCCGACGGTGGCTCCGGAGGGCTGCTCGAGGAGGCCCGGCTGGCGTCGGCCGTCGACCACCCGAACGTGTGCGCGGTCTACGAAGCCGGCGAGGTCGGCGGGCGGGCGTACCTCGTGATGCAATACGTCCCCGGCCGGACCCTGCAGGCGTTGCTGGCCGACGGCGCGCTGAGCGAGCCGTTGGCGCTGTCGCTTGGCGTCCAGATCGCGGACGGGCTGGCAGCGGCGCACCGCCGGGGCGTGCTCCACCGAGACCTCAAACCCTCGAACGTGATGGTGACCGACGAGGGGCTGGCGAAGGTGCTCGACTTCGGGCTCGCCCGGCGCACCTCGCCGGACGCCGACCTCCCCGCGCCCGCGTCACGTCCGAAGGATCGCGCGGCGTCGTCGCGGTTCGGCACGACGGCCTTCATGGCGCCCGAGCAGTTCGCCACGCGACGGAGCTCGGAGCAGAGCGACATCTGGGCGCTGGGCGTGATCTTATTCCAGATGGCGACCGGCCAGCACCCGTTCTGGGCGCCCGGCGTCGACCCCGCCCGGCTAAGCGCTGCGATCCAGGCGGGGGCGGCGCCCGACCCGCTTCGGGTCCAGCCCGGCCTCTCCCCTGCCCTCGCCGCCGTGATCCGAGGCACCCTCGTCCGCCAACCGGAGGACCGAACCCGGTTCGCCAGCGAGGTGCGCGACGCGTTGCGAACGGTCGCCCGGACGCTCGACCCGGAGCACGCCGAGGCGGACCGCCTCGATGCGGGCACGGTGCCGGTCCCGGCCCCGCCGTCCGACGCGCGGGCGTCGCGCGGGGGCCTGCTGTCGGCGCTCGCGGGCCGCTTCCTGCCCGCCCGCATCGCGCCTGCTCCGCCGAATGCCGTCGCGGTGTTGCCCTTCGTGGGAACCGGCGATCCGCCGGCGCCCACGTACGTCGGGTTCGCGATTGCCGACGCCGTCGCGACGCGGCTCGCGCAAGCGCCGTCCCTCCTGGTCCGGCCGCCCCGGACGCTCCGCGCCACGGTCAGCCCCGCCGCGGATCCGCTCCAGGCCGGGCGCCAGCTCGCGGCGAGCTGGGTGCTCACGGGACAGGTGACCCAGTCCGACGGGACGGTCGGCCTGTCGTGGCGTCTGCTGGCGGTTGCCGACGACGCCGTGGTCGCGGGCGGCATCGAAGTGGCCGACACTGCCGACCTGGTGGAGGCTCAGCAGCGGCTCGGCGACGCCGTGTACCGAGCGGTCCAGAGCGAGGGGGCGCTGCCCATCGCGCCCGTCCCCGAGAACCGTCCTACGGCCGTCGACCACGGCGTCGACCCCGAGTTGGCAGAAGACTACCTCGCGGCCCGCTCGCTCCTCGACACCGCCGCGACCCGCTCGTCCGGTCGCGACGACCTCGCCGACGCGATCGGAGCGCTGGAGCGCGTCGTGGAGGCCGCCCCGGACTTTGCCCCTGCCCAGGCGGCTCTCGGCGTCGCCCTGACGCGATACGTCCGCTCCGGATACGGCGGCGTCGGGCACCTGCTCGCGGCCCAGCGCCACCTTGAACGCGGGCTGGCGCTCGACCCCAAGAACATCGAAGCCAAGCTCTACCAGGGCTACACGCTGCTCTGGCGGGGCGAGAAGGAGCGCGGCCGCCAAGACGTGCAGTTCCTCATGCGGACGGCGAGCCAGGATGCCGAGGTACGCCTGGGCGCGGGCGTCGTGCTCCAGCTCGACGGCCTGCTCGACGAGTCGCTCCGCGAGTTGGGCGCGGCCCTGCGGCTTTCGCCCGGCTTCGGCCCCCGCATCTACAACCTGCGCGCCCGGGTCCACCTCTACCGCCAGGACGCGGGCGCCGCGCGGCGCGAGATCGAGCGCGGCCTGTCGATCGCCCCGGAGCACACCCTGCTCCGCACCACGGACGCCGTCTGGCACCTCCGCCACGGCGACCCGCACTGGGGGCTGGGCCGCCTCGAGGGGGTCCTCGCCGACGACCCGGCGCTACGGCTGGCACACCCAACCCTTGCGATCGCCAGGTTCAAGACTGGCGACGCGGAGGGCGCCGCGGCGCTCATGACCGACGACGTGCTGGCGATCTCCGCCGCCGACCCCGAGATGGCCTACCGCGTGGCCACCACGTTCGCAGTCGTCGGCGACGCGGAGGCCGCGCTGCACTGGCTGCGCAAGGCGGTGTATCTGGGCAACCACAATGCGCCCTGGCTGACCGCCAACCCGGACTGGGCCGCGCTCCGCGGGACCCACCCTGAGGTGCAGGCTGTGCTCCGTGAGCTCACCGCCAGCCAGCCCGCCCTCCACGCCCGCTGGCGCCGGTTCTTGGCGACGACCTGAGGGTCTTCCCGACTCTACAGGTGGCCTGCTCCCAGCACCACGGCGGGCGCAGCCCCTCGCTCTCGCCTCCAGACCTGCGAGCCCGAGGCTATTGAGCCACCGGGTCTCCGGTCACCTCGAAGTGCAGCATCATGCCCGAATGGAGGTGCTCCGCGATGTGGCAGTGCGCCATCCATTTCCCCGGGTTCGACATGTCGACCACGAGGTCCATCGTGGAGCCGACGGGGACGATGGCCGTGTCCTTCCAGACGAGGTTCGGGTTCTCCACGCCGTCCATCGAGGCCACCAGGAAGCGCTGGCCGTGGACGTGGAACGGGTGGTTCATCGGGTGAAAGGACTCCGGGTTGTTGAACACCCGAATTTTGACCACGTCGCCGCTCTCGAAGGACCACTGGATGTCCATGTTCTCCCTCCCCGTTTCGACCTCCCGGATGACCCACGTCACCTGCTTGCCCGTCGAGAGCCAGTTCATCATTGGCATCGCGTCGTTCCACTCCATCGGCGGAACGTAGAGCGTGTCGACCTCCATCATCCGGACGGTCGAGAGCGGCAGCCCCCGGTGCCGGAGCGTCAGTTCGAGCGTGTGGTCGGGGGCGCGGTCGAAGTGCTCGCGGTAGCCCGCGATGTCCGAGGTTACGGCGCGGTTCTCGCGGAGCGTCTCGAACGCCTCCCGATACGACGGCGAGGCCGGCGCATCGGAGACCGACACGGTCCCCAGCGTGTCGACGTGCGGGTAGAACTCGCCACGGAAGTGGTTGATGGCCTGGATCGAGTTGGTGATCTCGACGGTGCCCGCCTCCTCGAACAGCACCTCCACGACGTAACGCTCGGCAGGCGCGATGACGACCGAGCCGACGCGCTCCTCGTGCTCGTACTTCGATACGTCCGAGGCCACGATCTTGATCGGCGCGCCGCCGAATACGACGTTGAAGGTGCGGGAGTTGGCGACATTGGTGAGGTAGAACCGGACGACCTCCCATCGGTCCACGTCCAGCCGGTAGTCGGTCGACCCGTTGACGAGCATCACGTTGCCGAACCGGCCCATGAGCGCGTGAGTCGGGGACTCCTCGCCGTAGGGCAGCAGGCCTGCCGCGTCAGTCAATAGGTCGTCGAGGACGATGACCTCCTCGCGGTTGACCGGCTGGTAGTAGCCGTCCGTGACCGGATCGACGAGCATGTTTCCGTACAGCCCCAAATCCTGCTGGATGTCCTCGCGCATGTGCGGGTGGTACCAGTAGACGCCGGTGTCCGGGAAGACGAGTTCATACGTGAACGACTCCCCCACCTCCACGGGAATCTGCGTCAGGCCGGGGATGCCGTCGAAGCGGTTGTCGAGACGCAGGCCGTGCCAGTGCACGGTCGTGGGCATCTCGATGTTGTTCGTGAAGTGGACGACCACCTTCGAGCCCCGGTCGGCGCGGATCAGCGGCCCGGGGTACTGACGGTTGTACCCGTACATGATGAACGTCTGGTCGCCGATCGTGCGGCGGATGAGCGAGGCGTCGAGATGGAGCGTGTCGCCGTCCGCCATCTGGACGACGCGGCTCGGCTCCCCCTCGGGAAACATCGTGGGATCCATGCCCTGGCCCGCGAGGAACGGCCGGACCGGGGGCAACTCGTTCTCCATGCCGGGCATCATCGGCATGCTCATGTCCATCGGCACCATGCGCCACGCCAGGCTGTCGCCCGGAGTCATCGCGCTCATGTCATGGCCGGCGTGCCCACTGTGGTCCATCATGTCGTGATCCTGCGCGGCGACAGGACCCGCGCCCACGAGGAGCAGGAGGACGAGACGGCAAAGGGAACGCATAGCAAACGGAACGCAAAAGGGAGGCAGGCGATCATCCGGCGAGCGCAGACCTCCAGCGCTCGCCCGGTCGATCAACTGCAAGACGAGATCACTGGTACCCGTACACCGCGCACGGTTCGGTCTCGAAGGGCCCATGACCGGCCATCGTATGCATCATGCCGCTTCGCGACATCCCACGGAGCACGATGGGGCCGCTCCATCGCTCAACCGCCTCCGGGTCCGCTTCGAGCGAGACGACGACCAAGAACTTGTTCCACTCGACCCGGCCTCCGATCTGGTGCGAGT
The DNA here is from genome assembly GCF_046845665.1 of Rubrivirga aquatilis. Taxonomy (GTDB): domain Bacteria; phylum Bacteroidota; class Rhodothermia; order Rhodothermales; family Rubricoccaceae; genus Rubrivirga. The sequence goes on along the minus strand of NZ_CP177355.1, from coordinate 2,641,113 downwards.
CGTCCAGGGTGCCGAGCCGCTCCACCGTCGAGAGATCCGGCGTCGTCGCCCACGCCACGTAGGCGCCGTTTAGGGCGGGTGCCAGGTTCTCGACGGTAATGGCGAGGTCGTAGACGTAGGTGCCGGTGGCCGACAGCGCGACACCGAACGGGGACGGCCGGAAGGTCACGTTCGCCACGCCGGTCGCCCGGCGGCTGCCGGGAACGCGACCCGTCGTGAACAGATCGATCGCATAGTACGCGGGCGGATCTGGATCGGCCTGCTCGCATGCGGGCGCCATCACGGGCAGGGAGGCAATCGCCTGCCGATCTAGGTCGGCAGGGAACGCCGACGCCAAAAGGGCGAGGAGGCTGGCTGCTAGCGCCGCGGACGAAATGGAGGGCATCGGAGGAGTCCTGGTGCAGTCGAAGAGCGAAGCCGGGAAGCGGAGAGGGCCAGTCTTGTGAGTCCTCAAGCGCGCTGGAGGCTTGCGCCAAGAACGGGCTCGGCGAACGTTACTCGCTGGATGAGGCCGGGCCGTGCTCCCAGTTCTGGACACTGGAGATGTTGGGCACACCCCAATCCTCTCCGTTCCACCCGTCGAACCCCTCCATGCGGAAGGTCCAGAAGCCCGTCGACATGTCGGAGATCACGATCAGCCCGTCCGCGTTGCGCACATCGATGCCGAAGGCGCCGTTGAACTCTCCCGTCCGCCCTTCGACCCGGTCCCCGAGGTAGGTGTCGTAGTAAGCGACCGTCTGCGGGTTGGCAGGGTCGTCCATGGTGAACACCTGGAGGCCGTCGAGGTAGCCCGACACGAAGACGTAGGGCCAGCGGACTTCGTGGTTGTGGACCAAGTTGTCCCAGTGGGCCGTCCACGCGCCGATGGGGACGCGGATGTTCGAGGCATTTCCCTCGAGGGCGGGCTGGAGGTCGAAGATGCGGAGCGGTGCCCAGCGGTACTCGGTCTCCGCGATCACATAGCGACCGTTGGGGCCGGGCGTGAACGTGTGGCCGTTGCGCACCCCCTCGATCCCCGTGAGCGTCACGACCAGTTCGGGGCTCTCGACCGACGTGATGTCGTAGACGTAGTACCCGCCGGTGCCTCCGCCGTAGAACCGGTCCTGACCGGTGTCCGGATGCCACGAGGCGTAGAAGTCGTGGTAGGCGCGGCGCCCTTCGTTTGGGTTCGGGATCTGCCCCACCAAGGCGTTCTCCACGTCGCCCGACACCACCTTGCCCAAGTCATAGACGTGCGCCGTCGGGCCCTGCACCGTCGAGATCAGCAGGACGCGCCCATCGGAGTGCTTGTAGACAAAGATGTTGTGGAAGCCACCCGGGTGGTCCGGCTCGCGAATGCGCGCCACCTCCCGAACCGTCGAGGCGTCCGGGAGCCCCGTCACGTCCAGCACGACAGCGCCGAGGTCCGAGTTGGGTCCCCCCTGCTGGAATTGGAGCGACTGGACGACGTAGTAGCGGTCGCCAATCTTGAAGTGCTTGACGTCCATCGCGCCCGTGCCGGCGTGGAGGTCCTGGTCCTCGATGCGCCACTCGTAGATCACCTCGGGCGACGTGGGGTCCGAGATGTCGATGACGTCCGTTCCGCGCGGCCCTTCCCAGCCATAGACCATCCGGGAGACGTAGGCGTAGGGGCGCGACACCTCCTGCTCCAGGTCCACGTCGGAGACGCTTAGGATGGGTCCGAGCTCGATGTGGCCGAGGACGGTGATGTTGTCCGACCCGGGCTTCTCCGCCGTCCACGGGGTTTCCTGGCCGCTGGCCGGGGCCACCAGCAGAGACAGTGTGAGGAGCGCCGCGCCAGCGGCGAGGGAGGGTCGAATGAATCGTTGCGTGCTCATGGGTTCCGTTCGTTTCAGAGGGTTGGGGACAGGTCGAGGACGGGGAGCGATCACTCGCCCGTCGGCCCCTCGTCCCAGTTCTGGACGCTCGAGATGTTGGCCTGGCCCCAGTCCTCGCCGTTCCACCCGTCGAACCCGTCCATGCGGAAGGTCCAGAAGCCCGTCGTCATGTCCGAGATGACGATCAGCCCGTCCGCGTTGCGGACGTCCACGCCGAACGCGCCGTTGGCGACGGCGCCGTTCATGAAGCCGATGTCGCGCGGGCCGGTGTAGGTGTCGTAGTAGCCGACAGTCTCTGGGTTCTCCGGGTCCATGAGGCTGAAGATTTGCAGCCCGTCGTGGTAGCCGGAGACGAACACGTAGGGCCAGCGCACCTCGTGGTTGTGCACCAAGCCCGCCCAGTGCGAGGTCCATGCCGAGATGGGGCTCCGCATCGACTGGCGCTCGCCGTCGAGCATCGGCTTCATGTCGAAGATGCGCAGCGGGGCGTATTTGTACTCCGTCTCCGTGACGGCGTAGCGCCCATCCGGGCTGGGCGTGAACGTGTGGCCGTAGGTCACACCGTTGACGCCCGTGATCGAGTACAGAAGCGCCGGGCTCGCGATGTCGGAGATGTCGTAAACGAAGTATCCCCCCGTGCCGCCGCCGTAGAACCGGTCCTGCTCGGTATCCGGGTGCCAGCCGGCGTACAGGTCGTGGTATGACTGAAAGGGGCCGACGAAGGTCTCAGGCCCAGGGATGACCGCCGCCAGCGCGTTCTCGGCATCCCCGGTGACCGCCCTCGAGAGGTCGTAGGCGTGGGCCTGGGGGCCGCCCGTCGTCGTCAGCAGGTAGGGCGTCCCGTTGGAGTGCTGGTAAATAAAGATGTTGTGGAAGCCCCCGACCAGCGCCGGCTCCCGGATGCGGGCCACCTCGCGGACGGTCGTGGCATCGGGCAGGCCGGTGACGTCGAAGATGACGGCGCCCAGGTCGGCGTTCGGGCCACCCGGGAAAAATTGGGTCGACTGGACGACGTAGTAGCGGCCGTCCCACCTGAAGTACTTGATGTCCATCCCGCCGAGCCCCACGTGGAGGTCGTTGTCCTCGATGCGCCACTCGTAGAGAACCTTGGGGTTGGACGGGTCGGAGATGTCAATAAAGTCGGTGCCCCGCTCCAGGCCGCGCCCCACCGTCCCACGGGACACGTACGCGAACGGGCGGTCGAGCTCCTGCTCCACCTCCATATCCATCACGTTCAGCGGAGCGCCGAGCGGGATGTGGCCCAAGACCGTGATGTTGTCGGAGCCCGGGTTGAGCGGGGTCCACGGGGTCTCTTGCGAACTGGCGGGCGCCACCGCCAGCAGGGCGAGAGCTGTGAGAAGGGGTAGCCTCATGTTGTGCGTGGTCGTCCGTGGTTGTGTGGTTCCGCCTGCCCCGAGCCGGGGCCCCGGCAATATCGGGCACGCATCCCCGCCACGCCCAACGGGTACCCGGCCTTAGAACAGGGTGCCTCGGCCGCCCCAGACGACCGGCCTGAGCCTGCCCCATTCCCCGCTGGCCGACTGGATGGAGCCCAGGCGGCACCCCGTGAGCCCTGGACACCGGGGCAGGGAACGTCAATCCCGCCCGCCCAGCATGTCCATCGTCCAGATGTCGCTCTCTTGCTCCGTGACCGTGAAATAGAAGCGGCCAGCGCCAGCCGCGAACTCCTCTCGGTACGACGGACGCCGCGGGTCATCGAACCGGACGAGGAGCGTGGGCTCGCCGCCGGTGACGGGAACCGACCAGATGCTCGACTTCCACTCTGCGTCGAACGCTTTGTAGTACACCGTACGACCGTCCTCAGACCATTCAGGAAATCGAGGCCGGGGCAACACGGCGGCGTCGGCCGTCTGGACCAGCACCCGAGGCGCACCTCCACGTGGCTCGATGACCCGAAGACTCAGCCCTGCGATATACGCGATGAGGTCCCCGCGGGGCGACCACCGCGCCTGGTCTCCTCCATCGAAGGTGAGCTGTCGGGGAGCGCCCCACGTCTCCAAATCCGCGTCCCATGAGAGTGTGTACAGTTCTTGCCGGCCCGACCGGTCGCTGTGGAATACGATTCGACGCCCGTCGGGGGCCCAGTCGGGGTACCTCTCCTGCGACGGGCCGGCGGTGAGTTGGCGGAGGTGCCGGCCCGTCGCCGACACAGTGTAGAGGTCCCGGTTGCCTTGCCTAAACGAGTAGAACGCCACCTCCTGTCCGTCGGGTGACCACGAGGGCAGGAAGTCGTCGGCCGGGTGCTCAGTGAGGGGCTCGGGCTCTCCTCCATAGAGGGGCATCTTGTAGATGTCTTGGTTGCCGCTGACGTTTGAATCGAACACGAGCCACCGGCCGTCAGACGAGACCCCGATCCCCTCGATGATCTGGTTGCCGGTCGTGACCGGCTCGGCCACCGCTACCGACGATGGACCGGACTCGGGGATGGGTACGGACCACATGTTCTGACGGTAGGTAAAGACCGAGTAGGCAAGGCGGGCGCCATCGGACGACAGGTGCACGGTGTGGGCATCTAAGCCGGTCGTCAGTCGCACGGGCGGGCCCTCCGGCTCGCCCGACGCCCCGACCTCGAGGAGGTGAACATCCCGGCTTCCGTCACGGTCCGAGACGAAGAGTAGGCGTCGCCCGTCGGGGGCCCAGACGGGGCTCATGTCCAGGTGGTCGTGGTCGGTCAGACGGACGGGCGCCCCGCCCCCGACCAGCACGACCCACAGCGAGCTCGGGGCGATGTTGCCGAGCGGCCCGTAGAACGGGTCGCTCACGACGAACCCGCTGTTGCCCTCGACGTAGGCAAGCCGGTCCCCGTCGGGAGACCACGACAGGGAGTGAGGTTCGTGGAGCCCGTCCACGATCGGGCTCGCCGCGCCGCTGTCGACCCCCCGCACCAAGATGCGCTGCCCGACCGTATAGGCGATCTGTCGGCCGTCCGGCGACCACGCCAGGCTCCCGGCCGGCCCCCCGTCCGTCGCGTCGACGAGTCGTCTCGGAACGCCTCCGAAAGTCGGCACTGTGTAGATGTCGCCCTGAGATTGGAAGGCGATCCGGTTTCCGTCGGGAGCCCACCGCGGCCGACGGTGGTCGCCGGGGACGCCCTCGGTCAAGGCGATAGGCCGGCCACCGGCGATGTGCCGGACGTGGAGGCGCATCGCCCCCTCCCTGCCCGCCGCGTAGGCGACCATCTTGCCGTCCGGTGAGAGGGCGGGGTCCAGTTCCAAACCCTCTCCTCGTGTGAGTTGGGCCGTGCGGCCGGGGCTGAAGAGCGCCGCGCCCGGCCGTTCTGCTGAAGCGAGGTACGCCACCCAGAGTAGCGACACGGCCAGGGCCAGAACAGCGCCGGCTCGCCACGGCCAGGCTTGCCAGCCCGACGCCGCTCGGCGGGCGCTACGCAGGGCGTGCAAGGCAGCGACGGCCTCCGCCATCGTCTGAAAACGACCCTCAACGTCTTTGCTGAGGAATCGGCCCAACACCTCGTCCAGCGCCTCCGTCCCTTCCGCGTTCACCGACCGAATCGGCTCTGGCGCTTCGTGCAAGATGGAGTAGACCACGGCCTGGTGGTACTCCCCACGAAACGGACAGCGACCGGCCGCCATTTCATAGAGGACGACCCCGAGAGCCCAGATGTCGGCCCGTTCGTCCACGCCCTCCCCACGTAGCTGTTCGGGGCTCATGTAGCGGACTGTCCCTGGCCTTACGTCCGGCTCGGCGCGCGTCACGCTTCCCAGCTTTGCGACGCCAAAGTCTAAGATCTTGACGACGCCACGTCGAGTCACGAAGAGGTTCGATGGCTTTACGTCTCGGTGGACGATCCCCTCTTCATGCACTCTCATAAGCCCCTCTCCGATTTGAATCGCAAAGTCGATGCACGTCGGCAGATCGATCTCCGCCTGATCAATCATCTCGCGGATCGTGGAGCCCCGGTAGAGAGCCATCACCATGTACAATCTGCCCTGGCCATCACGGCCCACGTCGTAGATGGTGCACACATTCGGGTGATCCAGCGACCCCGCGATCTTCGCCTCTTGGATAAACCGGCTGCTCGCTTCGGGGTCGGAACCCAGGTGGGGTGCGATCGCCTTTAACGCAATCGCACGGTCGAGCCGGGGGTGCCGGGCTTGGTAGACGACCCCCATCCCGCCCTCCCCAATTACTCCTTCGATCTCATAGTCGGCGATGTAGTCGACGGCCATCGCATCTGGCCGGGCCGAGGTCCCAACATCAACGCTCGTGGCGTCTGGTGCTCGCGTGGCGTCTGGTGCTCGGCCGAGCCGGCAAGTAAGACTGAAGATAGGGATCCTGCCGTCCCGTACGGCCGGCCACCCAGCCCGGGGAGGTCGCAGTCCAGATCCGCACCGGGCCCGGCGTTGCACAGGGTCCGAGAGGACGAGACGGGGGGAAGCTGCGGGGACGCACCCGAATGCACGTCTACCTGCTCCCCTTGCTGCACACCCAGTGCGCAGGGCAGCCCCTGTGAGCGCTGGACGGCTCTGCCCCACTGCACGCGCTCGTCCACGAGAGGACCAGCGGGCCGCGTGCCCAGAGGCCCTCAAGGCATGAGACGAGCGGGGGAAGCGGCGCTCTACCTTTCCGACCTCGAAGGCCGGCCCCGCTATGAACCTCTGGAACGTCCGTCGCCGTGCGGCCCGCCTCGCTCGCTGTGGGATCGTCGGGCTGGAGGCCATCGCGGGGGCGGTGCTTGGCCTAGCGGTCTGCCGGCCCTCAGCAGGCAGGCCGCGCGTCGCGTTCCAGGCCTATGCGAGCTACCTCGCCGCCGACTTCGGGCCCCTGATCGCACACCTCAAAGCGGACGGACACGTCGAGACCCTCTTTGTCGTCGTCCCGCACCCGGACTATGGGGCGAGCGAGCGGCGTCGTCTGCGAGCGATGGCGACCGAGCAGTTCGGCTTCGATGAGGACAACGTCGTACCGCTTTGGAAGACGCTGTGGTGGGACATCGACCTCTGCATCGCGGCGGACGTCAGCGCCGTGTTCCCCTTCCGCCCGACGCATCGGTGCTTACTGATGCACGGGGTGGCCATCGGCCTCCGCGAGTTCCGGCCCCACCCGCTCCGCCCCCGCCTCGCCGACTTCGACAGCGTGATCGTTGGGGGGCAACACGATGGGGACACGATACGTGACCAGATCCAGGACACCCGGCACCCCCCTCGGGTCTATGTCACGGGGCTCCCCACGTTCGATCGATTCCACGGGAAGCCTTCGCCCCCCCCGGCCCAGGTGCGTTCCGGAGGTCCCCCGAAGCGACCGGTCGTGCTGGTCGCGCCCCACTGGCGCGACTTCCGCGGGGAGGCGCCCCCCCCTGACGTCCGATTGGACCAGGTCATCGCGGGCTTGCGCCGGTTGCCGGTCCAGGTGGTCCTGAAGCCCCACTACCTCATGCTTCGCGGGGCAGCTGGGGCTCGCGTCGACTGGGCCTCGACGTTCGATGCCTACGAACGCTCCGGGCTCGAGTTCGACTGGGAGCCCGACGACTACGAGGCCCTAGCCCACGCGGACGTGCTGGTCACCGGACGGTCCAGTCGCGCGCTCGGCTTCATGCTGATGGACAAGCCCGTCGTTCTCTACCCGACCGCCCACCCGGACGACGACCCCATTCAGCGCCGGCGGCAGACGCTCATCGCATCGGCCGCCCGGCAGGCCCCCTCGTTCTCCTCTGTCGCCCCGCTCGTGGACGAGGCCCTGCGTACGCCCGCCGACGGCCGGCGGCAGCGGCAACGCGTGGCCGATCTGTTCTACGCCAACGTCGGCAGCGCGACGGAGCGGACGTGTGAGGCCCTCTACGCGGAACTCGGCCTCATCCCCCTGCGGTCACCGTCGCGGCGCCAGAGGACGGGGAGCGCCCCTCGATCCATCCGGGCCCTCTGACCAAGTGAGGACATCGAGCAGCGCGGTCCGGAGTCGACCGCCTCGGGGCGAGACGCTGAGCCGCACCTTGTGGCCCCGGATCGCCCGCTGCTCCGCCGCGCTGAGGTGCTGGGTCGCCTCGATGCGTGACAGCGTCTCGTGAATGGTCGACGCCCGCTCCCAACTCCGTGCGCTGAGACTGGACGGGCGGCGGTAATAGAAGGCGAGAGGCTCTGGGATGAGGCCGGCTCTCGACCCGGCCATGACCATCCGGATCCACCCTTCGTACTCCCCCTGGTGACGCACGTCGACACGGAACCCGTCGATGCGGTCGAACGCCGCGCGCCGCACGGCCGCCGACCCGAAGATGAAGTTGCCCCGCAAGATGGCCAGGCGCTGGGCTTCTGGAGGCGGAAACGGCGGGCGGCCCTCGTAGTACCGCCACGTGGACCCATCGAGCTCGACGACGGTCGCGTCGGTGGTGACGATGTCGATCTCGGGGCGCCGGTCGAACAAGGCGCCGATCGCCGCGAGGCGGCCCGGACGCCACGCGTCGTCGGCGTCGAGCTTGACGAGGACCTCGCCGCGCGCCTCCGAGGCGGCCCGGTTCGTCGCGGCGGAAACCCCCTGGTTGGTCTGGCGGACGAGCGTCACCCCGGGAAACGGGGCGAGCGCGCCGGCGAGATCGTCCGTCGACCCGTCGTCGCAGACGATCACGTCGCGCGGCGGCAGCGTCTGGTCCAGCGCCGACCGGACCGCGCGCCCGACCGTGTCGGCCGCCTGGTACGCCGGGATGAGGACGGAGAACGTGGGCATGGCGCAGAGTACGTACCCTACCCTCGACGCTCAGACACGCGACCTGCTCCCTCCCCGATGCCTCGCCTGGCCCGAGACGCGACGCGCGCCACCGTCCTCGTCCGCCTCGACGCGTCGGGGGCCGTCGGCGCCGGCCACCTGATGCGCCAGGTCGCCCTCGCTGAGGCCCTCGGGCGACACGGCGCCGAGGCGGTGTTCCTGATGGGCGGCGGCGGTCCGTTCCCCGGCCTCGCGCGAGAACGTGGCGTCCGGGTGGTGACGCTCGATGCGCCGAGCGGGTCGCCCAGCGACCTCGAACGCCTTGCGGCCCTCGCCGTCGACGTCGACGCGCGAGTCGTTGTCCTCGACGGGTACGCCTTCGACGCCGCCTACGTCGGCGCTGCATCGGCGCTCCGACCGACGGTCGTGTTCGACGATCTCGGCCACGTTCGGCTCCCCGCGGATGCCATCGTGAACGCCGCGCTCGACGCCGAGGCCCTCCCGTACGAGAGGCGTGAGGGCCGCCCGCGCCTCCTCCTCGGGCCAGCGTTCGTCCTGCTGCGCTCGGAGTTCGTCGGTCCCGCGCGGCCGGCCCCCGAGGCGGGGCCGAGGACCCGCCTCCTGCTCAGCTTCGGGGGCTCCGACCCGACCGAGGCCACGGCCCGCGTCCTCGGGACGCTCAGGGCTCCGCCGTTCGACGTGACCGTGGTTCGGGGCCCAGGCTGCTCGGCTTCGGAGGCGTTGGACGCGGCCGTCGCCACCGCCCGCTCATGGGGCCACGCCGTCGCCGTGCAGTCCGACGTCCGCGACATGGCCGCGCTCATGGAGGCGTGCGACCTCGCCATCGTCGCCGCCGGCACGACTCTGTGGGAGCTCGCCTCCCTCGGCGTGCCCACCGTCGCCTTTGCAGTCGCACCCAACCAAGAGCCGAACGCGACCCGGCTGCACGACGCGGGCGCCCTCCTCTACGGCGGTCGGATCGACGCGCTGACCGACGCCGAGCTGGAGACGTGGCTCGCCGACGTCCTCCATCACCCCGACCGGCTGGCCCGCCTCGGCGAGCGGGCGGCCACGCTCGTCGACGGCCGCGGCGCCGACCGTGTGGCTCGGGCTGTGCTCGAGGTGGCGGGGATCGGGACTCCCCTCCCCACCATCGCCCCGGGCCCGTGATGCGACTCGCCATTCGCGACCTCCGCCCCGACGACGAACCCCGCGTCCTCGCCTGGCGGAATCAACCGTCAGTCGCGCGGCACATGCTCACGGCCCACGTCATCACGGAGGCGGAGCACCGCAACTGGTGGCGGTCGGGCCGGACCGACGCCCGCTCCCGGTACTGGATCGTCGAAGCCGACGAGCAGCCTGTGGGCCTGTGGAGCCTCACCGACCTCACGGCCGACCGCTGCTCGTGGGGCTTCTACCTCGCCGACGAGGCCACGCGCGGCCAGGGCGTCGGGACGTGGGCCGCAGCGACGGTCCTCGACCACGCCTTCTCGGGGCTCGGCCTCCGTGACGTGTGGGCCGAGGTGCTCGTGGCCAACGCCCGGGGCCTCGCATTCCACTGTGCCCTGGGGTTCGTTGAGGACGGACGCCGAACGCTTCCCGCGACCGCCCACCGCGCGGCCGTCGAGGTCCGACGCCTCACGCTTCCCCGGGATCGGTGGGCGGCGGGCCGCGACGGCCTCCGTGCTCACCTCCAGACTCGAGGCCTGTGGGTACCTGACTGAGAGACGCGACCTACCCGGTCGTGCGACTGGGGTTGCCCGACAGCGCGTCCCACGTGAGCGGGGTGCCCGCGTCGAGGTCGTGCGCGACACTCCGGCCCATGACGTCGCCGAGGTGGCGGGGGTGGAGGCCGTGGCCCGGGCGCAGCACGCGGACGTTCGCTGGCGTCACCGCGCTGCCGGCCGGGATCGCCTCGGCGACCCACAAGGAGCGCCGGAAGGACCGATAGGGCCGTTCGCCGTCGGTCGGGCCCCACCCCTCCCCGCCCAGTGCGTCGTAGGCCTCGCGGACGGCCCGGACCATCCGGGCGAACTCGTCGGGCTCGAGCGAGAACGCCGCGTCCGGCCCGCCGTCGCCCCGTGCGAGCGTGAGGTGCTTCTCCACGATCCGCGCCCCCAAGGCGACGGCCGCGACGGGTACGGTCTCCCCGAGTGTGTGGTCCGACAGCCCCACCACGGTCCCGAACGCGTCCGTCAGTGCCCCCAGTCCGCGCAGGTTCATCTCGTCGGGCCGTGCAGGGTAGGCGCTCGTGCACGTCAAGAGCGCAATCTCGGACGCCCCCGCCTCGAGCAGCGTGGTGACGGCCTCGTCGACCTCCTCGCGCGTCGCCAGCCCCGTGGACACGATCACCGGCTTTCCCGTCGCCGCGACCGCCCGGAGCAGTGGGAGGTCCACGATCTCGAACGACGCCACCTTGTAGGCAGGCACGCCCAGCCGATCGAGGGCGTCCACTGTCGCCGCGTCGAATGGCGAGGAGAACAGGTCCAAGCCCAGCCCTTCGGCCAGAGTCTTGAGCCGCGGGTGCCACGCCCAGGGCGTCGCGGCCCGCTCATACAGCTCATAGAGCGTCGTGCCGCCCCACGGCGTGTCGTCGGAGACACGGAACGGGGCACGGTCCGACCGTAGCGTCATCGAGTCGGCGGTGTACGTCTGGAGCTTGACGGCGTCGGCGCCGGCGGCCGCCGCGGCCTCTACGATCGCGACGGCTCGGCCCACGTCCCCGAGGTGGTTCGCCGACATCTCGGCGACGACGTAGGGCGGCGTGTCGTCCGCGATGCGCCGCGATCCGATCGTGATCTCGTTCATGCGCTAGACCGGCTTCTGCTCGATGTGATCGTTGAGGGCCCGCCAGTCGGGGTGTCGGGCGAGGCAGGCGAGGAGGTCCGGGTAGTCGAAGGCCGGACGCCCGCCGAGGTCGGCGTAGACCCGCGAGAGGAGCGCGTAGTCCTCCGGCGTGTCGAGGGTGAGGCGGAGGTCGCTGTGATCAGCGGTGTCGGTGACGGAACGGAGTCGGAACGCCTCGGGGCGGCGCCAGACGTAGGGCGTCACGTGCTCGCGCTCGTCGGGGCGCCGGGCCTCGGCCGCGGCCCGCTCCAGGGCCCCGCGCGCGATCACCTCGGTGTCGAGGCCCCGCGGGAACCGCCGCGCCAGCGTGTTCGAGGCGTAGTCGCACGGCGCGGCGAGGAACGCGGCCAAGACGCGCGCGGAGACCGAGGGGCAGAGGAGCGGACAGTCTCCGGTGAGACGGACGACGACCTCGGCGTCGACGTGCCGGGCCGCCTCGCAATATCGGCCCAGCACGTCGTCGGTCGCGCCCCGGACGACATCGACGCCCCCGATCCGCTCCACGACCTCGACCAGGGCATCGTCCTGCGCTTCTTGAGTCGTGGCGACCACGATGTCGGTGAGCCCGTCGATGCGGCCCACGCGTTCGACGACGCGCTCGATGGCGGGCTTGCCGCCGAGATCGAGCAGGACCTTGCCTGGGAGCCGTGTCGACCCCATCCGGGCCTGCACGATGGCTGCGACGCGGGGCACCGCTAAAGCACCTCGGCGACGGCCCGTCGCACGCGGTCCACGACTGACTCCACGTCGTCGTCACTCAGCGCCGGGTAGAGGGGCAGCGACAGGCACTCGCGATAGTGCGCCTCGGCGACGGGGTGGTCGCCCCGGCGGTGGCCGAGCCGCTGGTACGCCGGGTGGTAGTGGACGGGGATGTAGTGGACCTGCACGCCCAGCCCCAGTTCGCGGAGGCGCAGGAAGAGCCGCTTCCGCTCGGTCCCGTCGCCGCGTACGCGGACGACGTAGAGGTGCCACGCTGACCGGACGCCGGCGCGCACGACCGGGAGCCGTAGCGCGTCGAGGTCGGCGAACGCCTCGCTGTACCGGACGGCGATGGACCGGCGCCGCTCCACGAACGCCCCGAGGCGGGCGAGCTGCGCACGCCCCAGCGCGCACTGGAGGTCGGTGATGCGGTAATTGAGCCCGACCTCGTCGATCTCGTACCACCACGGGCCCTCGGCGTCGGCCAGCTCGTCGGCACGGCGGATGCCGTGCGATCGGAAGCGGCGGGCCGCCGCCGCGAGGTCGGCGCGGTCCGTAACCAGGGCGCCGCCCTCGCCCGTCGTGACCACCTTGACCGGGTGGAAGCTGAACGCCGTCAGCGCCGCGAGCGTCCCGACAGGCCGGGTACCGACGCTGGCCCCCAGCGAGTGGGCCGCGTCGGCGACGACCGGGAGGCCGTGCCGATCGGCGACCGCCCGGATCGCGTCGTAGTCGGCGGGGTGGCCGGCGTAGTCGACGGCACAGATGGCACGCGTCCGGTCGGTGACGGCGTCGTCGAGGCGGGCCGGGTCCAGCGTCGCCGTGTCGGGCTCGACGTCGACGAACCGGACCGTCGCCCCGAGGTGGAGGGCGGCATTCGCCGTCGACGCAAACGTCATGGGCGAGGTGACCACCTCGTCGCCGGGGCCGACCCCGAGCGCGGCGTAGGCCGCGTGCAACGCGGCCGTCCCTGAGCTGACGGCGACGGCGAGGGCGGCCCCCGACACCTCGCTCAGGGCCCCTTCGAAGCACTCCACCTCGGGCCCCGTCGTGAGGAAGTCCGAGCTGAGGACGGCCCGGACCGCCTCGACGTCGGTAGGTGCGATGTCCTGCCGGCCATAGGGGAGCGGACGCTCAGACACGGCCGATCGCCTCCCGAAGCTCGTCGGTGCCGATCCACTCCGGGTTGGTGTCGCTCCGGTACGAGAACCCGTCCGGGAGGGGCGCCCACCCGTTCAACGCGCCCGTCGGCCCCGCCCCCGGCCGGACGACGTAGCACCGCCCCGCGTCCACCGACCGGCGCGCGTCGTGCGCACTGATCAACTCCTCGTGGAGCTTCTCGCCGGGCTGGATCCCGATCACCGCCAGCTCGGCGCGCGGGGCGACAGCCCGAGCCAGGTCGACGATGCGGAAGCTCGGCAGCTTGGGCACAAACACCTCGCCCCCTTCCATCGAGCCCAGGCACGCCAGCACAAACACCGCCGCCTGGTCCAGCGAGATCCAGAACCGGGTCATTCGCTCGTCTGTGATCGGGAGCACGCCTGCCTCGGCGTGGCGCTGGAACACGGGAAGCACGCTCCCCCGGCTGCCGAACACGTTGCCGTAGCGGACGACCGAGAACCGCGTGCGGTGGGCGCCGACGTACGAGTTGCCGTGGACGAACAGCTTGTCGCTCACCAGCTTCGTGGCACCGTAGAGGTTCGTCGGGCTGCACGCTTTGTCCGTGCTGAGCGCGACGACGCGCTCGACATCCCGGTCGATCGCCGCCTCGATGACGTTCTGGGCCCCGTGGATGTTGGTCTTGACCGCCTCCATCGGGTTGTACTCCGTCGCCACCACCTGCTTGAGCGCCGCCGCATGGACCACGATGTCGACCCCGTCGAAGGCGCGGAGGAGGCGGGCGTGGTCCCTGACGTCCCCGATGAAGAACCGCAGCCGGTCTTCGTCCGGGTGCTGCTGGCGGATCTCCCACTGCTTCAGCTCGTCGCGGCTGAAGATGATCACGCGGCGCACGCCTGTCGTCTCGAGCACGGCCCGCGTGAAGGCCCGACCGAACGATCCGGTCCCGCCCGTCACCAGCACCGACTTCCCATCCAAGGCACTCGCAACGGGGCGGTCGGAGGCAAGGCGGTGAGACACGGCCGGACGGGAGGGGGCTGGAAGCTAGTGCCGCGAAGCCGAAGGCTCCGCTCAGGCGTGTGGGAGCCCTGCTGCATTCCCCGTTAGGGGGAGTGCAAGCCGCCCTGCCCCTGCTCGATAAGGTCGGATACGCGCGTATCCCACCCCTTGGTCAGCAAGTGCTCGACCGACGCCCGGTCAGCGACACGGTGGACCGAGCCGCCGGCCGGCCGGGGCGTCCTCTGGCAGGTGCCCGCGCGGATCGCTGGCCAGGGCTCCCGGAACAGGGCCTGGATCGCGTGGTGCAGCCGGCGGTACGTGGTCGCCAGCGTGTCGGTCTCGGGCTCGACGGGGACCTCGCGCTGCGCGACCGGATCCCCAGTGTCGATCGTCGCGTCGACGTAGTGGATCGAGACGCCAGACGGCGTGCCATCGATGACACTCCAGAGGGTGGGGTCGCCCCCCGGTTCCAGGGCAGGAACGAGATGTGGGGGTTGACCATCCGGTCGTCGGCGAGCCCAACACGCTCGACATCGATGAGGTGGCGATACCCAAAGCTGATGCTGAACGAGACGTCGGCGGGTGCCCCCTTGCCGTCGAGAGGGCGGGACTGGTATGCGACATAGTTCCCGCGCTCTCGGAGCCAGTCGCCTAAAGGCGACGGCGTCTCGCTGAGAAACAAGATCGTCTCGCCCTCGGGAAAGGCGGCCATGGGGCGTGGGGACGAACGGAGGGCCAAGGAGGATAGTCGAGTTGGAGAACCGGGCGGCACTCCCCCCCTAGTTTGTCTACGCAGACCCGTCGGCCCGGCCGATGCGGGCCGGTCCCGTCGTCTTGCCTCTCGCCATGACTCGCGCAACTCTCCGAGGCCTCCGTTCCGACGCCGCGACCCTCCTGGGCCTCCCCCTCTGGGAGGCCACGTCGTCGCTGGCACTGCAACCCGAGGCCCGCCTGCTCGCCGACGTGGCCCGCCTTGGGGCCGACCTCCCTACGGAACGGACCGGTCCCCGCATCCTGTTCGTGAGCCTAAAGCCATCGTGGACGGGTAACGTGGCCTACGAGTCGGTCCTGGCCCTCGCGCTCTCGCTGCGCGGCGCGGACTGCTCGTTTCTCCTCCAGGGCGAGGCTCTGCCCATGTGCGACCAGCGGTGGTACCGGCACACGGCCCCGACACGAGCCCGTGTGATCGAGATGTGGGCCGGCGCGTTGGAGCGGCACCTTCCTTTTCCGGTCCACCGACTGGAGTCTTTCGCGGACCACTCCGGGGCTGAGCCCGACCATATCTCCGACCTCGGCCCGATCATCACGCCCTCCATGCGACGGTTTTACCGCCGCGCCCACCTCCCCGGCGACGCCCGCGGCACCCGGCTCCGGCGGGCGTTTCTCGGCGCGGCCCGGACCCTCGCCACCACGTTGCCGCGCGCGCTCGACGCGTATCTCCCCAAGGCGGTCGTAACGGTCAATGGCTCGTTCTTTGGTGAGCGCTTGCTGCTCGACCTGTGCCGGGAGCGGGAGATCCCGATCTACACTTACGAGCCGGGCTTCATGCGCCACACCCTTCAGTTCCGCCTCGACGGGGCCGCCACGAACCGCGACTGCCCGGCCGCCTGGGCTGCCGTCCAGGACAATCCGCTCACGGAGGCGCAGCGCGCCAGCGTCCGCGCAGTCCTCGCCGACCGCTGCCGCGGGGCCTCCACGGCGCTTACCCATCGGCCGCGCGCCGACGAGGCGGCGGTCCGCCGAACGGCTGGGATCCGAGCGGGGCGCCCCCACGTGTCCCTGTTCACCAACGTCGTGTGGGACGTCGCCGTGCAGGACCGCGCGATCGCCTTCCGCGACCTCTACGATTGGATCGACACGACGGTCTCGTTCTTCCGTGACCGCCCCGAGGGGGGGCTCACCCTCCGCATCCACCCTGCCGAGGTGACATCGCGGGCCGGGCGGACCGTCGAGCCGGTCGCGGACCATCTCGCCGCCCGGTTTGCCACACTCCCGGACAACGTCACGCTTGTCCCGCCGGAGGCGCCGCTCAACGCCTACCAACTCGTCGAGCACAGCGACGCCGTGCTCGCGTACACGTCGACGATCGGGCTAGAAGCCGCGCTCATGGGGCGGCCCACGGTCGTCGCGGCCAAGACCCACTACCGCGGGAAAGGGTTCACCCTCGACCCCTCTACCCCAGAGGCGTACCTCGACCTCCTCGGCCACGCGGCCTCCGGCACGCTGCCCACACCCGACGACCCGGACGCGGCTTGGCGCTACGCGTACGCCTTCTTTGGGCTCGCCCACATCCCATTCCCCTTCCTCGGCACGAGCGAGCCGGGACGGTTTCGGGGGATCGACGTGCCTGACCTCGGCTCCCTTGCGCCCGGCCAGTACGCGGGGCTCGACGCAATCTGCGACGCGATTCTGGAGGGTCGCGAGCCCCTCGCACCCGAGGCGTCGGCGCCCACCGCGTCGTGATCGAGCGCGCCCGATCCGTCTGGCAGAGCGGCCGGGCCTTTGGTCTCCAGATGCAACGCACCCTCGGGACCCCCTTCCAGTCCCTGCGGCGTGAGGCCGCGCGGCACCGTGGCGACCACCGACCGCGCCTCCAGATCGTGGTCTGCGGCTACCCTCGCGGCGGCACGTCGCTCCTGTACAACATGCTGAGCGCGTCGCTCGACGGCGTCGCCTTCGAGCCGTTCGAGGCCCCGGCGCACGCGAGTTTGTGGCGCTTCGGGGACCGGGCTTCCAAGCGCCCAGTCGACGTGTTCGACCTTGCCGACCTCCCGCGTCGGAACGTCCATGGCAAGGCGATCCACGTGGTCCTTGTGGTGCGGGATCTCCGCGACGTTCTGACCTCGGTCCACCCGAACGCGCCGGACCGCTACTTTATCGGGTACGACCGGCGCTGGAGCGTGCAGGGCACCTATCCCTATCGTCTGAGGGAGGTCTCGGGCGGGGTACGAGAGGTCCACGCGGCAATTCAGACGGCCACCCAGCTCGCGGGGGTCGCCGCTCATGTGGTCCGGTTCGAGGACCTCGTGTCCGACCCCGAGACGGTCCAAGCCACGCTGGAAGCCGGCCTCGGCGTCCCCTTCACGCGGCCCATCTCCGCCTTTCATCTCGCGCCGGAGCGCCACGCCTACCGCTACGAAGGCGGGCGGCGCCCCGTGGCCCCCGGCCTCGTTCGGTGCAACGACCCGGTCGACCCCGCGCGGACTGGGCGGTGGCGGGCTCCCCAGCACCTTCGACGGGTCCTCGATCTGTTCACCCGCCACCCGGACCTCCTCGCCATGCTCCAGCGCCACGGGTACGAGCCCGACGCCTCGTGGCTCGACAGGGTCCGTTCGGCGCCGGCGGAGAGCCGCCCCCGGTCGTAGTGCCGCGAGCCTTCCTGAACGCAAAAGGGCCGCCGAGATCGCTTTCAACGGCCCCCCTGGGGTGCCCGAGACTGAAGCACGGGGCGATATCAGTCGAGGCCGGTGCGGAGCGAGATCGGCCTTCCCGCACTGCGTTGCGCGGGTGTGACGCTACTTGACACCCCTTGATACTAACATAGGCCGTGGAAACCTGTACCCGGACCTGTACCTATGGCCACCGTCACCCCGATCCCTCCGGCTGCCAAAAGCGAGGCCTGACGGGCACGCGCCGCCCTGGCTCCGGTTCTCCGACGCCCGGGGCACGGTGTATCACTCGCTCGGAATCTATCTCCACCCCCGCCATTGGAACGACCGAAAGCGGGAGGTCCGCAAGGGGCACCCCCACGCCGAGCGGCTCAATGGGATTATCGCCAAGCGGCTAGCCGAGGTCGAGGAGGAGCGACTCCGTTTGATCATGGATCGGGAGCCCGTCATTCTCGACGCCCTGCGTGAGGCCGTGGCCCCTCCCCCACCCCAGGAGGACTCCGCCAGGTGCTTCCTCGCGTACGTCGAGCGGTTCCTAAAAGGCGTGGGCAAGGGGGGCAACGTCCGGCGGGTCCGGCGGGAGTCCGTCGTCGTCGGCAAGCTCCGCGCGTTCATCGAGGCGGACGGGGGCACACTCCCCTTCGAGCGGATCACCCCCCAGTTCCTCCGCGACTATGAGGCCCACCTCCTCGGTGTGAAGAAGAACAAGGCGTCCACGGTCCACGCCAACGTCGGCGTCGTCAAGATCCATTTCCGCCGGGCCATCCGGGAGGGGCTCGTGTCCCGAGAGGCCGACCCGTGATTCTCGTACTCCCCCGGCCTGGCACAGCGGCCCGACCGGCCGAAGCTGACGGTGGACCAACTCCGCGCGCTCGAGCGGCTCGACCTCGGGCATGGTGGACCCGGGGCGAGCCTGGAGGCCCGGACCCGGGACGTGTTCCTGTTCTCGCTCTACGCGGCCGGCGTCCGGTTCGGAGACGTCGCCGGGCTCCGGTGCGGCGACGTGACGCCGGACCCCGATGCCGAGGGCACCCTCCGGCTCTCCTACCGCATGGGCAAGACGAAGAAGCGCGTGGCCGTCCCGCTCATCCCCCAGGCCGCCGCCATCGCCCGTGCCTACTCGACGGACGCCAGCGGGGAGCCGAAACCGCCCGGCGCCTTCCTCTTTGGGATGCTCGACGTGGCGCTCGACCTCGACACCGACGGGACGGCCCAGTGGTTCGGGGGCGCCCGCCGCTGGCTCCTCTGCCCCGGCCCCTCCGCAGCCCGCCCGTGCGGTCGGAGGGTCGGGACCGTCCACCTGCCCGCCGGGGCGACGCGGTTCGCGTGCCGGGCCTGTCACCGGCTCACGTACCGGAGCCGGCAGGAGTCGCGGAAGTGGGACTCGCTCTACCGACGGCTCGCCGAGAGCACCGGGGCCACGCCCGGCGACGTCCGCCGCCTCCTCGCCGCCCCATAGCGCCCGACCTCACGAACGTCCCCCCGCCCATGCAGCCGCTCCTCTCGCCCGATCTCCACCCCGACGGCCCGCTCGACCTATCGAAGGAGAGGCCACTCATTAGCGTGTCCGGCGGTGTGAACTCGGCCGCGCTCCTCGTCTACCTCGGCGCCGTGATGCCGCCCGAGCGGCGGCCCACCTCGATCGCTAATGAGTTATTTTTTATCATGTTAGGTTGCCAACTTATAGTTTGTTAGGTAGCAGTGCCGAGGCGCTCCGCCCTCCCCCTTAAGCGACGCGACGGAGTTCTCGGGGGCGCCGCGGCGTTGCCCCGGACGTACAGGGTCGGCCCGGGCGGGGGCGTTCCGGGTGCGCGGCCTATGGTTTGACAGTGGGACCCCGGCCCAGGGCGGCACCGCCGCCCACGACCGGCCCCCGCTCACATCCTTCCCTTAGACGCTCCGCAGGGGCCGCGCACCATGACCCGCTTCTTCTTAACCCTCGCCCTCGCGCTCGGCCTCGTGGCCGGGGCCAGTGCCCAGGCCCAAGACCACAACACGACCCGCTCCAACCAGGCCGGCGACAACAACTTCGCCGACGTCGACCAGGTCGGCGAGGACAACGACGCCGACGTGAACCAGTCCGGCGACGACAACTCCGTCTTCGTCGACCAGATCTCCACCGGCAGCAACGACGCCGTCGTGAACCAGTCCGGCGACGACAACTCCGTCTTCGTCGACCAGATCTCCACCGGCAGCAACGACGCCGTCGTGAACCAGTCCGGCGACGCCAACACGGCGATCGTCACGCAGGGTACCCCCCCCTTCGCTAGCGGCGGAAACTCGGCCGACGTCACCCAGATCGGCGACGGCAACTACGTCCTGATCGACCTTGAAAGCGACAGCAACGACGCCGTCGTGAACCAGTCCGGCGACGCCAACACGGCGATCGTCACGCAGGGTACCCCCCCCTTCGCTAGCGGCGGAAACTCGGCCCACGTCACCCAGATCGGTGACGGCAACTCGGCGTCGTTCACGCAGGGCAACTAAGCCTCTGACGCCGGAGGTGTTGGGGCCGCCCGACGGACTATGAGGGCGACCCGTGTGCAGTCTGCGCGTTCGACTGAAAAGAGTCTTGATGGGCTAAGCTCTCCCTGTACTTTTTAGGGTCCGCCAAGTGACTGTGGGGTGTCACGGTCCGCCCTGACTGTTGGACATGGGCAAGTACCCGTCCCCTCCCGCTTCCACGGCACGCTCTCCGTCGTCGCCGTCGAGCCCGGCCGCTACGAGATCGGGGGGATCAAGACGCCGACCGGCGCCCCGTGTCCTGTACCCCGGACCTCCTCGACGAGATCGAGACCTCGATCGAGTTCGAGCTCCAGTGCGCCAAGTACGAGGCCCTCCTCTTCGATTGCGAGGACCCGGCCCTCATCGCCCTCTACACCTAGCCGGCCGGCGCCCGGGGTCGGCACCGGCCCCGGGCACCCCTCGACTCTCCAGACCCCTCGACCGATGTACGACACCCTCCGCACCCTCGACGACCCCGCCGACCTTGCCCGCTACCTCGACCTCAAGGCGGAGCGGAAGCGGATCGACGCCGAGATCAAGGTCTTAGAGCCGGTGATCTACTCCGCCCTCTTGGACGAGGACGGCTCCACGGCCGACCTGCTCGGCCACACGCTCGCCGTCCGCACGCGCCGGACCTACGAGTACAGCCCGGCCATGGAGCGGCTCAGCGACGAACTGAAGGCCCTCAAGACGTACGAGGAGAAAGCCGGGGTCGCCTCCTGCACGCGGGCCACTGGCTTCGTCACCGTCCGTAAGGCCCCGCCTGACGAGACGGCGCTCCGCCGGGCCGCCTGAGTAAAAACCTGTACCTGGGCCTGTACCAACAAAAACAATAAGGCCCCTAAGTCGTTGTGACTTAGGGGCCTAGCCCGAAGGCTCTGTGCCCGAGACTGGAATCGAACCAGCACGTCCGTAAGGACACACGACCCTGAATCGTGCGCGTCTACCAATTCCGCCACTCGGGCAGCGGGACCACAAGCTAGGCACGCACCCGGCCGGACCGCCAGCGCGCCGGGTTCTCCACGGCAACTCCACCGGGGCCGCGAGACCACAAGCGGCTATCTCGCGGCGCTACCCTTAGACCGCTCCCCGTTCGCACCGCTCGCCACGTCCCCCCGCATGACCCTCCGCTCGCTTCTCGTCGCCGCCCTCGCCCTTGCCGCCAGCGCCCCCAGCGCCCAGCGCGTCCAACCGTATCCCGTAATGCTGCCGCCCCAGGTCGAGCAGGCCATCGCGAACGGGACGCGGACCACGACCGGCGAGCCCGGCCCGACCTACTGGACCAACCGAGCCGACTACGCCATCGACGCCCGCCTGGACGCGGAGACGATGACGCTCTCGGCGACCGGTACCATCACGTACCACAACGCCTCGCCCGACTCGCTGGCGTTCCTCGTGATGAAGCTGCGCCAGAACGTCCACGCCCCAGGCGTGCCGCGTAACCGGCCTGTGACCGTCACCGGCGGGATGACGCTGGCGCGGCTGTCGGTCGCCGGGGCCGACTTCTTGGACGCCTCGCAGGCCGAGACGCCCGGCGCATACGGCGGGACCGTCGAGCCCGGCGAGTACGCCGTCCAGGGCACGATCCTAACCGCCGCGCTCCGCGAGCCGCTCGCGCCCGGTGCGTCCGTCGAGATCGGCGTCGCCTGGAGCTTTGTGATCCCGCCCCACACCGGCACGTACCGCCAGGGGACCGACGGCGAGGTCGTCTACCTCGGCTACTGGTACCCCACGGTCGCCGTCTACGACGACGTCTACGGCTGGCACACCGACCCGTACCTCGGCATGGGCGAGCACTACCTGGAGTTCGGCGACTTCCGCTACTCGCTCGACGCCCCAGCCGACATGCTGGTCTACGGCACGGGCCGGATCACGAACGAGGCCGAGCTCTACAGCGCCCGCACGCAGGGGCGGCTGGCGCGAGCGATGAGCACTGACGACGTCGTGTCGGTCGTGGGGCCGGGCGAGCACGCCGAAGCCCTCGCGCCCGCGCCGTCCGGCCGCCGCGTCTGGCGCTTCGCCGCCGACGACGTGCGCGACGTGGCGATCTCCGCGAGCGCGAGCTACGTCTGGGACGCGACCCACGCCAA
Organism: Rubrivirga aquatilis; assembly: GCF_046845665.1. GTDB lineage: Bacteria > Bacteroidota > Rhodothermia > Rhodothermales > Rubricoccaceae > Rubrivirga. The sequence continues at coordinate 2,618,952 of NZ_CP177355.1, read as the reverse complement.
GGTCGACCAGGACGGCGACGGGACGCCCGAGGCCGTCGGCATCCACGCCTTCTACCGGCCCGACGGCGTCCGCCCAACGGTCGCCCCGTGGGACCGCGCGGCCGAGTTCGCCCGGTTCTCCATCGAGCACCTCTCGGAGATGCTCTGGCCCTACCCCTGGCCCCACATGACGGCCGTCGAGGGCATCATCGGCGGCGGCATGGAGTACCCCATGATGACGTTGATCGGCGGCGACCGGACCGACGCCCGCTTGTTCTCGGTGACGTACCACGAGATCGCCCACATGTGGTACCCGATGATGGTCGCCACGAATGAGAAGGCGTACACCTGGATGGACGAGGGGCTCACGTCGTTCAACACGAACGAAGGGATCGCCGCCTTCTGGGACGGCTCTGCGCCGGACCGCGAGACCATCGAGGCGTGGCGCCGGGACCGCCAGGCGCACTACCTGCTGGCGGGGTCCGGCTATGCCGTCGAGCCGATGCGCCACAACGACCGCTACCCCATCGGCGGGGGCACGAGCCAGGTGGACCCGGTCGGGGGACGGGCGCGCGGGATCGCCTCGTACTCGACGCCGGCCGTGGCGCTCCACGCCCTGCGCGGGGTGTTCGGGGCGGACCGGTTCTGGGACGCCTACCGCGCCTACGGCCAGCGCTGGCGCGGCAAGCACCCCCTGCCCTACGACCTGTTTAACACCTTCGAAGACCGGCTGGGCCAAGACCTCGACTGGTTCTGGACACCGACCTTCTTTGAGACCTGGACCGTCGACCACGCGCTCGGCGCCGTCGAGACGCTTGCCGATGGCACGACGCGCGTCCACATCGACGACCTCGGGCTGGCGCCGATGCCCGCGACCCTCCGGGCCACGTTCGCCGACGGCTCGACAGCCGATCAACAGGTCCCTGTTCGGACCTGGCTCGATGGCGCGACCGAGGCTCACGTCGTCTTCGGCCGCACCGACGTGGTGTCGCTGACCCTCAACCCCGACGGCTTCGTCTTCGACGCCGACCCGAGCAACGACACCTGGAACGCCGACAGCGAGGGCGCGACCGGCGAGACGTCCGACTGATTCCCCGGCGGCGGCTTGTGGGGACACCCTCCCACCAAGCCGCCGCCGGTGTCAGACCTGGAGATCGAGCCGTCGCCTATGGCCTCGAAGGACTCGGCGTGGACCTGCTCGGCCTTGCCCTACCGAGTGCCGCGCCGTGCTCCACCCGTGTGCGTTAGTCCGAACACCGACCGCACCACCCCAAACGGGAATCGCCCGCCACCGGGAAGGAAGCGGGCGATTCGAGGCGGGCTCGGTAGGATTTGAACCTACGACCGTCCGGTTAACAGCCGGATGCTCTACCACTGAGCTACGAACCCATCGGGCGTCGACGCTGGACGGCGACGCGAACCGAAGGTAGGCCCCGACGCGGGCGGGGCGCAATCGCCGAGGCGGTCGGCCCCACCCTTTCACGTCACGTTCTCAGCTACGCCGCGAGACGGTCGAGGTAAAGCGCCCGCAGCTTCGACACCTTGGGAGCGATCACGGCCTGGCAGTACGGCTGCGCGGGGTTGCGGGCGTAGTAGTCCTGGTGGTACGCCTCGGCCGGGTAGAACGACGCCAGCGGCTCGATCTCGGTCACGATGGGATCGGGGAAAACGCCCTGCTCGGTCAGCTCCGCTCGGACGGCCTCAGCGGTCTCCCGCTGCGTGTCGTCGGTGACGTAGACGCCGGATCGGTACTGGGTGCCCCGGTCGGCGCCCTGCTGGTTCAAGGTCGTCGGGTCGTGCGTCGTGAAGAAGACGATGAGCAGGTCGCGGAGCGAGACCACGTCTGGGTCGAAGGTGACCTCGACGACCTCGTTGTGACCGGTCTGCCCGGAGCACACCTCGCGGTACGTCGGGTTGGCGACGTGGCCGTTCGCGTAGCCGGAAACGACCTCTGTGACGCCACGGAGGGGCTTCATCACGGCCTCGACGCACCAGAAGCAGCCGCCGCCGAGGACGATGGATTGGGTCTGAGTCATGGATTCGATGGGTGGAAATGGATCGGTAAACGCGTTCCCGTGGACGCGGCTCCGTACTGCCGCCTTACCCGGGACACGCGCCGCACGTGGGGCGTAGACCCTGCCATTCCCCGGTGCACATGGCCCCCGACCTCGACCGCGTCCGCGTCCGCCTCGTCCAGATTCGCACCCGCCCGGAGGTGCTGACGGAGGAACGTGCCAGCTTCCAGAAGCGGACCGGGATGGCGGCGGCGAACCTCCTGTCTGCGAATGCCCTTGACGAGATGATCACGACCGATTGGCTCGACGGCGTCGACGCGGTCATGATCGGCGGGGCCGGGGCGTACTCGGTGACCGAGACGTACGACTGGACCCCGGCGCTCATCGACCTGTGCCACGCCTGCGCCGACCGCCAGCTCCCCCTGTTCGGGTCGTGCTGGGGCCACCAGTTTGTTGCCCGCGCCTTCGGCGGCGAGGTGGTGAACGACCCGACGCGGGCGGAGATGGGGACGCACCGAGTCTCCCTTACCGATGCCGGACGCCTCGATCCGTTGTTCTCGACGCTGCCTGAGACCTTCGGCACCCAAATGGGCCACCAGGATCGGGTCGCTCGGCTGCCCGACGGCGCCGTCGAGCTGGCGTCGAACGGGCGAGCTCCGTTCCAGGCGTTTCGACTCGGCGACGCGCCGATCTACGGGACGCAGTTCCACTCCGAGCTCGACGTGGAGACCGAGCGCCAGCGGCTGGTGGCGTATCGCGATCACTACCCCGAGATCGCCGGTGACGCGGAGTTCGACGCCGTGATCGACGCGCTCTACGAGACGCCCGACGCCGACGACCTGCTGCGCCGCTTCCTGATGCTCTTCGCCGTCGAGGACGGGGCGGAGCGACTGGCGGTCGGCTAGCGTGCTGCGTCGAAGAAGGTGCCGACGACGGTGTCGGCCCATGAGGTCAGGTCGCCGCGCAGGAACGCGACGTGCCCGCCCCACCGCGGCGCCAGCAAGCGGAAGGGGCCGCCGAGGTCGGACGGGAAGCACGACGGCGACAGGAACGGGTCGTCGAGCGCGTTGAGGAGCAGCGTCGGCACGCGGATGTCGCCGAGGACCGGCAGCGCCGAGGCGTTCGCGTAGTAGTCGGCGGCGCTCGTGAATCCGTTGAGCGGAGCCGTCACGTGGTCGTCGAACGCGGCGAAGCTGCGGGCCGACAGCGCGGTGTCGAGGTCGGGCGCGTCGGGGAAACGGCCCACCTTCTCGGCCAGCTTGCCGACCAGCTTGGGCAGGAAATAGCGCATGTAGGGCGCTCGCGTCGTCCGCGCCAGCACGGCGCCCGACGCCGCGAGGTCGACCGGCACGGAGACGCCCGCCCCGGCGACGATGCGCGGATCGAGAGACGCGCCGTGCTCGCCGAGCCACCGCAGCGTGAGGTTGCCGCCCAGGCTGAAGCCTGCGACCGCGACCACGTCGGCACCGCCCGCGAGCACATGCGCAACGACGGCGTCGAGGTCCTCCGTGGCCCCGCTGTGATAGGTGCGGAGCAGCCGGTTCGGCTCTCCGGAGCAGCCCCGCAGGTTCCACGCGCAGACGCCCCAACCCCGCGCCGCGAGCGCCTGCGCCAGCCCACGCACGTATGCTCGGTCCGTGCTCCCCTCCAGCCCGTGGGCCACGACGGCGACCCGAGTGCGGCCGGGCCCGACCCAGTCGAGATCCAAAAAGTCGCCGTCTGCCAGCTCCAGCCGCTCGCGCTGATACTCAACGTCCTCGACGGTCCGGAAGATGGAGCCGACGGCCGTCTGCACGTGGCCGCTGCGCAGCCATAGCGGCGGGCGGTACGGGAGGAGCGTCGCGAGCGGGTCCATCGGAGGCGTGGCACAAAAGCAAAGCGCCCCCCGCCCGAGGGCGAGGGGCGCTGTACGCCCGAGAGGATTCGAACCTCTGACCTTCGCATCCGTAGTGCGACGCTCTATCCAGCTGAGCTACGGGCGCAAGCGGCGGGTTTCCCCGGCTGCAGGGTCAAGATAGCCCGCCCCCGAACGGCCTCAAATGAAGACGGGCCGAACGCGCCAGCCACCGCGACCCTCTACGGAGCGCGCGAACGGACTCACCCGTGGGCCTCGGTCCCGGTGAGAAACCAGAAGTGGCGCGTGGGCCCATGGCCGGCGCCGATGTCGAGACTGTGGAGAATGGCCTGCTGGAGGTAGCGCCGCGCGGCGCCGACCGCATCAACGATGTCAAGCCCCCGGGCGAGGTTGGCGGCGATGGCGCTGGCGTACGTGCAGCCGGTCCCGTGCGTGTTGGGCGTGTCGATGCGCGCCTGGCGGAAGAGCGTCTCGCCGTCGGCGGTGAGCAACAGGTCGACCGCGTCGGGCTCGTCGTCGAGGTGGCCGCCCTTGATGAGGACTGCGCGGGGGCCGAGGTCGAGCAGCTGGCGGGCTGCGCGGCGGGCATCGGAAAGCGAGCGGACGTCGCGGCCGGTCAGGCGGGCGGCCTCGTGGGCGTTCGGCGTCAGCAGGTCCGCCAGCGGCAGCATCCGCCGAACGACGGCGGCGACGGCCTCGGGGTCGAGCAGCGGATGCCCGCCCTTCGACACCATGACGGGGTCGACCACGACCGGCCCCAGCCCGTGCCGCGCGATCCCGTCGGCGACGGCCTCCACAATCTCGGGCGACGCCAGCATCCCGGTCTTCACCGCCCCGACCGGCAGGTCGCTGGCGACCGCGTCGACCTGGGCGGCCACCACGTCGACCGGCACCTCGTGCACGGCCGTGACGGCGACCGTGTTCTGCGCGGTGATCGCGGTGACGACCGACATTCCGAAGACGCCGTGCGCCTCGAAGGCCTTCAGGTCGGCCTGGATGCCAGCGCCGCCCCCCGAGTCGGAGCCGGCGATGGTGAGGGCGGTGGGGATGGTCATCGTAGGCGGGTGGGGTCGTCGGTGGCGCCGAGGGCGTTGAGAAACTGGCGGACCGTCTTTCGCTCGTCGAACGCGAACAGCAGCGACGAGATCACCGCCGCGCCGTGCGCCCCGACGAGCCGAGCGATGCGGGCCCGGGGGGGCGTCATCCCGCCCAAGGCAAGGATGGGAAGCTGCGATCGCTCGGCCGCCAGCCGAAGCGGGTCGATGCCGGCGGGCACGGCGTCTGGATGCGTACGCGTGGCAAAGACGGGCGACAACGTCGCGTAGGCGGCGCCCTCCTTGGCGGCCCGGAGCGCGGCGCTGGCGGAGTGGGCCGAGACGCCGAGCGGGCCGACGAGCGCGGATTCTCGAGCTGTCCGCAGCGACGCGCCGCGCCGACCCACGTGGAGTCCGGCGCCAATGTCGAGGGCAACCGCCAGCCGGCCGTGGACCGAGACGAGGACGTCAGGGTTGACGTCGCGCACGGCTCGCGCAAGCTCAGTGGCCACGCTCGCGAACGCCGTCCGGTCGGCGTCGTGGTCGCGAAGCGAGACCCAGGGCACCCCGGCCTCGACGAGCGAGACCGTCCGCCGGCGGATCGTCGTGGCGTCGAGCTCCACCCGGCCCGTCACGAACCCGTCGGCAATGAGCAGCAGGCGCGGAATCGGCCCGGACGCCCCCGCCATCAGTCGAGGTCGACGCGGCCGTCGTCGGGGGTGGAGGCCTGGGCGTAGAGGCGGCGCGGGATCCTTCCGGCGCCGTAGGCCAGCCGTCCGGCGGCGACCCCATGTCGGATGGCGGCGGCCATGCGTGTGGGGCGCTCGGCGCCCGCGACGGCCGTGTTCAGCAGGACGGCGTCGTAGCCCAACTCCATCGCGCGCGCCGCATCCGAGGCCGTCCCGATCCCCGCGTCGACGACGAGGGGCACGTCGGGGAGGAGCTCGCGGATGATGCGGAGCGCGTACGGGTTGACGAGCCCCATGCCACTCCCGATCGGCGCGCCGAGCGGCATCACCGCCGCGCAGCCGATGTCAGCGAGCTTGCGGGCCGTGATCGGGTCGTCGCCGCAGTACGCAAAGACCTCGAAGCCGTCGGCCACCAGTTCCGAGGCCGCTTTCAAAAGTTGGACGGCGTCCGGATACAGCGTCTCGTCGTCGCCGATCACTTCGAGCTTGACCCAGTCGGTCTCCAGCGCCTCGCGGGCAAGCTGGGCTGTAAAGATGGCCTCCTTCGCGGTGTAGCAGCCGGCGGTGTTGGGAAGCAACCGGAGCGGTTCGCCAGCAGGTGTCCGAAGCTCGCGGAGCGCGCCCAGCATCGACGGGCCGGACGCGTCGGACAGGTCGAGGCGGCGGACGGAGACCGTCGCGATCTCGGCGCCCGAGGCGCGGACGGCATCGAGCATCGTCTGCAAGCTCCGGTAGCGGCTCGTTCCGATGAGCACGCGGCTGGCGAGCGTGACGCCGCCGACGGTCCAGGTATCAGAGAGGGTGTCGGTCGTGGTGTCCACGTCAGCCCCCTTGCGAGGCGGTGATGATCTCGACCCGGTCACCCTCGCCGACGGTCGTCCCCGACCAGTCGGAGCGGCGGACGACGTGATCGCCGACGGCCACGGCGACGCCGGGCATGGCCGGGTCCCGACCTAGCGCTTCGAGCAAGGCGTCGATGGCGAGGGGCGCCGCCAGTTCGCGGGGCTCGCCGTTCACGGTGATCTGAGGCATGGTGATGGTCGTGCGTGAGACAGAGACTCTTGCCCTCCGAGTGAGATCCGGGCGCCGCGTGCTCAATCGGCGAAGCGGCGGGGCGAGAACGGCGCGAGGACCTCCGAGACGGCGGGCATCCCCGCGAGCGCGCGGTCCACCTCGGCGGCGACTTCGGCGGCAGAAACGGGCGCGAGCAGCACGCCGTGACGATAGTGACCGGTGGCATAAAAGACGCCCGGGTGCAGGCTCTGCCCGAGCAACGGCGCGTGGTCTTGCGACGCGGGCCGGAAGGACGCCCACGCCTCCTCGAACGCCAGTTCCTCAACCCCGGGGACGAGTTCGACGGCGCCTTCCAGGAGTCGGTACAGCCCGCCCGCCGTCACCTCGCCCGTCGTCACGCCGTCCTCGCTGGTGGCCCCCACCACGAGCCTCCCGTCGGCCTTGGGCACGAGGTACGCGTCCGGGCCGCGCACCGTGTACGTCAACTCGACGCCCACGACCGACCGCAGCGCGAGCGCCTGCCCCTTGACGCCCCGCACGGCGGGGGCTGGCTCCAGCCCCCCGATGCCCGCGCTCCACGCCCCCGCCGCCAGCACCACGGCGCTGGCGGCCACCTCCGCCCCGCTCGCGAGCCGGACCGACGGCCCGTCGGCGTCAGGACGAACCCCCACCACCAGCGCCCCCTCCCGGACCTCGACGCCCGCCGCGCGAGCGGCTCGCGCGAGAGCTCGGACGACCGCGCGGTTGTCCACTTGATGGTCGTCGCGAGTCAGGATGGCGGCGGGGAGGCGGGGCGACAGCAGCGGCTCGAGGTCGCGCGCGTCGTCGCCCGAGAGCCACTCGACGGAGGCGCCGTTCCGGGACTGGAACTCGAACAGCCGCCGCAGGGATCGCGCGCTGTCGCGGTCGTCGGCGACCGCCAGCGTCCCGGCGTCGCGGTACCCCAGATCGATGCCGCTGGCCGCTTCGAGACGACGGGCAAAGTCGGGCCACCGGCCCAGGCTCTCCAACGACAGGGTGTACAGGTCCAACTCCTCGAAGCCAAGCTCGGCCGACGGCGCCAGCATACCGGCGGCCGCCCACGACGCGCCCCGTCCGACAGTGTCGCCTTCGAGGAGCACGACGCGCCGTCCCCGCTCGGCCAGCGCCCAGGCCACGCCGAGCCCGGCGATCCCGCCGCCGATCACGGCCACGTCATAGGTCTGGGTCACGGTCTCTCGGCTAGCTTCCGCAAGCTACCGACCGGCCAATGACGACTCTTCGCCTTCTGATCGCCCACGTCCTCGAGACTGCCGACATCTACGCAGAGGCGTCGGTCGCTCTCGATCCGCGCAGCCGCCAGTGCTGGTGTCTGTATGCATCGCACGGCTTTGAGATCATGTCTCTGGTGCCCCGCCTTGCCGCCGAAGCCGAGTGACAGCGGACGTCGTGATCTCCGGGGCGGGCTTGGCGGGGGCGTGCGCGGCGCTCGTGCTGAGCCGGGACCGGGACGTGATCGTCGTCGAGGCGGAGCACCCGGCGGCGGGCGCCAGCGGAGCAGCGGCAGGGCTGGCGAACCCGTTCATGGGACGAAAGGCGCGTCCGGCCTGGCGGCACGCCGAGGCGCTGGGGGCGCTGGGGGCGCTCACCGAGGAGGCTGGCGTCCAGCTGCGACGGACCGGCATCGTGCGCCCGGCCCGCTCGCGCGCCCAGGCTGAGACGTTCCGCCTGCAGGCGGAGGCGTTCGACGGACTCGACTGGCTCGCAGCGGATGCCAGCGCGGAGCGGTTCCCCCTGGTGGCCGCGCCACACGGCGTGCTGTGGGTGGCCGACGGCGCGTCCGTCGACGTGGCCCGGTTCGTCCGCGCGGCGCTTGCCGTGGCGGAAAGCCGTGGCGCCCGCGTCGTGACGGGGCGGGTGACAGAACTGCACGCAGGTATTGCAATAACGGGCAATACAGCTCTGACTGGGCGCCACGTCGTCGTGGCGGTCGGCGACGGGTTCGCCGAGCTCCCCTCGCTAGCGCACCTCCCCTTCCACCGCGTCAAGGGCCAGACGGTGACGCTGGCGCGGCCCGCGAGCCTGCCCCCCGATCACCCCGCCGTCGCGGGCGCAGGCTACGTCGTGCCGGGTGCAGACGGCGTCGTGGCGGGCGCGACGTTCGAGCACACGTTCGCCAGCACTGCCCCCGACCCGGCACGCGACGCCGGGTTGAGCGCGACGGCCACCGCGCTCGTTCCGCCGCTCGCGGGCGCCGCCGTACTCGGCCGGAGCGCGGGGGTTCGCCTGACTGTCCCCGCCTCGGTCTCCCCGAATCGCCTGCCGCTCGCGGGGCCGCTGCCCGGCCTCCAAGGTGTCTGGGTGATCGGCGGGCTCGGCGCCAAGGGGTTGATGACGGCCCCCCTCATCGCCTCCCTCCTGCCCGACGCGCTCGCGGGGCGCCGACCGCTCCCGCCGGAGCTGTGGCCGATCTAAATCCCGGCCGCCCCCGGGAAGCGGTTCCATCTCCGGCGCCCGCCGCCCGACCCCCGCTATCTTTTCGCCTCCTCTGACACCCGCCCCCGACATGTCCCAGCCCTCCATCCAGGACCACCTCGGCGACGAGGCCGACTCCCTCCTCGGCTTTTCCGAACCGGCCATCTCGAAGGACCGCCTCCACCTGCCCGGCCCGGACTGGGTCTCGCGCACGTTCGGCCCCAGCGACCGCTCGATCCCGGTGATGCGCTCCCTGGAGCAGCTCTATTCGCACGGCCGGCTCGGCGGGACGGGCTACCTCTCGATCCTGCCCATCGACCAGGGCATCGAGCATTCCGGCGGCGCGTCGTTCGCCAAGAACCCCGACTACTTCGACCCCTCCAACATTATCGACCTGGCGATCGAGGGTGGGTGCAACGGCGTCGCGACGACGTACGGCGCGCTCGGGAGCGTGGCGCGGCAGTACGCCCACAAGATCCCGCTCATCTTGAAGATCAACCACAACGAGCTGCTCACGTACCCCAACACGTTCGACCAGATCATGTACGCCCGCGTCGAGGAGGCGTGGAACATGGGCTGTGTGGCGATCGGCGCGACGATCTACTTCGGCAGCGAGAACGCGGGCCGTCAGATCCAGGAAGTCTCGCAAGCCTTCGCGGTCGCCCACGAGCTCGGCTTGGCGACCATCCTGTGGTGCTACACCCGCAACGCCGGCTTCAAGGTCGACGGCGTCGATTACCACGCGTCCGCCGACCTCACCGGCCAGGCCAACCACATCGGGGCGACGCTCGAGGCCGACATCCTCAAGCAGAAGCAGCCGACCAACAACGGCGGCTACAAGGCGCTCAACTCGGGCGACAGCTCGTACGGCAAGCTCGACGAGCGGATCTACACCGAGCTCGCCAGCGACCACCCCATCGACCTCACGCGCTACCAGGTGGCGAACGGCTACATGGGCCGCGCGGGTCTGATCAACTCGGGGGGCGGCTCGGGCGCGAACGACTTCGCAGACGCCGTGCGGACGGCCGTCATCAACAAGCGCGCGGGCGGGATGGGCCTCATCTCGGGCCGTAAGGCGTTCCAGCGCGAGCGGTCGGAGGGCGTCCGCCTGCTCAACACGATCCAAGACGTCTACCTCGACGACTCCGTGACGGTCGCCTAACAATCGCTGCATCTTCCCGAGAGGGGCTTCGTCTAGCGGCGGAGCCCCTCTCTTCGTCTCCCCCCGCCATGAAGCTCCCCGACTGGATTCTCCCCGCCCTTAACGCCGTCCTGCTGGCGTTTGCGTTCTTCGGCTTTGCCAGCGTCGACGAAGACACGCTGATGGTGATGGCGCTGCTGGCGATGATCACCGCCGTGCTCAACATCGGCGTGCTGATCCATCACTCCCGCACGCGCGTCGGAGAGCCCACCCCGGCTATGCGAGTTGAGACGACGATGGACGAGCTCGATGTCCACGCCGTGCTCGACCTCGACGCCCGTCTGGAAGCCCTGGAGAACGCCCAGCACGACGCCGTCGACGCGGCACGCTGGCGGGCGCTCGTCGAGAGCGGGCAGGTAACGGGGCCGGGCGCGGAGCCGCTGGCGGCTGGGCCCAACAAGCGCCGCAACGGAGCCGCCGACCACGCCTAGCCGCTACACCTCGGGCCGCTCGAACACCAGCAGGTGCTGCTGGGGGAGCACGTCGAGGTTGTCGACGAACCGGAAGCCGGCGGCCTCGACCTCGAGGCGCGCTTGCGCCTCGGTCATCTTGTGGAGCCGGCGGATCGGCACCTCGGCGTCCTCGGCCCGGTACTCCACGAGCATCAGCCGCCCGCCGGGCCGGGTCGCCTCGAAGATCCCCGCCAGCATCTCGCGCGGGTGCGAGAACTCGTGGTACGAGTCGACAACTAGCGTCAGGTCGGTGGAAAGCGGGCGCAGGCCTGGCGACGTTTCGGTCCCGAGCACGGGAGCCACGTTGTCGTACCCCTCCTCCTCCGCTCGCGCCTCGACGATGCGCAGCATCTCGGGCTGGATGTCGATGGCGAACACCCTGCCGTCGGGGACGAGCGGCGCGAGGCGGAACGTGAAGTAGCCCGTGCCCGCGCCCAGGTCGGCGACCACGTCCGAGGGGCCGATGTCGAGCGCGGCGATCAAGTCGTCGGGCCGCTCCTCGCGCTCGCGGTCGGGGCGCTCCAGCCACGCCGCGCCCCGGTGGCTCATCACCCGGGCGATCTCCCTCCCCATGAAGTAGCGGCCGGTCCCGTCGTCCGACGCTGGGCCGGCTTCGTAGACGACCGCCCCGTCCTGCCCGAAGTCCTGGATCTCGATCCGCGTCGACTCCGCCAGCGACTGGCGCGGCACCTCGCTCGGCCGCTCCGGCGACTGCGCCCGGCAGCCGACCGCCAGCACGGCGACCGCGAGCAGGGACAGGGTCAGGCGCATCCGGGGGGCGAGGGGTTCGGTCATAGAGCCGCAGCTCGGCGGTCCGGCGTCACGCCGACGGGTGGGTGGTCCGGACGATCTGGGTCGCGGCCGGAACGCCCGACGTTCCCGCGAGCGCGTGCGGTTCGATCAGCTCGACGGAGGGCGTGTCGTTGCCCCGCTTCGAACGGATGTTGAGGAACTCCACGATCAGCGCAAACGCCATCGCGGTGTAGATGTAGCCCTTCGAGATGTGCTGGTTGAGGCCCTCGGCGATCAGCGTGACGCCGATCAGTATCAGGAACGCCAGCGCCAGCATCTTGATCGTCGGGTGCTTGTGGACAAAGTCTGAGATGGGCCCGGCCCCGACCATCATCACACCCACGGCGACGACGACGGCGATGATCATCACCGCGAGGTCGTCGGCCATGCCGACCGCCGTGATGACGGAATCGAGCGAGAACACGATGTCGAGGATCGCGATCTGGATCAAGACGGACGCGAACGAGACGGCCTTCGGCTTTTCGGCCGCGTGCTCGCCATCGCCCTCCAGCTTGTTGTGGATCTCGTGGACCGACTTGCCCACCAGGAAGAACCCACCGATGAGCAGGATGAGGTCGCGGCCAGTCAAGGCGATCGGGCTCATGTCTTCGCCCTCGACGCCGCCGCCATGCACGACCGCATCGCGGGCCGAGGCCCCGAACGCCTCGAGATCGTTGAGGAAGGGCAGGATGTCGCCGAGGTCGAACAGGACAGCGGTCAGGCCCATCACCCACGAGATCGAGATCAGCAACAGGATCCGCATCCCCATCGCCAGCCCCAGGCCGATCGATCGCCCCTTCGCCTGTTGCTCCGGCGGGAGCTTGCCGGTCAGGATCGAGATGAAGATGATGTTGTCGATGCCGAGGACGATCTCGAGCATCGTCAGCGTACCGAGGGCGACCCAGGCATTCGGGTCGGCGATCCAGTCGAACATGAGGGGCAGGGAGAGGGGCCGGAAAGCTAGCGCCAGGTGCCTACGGACGGGGCGCGGTGAGGTGCCCCAGGCCAACCCCGGCGCAACCCGGTCGCCCCGGCTCCGGTACCTTGCGGCCCCGCCCGCCCGCACACGCGCATGCCCGAGACGACCGCCGCCGACCCGCTCGCCCACTACCCCTCGTGGGCCCGCGAGCTCGCCCGCCGCTACTTCACCAAGACGCTCAACCAGTTCGTCTTGCACGGCAACGTCCGCGACCTCGTGCCGACGGTCGACGAGAAAGGCCAGAACGCCTACGTCCCGCTCCGCGAGTTCCTCGCCGAGGATTTGTTCGCCGGCCGCGACATCGTCGTCTTCTACGACCGGTCCGACGGCATCCACTTCCATGACGCCGCCTCGCGGACCGACTTCAACCGGGCCGTCAGCGGGTACGACACCATCTTCGGGACGGACTACGTCAAGAAGCTCCCGAAGGACCCGGCCCGCGTCTTCGCCTTGCTCGACAACTACTTCCGCCTGCGGCTGGCGGACGGCAAGCGGATCGCGTGCGTCATCGACTACGCCGAGACCGTCGTGCCGATGTCGGAGGCCGCCAGCTACTCGACCGAGGACCGCGCGGCGCTGGTGACGTTGCAGAAGTGGGCGCACGACCCGCTCCTGCTCCGGAGCGACTTTACGCTCGTGCTCGTCACGGAGTCGCTGGGCGACCTGTCGCGGGCCTTTATCCAGAGCCCCTACAACGCGGAGCTAGAGGTCGACTTCCCCGGCCACGCCGAGCGCGAGTCGTTCACGACGTGGTTCTTGGGCGCCCAGCCGAATGGTCAGACCCGGTTCGACGCGCTCAGCACCGTCGCCCCGCTCACGCTGGCGCAGAACACGGCCGGGCTCGGCTACGTGCAGCTCCGGACGATCCTGGCCGACGTGCTCGAAAACGAGCGCCCGCTCACGTTCGACACGCTGAGCGAGAAAAAGAAGGAGCTCATCGAGGCCGAGGCGTATGGGCTCCTGGAGTTCGTCGAGACCGACTACGACCTCGACATGGTGGCCGGGCACGCCGAGGCCAAGGCGCACCTCCGCGCCGCGGCCGAGGCCATCAAGGCCGGTCGGCCCGACGTGATGCCGATGGGCTACCTCGTCTCCGGACCGGTCGGAACCGGGAAGACCTTCCTCGTCACCACCTTCGCCGGGGAGATCGGGATCCCGATGGTGAAGCTGAAGAACTTCCGCTCCCAGTGGCAGGGCGTCACCGAGGGCAACCTCGAGAAGATCCTGACCCTCCTTCGGGCGATGAACCCCGTCGCCGTGATGATCGACGAGGCCGACGCGGCGCTCGGCGACCGCAGCGCCCAGGGCGACAGCGGCGTGTCGAGCCGCGTGTTCGGCCAGATCGCCCAGGCGATGTCCGACACCCGCTTCCGGGGCAAGATCATCTGGTTCCTGGTCACCGCCCGGCCCGACCTCATGCCGGTCGACCTCAAGCGTCAGGGCCGCGCCGAGGAGCACCTGGGCCTGTTCTACCCCTCCACTCGCGCCGACCGCGAGGAACTGCTCCAGGTCATGATGCGCAAGACGGGCGTCGACGTGCCGATGTCGGAGGTCCCGGATGCCCTGCTCGACGGGGAGCGGACCTATTCCGGCGCCGACATGGAGGCGCTCCTGACGCGCGCCAAGTTCCGGGCCGCCACGCACGCCCTCGACGACGTGGCCTCTGAACCCAACCCAGACACAGACACGGAGGAGCCCTCCGGTGGCGACGGGCAAGTGGGCGACCCGCCCGCAGAAGCGGCTGGCGCGGACGCGCCGGCGCCGATCACGCGGGCCGTGCTGGACGCGGTGGTGGAAGACTTTCTGCCGCCCTCATACCCGTTGCAGGTCGAGCTACAGACGCTCGCGGCGGTCATGGAGTGCACGAGCCGCTCGATGCTCCCCGAGCGGTTCCGCTCGCTCGACCGCGAGGCGACGGTCCGGCGCGTGGCCGAACTCAAGCGGTTGATCGGCGAACGCTAGGGCCGGGCGCCGTGCCCGACCCTAGGTCAAATCGTGCAGGCTCTACTTCTTGTAGTAGAGCTTGTGCATCTTCTGATACAGGTCGTACGAGACGAGGACGGCCTCGGGCTCGTTGTTCTTCTGGATCATGATGCCCGTATTGAGGCTCTTGGCCTGGTCGATCAGCGCGGACGTCTTCGAGCGGAGCTCGGTGACGGTCGCGATGGCTTCGATTCCCTGAGTGCTATACATCCGTGTGGGGGGAGGAGGTGGTAAATGACCGGCGCGAGTGTGGTGGGCGCTGGCAGGGCATAAACTAGTGACAACAGACAGTCTAGAGCCACACGGCCTTCATCTTATTACAGACACATGCACTTGGCTCGCGTCCTTTCACCCATCGTCGCCACCCAGAAGGCCTCCGCCCTCGCCGGCCACCGTTTACTCTTGGTGGGAAAGATTGGCCTCGACGGAACGCGGCTGGACCGCGTCGAGGACGTCGCGCTAGACCCGGGGCTCGACGCGGGCGAGGGCGACGTGGTGCTCATCGCCAAGGAAGGTGCCGTCGTCGCCGGCCTGGTCGACGCGCACCGAGCCCCGGACGCGCCGGCCACCCCCGCAAACGTCATCATCACGGCGATCGTCGACGACTGGACGGTCGACGCCTAGCGGCTTCGCGGGAGCTGCGGTGTCTGCAAGCCGACGTGCGCCGCCCGCCTCACTCTGATTTCAACGCGCGCCGGGGACAGCAGCCGCCGCGCACAGGTATCCTCGATCCACACCACGCTCTCCCCTTCTGACATGGCGAACGCTCCCTACGATGTCCTGATCATCGGCTCCGGGCCCGGCGGCTACGAGGCGGCCATCCGCGCCCACCAGCTCGGTCTCTCGACGGCCATCGTCGAGAAGAACAAGCTCGGCGGCGTCTGCCTCAACATCGGCTGCATCCCGACCAAGGCCCTGCTCAAGAGCGCCGAGATCGCCAGCCAGCTCGCGCACATCACCGACTACGGCTTCACCGCCGGCGACGGCCTGCCGACGCCCGACTTCGAGGCCGTCGTGACGCGCTCCCGAGGCGTGGCCAACAAGATGAACAAGGGCGTCCAGTTCCTCATGAAGAAGAACAAGGTCGATGTCTACATGGGCAAGGCGACCTTGCTGGGCGGCGGCAAGGTGTCCGTCGAACCGTCGGAGACGATGGACGGAGAAACGGTGGGAGAGTCCACCACCATCGAGGCCCGGGCCATCATCGTGGCGACCGGCGCCCGCGCTCGCGAGATCCCGACGTTGCCTGTCGACGGCGAGAAGATCTTGGACTACCGCCACGCGATGCTCCAGACCACCAAGCCCGACTCGATGGTGATCGTCGGGGCCGGTGCCATCGGCGTGGAGTTCGCCTACGTCTACCACCACATGGGCACCGACGTCACGATCGTCGAGTTGCAAGACCGGCTCGTCCCCGTCGAGGACGAGGACGTGTCGAAGGAGCTGGCGCGGGCCTACAAGAAGATGGGGGTCAAGGTGATGACCGGCGCCCAGGTCACCGCCGTCGACACGTCCGGTGAGGGCTGCACCGTCACCATCAAGACGGCCAAGGGCGACCAGACGGTCCAGGCCGACCAGGTCCTCTCCGCCGTCGGCGTCGTCGGCAACGTGGAGGGCTTCGGGCTCGACGACGTGGGCGTCGCCCACGAGCGCGGGGCCATCACCGTCGACACGATGTACCGGACGACTGTCGAGGGCATCTACGCCATCGGCGACGTGGTCGGCGGACCGTGGCTGGCGCACGTCGCGAGCCACGAGGGCATCGTCTGCGTCGAGAACATCGCCCACGAGCAGGGCAAGCTGGACCACGCCCCGCACGCGACCGACTACCTCAACGTGCCCGGCTGCACGTACTGCATCCCGCAGATCGCCTCGGTCGGCTACACCGAGGCCGCGGCCAAGGAGGCCGGCTTCGACGTGCTGATCGGCAAGTTCCCCTTCGCCGCCTCCGGCAAGGCCGCCGCCATCGGCGACCAGTCGGGCTTCGTCAAGGTGGTCGTCGACAAGAAGTACGGCGAGGTGCTCGGCACGCACATCATCGGCCACGACGCGACCGAAATGATCGCCGAGATCGTGACGGCGCGCGCGTTGGAGACGACGGCGCACGAGGTGATGGAGGCCATGCACCCGCACCCGACGCTGTCGGAGGCGGTGATGGAGGCCTTCCGGGACGCCTACGGCCAGGCCATCAACGCATAAGCGGCGGCAAGCCAACGCGTAGGGCCGACGGTCCCTCGATTCGATTCTGCTCCGCCCGCCTCGGGGACTGTACCGAGGCGGGCGGATTCATACCGGGCGTCGGGCGTCCCGAAAGGCGCTACGCCTTGCGGCGGCGAAGCGAGGCTTGGTGCCGCCCCTCGGCCGTCGTGTGGCGGTGGGCGTACGCCCCCAGGATGCCGCCCCAGACACCGACGTTCATCATCACCGTCAGCATCACGACGGCCGAGTCGCCGCCGGCGAAGGTGGGTCGCCCGAGCAGGCTGGGCCAGCCTACGAGCGCCCACAGCGTCGGGAGGATGGCGTAGAGCATGGCCGCGCCTACGGTTGGGCGGGGGACGAGCGTGAACGGAACGCCCCACAGCGTCCCGATCGCGAGAAACGCCGCGCCGCCCAGCACGCTCGCGACGACCCAGCCCCCGCCAAACACGCTCTGCCACGCGCCGACGAACGGCGCCTCGTCCACCAGCCCCGCGAGGACCAACAGCCCGAACGCGCCCGCGACGGCGACGGAGCCTAGAAAGGCGCCGAGCAGGGTGGATCGGAAGATGGGATGCATGGAGGGACGAGGTGAGTCGGAGCGGGACCGTCAGCCCCGGAGCCAGAGGGTACCCACAGGCGAAACGCGCGACGAGCTTCGCAGGCCGACACTGAGCACAGGTCTGGGGGGTTACCGACGAATTGTAAAGTCGAGGTCAGCCGCCGTGCTGGACCAACCACTCGGCGTCGTAGGCCCGCAAGAGGCCCCGGAGGGCGTCGCGCCACTCGCCGTGTGTGCCGTCCTGACGCCGTCGGAGCCAGAAGCCGTAGGCCGTGTTGGCCTCGTACTTGGCCGTCCACTCGTTGCCGACGGGCAGGCCGATGTCGCCGAGCAGGCGCTCGCTTCGGTCGGTGAAGGCGAAGACCGAGAACCCGTCGGCGGTGTCGTAGGCGCCCATGCCGTCCGGGACGGGGCCGCCGTCGAGGTAGCGGGCGTAAGCCGCGAGGGGTCCGGCGGGCGTCGACGCGGGGAAGCCGTCGGCGGTGAGGTCGGCGTGCGTCAGCCAGTAGACCCGCGCCAGCCGGGCGACGTGGCGGCGATAGACGGGCGCTGCGAGCACGGCGGCGGGGCCGGTCGGGACGGCGGCCTTGGCAAGCCACTCTACGAAGGCCGGGTCGTAGTGGCCGAACGCACGGTCGGTGGCCAGGTCGAGGTCGACGGCGGCCCTGCTGGCGACGTGGGGGCCAGAGCGAAATGGGTCGACGGGCGCGCGGGCCACCAAGGCCACGGGCGAGACGGTCTGGGCGGCGACGCAGGCGAGCCCGCGGACGCCGAAGTCGGCGAACCACGTGGCGAACGGCGGGTCGCAGACGGCCGTCACGTCGCCTCCCTCCCCAGTCAGCGACGCGGCGCCGACGTCGAGCCCGGCCCACACGTCTGCGAACGAAGCGCTTGCGGGAGTGGACGTGGATCCGGCGCAGCCGACGAGCAGCAGGAGCGACACGGCGAGTCCGAAACGGGGCATCGAGGCGGAGGGGTGCGGAAGGCTGGCAACCCGTTCGGCTCCTCTTCGTTGCAGGCGTTCCCTTCTTTTCCTCCTCCCATGTCCGACCTCTCCCCCACCGAGCGCCGCGAGCGCATCGAGAAGCTCGCCGACCTCATCGACGACATCCACATCTGCATGTTGACGACCGTCGACACCGACGGCACGCCCTGGAGCCGACCGATGGCGACCCAGGAGGTCTCCTTCGGCGGTGACCTGTGGTTCTTCACCCGCGACGACTCCGAGAAGGTGGAGCACATCGAGCGCAACCGGAAGGTCGACGTGACCTTTGCCCACCCTGGCCGCCAGGACTACGTGACGATGGCCGGCACCGCGCTCATCGTCAAGGACAAGCAGAAGGCCGAGGAAATGTGGTCCGAGCCGCTGGCGGCCTGGTTCCCCAAGGGCGTCGACGACCCGCACCTCCGGCTGATCAAGGTCGAGGTGACACGCGCCGAGTATTGGGACTCCCCATCGAGCCCGATCGTCTACGCGCTGGGCTACGTCAAGGCCAAGATCACCGGGAAGCCGGCGACAGGTCTCGGCGAGAACGAAAAGGTCGACCTCGGTTGACGACCCGAGATGCCGGGGGCCATGTCGCCCGGGGGCGGCAGTCGTGGACCGCGAACGCCGCCGGGTGGGCGCGCGCGGTCCGCGACGGCGCCATCCCGAGCCGCCGCGCCGGCACCGACGAGGCCGTCATGCAGGCCGTGCTCCGTGGGCTCCCTCCCCGAGGCCACGCCCTCGACATGGGCTGCGGCGAGGGCTGGCTGGCACGGGCGTTGACCGCGGCCGGTGCGACGGTCCACGGCGTCGACGGGAGCGCCCCGCTCATCGACCTCGCTCGCGAGCGCGGAGGGTCGTTCGACGTGCTCGGCTACGACGAGGCCGTGTCCGCGCCCTCCCGTCTCGGAGGCCCCTTCGACGTGGCCGTCTTCAACTTCGCGCTCTTGACCGACAACGACGCGCCGGTCGTCCGGGCGGCGGCGTCGCGGTTGGCGGACGGCGGGCGCGTGGTGATTCAAACCGTCCACCCACTCGCGGCCGGGCCGCCCTACCGCGACGGCTGGCGCGAAGAGTCGTTCACGAGCCTCGACGGCGACTTCGAGCCGATGCCGTGGTACTTCCGCACGCTCGCGTCCTGGGTCGGTGTGCTCGCCGACGCCGGACTTCGGCTCGGGGCCGTCGACGAACCGACCGCGCCCGACACCGAGGCGCCCCTCTCGCTCGTGCTGACCGCCGTGCCCGCCTAGTCGTCGTCGCCGGCTGCCAGCTCGCGCTCGGCCTCGACGAAGGTCCAGAGCCGCTCTTTGAGCCGGTCGAGCCCGATGCGGGCGACGGCAGAGACCGGCATCAGGTCCACGTCGTCAGGGAACGTGGCGGCCACCTCCTCGACCCACTCGGCCGCGAGGTCCGGCCCGACGATGTCCATCTTCGTCAGCACGACGACGCGGGGCTTCGCAAGCAGGTGCGGGCTGAAGGCGCCGAGCTCGTCGAGCAGCGTTTGGTAGCGCGCGCCCGGGTCCTCCGAGTCGGCGGCGACGCAAAAGAGCAGGACGGCGTTGCGCTCGACGTGCTTGAGGAACTGGTGGCCGAGCCCGCGCCCCTCCGACGCGCCCTCGATGAGCCCGGGGATGTCAGCGATGACGAACGAGCGCCAGTCGCCGAGGTAGACCATGCCGAGGTTCGGCTCCAGCGTCGTGAACGGGTAGTCGGCGATCTTGGGCTTGGCCGCGCTCAGGCTACTGACGAGCGTGCTCTTGCCGGCGTTCGGGAAGCCGACCAGGCCCACGTCCGCCAGCAGCTTCAGCTCGAAGATGACCTCGCGCTCCTCGCCGGGCTCGCCGGGCTGCGCGTAGCGCGGCGCCTGGTTCGTCGAGCTCTTGAAGTGGGTGTTGCCCTGCCCGCCGCGTCCGCCCTGCGCGAGCACGATCTGGTCGCCCTCGGCGACGATCTCGCCCAGCCCCTCGCCCGTCGTCGCGTCCTTGACGACGGTGCCCAGGGGGACGCGGAGCAGGATGTCGTCGGCCGTCTTCCCGCTCTTCCCCGACCCGCCGCCCGGCTCGCCCGCCTTGGCAAAGTGGTGCCGGTTGTAGCGCAGGTCGAGGAGCGTGTACAGGCTCGGGTCGCCGATGGCGGTCACGGAGCCGCCGCCGCCGCCGTCGCCGCCGTCGGGGCCGCCGTTCGGCTCGTACTTCTCGCGACGGAAGTGGACGCTCCCTGGCCCCCCGTGTCCGCTTCGGACCGTGACGGTGACGTAGTCGACGAATTTCATGGCGGCGTTCGGGCTTCGGGGGTCGCAAGATGAGCGTCCCCCGCCGTCCGCGGCACGAAGCATCGGGGGAATCGCACGGGCGCAGCCGATGCCTCCAGGCAACCCCGGGTAGCTTTCATCTCCAGCCGCCGCCTCCTGAACCCCGACTCCCGAACCCATCAAAGACGTCACCATCTACACCGACGGCGCCTGCTCAGGCAACCCGGGCCCCGGGGGCTGGGGCGCGACGATGCTCTACGGTTCGCCGCCCAACCAGATCCAGCGCGACCTCAAGGGCGCCGAGCCCGCGACGACCAACAACCGCATGGAGTTGACCGCCGCCGCCGAGTCGCTCGAAGCGCTCCGCGAGCCCTGCCGCGTGCGCCTCCACTCGGACAGCGCGTACCTCATCAACGCGTTCAACCATGGCTGGATCGACGGGTGGGTGCGCCGGGGCTGGAAGAAATCCGACAAGTCGCCGGTGCTGAACCAGGATCTGTGGGAGCGGCTGATCGCCCAGAACGAACGCCACGAGGTGGTCTGGGTGAAGGTAAAGGGCCACGCTGGCGTCCCGCTCAATGAGCACGTCGACGGACTGGCGGTCGGCGCCATGCGGACGATGATGGCCGAGGCCGCAGGCTAAAGACGCCCCACTCGTTTGGCGTTCCGGCCCGGGACTCGCGGTAGGTTCGGGCCGTGCTCGATGCCGTGCCCCGCCTCGCCGACCGCCTTAGCGCCGCCGTGGGCTGGCTCTGCGCCCGGATCGTGGTCGCGATGGTCGTCGCCGGCGCGCTTGCGGCCGTCCTCCGGTACCTCGCGCCGGTCCTCGGCATCACGCCAGCCCTCAACGCGCTGGGCGACGTGCAGTGGATGCTGTTCAGCGCCGTCTTCCTGCTCGGCGCCGCCTGGGCCCTGTCCGAGGACGCCCACGTCCGCGTCGACGTGGTGTACGGCGGGCTGTCGCCCCGCCGCCGCGCGATGATCGACCTGGCGGGGACGGTGCTGCTGCTGCTCCCCTTCTGTGCGCTGCTGGCGTGGGCCTCGTGGCCGGCGGTCCTCGACGCCGTCGCCCTGCGCGAGGGCGCGCTCGATGCGGGGGGGCTGATCCGGTGGCCGGTGAAGCTGCTGCTCCCGCTCGGTATCGGGCTGCTGGCCCTGCAAGGGGTCGCGCAAGCGGCCCGGGCGGTCGTCACGCTCCGCCAACGGCCGTGACGCTCGTCGCCCACCTTGCCGACTGGCTCGGGCCGATCCTGGTGCTCGTGGTGCTGGCACTCGTGTTCACCGGCTACCCGGTCGCCTTCGCGATCGGCGGCGCGTCGGTCGTGTTCGCCCTCCTCGGGCTGGCGGCCGGCTACTTCGACGCCGCGTTTCTGCTGGCGCTCGGCGACCGGCTGTTCGGGATCATGCAGAACCCCGTCCTGCTGGCGATCCCGTACTTCATCTTCATGGGCGTCGTGCTGGAGAAGAGCCGGCTGGCGGAAGACCTTCTGACGACGATTGGCGCCTTGTTCGGCCGCGTGCGAGGCGGGCTCGCGCTGGCCGTCGTGCTCGTCGGCGCCCTGCTGGCGGCGGCGACCGGCGTGGTCGGCGCGAGCGTCGTCGCGCTCGGGGCCATCGCCCTCCCGGTGATGCTGGACCGGGGCTACCGCCCGTCGTTCGCGGCCGGGACGGTGGCGGCGTCGGGGACGCTGGGCCAGATCGTGCCGCCGTCGATCGTGCTGATCGTGCTGGGCGACCAGCTCGGCGTCAGCGTCGGTGCGCTGTTTGCCGGGGCGCTGGTGCCCGGGCTGATCCTCACGTCCCTGTTCTGCGTCTGGGTCGGGATCGTCGCCTGGCGCCGGCCCCACGATGCGCCGGCCCTGCCCGCGTCAGACCGCACAGAGAGCGGGTGGGGCTTGGTCCGCCGGGTGGTGACGGCGCTGCTGCCCCCGCTCGCGCTGATCCTCGTCGTGCTTGGGAGCATCTTCGCCGGGATCGCCACGCCCACCGAGGCCGGCGCCCTCGGCGCCGTCGGCGCGTTGATGCTGACGGCACTCAACCGCCGCCTCGACCGACCGCTGCTCTGGGACGCCGCCCGCCAATCGGCACTGCTCACGACGATGGTGCTGGTGCTGCTCGTCGGCTCGACCGCGTTCGCGCTCGTCTTCCGAGGGCTCTATGGCGATGTCTGGATCGAGGAGATCCTGGTCGGCCTGCCGGGCGGGCGCGTCGGGCTGCTGCTCGCGGCCAACCTGCTGGTGTTCGTCCTGGGCTTCTTCATCGACTTCTTCGAGATCGCCTTCATCGTCGTCCCCCTCCTGGCGCCGGCCGCCGCGGCTCTCGGCATCGATCTGGTCTGGTTCGGGGTCGTGCTCGGGCTCAATCTCCAGACCTCGTTTCTGACGCCGCCGTTCGGGTTCTCGCTGTTCTACCTGCGCGGCGTCGCCCCACCGTCCCTGTCGACGCGCGAGATCTACCGGGGCGCCCTCCCGTTTGTCGGCATCCAGCTTATCGCGCTCGCGCTCGTGCTGGCGTTCCCCGAGCTTGTGCTGGCGTTTGTTGACTGAGGCCGGGGAACGCGGGGGCGACGCGTCAGACGCTGAGCCGACATGGGGTCACGAGTGCCCGGGCGCCGTCCCCACGTCTCAGTTCCCCGCGAGCGTCAGCGAGGGCTGTAGCTCGCCGCCATGGTCCGCTCGGCCAGTCCGAACCAACGGTCCGAGGCCGCCTGAAAGTCGCGGTAGCTCGCGAGCAGGCGCCGGGCGTGGGGCTCGTCGGCGCTCTCGTCCATCAGCTCGACCGACGCCCGCGCCGCGGCCGCCATCACGTCCTCAGGGAACGCGATGGAGTCGACGCCCCGCTCGATCAGCCGCCCCAGCGCCGCCGGGTTCTTGGCGTCGTACTCCGAGAGCATCCGTGCGTTCGTCTCGTTGGACGCCGACACCAGCGCCTCGCGGTAGCTCGACGGCAGCGCGTCGAAGGCGGCCCGGTTCACGTAGAACGACAGCGCCGCCGACGGCTCCCACCACCCCGGGTAGTGGTACGTCTTGACGACTCGGAAGAAGCCCATCTTCTCGTCGTCATAGGGGCCCACCCACTCCGTCGCGTCGATCGCCCCGCGCTCCAGCGCGCCGTAGATCTCGCCACCGGCCAGCGTTTGCGCGACGACGCCGAGCCGCTCCATTGCCCGTCCGCCGAGGCCCGGTATCCGCATCGTGAGCGCCCGTAGGTCTGCCAGCGAGCGGACCGGCTCGCGGAACCAGCCCCCCATCTGGGTGCCCGTATTGCCGCCGAGCAAGCCGACGACGCCGAAGTCCGCCAGCGTCTGCTGCACGAGCTCGCCGCCGCCGCCGTAGCGAATCCAGGCGTCGTGCTGGCGGGCCTGCATCCCGAACGGGACGGCCGTGTCGAAGGTCAGCGCCTGGTTTTTGCCGAGGTAGTAGTACCCCGCTGTGTGACC
Organism: Rubrivirga aquatilis; assembly: GCF_046845665.1. Classification (GTDB taxonomy): domain Bacteria; phylum Bacteroidota; class Rhodothermia; order Rhodothermales; family Rubricoccaceae; genus Rubrivirga. The sequence continues at coordinate 2,595,072 of NZ_CP177355.1, read as the reverse complement.
GATGGGGACAGACCCGGCCTGGACGGCGTCGAGCACCTGGAGCGCAGGCACGAGTGCGCCCGCCTCGGCGGGCTCGATCTCGAACCGCCCGTCAGTCAGCGCGGCGACGCGCTCGGCAAAGCGTTCGGCGGCCCCGTAGAGGATCTCGGTCGAGCGCGGAAAGCTCGACGCGAGCCGCCAACGGACGCGCGGACGCGTCAGGACGGCGGGCCCCGCATCAGCCGACGCCCCGGTCTGGCGACGGCCGTGGCCGGGCCCGGGGCCACAGGCGGCAAGGGCGCCGAGCGCGGCGGCGGAGACGAAGCGGCGGCGATCCATCCCTCAACCTAGTGCTCGTGCACCACGCGCGCCTGGCCCTGGCCCGATACCCTGTCGGTCTCGATGCGAACTCCCATGCGCCCTGCCCTCGTCCTCGCCCTCGGGCTCAGCTTGTCCGCTTGCGCGGCGACCTCTCAAGACGTCGAGCGGTCGATGCGAGACCGGGCCTACCGCGGACTCATCGCGTCGGGGATCACGCCTGCTCAGGCCATAGGAGTCCTGACGGCAGACTCCCTCGCGGCCCGCGTTCCTCAAACCGATGCCGTGCTCGCAGTCCGCGCACGGTGGCGGCGATTTGTCATCGCGGACAGCCTCTATGCCCTTCCCTTGCCGCTCGCACGGGCCGACATCGACTGGCTGGCCACACACCGCGCCGACCTCGCAGCGCGCCGCCGGGAGGCGGAACGCAGCGTGACACGGCCGCAGATCGTCTTCCTTGGGTTGTTGGGCGTCGCCGCGGTGGTCTACTTCTATCCCGTCATCGCCTACTTCGTGCCAGGGATCGGCGGCTTCTGATGCCGCCGCGCCCCTGCTCAGCGTAGGCGGTTCGGCTCACCAGCCTCCTCCGCAACGATCTTCCCACGGCCGGCGGTGGCTTCCACGAACGCGGCCCGAAGCGCGTCCGCCTCACCCGCCCGCACGGCCAGCGCCAGCTCCGTCCCCTCGGTCGTGAACGTCTGCTCGGCCACCTCGGCGTCGAACTGATCGAGCAACCGCATCGCGGGCGAGGTGTCGGAGAACGCGAACGCAAGCCGGACCGGCACGCGCACCGTCACGACCCGCTTGCGAGCCGCGTCGAGGGCCGCCCCAGCCGCCTCGCCGTAGGCACGGACGAGCCCGCCGACGCCGAGCTTCGTCCCGCCGAAGTACCGCGTCACGACCACCACGACGCCCCACAGGTCGCGCCCCTCGATCTCGCGCAGGATGGGCACGCCCGCCGACCCGTTCGGCTCGCCGTCGTCGCTGGAGCGCGGAGCGGGGGTGTCGGGCGCCAGCCGGTACGCCCAGCAGTGATGGACCGCCGCGTACTCCCGCTTGCGGGCTGCCTCCACGATGGCCAGCGCCTGCTCGGCCGTCGCGACGGGAGCCGCCTCCCCGATGTGGCGGGAGCCCTTCGTCTTAGGCGGCTCGGCGCTGGATGCTGCGGCCAGCGTGCGGAATCGGTCGGGGCTCACAAGCGGATGAGGATTTCGCTGTGAACGTACCCTCCGCGCGCGACACGTGGGGGATCCTGCCGATGCCCCAGCGCTCCCCCCATGCTCGCTCTCCTCCTCGCCCTCCTCCTCCCCCCGCCCACCGTCACGGCCGCCCGTGCCGAGTCCGTCGTGATCGACGGGGTGCTCGACGATGCCGCGTGGGCCGGCGCGAGGCCCGCCACCGGGTTCGTCCAGTTCGAGCCGACGGAGGGGGTGCCCGCGTCGAATGCCACGACGGTCCGCGTGCTCCGAACGCCGGACGGAATCGTCCTCGGCGCCCGCATGGAGGGATCGCGGATCCGCACCCCGCTCAGCCGCCGCGACGACGGCGGCGAGGCCGACCAGTTCGTCGTCGCCATCGACAGCTACGACGACGGACGGACGGCGTACCTCTTCGGCGTCACCGCTGCCGGCGTCCAATTCGACGGGATCGTCGAGGGCAACGACGACGACGACAGCTGGGACGCCGTCTGGGAATCGAGCGTGCGCGTCGACGAGGCGGGGTGGACGGCCGAGATGCACATCCCCTACTCCCAGCTCCGCTTTTCGGGCACGGCGCAGTCGTGGGGCATCAATTTCCAGCGGGTCTCCCCGGCGACAGGAGAGGAGTCGTTCTGGGCACCGATCACGCGAGCCGAGGCGTCGGGCGGCCTGGTCCGCCTCTTCGGCCGCCTCGACGGCGTCGACGGGCTGACGCCCCGCCCGGTCCTCCAGGTCGTCCCGTACACCCTGACGGGCGGCTCGCGGAGCGAGAGCGAGACCGTGCCGGGCACGGCGACGATGGGGTTCGAGGGCAACCTGGGCGCGGATCTGAAGCTGGGCCTGGGGTCGGCCGTGATTCTCGACGCGACCGTCAACCCTGACTTTGGGCAGGTCGAGGCCGACCCGGCCCAGCTGAACCTCGGCACGTTCGAGACCATCTTTCAGGAGCGCCGGCCGTTCTTTACGGAGGGCACGCAGATCTTCGACCTCAACATCGGCGGCGGCCGCGACGGCGCGCTGCTGTACACCCGGCGCATCGGGGGCGCCTCCCCGATCATCGCGGCCACCAAGCTGACCGGCCGGACCCCGACGGGCTTGTCGTTCGGCGCGCTCGCGGCGGCCACGGGCACCGATTTCGACCCCGGTCGGACGTACGCGGCCGCGCGCGTCAAGCAGGAGTTCTCGGGGCAGAGCTACATCGGGGCCGGCCTGACCGCGTTCGCCGCGCAGGCTGACCCGGCCGAGGACGCTGCCTCCGCCCGCTCGCTCGCAGCGGCGGGAGACTGGGGCCTGCGCTTCGCCGACGGCGGCTGGCTCTTCGAGGGTTCGGCCGCCGGGACGGCCCGCACCGAAGGCGGCGACGGCGCCTACGGCGCCGCGCTCTACACCGGACTCGACCGAATCCAGGGCTACTTCCTGCCCGGCTTCGGCATCCGCATCTACTCCGACGACTTCCGGCTCAACGACGTCGGCCGCTTCCGCCAGACCGACATCGCTCAGATCCGGGGCGGCGCCCGCCAGCTCTGGAACCAGGGCGAGCCGATCGGCCCGTTCCGCCGCATCAACACGGGTGGCTTCGTGACGCAGACGTGGACGCTCTCCGACGGCACGAGCCAGGGCTTGAGCCTGTTCACGTTCAACGGCGTCGAACTCGAGGGCTTCCAGGAGATCGACCTCAACGTGCGGGCGGGAGGCCTCGGAGGCGTCGACATCCGCGAAACGCGTGGGCTGGGGCCGATCCAAAACCTGCCCGAGGTGGGGGCCAACCTCTCGTTCGAGAGCGACAGCCGGCGCCGCGTCCGGTTCGAAGTCGGCGCCGGGGGTGGCATCGAGGAAGGGGGCGGCCGGGACGTGGCTATCGAAGCAGGAGTCGAATGGACGGCCTCCGACCGTGTGGCCCTCTCGCTCGGCGGGGGCCTTTCCTCGGCCGATGGCCGCCGAGCGTGGGCGTCGAACGAGTCGTTCTTCGCGACTGACGCCGGCCTCTTCGTCGGGGCGTTCGCCGACGAGCCCGGAGTGTTCACGGCCAACGACCTGGTCGGGCTAGACGCCGACCCCGCCGTGCTCGCCGGGCTGGTCGCCACCGACGCCTCACTGCTCGTGGACGGGCAGGCCTTTTACGCGCCGGTCTTCGGCGCTCGGGACACGCGCCAGGTCGATCTCACCGCCCGGGCGCAGGTCATCTTCGGACCGGGCCTCTCGCTTCAGCTTTACGGGCAGGTTTTCGCGGCCCGCGGCCAGTACCGCGACTTCTCGCTGCTGGCTGGCGCCGACGACCTCCGCCCCCTCCCCGCCTTCCCCAAGCGCCTCGACTTTTCGCTGGCGTCGTTCACAGGCAACGCCGTCGTCCGCTGGGAGTACCGCCCGGGGTCGACGTTGTTCGTGGTCTGGAGCCAGGGCCGGGAGGATTCGCTGTTCGAGGAGACGCTGCGCCAGGGCGCCGACGCCTCCCCCTTCGAGACGGGGTCGTTCCGCCAGCTCGGGGACACGTTCGACGTCTTCCCCGACGACGTCGTGCTGGTCAAGCTGACCTACCTCCTGATGCGCTAGCTCGCGAGCGGCCGGCCGCCAGCGCCCGTCAAGGGCCCGCTCTCGCGGCTCGGCCATCGGGCGGTCACGTCCGACGCCGGGCGTGCGAGCGGGAGGCGCTTCGCAAGGCGCGCAAGCCAGTGGCTAACCTTCGATCTCGGTCACGAGCTGGATCTCACGGAGCACGCCCTGCACGCGGAAGCAGTCGAAGAAGTCGCCCTGGTAGACGCAGTCCTTGCCCTTGGTGTGGACGGTCCATGCGTGCCGGTGAGCCTGCTCGGTGGAGCACCCCACGGCCTTGATCAGCTGGAGGATGACGTCCTCAAACGTGTGGATGTCGTCGTCGAAGAGGATGACACGCCAGGGCGTCTCAACGTTTTCCTCCACGTCGACCTCGAGGGCCGGAGCGACGGCCGGGTCCTGCGGGCTCGCCACGATCACGCCGCGACACCTCCCTCGGGGACCAACGCGAGGATCGTGAAGTCCTCGGTGACCGGGTTGGCGAGCAGCTTTGCCGCGGCCTGCTGAACGACGGCCTCGGCCGCTTCGGCGCTCGGGGCGTTCACCGTGAGCGCGAAAAACTTGCCCGCGCGCACGGCTTCGACCGAGCCCATGCCCAGGTCGCCGAGAGCCGACGTGATGGCTTTCCCTTGAGGGTCGAGGATCGACGGGCGAAGCGTGACGCGGACGTGGGCGGTGAACTGCATGCGTGCGGAGGAGCGGGCCTGAAAGCTACGGAGCCCCAGCGCCGACGGGCGGGTCGTCCTCGAGGTCGCCCTCCACCTCCCGGCCGGTGGCGACGCGGAGGGCCCACAGGAATGCGCGGCCCAGCCCCCAGCCCAGATAGATCACGGCGGCGGCCAGCAACCCCTCTTCTTGGAAGGCAACCCCAAGGATCAGCGCCAGCAGGAAGAGGGCGAACCGGAAGCGGTAATGGCGCAGGTTGTAGGCGTTGGGCTGGGGAAGCGCGGGGAACGAGATCGGGGACACCATGAGCGCGGACAGCCCGACCACGATCGTGATGAGCACCGACAGCTGGGGCCGCGCGAGCACGTCGAACCAGGGCCGATCAATGAACGTCAAGATGAAGACGACGACGGTCCCGGCCTGTGCCGGGATGGGGATGCCCGTGAACTCGGTCGACTTCTCGCCCGCGGTTGCCAGCGAGTTGAACTTTGCGAGGCGGACCGCGCCGAACAGGGCCGGCAGGCTGGCGAGCAAGCCGCCCCACATCGGCCCGAGCTGGTTCAGGCCGAACTCGTAGAGCAGAAAGCTCGGGGCCACGCCGAACGACACGACATCGCTGAGGGAGTCCAACTCCACGCCGAACTCGCCGGACACACCTACTAGCCGCGCCATCAACCCGTCGAGCAGGTCGAAGAACCCAGAGAGCACCACGAGCCACGCCGCCGCCTCCAGGTTGCCCGCCGCCGTCTGGATCAGCGAGAAGAACCCCGCCAGCAGGTTCATCAGAGTGAAAAAGTTGGGCACGGCCGCCCGGGCCCGCTGGCTGTGGCGCCCGGGGACCGCACGCCGTGCGCGGAGGACGGGGCCCCGTCGTGGTCTCGGCTCCATCAGGCGGCCTCGGCGGAGGGGCGCCCAGAAGCCACGGATGCGGCGGGCGTGGTACGGGGGCCGTCGGAGTAGATCACGAGCGTGGGCAGGGCGATGGGAGGGTACACCACCATACGCCCTCCGCGTTCCGCCCAGCTGTCCGCCGAGACATCGAGTCAGCCTGGGCGCCCCCCGCGTCCGTGGACTCCATGGCCCAGGCTCCCAGCCGATGGGCAAGCCATCCACACCGCACAAAAAAAGACGGGGGCAGCACCGCAAGCGGCGTGCCCCCGTCCGGGTTCTTCGACTGGACACCTCCCCGCGAGCCGTGGCTCCGGTCGGGCGTCCTGGTGCGTTCAGCCACGTCGGCCGTCGTGGACCGTCCGAGGACCGCAGAGACTGCGGGCTCGGCCAGCGACGACATGTTGGCCATCGTGGGGCGCCGGGCGGGCACGTCGGGGACGAATCCCTTCGGCGCTCCCGTCGCTCCTGCTAACACCTCCTGTGCGGAACAGATTGGCCGTCGTCCGGGGCGAACCCGGTGCGACGTCTTACCCACGGAGCCCGTCCGCCGAAGCGGTCGGTCCGTCCTTTCCGGCGAGGCCGGTCTGGGCGCGCGGTGTTTCCGTTCGGATGCCGCCTCCAGTATCCCGTTTGACGGGGAGCGGCTGGAGCAAATCATCCGGACACACGGCGGGCACATCGGGTCTCCCTGTCCTACTAGAAGCTGGACCGGGTGGTCATCCGAAGACGACCGGAGGGCGATGGGTCCACCGTCCCACCCGGAGGTGAGACTGTGGCGCGCAGGGCATTCCGCGAGGAAGCCCTCGTGCAGCATGTGACGCACTCTGTCAAGGAACGCGACCGCGAACGGCCGCCTGCCCGAAGGCAGTGACCCAGGGTACCGAGCAGATCCGGTGGAGTCAAGATGAACGGATCGTTAAGTTGCGCACATCTCCACACCCGTCCACATCGGACCCTTCCGGCTTGCGAGGTTGCCCCGGAGCCAGGCCCGAAACGCTCGACGCCATGCCGTTGCGGGACAGAGACCTGGCCCAACGCCTTCCCCATTTTCCTTACCGAGCCATGCGCGCCCTCCCCCTCGTTTTTCTCGCGGCCGGGCTCGCGGGATGTCTCGGCAACCCGACTCCGAGGCTGGAGACGGCCGCCGACAGCCTGGCCTTCCGAGTCACGGAGGGCGCGGGCGGGCTCGCGGCGTGGAACGCGCTTCCTGCCCTGAGCTGGGAGTGGGCCGTCATTCGAGACTCGGCCGAGCTCTTTCGCACCCGCCACGTCTGGGACAAGCGGGGCGACCGCGTCCGCTCGGAGTGGCCCATGGGCGCCGACAGCATGGCCGTGGTCGTGTTCGTGCCGTCACGGCATTCCCCCGATGCCATCGACGGGCTGGCGGCGATCAACGGTGCGTCGCTGGCGGGACCCGAACGCGACAGCCTGATCGTCCAGGCGAACGCCCGGTTCGTCAACGATGGCTACTGGATGCTGGCGCCGCTCAAGGTGCTGGACCCCGGCGTGCGCCGCGCCATCGAGAACCGGGACGGCTGGGACCGGCTCGCGCTGTCGTTCGACGGCGTCGGCCTGACGCCCGGGGACCGGTACTGGCTGGAGATCGACGACGTCTCAGGGGCGGTGACGGGCTGGTCGTTCCTTCTGCAGGGCGACTCGACGGAGTCGCATTGGGAGTGGACGGACGTGGCCGAGTTGCCGACCGAGAAGGGTCCGGTCTTGCTCACTCGCATGCGGATCAAAGACGACGAAAACTCGATCATCCTGACCGAGCCGCGCGCGATCGACGTGCTCGACGAGACCGAGTTCACCGACCTCGCGCCTCGCCTCGGCGTCGTACGGGACTAAGCCGGCTCCCCGACGTTGGCCAGCCGATCGACCAGCCCGGCCCAGTCGCCGTCGAACACGACGACCTCGATGCCGCCAAGAGCGGCTGACAAGTCGTACGGCGTCATCATGCCCGGACGATTGTCGAGGAACAGCCCCTCGAAATTGACGCAGTCAGGCGGGAGCACGACCAGGTCGCCAAGCTCTCCCCGCTCGGCTCGCGGCTTCAACTCCGCGACGAAGCTTTTGAAGTTGAGCAGGCCGCTCACGGTGACGACCTCGCCGAACAGTGTGTTGGCACAGGTCACGACGTCGACCGACAGGCCGTCGACGGCCTCCAGTACGGGCTGGACGCGCTCGCGAAGCAGCGGGGCCGTCAGCGCGCCGGAGACGAGCGTGGCGCGGCGGGGCTCGGGCAACGCGGCCGGGAAGTCTTCGGACTGGAACGCGAGCTCGTCGAGGAAATCGCGGCTCATGCCGACGCCGTTCTCCATCAGCGGATACCCGTCGTAGGCCTCCTCGTCGGGGAAGTCGAGCCCGGCGATAAGGTAGACCTCGTCGGACAGGTAGACGAAGCCGCGGCCGATGCGCTCGCGGAACCAGCCCTGCCAGCGCGCGACCTGCCGCGCCAGCTGGCGCGCTTCGTCGGCCGAGACCGGGCGCAGGTCGGACAGCTTTTTGCGGTGGTCCGTGAGCCCGACCGGGACGATGCTCACCGAGAAGAGCTGTTCGTGGAGCCGGTACAGGTCGAGGATGGTCTTGACCAGCTGGCCGCCGTCGTTGTAGCCCGGGACGAGCACGATCTGGGCGTGCATCTCGATGTCGTTGTCCGCGAAAAAGCGGAGCTTCTCGGCCTGCCGGTCGACCGTCCGATGGCCCATCATCTCGGCGCGGACCGCGTCGTCGGTGCAGTGGACCGAGACGTAGAGCGGGCTCAGGCGCTGCTCGACGATGCGGGCGAGGTCGCGGTCGCGGAGGTTCGTGACCGTGATGTAGTTGCCGTAGAGGAACGACATCCGGAAGTCGCCGTCGCGGAAGTACAGCGTGTCCCGCAAGCCGACCGGATTCTGGTCGACGAAGCAGAAGATGCAGTCGTCACCGCAGGTCTTGATGCGGAACTCCTCGAGCTCGACGCCGAGGCCCGTGCCCGGCTCGCGCTCGACGGTCTCCTCGACGACGGTGCCGCCCTTGCGCAGCTTTAGCGCCAGGGTCTCCTCGGCCGTCTTGAACCGGAAGTCCAGTTCGTCCTCCACCGGCTCGCCATTGACGGCGAGAATCTGGTCGCCGGGCGCCCAGCCGAGGGCCTCGGCGGGGGATCCAGCGTCGACGGAGGCGATACGGACGGGCACAGGCGTGGGGGGCGCGAAATGAAACGTACGCTAGTGGCCCTCCAACAGGGGTGAACCGAACGGCAACAGCCAGCGACGAGCGTGTGAACGGATCGGCGCCTCGTCCCCGCGCGCGTTCACGCGGTCTTGCCCGTTGATCATCCACGGGGACTCCGTATCTTGGAGGCACGCTGCGCCCGTAGCTCAGTTGGATAGAGCGTTGGTTTCCGGTACCAAAGGCCAGAGGTTCGAATCCTCTCGGGCGTACCCAGCAGGACGGCCGGTCTCCGAAAGGGGGCCGGCCGTCTCTTTTTAGCCGTCTGGCCGCAAGCAACCACAGGAGCGGGGTCGTCACGGCGGCTCGAATGACGGCGCCGTTCGTGCCTCCCCCCCCCTCCAAGCGGGTAGGGCGCTCGTCGGCATCGGCGACGTTCCCACTTGCGCGACAACTGCCGGGATTGCAGTCAGGCCTGGAGCGCCGGCCTCTGACATCGCGCCCGCGGAGCGCAGTGTTGGCGGCGGACCGTGTCGAGCACTGCGCGTGGACCTGTAGCGAGACGCGCGGTCGCCTCCTGTCGGCCGATGACCGGTTTTAGTCAGGCGGCGGCCATCAGCGCACGACCACGAGGGGCAGCGCGACGCTCTCCGGCCCACCGAGCACGCGCAACACGTACAGCCCCGCCGCCAACGGGCCGCCGTCCACCACGACCTCGAGGGTGCTCCCCCCCACCAGTACGGCCGAGCCGTAGTCCGCCACGCGGCGGCCCAGGACATCGACCAGTGTGACCCGGACCGACACCGCCTCACTCGCCTCGATGCTGACCCTCGTCTGCCCCGAAATCGGGTGCCTCCCTCTCAGGGCCGCCGTGATTCGCGCCGAGGTGACGGGCAACGGACCGACCTTCTCGGCGCAGTCGCCCGCCAGCGTCCAGCCGACATCGGCCAGGACGGCGCAAACGACGGGGCCGGGCGCCGAGATCACCTCCCCGCGCGCGATGAACGGTGTCATTAGCCCGTCGCCGGTGCTTGCGCCGAACGTGTCCTCGTCGAGGTGGGAGTACGACCCACCCGGCACCCACGCCGGCGGCGTGTAGAGCGGGACGATGGACTGGCCGACGGTCTGCTCGATCGCCCTCCCGACAAAGTGGACGACGCCCTGCAACGCGTCTGCCAGCACGACGGACCGGTTTGGGAAGACGTCCGCGTCGAGCAGCGACACGCCCGTAGGAGTCTGGGTGTGGAGGTCGTAGCTGAAGGGCCCCTCGGGGTCGGTCCCGATGCGCCCTACGCCCTCCTCCACCTTGAGCGCCCCGATGAACCCCAGACCGTGTCCGATCTCGTGGAGGACCACGGTCGTCAGATCGTAGAGGCCCGACGGCGCCGACCCGGGGCCGATGTGCCAGGCCCCGAAGTCGCTGTTGAAGGTCGCCTCGATGTCGGGGGCGCTATCGCCGAGATCCTGATCGGCAAGATGGTCCGCGAGTGCGGCGGGGTACCAGACCCCCCGAGTCGGGGCGCCGGGGAAATTGCGGTAGAGGAAGGGCCCCGCTGAGCCGAGCGTGGACGCGTCCAGCGACGCCCACGACGCGTCGATGCGAATGGGCTGCGTCGTGCGGATCCGGCAGGCCCACGTGTCGACGGCAGCCTGAAACGCGGCCTTGGCGGCGGTCGGGAAGCCGGTGTAGGCGACCTCAAAGACCGCGCCCTCGGAGGCCGGATCGCACTCGGGCGCTCCGGTGCGGAGTCGCGACGCCGGACGTGCTGGCGAGGCCGCGTCCGACACGGGCAATTCGAACAGGACCGGCCGCGCCGAGCGCTCGGTCTGAGCCGCGCCCGGGGCCGCATAGAGGACGAGGGCCGCGGTGGCGGCCAGCAGCAGACGGCTCATCGAACGACGGTCACAGACAACACCGCCGTCGCCCCCTCGCTTGCGGCGCGAACCCGGTACACGCCCGGCGCGAGCGCGGACGCATCGACGGTGACCCGCTGGCGACCGGCTGCCGTCCCCTCAAACAGAGTCGCGACCGTCCGTCCGAGCACGTCGTGCATGGTGACCGTCAGCGGACCCGACCCGTCGGCGTTCACCTCCAGGGCGGTGACGGTTCGGAAGGGATTGGGGCCCGCCAGCCGCAGCGCGGGGCCGACCTCATCGGGGCTGCTCTCGCCGGCCGTCGGCTGGGGCGCCAACGCGAGGCATCCGGCGCCGAGCTCCCACCCCATGTCGGAGAAAAACGCGCACGTGATATCGCCGGGGTCTTGGTACGCCTCCCCGTTCGCGACGAGCGGCGTCATCAGTGCGGCAGAGCTCCCGACGATCACGGTCTCGTCCCAGTGAGAAAACGACGAGCCCCGCTCGAAGCGGAGCGGGGCCCAGACGGGCGGCCGCTCTCCGTAGACGGCCACGGTCAGCGGCGCGTCCACGAACAGGTCCTCACTCTCCAGCAGATCGCCTAGCACCTGCGAGGGGTTGGGGTAGATCTCCTCGTCGAGAAACGAGGTCCCCGCGCCGTCCTCGAGGAACCGGTCGAAAATGAGGGGGGAGGTCCGACCGTTGGAAGCGAAGCCCCAGCACCCGATCCCGTTCGAGCCGACGCAGCGGTTGCCCTCTTCGTTGTCCCGGACGTCGCCGGAGCCGGTGAACCCGAGGCCATGCCCGAGTTCGTGGAGAACGACGGTCACGAAGTCGATCTGGTTCGACGGCGGCCGACCGTCGAGCCCGAAGTAGAACCGGGAGAACGAGCTGTTGAACGTCGCGGAGATGTCGTAGTAGAAGTCGTCTTCGGCTGAGAAAAGGTCCCGGCCGGCGAGTGCGTCCGCGAGCGCGAACGGGTACCAGGTGTCCGGAAGGCCTGCCCCGAAGTCCCGGACGATGAGCGGCCCAGCCTGCCCGAGGGTCGTCGAGCCGAGCACCTCGAAGTCGGCCTGGACGCGGATCTCGATGGGCGAATCGATGTGCTCGGCCCAGATGTCGATGGCGCGCTGGAAGGCGGCCTGGGCGACCGGCGTGAAGCCGGTGTAATCGACGGTGATGGTCGCCGTGCGCCGCGTGGTGACGGTGGTGACCGCCCGTTCGAGTCGGCGTGCGTCGAGGGACGAGCCGTAGTCGATGGCGCGCCCGCTGACGGCGCCGTCCGGGGTGGCGTAGAGCGCGCACCACGCGTCGAGATCGCGAGTGACCTCGGGCTGCGCGTGCGCCAGCGGTGCGAGCGAAAGCAGGAGCGCGACGACGGCGAGACGGGTCATGAGCGGCGGCGGATGCGCTCCTGCGCGGCCCGAGCCCGCTGTTCCAGCGACTTGTGGAAGTCGAACTCCTCCTCGTTGTCCAGCACGCGATCGTAGAGCCGCTCTGCGGCTTCCAAGTCTCCCTGCGCCTCGTGGACCTCGCCCTGGTGATAAAGCGCCCACGGCCCCCACTTCGCGAGCGGGTCGCCCGGCTTGTCGATGGCGAGTTGGAAATGCCGAATCGCGTCGTCCCAGCGCTCGGTCGCTTGCAACGCTCGCCCGGTCCGGTAGGCCGCCTCGGCCCGCTTGACGGCGGGGAGCTCAGCGCCCGTCACAACCGGTTGCAGCGCCGCGATGGCGTCGGCATAGTCGCCCGCGTCGTAGGCTGCCCCCCCGATGACGAGGGCGCGCGACGAGGCGGTGAGTGGGTTCTCCAGCCGGTGCGCCGCCTCGCGCTCGGCCGACAGGTCGGCGTCGTAGTCGCGGACGGCGCGGACGCGGCGGTACAGGCTCTCAGCGCGTCGCCGGTCGCCCAGCATCTCGTACGCGAGGCCGGCGTGCAACGTCGACTGGGCCAGCAGGGCGCGACCGCGGAACGTGCGAGCAAAGTCCTCCAGCAGCGGCGCCGCCGCCGCGAACTCGCGCTGGCGGAAGAGGGCCATCCCGAGGTGCGCGTCGATCACGGGCAACGGCAGCACGCCGTCGACGTCGCGGGCGGCCTCCGCGCGCCGCAAGGCGACGACGGCCTCGGCCGCGCGGCGGTCGACCAGGAGGTGGAAGCCTGCGAGGTAGCCCAGGACGGGCGACGACGGGTGCGCCTCCGCGAGTGCCGCCAGCCGATCGACGGACCCGGCCCGTCGCTCATTGAGGGCGGAGTCGGAGATCGCGAAGGCAACGGCCGCGTCGAGGGCGTGCAGCCCATCGGCAGACGACGCGGCGTCGAGCTTTGCCAGCCCGCCAGCGACGCTGCCACGGAAGCCGAGCAGGCGAGCGACAAACTTGTAGGCGCGCGGGATCGAGCCGGCGGCCACCTCGCAGATGCCCTGGCCGAAGAGGGCGTCGTGCTCAGACAAGTCGTCGAATCGACCGCACGCCTCGCGCAGGCTGTTTCCGGCCCGGAGGTAGCGCTCCTGCCGGGCGAAGGCGAGGGCGCGGTGCAGCTTGGCTGCCCCGCCCAGCACCCGGGCGCCGGGCGCCTCATCCCGGCCGTCGACGACGGCCGTCAGCGAATCGTTGAGGGCGTAGAAGCGGTCGAAGGCGTCGTCCTCCTCCGTCACCAGCGCCTGCCAGAGCGCCACGCTTTCCAGCCCGTAGACGCCTGCCGGCGACTCCGGCTCGGCCGCCGCGAGCTGGCGGAACGAGCTCCGCGCATCGTCGAGCCGCATGTCCAGCGAGGCGGCCAGGCCCTGGGCGTAGAGCATGGCCCCGGCGTCGGTCTCGATGCCGAGGGCCGTTCGCACGGGGTCGGCGAGCGGCTCGGGGCCGTCGGCCTGGGCAAAAACGGGCCCCGCCAGCAGGCAGAGCGCGAGCGAGGCGGATCGGAGGAGGCGAGGGGTCATGTAGCGGCGACGACCAGGCGGTCGGAGTCTTCGGAAAAGTCCACGGGGCCGAGTTGGCCCTCGCTGGCGGCGATGATGGTCGCGACGGTGGCGTCTCCGGTCACGTTCGTGACCGTGCGGCACATGTCGAGGATGCGGTCGACGCCCAGGATGAGCGCGATGCCCGCAGTCGGGACCTGGACGGATTCGAGGATGATGACGAGCATGATGATGCCCGCCCCAGGAACGGCAGCGGTGCCGATGGAGGCGAGGACGGCGGTCAACACGATCGTCACCTGAGCCCCCAGGCCAAGGTCGAGGCCGAAGGCTTGAGCGATGAACAGCGTCGCCACGGCCTGGTAGAGCGCCGTGCCGTCCATGTTGATCGTCGCCCCAAGGGGCAGCACGAACGACGAGACCTCCTCGCTGACGCCCAGCTTCTCCTCGCATCGCTCCATCGTCACCGGGAGCGTCGCGCCGGAGGACGAGGTCGAAAAGGCGACGAGCTGCGCCGGGGCGATGCCCTTGAAAAAGTCAGCCACCTTCATCGGCGACAGCAGCTTGAGCAGCGTCGGGTACACGACGACGGTCTGGATCGCGAGCGCAACGACGACGACGCCCATGTAGCGACTCAGCCCGTCGAGCAAGCCCAGGATCCGCGTGGGGTCGTCCCCGGCGGTCGCCACGATGGTGTCGGCGAGCAAGGCGAACACGCCGATGGGCGCCAGCAGCATCACGATGTCAACCAGCTTGATTACGACATCGTTGAGCCCCTCGAAGAACGCGAGCACCGGGGCAGCACGCTCTTTCGGGATCTGAACCAGCCCGATGCCGAACAGGATGGCGATCACGACGACCTGCAGCATGCTCCCGTTGTCGGCGAACGACGCGAACGCGTTGCCCGAGACGGCGTCGACTAGGAACTGGAGCGGCCCCCGATCGGCGACCTCCGTCGCGGTCGCGGTGCGGGAGTTGGCGTCGTCCCCGAAGGCGGTGACAAGACCATCTCTCAGCTCGGGGGAAAAGGCATCGCCGGGCCGCACGAGGTCCGCGAGCAGGACGCCGATGGTCACGGCGATGGCCGTCGTGACGAGGTAGATGCCGATGGTCTTGCCGCCGATCCTCGACAGCTTGCGGAGGTCGGCCAGGCTGGCGACGCCGGAGATGAGGCTCGCGAGCACGAGCGGGACGGCGATCAGCTTGAGCGCCGTGATAAAGATGGTCCCGAATGGCTTGACCCAGTCGGTGACGAACGGGCCCCATCCCTGAACGGCGGAGAGCACCCCGAAGGCGAGGCCGAGCGCGAGGCCCAGGATGATCTGCCAGTGAAGCTTGCGATACCAGGCCATGCGCGCGGGAGGAGGGGCCGGAAAGCTACGGACGGGCCCGACAGCTCGGAGAACGGAGGCCGCGCGTCGCTCGTGCCCGGTCACACATGCCTTCTTGTGTGCAGCACCTAGGAGCCGGCGGTCCTCCCTCCGCCCTGTTCCGCATCGCGCGGACGGGGTGTGTCAGGCCACCAACATTGCAGCCAGCAGCCCCCCTGCGACGGTGCAGGCGGCGTTTACGCCGTCGTTGCCTAGCCACGACTGTCCCCCCGCCAGCGGGAGCGCGACACCGTCTGCCACAGACCGCTCGGTGAGCCGGCCGTCGGCCGCCCGGTACCGCGCCTGCAGCGTAGCGCCGAGGACGGAGTCGAGAACCGCTCCGGAGACGCCCGCCCCGACGAGCGCGAGCATCCATCCCCCGCTGGCGCCGATCAACCACGCGGCCGGGAGGGTGACGGAAGTGGCGCCGAGGACGGCCCCGAGCGTGCCGCCCCACGACACCCCGCCCGATGTGCCCGGCGGCACGCGAGGGCCCAGGCCGAGCCGTCGCGTCGATCCGCCGATCAGGGTCCCGATCTCGGTCGCCCACGTGTCGGCCGCCGCCGCCGCGAACGACCCGACGAACGCGACGTAGAGCCCCGGGCCCGCCACGAAGGCCGACGCGGCGAGCGCCGCGAGCGCCACGCCGCCATTGGCGAGGACTTGCCTCGCGTCCCGGCGACTCCCCTTTGCCGCCAGCGCCTCAGCGCTCGCCTTCCGCTGGTGCCCGAGGCGCGAGAGCGTGCTCGACAGCACGAAGAACGCCAGCGCGGGGACCGCCCACGCCCATCCCCCGATAGCGACCAGTCCCCACGCGAGCAGGGAGCCGGCCAGCGCGCCGGAGGCGTCGAGGGCGCCGACCCGCCACGTCCCCCACCCGAAGACGGCCGCCAGCCCCGTCGCCAGGCCGAGGACGCCCGAATCTGCGCCGTCCGCCACGGTGAGCACGACGACAACCGCGAGCACGATCCACACGTTGTCCCACCCGTTGCGTCCGAGTGCCTCGGCGATGGTCGCGAGCGCAGCGGCGGACAGCGATGCGGCGACGACCCAGGAGACTCCCCGGTCCGGCCCGGCGACGGTTAGGACGGTCGCTGTCACCACGATTGCAATAACGGCGAACGCAAGAGATCCGGCTGCCGTCTTCCGGCCCGCTCTCCCGCGCTCCCAGCGCAACCCGACCATTGAGGCGGCCGGGTCTGCCAGCGCCAGCACGGCGAAGGCGGCCTGCAAGGCCCACACGCGGTCCGCCAGCGGCGACCACGTCAGCCCCAGAGCGGCGATCAGCGCCAGGGGAAACAGCACAGTCCCCCACGACCGGCGCTCGACGGCGTGCATCGAGGGGAGCCACCCTCGCGCCAGCGCGACCGCGTTGCCGAGGAAGAACACGCTTGCCAAAAGGTAGATGCCGTCGGGCACGTCGAACCACTCCGGCGCTGCAGCCGTGGCAAGCCCGACGAGCGCGTGCACGACGCGCCGGGTGGACTCGGGCCGCCCGCCGAGACGGCGGAGCCCCTCCCCCGCCGCGACGGCCGCGCCGAGTAGGAGCGCGAACAGAGCGAGGTCGTCGAGGTCGATCTGGAGGGTCACGCGAGCCGGTCTGGGAGCGAACGAAAACGGCCGCCCCTCCGGGGGGGAGGGGCGGCCGCAAGGTCGACTCAGACGAGCTGACTTCGCTAGCGCGGGATGTTGAGCAGCAGCGAGAACCGGAGTTGGTCCGCCAGCGGCGAGTTCTCCTGGAGCGCGTAGATGTACGAGATGTCGACGCCGACCAGGCTGTAGCGGATGCCGGTGCCGAAGGTCAGGAACTGACGGTTGCCATTGGCCGGGTCCTCGTAGAAGTAGCCGCCGCGGAGCGCGAGCAGGTCGTTGTACCAGTACTCGAGCCCGGTGCCCAACGTCAGTGAGCGCAGGCCCGAGATGTTGCGGCAGTCGTTGTCTGCGTTCTCGTCGAGCGCCAGCTCGTCGCACGTCGTGCCCGCCTGGACCGTGGTCTTGACGAGCCGCGACTGCCACGACGTGAACAGCGCCTCGTAGAAGGGGTCGTACTCGCCCGTCGTCGCGTCGCGGTTGACGATGATCTTGTTGAAGTCGATCGCCAGCAGAATGCGGTTGAAGTCGTCCAGCTGGGTGTCGAGCGCGGCGCCGAAGCGCAACGTCGTCGGGATCGCGTCGGGCGCGTTGAGGACCGTGTCCCCAGGCGTCGAGTCGACGTAGGAGATGCCCGGGCCCATGTTGGCAAGGTTGACGGCGAACGTCGGCCGCGAGGACTGGCCGAAGCCGAGGTCCGGGGCGGTGTACTTGACGCCGAGGTCGACGCCGACGGACGTGCCGGCCGAGGTGGACGCCCCGGCGACGTCGGTGCCGCCGGTCAGGTTCGAGTAGATGAACCGGGCGCCGGTGCCGACGGCGAGGTTTTCGGTGATCGGGTAGCCGTAGCTGAGGCCGAGCGCGAACTCGTAGGACGAGAAGGTGCCGAGCTCGAAGCCCGTTTCATCCGTCGCCGTCTGTGTGCCGAGGTCAAAATACGTGAGATGGCCGCCGACCGTGCCCGCTTTGCCCAAGCCGTGCTTGGCGGAGAGGTGCTCGTAACTGAGGTTGGCGCCGAGCGCCGGGAGCCACGGGGCGTGGGTAAAGGAGACCTCGGTCCCCTGCTGGCCCGCGAGGCCGGCGGGGTTCCAGAACGGCGCGTAGGCGTTGTCGGCCACGGCGACACCGGCCATGCCCATGCCGGAGGCCCGGCTGTCGGGCTCGATCTGCAAGAAAGGGACGGCCGTCGTGAGGACGATTTCCTCGACCTGCTGCTGGGCCTGCCCGGAGGCGGCGAGCCCCAGCGCGAGGGCGAAAAGCGAGAGAGAGCGAGTCATGCGGGGGGGGAATCAGTGTCGAAGGGTACGCCGGGTGCGGCGGTTGCCCTGCGGAGACGGCGCTAAACGGCCGCGTTGAGGGGGGTTATCGAATGATGGCGAGCCGCTCGATGCGCTCGGCAACCTGCGACCCGCCGCTGGCGGAGGGCACGTCGAGACGGATGCGGACGAGGTAGACGCCGGAGCCGAGCCGGTCCTGGTCGTCGTCGAGGCCGTCCCACGACACCTGGACGGTCCGGTCGGACAGGAACCCCTCAGGGAGCGTCTCGGCCCCATCCATCGTGCGGACCGGGCGGCCCGCGAGCGAGTAGATGCGGATCTGGAGGTCGGCGGACGTGCCGATGGGCTGGTTGTGCTCGACGAAGAACCGCGACGGCCCGGCGGTCGGGTTCGGGTACGGAAGGGCGCTCCGGATGAGCACGCCCTCGTCCACAACCACGAACGAGAGGGACGCCGTGGACGCGTTGTTGAGCGCGTCCCACGCCGTCAGCGACACCGTGTGCTCGCCCGGTGTCAAGTCGCCGAGTGCCGTGAGAGGGACGCGGACCGTGCCCGAGCGGTACGTGTCGAGGTCGGCCTGGTAGTAGCGGCCCAGGTCGACGGCCTTCGATGCGTCGCCGTCGACCGTCGCCAGCAGCTCGTGCCCGACGCCCGCACCGACGGCGTTGAGGCCGCTGGGATCGGAGAGCCGGGCCACCAGGTGGGCCGTCGAGGACGCCGTGCCGCCGTCGACGAACGTCGAGTCACCGACGAAGAGGGTGATGGTCGGACCGACGCGGTCGTCGGGGCGACTCCCGGCCGTCGTGGACACAGTCGCCTCCGTCGACTGCCCCACCCCGTCGGTGCCGTTTTCACCGAGCGCGTAGGCGACCACGCGAGCGGGCAGCCCAGAGTAGGACACGTCCTGAGGAACGAGGAAGGTCGAGGAGAACAGGCCGCCGGCCACCGTGGCGCGGCCGGTGTAGATCTTGTCGGTGCGCGCCGTGTAGTCGCCCAGGAAGTCGGCGTCGGGGCCGTCGGTCCAGCAGCAGGCATCGGGCGGCAGTTCCACGAGGCGTTGGGCGTCAAAGACCGTCAGCGAGACTTCGCCGCGGTACGTCGGGTCGGGCTGGCCGTCGAGGCCCAAGACCGTGCCGGAGACGGTGGCCTCCTGGAAGGCCTCGAAGGCGGGTGGCAGCGTGAGCGCGACCGACCGCTCGGGCAGGCCCAGGCGCATCGCCGGGTCGCCGAGGAGGTTGAACTTGCGGTTGTTGGAACTCGCCCCGATGGCCGTGTTCTTGGTCCGACGGAGTGCATCGCCGAGCCGCGCGGGGCGGCCGTCGGGTTCGCGCGTCAGCATCTGCTCCGTGAGCTCCAGGTTGAGTCCGAAGTTTGTACCGGAGCCCGGATTGCTGGAGGTGTACACCAAGCGAACCGTCGTCAGCATCGCCACGCCGCCGCCGCCGGGGCGGAGGAGGATCTGCTCGGCCATCGACTGGTAATCGGCGATGTCGAACTTGCCGAATGAGCACGTCGCCGTCACGAAGACCGGCAGGCGGTCCACGTTGTCGAGCGATCGGACGAGCGTCTCGGTCACGTAGTCCTCGTCGCCGAGCCCATCCGGCCCGCCGTGGCCGCTGTAGTTCCAGACCAAGGTGCCCTCGTTGATCGACTGGCGGATCGCCTCGGTGGCCTGGGGCCTGAGCTGGCCGCGCGCCGTGATGACGCTCGGGTACGACGGCCCGTAGATCTTCTGCAGCGTCACGGTCGGATCGACGATCTCCGCCAGTTCAGCCGTCGCGTCGGCATTCAAGACGTGCAGGTCCTTGTCCCACTCGCGCGGGTACTGATCGTCGGCGACGAACGTGAATCGGGTCCGCCAATCGCCCCGTGTGGCGGGGCTGTCGTAGCGGATGATCTTGTCGACGATCGTCGTCGCGTCCGAGACGGTCCGGGAGGGGATTCGCCCGACGCCGATGTCGACGCGGAACGAGGTGGTGTCGTTGTACTCGAGCCGCCCCTCGTCGTCGCCCAGCATCCCGAAAAAGTCGTCGGTCGTGTACGAGGTCGTCCGGTTGATCATGTTCTCCGTCTGGAACGTCGGGACGTAGTTGGGGACGTCCGTCCGAATGCCACGGAAATCGTAGTGCCCGTCGCCGAAAAGCAGGAGGTATTCCGGGAGGGCCCCGGCCGGGGCCCGGTCGTACAGGAACTTCATGTAGTCCCGCACGGCCCGCATGTCGGGTGCACCGCCCGCGAACTCGTTGAAGACCTGCTGGGTCGTGACGACGATGGGCGCTAGCCCGTCCTGCTGTCGGTGCGCCGCCAGGCGCTCGGCGGAGGCGCGGAAGTCGGGGTGCGTGACGACGACGTAGGTGGGCGTCCCCGCGAGCCCGTGCAAGTTCTGCGTCGCTACGGCGACGGCGCCCGCCTCCAGCCCGCCGGGCGTCCGGACGGCCGCGCCCGCCGGGTCGAAGGCGACGACCTCGCGGTGGGCGTCGACCGCCTCGACGCGGGTGCGGAACGAGCCGCCCGCCGCCTGCACGCCCAAGCGCCGGATCGCCGCGGCGTCGGTCACGTCCCAAACCTGGGGCTCCGACGAGAACCCGGCGAGGGGGATCTCGAACCGTCCGACCGCCCCGCCCGGTGTCGGAAACGCGAGGTAGCCCTCGCTCGCCGTCGGCACGCGCTCGACGACGGCCTCCACCCAGTCGATCCATGCGGAGGCGCCGGTGTTGCCGCCGCTCGCCCGGACGGTGACGCCGAGCCCGGTCCCGTACGGGGCCGTCGCCTCGAAGCGTGCGTCGTTTGCGAGGTTGCCCGCATTGAGGCTCCCCAGATCGGTCGCGCCGGGCCGAGTGGTTGCCAGTGCTGAGTTGTTCTTGAGGAGCGTGAACGTGACGCCTGGATTCGCTCGCGCGGCCACACGGCCCCGGTAGACCACGGGATCGGCCGCCCCAGCCCCGGCAACCGTTGCCGCGAGCACGCTGAGGCCGGTGCTGCCGATGTTGATCTCGGGCCCGAACCAGTCCAGGCCGGAGCCGCTCCCGTCACGGGGGATGTTGGTGGCGTCGACCTCGTAGAACCGCCGTGCGGCCACCCGACCAAGGGTCGTCACGGTCGGCCATGAGGGGAACGCGGCGCTGCCGATGCGCGCGGGGCTCGGGTCGTCGACACGAAGGAAGTAGTAGCTGACGTCCGAGAACGGGCTGATGTCGTGCTCCCAGTGCCCGCCGCCGGTGTTGTCGGCCGTCCAGTCCCACCACTGCGGGCCTTCGGCGTAAAACACGAGCGCGCCGTTCTGCTGGAGCGCGGCGATCGGCTGGAGGTCGGCCGGGCGGGGTGCGCCGGCCTGCGCCGGCAGGATCCGTCCGCCGATGCCGTAGACCCCGACCTGCCCGATTTGCGCCGTCACGCCGAGCGAGTCGCTCAAGAACGCCGCGTCGATGCGGTAGACGCCGTCGGTGGGGATCGGGACTTTGAACCACGTCCCCTCCGCGAGCACGCTGCGCGCCACGTCGAGGTGCGGGTTGTCGTCGCCGGAGGCCGCGAGCCGGGCGGCGAACGGGGGCTTGGGCACGCGCACCACCGCGCGGCGCGCGCGGATCAGGCGGCCGTCGGCGACGCGCAGCATGCGCACGGCCAGGCTGCCGACGAGCTGGCGCCGGCTCTCGCCGATGCCGACGACCTCGCCGAGCGGCCCTGCGAGCGCTCGCGCCAAGGCCTCGCCGTCGATGCCGGCGGGCAGGGCCACGCTCTCCTCCTCGACCGACACGACGGTGACCGACGGCGGGACGGCAGAGACGAGCGGGATCTCGTGCGAGAGGATGGGCCGCCCCGCACTCGCGAGCGCCACGAGCACCTCAAGGTCGCCTCGACTCTGCTCGAGGGCGTCCGCCAGCGGGGCCCGCCAGTCGGCCGAGGCCTCGACGGTGACCGCGTTCGGCGATGTGTCGAGGACGCGGAGGGTCGGAGTCTGGGCGCGCTCTTGCGCGAACCGAGCCGCCGAGACCGGCGCGTCCTGTGCCAGGGCGGGGACCGCCGCGAGGAGGGCGACGACGTAAACGAGTGAGAAACGCGGCATGGAGTGCGTGCGGGCGGCGTGAGCCGGTAGAGCCGGAAGTCGCGCAGGGATCTGCGCGGGGCGTAGCACGAACTCGGTATAGGCGTCTTCGGTGGCGGGAGTCGAAAGATAGACGGGGCGGGAGCGCGGGGGCAAGGTGCCGGCCGGTGCCCCACTGGCGGACTGCGCCCCGGATCGGCTCTGTCCGACCTCAGGGACGCGCCGCCCTGTGCATTTCGTGTGCCCTCCGAAAATGACCGCGCCCGCATCCTCTCGGATCGCGGGCGCGGGGCGGGGTCTAGACCGCCGGATGAGGTCGGGCCAGGAACGCGATGGCGACTCGCTGCCCGGCTCGCGTGAGCCTACGAGCTGTTGATGTTGCGGTGGATGGCCTGCCGCGTGAGCCCGATCCGCTCGCCGAGTTGGCTCCGGTTGTCGATGCCGGGGATCCCGACAAAGCCGTTGACCAGACTCGTGAGGTACTCCTGGCGGAGCTTGTTGATCGGGATCGGCCCCAGGATCTTCGCCAGGTCTAGTTCGGCCAGCTCGCGCTGCGCGAGCGCCGCGTCTTCGTCCACGCGGTCGAGCAGCGACGGCCACACCGGCACCGTGTCGAAGACGGCGCGGGCCTGCTGGTAGTACTCGAGCGCGAGCCCGAAGAACTTGAAATCGTAATGGTAGACCTGCGCGAGCTGGTGGAGGGCCATCCCCTGCTCAGCGACGAGGTCGTTGCGCGTCGCGAGCTCGTGGGCCTTCTGCAGCGACTCCTCGCCGGCGTGGTGCTTGCCGAGCTTGACGAGCGCGAAGCCCTTGAACATGAGCGCCTTCGGGATGTACTCGACGAGCCCGTTGCGCCGGCTCAGGTTGTAGACCCGCATGCAGACCTCGACCCCCTGCTCGTACGAGCCCTGCGCCATGAGCGCGGTCGCCTTCTCGAGCAGGGCCGCGATCTCCCAGGGACGGCTTCCAAGGCGGCGGGCCTCTTCGCGAACGCGGTCGAAATACTGGAGCGCTGCGGTGACGCTCATCAAGCGGTGGCGCATCATCCAGCCCAGGCGGTGGTCGAGCACCAGGGTTTGGTATGCGTCCTGGGGGTCGATCAGCGCCAGCTCAGTCTTCGAACGCTCTACGGGAGCGTCGCGCAGGCAGCGGACCGCCTGGAGCTGAACGTGCGTTTGCAGCGTCGGGCCGAGGCGGGCCTTGAGGAGCTCGTTGAACTCGAGGTAGGCATCGTAGACCCGGGCCTCGCCGAGGTGGGCGAGGGCTCGGGTCCACCGCTGGCGGACGGCTTCGGGCTGAGCCTCGAAGGCGTCCGTCACGCGCTCGACGTGCTCGCGCTCATGGGCCGGGATCATCGGGGCGGACGGCATAGGACGGTGGTCTAGGGGAAGGGCGCAAGCGCCTAGCGACCCTTCCGATATCGGTTCGCGCTGGGGGCCCCTTAAGCCAGAGAACCGGCAACTGCCCGTTCCGTCTCTCGGCCCTTGTAGGCGGCTCTCGTTCCCCGCCCCCGACCTAAATATGTGTCGCGATGCGCGAGCCGTTACCCCCCGTGCATTGCGCGGTCGACCACGGCTCGGAGCGCGGCGACTTCCGCGAACAGCGCTTCCAACTCGGCCGCCGCGTCCGTGATGCTGGCGATGGCGTCGACGATCATCTCGTCGGTGGGGACGGAGCCCGCCACCTCCTTCGCCAGTTGCGCGTTGCCCGCGATCACCGCCAGCGGGTTGTTGAGCGAGTGCGCGATCCGTCCCAACTCGTCGCGCACCTCGGCGAGGGCCTCGGCCCCTCCCCCACCTGAGGTGAGCCGCTGCGCCAGCTCTTCCGGCCCCGACACCGATTCGACTGGCGTCGACAGCCCGAGCACGTCGCGGAGTGCCGTGATGGCCTCTGCCCCGGCCACCTCAGGCCCGACGAACACGGCGGAGAAGCTCGTCCCTGCGAGGTACGCCCTCGCCGATTGCGCGGAGTCGGCCATCGTCACCACCGTGTCGGCGGGGAGCGTCGCCAGCCAGGCGTCGGGATCGGTGGCAACGAGAAGAATCGGGCCCATGGGTGCAAGGTCGAGGTCGTCGCAGACGCCGCTTGCGGGGCCTAGGGTTCCTAACCGAGCGACAAGTGGACCATGCCGTCGCCAGAGGGCGAGGGGATTTGGATGTACGCCGGGACCTCGACCCCGACGAGGGTCCGCAGGTCGGACCGTCCCGCCATGTCGGCGTCGACGCGCTGCCAGATCAGCTGGCGGCGCCTCGTTTCCCCGCTTGCGGTCACGACGCCGTGCCGGGCGATAAACGGGTCCTGAGACAGGCTCCAGAACCACTGCGTGAACGCGGCCCGCTCGCTGGCGGTCAGCCCGAAGGCGTCGGTGACAGCGGCAAAGTGAGGGACCGACATCTGATCGCGGCCGGTCAGCGCACGCGCCGCGCCGTTCCACCGGCTCGTGGCGCCTCCGGCATCGAACGAGGCCACGACGACGCCCGCCGCGTCCAGCACCCGCTGGAGCGCCTGCTGCCCGGCGGTGAGCTGGTGGACCCGCTGGTCCACCATCAGGTCGAGCGTGTCCGTGAAGGCAGCGACGCGGCGCTCGAGCCGGCGCGCGTGCGCCTGGTCGGTCGCCTGGAAGAGGACGTAGGGCCGGCCCTCGATCTCGAATCCACGGAGCGACACCTCGACGGGGCGCGTCTCGTCGTCGCGGTCGATGATCGCGTACTCGATGCCTGAGACCGAACTGCCTTCGCGGAGCGAACGGGCCGCCATGTCCAAGAGCGGTTCGATGGGGAAGGTCTGCTGGAGCGCCTCGATGCGTCCGCCGCGGACGGCCTCCGGAGGAAGGCCGGTCGCCGCGTAGAACGCCGGGTTGCCCTCGATGATCTCCCCGTCCATCGTGCACAGCAGGACGTAGTGCGGGTTGATCTGGTAGAGGGCCGCCACGTGCTGGTCCACGTCGCGGGCTCGGTGGCGGAGTTGGCGGATGCGGGCTGCGACCGGCCCGAACGCCTCGGCGAACGGCCCTAGCCACAGCGCGGAATGCCGGATCAGCGCGTCGCCGTCGGCGTCGCCCTGGGCGATCCGCTCGCCGAGCAGCGCCAACTGAGTGGCGGACCTCGGGCCGGTGTACCACGTCAGGACGACGAACACTCCGGCGATGAGCCCCCACAGGCTGGCAACGGTCACGACGGCCTGTAGGAGGGTCCCGTCGGGCAGCCCGTCGGGAGCGGCCCGGATGGCCACTACACCGCCGCCGCCGGCGAGATCGGCCCGGGCAATGGCGTACCGCTCACCTGAGATGGAGGTAATCCCGGCCTCACTGGCGAACGCAACCGCTGTCCGACTCCAGTCCGCCATGCCCACCACGCCCGGGGCAGTCGATCGCACGGGCCGGCCGTCGGCGTCGTAGACCACGAGCATGGCGTCGCCCGCCATCCGCTCCACGGGTGCGCGGGCGTCGGCGGTGCGGAGGGCCCCGGCCACCGCATCGGCGCGGACGGCCAGTTCGTCGGTGGCCGCTTCGTACGCGAGGGCCCGGATGCTCGCGAGATGGAGCGCGCCACCCGTGAGGGAGACGGCCGTCATGACGACGAGTCCGAGAATGGCGGCGCGGACGGCCGGCGTGGGCGAGAGCATCGGGAGCGGAGACGCGGAGCGCAGGACCCCAGGGGTATCGGCTCTCCCCCGCCCTCGCTAAACCCGGTCTGGCAACCTGCCACTGGCGCCCTCGGCGCGGAATCCCTTCTCAGTGGCCACCACACCGGCGGACGCCGTCTCGACATCGTGCTCGAACACCAGCGCCCACCCCTCGGCTGCCGCCCGCCCTAGGACCTCCCGCTTCTCGCGGAGGGTCGCCAGCGGCTCTACGTCGTAGGCCATGATCCAGAGATCCGACACGTGCGCCGCAGTCGGCACCAGATCCCCGGCGAACAGCAGCGAGCGGTCCCCGTCGGCCACGCGGACCAGTTGCTGGCCCTTGGTGTGCCCGTCGACGACGTGGACCGCCAGGTTCGGCAGCCCGAGCGCGTCGCCGTCGACCAGCGCCAGCCGGCCCGAGGCCGCCAACGGGTCGAGGTTCTCGGCCAGGAACGACGCGCCCTCGCGCGGGCTCTCCGCGGCCCACGCCCAGTGCGACCGCTGAACGTGGTGCGTCGCGTTCGGGAATGTCAACACCAGCGCCTTGCCCTCCCGCCGGGTTGCCCCGCCGACGTGGTCGAAGTGGAGGTGGGTGAGCACCACGTCAGTCACGTTCTCCGGCGCGACGCCGAGCGCCGCCAGCGCGTCGGTCAGCGTCGGGGCCTCGGGGTCGATGCCGTAGATCTCGTTGAAGCGGTCGTCCCCCTTGTCGCCGCAGCCGGTGTCGACGAGGATCGTCCGGCCGTGGCCGCGGAGCAAGAGGCACCTCGTGGCGAGCGGGATCCGGTTCCGGTCGTCGGGCGCGATCCGCCGCTCCCACAGCGTGCGGGGGACGATCCCGAACATGGCGCCGCCGTCGAGCCAGACGGTCCCGGCCTCCACGGTGTCGATCTGATATCCGGCGAGGGTCATGGGGGTTGAGGGACGAGAAACAGGGGATGCAAAGTGGGGCCGGATCGCGGGCGGCGCCAGCGAGATCGCGAGCGCCGGCCTCCGGGACCCTCGACACGCCACGGCAGCCGCCGCCCCTTCCTATTCGATGTCGCCGAGGTCGGGGAAGCCTTCGGCGTGGCCGTCGCCCCGCGCCCGGTCGCGGAAGGCCCGGGCCTGCTCAAGACGGACGAGCAGCGCCCCGAGGTGGTCGGAGACGAACCGGATGCGCTCGGCCTCCTGCGTCATTTCTAGGAGCCCTTGTTTGTCGGCGAGGTCCAGCCCGGCGTTCCGTCCGATCACGTACGACGCCGGAAGCGACTGGTCGTAGCGTTGGGGTTTGGGGGTCTCCCCCGCCATCTCCAAGAGCTTCATGTGCCGGGCGATGGCCGTTTCCCGGGCCGCCACGTCGTCGCTGGCATCGGCGTCCTCGACAGGCGTGATGTCCGCCGTGAGGTACTCCAGGTCGCGGTGGATCTCCTCGACGTGGAACCGGTCGCGGCCGACGGCCACCACGTCCAGGCGGCCGTCGTCGTAGCGCGCGGCGACGCGCTCGATGCGGGCGGTGCAGCCGATGGTGGCCACGCGCTCCTCGCTGGCGTAGACGATTCCGAACGGCCGGTCGCCGTCGATGCAGACACGGACCATCTCCTTGTACTTCGGCTCGAAGATGTGGAGCGGGACCGGCTCACCGGGGAGGAGCACGAGTCCGAGGGGAAACAAGGGCAGTCGATCGTCGGCCATGCCCCGGCAACCCCAGTGCGGTGCCCCAGGTTCTGCCCCGCGCGGGGCTAGCTTGGGGACCCGTGCCGACGCTCCGTCTCCTCGCTCTCCTTGCACTCGCGGCCCCCGCCGCCGTCGCCCAGCCGCTCGCCTTCGGGTCGGCGGACGACCCGTTCGAGGCCGGCTCTGGCTTCCGCCCCGTCGACGGGATCCGGCTGGCGGTGGCGGCCGGACCGGCCTACCTCCCCGACAGCTGGCGCGCCGCCGCACGCCTCGACGTGGACGGCAGCGTGGGCCGCTTCAGCTTCGGCGCGGGCCAGGCGGTCCACTCCGGCGACGGCGGGCTCTACGGCCCCGAGTTCGACGAGACGACCGACTTGGCCCGGGTGATTCGGTACGTCCGCTGGAATGCCGTCCCCGGCTCTCGCAGCTACGCCCGCCTGGGGCCGGCGGAGCGCGTGACGCTGGGCTCGGGCGCGCTTGTCCGCGGCTACCGCACCACGACGGCGTTCGACGAGCGGCGGCTGGGTGCCGAAGGGGCCGTGGCCGGTCGGTTCGGCCGCGTCGCCGCGTTCGCGGGCGACGTGCTCCGCACGGACGGCGTCGTCGGCGCCGAGGCGCGGCTCCAAACCGGCGCCCGCGTCGGCCCCCTTGCCGACCTCGCGCTCACCGTCGCGGGCGTCCACGACCTGGGCCGCCCCTCCGCCACCGGCGACTCGTCGCTGACGGGCGTCGAGGTGACCGTCCGCGGCACGTACAGCGGGTTCGGGCCCGTCGCCGTCCGCCCGTTCGCGACGCACGCCCGCTACCTCGGCCAGGGGAGCACGCTCGGCGGAGGGCTCGAGGTCGGGTCCAGCAACATCGGGGACGCCGCCCGCGCCACCGCCCGGCTGGCGCTGTTCGCCTCGACCGCCGACTTCGTGCCCGGCCACGTCGGCCCGTTCTACGCCGTCTCGAACGTCGGGGCCCGGATCGTCGACGACGGCTCCTTCTTCGACGACGCCCGCGTGTCGGAGCTGGCCGGGACGCCGCTCGACAGCCTCGCTGCCGGCGTCGATCTCGTGCTGGACCTCCGGCTGGTCGCCTTCGGCCGGCTCGAGGTCTCCCAGCACTTCCGCCGCCACATCGGCGACGAGACCGCCAGCGCCTACGGCCTCCGGCTCGCGGGACGGCTGGCGGGCGGCACGCGCATCGAGTTCGCGCTCGACCGGCAGGACTTCCGAGGCGTCCTCGACCTGATCCAGGACTTGGGCGCCGTCAACTCGTTGCTCCTCGACATCGAGTACCCGGTCGGACGGCGGGGTGTGATTCTGGTCCGCTCTCGCTATGGCTACCGGCGCCTCACCGAGGCGGATGGCGACGCGTTCGCCGACGGCCCCCCTCGCTTCTTGGTCGAACGTCGCTTCGAGCCACTGGTCGGCATCCGGGTCGGCATCTGATCGACCCCGCAGGCGCTTGGTGCCGAGCCGTACGCTCATGCCGTGCACCTCTTGATGGGGCCGGCCAAGCGCCGCACTTTGCTTGACTTTAATCGCCAAGGTGCCGTGCCACGCTTCCTGCTCCTTGCCCTCTGCGCGGTGGTCCTCGCGGCCTGCGCGGACGCCCAGAGCCCGACCTCCTCGGCCGACGCGACGGTCCTCGTCGTCGACGGACGCGAGGCGAACGGGACGGCCTCAGACCCCACCGGTTGGGACGCGTCGCCTGCCCTTCAGGAGGCCATGCGAGACGCCAGGCAACACTGGGCCACAGCGGACCCGAACTACGAGGAAGAGACGCGGGTGCTGGCCGTCGCCGAGGGCGCGTTCACTCGGCCCGGCGTTCGCGAGCGCGCCGCCCTCTACCTGATGGCGCTCTGGCCTCGGTGCTGCCCCAAGCTCGGCCTCGCCGTGATCGGCGCCGACGACCGGCTCGTGCAAAACGTCGCGTTCGAAGGGTCATTTCAGGGTGTCCAGACCGTGCCCGACCTCGACGAAGACGGCCTCGACGAGCTGGTCCTGACCGGAACGTTCGGGATGGGGGGCGACGTCACCGGGTCGGCCGTGCTGGCGTCCTTCCGCCCCGAGGGGCTCGTCGGCCGCGGCGCCGTCGAGACGTTCCAGAGCGGGTGTGCGGCGAGCCGCCCGAGCGAGTCCAGCGTCAAAGTGATGGCCCGCCTCGGCACCCCAGGGTTCACCGCCGAGCGGTTTACGCGCCCGTGCGATAGCGCCACGTGGACCTCCGAGGGCTCCCCCGAGCCGGTCCTGTTCGAGGGCACCGGCGGCACGTTCACCGTCCTCCCCGTTCGGTAGCCAGCCGCCGCCCCACGGGACTGGGCGCTCGCCCTTCGGCTTCCCGATGCCCCCGCGCCACGGACGTTCCTAAACGGTCCCTACTTCACCCCCTCGCTCATCGCCAGCATCCGGTCGATGGGCTTCTGGGCGGCGACCCGGATCGCCTCGTCCATGTGCAGCTCTGGCTGGCCGTGCTTGAGGCAGAGGTAGAGCTTCTCCAGCGTGTTGAGCTTCATGTGTGGACAGTCGTTGCAGGCGCACCCGTTGTCCGGCGGCGCCGCGATGAACGTCTTGCCCGGGTTGTCCTTTTGCATCTGGTGCAGAATCCCCGACTCGGTCGCCACGATGATCGTCTGGGCGTCGGACTCGGCCGCGAACCGGCGGATGGACGACGTGCTGCCGATGTGGTCCGCCAGCCGCAAGACGGGCTCTTCGCACTCGGGGTGCGCCAGCACCGGCGCGCCAGGGTAGCGTCCCTTCAGTCGTGCCAGCTTCTGCTCCGAAAATATCTCGTGGACGATGCAGGCGCCGTTCCACAGGAGCATGTCGCGGCCGGTCTCCTTGATGAGCCACCGCCCCAGGTTGCGGTCCGGCGCGAACAGGATCGGCTGGTCGAGGGGGATCTGGCGGACGATGTGCTCGGCGTTCGACGACGTGCAGATGATGTCCGTCTGCGCCTTGATGGCCGCCGAGCAGTTGATGTAGCTGATGACCAAGTGGTCCGGATGCTCAGCCCGGAAGGCCGCGAACTCGTCGGGCGGGCACGAGTCGGCCAGCGAGCAGCCCGCGTGGAGGTCCGGCAGCAGCACTCGCTTGGTCGGGTTCAGGATCTTGGCGGTCTCGGCCATAAAGTGGACGCCCGCGAACACGATCGTGTCGGCGGCCGTCCGCTCGGCCTCGCGCGCCAGCCCCAACGAGTCGCCGATGTAGTCGGCGATGTCCTGGATGTCGCCCTCCTGGTAGTAGTGCGCCAGCACGACCGAGTTGGTCTCGCGCTTGAGCCGGTCGATGGCCTCGAACAGGTCGAGCGTCGGGTCGATGTCCTCCTTGACGAAGCCCACACGGGCGATCTCGGCGGGAAGCGTGGGGAGGGCAAGCGTCTCGGTCATGGGAGCGCGGGTGCGGGGCGGACGGGTACGCCGGCCGGCCGGGGGCTGGTTTCGTCCAAGGGCCGGTTTCGTCGGACGAGGATAGCGGATGGAGCTTCGCCGTTGCTGGACTGCGAGACACCGCGGGCGTACCGTGCACTTTCGGGTGCCGCCGCGACGGGTCCGAGCGTCCACCGCTCAGGCGGTGCCCGGTGCTCGCTCCTCGACCCGCCCACCCCGCTCCTCCACCAGCCGACCGCCCTCCAGCCGGAGGACGCGGTCCGCCAGCCCCGCCAGCGCCGGGTTGTGAGTGACGACGACGAACGCCTGGTCGGCGTCGCGGCTGAGGCGGAGCAGTTCGTCGTGGAGCGTCTCGGCCGTCTTCGTGTCGAGGTTGCCCGAGGGCTCGTCCATCAGCACCAGGCCGGGCTCGTTCATCAACGCTCGCGCCACGGCGACGCGTTGCTGCTCGCCGCCGGAGAGCTGGCTCGGCCGGTGGTCCATCCGCTCCGCCAGCCCGAGCATCGTCAGCAGCTCGCGGGCGCGAGCGCGGGCGGTGTCGAACGTCCCGCCCGCGATGAGGGCCGGCATCGACACATTCTCGATCGCGGTGAACTCGGGGAGCAGGTGGTGGAACTGGAAGACGAACCCGATGGCCCGGTTGCGGAACGCCGCCAGCGCCTCGTCGCCCTTGGCGAACACGTCCTCGCCCCGGTACGTCACCGTCCCGGCGGTCGGGCGGTCGAGGGCGCCCAAGAGGTGGAGCAGCGTGCTCTTGCCCGTCCCGCTCTCGCCCACGATGGCCACCAACTCGCCCGGGTACACGTCCACATCCAGGCCCTCCAGTACGGTCAGCCCTCCCCCCGCCGTGGGGTACCGCTTCTGCAGGTCCCGGCCGGAAAGAATCGCGGGTCGGCCTGCGGCCGCGACTCGGGGCCGGGGAGACGAGGCGCGGGGCGTTTCCCCCACCTCAGCGCTGACGATGTCGGACGTAGAGCCCGGGGCCCCATGCGTCTTGCCGCTTGCCTCCATCACTCGGGCCTCTCGATGCCAAGGTCCTTCAGCTTGTTGTACAGGTGCGAGCGCTGAATGCCGATGATCTCGGCCGTGGCCGAAACGTTCCAGTCGTTCTCGTCCAGCTTGCGTCCGATGAACAGCTTTTCGGCCTGGTCGCGGAACTCGAAGAGTGAGTCGTACCGGTCGATGAGCCCGCCCGCGCCCTCGCCGCCCGCTCGTGGGACGACGTAGCGCTCCACGTCGGCCGACGAAATCGCGTCGCCGTCGGACAGGATCAGCAGGCGCTCGACCACGTTGCGCAGTTCGCGGACGTTGCCGCGCCACTCCTGCCGCTGCAGGGAGCCGAGCGCGCCGTCGTCGAGCGACTTGCCGTCCATCCCGTTGCGGCGCATCACCTGGCCCAAGATGAACCGCGCGATGTCGGGCACGTCGGCCCGGCGCTCGCGGAGCGGCGGGACGTGGATGAGGATGACCGAGAGCCGGTGGTAGAGGTCCTCGCGAAACCGCTTCTCGTCGACCTGCTGCAAGAGGTCCCGGTTGGTCGCGGCCACCACGCGCACGTCCACCGTAATGGACCGGTCGCCCCCGACGCGCGTGATGCGGCTCTCCTGGAGCGCGCGGAGCACCTTGGCCTGGGCGTCGAGCGACATGTCGCCGATCTCGTCCAGGAAGAGCGTCCCGCCATCCGCCTGCTCGAACTTGCCGATGCGCTGCTTGGTGGCCCCCGTGAAGGCGCCCTTCTCGTGCCCGAACAGCTCCGACTCGATAAGCTCCGACGGGATCGCGGCGCAGTTGACTTCGACGAGCGGCCCGTCGGCCCGGTTGCTCTGAGCGTGGAGGTGGCGGGCCACCAATTCCTTGCCCGTCCCAGGCTCGCCGGTGATCAGCACGCGCGCCTCGGACGGCGCCACGCGATCGATGGTTTGCTTGATGCGCCCGATCGCGGGGCTGTCGCCTACGATGGGCGTCAGGTCGGAGGTGCCCGCGTCCTTGACGACCTGCTTGAGCCGGACGTTCTCGGTCCGCAACTTCCCCCGGTCGAGGGCACCGCGGACGGTCACCAGCAAGCGGTTGAGGTCCGGGGGCTTCTCGAGGAAGTCGACCGCGCCGAGCTGGGTCGCCTCGACGGCCGTCTCGACCGTCCCGTGCCCAGAGATCATGACGACCGGCACGCCGATCTCGGCGTCGTGGAGAGCCTGGAGCACCTCCATCCCGTCCCGCTTCGGCATTTTGATGTCGAGCAGCACGAGGTCGGCCGCCGGCGCCTTCGCCACGGCCTCGTCGCCGTCGACGGCGACATCGACCGTGTAGCCCTCGAACTCGAGGATCTCGCGGAGCGTCCGCCGGATGGCGGGCTCGTCATCGGCGATCAGAACGGTCGGCATGGGCTCGGGGCGGTGCGGACCGAATCTACTGCGCCGCGTCGGCCGCCCTCGCTCGCACGTCCTCTCTGGTTACTGACCGACGACCTCCGCCGACCCGTCGTTGCCGATGCGGAGTCGGCCCGAGTCGATCATCTCCTGGATGTTCTGGTCCGTTTGGAGCACCGCCGACGTATCGATCGGGGCCGCGGTCACGTCGCCGGTGGCCTCGCCGACCGCCGCGGCGGCGGCCTGGACCTGGCCGAGCTCCACGAGTGCCGTCCGGTACTCGGGGGTCGTGTCCCAGTCGTTGACGACACGCTCGAGCGCCTCCGTCGCTTCGCCCGTGTCACCGGCCGCGGCGAAGGCGCGAGCGGCATCGAGCAGGTAGCCCGGCGTCGAGGCCGGCGAGTCGTACTCGTCGGCGGCGTCGATGTAGAGGCCCGCGGCACGGGCGTGGTCGCCGCGGTCCTCGTAGATGGCGGCCTGGCCCGCGAGGGCGCTGGCCGCCATGATGTCGTCGCCGTCGTAGTCCTCGAACATGGCGAGGGCGCGGTCGAGATCGCCGGTCTGGTAGAGCGCGTCGGCGGCGAAGAAGGTGGCCTGCTCGCCCGTAGCCGTCGAGCCGTACTCGTCGGCGATCTGCAAGAGCCCCGGTGCGGACTCGGTGCCCTCCAGCGCGATCTGGTAGTTGCCCGCTTCGTACTCGGTCAAGATCGCGCCCAGCAGGCGCTGGCCCTCGGCTGACTTGTTCGCCTGCCACGTGCGCCAACCGATGATGGCGAGCGCCAGCACGAACACGCCGACGATGACGGCGATGATCGTCGTCTTGTGGTCGTCGTAGAACTCGGTGCCACGGGAGGCCCCGGTGGCGAGGGCGTCCTCGCGGAGCTCGTGGTGGCGCGACTGCGACTGCGTGAGCGTCCGGGGCGGGTTGATCTGGGCCATCAAGCGGGAGGTTTCGGGCGAAGCTGCCAAACTAGCCGAGCCGAGGCGGGGGGCGCTATGAAGAGCCGGGCGAAACCGGACACGGGGCGACGCTCTTGCACCCCTTTTCACCCGAGCCGCTGGCGCGGAAGCGCTTCGGCACAAGTACCCTCGACCTGGGCACTCCCTCTCCCCCTCCCCCTCCTGCAATGGCTATCAAGATTGGCATCAACGGGTTCGGCCGCATCGGCCGCCTCGTCTTCCGCTCCATCCTCGAGCGCGGCGGCTCCGATTTCGACGTGGTCGGCGTCAACGACCTCACCGATGCGGCCACGCTGGCGCACCTCTTCAAATACGACTCGGTCCACGGCAAGTACCCCGGCGAGGTGAAAGCGGAGGGCGACGAGCTGGTGATCGGCGGGGACCGCTTCAAGGTCTTCTCCGAGCGCGACCCGAGCGCCCTGCCCTGGGGCGAGCTCGGCGTCGACGTCGTCGTCGAGGCGACCGGCATCTTCCGCACGCGCGAGAAGGCGGCCCTGCATCTCGGCGCCGGCGCCAAAAAGGTCGTCATCTCGGCCCCCGCCTCGGGCGAAGTGGATGCGACCATCGTGCTCGGCGTCAACGACGACACGCTGACGGGTGACGAGCAGATCGTCTCGAACGCGAGCTGCACGACGAACTGCCTGGCCCCGATGGCCAAGGTGCTCGACGACGCGTTCGGCTTGGAGAAGGGGTTCATGACGACGATCCACGCCTACACGTCGGACCAGCGCCTCCAGGACGCGCCGCACTCGGACCTGCGCCGTGCCCGCGCCGCCGCGCTCTCGATGATCCCGACGACGACCGGCGCCGCCAAGGCGGTCGGGCTCGTGCTCCCGGAGCTCAAGGGCAAGCTCGATGGCTTCGCCGTCCGCGTCCCCACCCCGGACGGCTCGCTCACCGACTTCACGGCCATCGTGAAGCGCGACGTGACGGTCGAGGAGGTCAACGCCGCCTTCCAGGCCGCCGCCAGCGGCCCGATGAACGGCATCCTCGAGTACTCGACGGATCCGATCGTCTCGATCGACATCGTCGGCAACCCGCACTCGTGCGTGTTCGACGCGCCCTCGACGATGGCCGCCGGCACGATGGTCAAGGTCGTCGGCTGGTACGACAACGAGTGGGGCTACTCGAGCCGGACGGTCGACCTCGTCCAGCGCCTGATGGCCTAAAGGGCAAGAGGCACGGGGGATGGGGCAAGGGGCAGTCCTTCCTCCAACCCTGGCCTCTTTCCCCTTCCCCCTTGCCTTGATGAACACCCTCTCCGACCTCGACCTCTCGGCAAAGCGCGCGCTTGTCCGGGTCGACTTCAACGTGCCGATGGACGGCGCGACGATCACCGACGACACGCGCATCCGCGCGGCGCTGCCGACGATCCAAGCCCTGCTCGACGCGGGCGCGACGCCCGTCCTGATGTCGCACCTCGGCCGCCCCAAGGGCGCGCCGGACCCGGCATTCTCGCTGCGGCCCGTCGCCGATCACCTCGAGACACTCCTCGACGCACCCGTCGTCTTTTGCGAGTCGACGGTCGGTGAGGCCGCGCAGGCCTGCGTGGCTGGCGCACCGGCGGGCGCCGTCGTGCTGTTGGAGAACACGCGTTTCCTGTCGGGCGAAACCGCCAACGACCCCGAGACCGCCCGCCAGCTGGCGGCCCTCGGCGACGTGTTCGTGTCCGACGCCTTCGGATCGGTCCACCGCGCGCACGCCTCCACGGCGGGCGTCGCCGCGCTGCTGCCCCACGCGGCCGGGCGTTTGCTCGACAAGGAAGTCACCTTCTTGACAAAGGCGCTCGACACCCCAGAGCGCCCGTTCGTGGCCGTGCTCGGCGGCGCCAAGGTGTCCGACAAGATCGGCGTCATCGAGGCGCTGGCGCCCAAGGTCGACGCCCTGCTGATCGGCGGGGCGATGGCGTACACGTTCATGGCCGGGCTCGGTCACCAGACGGGCACCTCGCTCGTCGAGGCCGACCGCGTCGACGACGCTTTCCGGCTCTACGAGCGGTTCCGCGACACGATCAAGCTCCCGTCCGACCACGTCGTCGCCGATCGGTTCGCGGCCGACGCCGAGATCCAGATCATCGCGGGCGAGATCCCCGACGGCCGGATGGGCTTGGACATCGGCCCCCAAACGCGCGAGCAGTACGCGCACATCATCAGCGGCGCCAAGACGGTGATCTGGAACGGCCCGATGGGCGTGTTCGAGCTGGCGCCGTTCGCCGAGGGAACGCTGAGCGTGGCGCAAGCGCTCGCGGACGCCACGTCCGAGCGCGAGGCGCTGACGGTCGTCGGTGGCGGCGACTCGGTGGCGGCCGTCGTCCAGGCCGGGCTGGCGGATGCCGTCACGCATGTCTCCACGGGCGGCGGCGCGATGTTGGAGTTCATGGAAGGCCAGACGCTGCCCGGCTTGTCCGCGCTCGCCTAGTGCTGACGGCGCTCGACCTGCTGGGCACGTTCGTGTTCGCGCTGTCCGGTGCCTTCAAGGCCGTCCGGTCTGGCCTCGACTGGCTCGGCATCGCCGTGCTGGCGGTGCTCACCGGCGTCGGCGGCGGGCTCATCCGGGACGTGCTGCTCGGCGACACGCCGCCCGCCTCGTTCCGGGACGAGCGCTACCTGTTCGTGTGCCTGGCGGGCGCCGTCGCCGTCATCGTGGCCGCCCGACCGATCGCGGCGCGGTGGAACCGCGTGATGATCGCCGATGCGCTCGGGCTCGGGCTGTTCGCCGCCATCGGCGCGCTCAAGGGCGCCGAGCACGGGCTGGGCCCCGTCGGCGTCGTCGTGATGGGCGCGCTGACGGCCGTCGGGGGCGGCGTCATCCGTGACATCCTTGTGAACGAGCAACCCGCCGTGCTCTACAAGGGGTTCTACGCGACGGCCGCCGTCCTCGGCGGCGCCGTCCTCGTCGCCCTCGACGCCCTCGGTGCCGGCGTCGGCCTTCAGTTCGCCGCGTGCGCCGTGACCACGTCCGCCCTCCGTTTTCTCGCGATGGCCCGGCACGTCCGCCTGCCCCGCCCGTCCGCTCCGCCCGATTCCTGACATGCAAATCGTCCCCCGCCCCGCCGCCCCTGACACCGCCGCCGCCGCGCCCGCCGACTCCATCACAGCCGGGTTCCGGGTCGAAGACGTCGCCGCCATGCGCGACGCGGTCCTCGACCAGGCGTTCTGGCTGGGCTTGGGCGAGACCCTGCTCCAGGTCGCTATCGCCATCGGGCTGGCGCTGTTCACGATCGCGGTCATCTCGCGCGTCAAGAAGCGGTGGGTCGCCTCCGTCGTCGACGACCCCGCCACCGACAAGCGCCGCCAGCGGGTCCTCACGACCGCCGACCTGCTCGGGTCCGTGGCTCGCTACGTGATCTGGGCGATCACGATCGTCACCGTGCTGTCGATCGTCGGGTTCGACATCCGGGCCCTGCTGGCGGGCGCGGGGATCGCGGGTCTGGCCATCGGCTTCGGGGCGCAGACGCTCGTCAAGGACGTGATCTCCGGCTTTTTCCTCTTGTTCGACGACACGCTCGGCAACGGCGACCTCATCCGGATCGGGAGCGACACCGGGACGGTCGAGTACGTGGGCCTGCGGCTGATCAAGGTCCGGAAGTTCGACGGCGAGCTGCTGATGGTCCCGGCCGGGGAGCTCCGGACGTTCGGCAACAAGTCCGTCGGCTACGCCCGAGCGATCGTCGAGGTGGGCCTGAGCTACGAGCAGGACGCCAGCGTGGCGCTCGGTGTGCTCGAGGAGGTCGCGGCGGAGTGGGCGGAGACGGACGAGGCGAAGGCCGTAATGGTCGAGGAGGCGCCCCAGGTGCAGGCCATCCTCGCCCTCGCCGACTCGGCGGTCACGGCGCGCATCATCGTGCAGGTCCGGCCCGGCGAGCAGTTTCCGACCGAGCGCGCGCTCCGGCAGCGGATCAAGACGCGCTTCGACGAGCGCGGCATCGAGATCCCGTTCCCCCGCCGGACCGTCTACGTCAAGCCTCTCGACGGCGGGACCAGCGCGGACGCGGCGGCGGCGCTGTCGGGGGACTGAGCCCCGGGCGCGGAGCGTCCGAAGTCGGTGATGACCGTCACCCCCGCGCTCTCGAACGTGTCCATCCGCATCAGCGCGGGAATGGAGGCCTCTAGCGTGATGGTGCGCCCGACCAAGCGGTCGGGTGCCAACGTCCCGGCCTCGATCATCGCCAGCATCGCGTCGTAGCGGTGGGCCTGCATGCCGTGGCTCCCCACGATCTCCAGTTCGTCGGCGACGACCCGGTCCATCGGGATGGCGGGCGCCCGCTGGTCCGCCACGAGCAGGCCGACCTGGACGTGCCGCCCCCGCTTGCGCAGCGAGCGGATCGACTGGACACACGTCTCGGGATGGCCCAGCGCGTCGAGCGAGACGTGGGCCCCGCCACCCGTAAGCTCGACCACCGCCTCGACCACGTCCGGAACGTGCCGGGCGTTCACGGTGGCGATCGCCCCGCCCTGTGTCGCCAGCGCGAGCGCCTCGTCGGAGAGGTCGACGGCCACCACCCGCGCCCCGACCGCGCGGGCGATCATCACCGCCGAGAGCCCGACGCCCCCGCAGCCGTAGACAGCCACCCACTGGCCGGCGGAGACCCGCCCCTGGTCGACGACGGCGCGGAACGCGGTCACGAACCGACACCCCAGGCTGGCAGCGGTGGCGAACCCCAGGGCCTCCGGGAGCCGCACAACATTGAGGTCCGCGCGGTGGATCGAGACGAACTCGGCGAACGAGCCCCAGTGCGTAAAGCCCGGCTGGAACTGGGCGTCGCAGACCTGCTGGTGGCCCGACTGGCATTGCGGGCACGTCCCACACCCGCCCACAAACGGCACCGTCACGCGGTCCCCGACCCTCCATCGTGTCACGTCCCGCCCGACGGCCGCTACGACGCCTGCCAGTTCGTGACCCGGGACATGCGGAAGCTGGATCCCGGGGTCATGCCCTACCCAGCCGTGCCAGTCGCTCCGACACAGCCCGGTCGCGCGGACGGCGACCACAACCCCGTGGGTCTCCGGCGTGGGGTCCGGCACGCGTCGCAGCTCAGGTGGCGCACCAAAGGCCTCGTAGACGACGGCGTACATAGCGGCTCGGGGAGTCTCGGGAAGCCTCCGGCACCCACACACGGCGCGAGCCGTGGTGCCAGACGACGGCGGTCAACGTAGACGCGGCTGGCCCCTGGGTACAACCCGCAGATGAGTGTCTGCCCGTAACCTCTGGCGAGACCGCCCGTAGCTGCCCGCATGCCTGACCCCGCGATTCAGACCGCCGCCCTCTCCAAGACCTACAGGGGGCGGCAGCCCGTCGAAGCGCTCAAGCCCT
The DNA here is from genome assembly GCF_046845665.1 of Rubrivirga aquatilis. Lineage (GTDB taxonomy): Bacteria > Bacteroidota > Rhodothermia > Rhodothermales > Rubricoccaceae > Rubrivirga. Next base: position 2,555,983 of record NZ_CP177355.1, on the reverse strand, counting down.
TGTCGCTCACCGTCGAGATCGGCGAGACCTTTGGTCTGTTGGGTCCCAACGGCGCTGGAAAGACGACGCTCGTCAAGTTGCTCCTGGGGCTGGCGCACCCGACCGCCGGGTCCGCGACGCTCTTTGGGGAGTCGATCCTTCACGCCGACGCCCGGCGCCCGGTCGGCTACCTGCCCGAGGGCCATCGCTTCCCGCCGTTTTTGTCGGGGAGAGACGCCCTCGACCTGTTTGCCCGGATGTCGGGCGTCGAGCCCCACGACCGCCAGCGCCGGTCCGATGAGCTGCTGGCGCTGGTCCGCTTGTCCGGCGCCGCAGACCGGCCCGTGGGGACGTACTCGAAGGGCATGTTGCAGCGCTTGGGCATCGCCCAGGCGCTGATGAACTCGCCCCGCCTCGTGATTTTGGACGAGCCGACGGACGGGGTCGACCCGGTCGGGCGCCGCGAGATCCGGACCCTCATCGAGTCGCTGCGCGACGAGGGCGTCACGGTGTTCCTGAACTCCCATCTGCTGAGCGAGGTCGAGCGCGTCTGCACGCGCGTCGCCATCCTGAAGGACGGCGAGCTGGTCCGCGACGGCACCGTCGAAGACCTCACGCGACAAGGCCGCGCGTGGCACGTGACCACGACCGACCTCCCCACCGAGACCGCCGCTGCACTGGCGGACGCTCTGACCGGCGACCTCGTGGACCGGCCCGACGGGCTGGTCCGCTTCCTGGCCACCGCGCCGGACCGCACCGCGCTGAACGCCGTCCTCGACCGCCTGCGCGCCGACGGCGTCGAGGTCGAGGCCGTCGAGCCCGCCCGCCAGTCGCTCGAAGACCTCTTTATCGATGTCGTGACCACCCCGGCCGCTGCCTGACCCATGCTCGGACTCTTCCTGTTGACGCTCCGCGAGCTTCGCGCCCGCAAAGTCGTCGTCGGCCTATTCGTCGTCGCCACCCTCGTCTGGGTGTCTCTCGCGTTCGCCCTCCAACTCGACGTGGTCGACGGGTCGTTGGCCGGCGCCCGCCTCTTCGGACAGGAAACCGTGGACGGGCCCGTCAACCTCGATGAACCGCTGCTCGATGACGAGGGGAACGTGATCCTCAACGACGACGGCGAGCCGCGCACTGCACGCGACGACATGCCCCCGTTCGGAGACTCGCTCCTGGAAAGCGTCGTGTTCGGCGCCCAGGCGTTCGTGGCCGGCGCCGCGTACTGGGTGGGCATCATCTTGGCCCTGTTCGCCACGGGCGGCCTCATCGCCGCGCTCACCGAGCGCGGGCAGGTCGACGTGCTGCTGACGAAGCCGTTGGCACGCTCACAGGTGCTCGCATCCAGGCTGGCGGCCATCTTCGCCGTCATGTTGGCCCTCGCGACCTATCTGTTCGGTGCCGTCTGGCTGGTGATGTCCATCAAGTCCGGGATCTGGAACCCCCGGTTCCTGCTGGCGATCGGCGTCGTGTTCGCAATGTTCGTCGTCGTGTACAGCGTCGTGACGCTGGTCGGTGTGTGGAGCGGGAGCGGTCCCCTGTCGTTCGTCGTCACGCTCGGGGTCGTCTTCGTGAGTCTGATCCTAGCGATTCCTACGCTCCAGGAGCAAGTTTCTCGCCTCTGGAGACCCTTTGTGGCGGGCGGGTACCACATCTTGCCCAAGTTTGGCAGCGTCGGCACCACGATGGTGCCGCAACTCGCCACGGGCGACCCCGTAGGCTCTCTTTACCCGCTCCTGTCGTCGCTGGCGTTCGGCGCCGTCCTCTACGGAGCCGCGTTCGCCCTCTTCTCTCGCAAAGACTTCTGACTGCCATGATGGTGCACCCCACCCGCCACGCTCCGCGCCGCGCGCTCGCCGTGGTCCTCGGCTCCCTGCTCGTCGCCGGCCTCGCCCTGCTCGCGGTCGGCTGCAGCGAGTCGCTCGGCGCGCCGGGCATCGGCTCGTCGGCGCAGACGACCGACGCGCTGGCGATCCTGCCCAACGATGCCGACGTGTACGGCATGACCAACCTCGCCGCCGCGCGCGAGAGCCAGGCCCTGGAGGCCGCCCTCGGAGAGTCCGGCCTGGGCATGGTCACGGGTCGCGGCTCGGCCGACTTCGACGAGTTCGTGCGCCTGACCGGCTTCGATCCGTCCCAGGACCTCGACCGCGTCTACGTCGCCGGTCGCGAAGGGGCCGACGGCGGCGCGTTCGTCGCCTACGGTCGGTTCGACCGGACACGGATCGAGCAGTTCATCGCCGACCAAGAGGACGTCGCGTTCGAAGTGACGGACGTGGATGGCCTGCCGGTATACCTCGCCACCGACGATGACGGCACCCGGGGCGGCTTCGCCCTCGTCAACAACGAGATGGTGATCGCTGGCGACGAAGCCACCTTGCGCCAGATGCTCGCCCGCGTCGGCGCGACCACCTTCTCGCCGGACGCCGAGCTCCAGGCGCTCTTCGACCGGGTCGCCTACCCCGACGGCGCGTGGTTCGTCGCTCGCGGCTTCGGCGACGGCATGCAGATCCCCGACGACGCGCCCCCCTCCGCGATGGCAGCCCGCGCGGCGGACGGCTTTGTGGTCTCGATGTCGTTCGAACAGGGCGGCATTCCGGTTCGCGCCTTCCTGGCCACCAAGCCCCAGGCCAGCACCGATGATGTGGCCGACGTCGTCCGCGGCGGGATCTCGGCCGCTCGTATCGGCCTCAAGGACCAGCCCGAAGCGCTCGACGTGCTCGACGATGTGGACGTCAATGCCGAGGCGGAGGGCGTGGCCATCACCGGCTTCCTAACCCCCGACTTCCTGGCGCTGACGAACCGGTAGCGCATCAAAACGAGTCGATGTGCGCCCCCGCTGGCTCTGCTGGCGGGGGCGCATCGTGTTTGTCCAGCGTGCCCGCGAGGTACCTTCGGGCTCGCCACTCACGCCTATGACCCCCGACGCTCTTTCCGTCGACGCCCTCCCGTCGATCCCGCTGCCCGGCCGCGTTCTGATGACGACCCCCGACCACTTCCGAGTGGAGTACGTCATCAACCCCCACATGGCCGGGAACGTCGGCGACGTGGACGTGGACGCCGCCCGGCGCCAATGGGAAGCGCTCCGCGACGCCTACGACCAGTTGGGGGTCGAGGTGGTGGAGTTGGCGGGCGCGGCCGGGCTGCCGGACCAGGTGTTCTGCGCCAACCAGACGTTGCCGTACCGCACCCCCGGTGGTGAGCGTGGCGTGATCCTGAGTCGGATGCACGCCGACCAGCGCAAGCCGGAGGTCGAGCACTACGAGCGCTTTTTCCAGGGCGAGGGCTACGAGACGACCGGCCTCGACCCGGACCTCCCCGGCGATTTCGAGGGCATGGGCGACGCGCTCTGGCATCCCGGACGCTACCTCCTGTGGGGCGGCTACGGCTACCGGACGGACCGCAGCGTCTACGAGCGGCTTACCGACAACCTGGGCTTCCCCGTCATCCCGCTGGAGCTAACGGACCCGGACTTCTACCACCTCGACACCTGCCTCTGCCCGCTCGACGAGGAGACCGCGCTGTACTTCCCGGGCGCGTTCACTGAGGAGGGCCGTGAGACGATCAAGTCTCACTTCTCGCGCACGATCGAGGCGCCGGAGGACGACGCCCGCGAGCGGTTCGCCTGCAACGCCCACTCGCCCGACGGGACGCACGTGCTCATCCAGCAGGGCTGCGACGAGACGAACGGCCTGCTCCGTGCGGCGGGATACGAGGTGATCGAGCTCGACACGGGAGAGTTTCTCAAGTCGGGCGGCTCGGTCTTCTGCATGAAGCTGATGTTCTGGTAGCGCGCCGGGGTCCCCACCAGCCTCTCCCTCCGCGTCTGATGGTGCCCCCACCCGCCCGACCCACGAGCATCTCCGTCGTCCTTCCGACGCTGGACGAAGCCACCGCCATCGGCGCGACACTCACGAGCATCGCGGCTCAGCCGGGCCCGTGGGACGCGATCGTGGCCGACGGCGGCTCGACCGACGACACGGCCGAACGCGCACGGGCGGCGCTGGCGGGGGTGCAGATCGTGGATGCGGAACGGGGACGCGCGCGACAGATGAACGCGGGCGCTGCGCGGGCGACCGGCGACGTGCTCCTCTTCCTACACGCGGACACCCGCCTCCCCGGTGGTGCGTTCGATGCCGTGCGGACGGCGCTGACGGATCCGCTGGCGGTCGCCGGCTGCTTCCGGACGACGTTCGACCACGACGAACGGGGCGACTTCGGTCCGATCGGGCGCACGTTCATGCGACTGTGGGAGGCGCGGCTGTGGATGCGCTGGCACCGCCTCGCATTCGGGGACCGCGCGCTGTTCGTCCGCCGCGAGGTGTTCGAGGCCGTCGGCGGCTTCCCGGACCAGCCCATCTTCGAGGACCTCGACGCCGTCCGCAGCGTGCGCCGGCTCGGCCGGTTCGTGTTCCTCGACGCCGAGGTCGTGACCTCCGCACGGCGGTACCGGAGGCACGGGGCGGTCCGCCAGCAGCTCCGGAATTTGTCCCTGTGGACCGGCTGGAATGCGGGGCTGGCGCCGGCTCGGCTCAAGCAGTTCTACAGCGACCTCGACCGGGGCGACTGACCGGTCGAAGCGGGGGCTCGCGCCTGCTGGTGAGACGCGTGTGTTTGCGGACCGGATCGGTCACGGCAGCGTTACGGGTGAGCGTCCCAGAGCGCACCGCCTCCTCCGAGGGTCGGCGCTCGCTTTCCGGACCCGCCCCCCCTCCTGCTATGCGGACTCTCGCTCTCCTCGCCGTCCTCTTCACCGTCGCCGACGCTCAGGCCCAGGCGCTCCGCGTCGTCTCGCCCACCCTCTCGGTGGATGGCGATCGCGTCGCCACCGTCGGCGGGCCCCTCGCCCAAAACCCGTTCGGGGTGCTCACGATCGCGGTCCCTGGCGACGGGACGTATCTCGTCTCCGATCGCCCGTTCGCCGGCGCCCGCCGGGGCGGCCAGTTCGACGGACGGGGGCTGTACCTCGCCGCCAATGGCCGGAGCGTCCGCTTGGTCTCGCGCGAGCCCATCCTGGACGCCCGGGGTCCAGTGACAGCCTACGTCCGCCACGACCGCAGCCGCGTCGCCCCAGGCCCCGCCCGGCTGGCGGTTGCCGACGGCATCGACGGGCGTGGGCAGCGGAGTGCCGAGCGTTCTCCCCAGATTCGGACGCCCCTCGCTGGGCCCAGACCGAGCGCCGAGCGGGCAGCGCCTCGCGGTGTGGAGGCGGACCCTGAAGCCGCTCGCTTGCGGGTTGAACTCGACCGGCTCGTCGCCGACCGGCAGCGGATGGCGCGCGAGCGGGACCGGCTCCGCGCGGACCGCGACGCCGCCCTCCGCGAGCGCCGGCGGGCCGAGGCGCGGTCCCAGACCGGCACCTCAGAGCGCCTTTCCATGCTCGTGGCCGAGCGAGACCTGTTGGGTGCAGAGGTCGAGCGGCTCCGGTCCGAGCGCCGCCAGCTCGCCGCCGCTCTCGACCGAGCGAACACCGAGCGGGACCGGCTCGCCGCCGAGTTCGCGTCACTGCGCGAGCGCGCCGAGGCCACCGAGGCCCGCGCTGCGTCGTCGCGCCGGGCTCGCGAGGATTCCGATCGACTTCGCGCTGAGGTCGACCGCCTGCGCCGCGCCCTGGTCGCTGCCGACGGCGCCCGGGGGGCGCTGGCCGTAGAGCAATCGGACCGGACGGGACGCCTCGCTGCACTGGAGGCCCAGCTCGCCCAGGCCACCGCGGACCGCAACCGTGCCATCACGTCGCGCGACCAGGCGTACGCCGACCGCGACGCCGCCTACGCTCAGCGCGACGACGCCCTCTTGGCACGCGACGCCAACTCCGCGACCGTCGCTTCGCTCCGCAGTCAGCTTGCGCGAGCGGATACCCCAGCCGTTCCGACCTCGTCCAGCGATCTCGACGCGCACCGTGCGGCGCTCGCCCGAGACCGCGCCCTGCTCGCGGCCGACCGCGCGGCCCTTGCGGCGGAGCGTCGCGCCCTGGAAACGGCGGGCTCTCTCGGTACCGCCGCCACGGCGGACCGGACGGCGCTCCTCGATCGCCTCGCAGCGGCGAATGCAGAGCGTGAGGCGCTTGCCCACGAGCGAGACCGGCTCGCGACGGAACTCGCGACCTTGCGCGCCGCACGAGCCGTGGGCCCAGCTACCGCGGCCGCGGCCCCTCCCACAGGGGGCGTCGCCTTCCTGCCCGGCTTCGACTTTGCCCGGCTTGCCAACCCCGACGTCGTCCGCCGCCGCCTCGACGAGGCCGAGTACCCGCGCTGGGCCAGCATCGGCCGCATCGAGGGCGACGTGCTGGTCCTGTTCCAGACCGACCCGACCGGCCGCGTCATCCGCACCGCCGTGCCGACACCGATTGGCGGCGGGCTCGACGGGCTCGCGGAGGAGGTCGTCCGCGAGATGCGGTTCGTCCCCCCGGTCGTCGACGGCCAACCGACGGGCTTGCGCTCCCAGGTTGTCGTCCGGTTCGAGATCTGACGACTACTCCAGCGGGGCTTCGCCGGTGACGGACTCCGGCCTGCCCTCTTGCCACGTGTTGAACTTGTCGACTAGCGCGCGCTGGAGGCCGGGCGTGGCTGCTCGAATGGCGCCCCACACGTCGGGCGCGAGCGTCTCGACGGGTTCGTAGAGCACGGAGCCGTCGCGGGTCTCGGCGTCGACCATGAGCGGGTCGCCGCCCTGCAGCGGAGAGAAGGAGGTCGCCAGCAGGAACACGCTCAGCCCGAACGCCGCGCGGAACGCGCCGAATGCGCCGCCGGCGGCCTTGTCGAGCACGCCCAGCTTGATCGCTTCCAGCGTCCTGCGGAAGATGGTCGCGACGATGGTGATCCCGAGGAGGACGGCTCCGAAGGTGACGACGAAGCCCAAGACCGGCGCCGTCCGGTGGCTCACGCCCAGGCTGAAGGCGATGAGCCGGCCGACCGGGCCCATCAGCGCCGTGGCGACGACGAACCCCGCCACCCAGCCGACGGAGTTCACGATCTGGACCAGCGCGCCGGTGCGGCCCCCCCGCCAGATCCCGAAGGCGAGCACCAGCCCCAACGCGGCGTCGAGGCCGTTCACGCCCCCAGAAGCGCGCGGACGACGGTCTGAACGCGCCCCCCGTCGGCGACGCCCTTGAGCTCCGACATCGCCTCGCCCATCACACGGCCCATGTCCTTCATGGTCGTCGCGCCCGTCCGTGTCACGATGGCCTGGACGACCGCGTGGATGTCCTCGTCGGTGGCCTGTGCCGGGAGGTAGGCCTCGATGTAGCCCAGCTCCGCCGCCTCGCGCTCGGCGAGGTCGTCGCGGCCCGCCTCGGTGAACTGCTGGATCGAGTCGCGGCGCTGCTTGACCTGCTTGGCCACGATCGCCGTCGCCGTGTCGTCGTCGATGGGCTGGCCGGCCTCCTTCTCCTTGGTCGTGATGGCGCTCTGAAGCATCCGGATCGCCCCGAGCCGAACCTTGTCCTTCTGACGCATGGCGTCCTTGAGGTCTCGGGCGAGCGTCTCTTTCAACATGTCGTGTATGGCGTGTCGGGCCAAGCTACCGCCGGCCCCGCATCGCCCTCGGCCTCAGCGCAGGACGAACCGCACCGCCAGCACGCCCAGCCCTACCTGCATCACGCCTAGCGCCAGCGCCGATTGCCGGTCGAGTGACAGAGCTCGGTCACGGACGGTGGGGTCGGCATAGTCGAGCGAGGTCTCGTCGCGGTACCGATCGTCGACCCGGTCGGCGCGGAACTTCAGCGTGACCGCGAGCGCTCCGGCGGCGACGGCCCCGGCCGCCAGACCGACATCGATGAGCGTACGCCCGGTCGTGGAGCGTTCGGTGGGCAGGAGTGCGGCTTCAGGTACGGTCCCCACACCGAGCGGCAGGATCAGGGTCACGCGCTCCGTCCCCGCCGCGACCTGTCGGTCCACCGACTCGTAGCCCGCCAGAGACGCCCGCAGCGCCAGCGATTCGCCCGGGATCAAGTCGACAGTGAGCGGCGCCCGACCCAGGGTATCGGATCCGGTCGCCGTCTCGCGCACGATCAGCGCGCGGATCGGAACGGTCTCGACGCGGACCCGCATCGGCAGCGTCAGCGCGACGCGGATGGAGTCGCCGCTGGCCAGCGCCACCTCGGCACCGACTCGACGGGGGTCCCAGGCACTGGCATCGTCGACGAGGGCCACGGTGCGATCGCCGGGAGCGACGGCGATCCATTCGCCCGCCGTGCCCGCCTCGGCACCGTCTACGATTACATCCCCAGCCGGAGCGTCCACCCGGAGGTGGGCGGTTTGGGCGGCGAGCGGGGCCGCGAGCAGGGTGAGCAAAAGCGCGATCCGGGTCATGGCGCGGCGTGGAAGGCGACGACATGGCGGGGCTCGATCAGCACGATCAGCAGCCCTCCGCCGACCGCGAGCGCGCTCTTGACGCGGCCCCGAAGTGGCGACGCCGTGAGTTCGCGGCCGGTCGCTCCGTCGAGCACGAGCAGCCGCTCGTCCATCGTGCCGATCGCGAGCGCATCGCCGACCCAAGCGGGGCGGGCGCCGACGTTGCCGTCGATGGTGTGGCGCCAGCGTTCGGCGCCGGTCGCGGCGTCGAGCACGCGCGTCGTGCCGTCGGTGAAGCCGACCGCCAGACGATCGCCCGAGACCGAGGCTGTCGTCGCCCGGAGCACGCGGTCGGCGTCGATTCGCCAGCGTATGGCACCCGTCGCAGCGTCGAGGCGGACGACGGCACCGCGAGCGGTCGAGACGTAGACGGCGGCGTCGGCTACCGCTGGCGCAGCGTAGATCGGCTGCGCCAGCTCGGCCGCCCAGCGCTCGGCCCCCGTCGCCGGGTCGAGGCGCACCACGCGGCCCGCGTCGTCGGCGACAATTACGTCCCCACCGACAGCGACAGGCGGCGCCTGGATTTGCCCGCCTGCTTGCGCCATCCACTGCTCAGTCCCGGTCTCGGCGTCGAGCCCGACGATGCGGCCGTCGAGCATCCCCACGACCACCATCGAACCAACGCGAGCGACGCCACCTTGCACCGCCCCGCCGCGCCAGCGCCAGAGGCGGACCCCGCGCGACACGTCGAACGCCTGCACGCCGCCCTTCACCTCCGCCGTCGGCACGTAGAGCACGCGACCGTCCGGCGACACGCCGAGTTGGCCCTCGACGCTCTGCCCGAACTCGCCGCGAGCGACGACACCGCCGTCCTCTCGGTCCAGCACCACCACCTCGCCTTTCCGCGTCCCCACGACGACGTAGTCACCGGTGACGTACGCGGCGGCCGGGCCGAAGGCGGCCTCGGCATCCCGCTCCCACAGCGGCTCGATCGGTGTCGCGGGCGCCTCGGCATCCATCGCGCCGAGCGGCTCGCCCAAGTTGATCGTCGAGCAGCCCGAGAGCAGGAGCAGTAAAAGGAGACGCTTCATCAGAAGTCGTAGCCGAAGAAAAACTGGCCGAACCGCGTTTTCTCATCCCAGTCGAGCCCGTCCGCAAAGCGGTAGCCCATGTCGTAGCGGAGCACGATGGCGCCCAGAATGCTGGTGCGGACGCCGACGCCAAACGAGCCCTTCGTGGTGCCGACCAAGAGCGGCTCGCCCTCCCCGAAGCTGGTAAAATCAGGGTCGCGGAAGACGTCGTTGTAGCCGTCCGTCCAGTTGTGCGCGGCGTCGACGAACAGCGCGCCGCGGATGCCGGCGAGGATCGGGTACAGCGGCGGGCGGCGCAGGAGGGGAAAGCGCACTTCGTGCGAGGTGAACCACAGCTTGGAGCCGCGCACGCGCAGGAACGGGAAGCCGCGCAGCGACCACGACCCGCCGACGAGATTCAGCCGTGCCCGCCGCCCCACGTTCGCCTGAAATAGGCCCCACGACGCCAGCTGCACGTCGTTCGTGATCCGCAGGTAATGCCGCAGGTCCGCCGTCACCGAGTAGTAGCTCTCGTTCGACTGCCACAGGTCGGTCGCGTAGCCGACGGCCAGGCGCCCGCGGAAGCCCTGCACGGGGCCCCACGGTCCGTACAGCGCATGGTCCTCCACCAGCGAGAGCGAGTTCGCCAGCGTCGCCGTGCGCAGCGTGTCGAATACGGTCTGCGTCCGGTCGGACGTGCGGAGCAGACCGGACTTCTCGCCGTAGCCGAACGACGTTTCCAAGTCGACGCGGCGGAACAGCGACAGGGGGTAGCTCACCAGCCCGAGCACGCCGACGCGCTGCTCGTAGGCTGGGATACGCGAGGCTTGCGCCGGGTCGCTCCGGTCGAAGCGCGGCCCCGCCAGCCGATACGCCCCGTAGCCCACGTTCGCGCGGCGGCCAAGGTGGAGCCGCGTCACCGACACGTTCAGGCCGTCCAAGAACGAGCGGCCGCCCTGCAGCGAGTTCGCCGAATAGGCCGTGACGTAGATCCGGTCGTCGCCCAGCAGGTCCGAGAACGCGACCGTCGCGCCGCCTGCCGAGGCGCTAGCGGTCGTCGTTGTGGCGAAGCCGCCCTGGGCGATGTCAAGCTGGTAGCGCCGCGTGTACGGCTCGCCCTCCACGCCGTCCACCTCGTAGCGGTCGTACGTCCACGGCTGGGCGACGGGCGGCACGCCGGCCGCGACGATCTGCTCGGGTGCGGCCGCCAGCGAGTCGAGGTCGAGGGCGCGAACGGTAAAGCGGAAGTCCTCGAAGGCCGCAAACACGAGGGACTCCTCGTCGGCCCAGAACGGATCGAAGGCGGCCGAGGCGAAGCGTGTGAGCTGGCGGAGTTCGACGGCCGTCTCCTCCACCCGCTCGGCGCCGCCGGGGACCTCGGCCGTGGGGGGGGCCACCTCGGCCCCGTCGTCGGCCAACACGCGCGGCGCGTCCAGCGTCGCCAGCCACAGGTCCTGGGCACTGAACTTGCCATCCGGCTCGCGCCGGGCGCTCGCGAACGCGATCCGGTCGCCGGCCGGGCTCCAGCGCGGTGAGATGTCCACTTGTGGGCCCGCCGTGACGTAGTCCAGCGCGCCCGTGTCGAGATCGAGCGTGAACAGGTTGAAGGCGCCCTCCGGCCCGAAGGCGGTACGGTCGGAGGCGAACGCGACCGTTCGGCCGTCGGGCGAGAGGTCCGGCTCGCGGTCTGTGTAGGCGTCGTTGGTCAGCTGGCGCAAGACGCCCGAGTCCCGGTCGTAGACGTAGAGGTCGGCCTGCCCGCCCCGGTCGATGCCGGCGAAGACGACCCGGTCGCCGCCCTCGGCGACGGTCGGTGAGTAAATGGCCACCAGTTCGTCGAAGCCCAGCATCGCCAGCCGGTCGCCGGTCGCCAGGTCGAGCAGGTGGATCACGTCGGTCGCCCCGCGCTTGGAGACGAACGCGAGGACGCCGTCGGGGCTCACGTCCAGACGGCTCTCGAACAGGTGGAACGCCTCGAAGTCGAGCGACCGGCCGGACTCCACGACCCGGCGCGGCGTGCCGAGCGGCTCCAGGTTTGGCCCAACTTCTTGCGCCAAGATTGCTGAGTAGCTGCCCCGGTTGGAGTAGAACACGACCTCGCGCCCTCCGTCGGGCCGCGTCCACACGGCTGGTTTGGCGTTAAAGCCGCGCACGGCGACCGGTGCCGTCGTTAGCGAGGCCACATCGGCACCGACGAGCTTCGGCGTGTACTGCGCCCGGATCCACGCCTCCCAGTCGTCCGACACGTCTTCCTCGCCGAGCACGACGGCCAGCACGTCGCCAAAGTCGCTGCCCCGCCACGACTCCTCGATCAGGTCCAGCAGCCGCTCCTCGCCGTACTCCTCGGCGACGAATCGGCAGAAGGCCTCGCCCTCTTTGTACATCACAAACGAGCCCGCAATCCGGCCCATGTCGTGGAGCGGCACGAAAAAGTTGGACGCGACGGCGTCGCGCATGATCATCTCGTGCTGCATGTCGGGCTCGCCGCTCCAGAACTCCGCCAGCCCCTCCGTGAACCACAGCGGCAGGAACTGGTCGGTCGGCCGGCGGTGGTCGCGGAGCACGCGCGCCAGCTTGTTGAACGTGAACACGTGGACCAGCTCGTGGCGGATCACGCGTTGGAACCGCCCCAGGTCGCCGTCCGCCGGGATCACGACCCGGCCCTTGAGGAACTCGAAGAAGCCCCCGACACCGTCTGGGATGAACCCGGGAGTAATGTTGGTCTGCTTAAAGTGCAGGTTGGTCGCGTAGAAGACCAGCGGGACCCGGTGGTTCAGCGACAGGTCGAAGCGCGTCTCCAGCACCTCGTACCACTCCTCGGCCGACTGGGCACCGATCGCCGCCAGGTCCTCCGCCTCGGGGTAGTAGTAGACGTCGAAGTGCTCCGTCCGGAGCACGTGCCAGTCGAAGCCCTGGTACTGGATCTTGTTGCGGCCGAAGCCCTGCGCCTGCGCGCTGGCGGCCAGCCCGATGAGGGCGGCCACCACGGTCAGCAGTCGCAAGGCTCGCGTCGTCCGGGTCATCGGGTCGGGGGTGTCAGACGCTAGGCACACCTGCGCGCGGGTGCAAGGGCAGAACCGTCGGGCTGAGCCGAATCGTGCGTGGCCATGGCGCACGCCCATCCCCCGTCCGCGCCGCGCCCAGGATGGACGGCGGGCGCCAGCCCCAACGCCCTCCGCTTGAATAGCCCCTGGGCCCTTCCCCCCCCCGATCAACCGGCACGCGCAAGCGGTCATCGGGCCAGCGCGGGCGATCAACGCGCCGGTGCACCGGCTCCGCCCGGTCGCCCGCCGGCCGCTACGGCTGGCGCGGGATCAAAAGCAGCGCCTCCTGACGCGGGTCGATGTACCGCACCGACTCGCCGTCGAAAAAGGCGTCCTCTTCCAGCATGAACCGGACGGTCTTTCCGCCCCACTCCGGCACCGCAACGGCCGCGTTGAGCTCGATCGAGTGCGCCGTGTTCGGGTACAGCGGGTAGTCGCCACGCCCCGGCACGCCGGCCTGCTGGTCCCACAGCCCGATCGTCGGGCCCGCGCCGTGCCCGTGCGTCCCGATGGGGTGCGTGTAGATGGTCGCCGCGAGGTCCTCCGCCTGCGCGCCGTCGAGCGCCGCGCGCAGGATGTCGTTGCCCGAGCGCCCGCTTGCGAAGGCGCCGGTGAGCAGGTCCTGCGTCCGGTTCGCCGCCGCGAGCCCCGCCGCCAGCCCGGCCGGTGCCGCGGTCTCGCCCGGGCGGAGCACGTACGCCATCTGCTGCGTGTCGGTCTGAAGCCCGAGGTACGAGATCCCGAAGTCGACCCAGACGAGGTCGCCGGGCTGGATCACGTTGTCGGCGGGGCGGCTCGAAAAGTCGTCGCCGGTGCCGGGCGCGTCGGCGCGCTGGACCGAGACGCCGGGGTGGAACCACGTCGTGAGCCCGAGCGACCGGATCCGGTCGCGGTACCACCACCCCAGGTCGTCGGTCGTCGTCACGCCCGGCGTGATCCCCGCCTCGCTCAGCCCCTCGTGCAAGATGCCGCGCGCGATGCGGACGACCGTCGGATAGACCGCCATCTCGGCCTCCGTCCGCGTTTCGAGCCACCCGACCGCCAGCCGCTCCCCGGACACGACGCGGTCACGGTACCGCGCCGGCAGCGCCGCCGTCAGCCCGTCCAGTTCCGAGGCCGTGATGCCGTCCGCGAGCGCGAACGTCTCGGATCGGTTGACGGCGATCCGCCGGGGGTCGCGCTCGGCGACGATCTCGGCCACGCGCGCCCACTGGTCGGGCTGCGATTCGGGGTCCCAGGCGCGCGGGAACGGTCCCACGTCGTACCGCGCGACGGCCAGCCGCTCGAACGCCGTCCCGTCGTCGTGAAAGACGAGCACGGTCCGCCGCCGCGCCGCCAGCCACGTCGCCGGCAGCATCGTCTCGATGACGGGGTCCTCGTTGTACTCGCGCGCCGAGACGATCCACAGGTCGATCCCCTCGCGCCGCATCAGCGCCGGGACGACCGCGTCGAGACGCATCTGGAGCCAGGCGTCCTGCACCGCCGCCCGCTCGCGCATCGGGAGGATGGCGGGGATCTCAGACTGGGCCTGAACGAGCGGTCCGGCGAGGACGAGGGCGAGAACGAACAGCGGGCGCATCGACGGTCAGGGGGTGAGCGTCGAGGATAGCGACGGCCTACGCCAGCGTCTTCTTGAGCTGCTGGATGGTCTCGACCGGCGTCGGGTCGACCCCCTTGCGCACGGCCAGCCAGAAGCTGAGCGCGTCGCCAAGCTGGATCATCGCCAGCATCCGATCGAGGCGCGACTCTCCCTCCGCCGGGATCTTCGTCCACCCACCGATGGACGGGGCGACGAGCGCCCGGGTGGCCTCGAACCGCTTGGCGACCTGCGGGTGCTCCTCGGCGTCGCGCAGGGCGATGACCTGCATCCGAGTGAGCAGCTCGCGCGGCCCGGCCTCGAAGCCCATGATCTCGTTGTGGTCGAGCTCCGGGAGCACGTTGCCGACCGCCGGGTGCTTGGCGTTCTCGTGGATCTGCGTCCGCCAGCGCATCCCGACGGGCTCCAGCAGCCCCGGGCCGGTGTACACGACCGCCAGCGCGCCCTCGAACCGCTCCGCGAGGTCGCGGGCCTGGTTGCCCTCCCCGTCCTCGTCGTTGCGGGTGGCGCGGCGGCGGGCCGCGTCGAGGGCTGTGGCGAACGTCGCGTCGGACAGCTCCGCCAGGCCCAGCGTCTGCGCCAGCCGCAGGCCGACCCCGAGCGAGTACCCGAGCGCGGCTCGCGGCTGCAACCCGCCGGGGATCGTGACGGTGGCGTGGCCCGCCTCCGCGGCCCGCTCCGCCAACTCCCCGCCCGACGTGATCGCCAGGATTGTCGCGCCGCGCGAGGTCGCCTCGGCGTACGCCGACAGCGTCTCCTCCGTCCCGCCCGAGTAGCTCGACGCCACGACGAGCGTCTTCTCCCCCACCCAGCCCGGCAGCCCGTAGGCCCGGTTGACGGTCATCGCCAGCGGCGACGTCGGGGCAACGAGGCCCCGGACGAGGTCGCCGCCGATGGCCGAGCCGCCCATGCCGCAGAGCACGATGCCGTCGAGGGTAGACGCGTCGAGGCCGAGGTCGGCGAGAGCCGCGCCCCGGTCCCAGCCCAGGGCGAGGTGATCGGGGAAGGCCCGGACAGCGGCGCGCATGTCGCCGGGGTCGAAGGACGGGTCGTAGAGGGTCATTAGCAGGTATCGGCGTCGAGGCCGAGGAGGGCCGCGAGGTCGCGGTTGTGGCAGGCTAGGAAGTCGTCGAGCAAGCCGCGGACCGCGTCGGCGTCGGGCTGGCGCAGCGCGTGGGCGGCGAGCGCCTCGGCCTCCGCGAGGGTGAAGGCGCGGAGCACGCGCTTGACGAGCGTCAGGTAGGCCGGTGAAGCGCTGAGCGACCGGACGCCGAGCCCGACGAGCAGCGGGGTCACGCGCGGGTCGGCGGCCAGTTCGCCACAGACCGAGACCGGGATGCCGGCGGCCCGGCCGGCGGCCGCGGTCCGGGCGACGAGCGCGAGCACGGCCGGGTGGAGCTCGCGGTAAAGATCGGCCACAAGGTCGTTGCCCCGGTCGACGGCCAGGGTGAACTGGGTGAGGTCGTTGGTCCCGATCGAGAAGAAGTCGACCTGCGCGGCGAACGTCTCCGCCTGGAGCGCCACGGCCGGGACCTCGACCATGATGCCCAGGGGCACGTCGCCGCCGTAGTCGGCGCCCTCGGCGTCGAGCTCGCGGCACACGTCGTCGAACACCGCTCGGAAGGCGGCGACCTCGCCGATGCCCGAGACCATCGGGAGCAGGATCCGGGGCGGGGCGCCTTCACCGGCGGCATGCGCGGCGCGAAGGACCGCGCGGAGCTGGGGGCGGAGCAGGTCCGGCTTGTTGAGCAAGATCCGAATGCCCCGCCAGCCCAGGAAGGGGTTGGCCTCGCGCCGCGCCATCGGGAGCACCTTGTCGCCCCCCAGGTCGAGCAGGCGGAACGTGACCGGGTGCGGCGCCGAGGCCACGACGGCGTCGCGGTAGATCTCGAGCTGCTGCTCCTCGTCGAGCGCCCGTCCCTGCGTCAGGAACAGCATCTCGGTGCGGAACAGCCCCACGCCCGCCGCGCCGAACTCGTGGAGCAGGGGGAATTCCTCCCGGAAC
This sequence comes from Rubrivirga aquatilis, assembly GCF_046845665.1. Lineage (GTDB taxonomy): Bacteria > Bacteroidota > Rhodothermia > Rhodothermales > Rubricoccaceae > Rubrivirga. Next base: position 2,540,003 of record NZ_CP177355.1, on the reverse strand, counting down.
TCGACGTTCGCCTGGAGCGCCACCGGCTCGCCGTCGAGCGTTTCGGAGGGCGCCGCCAGCAGCGACTCCCGGTCGGCCATGAGCCCCGCAAAGCGGGCGGCCTTCGCCTCCGCGGACGCCTTCGTCTCGGCGGTCGGGTTGATGATCACCGTCCCGGAGAACCCGTCCACGACCACCTCGTCGTCGGGCCCGACGTGGTCCGCCAGTCCGTGCAGGCTGACGACGGCCGGGACGCCGAGCGCCCGCGCCATGATGGAGACGTGGCTCGTCGGCCCGCCAAAGTCGAGCACGACGCCACGGACGCCGCGCCGGCTGAAGAGGAGCACGTCCGCCGCCGTCAGGTTCTCGGCGACCACGACGCGGTCGGGGTCGATGCGCGAGACCGCGCGGCCCTGCTGGAGGTTGCGCAGGACGCGGTTCTGCACGTCGAGAAAGTCGGCCGCCCGCTCGCGCAGACTCGCGTTGGGGCTCGCCTCCAGCCGCTGGCGGTGCTCCGCGAGCACGGACTGGACCGCCCACCCCGCGCCCGCCTGGTGCTCGCGGACGTACGCCACGACGGCGTCGTAGAACTGGCGGTCGCGCAGGATGAGCAACTGTGCGTCGAAGATGCCCCCGGAGCCGCCGCCCAGCTTTTCGCGGGCGACCACGGCGATCTTCTTCAACTCGCGCTCGCTGCGGACGACGGCGCGTTCGAAGCGCTCCAGTTCGTCCTCGACCTGCGTCGCGTCGAGGTGGTCGCGCTTGGCCTGGTAGGCACCGGCGGCGAACAAGTACGCGGGTCCGACGGCAACGCCTGGCGCCACACCGATCCCCTCGACGCGGATCTCTGCGGAGACGGGGGGAGAATGCGTGGTCGTCATCGTCGTGGGGTAGTGGAAGGAGGCGGGTGTCCGGGGACCCGTCCCCTGCCCGCCTCGGATCCCTGCTAGACCGGCTCGCCGAAGCCACGTTCAAACAAGGCTTCCAAGGCGTCCGCCGCCTCGGCCTCGTCGGTGCCCTCGAAGAGCAGGTCCAGCGACGCCCCCTGCTCGGCCGCGAGCGTCATCACGCCGATGATGCTCTTGCCGTTGATCTCGTAGCCGTCCTTGCGGATGAAGAACTCCGAGGCGAACCGCGACGCCTCGCGCACGATCATCGAGGCCGGGCGCGTGTGCACGCCGGCCTTGTTGCGAACGGTGACTTCCCGGGTAATCATCGGCGCAAGTTAGAGGCTGCGGGTGGCGAGACCCAGGGCGAGATCTCGGAGGGCATGGGCGGCGGGCGTCGCGGGGAGATCGGCCAGCGCCCGGCGCCCGTCTCCGGTGTACTGGTGGACCCGCTCCGAGGCCTCGGCGAGCACGCCGAGCGCATCCAGCCGCTCGCGCACGTGGTCGACACGGTCGGGCGGGAGGCCGCCGGCAAAGACCGCCGCGAGCCAGGGCTCGTCCTCTGCCTCGGCCCGGTCGCGGGCGGCGAGCACGGGGAACGCCCGCTTGCCAGTCGTCAGGTCGGCGCCGACGGGCTTGCCCCAGCCGGGCCCGCCGGTCACGTCGAGCAGGTCGTCCTGAATCTGGAACGCGCGACCGAACGAGCGGCCCGCAGTGCGCAAGGCGCCCAGCGCATGGTCGTCGGCTCCTCCCAGGAGGCCTCCGACTTCGAGCGCGTGCTCCAGTAGCGCCCCCGTCTTGCCGTCGATCATGTGGAGGTAGGCCTCGACGGTCACGTCGTCGCGCGTCTCGAAGCCCATGTCGAGCGACTGGCCCTCGCACAGCCGCGCGACGGTCCGGTAGTGCGCCTCCGCCAGCGCCCCGGCTCGCGGGCCGGTCCCGACCACGAGGCGGGCCGCCAGGCCCATCATCAGGTCGCCGGCAAGGATCGCGGTCGGCACGTCCCACCGTTCGTGGACGGTCTCTCGTCCGCGCCGCGTCGGCGAGCCGTCCATGATGTCGTCGTGGACGAGCGTAAAGTTGTGAAAGACCTCGACGCCGAGCGCCGCCGGGAGCGCCGCCGCTCGCGCCCCGTCGCCTCCGAACGCCTCCGCCGCCAGCAGCACGAGCGCCGGGCGGATCCGCTTGCCGCCGCCCGCCAGCACGTAGCGCACGGGGTCGTAGAGGCCTGTCGGCTTGGCGGGCAGGTCGAGCGCCGTGAGGGCCGCGTCGACCTCGGCAGCGAGGCCGTCGAGCGTCGGGAGGGCGAGCGCCATCAGATCCCCGCCAGCCCGCGCTGCGTCGCGAGCACGTCCGCGATCCGCTCCTGCACCTCCTCCACGGTGCCCGTGCCGTCGATGGCGACGTAGCGGACATGCTTGCGCAAGGTGGCCTCGACGGGCGCCGTGTCCGCGTGGTAGACCTCGAGCCGATGGCGGATCGCGTCGGGCTCGTCGTCCGAGCGGTGCACGAGCCGGTCCTCGGGGACGTCCGCCGGCGGCGGGCTGAAGTCGAGGTGGTAGATGGCGCCGGTCTCGCGGTCCGTGCGCCGACGGGAGAGCCGACGGACCACGTCCTCGTCGGGGACCTGCAGGCTGATCACCGCGTCGAGCGGGGCGCCGGCCTCGGCTAGATAGTCGAGGACCCACTCCGCCTGCGGGACCGTCCGGGGGTAGCCGTCGAGCACGAACGGGCCGTGGTCGAGAGCCTGTAGGCGCTCGGCGACCAAGCCGTTCGTCACGTCGTCCGGGACGAGCGAGCCCTCCGCCAGCAGCGCGCTGACGCGAGCGCCGAGCGCGGTCTGCTCCTTGATGGCAGCCCGGAAGAGATCCCCGGTCGAGAGGTGCGTGAGGTCGTAGGCGGCGGCGAGGCGCTTGGCCTGGGTCCCCTTTCCGGCCCCGGGCGGGCCGAACAGAGCGAGTCGCATGGCGGTCGAGTGTCGTGGCCTGGAAGATAGACGGGGCCGGAGTCCACCGTCGCCGCTGGCGGGGAGAGGAGACTAATCCGACAGCGCGTCGATCGTCCCGTCGGCGTCCGTGTACCGCCGGATGAGGACGTCCATCGCCGCCTTGACGCCAAACCCGATGGCCGTCTTGACGGCCACGTCGATGGCCTCGCGGGTCGACGAGCTTGCCTGCTCGGTCTTGGAGTTGCGCTTGGCGTACATGGCGGGCACGACCGGCATCGCCTGCATCAGCGCCGTTTCCGTGTCCGCGCCGCGCGACACGCGGAGCGCAGCCTCCTCGATGGCGACGTCGATCCGGGCACGAACGAGGTCGAACTGGTCGGCCTCGGGGCGGCGCTTGGCGCGCTTGCGGAGCCCCCACAGCATGCCGAGCAGCACGGCAGCCCCGGCAGTCCCGCCGACGATCTCGAGGGGGCGCTGGCGGATGTAGTCCGAGAGCGGCCGACCGCCAACGTTGACGTCGTCGATGACGGCCATCGCCTCATGCTTGAGGGCGTCGAGCCGGTACTGGATGTCGCGCTCGCGCGCCCGCAACTGGGCGCGGACCTCGTCGGCTGTAAGGTGGACCTTCGAGGCGTTGTCGCCGGGCGAGGCGGACAACGGCAGCGACCGGGGGCCGGTCTCGAGCGACTTGGTGGGCGTGTTGGGGCCGGGGTTGGACATGTCGTGTGGTGGGATCGGCCTTAAACGGCGGAGCGGGCGGCGGACTGTCGCTGGGCCGCCTGGATCTGCTCGCGCGTGAGGGACTGCGCGTGCGCGCTGGCGCGCTTGGCCTCCATGGCCAGTTGCTGCGACTCCTTGACCTTTTTCATCCCCACCCAGCCGAGGAGCCCGGCCACGGCGAGCAGCAGCACCGTCGTGATGGCGAACCCGCCCCACAGGCTGCCCACGAGATCGCCGATCCCGAGCGCGACGGTCACGAACAAAAACAACACGGCGGTGATCGCCAGCAGGGCCGCCGGGACGAAGAACGCGGCCGCATCGAGGTAGTGCTGGACGCGTTCCAGCTGCCCAACGACGCCTTCGACCTGCCGCTTGACGAGGTCGATCCGGAGCTCGACCCACTCGCGAAGATCCTCAGAGAGGGCCGCGACGTGTCCGGTCACGCGGTCCAGCTTGGTCTGGTGCGGCGGGAGCATCCGGCTCTCCGGGGCGATCGTCGGCGCGTCCGCCAGCGTCGGGGACGGCTCGCGGACCGGGGCGGGCAGGGTCTCCATGCGGGGCACCGGCGGTCGGTACACGGGCGCAGCGGCGGGGTCCGAGGAGAGCGGCACCTCGGGCGGGGGCACGGGGTGGGGCAGACGGGCCATCGAGAGGGTCGGAGCACGGAGAGGGGCCGTGCGTACACGCCTCCCCCCTGCCCCAGGTTGCCACCGACGATGACGATCACGCCCTGCCCCACCCCGAATCCCAACAGCCTCAAGTTCGAGGTCTCCGGCGCGACGCTCCTCGACAACGGGCTGCTCGCATTCCACTCGGCGCGCGAAGCCGACGGCGACCCCCTCGGCGCCGCGCTCTTCGCCTTGCGAGGCGTCGAGACGCTCCTGATCGTGCCGTCGTTCGTGACGGTCACCAAGCACCCCGCCAGCGACTGGGACCTGCTGGCGGAGGGCGTCGAGCGGGTGATCCGCGATCACATCGGGTAGCCGCGGGCGCCAGAGTCTCAGGCGGATTGGGAGGCGCCGTGGGGCGCCGACCGAGCCGAACGAATCCGCTCGGCCGCCCGCTCGGCGATCATGATCGTCGGGGCGTTCGTGTTGCCGTTCGGGATGGTCGGCATCACCGAGGCGTCGACGACACGCAGCCCGTCGACGCCCCGCACGCGCAGGTCGAGGTCGACGACGGAGGCATCGTCCGCTCCCATGCGGCACGTACCGACCGGGTGGTACAGCGTCTCGCACGTTTCACGGACGTGCGCCTCGAGCCCGGCGCGGCTGAACGACGCCGGGCCCGGCTCAAGGGGCCGCCCGCGCAAGCCGTCGAGCGGGGCGGCCTCGCCGATGGACCGCGCCAGCTCCAGCCCGGCCACGAGCGCGGCGACATCCGACGGCTCGTGCAAGGCCGCCGGGTCGATGCGGGGAGCGGCCGTCGGGTCTCCGCTGGCGAGCGTGAGCCGACCGCGACTCTTGGGGCGGACAAGCGTCGGGCCGATCGAGAAGCCGTGCTCGGTCGGCGGCGTCTGGCCGTGGTCGAAAAAGTGGACCGGGGCGACGTGGAACTGGAGGTCCGGGACGGCAGCGCCGTCGGACGATGCAAACAGGCCCGCCTCGGCGATGTTGGAGGTCAGCATCCCTCGCCCGCCGACGAGGTACCGGAGCGCTTGCCCCAACGTCTCGCCGTTCATCAGCGAGACCGGCGACGTGAGCGCGTAGTGGAGGCCGGTGATCAGGTGGTCGTGCAGGTTCTCCCCCACCTCGGGCCGGTCAGCCACCACGCCGAGGCCGAGTTCACGCAAGTGCTCGGCTGGGCCGATGCCGGAGAGCATCAACAGCTGGGGGGAGTTGATCGACCCGCCGCAGACGATCACTTCCAGCTCGGCGCCAACGGTGACGGGGGTGCCATCGTGGACCAACTCGACACCGACCGCACGGCCATTCTCGATCACCACGCGGTGCGCAAACGCGTCGGTCCAGACGGTCAGGTTCGGCCGCCGTCGCGCTGGCTTCAGGAACGCCGCCGACGCCGACGCCCGGCGCCCCCCTTTCTGCGTGAGCTGGTACAGCCCTGCGCCCATCTGCTCGGCCCCGTTGAAGTCCGGGTTGGCTGCGTGCCCCCGATCCTCCGCCGCCGCCACGAACGCCTCACTGACCGGGCTCGGGCTAGCGGGGTCCTCGATCCGGAGCGGCCCGCCCGCGCCGTGGTACGGGCCCGCGCCCCGCACGTTGTCCTCGCTCTTCTTGAAGGCCGGCAGCACGTCGGCGTACGCCCATCCCTCGCAGCCCGCGTCGGCCCACCCGTCGTAGTCCGCGCGGTTGCCGCGGATGTAGATCATCGCGTTGATCGACGACGACCCGCCAAGCACGCGTCCGCGCGGCCAGTAGAGCTGGCGGCCGGCGGCGGCCGACTGCGGCGTGGTGTGGTAGTCCCAGTCCGCGTCGGTGTGGAACAGGCGCGAGAACACGGCCGGGATGCGGATCTCCGGGCGATCGTCGCTCCCCCCCGCTTCCAACAGCAGGACGCGGGCGTCGGGGTCTTCGGACAGGCGGGCGGCCAGGACGCACCCGGCGGAGCCGGCGCCGACGATGACGTAATCGTACATGACAGAGTGGGATGACGCAGTGCGGCAACGTACGACGCCCACCCCCCGGCCTGCGCGCTCCCGCCGCCGACGGCGGTGTAGGGAAAGGCCTGTCGCTCGCACCCGTCCCTCTGTCTAGTCGACGGAGATCGGCCAGCCGTCGGGGCCGTCCAGCCGAACCGCGAGGTCGCCGCGCAGCAGCGCTTCGAGGTCACGGCCGGCGAAGTCGTACCGCCAGCCGGGGAGCGCATCTGGCACGGCGTCCGGCCCTTCCTCCACCAGCGCCGTCAGCTGCGCCTTGGTGGCGATCAGGATCGAGTCGACGTCCTGCCGCTCGCACCGGCCCGCCAAGAACCCCTGGGCCACGAGGAGGCGCGCGGCACGTCGGAACTCGTCCGGGCCGGGGCGCCCGCGCCGCTCCGTTCGTTCGGGCTCGGCGTCGAGGCCTTCGGAGACCGCGTCGAGGATGCCGTTGCCGAAGCGGTGCCGTTGGCGGTCGGTCAGCTTGAGACGTGAGAGGTCGTTGTCGGAGCGCGGCGCGCGGTCGGCGATGTCCGCCAAGATGTCGTCGGGGACGACCATGCGGCGCGTCCGGTCGAGGTCGCGGGCCTCGCGCTCGCGCCACGCGGCGACGGAGCGGAGCACCGCGCGCTGCTGGCCGGACATCCGGCCGATCCCACGCGCTTTGACGCGGTCCACGGCGTCGTACGGATCGTTCTCCTCGAACAGCGACGGGTCATCGTAGCGGGACATCTCGTCCTCGACCCAGTCGAGCCGCCCGCGAGCGGCGGCCGCGTCGCGCAGCTTGTGATAGACATCGAGCAGGTAGCGCACGTCGTTGCCGGCGTACAGCTTCTGGCTCTCCGTCAGGGGCCGCTTGAGCCAGTCCGACCGCGTCTCGCCCTTGTCGAGGCGGAGATCGACGGCCCACTCGACCAGGTCCAGCAGCGAGGCCGTGGCCGTAAGCCCGACCAGCCCGGCAGCGCGCTGCGTGTCGAACGAGTTGGTCGGCAGAGTGCCCGTGGCGCGGGCCAGGATCTGGAGGTCTTGTGTCGCGTCGTGAAGCACCTTCACGACCGAGGCGTCCGCCAGCAGGTCGCCGAGCGGACCCATCTCGCCTTCGAGAGCGATGGTGTCGACCAGGTGCACGTCGTCGCCCCCGAGGCCGACCTGGACGAGGCCGAGGCCAGGGTAGTAGGTGCGCTCCCAGACGAACTCGGTGTCGAGCGCGACGGCCTCTTTCGAACGCGCCCGGTCACAGAGGGCGCGGAGCGCGGCCGGGGTGTCGATCATCGCAATCACTCACCCGCCCGCTTGATGGAGCACCCGAACGCCTGGGTGCGCTGCACCTCGACCGGCAGGCTCGCGATGCTCTGGTCCATCGCCTGCGCGAGGTACGGGACGCGCACGCGGTTGGCCGAGGCCGGGCTGTCGTCGAGGGCGCCGTCGTAACGCAGGGCGCCCGTCCCGTCGAAAAAGAACGCGTGGGGGGCATTCGACGCACCGAAGGCGGCCGCAAGCGTGCCCGCCGGATCGGCGAGGTACGGCACCGCGAGCCCGGCCCGGGCCGCAGCTTCCCGCGAGCCGGCGACCGTCTCGTGCTCGTTGACGGCCGGGTCGTTCGGGTTCACCAGCACGAAGCCGATGCCGGACGGGGCGTAGCGCTCGACGAGGGACGCGAGGCGGGGCGCGTAGCGGTCGGTCCAGGGGCAGGCGTTGCTCCAAAACATGACGACGAGACCGGAGGGGCCGGCGGCCTCGGCGAGCGACAGCCGCGAGCCGTCGGCCGCCGCGAGCGGCTGGTCGGCCATCGGGGGGGCCGCGCCAATGGCCAGTTGGGCGCTGGCCACGGGCACCGCGAGCGCGAACGCCAGAGACAGCAGAAGGAGACGAGTCATTAGGAAGTGGTGGGCGTGCGACCGGCCTGAACGTCGGCCACGGTCTGGACGAGAGCGTCGTAGGTGAGGCGGCCGACGTGGGTGTGCTGAACGATCCCCTCGCCGTCAAGGAGCATCGTGATCGGCAGGACGTTGCCGACAAAGGGGTTGAGTTGGCTCGTCATGTCGCCCTGACCCGTGTAGAGGTAGGACGGGTCGTCCACCTGATACTCGGCGAGGAAGGACTGAACCATCGAGCGGTCGGTCGGCTGGTCGAGCGAGACGAACCGGACGTGGACGCCCGCGGGCGCCTCGGCGTCGAAGCGGACGAATTCGGGAAACTCCGCGCGGCACGGGCCACACCATGTCGCCCAGAAGTTGAGGACCACCAGCTCCGCGTCGAGGCCGTCGAGGTCGTTGACGAGCGCCTCCGCGCTGGCGACATCCACGATCGGCGGGCCGGTGGGCGCGGCCGCATCGGTGCCGGGCGGTGCGTCCGTTGGCCCATCAGTGTCGGCACAGCCGAGGAGGGCCGCAAGCAGGAGAATCGGAAGCAAGCGCATAAACTGCGGGGGGGAACGACGGCCTCAACGCCCCAGTGTCGGGTGGAGTGCCGGGTGTGGGGAGAGAACCGCGCGAAGGTCAGCGGTCGGGGATGCGTTCCACGGGATAGCCATCGGCGGCGAGGGCTGCTCGGAACATGCCCCAGGCGACAAGCCCATCGTCGGAACGGGGCTCGAACAACGCGACCGCCAACCGGCCGAGCGGCTGGCCGACCGGGACGACGAGGGCGGCGGGATCGGCCGGCTGGCTGGTGCGCTCCCACTCCCCGAAAGCCTCCTGCATCGCCACCTGCTGGAACGCTCGCTCGGCGGTGCGCACGCTGTCGAGGCGGAACCCGTCTCGGGCTCCAGCCTCGATGCCCGTCTGGTACTGTATCCCGTGGATGTCGAGGAGCGCGCGGACGGCCGGTGCCGCGTCGCCCCGGACCACGTAGGCGGCGGGGGCGCGGACGGTCTCAGAGGGGGCGAACCGGACGAACGCGGGCATCCGCTCGGGCGTCCGGGCCGGCTGGCGCCGCAGCACCATCGCGCCGCTCACCGGGTGCGCCAGCGTGTCGACGGCGCCGAGCAAGATCTCGACGGGCGCGTCGAGGGCGTCGAACTCGGCGCGCACCGCCAGCGTCTGCCCGACGACGGACGTGGCATCGGCCTGCTCGGTCCGCTGGCGGACGTGGCTGGCGTCGGCCCAGGCGCGGTCGAGGATCTCCTCGACGAACCGGCGTGAGACCGCGACACGCTCGGCGAAGGGGGCGTAGCTGTAGGCCTCGGACAGGAGGCCGTACCGGCCTCTCAAGCCAGCGTAGTTGCTCGAAAAGCGAGGTTGCGGACTGTACGAGTACCAACCACGAGGGGCGGCGGCGGCCTCGCCAAAGGCGCCGGGCACGTTGCCGTAGTGGTACGTCGCGAAGTCGTCGGAGGCCAGGATCTCGGCCGAGATCGACGGCAGCCAGCGGTCGCGCAGGTCGGCGTCGATGGCAGCGGGCGTGTTGGGCGACAAGCCGGGCGCGTAGGTGAGGTGATAGCCCATCGCCGTCCCGTTCGTCGTGTGGAGGTCGACCACGACGTGCGGGTCGAGGTCGCGCAAGAGACCGACGAGCGCACGCGCTTCGGGCGAGGCCACCTTCATGAAGTCGCGGTTGAGGTCCAGCCCGGCCGCGTTCGGCCGCTGCCCCATGCCGTCGACGGGCCCGTCCTGCCGGGGCCGGTTGTCGAGGCCCATTCGCTCGTTGCCGTCGGCGTTGTAGATCGGCGCGACGGCGACCACGAGGGAGTCGGCCCAGGCGGCGTGCGAGCCGGTGGCGAGGTCGCTGAGCAGTTCCAACATCGCGTCCTTCCCGGCCACCTCGCCGCCGTGGATGTTGCCGATGATGAGCACGCGCGTCTTGCCTGTCCGGCGTGCCGCTTCCGGCGAGGCTGCGTCGGCGCCCCACACCGCGAGCGGGAGCGCCCGGCCCTCGCCGCTCGTGCCGAATGTGCCGACGCGGAGCGCCGACCAGCCCGCCAGCGCGTCGAGGTGGGCGACGACCTGGGCGTGCGTGGAGGTGCAGCGGTAGTCGCACGCTTGTGCGGGCGTCTGGAGCGGAGCGGCCGGGAGGCCGGAGCCGGCGCACCCGGCGACGGCGAGCGCGAGAAGGGTCAGGACGACTCTCATGGCGACTTCGGGGCGGTGGCCTCCAGCCGCCTCGCCATCCAGCCGTTGAGGCCCACGAGCAGCGTGAGCGCGATCGCCCACTGCAGCAAGACGGTCGCGGCGGAATACGGCTCGAATGGGTCGAGCCAGTTGTCCGAGTAGTCGGTCGCCGCCAGCCACAGCCACCATCCCAGAAGCACGATCGCCTGCAACGGGATCGCATAGCGCACCCACCCACTCCACAGCTTGGGCAGCGCCCAGTCGGACGGGGTGGCGACCTCGTCGCGCAACCGGTCCGCCCCGTAGCGCCAGACGGCCAACGAGATGAACGCGCCCGAGAGCATCAGCGCGACGCCCCACACAAAGTCTTGGTTGCCGAAGAACTGGTCGGACAGCGCGCTCGGGACCCCGATCAGAAAGCCGACGACTCCGACACCGAGCACGGCCTTCGGACGCGGCGCCCCGAGGTCGACCACGACGCGGGTCGACAGCTCGATCATCGAGATCAGGCTCGACAGCGCGGCGAAGGTGAGTGCGAGGAAGAAGAAGACCGCCAGCACGCCCCCGAGTGGCATCTCGGCGAACAGGGCGGGCATCCAGATGAACGTGAGTCCGGTGCCGCGTTCGCCACTCTGCTGCATCACCTCGATCACCTCAGGCTGCGACATCTGCGGGCCGAGCACGGCGAACGTGATCCCGAAGATCATCGTCCCTGCCAGCAGCGAGACCATGTTGTTGCCCACGCCGGTCAGCACGGCGTTGCGGACGACGCCGTCTTCCTTGCTCATGTACGCCGCGTACGTCAGGATCAGGCCCCAGCCGGCACCGGTGTCCCAGGCGTTCTGCGTCAGCGCCTCCAGCCAGATGCTGGCCGTCCCCAACGTCGACCAGTCCGGGGTGAAGAGGTACGCGATGCCCTCGCCCGCGCCCGGCAGCGTCACCGCGCGCAAGACGGCGATGACGACGATGACGAGCAGCGTCGGGACCAGAATCTTGTTGGCCCGCTCGATGGTGCGGACCCCGCCCCGGACCGCCAGCACGCCGAGCGCCATCATCGTGGCGTGGAGCACGATGGGCCACGGCGTCGACTGGAATGCCTGCCACGCCGCCAGCGACCCCTCACTCGTAAGCGGGAGGCCCGCCAGCGCGGACGACCCGACATAGTACGCGCACCACCCGGCGACGACGCTGTAGTAGCACATGATGGCCGCCGCCACGAACGCGACGAACGCGCCGGCCCACGCAAACTTGGGCCCCGCCAGCGAGGCGAACGTCCCAACCACGCCCCGGCGCCCGCGCTGCCCGAGCGCGTACTCGGCGATGATGAGCGGGATGCTCCAGGCGACCAGGAAGACCAGCCACGCGACCAGGAACGCGCCCGCCCCGCCTTCCCCGGCGTTCGACGCTGCGATGCGGGGGAACCGCCAGATGTTGCCGGTGCCGACGGCGATGCCGAGGACACTCAGGAGCAGCCCCCAGCGGGATGAAAAGCGGGCGGTCTTGGGGTCAGGCATCTAGAGGCGATCAAGGGGAGTCCAGCCGGTCCTCGCGGCGCCGTCCGGACGTGGCGAGTCTCCGGGGCGCGGCGCGCGGTGGATCGGACTCGGGGCCGGGACGACCGGGGCGGCCTTGAGCGGCGGGACGGCGAGCGCCCCCTCGCGATTCTGAGCGTCGGGATTTGGCGATGGCGAGGCGATGGCCTGGACCGCGCGTCTCGTCGCCGGCGGTGGCTGTGCAGGCGGAGCGGCAGGTGTCGGGGCCGACGATTCAGCGGGAACGGTCTCTGGCCCCGTGGTGGGAGCGACCACCGGCGCCGGCGTCTCCCCGAACACGATTCGCGCCAGTTCGTCGGCGGCGGCCGTGTAGTCGACCGCGCCGCGCGTCGGGCGTGGAGCGTCGAAGACGGTCCGCCCGTCCCGGCTGGCGACGGCGAGCGACGAGGAGGTGCGGATGGCCGTCGAGAGGACGGCGTCGCGGTACTTCTCCCTCAGGTAGGTCGCGTACCGAGCGTGGCGCGTCAGGCGAGCATCGACCTGGGTCAGCAAGAACCGGGGCGTCTTGAGCGCCGGGTTGAGCTTGTCCTTGACGAGCCCCGAGGTCTGCCACGTCTGTTCCGCGCCCACGACGGGCTGGTACTCTGGTGTGACCGGGATCACGACCTGATCGCTGGCCACCAGCGCGTTCATCGTGTACGGCGACAGCGCCGCCGCGGTGTCGAGCAGGATGACGTCGTAGTCGTGCCCCGCACGGACGGTCTCGCGCAGCCACAACACGTCGGTGGGCTTGGTCAGCCGCCGGAGCGCCTTCGTGAGCGCCATCGACGAGCCGATCAGGTCGAAGCCGCTGACGGTCTGGACCGGGAACGTGCGCAGGTCGGCGTCGGCCGCCAGCAGCCCAAGCGCCGAGTGCTCCGGGGTCGGCTCCTCCGCTCCCAGCATCCGGGACAGGAACCCCTGGGGGTCGAAGTCCACCACGAGAACGCGGCGGCCCTGCCGGCCAAACGCGGCGGCGAGGTGGATGGAGGTGGTGGTCTTCCCAGTCCCCCCCTTGTGATTGCAGACGGTAACGACGGGCACGCGGAGCCGGAGGTGAGCGGGTCGCGAAGATACCCCGGGGGGACCGAGCCGTGGCCAGCGGCGCCTACGCTGTGCGTCGGTTAAGACGCCTCCATGCCCGGCGATACCTGACCCGTCCACCTCCCCTGGCACGATGGTCTCCCGCAAGCGGCCTCAGCCCTCCCCTTTCAGTTCGTTCGGCTGGTCGCTCACGGGCGCCCTGCTGATCGCGCTGAGCCTCCCCCCCCTGGGCGTCTATCCGCTCGCGTGGGTGGCGCTGGTCCCGCTGATCGCCCGCTGGTCGATCAGCAGGACCAGCCTCGACTACATCCGGGAGCTCTACGCGCTCCTGCTGACGACCGCTTGCTGCGTGGGATTCTGGCTGCTGTTCAACCCGGACGCCTCCACGGCTGCCATGGGGGGGCTGAGCCTGTTCCTGGTTCCGCTCCCACTCGTGATCGCCTTCTCGCTCGCGGGGGTCGTTCGGGAACGCCTCGGGCTGGTGCCCGGGCTGGTGGCCCTGGGGCTCAACGTCGTGGCGGCCGAGTTCCTGTCGCTCACCTTCAGCGTCACCCCCCCCTGGCTGCTGCTGGGCCACACCCAGGCCGGCGCCATGGAGTTTATCCAGATGGCCGACATCGGCGGGGTGTTGCTCCTCAGCCTGTGGGTGCTCCTGCTCAACATCACCGTTTTCGTATCCCTCCCCCGGAGCACCCAGCCCGGCGAGCGGTACGTAGAACGAGGCGCGGCGATGGCCGTGTTCACGGCGCTCGTAGCGATCCCCGTCGTCTACGGCTCCATTCGCACCGCCCAGGCAGACCTCCCGGCCGGCTACACCTCGGTGGGGATCGTCCAGCCCGGCGTGTCCTCCCAGCAGTGGGATGGGCAATCCGCGACGGTCAAGGTGGATCACCTCGCCGACCTCTCCGACACCTTGCTGGGACGGGACACCTCCTTGCCCGATTCGGTCGCCGCCCCGGTCGCCGCGCGCCAGCAAGATCTCTCGCTCCTGATCTGGCCGCAGATGTCGCTCCCGTTTATGGGCACCGATCAGGGCGAGGCCCAGCTCTATCGCCGGCTCCAGCGATGGACCTCGCAGCGTGGCGTGGCCCTTCTCGCGGGCGCACAGACTGGCACCCCCGACATCGACCGCCGTCGCGGCATCCCGGACGACAGCGACTTGGCCAACTCGGCGGTGCTTATCCGCCCTGGCAAGCCGCTCGTCCGCTACGATCAGATGAGGCGCGTGCCCTTCGCCGACGCCGAGGCGGCCGAAGGGACCAACCGCGTGCTCTTCGACGCCGGCGGGACCCAGTTGGCGACCGCCGTCGGCTTCGAGTCCCTCTTTGGCGACCACGTCCGCAGGTTCACGCGGTCCGGGGCCGACCTCATCGTCGTCCTCTCCAGAAACGATCTCTGGGGCCGATCCTCCGGCATCTATCAGCACCTTCAGTTTACCCGCCTCCGCGCCGTCGAGTCGCGCCGGGCCGTCGTGCTCTCGACGGTGGGCGGGATCTCGGCGATGATTTACCCCAACGGCGAGATCGAGCACGTGGCGGGGTGGATGGACCAGGAGGTGCACGCCATTCAGGTGCCGACTTTTCGGGGCCAGACGTTCTACGTCCGGCACGGCGACTGGGTCGGGCAGTGGTCGTTGGTGCTCGCGCTCGCGCTCGGCTTCGGCGGCATCGGCGTCTCGGTGTTCTTCCCCGAGCTGACCACCGCCAAGCGAAAGTCCAAACGACTCTTCCCAGCGTAGGGAACGCCACGCGCGTCTCGGGCGATCACCGCCCATGCTCGTGCTCCACGCCCCGCTCGTCCTCGCCTCGGCTTCGCCCCGCCGCCGTGCCCTCCTCGACCGCCTCGGCCTCACCTTCAAGGTGCGCCCGACCGACACGGACGAGACGTGGCCGACCGGTCTCGCCATCGGGCCCGCCGCCGAAGACGTCGCCCTGCGGAAGGCGCGAGCCGTCCACGCCCCCGGCGCCCTGGTGCTGGCGGCCGACACCGTCGTGGTGCTCGACGGCGACGTGCTTGGCAAACCCGCCGACGAGATCGAAGCGCGGGCGACGCTTCGACGGCTGAGCGGCCGGACGCACGAGGTCACCACGGGTCTCGCGCTGCGGCTCGATGGCCGGGAGACCACGGCGCATGAGACGACGACAGTGACGTTTGCGGCCCTGACTGACGAGGAGATCGCTGCGTACGCGGCCACCGGTTCCCCGCTCGACAAGGCGGGCTCGTATGGCATCCAGGACGACGCGGGCGCCCTTCTGGTCGCTCGGATCGAAGGGGACTTTTTCAACGTCGTCGGTCTGCCGCTGCGACGACTGTACGAGACGCTCCTCGCCTTCGCGCCGTCCCTCGTGTCGGTCGCCGAGAGCCCTCGGCCCTGAGATAGCCCGGGGGATCCCCACCCCCGAGCGCCCGTCCTACCGCCCCCACGCCTCCACCCGATGCGACTGCTCACCCTCGTGCTCCTGTGCCTCGCCCTCGCCGCCTGCGGAGGCGACGCGCCCGCCCCGGAGCCGACGCCGGATCCCGCCCCAGAGGCGCCGGCCGCTGCCCGCCAGTCGGTGGCGGACATCGTCGCGGCAAACCCCAGGCTCCGCGTGCTCGCACGCCTGATCGAGTCCAGCGGGATTGCTACCACATTGCGCGACACGTCGACGGCCTACACCCTGTTCGCCCCGTCTGACGAGGCCTTCGCCCAGTTCGGCGGCCTGGCCGCGCTGGAGGCGGACTCCGTCGCTGCACGCACGGCCCTGTCTGCACACGTCGTCGCCACGCGCCTGCTCACCCCCGACGTGTTTGCCGACCTCGCCATCGAAACGATGGCCGGGTCTGAGGTGACGTTCGCCGAGGTGGGCGAAGGGCTGGCGGTCCGCTCTACCGGGACCACCGCACGCATCACCGACGCCGACCTCGACGCCGACAACGGCGTCGTCCACATCATCGATTCGGTTCTCGAATGAGCGACGGTCCAGTTTATCTCCTCGTCGGCGGGTCTGGCGGGATCGGAGCCCCGCTGGTGCGTCGGCTCACCGCTGATGGCGCTCGTGTCGTCGTGGGCGCTCGCGACGCGGGCAAGCTCGAAGTGCTGGCGGCTGAGACGGGCGCCCGGGCCTTCACCCTGGACGCGACCGACCCCGACGCGGTGGCCGGGCTCGTCGACGCCACCGTCGAAGCGTTCGGGCGCCTGGACGGGGCCGTCAACTTGGTCGGCTCGATCCTGCTGAAGCCGGCACACGCGACTTCCCCTGAGGAGTTCGACGACGTGCTGACGCAGAATCTCAAGACGGCGTTCTACCTGGTCCGCTCCGCAGCGAAAGCCCTCCAGAAGAACCTGGACCCCGACGGCGGCTCCATCGTGTTGATGTCGAGCGTGGCCGGACGGTACGGGCTCGCCAACCACGAAGCGATCGCGGCGGCGAAGGCGGGCGTCGAGGGGCTCGTGCGGGCGGCGGCGGCGACCTATGCGCCGAAGCGCGTGCGCGTCAACGCCGTAGCGCCCGGGCTCGTCCGGACCCCGCTGGCGGGACGGCTGGTGGCGTCGGACGCGGCCGTCGAGGCCTCGGCCAAGCTGCACCCCCTCGGCCGGATCGGTGAGCCCGAAGACCTCACCGACGCGCTCGCGTTCCTGCTCGACCGGGATCGCAGCGCCTGGGTGACCGGACAGACCCTCTCGGTCGACGGCGGCTTTGCGACGGTCCGCCCCCGTTGAGCCGCTGCGAGCTCGGCTCCGACGCTGACCGCCTCACGAGGGCCTGCAACGGGTGAACCTGAGGAAGCCGGCTCGCCACACACCGGTGGGCGCGGCGCAGCGTTTCTCTACATTGCAGCGATGGCTCGTCCCCCCCGGACCCGACCCCCCATGTCTCTCCTCTTCAAGGTCGTCGCGGCCGTTTCGCTGGCCGTCGCGGGTTTCTGGTCGGTCTCGACCGTGCCCGTAACGGCGAGCAAACCGGTCGCCACGCTTCCCCCGCCCCCGTCCCCCCAAGCGCTCGTTGACACCCTGTCGTTGGACGCGGTGATCGGCCAACTCGTGGGCGCCCGTGCCGACGCGCGAGGCCTGGACGCGCTCGTGCACGCCGGCCGCATTGGGCGGGTGGACGTGCTCTCCGGCGACATGGACGCGCTGATCGCGAGCGTCCGCCGGTGGCAAACCGCCTCTCCCCTGCCCGTCGCCGTGTCCGCGCCCACGCAAGCGATCGCCGACGTGCCCGTCGCCCCGTCGCTCGCGGCGCTCGCGGCGGCCGACGATGCGCCCCTCGCCTACCTCGCGGGGCGGGCGACTGCCGAGGCCGCGCAGCCGCTCGGGGTCCAGTCCCCGGGGCCCACCGTCGCCATCGGTGCCTCCGGATTTTCGGGCCCCCTCGCCGCGGCGATCGTGCGTGGAGTCCGAGAGGGCCGCGCCTGGCCGTCCGCCGCGTTGCCCGATGCCGACGCCTTGGGCGGGGTCGACGGGCTCGTTCAGGCTGGTCTCATGGAGATCCGTACCAGCCCCGCCCTCGTCGGGCGGTTGCGTGCAGAGACCGCCTTCACCGGGCTCGTGATCGCCGACGTAGGTCCGACTGCGGCGGGCGCCATCGAGGCCGTCCGCCGAGGGGCCGACATCGTGGTGTCCGGATCGCCTGCCGCCGTCTACGACTCCCTGCGAGCGGCCGTCGGGTCGGGCCGACTGTCCGAGAGCACGGCTCGCGAGGCGGCGCGCCGGTCGCTGTCGGCCAAGGCGTGGGCCGGGCTGGACCTGTCGCCCCGCGACGTTCGGCTGGCCGAGCGTCCAAGCGGCGGCGCCGTCCGGATCTCGCCGTGGCGGGCGCCCTCCGCGGGGCTCGCGGAGCGCTCATCCCTGCTCGCGGCCGAGGTGGCTCGGCGCGCGGTCGCCGTGGTGCAGCCCGAGCGCGGGCCGCTTCCGTTGGCGGGCCCCGGCCCGGCTGAGGTGTTCACGGTCTTGCTCGACCCCGGCGCCGACCCGGATGCCGGCCTCCCCTTCGTCAACGCGCTCGCGGACGGGCTCGCACCGGACCGGACCGCCAGCTACGCACGCCTGGGGCTTGGCCAGCCGGACGACGACTACAACGCGGCCCTGGGCGCGGCTCGCGACGCCGATATCGTCGTCGTGGCTGCGCTGCCGGAGACCGGCGGACAGCTCGCGCCGAGGCACCGCGCCTTTGCGCGTGCCCTCAACGACCGGCGCCCCGTCGTCCTGGTCGCGCTCGGCGACGCGGGTCTCGCCGCAGGGCTCCAACCGGCAGCGTTCGTCGCCGCCCCCGGCCCCGACGCCCTGTCCCAGGAAGCCGCTGCTGACGCCGTCACGGGCCGGGCCGCCGTGACGGGCCGCCTGCCGCGGGCCGTGGCGGGCATCGCCCCCGCCGGGGCGGGCGTCCGGTATCGCCAGCAGCGCCTCCGCCCGGGCTCCCCGCTGGCCGCCGGTCTCGACGCGGGAACGGCCGACCGGATCGATGCCGTCATGGAGCGGGCCGTAGCGTCGGGCGCCTTCCCCGGCGGCGCCGTCGCCGTCGGCCGCGACGGCGTGCTCCTCCGCTTGCGCGGGTATGGCCGCCTGACGCGTAGTGGGTCACAAGTGACGGCCGAGACGCCGTACGACCTCGCCTCGCTCACCAAGGTGGTTGGCACGACGACCGTCGTGATGCAGCTCGTCGAAGAAGGGGCGCTCGACCTCGATGCGCCGGTCTCGACCTACCTCCCCCGGTACCGCTCCCTGGGCAAGGAGTACGTCACCGTCCGCCAGCTCCTCGAGCACTCGGCCGGCCACCGGGCGTGGTACCCGTTTTGGTCCCACGGCATCACGTCCCGGCGGGAGGCGCTCGACTTCGTCTACGCCGACACGCTCCAGTACCCGCCCGGCACGCGGTCGCGCTACAGCGACTTCGACATGATCGTGCTCGGCGAGGTGATCCAGGAGGTCGAAGACGCCCCGCTGGACGAGGTCTTCCAGCGCCGGATCTACGACCCGCTGGGCATGGCCAGCACGGGCTTCCGAGATGTCGACGTCGTCGATCGCACGGCGGCACCCACGGAGACCGACCGCGCGTGGCGGATGCGGACGCCTCAGGGCGAGGTCCACGACGAAGCCGCCTCCGTGTTCGGGGGGGTCGCCGGGCACGCCGGGCTGTTCTCGACGGCGGAGGACCTGTCGCGCTTCGGGTTCGCGCTGGCCAACGGCGGCGCGGGCTACGGGACGCGGCTGTTCCGCCGGACGAGCCTGGAGCGCTTTACCGAGCGGGTGCGGATGCGGAGCACGTATCCGACCGGGCTTGGCTGGATGGTCAACTACGGCGAGACCTCTGCCGGGCGTCACTTCGGGCCGCGCTCGTTTGGGCACACCGGCTTTACCGGCACCTCCATCTGGGTCGACCCCGACCAGAACCTGTTCGTGGTGCTGCTGACCAACCGGGTGCACCCCTCGCGTCGCAACCGCCAGATCCGCGACGTGCGCCCCGCCCTCGCCGACGCCGTCGCGGGCGCCGTGCTCGCGCCCTCCGGCCAGGCCGAGCTGGCGCTCGGGTTCGGCCCCGTCCCCGCCGACCTGCTGGCGGCGCGCTAGCCCTCGCCCCAGGCACCTGCCCCGCCAGGCTCCAAAGTCGGAACCCGGCGCTCCGCTCGCGGTGCTTGACGCCCCCCCTCCTCTCGCATGCCCACCTACGTCTACCGCCGTCCCGACGGGACCACCTTCGAGCAGTTTCAGAAGATCTCCGCTCCGGCCCTCACCGAGGACCCCGACACCGGCGTGCCGGTGACGCGCGTGATCTCCGGCGGCGCCGGCCTCCAGTTTAAGGGCGACGGGTTCTACCTCACCGACTACGTCCACACGGGTCAGAAGGACCGAAAGACGGGGGAAGCCGCCGCTGCGGCCGAGGGCACGCCCAAAACCGAGAGCGCGCCCAAGGCCGAGACTGCGCCCAAGGCCAAGACCGCGAAGAAGGTCGCGACACCGTCTACCAGTTCGACGAAGGACTGAGGCCCCGGCCTACGGCACGACGCCTCTGCGCCACTGCTGGCGGGCCCGCCCAATGGGATCGACGAGGGCTCGGTCGCGCTCGAGCGTCAGGACGGGAAACGGCCCAGCGCCGGAGGTGCGTCGGAAGGTGAATGACACGGGGCCCGCGACGCCCGCGCCGTACGTCCAGCGCTCGCCGTCGTCCCGAGTCTCGACGAAGCGTGGGGGGCCGAAGAGCACGTAGATCATCCCGGGATCCGTCTTCCATCCCTCCTTGACGCCAGCAAACAAGCGGTTCGCCTGCTCCACCCGCTCGTAGTACGCGCGGATCGTCGCCGCCGCCAGCCGGCGGTCGTCCATCTCGGCGCCCCAGAACCCGTCGAAGGCCCGCCGCCGGGCGGCCTCGGTGCGCGCCTCGTGGATCGGGCGGAGCGCGTCGCTGTCGGCGAGGTACGCCAGCGGGGCAATCAGATCCCCGAGGCGGGTCAGGAGCGGATACTCCTGCCGGCGCACGACCACGTAGCGCGCCGCTGAGGTCAGGCTCCCATCGACAGCCACCGTGAGCCTGTACACGCCGGGCCGAAGCGTCGGCAGCGGCGCGACCACCGCCGACGTGCCCGCCCCCACCCGCTGGCGGGGGACGGCGACCGTGTCGAGCGCGGACCGGTCGATGCCCTGCGCCGAGAGCGAACCGACGAACGGCGTCGAGGCGTCGACCGACGTGGCGGGCAGGGAGTCCGACCGGACTCGGGCGACGGTCACGACCATCTCGCCCTCCGAGACGAGGTCGATGGCTTGGAGGGTGAGCGCCAGCGAGTCGAGCCCGGCGGGAATGGCCGTCGCGTCGACCGGTTCGGGGCCGCGGACGACGCGGAGCGCCGCCAGACGAGGGAGCCCGCCCGGGGCACGGGCCAACACCTCCGCCCGGCGCTCGGCGGTCCGCCCGGCGGCGGCGTCGTCCAACAAGGCGCGTACGGTGTACAAGCCCGGCGCAACAGGGAAGCGCTCGCGCGTCCATGAGGGGACGGTCGACCTCGCCTCCGCAAGCGACGCCACGCGGACGGTGTCGAGGGCGGACATCACGCGTGGCGCACCGCCCTCACGCTCCAGTGAGATCGTCCAGCGCACCACGGCCTCCAGCGAGTCCGCGCCGGGCCGGAAGGCCAGGGCCGCAGGCGCAACACCGACGAGCACGTCCACGATGGCCCCGGGCTCGCCGACGACGCCCGCGACATCGAGCACGAAGGCGGGCTCGCCGGCCCGGTAGGCCGCCGCGTCGGTATCGAGGCGGGCTGGCGAAGGCCCCGCGCACGCGCTCGCGAGGAGCAGGAGCGCGAGGGCGCTAGCGGCTCGCACGGGCCGCCGCCACGATCGCCGCGAAGGAGGGGGCGTCGAGGCTGGCGCCGCCGACCAGCGCCCCGTCGATGTCGGGCTGCGCGAAGAGGTCGGCCGCGTTGCCGGGCTTAACGCTACCGCCGTACTGGAGCTTGGTGGCCCCGAGGCCGCGACGCGACAGCCACGCCCGGATCGCTGCGTGGACGGCCTGCGCCTGCTCCGGGCTCGCCGTCCGGCCCGTGCCGATCGCCCAGACGGGCTCGTAGGCGACCACAAGAGGCCCGCCCTCGACGCCGTCCATCGAGGCCGCGAGCTGGGCGACCACGGTCTCTTCGGCCCCGCCGGCCTCGCGCTCCTCCAGCGTCTCGCCCACGCACAGGATCGGCGTCAGTCCGCCCGCTTGCGCCGCCCGCACCTTCTCGGCGACGAACGCGCTGGTCTCGCCGAAGAGGGCGCGCCGCTCGGAGTGGCCGACGATGGCATAGTCCGCCCCGACGCCTCGGAGCATGGCCGCCGACACCTCGCCGGTGTACGCGCCCGAGTCCGCCGGGTGCACGTTCTGTGCCCCGAGCGCTATCGGGCTCCCGGCCACCCGCTCCGCGACCGCCTCGAGCCACACCGTCGGCGGGCACACGGCCACGCCGACGTCCGCGGCGTCGTCGCCCGACAAGCGAACGACCTCGGCCGCAAGCCGGACGGCCTCGTCGAGGTCCAGGTTCATCTTCCAGTTTCCGGCGACAAGCATTTACGGAGTGGGTTGGGTGTGAGAGACTTGGTGCCGGGCCACCTCCGCCGTGACGGCCTCGGCGAGCGACGACATCAACCGGATGTCCTGCTCGGACCAGGCATGGGGCACGGAGTCGATGGCGCAAAGCGCCCCGATGACGTGGCCGTCGGGGGCGGCGACGGGAACGCCGAGGTAGGCGACGACCCCGAGGTCGTCGATGGCGCGGTTCGACGCCAGTCGCTTCGTCTCGCGGGCATCGCGGACGACGAGGGGACGTCGTTCGTTCGCCACGTGTTGGCAGAACGAGTGCGACAGAGGGGTCTCGCGTTGGTCAGCCACCAGGCCCGACAGGCCCGTCTGGCTGGCGAAGAACTGGCGGTCGACGTCGACGAGGGAGACGAGCGAGATCGGGACGCCCAACGCTTCCGACACCGAGCGCGTCAGCACGTCGAAGGTGGCCTTCGGCGCCGCGTCGAGCAAGCCGGTCTCGCGGAGGGCGGCCACCCGAGCGTCGACGACGCCGGGGTCCACGACGCCATCGATTTGGGGGTCGACGCGATCTGCGGGGTGGCGCCCGGCCCACCCCGCCCGGTCGGCGAGGTCCTCCCAGCGCTCGATGGCCTGCGCATCCGACACGTTGTCGGTCGGATAGGCGACGCCGACGAACCGGGGGGGCGCCCCGTCTATCGACCGGCCCCGAATCCAGGCGCTCCCGCCAGCTACTTGGAGTCGAAGGTCGACGGGCGTCCCGGGGGACGCGAGCGCCGCCCGGAACGCACCCTCCGCCGTGGCCCGGTTCTCGACGTGCGCCAGCAGGCGATCGAGATCCTCCGGGGCGTCGACGCCAAACAGAGCGCCCAGCGAGTCGGTCGCCTCCACGATCCGGCCCGTGGCTTCGATCACCAGCATCGACGCACGCCCCGAACCGATCGCGTGGCGGAGGTGGGCGGACTCCACTTGTGCCGTCGCGTCGCGCCCGATGGCGACGGCCCCTTCGACGAAGTCGCCCGAGAGCACGGGCGCCATCGTGAGGTCGATCCAGATCCCGAACGTCGAGCCCTCGGGCGGAATCCGGGCGCGCACGGTCTCGCCCGCCAACGCCCGCCGCCACAGGTCCGGCCGCTGGGCGCGGTCGAGGTAGGGATGTCCCTCCACGAACTGGCGTTCGGTGCCGGCCCCCTCGACGACCGCGCGGTTGACGACCGTCGCCACCCCGGAGGCGTCGATGCCGATGATCCGGTCCGGGGTCGCATCGAGGACGGCACGGAGCCGGTTCCGCTCGCGTTCTAGCTGGCGGAGCACGTCGTGCAGTTGGTGCTCCGCCGAGACAAGCGATGTCACGTCGCGGGCTTCGAGCAGGGTCCACGTCTCGCCTTCCCCCCCATCGATGGTCTGGAGATCGACGAGGAACATGACGTGTCCGTCGGCCCCCTGCACGCGGGTGTAGAACCGGTCGTAGGCGCCCTCTCGCACCGTACCGAGCCCCTCCCCGACCCGTTCGGGATCGCTCCAGCCGAGCACCTCCAACAGCGGCCGGCCCACCGCCTCCGACGCGGCAAACCGCGTCGCGGCGTCGCTCATCGCGCGGACCACCCCCGCCTCGTCCGCGACGATGGCGAGCCCGAACGAGGACTCGAACAGGCGCCGGTACACGTCGTCGGGCAGCCCAGCGGGGCCGCCGAGGATCTCGTAGGCGTCGGTCTCAGGAGCGTCGTCGATGTCCATCGGTCCTACAGTCGTGACAGAATCTCTTCGGCGTGGGCCTTGGTCTTCGGACGCTTGAAGACGTGCCGGATGCGGCCGTCGGGGCCGATCAGAAAGGTCGTCCGCTTGACCCCGATGCTCTTGCGGCCGTAGAGCGACTTCTCGCCCCACGCCCCGTAGGCCTCTAGGATCTCGTGGCTCGGGTCCGCAAGCAGGGGAAATGGGAGCGCGTACTTGTCGGCGAACTGCTCGTGCCGCTCGACAGGATCTGGCGACACGCCGACAACGGCGACGCCCGCGTCGAGCAGGGCCGCGTGGTTGTCGCGCAGGTTGCAGGCTTGCGCCGTGCAGCCGGGCGTGTCGTCCTTCGGGTAGAAATAGAGCGCGAGCGGGCGCCCGGCGAAGTCTGCGAGACGGACGGTGGCGCCGGACTGGTCGGTGCCGGTAAAGCCGGGGGCCGGGTCACCGGCGGCGGGCATGTCGGCCATCAGAGGGAGTCGGTGAGGGAGACCACGCGGTCGAAGTGGGCGTAGGCCGTGAGGTCCAATTGGAGCGGGGTGACGGAGACGAAGCCGGCGGCCACGGCCGCGAGGTCGGTGTCGTCGCCCCCGTCGAGGTCTACGAACTCCCCGCCGAGCCAGAAGTAGGGCCGGTCGAAGGGGTCGCGGCGCTCCTCGAAGATCTCGTCCCAGCGCGCCCGCGCTTGGCGCGTCACGCGGACGCCCGCCAGCGCGTCGAGGGCGAGGTCGGGGACGTTGACGTTGAGCAGCACGCCCGGGGGCAGGCCGTCGGCCAGCACGCGCGCCGCCAGCCGTGCCGCCACGTCTGCTGCGGCCTCAAACGAGTCCGGGCGCCAGGCGTCGTGGGAGACGGCGATGGCGGGGACCCCCAGCACCGTCGCCTCCGTGGCCGCCGAGACGGTCCCCGAGTACAGCACGTTGACGGCCGTGTTGGGGCCGTGGTTGATGCCGCTCACGACGAGATCAGGTCGGCGCGGCAACAGCTTCTGGACGGCGATCTTGACGCAGTCTGCCGGGGTGCCGGTCACGGCGCGGGCCCACACGTCGTCGCCGAAGGGCCACGGGTGGACGCGCATCGGGTCGCGGACGGTGATCGCGTGGCCGACGGCGCTCTGCTCCTCGAACGGGGCCACCACGGCTACCGTCCCCAGATCGTGGAGCGCGGCCACCAGGGCCACGATGCCTGCGGCGTCGATGCCGTCGTCGTTGGAGACGAGAATGAGCGGGCGGTCGACGCTAGCGTCGAGAGGGGCGAGGCGAGGCACGGCAGAGTCGGGGGGTGCCGTAAGATCGCACCGGGCGGCAGGCGGCGGAGTGGCCCCGATCCGCGAGCGCCAGCGGCGGCGTGGCGCTCGCGGAGGGTAGGAGGACAGGAAGAGGAGAGGACACGAGGGCCCCTATTGGATCGCGACGTCTGGGTCCCCAGCCCCCTCTTCTACTCTGCCCCCTTAATAGCTCTCGTCCGCGCTGGGGAACGCGCCCGCTCGCACGTCGCCCACGTAGCGGCCCACGGCGTCGACGACCGTGGCGCCCAGGTCGGCGTAGTGGCGAACGAAGCGGGGGTTGAAGTCCTTCGTCAGCCCCAGCATATCGTGCGTCACCAGCACCTGGCCGCTGCACCCGGCCCCGGCGCCGATCCCGATGGTCGGGATCTCGACGCTGGCGGTTAGTTCGGTCGCCAGCCCGGCGGGGATCTTCTCGAGGACGACGCCGAACACGCCGGCCTTCTCCAGCCGCACGATGTCGCGGCGGATCTCGTCGGCCTCCTCGTCTTCGCGAGCGCGCACCTTGTAGGTCCCGAACTTGTAAATGCTCTGCGGGGTGAGGCCAAGGTGGCCCATCACAGGGATGCCCGCATCGATGATGCGGCGGACCGAGTCGAGGACGGCCGCGCCGCCTTCGAGCTTGAGCGCGTGCGCACCGGTCTCCTTCATCACGCGGATCGCCGACCGCAGGGCTTCCCGGCTCGACCCCTGATACGCCCCGAACGGCAGGTCCACGACCACGAGCGCGCGGTGGACGCCCCGGACCACGCACTGGGCGTGGTAGATCATCTGGTCGAGGGTGATCGGAAGCGTCGTTTCGTGACCCGCCATCACGTTCGAGGCGGAGTCGCCAACGAGCAGCACGTCGACACCCGCCTCGTCGAGCAAGCGTGCGGAGGTGTAGTCGTAGGCCGTCAGCATGGCGATGGCCGTGCCTTCGGAGCGCATCTCCAGAAGCGTCTGGGTGGTGACGCGGCGAACGTCGGCGGCAGTCGGAGTGACGGTCTGGGTGCTCATGGGGGTCGAGAGGGGCCGGAAGGATACGCCCTCCCCATCCGCCCCCCTCCGAACCGCGACTCGCGCGAGCCACCCGACGGGGGGAAATCTCGCGTCCGCCGTCGGTGAACGACGGGGATGGCGTAGCGTGACCCCTCACCCGCCCCAGCTCTCATGCGACCTCGGACGCGCCGGCTCCTCGTGCTCGCCCTCTGCTGCGGAGCCGTGTTCTTGAGCTGCGGTGATGGGGTCGTCGATCCTCCGCCCGGAGTCGCGGCGCTCACCGGAACGGTCACCGACGCCCAGGGTGGCACCTATCCCGACGTCGTCGTCCGGCTTGCGGCGGGCGCGGGCCAGACCGAGACAACCACCGGGGGGGCCGGGTCGTATCGATTCGAGGCCCCTCCCGAAGGCGCCCTGTCTCTTTCGCTCGACCTCCCCCGGGCCGCTCGGGCGGTGACCCCGCTTCCCGTGGCCGTCGCCATCGCAGCCGGACAGACTGCACGGCAGGACTTCGTGATCGCCCCCCGACCGGTCGTGCCCCACCTCAACCTCGGCGCCATCGATTTCCTTGGCGAGGTGCGGGATCAGGCGGGCGCCCCCCCTCTCAATCCGTCCGACGCGCTCTACGCCCGCAACGTGTTCGACTCCCCGTTCGGGCTGCTGACGGCGATCGTGCGCCCGGACGGCACCGCCGTGCTCCTCTCGGACTGGGAAGCTGCGAGCGGGGAGGTCGTGATCCGGTGTCAGGGGCGAACCGCGCACGTCGCCGTCGACCTCGACGGGCTGATCTCCGGCGGGACGTACACCCTGTGGCTCAACTTTCTCAACGTCGTCCGCGAGCCCGGCGAACGGGTCGACTTCGGTCGCGATGTCGTCCGCATCGAGCCGCTCGGGTCGGGGACCGCCAACGTGGTCGTCGCGGACGGGCAGGGTGGCATCTCTACCTCCATACCCCACGCGTCCTGCGTGCTAACCCAAGAGGTCGCGCTCGTGATGGCCGTCGTGTACCACATCTCCGGCAGGACCTACGGGACGGCCCACATCCCGGACCCGGAGGAAGTGACGCAGTTGCTGGCGTACGTCCGCTGACGCGAGCGAGATGGCCGACGGGGCTGCCACAAAAAAAGGGCGCCGCCTCGGTGGAGACGACGCCCTGATGTGGGTCGGCGGAGCCTGCCCTACTGCCCGGGCGGGACGGCCTGCTGGGCCTGCGGCTGGCCGAGCGGCGGCGAGTTCGGGTCGATCCCGAGGCGGCCCATGATGCCGGGGGTCAGGTCGACGATCTTCTCGCTACGGTACAGGAAGACCGGGGCGTTGTTGGCGACGGTCGGGAGCACCAGGTCGTAGCCGCCGGCCTCGGCCTCGGCGGCGATGGCCTGGTCGATCTGGTTGAGGACCGGCTGGAGAAGCCGCGCCTCGGCGTAGCTCAGGTACTGCAAGCCCTGGACCTCCGCCTGCTCGATGTCGTTGCGAAGGACCAACAGCGCCTGCTCGCGCTCGGCGCGGGCGGCGTCGGTTGCGAGGGGCGTGGACGCGAACTGCTGGTAGTCGGCGAGCTCGGCCTGGAAGACCGTCTGGAGCGAGTCCTGGAGCACGCGGACGCGAGCGCCGACGGCCTGCTGCTGCTGCTGGAGCTGGGCCTGGACATCGGCGAAGGCCGGCATCCGGATCACGATCTGGTCGGTGTCGACAAAGCCGACCTTCATCGGCTGGGCCAGGGCGGCCGGCGCGAGCGCGACGGCGAGGACGGCCAGGAGGGAGAGGCGGAGAGTCATCGGAGGGAGTCTGGTCAGGGTGGGGTTATCGAGTCGAGCCGGGAGCGACCGCCGAGCCGATCCCGACCCCGAGCTCCTGGAGCACGCGGTCGGTCAGGTCGTGGCGGGCCCGAGCAAAGAGGAAGACATATTCGCCGGCCCGGTCGAAGATGTAGTCGAACTCGTCGTCGTCGGCGACGGTCTCGATGGCGGCCAGCAGGCGCTCCTGCGCGGGGCGCAACCGCGTTTGCTGCTCGCGGAAGAGCTCGCCGTTGGGCCCGAAGTAGCGCTGGCGCAGGGCGTCGCGCTCGGAGCGCTTGGCCTCGAGGGCGGCCTGCTGCTGCTGGCGCTCGTCGTCGGTGTAGAGGATCTCGCGAGCAGCGAACTGGTCGGCGAGCGTCCGGGATTCGGTCTCGGCCGTCGCGATCTCGGCACGCCAGACGCCCGCGAGCCGATCCAACTCCTGCTGGGCGGACTGGAACTCCGGCATCTGGGGCAGGATCTTCGACGAGTCGACGTACCCGATCTTCTGCTGCGCGGCGACGGCAGGCACGAGTGCGGCGGCGACGAGGACGAGGGCGAGCAGGCGCATGGGTGGGTCGGAGGAGGGTGTCGAGTCGGAAGCCGCCGGTCAGGCCGGCGGGGTCTCGCGGCTATCGGCCGCCGAGCGAGAACTGGAACCGCCAACCGGGCTGCGCATCCTGAATATCGCCCGCGGACGTGCCGAGCGGCGCGTACGGGTCGATCTGGTAGCCCATGTTCAGGTCGACGAGCCCCAAGATGGGCAGGAAGATGCGGGCGCCGAAGCCGGCCGACCGGAAGAGCCTGGACGGGTCGTAGTCGTCGAAGCCGTCATACGTGTTGGCGGCATCCGCGAACAGGTACGGCGCCAGCGAGAGCTGGGGCGTCTGGAAAAGAACGAGGCCGATCTCCGACTCGTACTTGTTCAGGATCCGACCGCCGACCGGATCGCCGTCGAGGCGCGGGCCGACGGCCTCAAGTGGGTAGCCCCGCAAGAAGACGAGGTCCCGACCGAAGCCGCGCGAGATGCTCGACGTGCCCGAGGCCTCCAGCGGCGTCCCGCCGATGAGGTAGCGCTGGAACCGGACCGGGTCGCCGGTGAGCGAGCCGATGTATCCAAACCGCGTCTTAACGCTCGCGGTGAGGCGCCCCACGATCGGCGTGTAGAACGCCGTGTTGAGGTCCCACTTGTGGTACTGGATAAAGTCGCCGATGGGCGGGGCGACCGACAGCGAGAGGCCGACGCTGGACCCGTTCTGCGGGAAGGTCGGGTTGTCGAGCGCGTTCCGCGAGATCGACTGCGTGAACGTCACCTCCTGGCTCAAGCCCTCCGGCAGGACGTTGCTGTTCAGCCCCTCGACGTCGTAGAGCCGGTACCCGATGTTCGATCCGGAGACGAAGAAGTCGTCCGGGAACTTGAGCCGCTGGCGGTAGAAGACCGACGCCGAGGCCGTCGAGTACAAGCCGTCGGTGCCGGTCGCGGTGTTGAACGTCTGCCGGCGGTACGCGAGCGAGAAGCCCGCCGGGGTGGCCTGCCCACGGAACCACG
The DNA here is from genome assembly GCF_046845665.1 of Rubrivirga aquatilis. Taxonomy (GTDB): domain Bacteria; phylum Bacteroidota; class Rhodothermia; order Rhodothermales; family Rubricoccaceae; genus Rubrivirga. Next base: position 2,510,931 of record NZ_CP177355.1, on the reverse strand, counting down.
GCTCGGTGAACGAGAGCGAGTAGATCTGGGCGCGCTGCCCATACGTCTGGACCTGGAGCGAGAGCTGTTGCCCGTCGCCCGTCGGCATCCCGCCCTTGAATCCCTGCGCGAGGTTCTGAACGGAGAAGTTGGCGAACGTGACACGAGCCGACAGGATCAGCCCGATGCCCGAGCCTCCGTAGCCGCCCGAGAGCTCCAACTGATCGGACGAGGTCTCGGCCAGGTTGTAGACCAGGTCGACCGTCTTGCCGTCCTCATCGACGTTGATGGCCGGGCCGGCGCCAAAGCTGGCGGGGTCGAAGTAGTTGAGCGTCGCCAGCTCACGGACGGACCGCTCAATCGCCTGGCGCGAGTACGGCTGGCCGGGGATCGTCCGGAGCTCGCGCCGGATGACGTGCTCCTTGGTCCGCGTGTTGCCCGCGATGCGGACCTCACCGAACTCGTAGACTTCGCCCTCGGTCACTTCGAGGAACAGGTCGAGCGAGTCGCCCGGGGCCTCCACGACCTCGGGGGCGACGTAGAACTCGTAGTACCCGCGGTCCTGATAGAGGCTCGTAAGGTCAGAGTGGTCGGTCGAGTAGTAGAGGTTCTGCTCGATCCGGGTGCGGTCGTACACGTCGCCGCCCTGGATGCCGAGCGCCAGCTGCAGCTGGGCATCGGTGTAGACCGTGTTGCCCTCGAAGACCACGTTGCGGATGTGGTACTTCGGGCCCTCCGCGACTTCGACCTCGACCACCAACCGCTCGTCGCCAGCCTCGTCGGGTTCGAGATAGACGGAGTCGCGAACGACGCGAGCGCCGTAATAGCCGCGGTCGTTGTAGAAGCGAACGAGCGACGTGAGGTCCTGGTCGAACTTCTCGTCGTCGAAGGTCTCCGTCTTCCAAAACCGCCACCAGCGGCGCTCCGGGGTGTTCGAGAGCTGCTTGCGCAGCGTCCGCTCCGAGAACACGTCGTTGCCGACGAAGCGGATGTCGCTGACCGCCTGCCGCTCCCCTCGGTCCACGACGAACGTGAGCTGGACGCGGCCGTCGGTGTCGATTGACTGACGGGACTCGACGCTGGCTAAGCGGTAGCCGTCCTGCGCGAGCCGGTCGCGCAGGATCATCTTGGTCCGCTCGATATCGGACGCACGGACGGCGCGGCCCCGCAGCAGCGGGATCTGGGTGCCCAATTCGTCGACGTCGGCCTGCTTCATGCCCTCGACGGCGTAGGCCGCCAGCCGGGGTTGTTCCTCGACGGTAATCGTCAGGAAGACGCCGTCGCCGACGACCTCGGAGGCCACGACCTGGGCGTCGGAATAGCCGCCGCGCGAGTAGAGGTTGCGGACGGCCTCGCCGAAGGCGGGGTCCCAGGGCAGCGAGACACGCTGGCCGGTGCGGAGGCCGCTGATGGAACGGACCAGCGCGTGGCTGCTCTCATCGAGGGCGCCCTCGACGGAGACCGACAGGATCTCGGCGGTCCCGGGGGCGACGGGGGTCTGGGCGAAAGCGGCGGGCACCGCCAGCAGCAGGAGGACGGAGGCGCGCAGGGCGGACAAACGGATCATTCGGGGCGCGTCGGGCGGTCGGCCGGGGGGAGCACGGAGGGTACGGCGGGGGCCTAGGGGGGGCCGGCGCAGAGTCGGCGAAAACCCGCCGTCGCTTGCGGGGGTCGAACGGCAGGTCTGGGGCCTTATTGCAACGCGACGAGTGGGTCACGTCTTCTCCCCCATCCTCCGCTCCGGTCGGCAGGCACCGCAGGACTACACGTCGGCGACGCGGCCGAAGCGGCGGTCGCGGTCTTGGAAACTGCGGACGGCGTCGTACAACGCGCTCCGGCGGAAGTCGGGCCAGAACGTCTCGGTGACGTAGAGCTCGGTGTAGGCGATCTGCCACAACAGGAAGTTGCTCAGCCGCATCTCGCCGGCCGTCCGCACCAAGAGGTCCGGGTCCGGCAGGCCGCGCGTCAACAGCGCCTCGGAGACGGTCTCTTCCGTGATCTCCGCCGGGTCGAGCTGGCCCGCGCGAGCCGCCTCCGCGATGTCGCGGACGGCCCGTGTGATCTCCCACCGCGAGCCGTAGCTGAGCGCAAGCGTCAGCGTCATCCGCGTGTTGCCGGCGGTCAGGTCGAACGCCTCTTGCAGCTCGCGCTGGCCCTTGGCTGGCAGCCTGTCGAGGTCGCCGATGGCGTGGAGCCGGATGCCGTTGCGGTGCAGGTTCTCGGCCTCCTTGCGCAGCGTCCGCACGAGCAGCGCCATCAGCGCCGAAACCTCGGCGGCGGGGCGGTTCCAGTTTTCCGTCGAGAACGTGTAGAGCGTCAAGTGGCTGACGCCGAGCTGGGCACACGCCTCGGTGATCTCGCGGACCGACAACACGCCCTCGTGGTGGCCGGTCACGCGCGTCTTGCCCCGCGCCTTCGCCCACCGGCCGTTCCCGTCCATAATGCACGCGACGTGCTCGGGGATCGAGCCGCGAGCCTGGAGGGCCGCCTGCTCGGCGCGGTCGGCCGCCGTCTGGGCGACGTTCGTCAGCTGGACCGGGGCGTCGACGGGCGTGGCCATTGAGGAAGGTAGCGGAGAGGGCGAGCGCAGGAGCGCAGGAGCGCAGGAGCGCAGGAGCGCAGGAGCGCAGGAGCGCAGGAGCGCAGGAGCGCAAAGGTGGCCCCGTTTCGCGAGCGTCGCCGTCAGAACCGTGCGAATGCGCAGTGCGGAACGCGAGGTCCCTCTGCCCATGCGCTTTTCCCCTCCCCGGCCCATCGCCAGCCGGCCCTACCCGAACCAGCGGACAGCGTCGTTGAAGATGACGAACACCATCAGCGCCAGGATGAGCGCCACGCCGACCTGCTGGACCACCATCTGGACCTTCAAGCTCGGTTTGCGCCGGACCACGCCCTCATACATCAGGAAGACGAGGTGGCCGCCGTCGAGGGCTGGGATCGGCAGGATGTTGAAGACGGCGAGGGCGATCGACAGGTAGCCCACGAACATCCAGAAGACCTGGGGGCCGCGGTCGGCCGCCTCCTTGGACTGCTTGGCGATCATCAGCGGCCCGCCGACGTTGTCGCGGACGCTCTCGCTGCCGGTCACCAGTTTGCCGATGAAGGCGAAGGTGCCGGTCACGTTCGTGGCCGTCGTCTGGAAGCCGTCGGCCAGCGACTCGCCGATGCTGAGCTGGTCGATCCGCTGGCCGGCGGCGGTGATGTCGCGCGTCACGCCGAGTTGGTAGCCGTCGCCCGAGGCGCGCGGGGCGATCTGGGCCTCGTAAATGGTCGCCGCGCCGCGCCGCTCGACGACGGCGGCGCCCTCGCCGGCCGGGCCGAGCGAGTCGGGCCGGGCCCAGCGGACGGTCACGGCCTCGCCCTCCGTCGCGGCCACCTGCACAGTGAGAGCGTCCCACGAGATGGTCTGCTCGCCGCCGATCGACAGCACGCGGTCGCCGGGCAGGAGGCCCGCCTCGTCAGCGGCGGACCCCGCTGACACGGACGCGAGCACGGGGGGGTATCGGGCCGAGGCGCCGAAGACGGAGCCGAACGAGACCTCGCCGTCGGCGCGCTCGACCTCAAGCGCTTCGCGCGACAGACGAGACGCGAGCGCGGGCTCGGCGATCAGTTCGACCCGGTCGCCCCCACGGAGCACGGTCAGTTCGAACTGGTCGACGATCATCTGTTCGGGCGAGAACACGTCTTCGAGACGCTCGGCGGGCTCGCCGTTGACGCCCACGACGCGGTCGCCGGATTCCAGCCCCATCTCGGCGGCGATGGAGCCCTCGGCGATCTCGAGTGCCACGTTCTCGGCGGGCGTGTAGGGCCGCCCGTTGATGAACACGAGCGCCGCGAACAGCAGGACGGCAAAGACCAGGTTGAAGATGACGCCGGCCGAGATCACGATGACGCGCTGCCAGACCGGCTTGGACCGGTACTCGTCGGGCTCGGGCTCGCTCGCCAGCCCCTCCGCGTCCATGCTCTCGTCCACCATCCCAGCGATCGAGACGTAGCCGCCGAGCGGGATCGCCCCGACGCGGTACTCCGTCTGGCCGACCTTCCGGGCGAAGAGGCTCGGCGGGAAGCCGATCGAGAACGCGTCGACGCGCATCCCGAACAGGCGGGCGGCCAGGAAGTGGCCGAGTTCGTGGACGAACACGAGCACGCCGAGCGCGAGCGCGACCCAGAGGAAGTACGAGAGGGAGTCGAAGATGGCCTCCATAGAGTGGACGGGGATCCGTCAGGCTGGGGTCAGCACCGCCGCGGCTGCGCGGCGGGCGTCGGCGTCAACGGCGGCGAGGGCGTCGAGCGTATCCGCCGGTCGGGCAGACGCGAGCCCCGCTTCGACGAGGCGCGGGATGTCGGTGAAACGGATGTCGCCACGCAGGAAGCGGGCGACGGCGACCTCGTTGGCCGCATTCAGCGCGGCAGGCGCGGAGCCCCCGGTGCGGAGCGCGGCGTACGCGAGGTCGAGGCAGGGGAAACGATCAGTGTCGGCGGCCGTGAACGTCAGCGGGCCGGTTCGGGTCCAGTCGAGGCGGGCGTGCGGGGCGGGCCACCGGTCGGGGAACGACAGGGCCACCTGGATGGGCACCTTCATGTCGGGCGGGCCGACCTGCGCCTTCGAGGACCCGTCGACAAACTCGACGACCGAATGAACGATCGACTCGGGGTGGACCACCACGTCGATGCGGTCGGCGTCGACGCCGAAGAGCCACCGGGCCTCGATGACCTCCAGCCCTTTGTTCATCATCGTGGCCGAGTCCACGGAGATCTTGGCGCCCATCGACCAGTTCGGGTGGTCGACGGCCTCGGCTGGGGTGATGGTGCTGAAGCTGGCGCCGTCACGCTCGCGGAACGGGCCGCCCGAGGCGGTCAGAATCAGCCGCTCGATGGCGTCGACGGGTTCGCCGACCAAGCACTGGAAGAGCGCGGAGTGCTCCGAGTCGACCGGAACGACGACGGCGCCGGACCGCGCGGCGGCGGCCTCGACGAGCGCGCCGGCCACCACGAGCGACTCTTTGTTGGCGAGGGCGACCGTCGTCCCCCGCTCGATCGCCGCGAGCGCCGGCCGCAAGCCGGCGGCGCCCACGATCGCGGCCACGACGATGTCGATGGCCGCATCCTCCGCCAGTTGGCGGACGGCGTCGGCGCCCGCCAGCACGTCGATGCCCGTCCCCGCCAGCGCGGCGCACAGGTCGGCGTACGCCGACTCATCGGCAATCGCGACGCGGTCGGGGCGAACGGCGCGGGCCTGCTCGGCCAGCAGTTCCCACCGCGAGCCGGCGGCCAGGCTGGCGACGCGCAAGCGGTCCGGGAAGAGCGCGGCGACCTCCAGCGCCTGGACCCCGATCGAGCCCGTCGAGCCGAGCACCGCGATCGCGCGCGGGGCTTGGGCGCGGGGCGCGGGCGGTCGGAGGTCGGGGAGCATCGGCAGGCGCCGCACGAACGGCGCACTGGGGGCGTTGACGGGGCGCCAAGATAGCCGTCCGGCTACCTTGACCTGCCCGCCCGCGCCCGTGATGCTCCGCCCCGCCCTGCTCGCGCTCTGTCTCGCCGCCGCGTGTGCGCCGGTGCGGGCGCAGGAGCCGGCCAACGAGCCCGTGAACCGGGGCCGCGCCGTGCTCGACAGCCTCAACCAGTTGCGTGACCAGCGGGCCCGCGAGCCGGAGGACATCCAGAACGAGGCGCAGGAGGTCCGGCGGGAGGGGCCCGTCCGCATCACACGCGGCCCGCGCATCGAGGACGAGCGCGCCAGCTACCGGCTCGCGGTGAACCTGCTGGCGAACGGCCGGCTCGACGAGGCGACCGCCCTCCTCGAAGACCTCTACGCCGAGGACCCGACCGCCGTCGCCGTCTGGCTCAAGCTCGAAGAGGCCTACCTCGCCGCCCGCCGCTTCGACGACGCCGTCGCCCACATCGACGCCTGGATCGCTCGGGCCGGGCCGTCCGTCTCCTTCCTGTCCAAGCGCGGGACGGCCCTGTCGCGCGCCGGTCGGGACAACGAGGCGCGGCAAGCGTGGGCCGACGCGATCGCGCTGGACCCCGACGATCCGCAAGCCTACCGCCGCGTCGCCAGCGAGATCGGCGGCCTGCGGCTCTACGACCAGGCCGCCGAGGTGCTGGCGTCCGGCCGCGAGCGGCTGGGCGACGCCATCTTGCCCGTCGAGCTGGCGCACCTCTACGGCTTGGCGCTCGACTACGACCGCGCCGCCACCCTCTACCTCGATGCGCTCGCGGAGGAGCCCCAGCTCCGGGCGACCGTCCAGTCGCGGCTGACGCGGCTGCTCTCGGGCCGCGACGCCCCCGCCATCTTCGGCGCCGCCATCGACCGGGCCGCCGCGCTCGACCCGCTCAACCGGGCCTACCGCGAGCTCCAGGCGTGGCTGGCGCTGGAGCAGGGCGACTACGACCGCGCCCTCGACGCCGTCCGCGCGCTCGACCGACTCGAAGCCGAGGAGGGCCAGTCGCTCGTCCAGTTCGCCGAGCAGGCCGTCGGGGCGGGCGCCAGCGGTGCGGCGGCGCGGGCCCTCGACGAGGTGCTGACACGCCACCCGACCGGACCCGCGGCCTCCCGCGCCCGGTTCGAGCGGACCCGCCTGTGGGATGCCCAGGCCCGTGAGGCGGCCGCCCTCACCGCCGCCGCCGACTCGGCGCGAGCCGGCTACCTCCGCTACCTCGCTGACTTTCCCGCCGACGACTTCGCCCCGGCCTCGCGCCTCCAGCTCGCCGAGTTGCTGGCGGACGTGTTCCGCGAGTTCGACCGTTCGGAGGAGGTTCTCCGACAGGCCGCCCAGTCGCGCAACCCGGTGATCGCCGCCCGTGCGCGCTTGCGCTTGGGCGATGTCGCCATCCAGCGGGGAGACCTCGCCGCGGCCCGCGCGCAGTTTCAGGATGTCGACCAGGCCGTCCGCATCGGGCCGATCGCGGAGCAGGCGCGCTATGAACTGGCGCTCATTGATGTGTACGAGGGGTTCATGTATTCGGCGCTCGCCCGCGTGGAGGCGCTCGACGAAAACACGGCCGCCGATGCCTCGAACGACGCCATCGCGCTCCGGGTGACGCTGTCCGAGGCGCTGGGCGGTGGCGCCGACCTCGACCTCGACCTCGACCTCGACGCCGACCGCTCCGACGAGCCGTTGCACGTCTACGGCCGCGCCGCGCTGCGCTTCCGCCAGGGCGCGTTCCCCGAGACGCTCGCGACGCTCGACTCGCTCGACGCGGCGCTGACGTCCACCGCCCCGCTCGCCGACGAGTCGCTGTATCTCCGGGCCGCGGTCCAGTTTGCCCAGGGAGAAGACGCGGTCGCCGTCGCCACGCTCGACAAGCTGTTGGTGGACGTCCCCTCATCCTACTTCGGCGACCGTGCGCTACGCCGTCAGGCGGAGGCCTTCGAGGGCATGGGCGATCCCGGCTCCGCTGCCGACCGCTACGATCGGCTCTTGGAGCGCTACCCCGGCTCCCCGCTCGCGCCCGCCGCGCGCGAGGCGTTGCGCCGCCTGCGCTCCTCCCCCTCCTGAGCCTGCCATGAGAGTCCTCGCCGTCGCGTTCGCGCTCCTCGCCAGCACCCCGTCCGCCCAGAACCTGCTCGTCCCGATGGACGACGCGCAGGCCGACCACCTGCGTGCGTATGGCGCCGTCTACCACGCGCTCGACCTCGGCCTCGAAGTGGACTGGCTGCTCAACGTCCGCGGCGGGGCGTTCGTGATGCCCGACGTTTCGGACCTGCGGACGGAGCTCCGCTCACGCGGCGTCACCTTCGAGTCGACCGACGGGGCCGCTGAGGTGGACGCCGCCGAGTCGCCGGCGGCGAACACGTCCGTCGTGCGACTCGAGAAGGCGCCGTCGATCGCCGTCTACGCCCCGGACCAGACGCTGCCCTGGGACGACGCCGTGCTACTCGCGCTGACGTACGCCGAGGTCCCCTACGAGCAGATCTACGACGCCGACGTGCTCGCGGGCCGGCTCGGCGAGTTCGACTGGGTCCACCTCCACCACGAGGACTTTACGGGCCAGTACGGCAAGTTCTACTCGATGTACCACGGGCAGGCGTGGTACCAGCAGCAACAGCAGGAGGCCGAGACGTCGGCGCGCGCGTTCGGGTTCGGGAAGGTCAGTGAACTGAAGCTGGCGGTCGCCCAGGCCATCCGCGGCTACGTGGTAGAGGGTGGGTTCCTGTTCGCGATGTGCTCCGGCGCCGACACGTTCGACCTTGCCCTCGCGACGGCCGGGCTCGACATCGCCCCGGCCCAGATCGACGGCGACGGCCAGACGCCGAACGTGTCGTCGATGCTCGACTTCTCAGGCACGATGGCCTTCCAGGACTTCCGGCCCGTCCTCAACCTGATGGAGTACGAGCACGCCGACATCGACAGCCCGCCACCGCCCGCGCTCCGCAACCCGCTGACGGACTACTTCACGCTCTTCGAGTTCTCGGCGCGGTGGGACCCCGTCCCGACGATGCTGACGCAGAACCACGTCGCCAGCGTGCGCGGGTTCATGGGCCAGACGACCGCCTTCCGCCCCACAGCCATCAAGCCGGGCGTGGTGATTCTCGGTGAGAGCCCAACGACAGGCGCCGTCCGCTACCTCTACGGCCCGGCCGGACAGGGCTTCTTCGCCTTCTACGGCGGCCACGACCCCGAGGACTACCAGCACTTTGTCGGCGACCCACCGACGGACCTGTCGCTGCACCGGAACTCGCCGGGCTACCGGCTCATTTTGAACAACGTCCTGTTCCCAGCCGCGAAGAAGCAGCCGCAGAAGACCTAGCCGTGGCGCGTGGCCGCGACCCGTCGATGACGGCCCAACCGGGGCCGTGCGAGACCACCGACGTGGTGCGCGTCGTGACCGTCTTCTCCATCGTCGGAGCGGCCGGAGCGGCGGTCGTCGTCGGCTTTACAGGTCTCCTCGACGCATCCTCGTTCTCGCCCCTCTCGCTCGCCATGATCCCGTGCGGAGCCGGAGCTGCAGCGTTGGCGGGCTACCTCTTGGGACGCCCGTTTTGCACGGCTCCACCGAGCCGATCCATCGGCGCCTCCGCGCTGGTAGGGGTCTTGGTGGGCGTGTCCATCGTCGCCCTCGCGTACTTCCTGTTCGCGCTCGTCTACGGCACGCTGTTTACCGTCGCGACCAGGGAGCCGGCGGCCACTGTCCTCTTGTACCTCAGGCTTGGGGCCGCCCTCAGCTCGATCCTCCTGCTACCCCTCGGAGCCGCCACCGGACTGCTGCTGGCCCTGGCCGCCAGCGACCGAAGCCGCGCTCGACCCGTCGATCCGCCCCCGCCGCTCGAAGATCTCTGACCGAATCCGTGCCGACCCTCACTCTCGAGTCCACGTCCTGCCGCCCCTCCCAACCGAGGGGGACCGGACGCAGGGTCGTCTGCTTTGCGATCGCGGGGGGCATCGCGGCCGCCACCGTCGCCGATTGGTTTGGTTCGATGATCGGCGTCCCCCCCCCCGTTCTGATCGGGGTGGGCACGGCTGGCGCTGGGGTGGCGGCCTGGCTTCTCCGGCAGACACTCGCGGAGGCTCAGGGCAAGGGATCCGTCTATGAGGGCGCGATGACGGGGATGAGTGTGGCTGTGCTGGCCTACGCGCTCGTCGCGCTCGCCGTCGGCGCGGGGTACCTGTTCACTGGAATGCCAGTCGTCGTTGTGGTCATCGGGTTCGTTCTGCTAGGCCTGTTCACCTCCATCGTGTACCTCCCTCTGGGTGCGCTCGCCGGCATCGTCTCCGTGGTGTTGACGGCCCAATCTCCGTCCCCTACGCCCCCGTGAACTCGCGCCAGAGCGTCCAGGCCCAGGGCTGCTCGCGGATCTTGTTCGAGAAGCGGTCGAGGAGCGCCTGTTCGTCCATGTCCAGCGGGCCGTCGAGCTCGATGTGGAGGAGCCCCCCCCGGAACGACGTGTCGATGGCGTAGATCGGGACGCGAGCGGCCTTCGCCAGCCGGACCGCCCCGACGGGGAGCGGCCGCTCGGTCCCCGCCAGCCGGCGGCGTGGGGCCTCCGGCTCGGGCACGTCCTGCAGGATGATCAGGCTCTGGCCACTCCGCAGCGCGCGGATGTACGCCAGCGGCGACCCGCCCGGGACGATCTGCACGGGCTGGATGAGCTGGGTCCGCACCTCGGCCTGAAACGCCGCCCACCGTTCGGACGGCGCGATGGTGTCCGGGGCCGGTCCGTTCTCCCCGCCGTAGGGGTAGCGCACGACGCGGTCGCCGCGCTCGACCGCCAGCCGCGCCGCGCCGATCATGCCGTAGGCGCTCCACCCGACCATCACGGCCGCCTCTCCCGTCTCTTCGAACGCCCGCAAGCCTGGGCCCTTAAGGATGGGGTCGTGCGGACGGAGGTAGACGTAGTCGCCCCGGAAGCGCTCGACGGCCTTCAGGTACGCGAACCGGAGATGGTGGACCGGCCCCGCGCTCACGCCGATCTGGCGCAGGTACGCCCGCGTCTCGCGCGGCGAGGTCGCCAGAACGAGGGGCGTCGCGGCGACGGCCAGCGCCCGGGCCACGGCATCGAACCGGCCAGGCTGCATCCGGGCTGCCAGGGGACGGACCCGCTCGTAGAGGAGCCGGTCGACAAGGCGTTGGACGGCGGGGAGGATCGGCATGCGGGAGGTCGGACCGGAGGAGTATCGGGCCGCCTCACTGGGAGACAAGCGGAAAAGAGGATCGAAGAAATGAAGATGTCGTTCCGATGCGCCTCGGCAAGACGCGTTGCCGCCATGGCCCTTCCGCGGCTCCCGTCCTCCCCTCCTCTTCTCCGGCTTCCGTCGGGCAAGCTCTGCCGCGGACCTAGCTTCCACGCTCCCCAGATTCCGCGAATCCGTGCCCGATAAGACGCCCTCCGCCAGCCAGTGCACGATGAACGAGCTCGTGCTCCCCAACGACACGAACACGTTGGGCAACCTGATGGGCGGGCGGCTCCTGCACTTCATGGACGTCTGCGCCGCCATCGCGGCCCAGCGCCACTCCCACCGCACCGTCGTCACCGCGTCGGTGGACTCCGTCGACTTCCGGGCTGCGATCCGGCTCGGGGAGGTCGTGGTGCTGGAGGCGACCGTCAACCGGGCGTTCACCACGTCGATGGAGGTCGGGATCGACGTGTGGGCCGAGGACAACAGCACGGGCACCCGCCGCCACTGCAACCGGGCGTTCTACACGTTCGTGGCCGTCGACCAGAGCGGCCGGCCGATCCCCGTGCCGCCGCTAACCCCGCAGACCGACGCGGAACAGTCGCGCTTCGAGGCCGCTGCCCGCCGCCGCGAACTTCGGCTCGTGCTGGCGGGCCGGCTCCGCCTCGAAGACGCCGACCAACTCCGCCAGCACCTCGACGACCTCGCGCTGGAGCCGCCCGGGGAGCCGACGCCGTAACGGGGGCGTACACGGCACGGCTCCCCCCTCTCCCTCTCCCCTCGACATGCGCTCCCTTCTCCTCGCCGCCGCCTTGCTGGTGGCCGCCCCCGCCTCCGCCCAGCTTGCCATCGGTGGCCAGATCGGCACCCCCACCGGCCTCTCGCTCAAAGCGGGGTCCGGCGCGGGCGCCGTCATCCTCGCCATCGGCTGGGACCTCGACGACTCGGTCTCGGCCGAGGGCCACTACCTGCTCCGCTCGCGCCGCCTGCAGGGCTCCGACACCAACCTGGCGCTCTTCTACGGGCCCGGCGTGTTCGTGCACACCGGGGGCCGCGACGCCTTCGGCGTGAGCCTGGGGGTCGGTTTGGAGGCGCCACTCACCCAGGAGATCGAGATCTACGGGCTCGTCTCCCCACGCCTTCAGCTCGTCGAGGAGACCGACTTCGACCTGGGCGCCGGGCTCGGCCTTCGGCTCCGCCTCTAGCTTCCGCCATGACCGACACGCTCTCCCGCCCCATCCGCGTCCTCATCGCCAAGGTCGGCCTCGACGGCCACGACCGGGGCGCCAAGGTGGTCGCCGCCGCCCTCCGCGACGCGGGGATGGAGGTGATCTACACCGGCTTGCGCAAGTCGCCCGACGTGATCGTACGTGCGGCTGAGGAGGAGGACGTCGACGTGGTCGGCGTCTCGATCCTCTCGGGCGCGCACGGGACGGTGCTGCCCCGCTTGCGGACGCTGCTCGACGAGGCCGGGCTGGACGACGTGATCTTGGTGGCCGGCGGCACAATCCCGCAGGCGGATGCGGATGACCTGCTGGCGCGCGGTGTCGTGGGCCACGTGTTCACGCCCGGGGCGCCCCTCGCCGACATCACCGCCGCGCTCGACGCGGCCGTGCGCGAGCGGCGGTCGTAATGCTGCCGCCCCGGATTCTGGTGACCGGCGCCAACGGCCTGGTCGGGCAGGCGTTCGTGCGGGCGGCGGCGCGCGAGCCCGGCGCGGACGTGCTGGCGACCGGCCGGGGCCCCGCCCTCGCGCGCTCACGCGGGGGCTACGCCCGGCTCGACGTGCTCGATGGCGGGGCCGTCGACCGCGTGATGCAGGACTTCGCGCCCGACGTGGTGCTCCACGCCGCCGGGATGTCGAGCGTCGAGGCCTGCGAGGCCGACCGCGAGGCGTGCTGGGCCCTCAACGTCGACGCCGTCGCCACCCTCGCACAGGCGTGCGGCCGGCACGGCGCGCGGCTGGTGCTGCCGTCGACGGACTTCCTCTTCGACGGGCTCGCGGGCCCCTATGCAGAGGCCGACCGCCCCGCGCCGATCAACGCCTACGGCCGCTCGAAGCTGGCGGCCGAGAACGCGCTCCGGCTGTCCCGCCTCGACGACTGGGCCGTCGTGCGGACGACGATGGTCTTTGGCGTGCCCGCCGGCGTGCCCCGCCTCGATCTCGTTCGCTGGGTGGTGCGCGAGCTCACGGCCCGGCGCCCGATCCGTGTCGCGGCGGACCAACTCCGCACGCCGACCTTCGACGACGACCTGGCCGACGGCGTGATGCGGCTCGTCCGCCAGCGTCGCGGCGGCGTCTTCCACATCGCCGGCCGGGAGGTGCTCACGGTCTTCCAACTCGCGCTCCAGGTCGCCCAAGCGTTCGGGCTCGACCCAGACCTCATCTCGCCCACGACGACGGCGGAGCTGCACCCCGGCGCGCCCCGCCCGCTCCGCGCGGGCTTGCTGATCCTGCGCGCCGAGAGCGAGCTGGGCTTCCACCCGACCCCGTTGGACGCCTCGCTGGCAACCGTCCGCGAGCGGCTGGCGCTGCGCGAGCGGGTGTAGACCGCGCTACTGGGCGGGGACGAACAGCAGCTGGTCGACCGTCGAGTCGGCGGGAAGGACGGTGAGGTAGAGGCCCTCGCGGCGCATCACGGATGCCCCCATCACGTGTCGCTCCAGCTCCAACGCGCCGGCCGGGCAGGCCTTTTTGGTGCACGCCAGCGGCCCGTCGATGGTGAGCACGCTGTCCTGCGCGGCGTAGCGGCCGGAGCATGCGTTGCACGACTGGATCGCCAGCGACCCCTCGGGCCCGAACGAGATCTCTGCGGGCTCGGCCCGGACCACGTCGCCGTCGGCCGTCACGATCCGCTCCAGCGACCAGGTCGTCCCTGGCACCTCGGCGGCGATGCCGACGGGCGCCGACGGGCTGCAGGCCGCGAGCGCGGCGGTTCCGAGGACGGCGAGGAGCAGGGCGAGGCGCACGGCGAGATCGGGGGGACGCCTCAAACTAGGGCCCGCCAAGGCCTCGCGAAGCCGCCCCCGCCGCTCGCGGCGTCCCCAGACCCCGGGCTAGCTTCCAGCCGTCCCCTCTCCCCGACCGATGATCAGCCTCGACCTCCTGCGCGACGACCCCGACCGCGTCCGAACGGACATGGGAGACAAGCGGATCGGCGACCCCGCCGCCGTCGACCGCGCCCTCGACGCCGACACGCGCCGTCGTCAGGCGGTCACGGACCTCGACGCCAAGCGCCAGCGGCAGGGCGAGCTGGGCCGCGAGATCGGGCCGCTGATGAAGGCGGGCAAGCGCGACGAAGCGCAGGGCCTGCTGGCGGAGTCGAACGCCCTCAAGGCCGAGATCAAGACGGGCGAGGACGCGGTCCGCGAGCTCGACGAGACGTTGCGCGCGGCGCTCTTGGAGATCCCGAACACGCTGCACCCGTCGGTCCCGCGCGGCGGCGAGGACGCGAACCGCGTCGACATGGAATGGGGCACGAAGCCGACGTTCGACTTTGAAGCGCTCCCCCACTGGGACCTCGCGGAGCGGCACGGGCTCGTCGACTTCGAGCGCGGCGCGAAGGTGGCCGGCGCTGGCTTCCCGTTCTACGTCGGCAAGGGCGCCCGTCTCCAACGCGCCCTGATCGCTCTCTTCCTTGACCTCGCGACCGAGGCGGGCTACACCGAGATCCAGGCACCCATTTTGGTGAACGAGGCGTCGGGCATCGGGACGGGACAGCTGCCTGACAAGGAGGGCCAGATGTACCACACGTCAGCCGACGACCTCTACTTGGTCCCCACCGCCGAGGTGCCGCTGACGAACTACCTCCGCGACGAGGTGCTGGCGGCCGACGACCTCCCGCGCTTGTACACCGGCTACACGCCGTGCTTCCGCCGCGAGGCCGGGAGCTACGGCAAGGACGTGCGGGGGCTCAACCGGCTCCACCAGTTCGACAAGGTCGAGCTGGTCCGCTTTGTCCACCCCGACGACAGCTACGACCATCTCGAAGCGATGCTGGCGGACGCCGAGCGCGCCGTGCAGGCGCTCGGGCTCCCCTACCGCCGGTTGACGCTCGCGAGCGGGGATCTCGGCATGACCCAGTCCAAGACGTACGACCTCGAGGTGTGGAGCGCCGGGCAGGGCCGCTGGCTCGAGGTGTCGTCGGTGTCCAACGTCGAGGCGTACCAGGCGCAGCGCGCGAACGTCCGGTTCCGTCCGGCGGAGGGCGAGAAGCCGCAGTTCGTCCACACCCTCAACGGGTCGGCCCTCGCGCTCCCGCGAATCGTGGCGGCGCTCCTCGAGAACGGCCAGCAGGCCGACGGTTCGATCCGACTGCCGGAGCGGCTGGCGGCGATGGCCGGGTTCGACACCATCGGCTGACCTGCCTCGCCCTGGTGCCGGCGCCGAAGCGGCCAGACTCGCGGGCACGGCTTGGCAGGCCCCCCCGACGGCGACCGGCAACGTCACCGCAGAGGCCCATCGGGGATCGATAGTTTTGAGAGCGGCCTCTCCGCCGATACTGTTCTCCCCCGCTCAGGCTCCGATGGACCGTCGCCGCTTTCTCCGCCCTCGGGCCACCGACGACGCCCAAGCGCTCCCCCCGGCTGAGCCGCCGCCCTACGCGGGCGGCCTCGCTCCGTTCGCGCCTGCCGCCTCCGCGCCGTGGGACGCGCGCCGTGCCGCGCACCTCGTCCGTCGGACGGGCTTCGGCCTCGACGCCTCGGCGGTCGATCAGCATGTGCAGACGACGCCCGCCGACGCCGTCGCAGGGACGGTCGACGCCGCCCTCGCGGCCGGGACGCCGCCTCGCCCGTACTGGGCTGACATCCCCCGCCCCCCCAGCTCGGCGTCCGAGGCAGAAAAAGAGGCGTACGAGCAAGCCAACCGAGAGGGCCTCATCGACTCTCGCGAGTCGGTCGTCCGGGAAGCGCTCGGCCTTCGGCACCCGGGGTCGCCTCTCCGAGAGCGGCTGGCGATGCTCTGGCACAGCGTGGTCCCGGTAAGCAGCGTCGAGACGGGCAACCGGGGCCACCGCAACTACGAGTACTGGTATCTCCTGCGCCGTCATGCGCTCGGCCGCTACGACGAACTCATCCATGAGATCGGCCGGACGCCGTCGATGTTGAAGTATCTCGACGGCGATCAGAATCGGGTCGGCAACCCGAACGAGAACTTTGCCCGCGAGCTGCTGGAGCTGTTCACCATGGGCATCACCGGCCCCGACGGGTCGCCGAACTACACCCAGCAGGACATCGGGGAACTGGCGCGAGCACTGACGGGCTGGACGGCCCCCAACACTCAACTCACGTCCGTCCTCAACCCCAACCGGTTCGACGCCGGTGAAAAGACGGTCCTCGGCGTCACCGGGGCGCTGGACTACGACGGGGCGATGGCGCTCATCTTCTCGGCGCGCCGCACGGCCGTCGCCCACTACGTCGCGCGGCGCCTGTACCGCGAGTTCGTCCACGACATCCCCAACGAGGAGGTCGTCGAGGAGCTGGCGGGGGTGCTCGACGGCGCGGACTTCGCCATCGAGCCGGCCGTGCGAGCGTTGCTCGGCAGCGCGCACTTCTTCTCGGACGGCGTCCTCGCGGCCAAAATCAAGAGCCCCTTCGAGCACGTCGTCGGCCTGCTGCGAACGACGGGCGCCGCGGACCCGGACGCGCTCGTCGGCCGCGTCCTTCGGCAATCGCGCGACGCCGGCCAACGCCCCTTCGATCCCCCCAACGTCTCGGGATGGGCCGTCGGCCGCAGTTGGCTCGACACTAGCACTCTCCCGACGCGGTGGCTCACCAGCGACGACGTGATAAGCCGAGGCTCCATCGCGCAGGATTTCGCGCTCTCCCTGCCGAACCCGTTCGATCCGTACCTCCTCGTCGACGATCTCGCCGACCGGATGATCTCGGTCCCCGTGCCCGAGCCCACGCGCACTGAAGCCGTCGAGATTCTCCTCGCCGGCATTCCGGATTACGAGTGGAACCCTAAGGCGTCCACCGCCCCCGCTCGCATCCGGGCGACCCTTCAGTTTCTCGCTCGGCTGCCCGAGTACCAGCTCCTCTAGCCATGTGCCACTCCCACGCGCATCGGCCCCGCGCAGCTTCTCTCGACCACGGCGCCGCGCACGATCGCGACCACCACGACTGGACGCGCCGGGACTTCATCCTCCGCGCCGGCCTCGGAACGGCGGCGGCGGTCACTCTGGGCAGCACCCGCGCCTACGCCCTCGACGGGGGCTCGTTGCTAGGTCGCCTCTCCGCGCTCGACACGGACCGGGTGTTGGTGCTGGTCCAGCTCTCCGGTGGCAACGATGGGTTGAACACCATCGTCCCGATCCGCAACGACCTCTACTACCAGGCGCGCCCGTCGATCGCCATCGCCAGCCAGGACACGGTGGCGCTCAGCGCGGACGTCGGGATGCATTCCGGGCTGGCTCCGCTGGAAGGGCTGTGGGGAGACGGCCACCTCGGCATCGTCCACGGGGTCGGCTACGACGACTCCAGCCTGTCGCACTTTGCGGCGACCGACATCTGGTCGACGGCCCGAACGGAACCGGACCGCTACGACGGCGGCTGGGTCGGCGGAGGCCTTCGCACCGCGTTTCCGACGTACGAAGACCAGCTCCCGGAGCACCCGCCGGCGGTCCAGCTCGGATCGTACAACCCGCTGCTGTTCCAGAGCGGAGAGAGCGACCTCAGCATGCGGATCGCGAGCACGAACCTGCTCGAACAGATCGTCGCCGGGCAGGGGCTCTACGACCCCAGCGACATCGCTCCGACGCCGTCGGGCTCGGAGCTCGGATTCATCCGCGCCATCTCGAACGCCTCGAACGTCTACATCGGCGCGGTTCAGCAGGCCGGCACCGACGGGACGAACGCCGTCGAGTACCCGTCGTCCACGCTGGCGAACAACCTGGCCGCGGTCGCTCGGCTCATCAAAGGGGGCCTCGACTCCCGGATCTACCTGGTCTCGCTGGGCGGGTTCGACACCCACGCCAACCAGCTCGACCGTCAGCAGACCCTTCTCGGCCAACTCGGCGGCGCGCTGGCGGCATTCCAGGCCGACCTCGGCGCGTCCGGGGACGACGAGCGCGTCCTGACGATGACGTTCTCCGAGTTCGGGCGGCGCGTCGCCGAGAACGGCTCGAACGGCACCGACCACGGTACCGCCGCCCCGCTGTTCGCACTGGGTAAGGGGGTACAGGGCGGCTTCTTCGGCGCGGCGCCGGACCTCAGCGACCTGGACAACACGGGCAACGTGCGCCACTCGACGGATTTCCGGTCCGTCTATGCCGCCGCGCTCGGCTCCTGGCTCGGACTCGAACCCACCGACCTCGTCGGCATCCTTGGCGGCGACTACGACCCCGTCGGATTCGTCGGGGCGCGCGGCGTCTCGGCCGATCCGTCGGCACCCGATGCAGCGCTCGTTCTGGGGTCGCCCTCGCCCAACCCGGTGCGCGACCGGGCCCGGATTCCGTTCTCGGTAGGATCGACTGCGCACGCAACGATCCGCGCCTTCGATGTGCGCGGCCGATTGGT
Organism: Rubrivirga aquatilis; assembly: GCF_046845665.1. Classification (GTDB taxonomy): domain Bacteria; phylum Bacteroidota; class Rhodothermia; order Rhodothermales; family Rubricoccaceae; genus Rubrivirga. The sequence continues at coordinate 2,492,818 of NZ_CP177355.1, read as the reverse complement.
GGCCCGCCTAGCGGACCGGACCTACCCGCCGGGCTCCTACTCGGTGGACTTCGATGCGAGCCGCTTGCCGGCCGGGGTGTACCTCCTCCGACTGGACGCCCTGGGGCAGACCCGACTGGTTCAAGCCACCGTCGTCCGCTAGTCTCCGGCCGGGTGCCGACGCATGCGCAGCATCGGCCCGCCGCCAAATACTTCCATGGGCAACCGTGTCGGCTTCGGCCGCGCAGAGACGCCACCGACTGGGAGGGCCGTCAGGCGATCGCGGCGCGGCGGGGCCTGATGACCCGGTCCAGAAGCGCCGAGGCGTGCCCGTCCCGGACGATGAACCCGAGGGCCCGCGTCGGCTCCCCGACCCACCGATACTCCCGTCTCCCCGCGCCCCCGCCCATGGCCCTGCGACTCCCCGCGACCGACGACGCCCCGCCGCGCTGGTCCCGCCCGCCGCTCACGTCCACGCCTCGCGAGGTCGCTCCCGGCACCTTTGCGCCTGCTGGCGCCCCGCTGGGCTGGTCGTTTCGCCGCGAGGCCGAGGCCCGGACGTCAGCCCGTGTCGCCAGCGCCGCGCTCGTAACCTCCGGTGGGCTCGAGCGCTACGTCCCCACCGACGACGCGCCGTGGACGCCCGACCGCGCCAACCACCTGCTCCAGCGGACCGCGCTCGGAGGCCCCCAGGCCCGTGTCGACGCCGTCTTCGCCCTCGGCGCAGGTGCGGCCGACACCCTCCTCGACCGAGCGGCCGCCCTCCCCGAGACGCCCGAGCCCGTTTGGTTCGACGACGCGTACCCGCCGTGGGACACGCCGGCGTTCGACGCCTACGTGGCCGAGCAGCCTGCCTGGCTCGACGAGACCGAGTGGGGCGTCTACAGCCGCTTGATGGGGGGCGGGGACGGCGACCCGGTCGACCAGGCAGCCGTCGCGTTTCGCGAGCACCTCGCGCTGATCTGGAGCAACCACTTTGTGACGGAGCACGAGTCGTACTTTTTCGCGCCTGTCCTGGCGCGCTACTGGCGGATGCTCCGCCGCCACGCCCTCGGCGACCTGCGGACGTTCATCCACGAGGTCGGCACGAACCCGGCGATGCTGGTCTACCTCAACGGCAACCAGAACCGGAGCTGGGCGCCGAACGAGAACTACGCCCGCGAGCTACTTGAGCTGTTCGCCGTCGGCATCGTCGACGTGTCCGGGCAGACGACCTACACGCAGACGGACGTGGAGGAGCTGGCCCGCGTGCTCACCGGGTGGGAGATCGACTACCAGGGCACGATGGAGCCCGTGTTCTATCCCGAGTGGCACGACGGCGGCCTGAAGACCGTGTTCGGCCAGCGCGGGCGGTGGGGCTACGACGACGTGGTGCCGCTCCTCTTTGCCGAGCGGGGCCAACAGATCGCGCGGCACATCTCAGCGATGCTCTACCGAGCGTTCGTCTACGAGGTGCCGAACCCCGCCATCGTGGACGAGATGGCGGCGTTGATGATCACGTCCGAGTATCAGATCGAGCCCGTCGTCCGCGCGCTCCTCAACAGCGCCCACTTCTACGACGCCGCCGTGGTGCGGGCCAAGATCAAGAGCCCGCTCGCCCACACCGTTGGGCTGTGGACGGCCGTCGGCGTGCCGCACGACCCGGAGGCGTTGGGCTGGCTGCGGTACCGGACGTGGCTGGCGGGGCAGGTGTTGTTCGAGCCGTGGACCGTCGCCGGGTGGCCGGGGGGCCGGACCTGGGTGGACACCTCCACCCTGCCCGTCCGCTGGTACGCCGACGCGACCTCCCTGTGGATCGCCGTCGATGCGCTGGCGCCGTTCGCCCAGTCGACGGCCGAGCCGTTCTCCGCACGGGCGTTCGTCGCCGACACCGCCCGTCTGCTGCTCGGCCGCCCCGCCAGCGCCGCCGAAGTGGACGAATACGTCCGGGTGCTGCTCGACGCCATCCCCGAGTACGAGTGGAACCCGTATGCCGACGGCGCGCCCGTCCGCATCCACGGCCTGATCGAGCACATTGCCCGCCTCCCCGAGTTTCTCCTCAGCTGATCATGTGCCACTCCGACCGACCAATCTCGCTGGCGCACGGGACCGCCCACGACCGTGACCACGCGTCGTGGACGCGGCGGGACTTCATGGCCGGGCTGGGACTCGGCGTCGCCGGGGCCGCCGTGTGGGGGGGCGCCGCGCCCGCGCGCGCTTTCGCCGGGAGCCCGTTGCTGGCGTCGCTGGCGAACGCCGAGACCGACCGGGTGCTCGTCCTCGTCCAGCTCGCGGGCGGGAATGACGGGCTGAACACCGTGATCCCGGTCCGCGACGACCGCTACTACGGCGCCCGCCCCACGCTGGCGATCCCACGCGCCGACACGATCTCGATCGACGACGACACGGGTCTGCACCGCGCGCTCCGCCCCTTCGAGCGGCTGTGGGGCGAGGGCGACCTCGCCATCGTCCGCTCGGTCGGCTACGACGACGGCGACCTCTCGCACTTCCGCTCGACCGACATCTGGTTGTCGGGCTCCGACTCCGAGGAGGTCCTGCAAACCGGCTGGCTCGGGCGTTCGCTGCCGGTCGAGTACCCCGACTTCCTCGTCGACCCGCCGAGCGCCCCGCCGGCGGTCCAGGTCGGCGTGTCGGCCTCCCTCCTCTTCCAGGGACCGGACGCGGGGTATTCGATGTCGGTCCTCGATGTCGACCGCTTCCTCGATCTCGTGGAGAGCCGGCCGCCGTACGACACGGGCGACGTGGCGCCGACGGTCGCGGGCGAGCAACTGGCGTATCTGCGCGGCGTCGCGAACGACGCCTTCCGCTACCGCGACGCCATCGGCGAGGCGGCCACGGCAGCGACGAGCGACGAGGAGTACCCCGACCGGCGCTTCGGCGAAACGTTGTCGGCCGTCGCGCGGCTTGTCAAGGGCCGCCTCGACACGCGCGTCTACCTCGTCTCCATCGACGGCTTCGACACGCACGGCGACCAGGCCGACTCCCACGCGGACCTGCTGGCGACGTTGTCGGGCGCCCTCGACGCGTTCTACGCCGACCTCGCGCGGACCGGCGACGCGGACCGCGTGCTCACGCTGACGTTCTCCGAGTTCGGCCGCCGGATCGAGGAGAACGGATCGTTCGGCACCGACCACGGCACCGCTGCCCCGCTCTTCCTGGCCGGCCCCGCCGTCGCGGGGGGGCTCTACGGCGAAGCGCCCGACCTCGCAGCGCCCGACGAGTACGGCAACCTGCGTCACGAGACGGACTTCCGCTCGGTGTACGCGACCGTCCTCGAGCGCTGGATCGGCCTCGACCGACAGCAGGTGACCTCTGCGCTCGGCGGCGACTTCCCGGTGCTGGACGTGCTCCCGGCGCCCGCTCCGACTGCCAGCGCCCCGCAGCCCTCGGAGGCCGTTCGCCTCGGCTCGCCAGCCCCCAACCCCGTTCGGCACCGCGCCCGCATCCCGTTCGCGCTGGCGGCGCCCGGCCGCGCTACGCTCGACGTGTTCGACGCGCTCGGCCGGCACGTCGCCCGGCTGGCGGATGGGCCGCACGGTGCGGGGCGGCACACGGCCGAGTTCGACGCGAGGCCGTTGCCGTCGGGGACGTACCTCGTCCGGCTGGTGGCGAACGGCGAGCAGCGGACGGTCTCGCTCACGGTCGCCCGCTGAGCCCCCTTGCTCGGTTGAGAAGCCTCCATCGCTTCATCCCGAGCTTGTCGAGGGATCTCTGACGCGCGGGGTAGTGCGCGCTAGAGCTCCCTCGACAAGCTCGGAATGACGACCGTAGGGTCTCCGCGAGCCTTCTCGTTTGCGCACCCGCGACAGCTCCGGCAAGACGGCGCGTCCCGTTGACCCAGAACGCTCGCGCGGTCTCGGCCCACCACGAGTCCAAAAAAGCGCCCGCCCCGGCACGAAGCCGAGGCGGGCGCAGACGTCCGGAGACGGGTCGCAGGCTAGGCGCTAGCGCCGGCCGCGGCCGCGGCCACGGTCGCCGCCACGGCCGCCGCCATCGCGGGAGCCCCGCTCCTCGCGGCGCTTGGCCATGGCCTCCTTCTCCTCCTCCGTCGGCTCGGCGAGGAACGGCTTGCGCGAGACGCGGAGCTTGCCGCCGTCGCGGACCTCGATGAGCTGGACCTCGAGCTTGTCGCCGATCTCGACCAGGTCGGCCGGGTCGTTGACGTAGCCGTGGGCCATCTCCGAGACGTGGAGCATGGCCTCCTTGCCCGGCATGATCTCGAGGATCGCGCCGAACGGGAGGAGGTTCTTGACCGTGCCGTTGTAGTTCTCGCCGACCTCGGGCTGCGTCACGATGCCGCGGATGATGTCCACGGCCGCGTACGCGGCGTCCATGTCGGGCGCGGCCACGGTCACGTAGCCCTTGCCGTCCTTCTCGTCGATGTTGATCTGGGCGCCGGTGTCGGCCTGGATGCCCTTGATGATCTTGCCGCCGGGCCCGATGATGGCGCCGATGAAGTCCTGGTCGATGACGACCTGGATGAGGCGCGGCGCTGAGGGCGAGATGTCCTCGCGGGGCTCGGCGAGCGTCTTGGCCATCTCACCCAGGATGTGCAGCCGGCCGGCCTTGGCCTGCTCGAGCGCATCCCGCATGGTCGACATGGCGAGCCCGTCGATCTTGATGTCCATCTGGCAGGCCGTGATGCCGTCGGCGGTGCCACAGAGCTTGAAGTCCATGTCGCCGAGGTGGTCCTCGGTGCCCAGGATGTCGCTCAGGATCTGGACCTTGTCGCCCTCGGCGATCAGGCCCATCGCGATGCCGGCGACCGGCTTCTCGATGGGGATGCCGGCGGCCATCATGGCGAGCGAGCCGCCACAGACCGACGCCATCGACGAGGAGCCGTTCGACTCGAGCACGTCCGAGATAATGCGGACCGTGTAGGGGAAGTCCTCCTCGCTCGGCATCACCTTCGACAGCGCGCGCTCGGCGAGCATGCCGTGGCCGATCTCGCGACGGCTCGGGCCGCGCAGGAACTTGGTCTCGCCGACGGAGAACGGCGGGAACGAGTAGTGCAGGTAGAACCGCTTGTCGGTCTGGTCGAAGAGCTGGTCGACGGCCTGGACGTCGCGGCCGGTGCCCAACGTGACCATGACGAGCGTCTGGGTCTCGCCACGCGTGAAGACGGCGGAGCCGTGCACCTTGGGGAGGTAGTCGACCTCGGACCAGATGTCGCGGATCTCGTCGGTCTTGCGGCCGTCGAGGCGGCGGCCCTCCTCGAGGATCATCTCGCGCATGACGCGGGACTCGGCCGACTTGAAGGCCTCCTTGACGTCGCCGACGGAGAACCCGCCGTCGATCTGGACGACGGCTTCGTCGCCCTCGCCGAAGAGGTCGAGGACGAGCTTGTCGCGGATGATGCGGACGCCGCCGTAGAAGGCCTCCTTGGAGTACTCCGAGCGCAGGTGCGCGTCGACGTCGTCCTTGATCTTGCCGTAGATGGTCTCGACGAGACCGGCGTCGGGGGCGACCGTCGAGTACTCGAGGTCGGCCGGGGCGCCGTTCTGCTCGTCGCGCTTGGCGACGAACTCGTTGATACCGGCGACGATGGTCTGGATGGCCTCGAAGCCGAACTCGAGGGCGGCGACCATGTCGTCCTCGGAGATCTCGCTCATCTCGCCCTCGACCATCGAGATCGCATCGGCCTTGCCGGCGACGATGAGGTCGATGTCGGACGCGGCGCGCTCCTCACCCGTGGGGTAGAGGACGAACTCACCGTCGACGCGGCCGACGCGCACGTGGGCGGTCGGGCCGGCGAACGGGCTGCCGCTCAGCGAGAGGGCGGCGGACGAGCCGACGCCGGCGACGACGTCGGCGTCGATGTCGATGTCGGCGGACAAGACGTAGTTGAGGACCTGGACCTCGTTCCGGAAGCCGTCCGGGAAGAGGGGCCGGATGGTCCGGTCGATGAGGCGCGCGGTCAGCGTCTCCTTGTCGCTCGGCCGGGCCTCGCGCTTAAAGAAGCCGCCGGGGAAGGCGCCCTTGGCGCTGAAGCGCTCGCGGTAATCGACGGTGAGCGGGAAAAAGTGCTGGCCGTCCTTCGCGAAGGTGGCCGTGACGGCGGTCGAGAGGACCACCGTGTCACCGAGGCGGGTGACGACGGCGCCGTCGGCCTGCTTGGCGAGCTTGCCGGTTTCGAGGGTCAGCGTCTTGCCGCCGACCTCGATGGTCTGGGTGATAGCCTGGGGGGCTGCCATGTGGGGTGTGGGTGCGGAGCCGGTCTGTTTCGGGCTCCTGATGATGAAGCGGACGGTTCGCCGGGGGGTCCGGGAATCCGTTCTCGCGCGCGTCGGCCGGCGGCTGGCGCCGGCGGACACGTGCGAGAACCGATCGCCGGGGGCGGTCGTCGCGCGGATGCCCCGACCACCCGAGTGGCAGCCGGAACGAAAAACGGCGGCGTCCCTGGGGGACGCCGCCGAGTCGGTTTATCGACGGAGGCCGAGCTCCGCGATGATCGAGCGGTACCGCTCGATGTTGTTCTTGCGGAGGTAGGCGAGGAGCCGGCGCCGCTTGCCGACCATCTTGAGCAGCCCGAGCCGGGACGCGTGGTCCTTGGTGTGGGTCCGGAGGTGCTCCGTCAGGTCGTTGATGCGCGCGGTGAAGATGGCGATCTGGACTTCCGGCTTGCCGGTGTCCTGGCCGCTGGCCCCGTGCTCTTCGATGATGCTCTGCTTGTTGTCCTTGGTGATCATGGTCGATCCTCTGCCGATCTGCGATACGGGAGAAGACCGCCTCCCCGATCGGGTGTGGGGAAACAGTCGGTGGGCGCCTCGTGCGCCTGGAGAAAAGGTAGCGGGATCGCCATCGAAACGGCCTCCGCGGGGCCTTCACGCGAGATCCGAGGCCGTCCCTATTGGGCCAGGGCGGCCCGCGCCGCGCGCTCGTCCTCGCCCAGTTGTCGGACCAGCCCGTCGACGCCGTCGAACCGCCGCTCGTCACGCAGCCGCGCCAACACGTCGACGGCGAGGCGCTGGCCGTAGAGGTCGCTAGAGAAATCGAACAGGTGGACCTCGACCGTCCGTGCGCCGTCGGTTTCGAAGGTGGGGCGGCGGCCGACGTTCATCATCCCACTGGCCTCCGTTCCATCCGCGAGCCGGGCGCGAACGGCGTAGACGCCTTCGCGCGGGACGAGCTTCGACGGGTGCGACGGCTGGACGTTGGCCGTCGGGTATCCAATGGTTCGGCCCCGCTGGTCGCCCTTGACGACGGCCCCAGTAATGCGGTACGGGCGGCCCAGGAGTTGGGCGGCCCGCGCGGCGTCGCCTTCCGCCAGCAGGCGCCGGACGGCGGTCGACGAGACGGTGAGGTCGCCGTCGATCTGCTCGGGGATCACGTCGACGGAGAAGCCGAGGTCGGGGCCGAGCGCTTCCAAGAGGGCCCGGTCGCCAGCGGCCTTGCGGCCGAAGCGGTGGTCGTAGCCGATCACGATCTCGCGCATCCCGACCTGCCCCACGAGCACGTCGCGGACGTAGGCGTCGGGCGCCAACAGCGACAGGTCGCGTGAGAACGGGAGCACCACGAACCGCTCGACACCGAGGGCCTGGAGCGCGTCGGCCCGCTCGTCGAGCGTCGTCAGGAGCGGGATGTGGTGGCCCGTGAGCACCTCTCGCGGGTGCGGGTCGAAGGTGACGACGGTGGGCACGCCGCCGATCTCGGCGGCGCGAGCCACGAGGTAGCGGACGATCGCCTGGTGGCCGCGATGGACGCCGTCGAAGGTGCCCGTCGTGACGACGGAGGCCGGGTTCGGGGTCAGATCGTCGCCGTGCTCCCGCGTCATGACCGGGTGTCGGCGGCGTCTTCGAGGGCGCCCAAGGTCCACGCCTCCGACGCCTGGAACGGGCCGATGGCCTCGCGCCGCAAGGCGACAAGGTGGCCGCCGACGCCCAGCGCCTGGCCCAGGTCGTGCCCGAGCGAGCGGACGTACGTGCCCTTCGAACACTCGACGCGCACGTCGAGGTCGTCGCCCCGACGGTCGACCACGTCGAAGGCGTAGACGGTCGTGGCGCGGGGCTCGACGATGACCTCCTCGCCACGGCGGGCCTTTTTGTAGAGCCGCTCGCCGCCGCGCTTGATGGCCGAGTACGCCGGGGGCCGCTGCTGGATCTCGCCGCGGAACGCCGTCAGCGCCGCCTCGATCGCCGCGTCGGTGACCCCGCTGGCGTCGACGGTCGTCTCGATCTCGGAGTCGGCGTCGTAGCTGGGCGTGGTCTGGCCGAGCCGAATGGTGGCCGTGTACGTCTTGGGCAGGCCCATGAAGCGGTACTGCTGGCGCGTGGCGCCCCGACCGACGAGGACGATGAGCAGGCCGGTCGCCATCGGGTCGAGCGTGCCCGCATGCCCCACCTTCTTGACGCCCACGGCGCGGCGGACAGCTTTCACGACGCCGAACGACGACATGCCGTCGGGCTTGTCGACCAAGAGGGCGGCCGGCTCGACCGGTGCCAGCGGCGCGCTGGCGGTCACGATGCGGAGATCGTCCCTCACGCCGTCCCTCCGCGTCGTGTCGAGACGCGCATCAATACTCGCCGCGCGAGGGCGTCTCGTCGGTGTCGTCCGCCTGGGGCTCTTCGGCGGGGCGGTCGGCAGCGATCTGAGCGAAGATGTCGTCCAGGCGCTCGCGGCGCTGCGGGCCCTCGTCCAAGAAGAACTTGAGGTCGGGCATCCGCTTCAGCTGGTGCCGGATCCGCTGCGCCAACGCGTAGCGGATGTCACTGGACTGGCTGTCGAGGCCAACGAGAGCCTCTTTGCGTTCGAGGTCGGTGCCGCCGAGGATGGATACGTCCACGTAGGCCGTGCCGAGGTCATCCGTCATGCGGACGCCCGTGACGGTGACGAGGGACGGGCCGGCCCCGCCGAAGTCCTGTTGCAGGATGTCCGCGATCTCCCGCTGGATCATGCGGCCGACGCGCTCGGTGCGAATACTCATGGGGCAAGGGGGATGCGGCAGGGGGCAAGGGGCACTGGCCGGGACGTGCCCCCGTGCCAGATGCCCCTTCCCACATGCCCTCTAAACTTGGAGCGTCCGCTTCTCCTCGGTGACGACGTAAGTCTCGAACTGGTCGCCGACCTTGATGTCGTTGTAATTCTTGACCGTCACGCCGCACTCGTAACCCGCCGCGACGTCCTTGACGTCGTCCTTGAAGCGGCGGAGCGTGTCGATCTCGCCGGTGAAGATGACGACGCCGTCGCGCACGATGCGGAGCTTGTCGCCGCGCGACACCTTGCCCTCGACCACATACGAGCCGGCAATCGTGCCGACGCGCGGGGCGCGGAAGGTCTCGCGGACCTCGATGGTGGACGTGACCGTCTCCTTCTCCTCGGGGTCAAGCAGGCCTTCGAGTGCGCTGCGCACATCCGCGATGGCCTCGTAGATGACCGAGTACAGGTTGATGTCGACACCCTCGCGCTCGGCGACGCCTCGGACGCCAGCGACCGGGCGGACCTGGAAGCCCAGGATGATCGCGTCGGAGGCCGTCGCCAGCATCACGTCGGACTCGGTGATCGCGCCGACGCCCGAGTGGACGATCTGGACGGCCACCTCGTCGTTCGAGAGCTTCAAGAGCGTGTCGGAGAGCGCCTCCACGGAGCCGCCCACATCACCCTTGACGACCAAGTTGAGGTTGGTGATCTCGCCCAGCGCCATACGGCGGCTGAGGTCGGCGAGCGTCACGTGGCGCCGCTGGTGGAGCGTCTGCTCGCGGATGAGCTGCAGGCGGCGCGCGGCGATGTCGCGGGCCTGGCGCTCGTCTTCGAGAACCACGAGTCGATCGCCCACGTCGGGCGCAGCGGTCAAGCCGAGCACCTGGACGGGTGTCGACGGCCCGGCGATCTTGACGCGCTCGTCGCGCTCGTTGAACATGGCGCGGACGCGGCCGGAGGTGAGGCCGACGACGTAGGTGTCGCCCTCTTCCAGCGTGCCGTTCTCGACCAACACGGTCGCGACGACGCCGCGGCCCTTGTCGAGACGGGCCTCGACGACCGTGCCGACGCCGTAGCGGTCGGGGTTGGCCTTGAGCTCCAGGAGGTCGGCTTCGAGCTGGATCTTCTCCAGCAACTCGGCGACGTTCGTCCCGTGCATGGCCGAGATCAGCTCGCACTGGACCTTGCCGCCGTACTGCTCGACCTGCACGCCCTGCTCGGCGAGCTGGGCCATGATCTTGTCGGGGTTGGCAGCGTCGCGGTCGATCTTGTTGATCGCGATCACCATCGGCACCTCGGCGGCACGCGCGTGGTTGATCGCCTCGATCGTCTGGGGCATCACGTCATCGTCGGCAGCGACGACGACGACGACGATGTCGGTGACCTGGGCGCCGCGGGCACGCATGGCGGTGAACGCCTCGTGACCTGGGGTGTCGAGGAACGTGATCTTGCGGCCCTCGTCGGTCTCGATCTGGTACGCGCCGATGTGCTGCGTGATGCCGCCGGCCTCGCCGGCGATCACGTTGGCGTTGCGGATGTAGTCGAGCAGGGACGTCTTGCCGTGGTCGACGTGGCCCATGATCGTGACGATCGGCGGGCGGTCGATGAGGTCCTCCTCGGCGTCCTCCGTCTCCAGGTTGAACTCCTCCTCGATGTCGTCCATGAACTCGACCTCGAAATCGAATTCGTCGGCGAGCAACTCGATGGAGTCGGCGTCCAGGCGCTGGTTGATGGAGACCATCATGCCGAGCCCGAAGCCCTTCGAGATGACCTCCGTCACCGGGATGTTCATGGCTTCGGCGAGGTCGCCCGTCGAGATGAACTCCATGACGCGCAAGACCGTGGCCTGCTCCAGCATCTCCTGCTGCTCGGCCTCGCGGATGGCGGCGCGCTCGTCGCGGCGGGCGCGGCGGCGCTTCTGTCGCGTTCGCTTGGAGCCGCCACCGGACGCCTTCGAGAGCGTCTTGGAGACGTTTTTCTGAACCTCCTCCTGGTCGACCTTCTTGCCGGAGCGCTTGCCTTTCTTGGTCTTCGAGGGCTTGCCGCCCTCGGTGACCGGCGGGGCAGGAGCCGCGTCGGTGCCGTCGTCCTTGCGCTTACGCTTGCGGCGGCGACCGCCCTCGAGACCAGAGATGTCAATTTTGCCGAGCACCTTGGTGCCGGTCAAGCCGTAGCGGTTGGCCCGGACGACGCCGCCCTGGTCCGCGGTGGGGCCGTGGTCTTCGACCACCTGCTCGCCCGTAGCAGCGGGAGCCTCGGCAACCGGCTCGGCCGGGGTCGAGGCATCGGGCTCAGGCGCCTCGGCGACGGCGTCAGCGGTCGGTTCGTCCGGGGTCTCCGCTGCGGGGGCCGTCTCCGCGACGGGCGCGGCCTGTGGCTCAGGCGCCTCGGCAACCGGCTCAGGCGTCGGGGCCGGCTGCTCGGCCGCCGCCGTCTCGGCGACGGGCTCGACGACCGGCTCGGCAGGAGGCGGCGTCTCGGCGACGGGCCCGGCGGCTGGCTCCGGCGTCTCGATGACGGGCTCAGCCGGGGCAACGGGGGCCTCGGTGGGCGCGGGGACCGCGATGACGGGCTCGGCCGGGGCGACCGGCTCGGGCTCGGCGACCGGCTCGGGCTCAGCGGGCGCCTCCGGGACGGCAGGGGCCGTCTCGGCCGCGGCCTCCTCAGCATCGGCGGCCGCGAGCTGCTGGCGCCGCTCGCGCACGCGCGCCTTGGAATCGGCGTCGTCGGAGTACGACTCCACGAGGGCGTCGTACATCTCGGGCGAGAGCCGGGCGTTGGGGTCGCCAGCGGCCAGCTTCTCGTCGAGCTCGAAGCCGCGCTCGGTCAGCGCCGACACGATGGTGTCGGTCGCGAGGTTGAGTTCGCTGGAGGCCGAGAAGAGCTGGACGCGCTTCGGCTTGTCAGAACGTCGCTTGCGCGGGGTGGGCATTCGCTGAGGCGGGGGCGGAAACGGCAGAGCCGTCAAAAAGCTAGGGTATCGCGGCGCTTACGCCGCGGTCTCGTCGGATTCGTCGGCGGCGACGGGCTCGGTCGCGTCGGCCTCCGGGGCGTCGGCGTCGGTCGTCTCCTCCGTGGTGGGGTCGATCTCGGCGTCGGCAGGCTCGGCCGTGCCGTCGGTCGTGGCCTCGGGCTCAGCAGAGGCCGCGTCGGCGTCGGCGTCGGCGTCGGCGTCGGCGTCGGGAGTCTCCGTGTCGGGAGCCTCGGCGGTGGCGGCCTCCGCAGCGGCGGCTTCGGCGGCCTGGGCGGAGGCCGCGAGGTCGGCCGAGAGGTCGGCGGCGAGCTCGGAGGTGTCGGGCGCTTCACCGGCGGCGTCGCGCTCGAACTCGGCTTCCATGAGCCAGGTGATCTTCTGGGCCTGCTCGTCCGTCAGGCCGGTGCGGCGCGCGAGCTCCGAGGGCTGAAGCTCCAAGACGGCCTTGGCCGTGTCGCAGCCGATGTCCTTGAGCGACTGGATGATCGCGGCCGGGATCACGTCGGAGAACTCGTCGATGTCGACGTCCTCCTCGTCCGACTTGATGTCGCGGTAGACGTCGAGCTCGTAGCCGGTCAGCATCGACGCCAGCCGGATGTTCTGGCCGCCGCGGCCAATCGCCATCGAGACCTCGTCGGCGGGGACGGTGACGCGGGCGCGGGGCGGGGTCAACTCGTCGTTGAGCTCGACGGCGATCGGCTTGGCCGGCGCGAGCGAGCGCTTGATAAAGTCGATCGTGTTGTCGGTCCACGGCACCACATCGATGTTCTCGCCCTGCAGCTCGCGGACGACGGCGTGGATGCGCGAGCCCTTGACCCCGACGCAGGCGCCGACGGGGTCGACGCGGTCGTCGTGGCTGATGACGGCCATCTTGGCGCGCTCGCCGGGGAGCCGGACGATCTTCTTGATCTCGATGATGCCGTCGTAAATCTCGGGCACCTCGAGCTCGAACAGGCGCTCGATAAAGACCGGCGCCACACGGCTGACGATGACCTGGGGGCTGGCGCCCGCATCTCGGTCGACGTCCAGGACGACGGCGCGGAGCATGTCGCCCTTGCGGTAGCGGTCCTTGGGGATCTGCTCCTGGCGCGGCAGCACGAGCTCCGTCTTGTTGTGGAGGACGAGGACCTCGCGGCGGCGCGTCTGGTAGATCTCGCCGACCACGATCTCGTCGATGAGCTCCGAGTACTCGCGGTGGATGTTCTCCTTCTCGATGTCGCGGATCCGCTGGCGGAACGTCTGGAGCGCGGCCTGGACGGCGCGGCGGCCAAAGTCCTCGATCAGGATCTTGATGGCGACCTGGTCTTCGATGTCGTACTCCTCGTCGATGGCGACGGCGTCGGAGTACTCGATCTGGAGCACGGGGTCCTCGAGGTCGTAGTCCTCGACGACCTCGCGGACGTGCAGGATCTGGTAGTCCCCGTTGTCCGGGTTGAACACGATCTGGAACGCCTCGGGGTCGTCGGCCCCGTAGCGCTTGGCGATCATCGCGCGGAACACGTCCTCGATGATGACCTGGAGCGTGTCGCGGTCGATGTCCTTCTCGCGCGCGATCTCGGCGAAGGAGGAAACGAGGACAGTGGACTGCATAAGGAGAGGTGTTCGGGTGGTCGGGGCGCGCGGCGGACCGGCTACCAGGGCAGGACGACGCGGGCGTCGCGGACGGCGTCGAGGGGGATCGGGGCGGTCTCGCCGTCGAGCGTCAGCGTCTCGCCGTCGGCGGCGACGAGCTCGCCCTGGACGGTCACGACCTCGTCCTGGGCCCGCTCGAAGGTGACGGCCATCGGCCGGCCGACGTGCTTGGCATACTGCCGCGCGTCAACGAGCGGCTGGTCGGCGCCCGGCGTGGAGACGTCGAGCCGGTAGCGGCCCTTGACGACGTCCTCGGTCTCGAGCACGAACCCGAGCGAGCGGCTCACCGCCGTCAGCGCCTTGGCGTCGGCGACGCCGGGCGAGTCGAGCAAGACCTCCACGACGCGGCTGCCCTCGAACCCACGCACCTCGACGCCGACCACGAACAGGTCGGTGTCGGCCACGGCCTCCTCGGCGAGGGCGCGGATGCGGTCGGCGAGCGGGCTGGCGGTGGAGGACAAGCGAGACGGGGGATAGAGACGGAAAACGCCCGTTCGGCGGAACGGGCGTCGCTCGGGCGGTCGGCCGGGGGTCGGACCCGGGCGGGACGCCGAAAACAACGGGCGGCGGACCGCCCAAGGCTCGCTCCGCAGAGGAGCACTCCCGAAGGTACGTCGGGGGCCCGGGCGTCGCAATCCATCAACGGGCCCAAACCGCCTCAGATCCACCGTTTCGTGTGCATTCTGCGTTATGTCGGGCAGTGGGGGCTGGGGATTGGGGATTGGGGGTGGAGGGCCCGGCAACCGACAGCGCCGTGCCAATGCGTCCCTTCGATCTCACCCGGCCACCGTGTGATCCCGAGCGATCGCAGCGGGCCAGGATGCCAGCAAGGGAGGGACGGCTCGGGACGACGGCTCGCGAGGATCCCAGGCGCGGTCGCAACCGCTTCCCAATGGGTCCATCTAGGGCCTGTCAGGTTCATCCTGGTCTGGGCTACGCGCGGCCGCTGACGCACCCTGCCGCGTCGTCCTCCTCTTCCGATGGTTAGGCATCGCACTCGTCGGACGCCTTGCGGACCCCGCCAGCGGCTCTCGCTCGCCAGCAGACCGACGTACGTGACAGACCCTAAGGCGAGACGGCGAGGCGGCGGACGCCAGCCGGTGTCGACACGACGGCGATGCCGGGCGCCAGTCGGGAGGCGACCTCGCTCCACGGGCCACCGGCGACGCGCGTGCCGGACGTGGTGAAGGCGGTGACCGGCGTGCTCGCGGCGAGAGGTGCTGAGCGCGGCCAGCCAAACACGTCGGCACCGTCGACGACCGGCGCCAGCACCCCAGCAAGGTCGGGGTCGAGGCGGACGGACTCGCGCCAGCTGTCGTTGGGGCTCTGACCCGCCGCGCGCTGCGCGAGCCCGAGCAGCAGATGCGCCTCGGCATCGTAGGGGTCGAGCCCGACGGCCTCTCGGAGCGCCTCGACGGCCGGGCGGCGCTGCGCCAATAGAAAGCGGCCGTGCTCGCGGTGCGAAGCCGGGCGCCGAGGTTGGGCGGCGATCGCACGGCGGAAGGCGGCGTCGGAGTCCCCGGCCCGGCCCGCGTCGGCGAGGGCGCGGGCCAGCGTTTCCAGCCGCTGCGGCGCCGTCTCGGGCGTCGCGGACTGTGCGGCGGCGGCGAGCGGGGCGAGGGCGTCGGCGGCCCGGCCCGCTTGCAACAGCGCCACGCCGAGCACGAAGCGGGCATCCGGAAACCCGTCGCCGAGCTGGTCGAGCGCGATCGTGACGAACTGGGCGCCCTGGGCGACCGCGCGCGCGTCGCCGGAGCGGATCCCGTACGTCACGGCGGCGACGCCTTCGTAGAGCCCGCCCTCCGCGCCGTCGCGGTCTCGCGCCGCCAGCGGCGACACCACGCCGCTCCGCCCGACCTCGGGCGCCATCTCGCGCACCGGCCCGTCCACGACGCGGATCCAGTGGTCGGTAAACGACGAATGCGGCGCGTCCTGGGCCTCGACACGCGGCATGTGGCACGAGACGCAGCCGGTCGGCGCGAGGTGCTGGGCACGGAGCCCCGCCGGGACTTCCTCTCCCACGCCTTCGTGGCACGTCACGCACGCCGCGCTGGGCGCGCCCGCCGGGCGCGACTCGAACCCCCGGTGCGGGTCGTGGCACGTCACGCACTCGAGTGGCGCGGCGCTTTCGAGCGACTCCTGAAAGCACGCGCTCGCCTGCATCCGCGCCGCGTGCGACACGACGGCCACGCCCGCGCCCTCCTCGACGCCGGGCACGGCGAACAGCGCCTCGTGCGCCGCGAGCGGCCGGCCAGGGCGGTACGAGTACGCCGTCTCGCCGTCGCGGAGCACGTCGACCGTCGCGTGCAAGTGGCACTGGCTGCACACGTCGAGGCGGAGGTCCAGCGGGAGGTGCGCCGTGTTGACGATCGTCGGGTCAGGGCCCTCCGGCCTGTCGCTGGCGAGCCGGGCCTCGACGTGGACCGAGCCCGGCCCGTGGCAGCGCTCGCAGCCGATGCCGTCGGGCAGCGACACGATCCCGTCCTCGACGCCGACGAGCCGCTCGGGGATGCCCGTGTGGCACGACAGGCACCCGTCGGGCACGACGCGGTCGAAGCGGGGGTTGCCGGATTCGTAGCCCGGGCTCCAGTCCCAGCGCCCGCCGCCCTGCGTGTACCACGTCAGCGGGAGTTCGACGAAGCGGTCGCCGCGCCGGGCGAGGTACGTCCGCGCCGCGTCGCCGGAGCCGACGATCACGTCCATCGGGCGCACGAGCCGGGCGATCTCCATCCCGTCGGCCCCCAGCTGGCGCTCCTCCTGCGCGAGCCGGCCGTCGGCCTCGACCACGCGGTACTCGAACCCGGTGCTCGCGTCCACGAGCGGCGTGCCGAGCGTCGGCTCGATGCGCGTCTCGGGCGTCCACTCCGCCATCGACTGGGCCATGCCGTGGCTGGCGTACGCCGCCGAGATGTCTTCGTGGCACGATGCGCACGCCGCCGCGCCGACGTACTCGGCGTCCGCGGGCCCGACGAACGCGGCCTCCTCGCCCCCTCCCGCACACGCCCCAAGCGCCAGCAGGACGACAGACCACAGACTGCGGACCGATGCCGTGCCCCAGGCCCCGAGCCTCGGGCCCGTCACGCCTCCACGCCGCCGACGAAGACGGTGTCGTGCCGCTGGGCCGGGTCGGTCTCCGGGAAGTCGGCCATCGTGTGCAGGCCGCGGCTCTCGTGGCGGCGCTGGGCGCACGAGATGATGAGGTGGGCGACCGCCGCCAGGTTGCGCAGCTCGCACAGCTCGGCCGACAGCTTGGTGCGCTGGTAGAAGTCCTCGGTCTCGCGGTGGATGAGCGCGATCCGCCGGGCCGCGCGCGCCAGGCGCAGCGTGCTCCGCACGATCCCGACGTAGCTCTGCATCACGCGCCGCAGCTCCTCGCGGTTGTGCGACACCAGGATCCACTCGCTCGGGTTCTCGGCGTTCGACTCGTCCCAGTCCGGGATCCCCTCCTGGTGGCCCGTCGCCGCCGCGTGCTCGCGCGCCGGGCCGACGGCGTTGTGGGCGTAGACGAGCGCCTCCAGCAGCGAGTTCGACGCCAACCGGTTCGCGCCGTGGAGCCCGGAGCACGTCACCTCGCCGCACGCGAAGAGCCCGGCGATCGAGGTCCGGCCCTCCCTATCCACGACGACCCCGCCGCACGTGTAGTGCGCCGCCGGGACGACGGGGATCGGGCCCGCCGTCATGTCGAGCCCGTGTGCCAGCAGGGTCTCCTGGATGTTGGGGAAGTGCTTGAGGACGGCGTCCGAGTCTCGGTGCGAGATGTCGAGCCAGACGTGCTCGTCGCCGCGCTTTTTCATCTGGTCGTCGATGGCGCGGGCGACCACGTCGCGCGGCGCAAGCTCCTCGCGGTCGTCGTAGGCGGGCATGAACCGCTCGCCGGCCAGGTTGGTCAGCAGGCCGCCGTCGCCGCGGACGGCCTCGGTGATCAGGAAGCTCCGCCCCCCGAAGTCGGCGCCCGGCAGGTACAGGCTCGTCGGGTGGAACTGCATGAACTCCATGTTGGCCACGACCGCCCGCGCCCGGTACGCCATCGCGATCCCGTCGCCGGTCGCGACCGGCGGGTTCGTGGTGTGCTGGTACACCTGGCCGGCCCCGCCCGCCGCCAGCAGCGTCGCCCGCGCCAGGACGGTGTGGACGACGCCGGTCTTGCTGTCGAGCACGTACGCCCCGAAGCACGTCAGCGCGTCGCCCGCGCCCGTGTCCTCGCCGAGCTGGTGCTCGGTCAGCAGGTTGACCGCGTAGTGGTACTCGAGGACGGTGATGTTCGTCGACCGGCGGACGGCCGTCAGCAGCGCCCGCTCGATCTCGCGCCCCGTCATGTCGGTCGCGTGCACGATCCGGTCGGCCGAGTGGCCGCCCTCGCGGCCGAGGTGGAGGTCGCCGTCGGGGTCGCGGTCGAACTGCGCGCCGAGGTCGATGAGGTCGCGGACGCGCTCGGGGCCCTCCGTCACCACCATCCGCACCACGTCCTCATGGCACAGCCCGGCGCCTGAGACGAGCGTGTCCTCGACGTGCGCCTCGACGTTGTCGCCCGGGGCCATGACGGCCGCGATGCCGCCCTGCGCGTAGTTCGTGTTGCTTTCGGCCGACTCCTTTTTGGTGACCACGCAGACCGTCCCGTGCGCGGCCGCGCGGAGCGCGAAGGACAGCCCGGCGACGCCGGAGCCAATGACGAGGTAATCGTAGCGAGCGCGCATGCCGTCCGGGAGGGGTCGCGAATGGTAACCCTGTCCCCACGGCGGGCGGGCTAGTCGAGGACGATCGGCTCGAACTGGCAGACCCCGTCGACGAGGAGGACCGGCCGCGGCTCGCGCAGCTCGCACGTCGACACCAGGCCCAGCTCGCGGATGGCGAACCGGTCGATCTCGGCGACGCGGGCCGCCAGCCGCTCGACCTCGGCCGAGTCCGCCGTCTCGACCGAGTACACGCGGAAAGTGGTCGGCCCGCCGCAGGCCTGCTCGCCGACGGCGACCACGCGGCAGGCGGCGAGGCTGGACGCGCGCGGCGTCCCAATGGCCGCCATCAACTCGGCGACCGCCGCGTCGTGCTCGCGCTCGTAATCGGCCTGCGAGTAGCCCGTCGCGTCGCAGGCGGCGAAGAGAAGGACGGCGAGGAGCGAGGCGATGCGCACGGGTCCGGGAGAGTTGGGAGTGTCCGCTAGTCGACGACCGGGGCGCCGTCCGGCGAGAGCGCCGAGCACTGGCCGTCGGCGTACCGCACCTCGGGCACCGGCGCGATGTCGCACGTCGACGCGAGCCCGAGCGCCTCCTGAGCCGCGACATCGAGCGCGTACAGCTCGCGCGCCAACCGCAGCACCTCCGGGGCGGACGGCGTCGACGCCCCGTAGACCCGGTACTGCACCGGCCCGCCGCACGCCTTGCGGCCGAGCGGCAGCAGCCAGCACGCCTCCGGGCCCGAGGCGCGGAGGTCGATGGCCGCCCGGATCTCGGCGTCCAGCGCGGCCCGCCGGGCCTCATACGCCTCGACCGTCGCCACGTCCGCCGGGTCGATGGTGGGGAGATCCTCTGTGACGGGCGCGACGGCGGGGTTCGCGACCGTCACCGGTCCGCCGGTGTCACACGCGGCGAGAGTGAGGAACAGGACGAGCGTGAGGGCGCGAGACATGGCGAGCGGTCGAGTTGGCGATCACAAAGATGGCGCCGTGTGCCTCTCGCGGTCTAGTCCAACGGGACTACCCTTCCGACGATGCGCGGCCCGTCTCCTGCAGGAGGTACGCCTTGATGAACGCGTCGATGTCGCCGTCCATGACGCCCTGCACGTCGCCGTCCTTGAGCTCCGTCCGGTGGTCGTTGACCATCGTGTAGGGCTGGAAAACGTAGCTGCGGATCTGGGAGCCCCACTCGATCTTTTTCTTGCCCGCGTTCTCGGCGTCGCGCGCCGCCTCGCGGATGGCCTGCTCGAGCGCGTAGATCCGCGACTTGAGCATCTGCATGGCGCGGTCGCGATTCTGGAACTGGCTCCGCTGCTCGGTCGACTCGGCGACGACCCGCTCGTCCTGCCCGTTCGACAACGTCCCCGTCCACACGTAGCGCGCGCCGGTCTCGACCTTGTTGACGTTCTGGCCGCCCTTCCCGCCCGAGCGGAACGTCTGGAGTTCGAGGTCGGCGGGGTTGATGTCGACCTCGATGGCGTCGTCGATCTCGGGGTACACGAAGACGCTCGCGAACGAGGTCTGGCGCTTGTCGCCCGACCCGAACGGGCTCATCCGGACGAGCCGGTGGACGCCGGTCTCGGCGCGCAGGTAGCCGTACGCCCACCGCCCGTGGACGCGGAGCGAGGCGCTTTTGATGCCGGCCTCCTCCCCTTCTTGGTACTCCAGCAGCGTCGGCTCGTAGCCGCTGCGCTCGGCGTAGCGCGTGTACATGCGGAGGAGCATGTCGGCCCAGTCCTGGGCGTCGGTCCCACCCGCGCCCGAGTTGATGGTCAGGATCGCCGTGCGGTGGTCATCGGGCCCCGCCAGCATGCCGCGGAGCTCGAGGGCGTCGAGGGCCTTCGCGAGCGCCTTCTCTTCGGCCTCGATCTCGGCCCCGAGGTCGGCGTCGTCGGCCTCGGCCTGCATCTCGCGGAGCGTCGCCACGTCGTCGCGCCTTGCGAGCAGCCGGTCGAAGGCGTCGATCCAGTCGGCCTCGGCGGAGATGTCCTGCTCGACCTGGCCGGCGGCCTCGGGGTCGTCCCAGAAGCCGGGCTCCAGGCGCCGCGCCTGGAGCGCCGCCAGCTTGGCGCGGCGGCCGTCGATGTCGAGGTACCCGCCGAGGGTATCGACGCGGTCGGAAAGGTCGGACATGGGCGTGCGGGGGGGCCGGAAGCTACCGCCGCCCAGGACCGGCCCGGCCCGAACCATTCCACCCGGACGCCGTTGCCCGCTCCCCCGCTCTCCGTCCCATGAAGCTGTCTGCGCTCACTCGATCCGAGAAGTACTTCAACCTCGCAGCGGCGATCTCGCTGCTGGCGTCGATCACCATCTGGTTCCTCGGCGCTCGTGAGGAGGCCCTGTTCGTTGGGCTTTGGGTCCCGAGCATCGTCGGCTGGATGATCTTTTTCAAGCTGAAGGACATGGAAGTCCTCGCCCGCCGCAAGGGGACCCTCTGATGACCTACATCA
Source organism: Rubrivirga aquatilis (assembly GCF_046845665.1). GTDB lineage: Bacteria > Bacteroidota > Rhodothermia > Rhodothermales > Rubricoccaceae > Rubrivirga. The sequence continues at coordinate 2,472,198 of NZ_CP177355.1, read as the reverse complement.
TCCCCCTGCTCGCGCTGTTCGTGCTCATCCTCTTCCTGATGGGCATCTTCTACGCCGACTACTGGCGCGACCTCGACTGAGCTGAGCATGGGGACCTGGCGGAACGGAGAGGCTTGGAGATGAGGCTCCGGACTCAACCCTTCACTTCGGGCCCGCAGCCTCGTGGCCAGAGCGGTCCGCTGGGGAGCGGGGTGACGACCGAGAACCGCCGCCGTCACCACCGGACGGCGACGTAGAGCCGGACGGGGCCGCCGAACGCCCACCGCGACCGGGTGTCGTCGAGGGTGTATAGGATCGTCGCGCCGTCCCGCTCTTCGGTCCCGCCCTGCGTCCAGACCCGGCGGAGCCCCAGCCCGCTCTCGACGCCCGCCGACACCGGCCCCACGACGCGGACGGCGGTCCGTAGCAGGACGCCCGCCCCGACGGCCGCCACGCGGCGCCCGTCCTCCCACACGCTCGTCTCAGGGCGACCGCCCACGTAGACATCGTCGACCTGACGCTGGACGAAGACCTGCCCACCCGTCGCGAACTCGAGGCGGCCCCGGCTTCCCCCGGACTCCAGCTGCACCGCGAGCGTCCACGCCTCGGGGTCCGGGTCGAAAAACGGGTCGCGGTCCGCGCCAAGGCCCGCGAGTTCGAACGCGGACCGGTCGAAGACAGCCCCGACCGCCACCCCTTCGGCGACCCACACGCGGGCGCCGACGCCGAGCGGCGCGAGCAGGGGGACGCTCACCGATACCGTCCCCGCCGACGCCCCGCCCGACGCTTGCGCATGGGCGATGGGGGCGGCGAGACACAGGCCGAGGAGGCAGAGGAGAAGGAGACGCATCAGGCAGGAGATCAGAACGATGAAATCTACCTACCCGACAGGCGAAGTCTGGCCCCATCGCTGTGCCCCGACACGACCCCACCCCCTTTGCACATGCTGACACCGGAGATGGCAGCGCCTAACGCCATGTTTCGGACCCTTCTCCCCCGCCCTGTCCATGACGACCTCCGCGCCGGTCCCGCTCGTCGCCGGCCCGCCCCTCGTCCGCCCCCTGTTCCAGGACCCCTGCGCCGCCGGCTTCCCGTCCCCCGCCAGCGACTACGTCGAGCGCGCGCTCGACCTCAACGAGCTCGTCATCCGCGATGAGGCGGCCACCTACTACGTCCGCGCCGAGGGCCGGAGCGCGATGCGGGCCGGCGTGTGGTCGGGCGACCTCTTGGTCGTCAACGCCGCGCTGGCGCCGGAGCCGGGCGACCTGGTCGTCGCGTTCGTCGACGGCGAGCACACCGTCAAGCGGTTCTGCCGCGACGCGGCGGGGGCGTACCTCGCGCCCGACCCGCTCCCCGAGGAGTCGCACCGCTACCACGAGATCCGGTTCGGCGACGGCCAGGAGCTGCTGGTCTGCGGCGTCGTGACGCACGTCGTCCGCTCGCTCCGGGGGAAGCCATGACCGGGGGCACGCGGCGGCTCGTCGCGCTCGTCGACTGCTCGGCGTTCTACTGCTCGTGCGAGCAGCTTTTCCGGCCCGAGCTGCGCGGCCGGCCGGTCGTGGTGCTGTCGAACAACGACGGCTGCGTGATCGCGCGGAGCGCCGAAGCCAAGGCACTCGGCGTCGAGATGGGCGCGCCGTACTTCAAGGTGCGCGACACGCTGGAGCGGCAGCGCGTCACCGTGTTCAGCTCCAACTACGCGCTCTACCACGACCTGTCGTCGCGCGTGCTCCGCGTGCTGGAGCGGTTCTCGCCCGAGGTCGAGCGGTACTCGATCGACGAGGCGTTTCTTGAATTGCGCGCCGACGCCCACCGCCCCGACGCCGAGCGCGAACGCCTCGACGCGCTCGCGGGCGCCATCCGGCAGGCCGTCTGGGACGCCACGCGCATCCCGGTCCGCGTCTCGATTGCCGAGACGAAGACGCTCGCGAAGGCCGCCAGTGAGTACGCACGAACCCTGGAGAGCCAGACCGTCTGCTGGTGGGGGCACCCGGATCGCGAGCGGTTCCTGGCCGCGATGCCCGTCGGCGACGTGTGGGGCGTGGGCCGGCGCTGGGCGCGGCGGCTCGCGCTCGACGGCGCGCCCACGGCGACCGGCCTCGCGGCGCTCGACGACGGCTACGTCCGCAAGCACTACAACGTCGTGCTCCTGCGGACGGCACTCGAGCTGCGGGGCGTCTCGTGCCTCCCGCTCTCGGAGGCGCCCCCGCCGCGCCGGTCGCTCGTCCGCTCGCGGATGTTCGGCCACGCGCTCACCGAGGCCGAGCCGATCGGCCGCGCCGTGGCGATGCACGCGGCCACGGCCGCCGCGATGCTGCGGCGCGACGGGCTGGCGGCGTCGGTCGTCGAGGCGTTCGTGACGACGGGCCGGCACGGGTCGCCGGTCCACCACGGCCGCGCGGTCGTCGAGCTCCCGACACCCACGAACGACACGCTCGCGATCGTCCGCGCGGCGCGGTCGCTGGTGGCCCCGTGCCTGGTCCGCCCCGGCGGCGGCGCGCCCCGGTTCAAAAAGGCGGGCGTGATGCTGACCGGCCTCGGACCCGCTGGCGAGGGCCAGACGCACCTCTTCGACGCGCCCGTCCGCGAGCACCCCGAGATGATGGAGGCGCTCGACCGGATCTCGCGGCGCTTCGGGCGCGGCGCGCTCGTGGTCGCCGCGCAGGGCACGCCCGACGAGCTCCGCGGCATCCATGCGGGCGCCGGACCCGACTGGGGCATGGCCCGCCAGCACCTCTCGCCTCGTTACACGACGCGCTGGGACGAGTTGCCGACGGCGCGGATCGAAGGGCCAGAGGCGAGAGGCATGGGGCAAGGGGATTCCGAACGTGCTCCTCTGCCCCTTGCCCTAGGGTCCGTCATGTAAGTCGGTCCGTTGCCGAGCGAGAGCCGCTGGCGGTGCCTGCAAGGCGCCCGACGAGATCGATGCCTGAGCATCGGACGAGGAGGGCAACGGGGCAGGCGCCGCCAGAGGCCTCGCGCAGACAGGACCCGGATTCTCGTGACGGGCCCTAGGGCACTAGCCCTCCGCCCGCACCTTGTCCGCGAACCGGGTGATCCGCTTGACGGCCTCCTCGACCTGCTCGATGGCCGTCGCATACGAGCAGCGGAGGTACCCCTCACCGCTCGGCCCGAACGCCGAGCCGGGCACGCACGCCACGTGCTCCTCCTGGAGCAGCCGCTGCGCAAAGTCTTCCGACGACAACCCCGTCGAGGTGATGTCGGGGAACGCGTAGAAGGCGCCCTCGGGCTCGAAGGTCGGCAGCCCGGCCGCGTTGAGGCCGTCGACGATCAGGCGGCGGCGGTCGTCGTAGGCCAGCCGCATCCGCTCGACGTCCGGCTGCGCCTCGCGGATGCCGGCGAGCGCACCGATCTGCGCCATCGTCGGCGCGCTCATCACGACGTACTGGTGGGCCTTGTACATCTGGTCGAGGATGGGCTTCGGGGCCGCCGCGTAGCCGACCCGCCAGCCCGTCATCGCGTAGCCCTTCGAGAACCCGCTGATCAAGATCGTCCGCTCGTAGAGGCCGGGGATCGACGGGACCGACACGTGGCCGCGCTCGTGGGCGTCGCCGTAAACGAGCCGGTCGTAAATCTCGTCGGAGAGCACGAACAGGTCGTGCTCGAGGACCACCTCGGCGATGTCCTCGAGCGTGTCGCGGCGGAGCACGGCGCCGGTCGGGTTGTTGGGGTAGCCCAAGAAGAGCAGCTTCGTCTTGTCGGTGATGCGGCTGCGGATGTCCTCCGCGGTCACCTGGAAGTCGTTCTCGGCGCGCGTCGGGACCCACACCACCTTGGCGCCGCAGAACTCGGCCGTCGGGCCGTAGCTCACGAAGCAGGGCTCGGGGATGAGCACCTCGTCGCCGGGGTCGAGAAGGGAGAGCAGCGCGATCGTGATGGCCTCGGAGGCCCCGACGGTCACGATGACCTCACTCTTCGGGTCGTACTGGAGGTCGTAGAGCCGGTCGAGCTCGCCTGCGATGGCCTCGCGGAGCTCCATCAGCCCGAGGTTGGCGGTGTAGCTGGTGCGGCCCGCGTCGAGCCCGGCCTTGGCCGCCTCGATGATGGGGTCTGGGCTGACGAAGTCGGGCTCGCCGATGCCCAGCGAGATCACGTCGTCCATCGTGGCGGCGATCTCGAAGAAGCGCCGGATGCCGGACGGCGGGACGGACCGGATGCGCTCGGAGAGGCGGCCGGCGAGGCGGGTGGCGGTGTCGGTGGCGGTCGTCTCCATGCGGGCGTCGGGCGGGTTGTCGAGAAAGCTAGCGCCCGGCCCGGCTCCGGGGTGGCCGGCGGAGCGGGTAATGGCGAGGCCCGGTGCGTTCGATACCACATTCCCACGTCGGCCTGTGAGGCGCCTCGGAGTTCTCCTGCTCGTCCTCTCCGTCGTCGGCTGCCGGCCGACCGTCCACACACCGGAGCACGCCCACCGTGCCGCCGTCGACTCGGTGCGGACCGAGCACACCAGACACGGAGACCCTGCGGGCGCGATCCGGCGGCTGACCGCGCCCGCCGAGCGCGGCAACCCGCTGGCGATGCGCGCCCTCGGCACGAGCTACATGAGCAGCATCGGCGTCGACCCCAATGAGGAAACGGCCGTCGCGTGGTTCCGGCAGGCCGCCGCCCTCGGCGGCTCCATCGCGACGGCCCGCATCACCGCCTACGACGCGCGGGCCGAAGGCTGACACCATCTCCACGGATCCGGGCGCCGTGTCGCCGGGTTGGCACCGTGCACGCCCCCGGTCCGATGCCGCTGTCTCGCTCTCAGTCCCGCCTGTTCGCTGCCGTCTTTGTCGCGGCCATCCTCATCCTGTCCGTCGTCGCCACGCTGATGATTACCCGCGGCTGGGGCAACGACGCCGTGCAAGGCCAGGTGGAGCAGCAGGAGACCGAGCGACGCGAGGCGATGCCGAAGCTGTCGCAGGACTAGGGACCCGCTCGCCCTGCTCGGCTCGCGTCGGCCGACCCGCTTGCGCCAGCCGATCAGTGATACCCCAAATCAGACCTCCCCTCCCGGCCGGTAGAGGGGACATCGCAGGAGAGTGAGGAGCCTTCTTGGAGCGCTGGCACAGCGTGTGTGTACACCGTAGACCAACAGGAGAGGGGACGTCGTAGGACGGCTCGCGCCAGCGGACCCGCTCACGAGCTACCGTCGACTCAGCCCGTAGCCGAACGCGATCAGCAGCGCCGCGCCGGCCGCGAGGTAGTACGGCTGTGACAGGACGGCGTCCCGCCAGCCGCCCGTCGGCGCCGGGAGTTGGTCGAACGTGTGGACCGTCTCGATCTGGCCCTGCTCGGAGTGGACCACCACTCGGCCGACCCCCAGCTGGCGGACGTAGCCCGAAGCCCGGTCGAGGGCGGCGTCGCGGCCGTCCGACTCGAACGACAGCGAGGGCGAGCCCTCCAGACGGACGGCCCAGCGGCCATCGTGGGGGACGACGTGATAGACGTTGCGGCTGGGCATGGCGGCGGAAGGTGAAGGCGCCGTGTACGCCCGACCGTACCATCCGGTCCCCCCAGAGTCATTGGCCCCATGAAACGCGTCTTCCTCCTCGTCGTCGCCGTCGTGGTCGCGATCGTCGCCCTCGGCGCCGGCAGCCTGTGGACGGCCTTGCGCGCCAGCCTCCCCGACCTCGACGGGACGGAGACGCTGGCGGGGCTGAGCGCCGACGTGGTCGTGGAGCGCGACGCAGCCGGTGTCCCCACCCTTACCGCCGCCACGCGCGCCGACGCCGCCCGCGCGCTCGGCTACGTCCACGCCCAGGAGCGCTTTTTCCAGATGGACTTGCTGCGCCGCGCCGCGGGGGGCGAGCTGTCGGCCCTGCTCGGCGAGGCGACGTGGTCGACGGACTCGACGCTGCGCCCCCATCGCTTGCGCGCTCGCGCCCAGGCCGTCGCCGAGGCGTTGCCCGCCGCCCAGCGGACCGTCCTCGACGCCTATACCGCTGGCGCGAACGCCGGGCTCGACGCGCTCGGCGCCCGCCCCTTCGAGTACCTCGCGCTCCGACAGGCCCCCGACCCGTGGCGTCCCGAGGACGCCATCCTGGCCGCCTTCGCCATGTACCTCGACTTGCAGTTCGACGGCGGCTACGGCCTCGAATTGGAGCGCGACGCCCTGACCGCCGCCCTGCCCGACGCGCTCGCGGACTTCCTGATGCCGACGGGCGACGCCTGGGACGCCCCGCTCGCGGGCGACACCGTCGAGCCGCCGCCCATCCCGAGCGCCGCCCAGCTCGGCGACTGGCAGCCCGGCGACGAGGCGCCCGCCGAGCCGGAGGCCGCCGTGCTCGGCTCCAACAACTGGGCCGTCGCCGGCCGCCTCACCGAGACGGGCGCCGCGATGGTCGCCGACGACATGCACCTCGGCCTGCGCCTCCCCCACATTTGGTTCCGCGCCTCCCTCGTCGTCGATGGCCGCCGCATCACCGGCGTCACCCTCCCCGGCGCCCCGCTGATGATCGTCGGCAGCAACGGCGACGTGGCCTGGGGCTTCACCAACTCCTACGGCGACTACATCGACTACGTCCGACTCGTCGAGCCCGCGCCCGGCATGATCGCGACCGCCAGCGGGACGGTCGCCATCGACACGTTGCGCGAAGACGTCACGGTCGGCGACGAGGTCCGCGAGGTCGTGATCCTGGAGACGCCCTTCGGCCCGATCACCGCGACGGGGCCCGACGGCGCGCGCTACGCCATGCAGTGGGGCGCCCACCGCCCGGAGGCGACCAACCTCGCCTTGCTCGACGCCGAGACCGCGACCACGCTCGACCAGGTCCTCGACGCGGCCAACCGCGCCGGGATCCCCGCCCAGAACTTCGTCGCGGGCGACCGCTCCGGCCGGATCGGCTGGACCATCGCCGGCCAGATCCCCCACCGCGTCGGCCGCGACGGACGCCGCCCGGTCGACTCGACGGACCCGAATGCGCGCTGGGACCGGTTCCTCCGCCCCGACGAGGTGCCCCGCGTGGTCGACCCGCCCGACGGCCACCTCTGGTCCGCCAACAACCGCGTGGCGAGCGGCGAGGCCCTCGCCCTCATCGGCGACGCCGACTACGCGCACGGCGCCCGCGCGAGGCAGATCCGCGACGGCGTGGCCGCCCTTCGCCCACCCATCGCCGAGCGCGACCTGCTGGCGATCCAGCTCGACGACCGCGCCCTGTTCTACGCAAGGTGGCGCGACCTCCTGCGTACGACCCTCACCGACGCCCCTACTCCCGACTCCCTCGCCGCACTCCGTCGCACCGTTGAGGATTGGAGCGGCCACGCCGACGACGCTGGCTACCGCCTGGTCCGCCGCTTCCGCGACGGCGTCGTGGAGCGCACCCTGCCGCCCCTGCTGGCGTCCGTCCGCGCCCTGGCGCCCCGCGCCGGCTACCCGGCCCGCGACGAGACCGCCGTCTGGGCGCTCGTCACGGAACAGCCAACCCACCTCCTGCCGCCCGGCCACGACTCGTGGGACTCCTTGCTGCTCGACGCCGCCTCCGAGGTCGCTCGCGGCGACCTCGACACCTCGTGGGCCGACGCCAACGCGCTCGTGATGACGCACCCCATGGCCGACGCCCTCCCCGGCATCGGCGGCCGCCTGCGGATGCCCGCCCACCCCCAGCCCGGCGACTCCCGAATGCCCCGCGTCGCGGGCCGCTCGATGGGCGCCAGCCAGCGGATGGTCGTCTCGCCCGGCTTCGAGGAGCGCGGGATCTTCCACATGCCCGGCGGCCAGGCCGGCCACTTCCTGTCGCCGTACTGGGGCGCTGGCCACGACGACTGGGCCCAAGGCCGCCCCTCCCCCTTCCTCCCCGGCGAGACCGTCTACCGCCTCACCCTCTCCCCCGCCGACTAGAGGCTCGCGCTACAGGTCGGCCACCTGCTCTGAAAGCTGGCGGCTGCCGTGCACGACCGCTAGTACGTCCAACCGCTCCGGCCCACCCGGTAGATCAAGCGATACGGCGACACCTGCACCTCCCAGAGATCGTCCCGCGAGTATTCCGACACCCGGCGACCCGAGTTAGGGAACGCTCCGAGTTGCTCCGACCGCGACACCGGCCGGTCCACCGCGCGCTCCGCGTAGGCCATCGACGTAAGGCTGAGTTGCTCGCGGATCCCGAGCAGGTGATCAAACGCCCGATCTGTCCAGAAGACGGTCATGCCGCCGTTCCCGGCGACAACCCCAGCCGGGTGCGAACCTCGGCCACAGGCGTCACGTGCCCCGCCTCGCTATCCGCCAGCCCCTGCTCAACGGCCTCCCGCACGAAAAGACTGACGTCGTGCCCGGCCCTCACACACAAAAACGCCCCGCTGCACCGGGAGCGCAGCGGGGCGGGGCCGAACGGCGCCGGGCGCTACCGCCCGGTGTTGACGAAGCGGATGCACTGGCCCTGGTTGCGGAACGACGGGTTGTCGTACTGCTGCCACCCCCCGTTCTTGCAGTCGTCCTTGGTCTGCGGGGCGCGGGCCACCGTCGGCGACACCGTGAAGTCGTAGTCGAAGCCCGTCGCCGCCTGGGCCGAGGCGAGGCCGTCCCAGCCGGCCGTCCCGCCGTCGCGAAACTCGATGCCGCCGTTGGCCCCGTCATTCGTGATCGTGCCGTAGCTGTCGGTCAGCACAGGCCGGTCGTCGACCGCCAGCGTCAGGCAGCCCTCGGCCGTCGGCACGTCGGCCGGGTCCGTCGCGCACCCGGCCGGGTCGGCCGACGCGTCGATCGTGAACGTGACGTCGAAGACCCGGTCCGTCGTGGTCAGGTCGATCGTGTGGAACGTCTGGACGTACTCGCCGCCGTCGCCCCGCCCGTCGCTCAGCCCGAGGACCAGCGTGGTCGCGTTCCGCATGGAGAGGTAGATGTAGCTGCCCTCGTTGAGGCCCCGCTCGTCCGCCGCCAGCGTCGCCGTGTCGAGCAGCCCGATCAGCCCGAAGTCGCCGGCCACCGCGTCGACCACGTCGAGCGTGCCCGTGAACGTGACCGCGCCGGCACCGGCCGGCGTCGTGATCGACGGCGTCCCCCACTGGTAGCCGTGGCCGTAGCCGGCGGGGGCCGGGTCGCCGACGTGGCGCATCCAGCGCCGGGGGATCCCGGTCTCCGCAGCCGGGTCGACGATCTCGCTCACGGTGCCGGCGAACGACTCCGTGGACGTGGCCGACCCGATGTGGGCGGACGAGGCGGAGTCGGCGGCGTCGCCGGGGCCGGCGGCGTCGCAGCCCGTGAGGGCGAGCGCGCCGAGGAGGGCGAGCGAGAGGAGGGGCTTCATAAGGGACTCAGAGGAGGGAGAAAAAGAGAGGCGCGAGCGCCTGGGTGTCGAAGGCGAGACCCGTGCCCCTTCCTCCTCTCACATCGGGGCCGGAAGCGACACGCGCTCGATCAACGGACCGAGCGGGAATGCCCTGACCACCTAGACGCTTGTGTATATAGCCGTGCCGGCACTCACAAGCAAACGCGCGGCTCGAAATGCCCCCGAGCCCGGGGCCCTGCCCCGCTCGCGGTAGCCGATCGGCGGCCCTTCGAATCCATCCTCCCCTCCAGCCTGTCCCCGCGCAAGCGGGGATGAAGGGCCGGGGGAGGGCGACCGGCGAAGCCCAACCTACGTACGACTCGCTCCCTGCATCGTTCTTCAGTCCCCACGAATACCCAACCTCGGCCGCCCACGTGACAGCGGCAGTGCATTCGAATTATATCCTGAATTAACAACACCCTATCCCACCCGCGCTCACGTCGTCATGCTCCGCCTCGCCTTCGTCTTCGCCGCGACCCTCACGCTCAGCATGGCCGCATCCGCCCAGCCCACCCCTCTTCGTACTGCCGTTTTCGCCGAGGCGTGGGGCCCCACCGGCGCCTACACCCTCGGCGTCGCCCGCGACATTGCCCGCCTCGGCGCCTCCTCCGTCGTGGGCGTGCGCGTCGGGGCCTCCTACGATGCCAACCAGTACGCCGGGATCGACGGCAGCCGAAGCGTCCTGCTGGCGGGCGTGACCGGCGTGGTGCCCGTCGCCACGCTCGGGCGCGTCGGGCTGGCCCTCGACGGCGAGGTCGGCGGCGCGCTGGCGCGGCGCTCCGGCGTGCTCCTCACCCACCGGGAGGCCGGGACCTGGATCGCCGTGCCCTACGGGTCGGCCGCCGTCCGGGCCGGACTGGGCCGCGCCCACCTCCGCGTGGGCGCGTCGCTCACCGACCTGACCGTGGTCCACGTCCAGCCGCTCGTCGGCGTCGGCGTCGCGCTGTAGGCAAAGGGGGGCCGTCGGGCGCCGTAGACTTGGGCCCCCTTCCCTCCCGCCCGATGTCCCCGCTCTCGCCCCGGCGCCTCGTCCTGGTCGCCGCCCTCGCCCTCGCCGCCTGCGCCGAGTCCCCCGCCGACAACGCCCCCGCGCCGTTCGACGCCAGCACGGCCCCCGCGCCCCCCGACGCCGCCCTCGCGGCCATCGACTCGACGGACTTGCGCGCTCACGTCGCCGAGCTCGCCTCCGACGCCTTCGGCGGACGCGGCACCGGCACGGCCGGCGAGCTGCTCACCGTCAATTACATCGTCGACCAGTTCCAGGCGATGGGCTTGGAAGGCGGCATGCCCGACGGCTCCTGGGTCCAGGACGTGCCCCTGCGCAGCGTCCAGGTCACCGACGCCAGTCCCCTCACGTTCCGTCCCGACGACGGCGACCCCGCCAGCTTTTCCTTCGTCGACGACGCTGCCCTCACGACGGACACCGACGCCAGCGACATCGACGTGGACGGCGCAGACCTCGTGTTCGTCGGCTACGGCATCACCGCGCCGGGCTACGACTGGGACGACTACGGCGATCTCGACGTGACGGGCAAGGTCCTGGTGTCCTTCGTCAACGACCCGCCCGCGACCGCCGAGGAGCCCGGCCTCTTCCAGGCCGACACCTTGACTTACAACGGGCGCTGGACCTACAAGTACGAGGAGGCCCGCCGCCGGGGCGCGCGCGGGATGCTGCTCATCCACACCGACGAGATGGCCGGCTACCCGTTCGGCGTCATCGCGAGCGACGCCTTCGGTGCCCACCCCGCCGGCGCCGAGCCGCCCGAGGGCGCCCTCGAGGTCCGCGGCTGGATCTCGGAGACCGCCGGCCGCGCGCTCGCCGAGATGACCGGCTCCTCCCTCGAAGAGTGGCGCACGCTCGCCGCCCGCCGCGACTTCCAGCCCATCGAGCTGCCCGTCGTCGCAGACGTGACGATGACCGTCGAGCAAACCGCCGATCTCGTTGGCCAGAACGTCGTCGCCAAGCTTACCGGGCGCGGGCTCGCGGAGCAGGCCGTCGTCTTCGGCGCCCACCACGACCACCTAGGCACCGACAACGAGAAGCTGGCGGCGGGCGAAGACGGCATCTACAACGGCGCCATCGACAACGCCTCCGGGGTCGCCATGATGCTCGAGATCGCCCAGGCCTTCGCCGCGCTCCCCGAGCGCCCCCAGCGGTCGGTCTACTTCGTCACGTTCACCGCCGAGGAGGCCGGCCTGCTCGGCTCCGCCTACTTCGCCGCCAACCCGCCCGTCCCGCTCCGCAACATGGTGGCCAACGTCAACGTGGACAGCGGAAACCTCTTCGGCGAGACCGACGACATCGTGGGCATCGGCTCCGAACGCAGCGACCTGCGCGCCTTGCTCATCGAGGCCGCCCGCGCCGAGGGCATGTCCGTCACCGCCGACGCGGCCCCGAACCAGGGCCTGTTCTTCCGCTCCGACCAGCTCGCGTTCGCGCGCGGCGGCGTCCCCGCCGTGTTCATCAACACCGGCGACACCTACCGCAACCGCCCCGCCGACTACGGCGCGAGCGTCCGCGACGCCTACCGTGCCGACCGCTACCACCAGCCGACCGACGAGCTCACCGATGACCTGTCGTTCGGCGGCATCGTCCAGCAGACGCGTGTGGCCTTCCGTTTGGGCTACGCCCTCGCGGCGTCCGAGCTTGCGCCCGAGTGGCGCCCCTCCGAGGCCTTCGCCGAGACCCGCGCCGCCTCCCGCGCCGCGCAGTAGCCGCGACCCAGCACAGCTGGCGTCCGCCCGACGGCTGGCGCCAGCCTCTCTGGAGCGCCGCGGCCTGCCACGGCGTGGGTCAAGCGCAGACCCTCGTGCTGGCACACGCCCACCCACGACGTCCCCTTTCCCCTCGGGAGAGCAGGGCCACTACGACTGAGCGTGAACCCCTACACTTTGTCATCCTGAGCGAATGCGCAGGGTGACGGTCGTGGAAGGTGAGAACAACAACGTTGCAGCCCTGCTCGGGAGAGGGACAGAGGAAGGGCTCCCGCGTCTGGGCCCTCGACGCTCCTTGTTGACGCTTGCGCCGAGCAGGACGACAAGCGCCTCGCAAGGCCGACGCCACCAGCCGCGCGCAACTCGACCACGCCACCCCGTACGCCCAGCGCCACATCTCCCTGATCCCCATGTCACCGATCCCGCTCACAGGGCGTGCGCTTTTCCTCGCGCCTCTCCTCGTCCTCGCCGCGTGTGGCGACTCCCCCGAGTCCTCCGACGACCGCGACGACGACGCGCGCGAGGCCGTCGACGAGGCTCGCACCGAGGCCGGCGCCTCCATCGACGGTGTCGGGCTGTCGGCCGACATCCCCGGCACCGCCATCGACGAGGCGACGACCGAGGACGGCGACATCGCCCTCGGCATCACCGACGCCGTCCTCTACTCCCGCCTTTCGCCCGCCCTCCAGCGCGAGATCGCCGACGAGATGGACGCCGAGGTCGGGGACGAGGAAGGCTTTGGCGCCGACCTCGCCCGGACCATCACCGGCGCCATCGCCGAGGGCTTGCGTACCGCCATCAGCGTTCCCCTCTCCGATGTCCGCGACGTCCGCGCCGAGGGCGGCCGGCTGGTGATCGAGATGGCCGACGGCGAGCCGTCCCCCTTCGAGTCTGCCAAGACCAACGGCCGCCCGCTCCTGGAAAGCTTCGACGCCGACGCGGCCCAGCGGCTCGCGGAGGCCTTCGACAAAGCCGCCAGCCGGTAAAGAACTCAGTGACGGCCCCTACGTCGCCCCCTCTCCCACGGGGAGAGGGACAGGGTGAGGGGATCGACCGTCGCAAGCGACGAGACGCGGAAGCGATGCGCAAGCCGACCTGCTGGCGCGACCGTGGCTCCACCGGCCCCGTCCACAAAAAACGGGGCGCGACCCGAAGGCCGCGCCCCGCAGGGTCGCCGGGTGGTGGGGGCCGATGCCTTAGCGCACGACCGTGAGCTGGCGGGTGGCCGCCTCGGCGCCCGCGTTGAGCCGGACGACATACGTGCCCGAGGCGAGCGCGCGGGCGTCGAGCGACACGGTGTGCGCACCCTCGGCCATCTCACCGTCGGCCAAGACGGCCACCTCGCGGCCGAGCACGTCGTAGACCGCGAGCCGCGCCAGACCGGCCGTCGCCAGCGAGAACGCGATGCGGCTCTGGGCGGCGGCCGGGTTGGGCGCCGGGGCCGTCAGGCCGAAGTCGGCCGTCGAGGACGACGCGAGCGCCACGGGGCTGGCGACCGTCATCGCGTTCGTGCCACCGCTGGCGACCGCGTCGGGATCGACCGTGTCGTAGACGTCGAACAGGCGGACGGCGGCGACGGCGTACTCGCCACGCAGGACGCGCTGGCGGGGGTCAAACGTCGCCGTGATCGTCGGCTCCAGGTCGAACGGGCCCTGCGAGATCCCGAACTGCGCGTTGAGGAGGCCGGCGTCGAGGGCGAGTTGGACGTAGCCCCGGAACTCGGGGGCGATCTGGTCGGAGTCGCCGAGCCGGATGCGCTGGCCGTCGTACGTGACGAACACGTCGCCGGTGTAGCCGCTGGCGACCCCGTGCAGGCCGAGCGCCGCGATCAGCGAAAACGCCAGTTCCTGACGCGCCACCGAGCCGTTCGAGTCCGCGCCGTCGTGCATCGGGAGCAGGCCGGCCGCGAAGCCGGTCCGGTCCTTTATCGCGGCGCCGCGAGCCGTAGCGGCCTCGAAGAAATCGACGTGCTGCGCCAAGACGCCGGACAGCGCCAGCACGTCCGCCGGGGCCGGCTGGCGGACGCCCGCGCCCAGGACGAGGTACTCGGCGAGGTCGAAACGGGTAAGGCGGCGGTCGGGACGGTACATCCGCCGCGTGCGCCCGTCGACCAGCCGCTCCATGACGGCCGCCTCGATGAACCGCTGGGCGGGGTGGCCCTCCACGTCGTCGATGCCGCGGAAGCCGGCGTCCTCGACGAACTGGATGGTCGCCGTCACCTCGCCCGGCAGCGCCGTGCCGTTCGTGACGCCGAGCGGGTCGAGCCCGATGCCCGAGACGCTGCCGATGCCGCTCACCGAGTACGTCCACGTCCCGGGCATGCCCGGCGCGGAGACGCCCGCGATCTCACCCAAGATGGGCAGCGTGATGCCCGAGCCATAGCGGTTGCCCGCCGGGTCCGTCAGCACGATCGCGACCGTGTTGTCCTCGACGATCGCGCGCGCCTTGACGATGGCGACGTCGGGGCCGACCTCGAAGGTCGACACCTCACGCTCGCCGACCGGCGAGAAGAAGACGGTCCGCTCGAACGACGCGCCGTCGACCAACAGGGCCTCCGTCGTGAAGTCGCCCCGGAAGCTGTTGACCAGCGCCAGCGAGCCCGAGGGGTAGCCGAGGGCGTGCGCGACCGCCGAGTATGCGTTGACGTAGCCCGCGCCGACCTCCCAGATCTCACGCCCGGGCATGTTCGTCGCCGTCGTCTGCAGGATCCGCTTGACGTCGTCGGGCTGCAACGTCGGGTCGGCCTCCAAGAGCAGCGCCACGATGCCCGCCGTGTGCGGGGTCGCCATTGAGGTGCCCGAAATCTGGGTGTAGAAGGGCAGGTGCGCCGGCGCGATCACGTCGATGTCGCCGTCGCCGCCGTTCGCGCCCGCGTTCGTCACCGCGCGCGTCGAGATGATGTCGACGCCCGGAGCGACGATGCTCACGTCGTTGCGGTACGTCCACGTGTGGCCGTCGTAGGTCTGGAAGTCGTAGCTCTCGCCCTTGCGGCCGCGGCTCGAGAAGTCCGCCAGCGCACCCAGCTTGTCGCCAGCGCCGACCGAGATGACCCAGGGCGCCTGCGCGTAGATGTTGTGGGTGTCCTCGCCGGGCCCCGAGTTGGAGGCCGCAAACAGGACGTTGATGCCGCGCTGGTAGGCGCGGTAGCTGGCCTGCACGATCGGGCTCTCCGGGGCGAACTCGCCGTCGGAGCCCCACGAGTTGGTGATGACGCGGATGGGGTCGTCAAACGTGAACTGGTGGGTGATGGCGTAGTCGAAGCCGCCGAGCCCGTCCAGGATCAGGATGACGCCGCCCGAGCCGTAGCCGATCAGGCTGGCGCCGGGCGCAACGCCCTCGTAGAGCCCGCCGCTGCGCACGCCGAGCCCGGCGACCGTGCCCGCGCAATGCGTGCCGTGGCCCGAGTTGGTGTCGGTGTTCATCGTGCCCTCCACGTAGGTGATTGGCGCGAGGTCGACGACGGCGTTGAGGTTGGTCAGCGCCTGGACGTTCTCGAGCACCTTGGTGCCGTACGGCAGGTCCGCGTGCGTCGCGTCGATGCCGGAGTCGTTGACGACGACGGCGACGCCCTGTCCGGAGAACGGCAGGCCGCGCGTGGTCCGCATCGTGGCGTCCGCGCGGAGCTTGTCGACGCCGGTGATCTGGCGCGAGCCGTCGTTGTGGTACTGGAGCTCCTCGTTGAGCCAGACCGACAAGACGCCCGGGAGCGACGCGATCTCCGCCACCTGCGCCGGCGTGGCGATGGCGCCGGCGATGGGCAAGCTCTGGAAGAAGCGGCCGCCGCCGACCAGCCCGGCGAGCGTCGACTGCTGGCTGATGGTGAGCGGCCCTTCTTGGTCGTAAGTCACGACGACCTCCAGCGAGGTGAGCGGTCCGGCGGTGGCAAGAGCTTCCTGTAGCGAGCCGCCGATAACGGCCTGGGCGCCGGCGAACGGGGCCGCCAGCAGCACGGCGAGGGCGAGAAGCAGGCCGCGAAGCAGTCGCGTGGATGGGGTAAACGTGGTCATCGGGGGGGCGAGGAGTGGGTGGGAGCGTGTGGGCGTCCCCAACATCCCCGGCGCTCCGGCTTTCTTAAAGCGGCCAGCGCCCCCCTCCGGCGTCGGACCCTGCCACCGTGGCCATGTCGGACACCTCCGACACCGCGCCTCGCCAGCGCGTGCTCCGGCCTCCATTCCTGCAACGTCGACCGCTAGCGGGCCCGGTTGACGGTCCAGTCGTAGGCGAACCGGACGCGGCGATCCGCCCGGAGCTGATCCGCCGTCCTCCTTGCGAGCCAGTCGCGAGCGGCCGACGCGCGAGCGGGCGGCATCGCCGCCAGCAGGGCGTCGCCGAGCCGGCGGCCGTCGGCGAAGTCGGCGGCGAACCAATCGAACAGCGACGACAGGACGAGCGTGCGGCCGTCGCTGCGCACAGCCCGGGACGTGGCCATGAAGGCGGCGAACTGGCGGCCGAGGTCGGCGTCGAGCGTCGCCGCCCGGTACGCGCGGGTTGCCAGCGGCGGGCACGAGACGGCCCCGCAGTTCAGCGCGGCGTGGATGCGCGGGTCGAGGCGGCTCGGGCGCAGCGCCCGCAGGGCTCGCGGCACGGTCCGCCCGTCCACCTCCGCCTGCCGACGCAGGATGCCGTGCTCCAGTTGGTTCAGCGTCATGGCAAGCCCGGCGACGCGGACCGGCGTCTGAAAGAGGTCGTCGAAGAGCCCGTCCCGCTCGAAGTGGCGCGCGCGCGGCCGGCTCGCGAGCGCCGCCAACACGTGCGTGTTGTAGGCGTTGACCAGGAACGCCGTCTTCTGCGCGTCCGACCGCAGCGCCCCGGGCGACTGCGCTGCAACGGCCGCGAGCGCGGCGTCGAGGTCGCCCTTCAGCGGGCCCGCGAAGCGAGCGTAGTCAACCAGGCCGTCAGACCCGACAGCGTCCAGGGCGCGGGTCAGCGGCGCCTCGACGGCGGGCTGCGCGAGCACGGCAGGCGCCAGAAGGACGGCGAGGCAGAGGGCACGGGTCATGGCCGCTCAACGCGGCCACGGCGCACGGTCTTACTCGCCTGCGACGGTCGTCGCCAGCGTCCCCATTACGACGACGGTCACCTCGGGCGCATCGGGGTCTGTCGTGTGCATCACGAGCGGGATGCGGACCGTCCTACCGTCTGCGAACGCGGCGGGGTTGGCGACGGTGACGAACAGTCCGCCCAGCTTGTCCGGAAAGACGGCGCGCGGCGGGAAGACGACCTCCACGCCGTCCGGCCCCTCGACGCGCTCGACACGCACCGGACGCTCGCCCGCGTTCGCAAACTGCACCGAGGTCTGGAGCGGCTCGCCCTCGCGGATCTCGCCCACGTCGACCGTCGTCGCGCGGAACGCCAGCGCCCCAACGCGGACGCCGGTGTCCGCCAGCGCAGGCCGGACAATGCCTTCGATGCGCAGCGTCACCGCCGCCGGCTCGGCGCCCTCCGCCTGCACGAACACGGCCTTCTCAAAATCGCCGGGCCGCCCCGCCGGGTCGTAGGCCACCTCGACGGCGCCCGACCCGCCCGGCGCGACCGGCGCCGACGTCCACGACGGCGTGGTGCAGCCGCACGACGCCTCGACGGCGACCAGCCGCAGCGGGGCGTCGCCGGTGTTCGTGAAGCGGAACGTGTGCGAGACCGGCCCGCCGGTCTCGGCGAACCGGCCGAGGTCGGCCGTCGCCAACTCGAACGCCAGCCGGCCCTGGGCGCTGGTGATCGGCGCCAGCGCCGCGAGCACGGCGGCTAGGAGAAGGGTCTTCATCAGTATCCCAGCACCTCGCGCGCGGCCTCCAGCACGTCGTCGTCTTGGGGGAGCACCTCCGATTCGAGCACGTCGGCGTAGGGGATGGACGAAAACGCGCCAGCGACGCGCTTTACCGGGGCGTCGAGCGCGCCGAACGCCGCGTCGGAGATCTGGGCGGCGATCTCGGCGCCGAAGCCCATGAACTCGTGGTCCTCGTAGGCCACCAGCACACGGCCCGTCTTGCGTGCCGACGCGAGCACGGTCTCGGTGTCGAACGGCAGGAACGAGCGGACGTCGATGACCTCGACGGAGACGCCCTCCTTCTCCAGCGTCTTCGCCACGTTGAGCGCCTTGTAGACGATCGCGCCCCAGGTCACAATCGTGAGGTCGGTGCCTTCCCGCGTGACGGCCGCCTTGCCAAGCGGGACGAGGTAGTCGGCGTGGGGCTCGGGGCGCCGGGCCGGGCCCTGGCGGTAGAGCGCCTTGTGCTCCAGGAACAGGACCGGGTCCTCGCCACGGATGGCCGCCTTCAGCAGGCCCTTGGCGTCGGCCGCGTTCGACGGCATCACGACGTGCAGGCCCGGAAAGTGGCCGAAGATCGCCTCGATGTTCTGGCTGTGGCACAGGCCGCCGTGGATGTAGCCACCCGCCGGCACGCGGAGCACCATCGGGCACGCCCACTCATTGTTGGAGCGGTAGCGCATCGACGCCACCTGGTTGCGGATCTGCTGCATCGCGGGCCAGATGTAGTCGGCGAACTGGATCTCGACGACCGGCTTGTAGCCGGCGCACGCCAGCCCGACGGCGCTGCCGACGATGGAGTGCTCGGCGAGCGGGCTGTTGAAGCAGCGGTGCTTGCCGTGCTTCGCCGCGAGCCCCCGCGTCGCCGTGAACACGCCGCCCTTGCCGCCGCCGACGTCCTCGCCGTAGACCAGCACGCGCTCGTCGCGGTCCAGCTCCTCGTCGAGCGCGTGGTTGATGGCGTCGACCATGACGACCAGGTCGCCGGCCTCGCCGTCGGTCTCGTACTCGCGCGAGTCGGGGCCGTCGTAGTAGACGTAGTCGGTCGCCGTGGCCGGGTCGGGGTCGGCCTCTTTTTCGATCTCCTTGGCCAGCCGGTCGATCTCGCCAGCGACCTCGGTGCGGAGCGCGTCGACCTCGTCGTCGGTCATCACGCCTGCCTCCGTCAGCTGGCGGATAAAGGTCGGGATCGGGTCGCGCGCCAGGTCGGCGGCGATCGCGGAGTCCTCGCGGTACTTGCGGTGGTCGTCGGACGACGAGTGCGGCAGCAGGCGGACGAGATCGGCGTGGAGCGCGACGGGGCCGTTCCCGGCCCGGATGTGCGCCATCGCCGCCTTGGCGACCGACGCCGACTGGAAAAAGTCGGTGCCGTCGTAGCGGACGCGCTTCAAGCCCGAGTACCCGCCCAAGAGGTGCCAGATGGAGCCGCCCGCGGTCTGCTCGGCGACGGGGACCGAGATCGCGAACTTGTTGTCCTGGATGTGGAAGAGGACCGGCAGCGTCTCGCGAGCGGCCCAGTTCAGCGCCTCGTGGAAGGCGCCCTGGCTCGTCGACCCCTCGCCGCCGGAGGCGTAGACGGCCCGCGTCGGGCCGGCCTCGGGGTCGTCCTCGCGGGCGACCGCCAGCGCGAACCCGACGGCCGGGACGTACTGCGCCGCGACCGACGACGAGGTCGACATGATGTTGAGGGCCCGGTGGCCAAAGTGCTCCGGCATCTGGCGCCCGCCGCCGAACGGGTCGGTCGCCTTGCCGTAGTGCGCGCGGAAGATCTCGGCCGGCGTCACGCCGACGCTCAGCGCCGTTGCGAGGTCGCGGTAGTAGAAGCAGAACCAGTCCTTGCCGCCCTCGAACTCGCGCCCGACGGCCGCCTGGCTGGCCTCGTGGCCCGACGACCCGATGTGGAAGTAGCCCTTCCCCTGCTTGAGCAGCGTCAGCATCTTCTCGTCGAGCTTGCGCGAGGTCATCATCGTGCGGAGCACGTCGCGGAGCTCGTCCTTCGAAAAGTCCGCCGGGCCGAGCAGCTGCACGTCGAGGTCGCCCTCGATCTCGATGGTCTCAGGCGTCTCGGCCTTGTCCGCATCGGTCGCGGCGTCGAACGCGTCGTCGACGGCGTCGGTCGCGGCGTCGTTGGCGTCTACATCGGCAGGGGCGTCGAGGAGGTCGGAAGTCACGTCGTCGGTCACAGGGGAGTCGGGGGAATCGAAGACGCCAGCGGCGTCGGGGGCGGCGTCCGCGCTGGCGGCGGGCTCGTCGGAAAGGGTGAACTCCGGGTCGTAGAGGTCGCCAAGGGAGACCGTCGGCATCTCGACGGGGCCGGTGTCGGGTTCGGGCTCGACGTCTGGTTCGTCGAGGTCGGCGGCTGCAAAGGGGTCCGCAGGCTCGTCGGGCAGGATCGTCTCGGCACCGCCCGCGTCGGCGTCGGGCTCCACGACATCGGCGAGGGCGCCCAGCACGGACGCCCCCGCGGAAGCGACAGCGTCTCCGAAGCCGGTCGCCTCCTCAGGGGGGTCGTCCGAATCGGCGGCCACGGGCGACGCGCCCTCCGGGGGCGGGGCGGGGAGATCTGCGGCCTCGACCGATTGCGAGGCGAAGGGGTCGCTCGTCGGCATGAACTCCGAGGCGTCCATGGTCAAGGGCTCGTCGAACGCCTCCAACGGCGCCGCGATCGGAGCGGGCTGGCCCGCGGCGTCGGGCTCCGGGTCCCACATCGCGGCGACCGCTTCGTCCGCGTCGGTCTGGACCGGCTCCGGGTCGGCATCCGCCAGCGGCAGGGCCTCGCCCACGTCGGCCGGCCACACGAAGGCCGCGGCGTCGCCCGCGTCGACGTCTTGGACGATGGCGTCGAGCGCGTCGTCGTCGATGTCGCCGGTGCCGAAGGCAGCGTCCGTCGGGGCACCGGCGTCGGGCTCGTCGTCGGGCAGGAGGTAGGTCCGCGTGGTGAAGCGCGGGCGGGCGTCGTCGGACGGATCGGGGCGGTCGCTGGCCATGAGAGCGGTCGGAGGGAACAGTCGGGCGAACGCCTCGGCGCGCGGCTGGATGCACGCCAGAGGAAGGGCCGGCAAGATACGAGGGGCTGGAACCGCTTTCGGACGGGCCCGACCTCGGGCATGGTGTCGCGTCCCCATCCCGTTCCACCGGGCGATTGGGAGCCGGCACCTGCGCACCCTACCTTCCTGCCCCCAGTCCCCCCCACTGCGATGGCCGTTTCTCGCTTGCTCGTCGCCCTCGCGCTGATGGTTCTCGCCACGCCCGCTGGCGCCCAGGCCGCCTTGCGCGCCGAGGCGCCGCGCGTCCTCTTTGCCTCCGCCGACTCGGTGAAGATCAACGACGGCCGGCGCGATCTGGTGACGCGGACGGTGACCTACTTCCCCACGCGCGGGGAATACGTCGACGAGTCGGTCGACGGGGGCGGGCGCGTCCTGTCCCGCCGCGTCAGCGCCACGAGCACGGCCGGGCCGACGCCCCAGGAGCAGGAACTGGCGCGGACCCTGGTGGCCGAGCACCCCGAGGTGGCGCCCCGAATCGCTCGCGCGCAGGGCACGGTCCATGTGGAAGGGGGCTTCCCCTTGCTTCGAGAGGCCGGCCACCCCTGTGGGCCCGGGGGCCGCTGCGTCACCGTCGACGTATTCGAGACAGGCCCGGGCCAGCCCGCCCGCCGGATCCGCTACGCGATCGTCGACCTCCGCACGCTGAGCGTTCTGGACGCCGACGCGCACCCGCAGGCCGACAGCAACCTCGCCAACCCCGCCGCCCGCCGCCAGTCGAGACTCTGATGCGCACGCTTGCCCCCCTCCTGCTCGCGCTCGCCGTTGCGACCAGCGCCAGCGCCCAGATCGACCTTACCGAGCCCACCTGCGCCACGAACGGCGAGTGGAACCAGGGCAACCCCGCCCCGACCGTCCCCAACGGGCATATCGCCTGGCCCGCCGACGACCCCGTCTGGGAGTTCGACGTGTACCGCCCGGCCAACCGGACGACCGTCAACAGCAGCGGGCTGGAGCTGCGCGACGTCCGCTACCGTGGGCGCCTCATCCTGGCCCGCGCCAGCGTCCCGGTCCTCAACGTCGAGTACGACGCGGGCGGTTGCGGCTGCTTCCGCGACTGGATGACCGACGAGGCCCCGATCGAGCTGAGCGCCGACGCCGTGCTCGCGAGCGACTGCGGGCTCGTGTCGCCGCGCCCGGTCGTCAACGGGCAACGGGCGGACATCCGCTCGGGCATCGCCGTCTCCGCGCCCGGCGCCGTCCGCACGTCGTGCGAGGCGAACGAGGACCCGGGCAACACCTCGCCGGGCGGCGACGTGGGCGACTTCGAGGGGATCTCCGTCGAGGACTACGGCAGCGAGCTGGTGCTGACGGGCCACACCGAGGCGGGCTGGTACCGCTACCGCATGAAGTGGCACTTCTACGCGGACGGCCGCATCTGGCCCGAGTTCTCGTTCGCCGCCGCCGACGCGGTCTGCACCGGCACCGCTCATCGGCACCACGCCTACTGGCGCCTCGACTTCGACCTGGACGGCACCGCCGCCGACGACATCATCACGGAGCACGGCGCGGGCGGCGCCCTAGCCTTTACCCAAGAGGCCTCCCGCGTCTTGGGCGGGCCCTCCGACGCGACGTACTGGAGCGTCGTCGACGGCGCCAGCGGCATCGGCTACGAGATCCGCCCCGGCGACGCCGACCGGCGCCTCCCCGTCGACCCGTTCTCGAAGATCGACGCGCTGGTGCTCCGCTACAAGATGGACGAGATCGAAGACGGCGCCACGATCAGCTCGGGCGGCTGCGCCTTCGCGTACGAGCCCTTCCTCGACGGGGAGTCGGTCGAGAATGTCGACACCGTCTTCTGGATCCGCTCCGGCGCGCTCCACTCCGCCGGCGCCCCCTTCGAGTGCGACGTGGTCGGGCCGATGCTCGTGCCGATCGGCTTCGAAGTCTCCGCCGCACCCGGCACCCGAGGCGTCGAGTTCGAGGCCGCCCGCCCGAACCCGTTCCAGCGTACCACCACCACCCGCTTCCGCGTCGAGACGACCGAGCCGGTGACCGCCGAGCTCTACGACCTGGCCGGGCGCCGCGTGCAGGTGCTCTTCGACGGCGTCGCCCCCGGCGGCCAGTGGCAGTCGCTTCTTGTCGACGGCCGGACGCTGCCTGCGGGCACCTACGTGATCCGTCTCCAGGGCGAGAGCGTGCAGGGCACGACGCGCGTCGTCCTGGTCCGCTAGCGATGCGTGTCGACCTCGCCATCGTCGGCGGGGGGCTCGTCGGGCTGGGCGTCGCGCGAGCGGCGCTGGCGGCGCGGCCCGGACTCCGCGTGGTCGTTCTGGAGAAGGAGGATCGCGTCGCTGCGCACCAGAGCGGGCGCAACTCCGGCGTGCTGCACGCAGGCGTCTACTACCGTCCCGGAAGCGCCAAGGCCGCATTCTGTCGAGCGGGCAAGGCGCAGATGGAGGCGTTCTGCGAGGCGGAGGACCTGCCCGTGGTGCGCTCCGGCAAGACCATCGTGGCGGTCGCACCCGACGAGATCCCGCGCCTCGACGTGCTCGCCGAGCGCGCCGCCGCGAACGGCGTGACCGTCCACCGGCTCGACGCACAGGGCGTCCGCGAGCACGAGCCCCACGTCCGCGCCTATGCGGGCCTGTGGGTCCCCGCCACCGCCGTCGCGGACTTCGCGGCGGTCGCCGCGCGGCTGGCGCAGCGGCTGAGCGAGTCCGGCGCCGAGGTACGAACGGGCGTCGCAGTCGTGGGTGGGCGCGAGACGGCGGACGGCGTCGTGGTCGAGACGAGCGCTGGCGACGTCGAGGCGCGAGCGCTCGTCACCTGCGCCGGTCTGTGGGCCGACCGGGTGGCGCGCATCTTCGGTGCCCATCCGTCGGTCCAGCTCGTGCCCTTTCGCGGCGAGTACGCCCTGCTCCGACCACACGCGGCGGACTTGGTGCGCGGGCTGATCTACCCCGTCCCCGACCCCGCCTTCCCGTTCTTGGGCATCCACCTCACGCGCCGCGTCGACGGCACCGTCGACGCGGGGCCGAGCGCGGCGCTGGCGTTTGCCCGCGACGGCTACCGCTTGCGCGACGTCCGGCCCGCCGACCTCGGCGAGACGCTGGCCTCGCCTGCGTTCCGCCGCCTCGCGCGGCGCCACCTCGCGATGGGCCTCAGCGAACTGGGCCGGTCCCTCAGCGTGCGCGCCTTCTGGCGGGCCGCCCGCCGCCTGGTGCCCGACCTCGCGCTGGCGGACTTGTCGCGGGGGCCATCCGGCGTCCGCGCCCAGGCCCTCCACCCGGACGGAACGCTGGCAGACGACTTCGTGATCGAGGAGACAGCTCGCGCGGTCCACGTCATCAACGCGCCGAGCCCGGCGGCGACGGCGTCCCTGGCGGTCGGCGAGCACGTTGCCGCGCTCACCCTGGCCAAGGTGTAACGTCGACCTCTTCCACCACCGCCTGTGGCCCGGGACCCATGCGGACAGAGCCCGCCGCCCTTAGCTATTCCGGCGCGGGCCCGAGCCGCTCGACGAGCGCGTCGAACCCCTCGATCTCGTGCTCAGTGCGCCTCTGGAAGGCCATCGTCCAATCGCTGAAGGTCCGGCCAGCGATCGGCCCCTCCATCTTGACCTCGACGTCGGTGTGGCGCGTCGCGGGGAGCACGCGATCCTCGAACACGTTTCGGACCGCCCGGCGGGGGCCTTCCAGGCGTTGTACGAACGTCCCCGGCCGGCCGGCGGTGGCGTCTTCGTAGGCGAGGAAGCCCGTCACCCCGACGCCGAGGTTGTACGCGCGAGAGTCCGTCAGCAGGGCTTCGAGTTCGTCATCCGAGAATGGACTGGCCGCCTCAGAGATGTAGACGAGGGCGTACAGGTCGTGCTCGCTCATGCCAGTTCCGCGCGCTCGGCTTCGGACAAGGCCCCGTCCCCGCCAGCGGCCCCCGCCAGCGGCAAGTCGAACCAGAACCGCGTGCCGCGCCCCTTGGTGCTCTCGACGTGAATCGTCGCGCCGTGCGCCTCGACGATCTGCTTGACGATGGCGAGGCCCAAGCCGGTGCCGCCCTCTCGGCGTGAGCGGGCCGAATCGACGCGGTAGAACCGCTCGAAGATGCGGTCGAGGTGGTCCTCCGGGATCCCGCGTCCGGTGTCCGAGACTTCGACGCGCGCGGTGTCGAGGTGGCGGCGCATCCGGCAGCGCACCGAGCCCTCGTCCGAGTACGAGATGGCGTTGTCGATCAGGTTCGTCAGCACCTGCCGCAGGCGGTTGCGGTCGGCGACGACCTCTAGAGAGTCGTTGTCGTAGCTCAGCTCCAGCCCCTTCGCTTCGGCCTTCGGGTCGAGCATCTCCCCGACCTCACCGATCAGGTCCTGAAGATCGAAGCGGGTCGGCCGGATGAGGTCCTCGCGGTACTCCAGCTTGGCGATCTCGATCAGGTCCGAGAACAGGCTGTTGAGGCGTTGGAGATTGAAGAGTCCCTTCTGCGCGTAGCGCTTGCGCTGTTCAGGCGGCAGCGTGTCGGAGCCGAGCGCCTCTATGTAGCCAAATACGGCGAAGATGGGGTTCTTCACCTCGTGCGACACGTTGCCGATGAACTCGTTCTGAACGCGCTGCATCCGCTGCAACTCCATGATGTCCGACCGGAACCGCTGAGCCATGTGGTTCAGCGACCGGGCCAGGTCCTGGAACTCGGCGGCGCGCGTTTTGACCGTGATGCGGCCGTCGAGGTCGCCCTCGTTGATCTTCTGCGCGCTTCGCGTGATGGCCTTCAAGGGACGCGTCACCTGGCGTGCCGCCGTCCACGCGCCCAGGAGCGCCGTGAGCAGCGCCAGCACCATGCCGATGGCGAGCGCCGCCTGGAGCGACTGGATGGCCCGGAGCAGCATGGGTACCGGCTCGCCCAAGCGGACCAGCAATCCCGTCTCGGGGCGGCCGAGCGCGACGAACAACCGTTCCTGCCCGTCGGGGCCCGTCCGCTCGGCGAACCCGACGCGGTCGGGGGCGGCTCGCGCCTCGGCGACCTCCTCGCGGGCGAAGAACTCGGCCGCGTCCACATCCCCGGCCAACGGCCCGAAGTCGGCGATGACGTCGTCGTCGGTGGCGACCACCACCTGGATCTCCGTCAGCTCGGCGAGCTGCCGAGCGAGGTCCACGAGCGCCGCCCGGTCGGGCTGGGCTTCCAGCTGGACGGCGAAGCGGGACGCCTCCTCACGGAGCGTATCTCGTGCCGCGTCGCGTACCTGCCCCTGAAGGATCAGGAACGAGTACAGCCCGACGCCGACGACAGCCACGCCCACAAAGAGCGCGAACGTCAGCATCATCCACGTCTGGGTCGAGGCCCGACGTGGGTAGACGAGTTCGCGGACGTTGCGCCAGCGCATGACGGTGGGGTTGGGGATGAGGGGATGGGAGTGGGGCGGGAGAGCCCCAACACCCGCCCCCCTGCCCCAAGGCACCTACGCTTCGGCTTCGGCCTCTTCGACGAACCGGTAGCCGACGCCGCGGACCGTCTGGATGTGGCGGGCAAAGTCGCCCAGCTTCTCCCGAAGGTTCTTGATGTGGGCGTCGACGGTCCGCTCGGTGACCATCATGGCGTCCTTCCAGATCGTCTCCAGCAGCTGCTGGCGCGTGAACGCCTTGCGCGGGTGGCGGACGAGGTAGCGCAGGAGCTCGAACTCCGTCAGCGTCAGGCCGAGGTCGTCACCGTCGAGCGTGGCGCGGTACTCGTCCTCGTAGATCGTCAGGCCGGCGACCGAGAGCGTCTTGCTTTCCTCGGTGCCCGTCCGGCGCAGGACCGCACGGATGTTGGCGAGCACGACCTTGGGGCTGACCGGCTTGGTCAGGTACTGGTCGGCGTTCTCGAGACCCTGGAGCTGGTCCGACTCCTCGGTCTTGGCCGTCATCATGATGATCGGGATCGTCTCCGTCTCGACGCGGCCCCGGAGTCGCTTGGCGATCTCGAACCCGCTCATGCCGGGGAGCATCACGTCGAGCAGGATGGCGTCCACGTCGGGGCCGGCCTTGGAAAGTGCCTCGTCGGCGTCGAAGGCCGTGAGGACGTTGTAGCCCTCCTCGCGGAGGAAGTGGGAGATGATCTCGACGACGTCCTCTTCGTCGTCGACGACGAGGATGGTGATCTCCTGCGGGGTCGAGGTAGCCATAATGCGGAGTGCGTGGGCGGGTGAAGGGACGGCCGCTATCTCGCGGGCCGCTCTCGATATACCCGGCCGCGGACGCGGGGTTCTGCGTTTGTGAAGATGACCGCTGGCGGGGTGCCTCAGCCCTCGAATGCGTCTTTACCAGGGTAGACGCGGGCCACGCGGGCCGTCAGCCCCGCCGTCAACTCATAGACGATGGTGCCCGCCGCCGCCGCCGCCGCTTCCGCGGTCGGCCCGCCGGGCCCGAACACCACCGCCGCGTCGCCAACGGCCACGTCCAGCCCGTCGACATCGACCATCGTCATGTCCATGCAGATGCGGCCGACGATGGGCGCCGGCGCCCCGCCAATCCCGACGTGCCCCCGGTTGGACAGCGCGCGCGGCAGGCCGTCGGCGTAGCCGACCCCCAGCGTCGCCACACGCGTCGGGCGCTCGGCGGTCCACGTCTCGCCATAGCTCACCGACTCGCCAGCGGAGACCGTCTGGAGGTGGACGACACGCGCGACGAGCCGCATCGCCGGGCGCAGGTCGGTGGTGTCTGTCTCGGGTAGAACGCCGGTCCGCAAGCCGTAGAGCACGCCGCCGAGCCGGTGCAACGCGGGGCGGGAGGCGACGGGCGGGAGCCGGACGTGGGCCGGGCCATTCGCGAGGTGCACGAGGGACGGGGCGTCGTCGCCGAGCTGGCGCAGGACGCCGTCGAACCGGCGGATCTGGAAAAAGGTGGCCGTGGGGTCCGGGGCGTCGGCCATCGAAAAGTGCGTCCACAGCGCGGCCACCTCGACGCCCGCGGCCAGGAGCTGGCGGACGGTGTCGGCAGCGGTCTCGGGCGCCAGCCCCATCCGGTGCATCCCGGTGTCGACCTTGACGTGCACCGGGACGGGCGCCGCCCGCGCCATCACGGCGGCGGCCACCTCCGGCGACGACACGACGGCGTCCAGCGCCAGCCGCTCGTAGGCGGGAAGGAACTCGGGGAGCGGCGCCGCCAGCACCAGAATCCGCTCGCGGATGCCCGCCTCGCGCAGTTGCTCCGCCTCAGGGACCGTCGCGACGGCCAGCCACTCGACGCCCTCGCCGACCAGCGCTCGCGCGACGGGCACCGCGCCGTGCCCGTACGCGTCCGCCTTGACGACGGCCATCGCCCCGGCGACACCGAGTGTGCGGACGTTGTGGCGGATGGCGCCGAGGTCGACCTCGGCCCGGAGTGCGACGGGGATCACAGGGGAATGGCGAGTTGCAGGGCTGGAAGGTCCTGAGTGCCGGCGCCCAACGCCAGCCGATCCGAGGAACATCTCGCGAGCCTCCTCTCCCCCAGCCCCGCCCCCCCCTAAATCCCACTGGCGATCAGCAGCTCGATGTCCCGGTGCGGCATCCCGAACATGGACGCCAGGCTCTTTTTGGTGAGGTGCCGGCGGTAGACGTAGGCGCCGGTCCGGAGCGAGACGTTCGACCACAGCGCGTCGTTGATGCTGCCCGCCTCGCCGATCTCGAGGAGGTACGGCGTGAGCGCGTTCGAGAGCGCGTACGAGCCCGTCCGGGCGACGGCGCTGGGCAGGTTCGGCAGGCAGTGGTGGACGACGCCGTGGGCGGTGAACGTGGGCGCGTCGGGCGTCGTCGGCCGCGAGGTCTCGATGCAGCCGCCCTGGTCGATCACCAGGTCCACGACGACGGAGCCGGGCCGCATGGAGGCCACCATCTCCTCGGTCACGACGACCGGCGAGCGCTGGCCGATCGCCATCGCCGCGCCGATCACGACGTCCGCGTTTTTGACCGCGCTCTCCACGTACGTCGGGTTGGCCATCGCCGTCGTGACGCGGCGGTCTAGGACGTGCTCGATGGCCCGGAGCGCGGGGAGGTCGGTGTCCAGCACGATCGTGTGCGCGCCGAAGCCGATGGCCGTCCGGGCCGCCCACTCGCCGATGACGCCGGCGCCCAGGATGACGACGGTCGACGGGGGGACGCCCGAGATCCCGCCCAGCATCACCCCGCGCCCGCCCTCGGACGACTCGAGCAGCCGGGCGGCGGTCTGGACCGCCATCGAGCCCGAGATCTCGTGCATCATCCGGACGATGGGGAGGGTGCCGTCGGCGTCGGAGATGAACTCGAAGCCGATGCCCGTGACGCGCAGCTCCATCAGCCGGCGTAGCGTCTCCGACTGCAAGCCGCCCAGGTGCAAGGCTGAGATCAACACCTGGCGCTCGCGCATCAAGTCGAGCTCGTCAGCGCGCGGCGGGAAGACCTTGGCGATGAGATCGCAGTTGCTGTAGACCTCGGCCGGTGTGTCGACCACGCGGCAGCCGGCGTCGGCGTACTGCGAGTCGAGGAACTGGGCGTCGGCGCCCGCGCCGGCCTCGATGACCACCTCGTGGCCTTGGGCCACGAGGAGGGCAGCGGCGTACGGCGCTAGCGACACGCGGCGCTCGTCGTTGTCGGCCTCGCTGGGCACGCCCACGCAGATGCGCTGGCCGCGCTCGCCGATCGCGGCGGGCTTTTCGAGGGGCAGGAGGGCGGACTCGACCTTAAGGCCCTGGATGGCGGGGATCTCCATGCCGCAAGCTACCGCCCGGCTCGGGTGCTGCCTGAAACAGCCTCCGCCCAGGACCTTCCCGGCCGCCCCGGCGGTCCCCCACCCCCTCACCGACCGCCCCATGCACGGACTCACTGCCGTCTTCGCCCTTCTTGGCAGCGCTGCGCTCGTCCTTCTGGCGGTCGGCTCCGACGACCCGCAGCCGTCGCCCGACCTCACCGCCGAGGAGGTGGTCCGCGTTCAGGTCGAGGCGCTGGGCGCGAATGACACGCCGACGCCGGACGCCGGGATCGCGACGGCCTTCCGCTTTGCCTCGCCCGGCAACCGCGCCGCCACGGGCCCGCTGGAGCGGTTCACGCAGATGGTGAAGGGCCCCGTCTACAGCGACATGATCGACGCGACGACCGCCGAGTACGGCCGGATCGTGGTCGAGGGCGACCGCGCCGCGCTCCGGGTCTCGCTCGGGCACGCCGACGGACGCCGCGCAGTCTATGTGTTCTCGCTCACCCGCCAGCGGGGCGGGGACTGCGACGGGTGCTGGATGACGGACGGCGTCGAGCGCCGCGAGCCGGTGAGGAACGGGCAGACGCGGAGCTAGCGGGGAGTCCGGAAGGCCGCGGCTCGGTCCCCTCCCCTACTCCACGACGATCGCCCGCTCGGCCGTCGCCGACGCCCCGCTCGCGTCGTCGCGCACCGTCACCGACAAGGTGTACGCGCCGGGGCGCTGGTCTCGGATGTCGACGAAAAACGCGGCCGTCTCGTCGGGCCGGTCGCCCTCGCCCTCAGTGCGGACCGCGACGCCCCGCCCTCGGCCGCGCCCCAGCACACGGCCGAGCACGCCGCCGCGTCGGTCGGCGGGCCGCAGCATCGCCTCGACCGAGTACCGGGTCCGCCCCTCGGCCAGTGCCAGTCCGTACGCCTCGACGACGACGTACACCGGGTCGCCGACCGCGAAGACGGCCCGCGCCGCTGGCACGACCCCGAGCCCGTCCCTGACGACGGGGCCCCGCCCGTCCTCGTCGATGGACCGCGCCAGCAACAGGTCGCTCACGCCGAAGCCCGTCGCCAGCGGGGTCACCTCGATCGTAGCGTCCCCGCCCGCGACCCCGGCGTCGACCTCGACCCGGACGGCGCCCGAGCCCGGCAGCCGGAGCGTCGCGGCCTGGATGCGGACCGGGCCGCCGCCGACGCGCGTGACGGGCCCTCGGCCGCCCCCCTCGGTCACCGCCCGGTCAACAACGGCTCCGCTTGCGACGGCGAACGCGCCGGAGCGGACGCGACCGACGTGGGGCACGGCCCACGCGACGACGGCCTCGACGCCGCCCCCAGGAGCCCGGAAGCGGGATACGAGTGCCGACACGTCGAGCGGCCGAGCGAACGCGACCTGAGACCGCTGCGGGTCGGACCGCGCCATCTCGCGTTCCTGGAGCACGTAGTCGTCGTTCGCGGCGCGAGACCCGGGGCCGCCGAACGCGCCCGCGGGCGGGCTGTACGTCCGGAACTCGCCGCTAAAGTCGAGGTCCTCGAAGACGAACCGGAAGTCGGGGTAGTCCCACACGCGGACGGCGCGCGCGTTCGGACCGTCGACGCGGTACGAGCGGCTGACGGGCGGCCTGCCGTAGCGGACCCAGATCTGGCCGTCGGCGGTGTCGGCACCTCGGGCCTCGCCGGGCCGGAGTGAGCCCGACGGGCCCGCGCCCAGCAGCAGATCCGCCTCGACGACCCGGGCGATGTGCTCGACGCGCCGCTCGTTGAACGTCGTCAGCAGGCGGGGGTCGGCGGTCTCCCAAAAGGCGGCCGTCGCCGCGGCCGGGTCGGCGTCGTGGGCGGCGCGGCGGTCCACCGGGAGCAGGCGGCGGATGGACTCATAACGGGCGCGCGCGCCGGGCGACAGTTGCGCGAGCCCGGCATCGACGGCCACCGAGGCCTCCTCGAACCGGCCGAGGCGGAAGAGGGCGAGCCCCGCGAGGAGGTCGGCCTCGGGGACACCGCTTGCGGCGCGGTACCGAGACGCGAGCGCGAGCGCCGCCTCCCACTGCCGCGTGACGGCCGCGAGCGTCACCGCAGCCCGGTGCGGGCGTGGGGCCGCGGGGTCGGCGGCGAGCCACGTCGCGATGTGGCGGACGGCCTGCTCGTGCGCGCGGCGTGCGTAGACCGACTGGTCGAGCAGCGGGGCGATCGCGGCCTGGGCGTCGAGGTCGAAGGCGCTGGCGCGCATCCGGGAGCGGACCTCCTCTCGGTCCATAAACGCGCCCACCTCGGTGTCGACGGTGCCCCGCCGGATCCGGTCGTGCCAGCGGACCGCCGTCAGCACGGCGTCGTCCATCAGCACCGCCAGCGCCAGCGTGTCCACGGGCACCTCGCGGAGCAGGACGCGGGCCGCGTCGGCGACGTGGGCCGACGTCATCCCGAAGGGCATCCCGCGCGTCCCCTGCCCCGCCAGCCGGAGCCGGACCTGGAGGCGCCGGAGGTCCGGGTCGCGCGGCGTCTGGCGGACGGCGGACTGGACAATGCGGTACGCCGCCGCCGTGTCGCCAGACGCCAGCAGGGCCTGGGCGGTGCCGATGGGGCGGTCCGGGGCCGCCTGGGCAAACGCCGGGGCAGCGGTGACTGCAAGCGCGAAGAGTATCGAAAACTGGCGCATCGGAATCAGGACTTTCGAGCCCCGTTTGGTACGTCCGAGACGAGGAGCCGATCCACCCAGTGGCCCCGGCCGTCTCAGCGCCCGAGCCAGCGCGCGAGCAGGACGCCTCCTGCCACGGCCACGTTCAGCGACTCCACGCCTGCCCCAGCGCCCGGCCGTCCAATGTGGACCAAGCCTCCCGACGACCGCACACGGGCGGCAACCTCCTCCGACAGTCCGTGCGCCTCGCTGCCCATCACCAGTGCCGAGGACGCCCCTGGCGCCCACGCCCCGACGGGCGTTCCGCCGAGGTCGGCGCCCCAGCAGTCGGCCCCTGCGTTTATCAAGGCGTCGAGGACCGGCGCCAGCAACGGGACGCGAACGAGCGACACGTCCCAAATCCCGCCCATCGAGGCCCGGACGGCCTTCGGGCTCTCGAAATCGGCGGAGTCGGTGTCCGCGACGACGGTGCCGACGCCGAACCAGGCGGCGGTGCGGACGAGGGCGCCGACGTTCCCCGGGTCCTGCACGCCGTCGAGCAGCAGGACGGGGCCCGGCGTCTCGGGCACCGCGTCCGTCGTCACCGACTCGGCGATCGCCAGCACGCCCTGCGACGACCGCGCGTCGCCGACGCGCTCCAAGTCGCGAGTCGGGACCGGCGTCACCACCACGCGGTCCGCCAGCGCGGCCACGCGGTCGCTCGCCAGCGCGGCCTCGGTCGCGAGCACGGCGACGAGGGGTGCGCCCGCGGCGACGGCGGCCTCGACCGAGCGGACGCCCTCGACCAGAAACCGGCCCTGGGCGCGGCGCCCCTTGGAGCGGGCGAGGGCGGCGGCGTCCTTGAGCTGCTGGCGGGTCACGGCGGGCGGGCGGGTGGAGGGCGGAGACTCGGGCGGGCGGGGCCGGGTTCTCGCGTCTGGGGCAGAGCTTCGGCGGCGCTTCACGAACGACGGCCTAGCTTGACCGCCAAGCGGTCGTCGGAAGCGCTTTCGACGACGGTTCCCGCACTCGGCGCGCCTACCTTCGCGCCTCCCCCCCGACATCCCCCCGGTTCGCCGGGCCGCCATGGCCACCCCGTTCAAGCGAGACGCCCACAGTCCTGCCGTTTACCAGGAGCCCACGCCCCCCCACGACAAGGACAACCCGTTCACGTCCATGATGGAGCGGTTCGACGTGGCGGCCGAGCTCCTGAAGCTCGATCCCGGCCTCTACGAGGTCCTGCGCTCGCCCTCGCGCATCCACATCACCAGCATCCCGGTCGTCATGGACGACGGCACGCTGAAGGTCTTCGAGGGCTACCGTGTGATCCACTCCGAGGTGCTCGGGCCCTCGAAGGGCGGCATCCGCTTCGCGCCCGACGTGCACGTCGACGAGGTCAAGGCGCTCGCGGCGTGGATGACCTGGAAGTGCGCCGTCGTCGGCGTCCCGTTCGGCGGGGCCAAGGGCGGCGTCGCCTGCGACCCCAGCACGATGTCGGCCGGCGAGGTCGAGCGCCTGACGCGCCGCTACACGGCGAACCTGATCGACGTGTTCGGCCCGGACAAAGACATCCCGGCGCCGGACATGAACACGAACGAGCAGGTCATGGCCTGGCTCTTGGACACGTACTCGATGCACGCCAAGCGCACCGAGACGGCCGTCGTGACGGGCAAGCCCCTCCTGATCGGCGGCTCCGAAGGCCGCCGCGAGGCGACCGGCCGGGGCGTCATGACGACGACGATCGGGGCGATGAACCGGCTCGGCCTCAAGCCGGCCCAGTGCACGGTCGCCGTCCAGGGCTTCGGCAACGTCGGCTCCGTCGCCGCCCAGCTCTTGCGCGAGCAGGGCTGCAAAATCGTCGCCGTCTCCGACGTCCACAGCGGCTACTACAACGCCGACGGCATCGACATCGACGCCGCCATCGCGTACGCCGACGAGAACGGCCGGTCGCTGAAGGGCTTCCCCGGCGCCGAGGAGATCTCGAACGCCGAGCTACTGGCGCTCGACGTGGACGTGCTGGCGCCATGTGCCAAGGAGAACCAAATCACGGCCAAGAACGCGCACGACGTCAAGGCGAAGATCGTGGCCGAAGGCGCGAACGGGCCGACGACGTCGGGCGCCGACACCATCCTGAACGAGAACGGCGTCCTCGTCATCCCGGACATCTTGGCCAACGCGGGCGGCGTCACCGTCTCCTACTTCGAGTGGGTCCAGGATCGCCAGGGCTACTTCTGGAGCAAGGACCGCGTCAACCGCCGCCTCGACCGCATGATGCGCGCGGCCTTCGACCGCGTCTACGACGCCGCCGAGAAGTACGACACGTCGATGCGCATCGGCGCCTACGTGATCGCCATCGAGAAGGTGGCCGGGGCGCTCAAGATGCGGGGCATCTACGCGTAACCGATGGACGACGGACCACGGACCACGGACCACGGCCTGCGCGAGCGGCGCCCCCCTCCGTCGTCCGTCGTCCGTCGTCTGGCGTCCGGCCTCTGGCGCCTGCCCCGCCTCGCCCTCGTCGGCGTGGTCCGGCTGTATCAGGGTGCGGTCTCGCCGTGGCTCCCGGCGACCTGCCGGTACACGCCGACCTGCTCGCAGTACGCCGTGCTCTCCCTTCAGCGGTACGGGGCGCTGAAGGGCTCGGTGCTGGCGATCTGGCGCATCCTCCGCTGCAACCCGTGGGGCGGCCACGGACACGACCCGCCTCGGTGGTTTGGGGAGCCCGAGCCCGGAACGGAAGGGGCGGCCTGAGGGTCTGAGCGGACCTCCGCACGAGCCCATGTCCGCCGACGCCCACCGCCGCCTCTCTCGCGACACGCCGGTCCGTTGCGCCGTCGTGTCCATCTCCGACACCCGGACTGAGGAGACGGACGCCAGCGGGAAGACCTTGTCGGACGGGCTCCGTGAGGCGGGCCACACCCTGGAGTTCTACCGCATCGTCCCCGACGACCCCGAGGCCATTCGCGCCGTGCTCCTCCATCTCGCCGGTCGGGTCGAGGTGGTCGTGACGACGGGCGGCACCGGCATCGGCCGTCGCGACCGGACCGTGGAGGTCGCCGAGCGGCTCATCCAAAAGCCGCTCCCCGGCTTTGGCGAGCTGTTCCGGATGCTGTCGTTCCAAGAGGTTGGCGCCGCCGCGATGCTGTCCCGGGCGACCGCCGGCGTCTACGGACACGAGGACGGGCCGCCGGAGACGCTCTTGTTCTGCTGCCCCGGCTCCGTCGACGCGGTGCGGCTGGCGCTTGACCGTCTGCTGTTGCCAGAGCTGCACCATCTGGTCTGGGAGATCGTCCGCCGACCTGCCGAGCCCCCCTCCCGGGCGCCGCAGTTTCCGCTCGACCCCGCCGCCGCTCGGGTGTGACGGCGGGCGTTTCGCGCCCGCCCCGAACGGACGAGCGGCCACTCCCAGACGAGAGCGGCCGCTCACCGTGTCCGCTGCGACGGTTAGTTCTTCCGGTTGCGGCGGTTGACCCGGTTCGCCAGGGCCCGGTCGGCCTGGTCGGTCTGTGGGAGGCCGTCGCGGGAGGCCTCGCCGTACCAGCACGCGAGCGCGAGCGCGAGCGCCACGTCCTCGTGGTCCCCGAGGTCGACGCTGGCGCCGGTGGCGGCCGCGATCCGGCCCTGGTTCTCGAGCGCCGCCACGCGCAAGGCCGTGGCCTCGTCGGGACTGCCGTTCGACGTCACCACCTTGGTGGACACGTTGGCGGCGTTGCCGGACTGCTCGATGACGGCACGCGACGGGCCAGAGCCGGCGACCGACGTGCCGGCGAGCGTGGTGGAGGCGCCATCCTCGCTCTCGTCGATATCGCCGTCGCCGTTGCGGTCGGAGTCCGGGGCGGCGGCCTCGAGGTCGGCGGCGGCGTACATCGCCTCGATGGCCTCGCTGGCGGCGTCGAGCGACCCGGGGGCCTCGACGGCACCGGCGCGGTAGAGCCCTTCGAAGGTGTCGACGAGCACCTGCGCGGAGACGTCGTGGGCGTCGTTGTTGCCAGAGCCGACGTGGACGGCGACCGTGCTCGGGCCGACCGCGTGGATCGCGTCGGCCGCCTTCTGTCCCCCCGTCGTGACGACGGTCGTCTGGCCGGCGTACTGCTTCTCGGAGTTGAGCGCGCGCAGAACAGACTGGATGGGATCATCGCCGGAGACCCGGCGGAGGTCGCGGACGGCATACGTGGGGCCGCTCAGTACCTCGACAAGGGCATACGCGCGGGGCGTGGCGTTGGGGGCGTGGACGGCGCAGAGGAAACGAGCCATGAGAGGGTGTTGGAGAAAGGGCTCGTGCTACCGGTCCCCTCACGCCGCCGTTCCGCTGATGGCCGCGACCACCTGGCCACCGAGTCCACGCCGTCGGCTTGGCCGCAAACGAAGACCAGCCGTGCCGTCAGTTCTCCGGCGCCCGCGCCTCTCGCAGCGCCACCGGTGGCGAGGGCTGCCCGGCGACCCGGTACCCCGTCAGCGCCTTTCCTTCAATAAACACCACGAGCGCCGAGGCGCGAGGGTCGTACGTCTCCAGCTGGCGCGCCTCCCAGCCGTCGAAGTCGGCCTGCGTCGTGCCGGGCAGGCTGTGGATCTGCGTCGTGTACAACAGGCGCTCCGGCTCGAAGGGGGGCGGACGAAACCAGCGCGGCGCCCCAGCGCGGACGAGCGCGACCGCCCCGGCGCCGTGGCGCGAGTAGCCCTCGAACGCTGCCGCGGAGAGTTCGGGCCAGTGGTCTGCGAGGAAGGCTCGGTGGGCCTCCGCGCGTGCCCGCTGGCGGCGCGTCCGGGCGGGCGCCGACGTGATGGTGACGAGCCCGCGGGGAGTCGCGAGCGAGACGGACGGGTCGGGGGGGACGGGACGGGGCACGTCGCAGGGCGGGGACGGCGTCAGGCCCGGAGCCACGCGCCCCCGGGGACCCGGTTCCGGCCCGGCCTGAGCCCCGGGCGGCCCCTGACGGATCTACCTTCGGCCCTCCCCTCTTCCCCTCTCCAGACCATGCCCCGCTACGCCACCATCGACGACGTCATCGCCTCGTACCCCGCCCGCTTCAATGCCGACAAGGCCAAGGGCATGGACGACACCGTCCACATGAACCTCACCGGAGACAACTCGCGCGACGTGGTCATCGTGGTCAAAGACGGCACGCTCGACGTGTCGGAGGGAACGGTGCCTGAAGACCCCACGCTGACGCTGACGGCGAAG
The DNA here is from genome assembly GCF_046845665.1 of Rubrivirga aquatilis. Lineage (GTDB taxonomy): Bacteria > Bacteroidota > Rhodothermia > Rhodothermales > Rubricoccaceae > Rubrivirga. The sequence continues at coordinate 2,435,037 of NZ_CP177355.1, read as the reverse complement.
ACCGAGGACTGGCTCGCCATCGAGAACGGCGAGCTCAACCCGATGATGGCGATGATGACGGGCAAGGCCAAGATGAAGGGATCCGTCCCCTTCGCGACCAAGTTCATGGGCCTCTTCGGCTTCGGCGGCTAGCCCCGGTGGGGCCGCTCGTCACTGTCGAGGAAGCCCGCCGCACCGTGATCGGCCTGGCCCGCCGCATCGGCACCGAGCGGGTGCCGCTGGCTGACGCCGTCGGCCGGACGCTGGCGGCCGACGTGGCCGGCGGGCCGCTGCCTCCCTTCGCCGCCAGCGCGATGGACGGCTACGCCGTGCGCGTCGCCGACGGCACGGGCGCTCGCCCCATCTCTGGAGTCGCACACGCTGGCGCCGCGCCGACCTCACTCGCGCCCGGCACGGCGATGTGGATCACCACCGGCGCCCCGATCCCCGGTGGCGCCGACGCCGTCGTGCCCGTCGAGCGCACGACCCGCGAGGGCGGCGCGGTGCAGCTCGACGCCGCGCCGCAAGCAGCTCAGTTCATCCGTGTCGAGGGCAGCGCGCTCCCGACCGGAGCCGTCGTGCTCCCGGTGGGCGCCGTCGTCACGCCGGGCGCGGTCGGCCTGCTGGCGGGCGCGGGCGCCGCCCGCGTGACCGTCTCGCGCCAGCCCCGCGTCGCCGTTCTGGCGACGGGCGACGAGGTGGTGCCGGCCGGGACGCCGCTCGGCCCGGGCCAGATCTGGGACGCGAACGGCCCCGGACTCGCCGCGCAGGTGGTCGCGGCTGGCGGTCAGGTCCTCGGGCCGCTCTGCACCGGCGACACGCTGGCCGCGCTCTCCGACGCGGTCCACCGCTGCGAAGCGGCCGACGTGCTTGTCTTCGCGGGCGGGGTGTCGATGGGCGACCGCGACCTGGTCCGCGACGCTGTGGAGGCGACCGGGGGCGAATGGCACCTCTGGGGCGTCCGTCAGCGCCCGGGCAAGCCGCTGGCGGTCGGCGTGCTCGGCGGGCGGCCCGTGCTGGGGCTGCCCGGCAACCCGGTCAGCGCCGCCGTGTGCTTCGAGGTCTACGGGCGTCCGCTGCTGGCGGCGATGCTCGGGCGAGCCGCTCGGGACCACGCCGAGCCGGCCGTGCTGGCGGCGCCCTTTCCCAAGGCCGCGGGGCTCTACACCTTCGCCCGCGCCCGAGCGACCCGCGACGCCGACGGGCGGCTCGCCCTCTCCCCAGCCGGCGCGCAGGAGTCGCACGTGGCGCAGTCGCTGGCGGCGTCCGATGGGCTGGCTCATCTCCCCGCCGACTGGGACGGCGCGCCGGTTGGCGAGGCCGTACGCTTCGAGCGGTGGTCGTGGTGACACGACGGCTGGCCTGCCAGCGACACATCTCATTTGCAATAACGGATTAGACCCTCGCCCCATGCTTTTGCGCACCGTCCGAATGACGTTCGTCCCGGCCCACCTCGACACCTTTCTGGCGCTGTTCCACGAGGCGCGACCTCGGATCGCGGCGGCGCCCGGGTGCCGCCACCTCGAACTGTGGCAGGACGCCCGGTACCCGAACGTGCTGACCACCTTCAGCACCTGGGACGACGAGGAGGCCCTCAATGCCTACCGTCGCTCGGACCTCTTCATGACGACGTGGGCCAAGACGAGCCCCCTGTTCGCGACCTCGGCGCAAGCACGGAGTCAGCACATCGTGGAGTTCTGAATGGGGGCGGCAGCGCCATGCGCCGCCCCCGGCGACGCATCGAGTCCCCGGCCTGTGCGCCGCCGCCCCCCGACGAGGGGTCGCGAGGCCGGCGCTCGTGCCGTGCAATTCGGTCCCGCCCCCGCCGTTCGCCAGCGGACTCCATCTAGCTTCCCGACATGACCGTCCCCGAGCTGATCGCTTCCATCCGCCAGCGCTTGTGCGCGGCGCGTCGGCGGCTGACGGGCGCGGCAGTCGCCCGGGGGCTCGCGGTCACGCTGGGCGTGGTCGGCGCCGCCGTCGCCGTGGCGCTCGCCGTCGAGGGCGCCGTGTGGATGGGCGTCGGGCTCCGAACGGCCGTTTTTTGGATCATCGCTGCCACGCTGGCGGCGCTGGTCGTCGCCGGGGTGGTGGTGCCGCTGCTCCGCGGCTGGGGCGTGCTCCCCGGACTCGACGAGCGGGCCGTCGTGCGCCGGACCGGCCGGGACTTTGTGGGCGTCGACGACCGGCTGGCGACGTTCCTCGACCTGGCCGACGGGCGCGACGCCGCGGGCGACGGGCCGCTGCGGGCGGCCGCCGTCGAGTCGCTGGGGCGCGAGGTGGCGGCGGTGCCGTTCGAAAAGGTCCACGCCTTCGGACCCGCCCGCGACGCCGCGCGGTGGGCGACCCTTCCGCTCGCGACGCTCGCGCTGCTGTTCGCCGTTTGGCCGAGCACGATGACCGCCGCCGCTGGCCGGCTGCTGGCGCCCGGCGAGTACTTCGCCCCGCCCGCCCCCTTCCGCATCGACGTGACGCCCGGCGACATCGAGGTCACGCGTGGCGCGAGCGTCCAACTGAGCGCGCGAGCCGTGGGTACGAGCCTCCCGCTGGCGGCGACCGTCGAGATCGGCCGCGTCGACGAGCGGGCGACCGAGACGGTCCGCGTCCAGGCCGAGGCCGGCGCGTTTGCGCACTCCGTCGACGCCGTCCGCGCCGACCTGCGCTACCGGTTCGAGGCCGACGGCGTGCGGACACCGTGGTACACCGTCACCGCCGTCGACCGCCCGCTGGTGCGGGGCGTTCGCGTGACGCTCGTCCCGCCCGGCTACAGCGGACGCCGCTCGCAGACGCTGCCCGAGGGCGTCGGCGACGCGACGGGGCTGGCGGGGACGACGGTCCGCGTGCAGGTCCAGCACGGCGGGCCGGCTCCGGAGACCGCGTGGCTCGCCGTCGAGTGGGAGGACGGCCGGAGCCAACGCGTGCCGCTGCGCGTCGCCAGCGAGGCCGCGCTCGGCCAGTTCCGCTTGCGCGGCGCGGGCACGTACACGGTCCACTTGCGCGCGGCGGGCGGGCTCGAAAACACGGACCCGGCACGCTACCGGTTGGGCGCGTTGTCCGACGGCCCGCCGCAGATCGTGATGGTCGAAGGCACCGACGGCCCGCTCGGCGCAGGGGCCCGCCGTCTCGGTTTCCGCATTACCGACGACTTCGGTTTCCGCAGCGGTCGGCTCGTGTACCGCCTGACTCGCGACGGCGTCGCCGCCCGACCGCGAGCGGTCACGCTCCCCGTCCGCACCCGACCCCTCGACCAAGACGTGGATCTCGACTGGCGTCTGCCCGGCGCCCGCCCCGGCGACGTGGTCGAGCTCTACGGCGAGGTCATCGACAACGGCCCCGCGCGTGCTCGCGCCCGGACGCCGCTCGTCACGCTCCGCTTCCCCTCCTTGACCGACCGCCTCGACAACCTCGACGCGCGGCGCGACTCGGCCGCCCAGACGTTGGAGGACCTCGACGAAGAGGCTGAGGAGTCCCGCGAGCGGTTCGAGCGCTTGCGCCGGCAGCTCCGCGAAAATGTCGAGCCGGACTGGGAAGACCGTCGGCAGGTCGAGGAGCTCTTGCGCCGACAGGACGCCATGCGCGATCGGTCGGAGTCGCTCAAGGAGCAGATGCGCCAGCTCGGCGAGCAGGCCGAGGACGCTGGACTCGGCGACGACCTCCGCCGCCAGTTCGAGGAGATGCAGGACGTGCTCGAACAACTCGACTCCCCGGACTTGCGCGACGCGCTGCAGCGGTTGCAGGACGCGATGGAGGAGCTCGACCTGCGCGAGATGCTCCAGCAGACCGAGGAGGCCGCCATGAGCTCGGAGGAGTTTGAGCGCCGCCTGGAGCGGACGATGGAGCTGATGAAGCGGCTGGAGGCGGCCGTCGAGATGGAGGAGATCGCCCAGCGCGCCGAGGACCTCGCCGAGACCGAGGAGGCGCTGGCCGAGGAGACCGCCAAGCTGGAGGAGTCCGACGACGCGCCCGAGGCGGGCGAGGAGGCGGGCGCGCGCGCCGACGCCGAGGACTCAGAGGCCAACACCGAGGGCGAGTCGAAATCGGCTGAGGAGCTGGCCCAGCGGCAGCGCGAGGCAGCAGAGCAGATGAAGGCGCTGGAAGAGCAGATCGACGCGCTTCGCGAGCAGATGGAGGAGATCCGCAACGCGCCGACGGAGGCCGTGGAGGAGATGCAGCAGGAGATGGGCGAGGACGGCGGGCTGCCGCAGCAGATGGAGGAGAACGCCGAGCAGCTCGAAAACGGGGAGACGCAGGACGCGCAGAAGGGCCAGCAGGACATGGCCGAGCAACTCCGCCAGATGGCGGGCCGGATGCGCGAGTCGAGCCAGCAGATGCAGGGCCAGCAGCGCCAGATCGACCAGGCCGCCCTGCGCCGCTCGCTCGAAGACGTCCTCACCATCTCGCGCGATCAGGAAGCGCTCGCGACCCGGACGGCCGCGCTCCCCGGCGAGAGCCCGGCGCTCGTCGCCGCCGCCCGCCAGCAGGGCCAGCTCCGCGACGCGCTCGCGACCGTCGTCGACACGCTGCGGCGCGTGGCCCAGACGGTCCCCCAACTGGGGCCCCAGATCGACTCGCGCGCACAGAACGGGCGGCGCGAGATGGACCTCGCCATCGAGACGCTCGTCGCGCGCCGGGCCGCCCAGGCGGCCGGCAACCAGCGCGCGGCGATGTCGCACCTCAACGAGCTGGCGCTCCTGCTGGCGGACGTGCTCGACAAGCTCCAGAGCCAGTCGCAGCAGAGCGGGCAGGGCTCGGGCAGCGGGCAGGGGTCGGGCGGCGCGGGCGGCACCTCACAGCAGATGCAGCAGCTCGGCCGCGCACAGCAGCAGCTCAACCAGCGCATCCAGCAAATGCTCAACGAGTCGGCCGGGGAACGCTTGTCGCCCGATGGCCAAGCCCGCCAGCGACAGATGGGCGAGCAGCAGGAGGCCATCCGGCGCCAGCTCCAGCGCACGCTCGACGGCGCCGGCGGCACGGGCGGGCTCGACGAGCAGTCGCGGAGCGCCCTCCAGCGCGTTGAGGAGCAGATGCAGGAGGCGGCCGCCCAGCTCCGCCGCGGCGGGCTCGACCCGCGCACGGCGCCGCGCCAGCAGAACATTCTGGAAAAGCTGCTCGACGCCGAGCGGTCGGTCAACCAGCGGGGACGCGAGGAGAAACGGGAGGGCCAGACTGGCCAGCGCCGCACGCCGCCGCCCGCGACGGCCCCGCGCACCACGCGCCCGCCCGATCGCGTCCGCGCCGACCTCATTCGCGCGCTCGAATCGGGCTACGCACCGGACTACCAGGACTTGATCAAGCGCTACTTCGAGCGCCTCCAGGCCCGTACGCAGCGCTGAGTCAGCCCGCCTCTCGACCGTCGTGCGAGGGAGCGTCGTCGTGCCGGGCGGAGGCCATTCACCTTGTCATCCTGAGCGACAGCGAAGGATCTCGACCCCAGCGGTCCAGGCCTTCCGGACCGGATGTCTAGCCGTGGGGACTCGCGTTGAGATCCTTCGCGTGCGCTCAGCATGACGGTTGTGTGACGTAGAGTTCACGAGTCCCGGCCCAGAGCGTTGACGAGGCCAGCGGCTGGCGACCGACTCGGCGCTACGGCCGGATCTCGACGTCGCCGTAGGTCACGATCTGGTTCGAGCCGTCGAACATGAGCAGCCGGTAGAGGCCGGTGCTCGCGAACGCGGGCTGGTTGGCGCTCACCGAGAAGGTGTAGAATCCGGGCTGGGACGCCCCAGGCTGATCTGCGCCAAAGTCCCGGAGCGGCTCGAAGTCCAGGTTGCCGGTTAGAGGATCGCGCTCCAGCACCAAGAGCCGGAGCCCGCCCGGGACGCCCTGGGTGTCTACCGGGAACGAGAGGGCCTGCCCGCGCCGCAAGGGGTTCGGGGCCGGCAGCGCCAGCAGCGAGACCCGGTTGCGGAAGGCCGGGCCGATGCGCCAGTCGTTGGCGTCGCGCGAGCCGACCGTCCCGTCGGCCTCCACCCGCGTGATCCCCTCAACGGGCGAGAGGAGAGCCTCGTCTTCGAACAGGCGTTGCGCCTCGGCGTCGCCCGTATCGCACCCGGCGACGGCGAACACGAGAAGGGCGAGGGCGAGCGGGCGTAGCATGGGCGCGAGATGAGAGACGCCCCCAACGCCGCGACCCCGCCCGCCGTGCCCGCGCTCGCGGCGGACGCGCTCGGGGTCTCCCTTGGCGGCCGGGAGGTGCTCCGCGACGTGACGTTCACCGTCCGCGCCGGCGAGCGCGTCGCCGTCGTCGGGCCCAACGGTGCCGGCAAGACGACGCTCTTGCGCGCCGCCGCCGGGCTGATCCCCCACACCGGAGCGCTCGCCCTCGCCGGGCGCCCCGTCGGCGACTGGCCCCCACGCGACCGCGCGCGCGCCGTCGCCCTCGTCCGACAACAGGCCGATCTCGTGGTCGACTTCACCGCCGCCGAGGTCGTCGGGCTGGGACGGGCGCCGCACCTGGGCTGGACCGAGCGCCTGGGCGACGCCGACCGACGCGCCGTCGAGGCCGCGCTGGCGGCCGTCGACCTGGGAGCGCTCGCGGGCCGGCCCGTCACCCAGCTTTCCGGCGGCGAGCAGCAACGCGTCGCGCTGGCACAAGCGCTCGCCCAAGACGCCCCGCTCTTCCTGCTCGACGAGCCGACGGCCCACCTCGACGTCCGCCACCAGCTCGACCTGCTCGGCCGGCTGTCCGACCTCGCCGCGACCGGCCGCACCATCGTCGCTGCGCTCCACGACCTCGAACGGGCCGCGGCCTTCGCCGACCGCCTGCTCGTACTCGCCGACGGCCGCCTGGTCGCCGACGGCCCGCCACGCGACGTGCTCACGCCCGATCTGCTGCGCCGCGCGTTCGGCGTCGAGGCCGAGGTCGCCCCCGACGGCGCGGGCGTCCGCATCCGGTACCTCGCCGTCGCCCGACCGGCGGAGCCCTGACGCGAGCGGCGCGTTGGGGCGGTCGATCCCCCACTCCGATCCATGAAGGTCTACACCCGCACCGGCGACGACGGCACGACCGCCCTCTTTGGCGGCGGCCGCGTCGCCAAGAGCCACCCCCGTATCTCGGCCTACGGGACCGTCGACGAGGCCAACGCCGCGCTCGGCATGGCGCGAGCCGCGCTGCCTACGGACCGCTCTGACGCCGACACCCGGACCGACGCCCTGCTGGCGCGGCTCCAGAACGAGCTGTTCGTGCTCGGCGGCGACCTCGCCTCGCCGGGCGACGTGACGTACCCGGTGCCCCGCATCGAGGCCGAGCACGTCACCGGGCTCGAGGCCGTGATCGACTCGCTCACCGCCGACCTCCCGCCGTTGAAAAACTTCGTGCTCCCTGGTGGGACGCCCACGGCTGCCGCGCTCCATCTCGGCCGGACCGTCGCCCGCCGCGCCGAGCGCTTGGTCGTCGAGACGGCCGCGCTCGAAGAGGTCTCGCTGGAGGCCATCCACTACCTCAACCGGCTCTCCGACCTGCTGTTCACGCTCGCGCGCTGGGTGAATCTGAACGCGGGCGTCGCCGAGCCCGTTTGGGCGCCCGTCGCAGAGCGGTAGCGGACTTGCCGACCCCGGGTAAACGCCGGGCCGGATCTCAGGGGATCGCCGCGGCGCGTCAACGGTACTCTACCCATCCTCCCCGTTGCCATGTCCAGCGACACCCCCGTCTACGATCTCGCCGAAGAACTCGCCAGCGCCATCACGCATGGGCTGGGCGTGCTGCTCAGCATCGGCGCCGGGGCCGTGCTCGTCACGCTGGCGGCTCAGTCGGGCGACGTGTGGACCCTCGTCGGGGCGTCCGTCTTCGCCGGCACCATGGTGCTGCTCTACGCGGCGTCGACCCTGTACCACGCCATCCCGTTCGCCGACGCCCGCCGCAAGCTCCGGACGTTCGATCACTGCGCCATCTACGGGCTCATCGCCGGCACTTACACGCCCTTTCTGCTCGGCGGGCTACGCGGGCCGTGGGGCTGGACACTCTTCGCGACCGTCTGGGCGCTGGCGGCGGCGGGCATCGTGTTCAAGCTGTACTTCACGGGCCGTTTCAACAAGCTCTCGACGCTCGTCTACATCGTCATGGGCTGGCTGATTGTCGTGGCGACGGGCCCGATGCGCGAGGCCCTACCCGGCACCACGCTCGCGTGGCTGGTGGCCGGCGGGCTCGCGTACACCGCCGGGACCGTCTTCTACCTTTCGCGCCGCCGCTACGCCCACGCCGTGTGGCACGGATTCGTGCTGGCGGGGAGCGTCTGCCACTTCGCGGCCGTCCTGCTGGAGGTTCTCCGCGCCAGCGCATAAGCGCGGTTCCGACTCGTTAGGGACCTCTTGATGAAGGTCGGCCCTCGATCCCCGGGGTTTCCCCGAGCGTTCACCGGAGAGGCGCGCGATGAAGACACAGCGGGCGCCGCCCGGCCCTAGGCTGTGGGTGCCCCCCCGAACACGAATATGCACTGGTACGACAAACTCAACCAGTATTTCCCCGTCGAAGAGATGAAGTCGCGCTCCCACGTGGAGGCGCTGCTCGCCGAGCGGAGCGACGTGTACCACGTCGACCACGGCCCGAACCACGTCCTCCTCTACGTCGAGGGCCGCGACGGCGTCTTCGTCGATTACCTGCTGGTGGCCAAGGAGGCCCGCGGGCAGGGCCTCGGCACGCAGCTCCTCGATCGGCTCAAGGCCAAGGGCAAGCCCATCCTGCTCGAAGTCGAGCCCGCCGACTACGACGACACCGATACGCTCAAGCGCCAGCGGTTCTACGCCCGCGAGGGGTTCCAGCACGTCGAGCGCCTGCGCTACCGCCGCCGGTCGCTGGCCACCAAGGAGGTCAACGAGCTCGAGATCCTGGCGTGGTCCCCGGAGGGCCAGATGGACGACGAGGCCGCCTACCGATTCGTGCAGGCCGTCTACGACGAGGTCCACACCTACCGCGACATCGACTTCTACGGCGAGCGCTACCAGCCGACGCACGAGGTGCTAACGCTCGAGGAGACGCTAACGCTGCAGGGCGACGCGTAGGCTCTCAGGGAGTCCCGGACGGACAGCGGCATCTCGGAACGAGGATCGGGCGGGGCCGTGTGCCTCTCCCCTCTCCCCACCCGTCCGATGCCCACGACCGTCGTCTGGCTCCGCAACGCCCTCCGCCTCGCCGACCACGCCGCGCTGACGCACGCCGCCGAGCGCGGCGCCGTGATCCCCGTCTTCGTGTGGGCGCCTGACGAGGAGGACCCCTGGGCCCCCGGCGGCGCCCATCGCTGGTGGCTCGACGGCTCCCTCCGCGCCCTCGACGCCGACCTGCGCGAGAAGGCCAGCCGCTTGGTCGTGCGCCAGGGCGCGGCCCTCGACGCGTTGGCCGCGGTCTGCAACGTCACCGGCGCCGACCGCGTGGTATGGCAGACCCGACTGGCGCCGCACCTCCGTACACGCGACGAGCAGGTCCGGAAGGGATTGGAGGAGGCCGGGATCGAGGTCCGCACCTTTTCGGGCCGCATCCTGCACGACCCGGAGCAGATCCAGACCGGCTCCGGAGGCCCGTACCGCGTATTCACGCCGTTCTGGAACCGGTTCAAGGACGAGGTCACCGTCGGCGACCCGCTTGCGGTGCCGGACCTCGGCGCGTCGCGCGCGCCCAAGGCGTGGCCGGCGTCGCTGGCGATCGACGCGCTGGCACTGACCGACACGGCACAGGACGGCGTCGAATGGGCGGGCGAGATGGCCGACGAGTGGACGCCCGGTGAGGCCGGCGCCCAGGCCCGACTCGACACGTTCCTCGACGAGTCGCTGATCGATTACCCCGAGGGCCGCGACATCCCCGCCCAACGTGACACGTCGATGCTGTCGCCGCACCTCCACTGGGGCGAGATCAGCCCCCGCGAGGTCTGGGCCCGCGTCCAAGCCTGGGTGCAGAACGGGGCCATGCGCGAGGACGCCGACAAGTTCTTGAGCGAGATCGCCTGGCGTGAGTTCTCGTACCACGTTCTCCACCACTACCCCGAAACGCCGACCGAGCCTCTCAAAGCGAAGTACGCCGGCTTCCCCTGGCGCGACGCCCCCGACGAGTTCCGGGCGTGGACGCGCGGCCACACCGGCTACCCGTTCGTCGACGCCGGGATGCGCCAGCTGTGGGCGCAGGGCTGGATGCACAACCGCTTGCGCATGGTCACAGCGTCGTTCCTGACAAAGCACCTGCTGATCCGCTGGCAGGACGGCGCGCGCTACTTCTGGGACACGCTCTGTGGCGGCGACCTCGCCAACAACAGCATGGGCTGGCAGTGGGCCGCCGGGTCGGGCGCGGACGCCCAGCCCTTCTTCCGCATCTTCAACCCGATCACGCAGGGCCAGAAACACGACGCCGACGGCGCCTACATCCGCCGCTGGGTGCCCGAGCTGGCCGCCCTGCCGGACCGGTATCTCCACGCGCCGTGGGACGCCCCCGCCGACGTGCTCGCCGAGGCGAGCGTGACGCTCGGCGACACGTACCCGGCCCCGATTGTCGACCACGCCGATGCCCGTCAACGAGCGCTCGACACGATCGAGGGACTGAACCGCTAGGCACCTACTCGCGCGCGCGCAAGCCGAATCACACCCAGACATGTTTCGCACCTGATCAGCCGGCGACGTTTCATAGGGGCCACTCGGCCTCGCGTGGATATTTTTTATTGACCCAACCGCTTGTCCTACATGAAGGTAGCACAGGCCTGAGCTGAGTCTTGGCACGTGAACCGTGGAAGTCCCGTCGAACGGGCGTCCAGTCCCCGTATCTATGCGTTAGGACTTCACACCCGCTGTCTATGCCCTTGCTCCGCCTCCCGCCCTTCCTCGCCCTCGTCGCCGTCGCAGCGCTCCTGTCCGCCAGCGGCATCGCCAGTGCTCAAACGACGCTCGCCCAGGGCGACATCGCCATCGTTGCGGCGGACGCCGCCGACGAACAGTTCTCGTTCGTCCTCCTCACCGATGTCCAGGGTGGCACGGTCATCCGGTTTTCGGACATCGACCTGCTGGCGGGCGGCGGCACGAGCGAGGACAATGGGGGGGATGGGACTGGGGACGGCATCGCGGAGGTGACGCTTAACGCCCTGTCCGCAGGGGCCGTCGTCACCGTGAACCTGTCTGGAGCGACCCTCGCAGACCCCAGCCAAGGGTCCATCACGATCACGAACAGTGGATTCCTCCTCTCGACCTTCGGAGACTCCATCGTCGCGTACCAAGGCGGGAGCGCCACGTCGGCCACGGGCGGCACGTACCTCTACTACGTCGAGCTCGACGACTCGAACTCCCAGGCGCCGGCCAGCCTCGGCGCCGACGCCGTGTTCCTGGACGGCGGCGATGGGTTCGTCTACGACACCCGTGCGGCTCCGACGGGGAAGGGCGCACGAGTCTCCGGCACCGTCGCCGAGCTCATCGCCGCGTTCAACGACGTGAGCAACTACGAGCTCACGACCGTCAACTTCACTCCTGGGAACTACCTGCCGGCGGCGTTCACCATCACGGACGGCGGCCCCACCATCACCATCACGCCGTCGAGCAGCACCGGGTCGCGGCTGGTGCTTGCCGAGGACGGGTCGCGGACGTTCACCGTGACGCTCTCGGAAGCCCCGGCGACCGACGTGACCGTCTCGCTCTCGTCGGGCGACGCCACCGAAGCCAGCGTCCCCGCCTCCGTCGTGGTCGCGGCCTCCACGACGAGCCAGACGTTCGACGTGGACGGCGTCGTGGATGGACTCGTCGACGGCGACCAGACAGTCACCATCACGACGGGCGCGGCGACCGGGGATGCCGCCTTCGCGGGGACCGACCCCGCCGACATCTTTCTGACCGTCACCGACGTCGACGTCGACCTCGGAACCGAACTCGTCCCAGGTGACCTCGCGATCGTGGCGGTGGCGCCCGTGAACGGTGGCTCCTCGTCGATCGGTGGGAATGACGGAGAAGAGTTCTCCTTCGTCCTGCTGACCGACGTCGAGACAAACACCCAGATCAACTTCTCGGACTACACCGTCAGCGCGAACGGCACGATTGCGGAGGGCGGCTTCGACGGGATCGTCACCGTCACGCTGAATGCGCTTGCGGCCGGAACGGTCGTGACCGTCAACCTGAACACCGGCCTGCTCGCCGACGGGTCTCAGGGGACCGTCGCGATTGTCGAGGGTGGGTTCATCCTCTCCGAGTTCGTGGGCGACGCCTTCTTCGCGTACCAGGGGAGCCCCACCTCGCCATCGCCGGGCGACTTCCTCTACTACACCGAGCTTCCCGACAGCGGGTCGGTGCCCCCGAGCGTCCTCGACGCGTCGGTCGTGTTCCAGCCGGGCAACCTCCGCGGGTTCTACTACGATGCCGATGGGGCCACGGAAGCCCCCACCTCCGGCTCGCGGGACGAGTTGCTCGCGGCCTTCAACGACGTCGGCTACTACGTGCTGCCGCAACGGGTCTCCGGAGTGGACGACGCCGACCGGAACCCGCTGGACTTCCTGCCGGACGCCTTCGAGATCCTGACCGGCGAGGGCGTCATCACCGTCTCGCCGCTCGCCCTCACCATCGCGGAGTCGGCCGAGACGGCCACGTTCGACGTGACCCTCTCGCGCGCGCCCGGCGGCGACGTGACCATTCCGATCTCGTCGGGCAACCCGGCAGAAGCGACTGTGTCCACGAGCTCGCTGACCTTCGCGGCAGGGACTTCCACCCTGACACAGACGGTGACCGTGACTGGCGTCAACGACGACTTGACCGATGGCGACCAGGTGGTGACCGTGGCGGTGGGCCGGGCGACCTCGCGCGACGCGGGGTACGACATGGAAGATCCGAACGACGTGACCGTGACCGTGACGGACGTCGGCGGCCGGGACAACACGGTGCAGTTCGCCGCTGTGCAACAGGCCGTCCTCGAGGACGCCGGCTCGGTCGATCTCGTCATCCAGATTGGGGGCGATCCCGACGAGCCCACCGAGGTCACCGTCTCGCTCGTCTCCGGCGACCCCGACGATCTCGGGGGGTTCACGTCTGCGACGGTCACGATCGGCGGCGAAAACGACGGGGCGGACGAGAACGGCCAGTACGTCGTCACGATTCCAATCACCGACGACGCCCGGCCCGAAGACCGGGAGACCTTCGTGTTCGGGCTCTCCATCGAGGACCCCGATGACAGCGGCGGCTTTGCGCTGGAAGTGGGCGGCATCGACCAGACGGTCCTCGTCGTCGTCGACAACGACGGCGACGCGGTCACGGTGGCGGTCCCCGCCAGCGACGGAGAGGTCCGCTTGCTGTCGGTCCCGGTCAGCGGGGCCACGGCGGCCGACCTTGCCGCCGCCGCCGCCGTCGAGACTGTCTTCGTCCTTGAGGGGACAGGCTTCGTGCCCGCAGCGGACGACGCGGTCCTGTCGGCGGGCCAATCGGTGCTGATCGAGAGCGGCGGCGCGTTCGAGCTTACCGGCTCGGCCTCGACCGGCGCGCTCTCGTTCGACGGCACGGCCGTCGCCGACGGGGGCCGCGTCCTGTTCTCGGTCGGCAACCCGACCGGCGCCGCCGTGTCGCTGGCCGACCTCGCGGTCGAGGGCGGCACGCTCGCCGACGTGGTGCTGGTGTTCGACGCGGCCCTCGGCGCGTTCCGCCCGGTCTCCCTCGCGGGTCTCGACGGTGACATCGAAGACTTCGCGCTCAGCGCCTACTCTGCCGTCATCGTCCAGGTGACGCCCGCCGGCGAGGAGGCCGTCTCCGTGACGCTCACCCCCGGAGACGCGTCCACGGGGACGCTCATCGAGGGCGCGGCCTTCGTGCCGACGGACGGCGAGACGGCAGTCGTCCTCGAGCTCCGCCCGCAGCCGTCCAATGGGGCCCCTGCTACGGAGACGCCCGGGGACCTCCTTGCGCTTCGCGTCGGGATCGGCGACACGGGCCTCGACCCGTTCGACGGCGCCGACGTCACGAGCCCGCTCGGTGGCACCCTGTCGGCCGTCGGCTTGGTCGACCCGTCCGCGTTCTGGGCCGCGCTCTCGGTGGGCGACCTGGCCCAAGGCGACCCGATCACGATCCCGCTCGCGGTGGCCCTCCCTGAGGAGGGGTTCTACCAGATCACGCTGGCCTCGCTGCCGAGCGAGATCGACGGGCGCCCCGTCCTTGTCGAGGTCTTCGAGGGCACGCGCAGCGTGGCCGTCGAGGACGGCACGGCGTTCCGGTTCAGGGCGACGGCGGCCGACACGGTCGCTACCCCGGGCCGTTTCTCCGTCCGCCTCTCGCTCGGCGCCGGCGTCGCGACGGAGGGTGAAGGTCTCGAACGCCTGTCTCTGGCCGTCTTCCCGAACCCCTCCGCCGGCCGAGCGACGGTGACGCTGACCTCGCAGGCAGGCACGGCTCGCGTGGCGGTCTACGACGCGCTTGGCCGCGAAGTCGCGGTCCTCCACGACGGGCCGACGGCCGGCGACCTCCGCCTCGGGATTGGCGACCTAGCGCCCGGCATGTACGTCGTCCGGGCTACGGGCGACGGCTTTGTCGAGACCCGGCCCGTTACGGTCGTGCGCTAAGCGAAGCCGCATCGGTTGACGCGCCCCGCTGGTGTTCCTGCCAGCGGGGCGCGTCCGTGTTCGTGACCTGCCAGGCCGACGCGTAGCGGCGTGGCGAACAAACGAGCCCGGGGTTCAGCCACGCTCCACGGACGCTGGAGGCGGAGCGGGTGCGTGCGCCGGGACTACGCATCGAGCGGGGCAGCGGCCGGCCGGCGACGGCTTCGCAGACCCCCGGACATTGGCTCCACCTGCCTCATAAATGGCCGTTTGTCATTCCTTCACAGAGCGCGGATCTTGCCGAGCGCCCTCACCCCACGCATGAACCTCGCTCCGGCCGCCGCCCTGGCCCCCATTCCCTTCACCTCGTCGCCCGGCCATACGCTGGGCGTCGAGCTCGAGCTCCAGCTCGTCGACCCGGTCACGTACAACCTCAAGCAGGGGTCGGTCGACCTCTTGGACCGGGTCGGCTACGATCACCCCAAGATCAAGCAGGAGCTCACCCAGTCGACCATCGAGGTGATCACCGGGATCTGCGACGACGTCGGAGGCGCCGTCGCTGACCTAACCGGCTCGATCCGCGAGCTGTACGCGGTCGGCGACGAACTCGGGATCGCCTTCTCGTCTGCCGGGACGCACCCGTTTGGGCAGTGGCGCGACCAGAAGGTCTTCCCCAACGACCGCTATCAGAACCTGGTCAACAAGATCCAGTGGCCCGCGCGGCGGCTGCTGATCTACGGGCTGCACGTCCACGTCGGGCTGTCGTCGGGCGAGAAGGCCATCGCCGTGTCGAACGCGCTGGCCGGGTACCTGCCGCACCTGCTGGCGATCTCCGCCTCGAGCCCGTTCGTGGACTTCGAGGACACCGGGCTGGCGTCGACGCGGTCGAAGATCTTCGAGGGGATGCCGACGGCCGGGCTGCCGTACCGGTTGGCCAATTACGGCGAGTTCCAGCGGTTCATGAACACGCTCGTTCGGGCCAAGGCCATCGAGACGATCCGCGAGATCTGGTGGGACATCCGGCCGCACCCCACCTTCGGGACGCTGGAGATCCGCATCTGCGACTCGCCCTCGACCATGAAGGAGCTGGCGTCGCTGGTGGCCCTCGTGCAGTGCCTGGTCGTGGCCATCGGCGACCGCTACGAGAGCGGCGCGCCGCTCAAGCTCCTCAAGCCGTGGATCCTGCGCGAGAACAAGTGGCGGGCCGTCCGTCACGGGCTCGACGCCGACATCATCCTCGACAACGACGGCGACCACGCACCGCTTCGCGAGTTCCTCCCCCAGCTCATCGAGCGGCTGACGCCTGTCGCCGAGCGGCTGAACTGCGCGACGGAGCTGGCCGGCCTCTACGAGATCCTGAACCACGGGGGCAGCTACGAGCGCCAGCGGGCGACGTACGAGCGGACGCGGCGCCTCCCCGATGTGGTGGCCGCGCTGTCGGCCGAGTTCCGCGACAGCATCGGCGCGTAGGGAGGGGCCGCGGAGGGGCGAGGGATCGCCGGCGAATGTCGATCCTGACCCCGCCCGCCGTCCGGGTTCGACGAACGGATTCGCCCCGGCGGGCGTTGCGACCTTTTCCCCGGTCCCCCCCGCCACACTGTGATCGCCAGCCCCGCTCCCCCCGACGTGACGCCCGACCTGTTGCCCGATCTTCGCCGGTCCCTCGTCGCCCTGCGCCGCACGCTGCACGCCTGTCCCGAGACGGGGTTCGACCTGGGCGAGACGGCAGCGACCCTCCGCGCGTGGCTGGAGGCGCGGGGTTTCGAGCCGTCGCCGCCCGTCGGGCAGATCGGGATGATGGTCGAGGTCGTGGGCGCCCGCCCCGGCCCCTCCGTCGTCTACCGGGCCGACATGGACGCGCTGCCGATCCACGAGCAGACCACGGCGAAGTACCGCTCGAAGGCGCCAGGCCGGATGCACGCCTGCGGCCACGACGCCCACATGGCGATTGGCGGCGGCGTGCTCCTGCTGGCGCGCGAGCGGGCCGACGAGTTCGCAGGGACGGTTCGCGTCGTGTTTCAGCCCGCCGAGGAGGTCTCCCCGTCCGGCGCCCCCGCCGTCATCGCCGACGGGGCGCTCGACGGCATCGAGGCGGCCTACGCCGTCCACGTCGACCCGTCGCTGCCCGTCGGCCGGTTCGGCTTCCGCAGCGGCTCGCTGACGGCCGCGTGTGCGCCGTTCACGGTCACCGTCAAGAGCGAGCGGTCGGGGCACTCCGCCCGCCCCCACGAGGCCGTGGATACCGTCTGGGTCTCGACCCAGATCGCGACCGAGCTGTATCAGCTGCCGGGCCGGGTGACGGACGCGCGCAAGACGGCCGTGCTCACCATCTGCCGCGTCGCGGGCGGCGACGCGCTCAACGTGATCCCGGCGTCGGTCGAGTTCGGCGGCACGCTGCGCTGTACCGACGGCGAGACGCTGGGCTTCCTGCGCGAGAAGATCCGCCGGGTCGCCGGCGCCCTGGGAGCGGTCTACGGCGCCGACGTAGAGGTCGAGTTCGGCACGACGCTGCCGGCCGTCGTCAACACCCCGGACGAGGTGGCGACCGCGCGTGGAGCCGCCACCGACGTGTTCGGGAGCGAGTCAGTCGTCGACATCCCGCTCCCGAGCATGGGCGGCGAGGACTTCTCGTACTTCCTCCAGAAGGTGCCCGGCGCCATGATCCGTGTCGGCTCCGCCAGCGGCCCCGAGACCCGGTACCCGCTCCACCACGCCCGCTTCGACCTCGACGAAGGCGCGCTCCCCCTTGCGGCCCGTCTGATGTCGGAGGTCTGCTTGCGGGACCTCGCGCGCCGGGCATGATCCGGGGCGTGGGCGTTTCGGGAGGGCCTCTACGGTTGACGGATCCCGCACTTAGGGCGTGGTCTCTATTCTTAGGGTGGATCCCCTGCCCGCCCGGATGCGTCGCGCCGCCCTCGCTGTCCTCGCTCTTGTTGCCCTCCCTGCGCTTGCACAACCGCAGAGCGACCTCGTCGTCAACGAGGTGATGTACGACCCGCCCGCGCCGCAGGCGTCGGGCAACGAGTGGATCGAGGTGCTGAACGTGAGCGACGGCGCGCACGACCTGGGCGGGCTGGCCGTGACCGACGGCGGCGGCACGTCGGCCGAGGTCCCCGCCGGGACGGTGCTGGCGTCGGGCGGCTTTCTGGTGCTCACGCGCGATGGCGACGCCTTCGCCGCGGCGTATCCCGGCGTCCCGTTCGTCGATCTCGACGGCTTCCCGGCCCTCAACAACTCTGGCGACCGCCTCGCCATCGTGCGCGGCGGGACCGAGGTCGACGCGGTCCCCTATCTCCCCTCATGGGGCGGCGCGGACGCGTCGCTGGAGCGGATCGACCCGCTCGGCCCGAGCGCCCAGGCCAGCAACTTCGCGACCTCGACCGCCAGCAGCGGCGGCACGCCGGGGGCGCAGAACTCGGTCTTCGCCCTAGACACCGACCCGCCCGGCCTCGTCACGGCCGAACCGCTCGATGCCCAGACGGTGCTCGTCACCTTCTCTGAGCCCGTCGACGCGAGCAGCGCGGAAACCACCAGCAACTATTCCATCGACGGCGGCATCGGCACGCCTGCGCTCGCGATGATCGGGGACGCCCCCAACGAGGTCGTGCTCGCGCTGGCCGTCCCGCTCGCTGGGCCGCAGACGTACACCCTCACGGTCCAAGGCATCGCGGACGTGCGCGGAAACGTGCTGGCGTCGGCGACCTCACGCTTTGTCTTCGGGCAGGGCGCCGTGCCTGCCCCGCGCGACCTCGTCCTCAACGAGTTCCTCTACGACCCGCCGTCGAGCGGCAACCCCGGCGAGTTCGTCGAGCTGTTCAACCGGACCGACCAGTCGTTCGACCTGCGCGACCTCACGCTCAACGACTCGACCGGCGACCCCGAGCCGATCACGACGGCGGCCGTCTTTGTCGAGCCCGGCGGCTACGCGGTCATCGTGGACGACGGCGCGGCGTTCGCGGCCCTTTTCCCCGGCGTCGCGTTCGTCGAGCAGCCCGGGTGGAGCCCGCTCAACAACTCCGGCGACGACCTTGTGCTGGCGTACCAGGGCCAGACGATCGACGCGCTGAGCTACCTGCCCTCGTGGGGCGGAACGGACGGAAGCCTCGAGCGCAAGGACCCCGATGGCCCCTCGTCGGTCGCCGCTAACTGGGCCACCACGACCGCCCCCGGCGGTGGGACGCCGGGCGCGCAGAACAGCCAGTTCATGCCCGACGTGACCGGCCCGACGTTGGTGTCGGCAGCCGCGTCCCCGGACGGCCGGACCGTCTTCGTCGCCCTCGACGAGCCCGCCACGCCTGCCTCCGTCACGCCCGGCGCCTTTTCGGTCAGCGGCACGACCGTCACCGACGCCAGCTACACGCCCGAGAGCACGACGGTCGCCCTCGCGCTCTCCGCCCCGCTTGCCGCCGGGACCTCGACGGTCACCGCGACCGGCCTGACCGACCTGCTGGGCAACACGACCGCGAGCAGCTCCACGACGGTCGACTTCACGCCCGACACGCTGGCCCCCGTGATCGCGCGCGTCACCGCGCTGTCGCCGTCGCGGCTCCGGGTCACGTTCTCCGAGCCCGTGATTGAGTCCTCGGCAACCAACGCTGGCGCCTACGCCGTCGAGACGGCGACCGTCGCGAGCGTGACGGCGACCGACACGGCAGACGGCGGGGTCGAGGCGGTCGAGGTGGTGCTGGCGGGCGACCTCGCCGAGCCGAATGTGTACACGCTCTCGGTCTCCGGACTGACCGACCTGGCGGGCAACACGACCGCCAGCACGTCGGCGCGCTTTTTCGTCGGCACGCCCGACACGCCGGGCGCGGGCGACCTGGCGATCACCGAGATCCTGTACGACCCGGCGGTCGGGAGCGCGGGCGAGTACGTCGAAGCGCTCAACACGTCCGCCTCGGGCGTCTTCTCGCTCGACCGCGTGACGCTCGACGACGGCGACGGGGACGGCGCCCCGCTGGCGTCCGAGCCCGCCGTGTTGCTGCCGGGCGAATACGTCGCCGTCGTCCGCGACGCCGACGGCTTCCGGGCCGCGTTCCCGGACGCCCCGTTCGTGGTCGGCGGCACCGCCATCAGCCTGTCGAACAGCGGCGAGGCGATCGTCCTGCGCGCGGCGGGCACCGTCCTCGACTCCGTCGTTTACCAGCCTGGGTGGCACCGCATCGAGCTCGACGTCTCGACCGGGATCAGCCTGGAGCGTCGGGACGCGAGGGCCGACCCGAACGTGGCCGCCAACTGGTCGTCGTCGCTGGCGCAAGCCGGGGGTACGCCGTCGGCGCCAAACTCCGTCGCCATCGCCGGGACGCCCGTCGAGCGCGATGCATCGCTGACGGTCACCAGCCCGTTCGCGCCGACGTTGGGGGAGGCCGCCCGGATCACGTACGCGCTGTCGACTGAGGCCGCGCTCGTCCGCGCCCGGGTCTACGACGGCGGCGGCCGGCTCGTCCGCGAGCTCGAGCCGGGCCGCCTGAGCGGATCGACGGCGACGCTCACGTGGGACGGCACCGGCGACGACGGGCGCCCGCTGCGCGCGGGGATCTACGTCGTCCTCGTCGAGGCTGTCGACGCGCAGGGCGGGACCACGGAGGCGCTGCGCGGGGCGATCGTGTTGGCGCGGCCTCGGGGGTAGGCACGCCGGAACGCACGAGCGCAAACGAGGCCCTCGACCCTGCGTTCCTGCGCGTGCGGTCCGGCGCTCCGGCAGCCCCGTACCTTGCGGTGGCTGCGCGAGGAATCCACCCGGGCCAGCGGCACGGACGGAACAGCGGTGGCCGTTTACGATTCGACCCGACCGCCCCCGGACCCATGAACACGACCCCGATCGCCCCGACCGCGCCTGCCGGCGCCCCGACGCTCCCGCCCCCCGTCTCCCTCAGCGACCGCGCCGCGGCCGAGGTGCGCCGGATCGTCGCCAACAAGCAGATCCCCGCCGAGTACGGCTTGCGCGTCGGCGTCAAGGGCGGCGGCTGCTCGGGCATGAGCTACGTGCTCGGCTTCGACAAGCGCCGCGAGCACGACCTGGCGTTCGACCTCGCCGCCGAGGGCGGCGACCCGATCGCCGTGTTCATGGACAAGCGCCACGGCCTCTACCTCATGGGCACGACCGTCGACTACCACGACGGCCTCGACGCCCGCGGGTTCGTCTTCGAGAACCCCCAGGCCACCCAGACCTGCGGCTGCGGCTCGTCGTTCGCGGCCTAAACCGGTGGGTCGGTAGATCCCTGGGTCGGTGACCGGCGTTCACCCCCCCCGCGTTCTTACAGACTGATCCACCGACCGACCCACTGATCCCCATGGAAGGCAACTTTTCCAACCGCGTCCGCGACGTGATCTCGTACTCCCGAGAGGAGGCCATCCGGCTCGGGCACGACTACATCGGCACCGAGCACCTCCTCCTCGGCATCATCCGGGAGGGCGAAGGCATCGCCGTCAAGATCCTGCGCAACCTCGGCTGCGACCTCTTCAAGCTCAAGAAGGCTGTCGAGGACACCGTCCGCTCGTCGGGCGGCACGCTCACGGTCGGCAACATCCCGCTGACGAAGCAGGCCGAGAAGGTCCTCAAGATCACCTACCTCGAGGCCAAGCTCTACAAGAGCGACGTGATCGGGACCGAGCACCTGCTGCTCTCGCTCCTGCGCGACGACGAGAACGTCGCCGCCCAGATCCTGCAGCAGGCCTTCTCGGTGAGCTACGACGCCGTCCGCGCCGAGCTCGACTCGATCCTGTCCGGCAAGGCCTCCCCCCGCGCCGCGTCGTCCGACGAGCCGCCCTCGCGCGGCGGGCGCTCCCGATCCAGCAGCAAACGAGAGATGGCTGAAAAATCCAAGACCCCGGTCCTCGACAACTTCGGCCGGGACCTTACCACACTCGCCGAGGACGGCAAGCTCGACCCGATCGTCGGCCGCGAGGTCGAGATTGAGCGCGTGGCGCAGGTCTTGTCCCGCCGCAAAAAGAACAACCCCGTGCTCATCGGCGAGCCCGGCGTCGGCAAGACGGCCATCGCCGAGGGGCTCGCGCTGCGCATCGTCCAGCGCAAGGTCTCCCGCATCCTCTACGACAAGCGCATCGTGACGCTCGACCTGGCCGCGCTCGTGGCCGGGACGAAGTACCGTGGCCAGTTCGAGGAGCGGATGAAGGCCGTCATGACGGAGCTCGAGAAGAACCAGGACGTGATCCTGTTCATCGACGAGCTCCACACGCTCGTCGGCGCCGGCGGCGCCAGCGGGTCGCTCGACGCCTCAAACATGTTCAAGCCCGCGCTCGCGCGCGGCGAGATCCAGTGCGTCGGCGCGACGACGCTCGACGAATACCGCCAGTACATCGAGAAGGACGGCGCGCTCGACCGCCGCTTCCAGAAGATCCTGGTCGACCCGGCCACGCCGGAGGAGGCCGTCGAGATCCTGACCCAGATCCAGGGCAAGTACGAGGAGCACCACAACGTCGAGTACGCCGAGGGCACGATCGAGCTGATCGTCAAGCTGTCCGAGCGCTACATCACCGACCGGCACCTCCCCGACAAGGCCATCGACGTCTTGGATGAGGCGGGCGCTCGCGTCCACCTCGCCAACATCAAGGTCCCGCCGGAGGTCATCGAGCTCGAAGAGCAGATCGAGGCCGTCAAGGAGGAGAAAAACCAGGTCGTCAAGTCGCAGAACTTCGAGAAGGCCGCTCAGCTCCGCGACCGCGAGAAGAAGCTCCAAGAGGAGCTCCAGAACGTCAAGGAGGAGTGGGAGCGGCAGGCCGAGGACGAGACGTACCCCGTTACCGAGACCGACATCTCGGCCGTCGTCGCCATGATGACCGGCGTGCCGGTCGACCGCGTGCAGACGACCGAGGGCGCCAAGCTGCTCAACATGGAGGAGGAGCTCAAGGGCAAGGTCGTCGGGCAGAGCGAGGCGCTCGTCAAGCTGTCTCGGTCGATCCGCCGAACGCGCGCGGGCCTCAAGGACCCCAAGCGTCCCATCGGCTCGTTCATTTTCCTGGGGCCCACGGGCGTCGGCAAGACGGAGTTGGCGAAGCGGCTCACCGAGTACCTCTTCGACAGCCAGGACGCGCTCATCCGGATCGACATGTCGGAGTACATGGAGAAGTTCTCCGTGTCGCGGCTCGTCGGTGCGCCTCCCGGCTACGTCGGCTACGAGGAGGGCGGGCAGCTGACCGAGAAGGTCCGCCGCAAGCCGTACTCGGTCGTGCTCCTCGACGAGATCGAGAAGGCGCACCCCGACGTGTTCAACATCCTGCTCCAGGTGCTCGACGACGGGATCCTGACCGACGGCCTCGGCCGCCGCGTGGACTTCCGGAACACGATCATCATCATGACCTCGAACATCGGGGCCCGGGACATCAAGAACATGGGCAAGGGGATCGGCTTCTCCCTGTCCGACGACGCCTTCGACTACTCGAAGATGAAGTCGACCGTCGAGGACGCCCTCAAGAAGGTCTTCAACCCCGAGTTTCTCAACCGGATCGACGACGTCATCGTCTTCCACCCGCTGGAGAAGTCGCACATCCTGGAGATCATCGACGTGATGAAGGCGGACCTCTTCGCGCGTGTCGAGGAGCTCGGCATCGGGATCGAGCTCTCGCAAGCGGCCAAGGAGTTCTTGGTCGAGAAGGGCTTCGACCCCCAGTTCGGCGCCCGACCGCTCCGCCGCGCCATCCAGAAGTACGTCGAGGACCCGATGGCCGAGGCCATCCTGACCAACGACCTGCAGGAAGGCGCCAAGATCTCGGTCGACTACAAGGGCGAGGGCGAAGAGCTCTCGTTCAAGACCCGGAAGCAGCGCAAGAAGAAGGCGGCCCCGGAGCCGGACGCCGAGGCTGAAGAGCCCGAAGCCGAGGCCCCCGCTTCCGACGACTAGCGCCCCCGTGATCCGTCGGTCCGCCCGCCTCGGCCCTGCGCCGGGGCGGGCGGTCTCGTTTTGTAGCAGTGCACTGGCGCCGGGGTTAGTCGGAGTCCCCGGCGTCCGCTGGCGGATCGTAGTCGCGGCTCGTCACCACTCCGCCCCGATAGCCGGGCGCGTCGCTGGCCGGGAAGGACTCGTAGCTGGCCTCGTCGACCTCGTTCGCCGGGTCGATGGTCTCCTCGACTGGAACGACGGGCTCGAGCGCGTCGGCGGGCAGACGCTCGTCAGATGGGCGGTCGGGGGCATCGGACATGGAGACGCGCGGAGGTACCGATTGTAAACGGCGGCGGCTGGGCCAGCAGTTCCGAATCCAGCACGGGCACAAAAAAACGCTGGCGCCCGGATGGAGCGCCAGCGTTCGCAAGTCGAGTCGGAGCGGATTGCTAGCGGATCAGCGAGACCGACCGGGTGGCCGTCTGCCCTCGGCCGTCGGTGGCGCGGATGAGGTAGAGGCCCGGCGGCAGGTCCCCGGCGCCGACGCGCAACGTGTAGGTGCCCGCGGCAAGGTCGCCGTCGTGCAGGAGCGCGACGCGGCGCCCGAGGGCGTCGTGGACGGCGACCGAGAGCGTCGTCGGCTCGTCGATGGTCAACGTCAGCCGCGTCGAGGCCGAGAAGGGGTTCGGGCTCGGGGCCGAGAGGCGGAAGGGGCGCGGCGCGTCGTCCGTCTGAACGAGCGAGACCTCGGCGCCGGGAACGGCCGCGGCGAGCGCGGGGACGGCGCCGACCGCCAGCAGGGCGGCCACGAGGGCGAAACGTCGGACGGAGTAGAAAAGGGCCATCGGCGTGGGGGGGGGACCGGCGGTAAGGTCGGGTCTACGGGTAAGAGATCCAAACGGATCCGGGGGCCGAAGCGTGCCCTACCAGAGTCTTCGAGTTCGGGTATCGGCGCGGATGGCCGGGTCCAGCACGTTCGGCCGCTCCTTCCCGCCGAACGAGCGGTGCATGAGCGCGACCGCCATCCCCGTCAGAAAGCCGCCGATGTGGGCGCCATAGGCCACTCCCCCGGTCTCCTCCGTAATCGCCGACGCGCCCCACTGGTTAAAAAACTGGAGCCCGATCCACAGCCCCAAGACGAGAACCGCAGGGACGGATACGACGCGGATGAAGAACACGGCGTGGACCCGGTTCTTCGGAAACAACACCAGATAGGCGCCAAGCACCCCGGCAATGGCCCCGCTGGCGCCGAGGTTTGGGATCAGTCCGCTCGGGCTCATGGCGACCTGCACAAGCGTCGCCACGATGCCGCTGGCAAGGTAGAAGAGCAGGAACGGGCCGGTTCCGAACCGATGCTCGACATTGTCTCCAAATATCCACAGATACAACACATTGCCAGCAATGTGGGCCCACCCGCCGTGCATGAACATGGCCGACAGGATCGTCAGGTAGAGCAGCGCGCCCGGGCCCGGGGCCGGCCGCTGCGGGATGTCGGCCGACGACCGGATCTCGACGCCGCCGTCGAGCCCCGGGATCGGCTTGTCGTTGACGAGGTCCTCCCCGGTCGTCAGCTCGGCCGGAACGACGCTCCAGCCGTAGGTGAACGCGGGGTCGGCGAGCTGGTAGCCGAAGACGAGCACGTTCGCGACCACGAGCAGGATCGTGGCCCAGGCGCGGCCGTCAAGGTGGCGGTCGTCGTCGCTGATCGGGAAGAGCATCCGGGGGGTCGGTACGTTGCGGCCCCTCCAACCGCGCCGCCGTGTCCCCGGGTCCAACGACTGTTTCCATCCTGGGCACCGGCCTGATCGGCGCCTCGCTTGGCCTAGCCATCCGGCGACGGTTTCCTGCGGTCGAGGTCGTAGGCGCCGACCCGAACGTGGACCACGCGCAGACGGCCCTCACGCGCGGCGCCGTGTCGCGACTCTCCTCCCTGGCCGGTGCCGCCGCGGTCGGCGACGTCGTGGTGCTGGCGGCGCCGCTCGACGCCCTCCCCCACCTGTTGGCGACGGCCGCCGAGCACGCCCAACCCGGCGCGCTCGTCACAGACGTCGGCTCGGTCAAGACGAGCATCATGGCGGCGGCGCGGGCCCTGCCCGGCGTTCGGTTCATCGGCGGCCACCCGATGGCGGGCGCGGCGGCCGGGGGTCCTGGGCAGGCCGACGCGCTGCTGTTCGAGAATGCGGTCTACGTGCTCACGCCGGAGGACGCGGACGACCTCGCGCCGGAGGCGCTGTGGCTGGTCGACGCCGTCGGCGCGCGGGCCGTGGTGATGGAGGCCGAGCGGCACGACCGCGCCGTCGCCGCCGTGAGCCATCTGCCCCAACTGCTGGCGGTTGCCCTTGTCGAGTCGGCCGCCGAGGCTGGAGACGACGCGCTGGCGCTGGCGGCGGGCGGGTTTCGGGACATGACGCGGATCGCTGGCTCGCCGTTTTCGACGTGGGGACCGATCCTGCGCGACAACCGCGACGCCGTCCTCAGGGCGCTCGACGGCTTCCGGCGCCAGCTCGACGCCGTCCGGAACGCGGTGGCGGAGACGCCGGACGCCCTGGCGACCGCCTTTGAACACGCCGGGCAGACGCGCGCGGCGTTGCCCTCGGCCTCGAAGGGCTCGCTGACGCCCCTCGCCGACATCGTCGTGTGGGCCGATGACCGGCCCGGATTCTTGCACGGGCTCACCGGGGCCGTCGCCGAGGCCGGGCTCAATCTGCGGGACGCAGAGCTCCTACGCATCCGCTCTGGGGAGGTCGGGACGTTTCGCTTCGGGTTCGAGACGGCCGGCGACGCCGACGCCGCCCTCCAGGCTCTCAACGCGGCGGGCTACCGCGCGGAGCGACGCTAGGTCTGGGAGCGGGGGCGAGCAGGGTCCGCGCTCTGCCCCTGCTCGCTCCCTGCTCCCCGGACTACTCCTCCTCGTCGTTGATCGGGCCGTCGAAGGCGGCGGACACCTGCCCGACGTCCTTCAGCGCGGCGGCCCCGCCCCGATCGGCGTCGACGATCACGTTGTCGGAGTCGACCGCGCGCTCGACCGTCACCTGGTAGCGCATGAAGTCTTCCGACAGGCCGCCCGGACCGGCTTCCTCGCCGGACAACGGGATGGCCTGGATCACCTTCCAGCCCTGGCCGATCTGGCGACCGATCTCGGTCATGTGCTGGTCCTGGCCGTCGTGCTCTTCGACGTTGACGGAGACGAGAAGGGTCTGGAGTTCTTTCTGCATGGTCTGAGGGGGAGAAGTGGCCGGGTCAACGCCCGGACGCGAGCCGGGGTTCAGAGGAGCCCGCGGGCGAGCGCCCACAACACAGCGGCCGCATGCACCGCGTGAACGACCCTCCCCTCCTCCACCAGCCCCACCAGCGAGTCGACTGCGACGACGCGGACACGGAGATCCTCCGACACCTCGGGGTCCGGCTCGGCCACCTTCCGGCACCCGGTGCCCACGAAGACGTGTCCGACGTTCGTCTGCCGCCCGGGCTCCGGCGCCAGCGCGCCGAGCGCCAGCAGTACCCCTGTCTCGTATCCGGTCTCCTCGCGGAGCTCGCGCCGCGCCGCCGCCGCCGGCGTCTCCCCAGGATCGACGACTCCGGCGGGCAGCTCCAGCGACGCGACCCCGAGCGCGTACCGATGCTGCTCCACGAGCACGGCCTCGCCGTCGTCCGTGAGCGCCAGCACACACGCCCAGTCCGGCGCTTCGACGACGTGGAACTCGTCGATGACGTGGCCGGAGGGCAGCCGGACGCGGTCGGCGCGGAGCCCGAGCCACGGGCGGTCGACGATTCGATGGGAGGCGAGCGGCGTCCAGGGGCGAGGCGTGTCCATGCCCAAAGCTAGCCGGGCGCTGAGACGGCGTGAAGAGGGCGCTCGGCACGCATCCCGCGTTGACTCCCGCGCGGGGGGGCCCGTACCTTCGTCGTCCGCTCGGGTCACCGGGCGCATGCGGAACTAGCTCAGCTGGTAGAGCGCCACCTTGCCAAGGTGGAGGTCGCGGGTTCGAGTCCCGTGTTCCGCTCCAGACGCCCCCGGAGATGCCTCCGGGGGCGTTTTTTGTTCGACCTACCGACGCGAGGCCCGCACAACCTCGACCGCCAGCGACGCGCCGGTAGGTTCGCGTCCGCCCCCTCCCCCGCTATGGCGAAGCTCACCGTCGTCCGCCAGTTCTGGCAGTTCCTCCGCGTCCGCAAAAAGTGGTGGCTGCTCCCGATCGTTATCGTGCTCCTGCTGCTCGGCGGGATCGTGACGGCCGCCTCTGGGAGCGCGCTCGCGCCATTCGTCTACGCCCTCTTTTAGCGGATCATCGGCTCAGCGGACCATCGGAACGCAAGGCGTGGCGTGCCTCACTTCTGGGACGGCGCATCCGCACAAGCCATTTGCCACCCACTTGCGGAACGCTTGCATTCCATCGTTCCCGTCTGAGTCGGGCGCATGTTCGACCGGGGTTGCGCTTGCCTTGGCTCAGGTCTCTCTCTTCCTCGTCGCATGCGCCTCGTCGCCCTCGGCCTGCTGGCCCTCGCCTTCGCCGCCCCCACCCAGGCTCAGGAGGCCATCCGGCCCAGCTTGCGGTCCACCTTCGTGGTTCCGGCCCACGCGGGCGAAGCGGTCCGCGTCACGACCTACGCCCGCCGGCCGCCGCAGCAGGGCCGGCTCGCGCGCCGCTACCGGGGCATCCGGGCCAACCGCACGCTGCGCCAGCCGATGCGCGCCGTTCAGGCCCGCCCCGCCGCCCCCGTTTTCCGGACGCCCTCGCAGAGCTACGTCCGCGTGGGTGGCTCGTACTTCCTCGTCGTCCCGACCCGCTAGCGCGACGTCGGCCTATGTGCCGGCAGCGTACTTGACGGAACAGCCATAGGGCGGCGTGGTCGCCGGGTCCGCCGGGCGCCCATCGGCGAGCGCCGCCAGCGCGTCTGCTACGTAGTCGCGGGCCCCGTCGAGGTCGGCGAGATCGCTCGTCGGGCGGTCATCGATGGCCCCATTGTAGACGACGGCGCCCCCCGCGTCGATTACGAACATGTGGGGCGTCGTCTGGGCGCCGTAGGCGCGGCCGACCGTGCCGGTCGGGTCGAGGAGCACGGCGGCCTGCTGCCCGCCCTCGCTCGCGGTGCGGGCGTCCATCGCGGCGGGCTCGAAGTGGCCTTGCTCGCCGGGCGCCGACGACACGACGGAGAGCCAGACGATGCCGTCGGTTTCCGCCTGCTGCTGGCGGGCCTGCATCGCGCCCCCGCCGTACTGCTTGCCGACGTAGGGGCAGTCGTAGTTGAGCCACTCCAGCACGACCGTTTGGCCCCGGTAGTCCGCTAGCGCGTGCGTCTCGCCGGCGGTGTCAACGAGCTCGAAGGTGGGCGCTTGCGCCCCAGGCGTCGGGGCGGTCTGGAGGGTCTCCGTCGCTACGACCGTCTCGGTGGGCGCGTCGGCGGGCTCGGGCGCCTCTGCGCACGCAGCGGTGAACAGGGCGAGGGCGAGGAGCGAGGCGCGCATGGCTAGCGGGAGGCGGTGTCGAGAGGAGCGGTGCCGAGGGCGTCGACCAGGATGCCGGGCGTCAGGATTTCGGGCAAGATGACCGGCTCGGCACCGTCGCCCGGGAAGAGCACGTAGAGCGGGACGCCCGAGCGGCCGAAGCGGTCGAGGAACGCGGTGACGGCCGGGTTCTGGTCCGTCCAGTCCGCCCGCACACGGGCCACGTCGTGCGCCGCGAACGCCTCTTCGACAGCGTCCGATGCCAGCGCGGTCTGCTTGTTGACCTGGCAGGTGAGGCACCACGACGCCGTCACGT
Organism: Rubrivirga aquatilis; assembly: GCF_046845665.1. Lineage (GTDB taxonomy): Bacteria > Bacteroidota > Rhodothermia > Rhodothermales > Rubricoccaceae > Rubrivirga. Next base: position 2,405,985 of record NZ_CP177355.1, on the reverse strand, counting down.
CGACGAACACGGGGCGCCCCTCGGCCACCAGCGATTCGAGTTCGCGAGCATCGTAGGCCGCCCACGTCTCGGTCTCTGGCGCCAGCGACGCACCCGCCAGCGCGACTGCCGCCCCCATCGCCAACAGGCTCGTGGTCCGCCCGACAACCAGCGCGCGGCGCGGAGAGCCCGACGGCCACCGCCCCCACGCCCACGCGCCGAGCGCGCCAACAACGAGCGCCAGCAGCAGCACGGCCGCCGCGTCGAGGTCGCGCAGCGTCCCGAACACCCAGACCAGCCAGACGGCCGTCGCCAGCAGCGGGAAGGCGAGAACCTGGCGCAGCGTCACCATCCACGGGCCCGGACGCGGGAGCCGGTCGAGGAGCGCAGGCTGGAAGCTGAGCAGCACGTACGGCGCCGCCATCCCGACACCGAGGGCTCCAAAGACGGCCAGCGCAATCGGCGCGGGCTGGACGACGGCGAACCCGAGCGCGCCCGCCATAAACGGCGCCGTGCACGGAGAGGCCACAACGGTCGCCAGCACGCCGGACAGGAACGCCCCGCTCAGGCCGTCGCCCCGGTCGAGCTGGCCCCCGACCCGCGCGGCGCCCTGGCCGATCTCGAACACGCCCAACAAGTTGAGCGCCAGCGCCACCATCAGCGCGGCGAGTGCGGCCACGACCCACGGGTAGCTGAGCTGGAAGCCCCAGCCGGTCCCGTCGCCGGTCGCCTTCAGCGCCAGCAGCACGGCGGCGAGCGCCAGGAACGACGCCACGACGCCGGCCCCGAACGCCAGCCCGTGCAGCCGCAGCGCGCGGCGGTCGTCGGTGCGGCCCTCGACGAACCCCAGGATCTTGATGCTCAGGATCGGGAAGACGCACGGCATCAGGTTGAGCACGACGCCGCCGAGCAGCGCCAGCATCAGCGCGCTCCACAGCGTCAGCGACGACGTGAGCGCGACGGCGGCGACATCGACGCCTGCGACAGGCACGGACAGTTCGACGGCCGCATCGCCAGCGACGAGGACGCCCGCGAGCGTCTCGCTCGGACTGCTGGCGTATGGCGACCCGGTCAGCTCGACGGCGTACGCGCGGCCCTCGGCGCGGAAGGCTTGCGGCGCCCCGTGGTCGAGCACGCCCTTGGCGGACGGAAAGAACGTGGCGTCCGCGAAGTCGACGCCGGCGGGCGGGACGACGGTCAGCACGTAGCCGCCGGCCGTCGCGCTCGCGCTGGCGGTCCACTCGGCCGACGGGATCGGGAGGGCAGCGCGGGCGGCGTCGAGCGCGCCTGTCCGGACCGTCTCCCCGACCGGCACCGTCAACGCCAGCGTCGCAGAGGCGGGCAGACACACATCCGCGCAGATGAGGTAGCGGAGGTCGGCCGCGAGGTCGACCGCGCCCGACACGCCCGCGGGCAGTACCACGTCGGTGACGAACATCGGGGTGCCGCCGTGCGCGAAGGTCACGATCCCGGCCTCCTCGTAGACGTCCGGCGCCGGGAAGCGGAGCGGCCCGGCCCCAGCGCCCGCCGGCAGCGTCCACTCGACCGTGACCGGCTGGCCGCTGTCGCCAGGGTTCTGCCAGTAGACGTGCCACCCGTCCTCCACGACAATCTCGACGGCGACACCCAGGGTGTCGCCGGGCGCGATGGCCGTCGCGTCGGCGACCAAGCGCACGTCGGAGTGCGGGGTCGGGTCGGCGGGCGCCGGCACCTGGGCGCTGGTGCCAGCCGAGAGAAGGGCGAAGACGAGGGAGAGCACGCGCATAGACGCAAGAAACGACGGCGCCCGCGCGCCGGTCTCCGGACGCGCAGGATTCGCACGTCCTTACGGACCCGACCCCGTCGCGGACGGTACCACCCACTCCCCGTTTTCCTCGTCTCCCTCCCCCCCGGATGACCGACCGACGCGACGTCGACGCCATCAAGCCGCAAATCCTCGCCTTTCTCGACAAGCACCACGACCGCGCGTACCGCGCCAAGGAGCTGTCCCGGGCGATCGGCATCAAGAATCAGGACCGGTACCAGGCGCTCCTCGACGCCTTCGACGAACTGCGCGACTCGAGCGCCGTCGACAAGCTCAAGGGCGGGCGCATCCAGCACAAGACGGACGGGCACGAGGCCGTCGGCCGGCTGTCCGTCTCCCCCCAGGGCTACGGCTTCCTCAAGACCGATGACGGGACGGAGTACTTCGTCCGCCCGCGCCGCATGAAGACGGCGATGCACGGCGACCGCGTCCGCGTGGCACTGGCGGCCGAGAAGAAGGGCCGCCCCTCCGATCAGCTCCGCGAGTGCGAGGTGCTGGAGGTCGTCGAGCGCGGCCGGTCGCAGACCGTCGGCACGTTCGCCACGACCGGCAAGTCCGGCTGGGTGGTCCCCGACGACCAGCGGATGACGCACGACATCTACGTCCCGCGCGACAACTGGAACGGCGCGCTGCCGGGCGACAAGGTGGTCGTGACGATTGACGCCTACGACGACCCCAAGGCCTCGCCCGAGGGCACGGTCGTTCAGGTGATTGGCAAGGTCGGCGACCCCGGCGTCGACGTCCTGGCGCTGGCGATGGCGCACGGCACGCCGTCCGACTTCCCGCCGGAGGTCGAGGCCGCCGCCGAGCAGATCACGCCGGGCATCACCAAGAAGGAAATCGCCCGCCGGCTGGATCTGCGCGACTACCCCGTCTTCACCATCGACCCCGAGGACGCCGAGGACTTCGACGACGCGATCCACACGCGCGACCTGGGCGACGGCATGACCGAGGTCGGCGTCCACATCGCCGACGTGAGCTTCTACGTCCCCGAGGGCGGGACCATCGACAAGGAGGCCTACGACCGCGCGACGAGCACCTACCTCGTCGACCGCGTCATCCCGATGCTCCCCGAGGCCCTCTCGAACGGCGTCTGCTCGCTCCGCCCCCACGAGGACAAGCTGGCGTACTCATGCATCATGGTCGTCGACGGCGGTGGCCACGTCCACTCGTGGGAGATCCACGAGACCGTGATCCACTCGAAGCACCGCTTCACGTACGACGGCGCCCAGGACGTGCTCGACGGCGCGGGGCACGAGATGGCCGACGAGGTGCTCCGGGCCGGCGAGCTGGCGCGGACGCTGACCAAGAAGCGCGTCGCCGAGGGCGCCATCGACTTCGACGTGCCCGAGGTCCGGGTCAAGCTCAACGAGCAGGGCGAGCCGATCGACGTGTACGAGAAGCCGCGCAAGGAGGCCAACCGGCTGATCGAGGAGTTCATGCTGCTCGCCAACCGGGCGGTCGCCATGGAGGCCGAGAAACGCAACGTGCCGCTCCTCTACCGGATCCACGACAAGCCCGACCGCGAGCGCATCACGGCGCTCTCCGACTACGTCAAGACGTTCGGGCGGTCGCTCCCCCACAAGAACGGCGAGGTCGAGCGGGCCAAGCTGAACGCCCTTCTGATGTCGGCCAAGGGCTCGCCCGAGGCGCCGATCCTAGAGCAGGCCGCCATCCGGTCGATGTCGAAGGCCGTCTACTCGCCCGACAACATCGGCCACTACGGCTTGGGGTTCGAGTACTACGCGCACTTCACGTCGCCCATCCGCCGGTACCCGGACTTGATCGTCCACCGCGTGCTCAAGCGCGCGCACGGCCAGCAGGAGGGCGCCATCCCGACCGAGGAGGCCCTCGAGGTGGCCGGCGAGCACACCTCGAACCGCGAGCGCGAGGCGACCTCGGCCGAGCGCGAGTCGATCAAGCTCAAGCAGGTCGAGTACGCCGCGGCCCACATCGGCGACGAGTTCGACGGCGTCGTCGTCGGCGTCACCAAGTTCGGCGTCTTCGTCCAGATGACGAAGTTGCTCGTCGAGGGGCTCATCCACATCCGCGAGATGGACGGGTACTGGGAGTACGACGAGCGCCGCTACACGCTCGTCAGCAAGTCGTCGGGCCGGCGGATCCACGTCGGCGACGCGTGCCGCGTGCGGATCGAGGCGGCCGAGCCGGAGACCCGCCGCGTCGATCTCGCCTTCGTCGAGATGCCCGGGCGGATCGACGACAAATCCAAAAAGTCCGGCAGCCGGACGAGCGACCGCCAGGGCAAGCGGACCACGCGCGGCGCCCGCCCCAAGGGCCGCAAGCGCCGCTAGCTCGACCCCGCTCGCGAGCCGTCCAACGCCAGCCGACCCGTGAGGATCGGCTGGCGTTTCCGTTCGCCTGCGAGGGCGTCCGCCTGCGATCGGAGCCGTTTGTGAGGGGGTGCGACGCATGGGACTCGCCCCGCGACCTCGCGGCGGCTACGTTCCCGTCTCTCCACCCTGCAGACATGCGCCTCGCCCTCCTCTCCGCCGCCCTCCTCCTCAGCGCCTGCGGCACGACGTCCTCCCGCGAGGGAGCGTCCGCGGACCCCTCCGACTCCAGCGCCGAGCCCATCGAGGCCGAGCTCCGGCGCTTTGCCGGCGTCGACGTGCGGGAGAGCGCGGGCGGGATCCAGGTCCGCGTCCGGGGCGAGACCTCGTTCATGGCCGGGCAGGAGCCGCTGTACGTGATCGACGGCTCGCCCGTCGCGCCCGGGCCGGGCGGCACGCTGGCCGGCCTGTCGCGCGCCGACATCACAGACATCCGGGTGCTCAAGAACGCCAGCGAGACGTCCGTCTACGGGCCCCGAGGCGCGAACGGCGTCGTCGTGATCACCACCCGCCGGGGTGCCAATTAGCCGACGGCGCCGGGCTTGCGGAAGATGACGTGCGGCGCGCCGTCCGTCACGCCGGGGGCCTCGGACACGACGAGCCCTACGCCGGCGGCGGCGGCAAGCACGGCGGGGCCGTCGGCGGCGATCCAGACCCATCCGCCCGCCCGGAGCACGCGGGCGGCGTCCGGGAGCTGGGAGAACCCGTCGTCGGGCGCGCCCACGACCACCCAGTCTGCCGAGGCGTCCTCGAGGTCAGCCGGGCGGGCGACGGCGGAGGCGCCCGCGATCGCCGCGTCGGAAACGGCCACCACGTCGAAGCCGAGTGCGACCAGGGCCGGGGTGGTCTCCCCCGCCGAGAGATCGGCCACGACCGTCCCCGGGGCCACCGAGGCGAGCGTCCGCAGGAGATGCGCCGAGGGCATTACGCGGCCGATCGCTGGGCGTCCTCGTCCGGGCGGGTCTCCGTGACAAGCGTGGGGGCCTCGGAAAGCCATGCGCGCGTGTGCGGTACGCGATCGCAGACTGGGCAGTGTGAGGGCGTCGGCGTGAGAGACGAGTCAGCCAAACCCAAGCCTGCGTCGAGCACGTCGGGCTCGACGTGGGTCACCACGCACTCCGCGAGCGCGTCGATCACCAACGGGTGGTCGTTGAGGCCGTTCGTCACCTCGAAGTGGCGGATGCCCTCCTTAGCGGCGACCGCTCGGCCAGTCACGTCGAGGTCGAAGGCCGTGTCGATCCGGTCCGACAGGAACGAGATCGGGACGACGAGCAGCGCGGAGGCCCCGTCGTCGGCCGCATCGGCGACCGCGTCGCCGACCCGCTCCCCAAGCTCCGCGCCTGAGCCGAGTGTGGGCAGGAAGGCCACCGAGGACTCCCGGCCGTCGGTGCGGGCGTCCAGAACGGCACGGACGGTGGCGTGTACCTGGCAGCAGTAGGGGTCGCCGAGCCGCGTGAGGTGCCGCTTGGCCGCGCCGTGCGCGGCGAAGAGGATGCGGACGCGGCCCCGGACCTCGCGGTCGAACCGCTGGAGCCCTTCGTCGATCCGCTCGTTGAGCGCGCGGATGAGCTTCGGGTGGGTGGCGTACTCCGAGACCAGCGTAGTGGGCGCCTCAACCGGCCCGTGGGCCCGCCAGTACGCCAGCGACGACCCGCCGGTGGACGCGGAAAAGTGGGGCTGGAGTGGCAGCAGGATCACCTTCGAGACCCCGTCCTCTGCCATCCGGCGTCGCGCGGTGGCCATCGAGGGGTCGCCGTGGCGCATCGCGACGTAGGTGCGGAATTCGGCGCTGAGCGCCCCGCCAAAGCGGCTATTGAGCCGGTCTTCCAGGGCTCGCGCCTGCTCGGAGACGTGGCGCCGGAGCGGGCTGCAGCCGCCGATCATCTCGAAGGACTGCTGGAGCGCGCGGCCCCGCCGCTTGGCGAGGACCCGGGCCACCGAGGGCCGCAGTGCCTTGGGCACCCGGAGGTCGACCTCGACGGGGTCCAGCAACCGACTCTCCAGGAACGGCGCGACGTCCGTCGGGGTGAGCGGCCCGCCCAACTCCATCGTCACCACGCCGACGACGTCCCCTGGGGACACGCGCACAACCGCTTGGTCAAACGCTTCGCCCGTCAGGATGGCGGGGTCCGGCCGGTACGTTCGGAGGTACGTCAGTGGGGACATTCAGAAAGGAGTCTGGACGGCCGCCTGGGGGATCCCCCGGGGCGCACATCACAAGTAACCCCTTAGAGAACCGCCCCGTGTCGCGACTCTTTGAAGACTGCAGCTCCGCCGCCGGATTGACGATGGCTCCACACCGCCGCACTGCGGCAATGCCCGTCATGGCCTGCAAAAAGCGATCTAGACGGAGGCGACCACTGAGGCGAGGCGCCGGCGAAAGCCGGCCTCGGTGACGTCACGCCAGATTTGAGGGAGCGCCGTCAGCGAGAGCCCGCTGGCGCTCCCGCTGAGGGACGCGGCGAGATGGCGGCCCCTCGCCTCCACCACGGCCCGCTCGGCGCTGGCGAGTGCCGGGAGCACCTCGGCCGGGTCGCCGGCCAACTCGACGACGGCGTGGAGGCCGCTCAGCGCGACCGCGAGGTGGGCGGCGAGTTCGGGCGTCGGCGTCCCAAGGTCATCTTCGAAGGCGCAGACGGCCTCGAATCGGGACCAGACCGCCGACCCAAGCACGTGCCGGAGCCGCGTCGGCGTGGGCGCGTCGCCGGGAGGGCCGACGTAGTCGTCCGCGAGGGCCACGTCGTCGCTCCGCAAGCCGGCCTCGGCGGCGGCGTCCAGGCGAGAGGCCAGGCGGCGGGCGCGGTCGCCCCACACCTGGGGACCGGCGCCAAGGTGATCGGCGGCCTGCCCCACGCGGTCGGCGGCCAAGCGCGCAAGGTCGGCCCGGCCCGTCGCGGCGGCGGCGCGGGCGGCGTCGAGGGCGTCGCTGAGGCGGGTCGCCAGCGGGCGCAAGGCGGCCACCACGCGCCGCGCGGCGGCGTCCGGCAGCACGCGGTCGAACGTCTCGACCGCCAGCCGCAGACCGTGCGCGGCGACGAGCAACCGACGGGCGTCGGACGGCGCACGCGTCAACGCGAAGCGGGCGGCGCGGGCGTCGAAGCGGGCGACGTGGTAGCTCACGAGGGACTCTGCCGCCCTCAAGACCGGCATGTCGCCGACGAACGCGGGAAAGCGCGGCTCGTCCCCTGTCGAGGGGGCGGCGCGCGGGCGGTGGCCGTCGCCCTGAGGCTCGCGGGCGACGATCGGCACCGGACCAAGCACCACCGGGTACGGATCGAGCGGGGTCGACGGGCGCGTGTGCTCGACGGCCAGCGGGGGCGCGGCCGCCTCGGGTCGGGGATGCGAGACGGTGGCCGGGGCCGCTGGGGCCAGAACCGGCCCAGGAGTCGGAGTCGGGACCGGCGACGGGGCCGCAGGCAACGGGCCGGCCGCAACAGGTGGCGCGGGAGTCGGCTGGGCGGGGGCTGACGGGGACAGCGACGCCGGGACGGGCGCCGGCCTCGGGGAAGCGTTCGGCTCGGGGCCGTCGAGGTCCCCGCCCGCAAAGAGGGGTGTGACGGGGGGCGTGTGATTCGAAAAGAGATCGAGCAACTCGGCCATGTCCGCCGCCTCATCGGCTCCCGGCCGGCCATCCCCCGAAGAGCCGGGATCGGGCGCCGGGGCGACGGGCGACGGGTCCAGGACGCCGAGCCGCAGCGACCGGAAGCCCTCACGCACGGCCCGAACATGGCCCATGCTGACGCCGGTCTGAGCCGCGATGGTGTCGGCCCGGAAGCCACGCCCATCGAGCTGGACGATTCGAGCGCGGAGGGCGCGGTCGTCGTCGCCGGCCGCTGCCACGTCGAGCGCCTCGACCTCGTCGGGAAGCAGCAGGGCGGGCTCGTCGAGGGTGCGCGGGAAGCGACGCACGGCGCGCTCCAGCCGCGACTGGTCCACGCGTTCGAGCCCGGCCTCCAGAAACGCCTCTGCCAAGCCGTCGACGGACCCTCCGGGCACCGGCTCGACCTCGACCTCGTTCGAAACGACGCGAGCGCCGGGCACCTCGTAGACCACCACGTCGAACGAGATGACGGCGGCGGGGTGGCCGTCCCGGAGCACCAGCCGCGGCGTACGGTACAGGCGGATCGACAAGAGCGGGTGCACGGCGTCGCCGCCGGTCAGCATCGCGAGGGCATCGGAGAGGGCGCTCGGCGGGAGCGCCAGCACGCCGTCGCCGGGGATCGTCACCAGGTCGAGGTCCGCACAGACAGGCCCGGCCTCGGGCTCGAAGCGGCGGAGGGATACGGTCGCCCCTCCCCCCTGCTCGCGGACCCGGAGCGCGACCCCGCGGCGCAGCAGTTCACCGTCCTCGGTGTCGAAGTACCGATCCAGGACGCGGACCGGCGGGTGCGGATCGAGCCGGAGTCCCCCGAGTTCGGGGGCCTGCACCAGAGCCGAGAACGGCCCCGGACGACGGGCGACGAAAGTGGTGGAGGGCATGGGGGGACGCGCGCCCTGCAACATACGGGCGGGGCCGACCGGAGCCGGGCGGTGTGGATATCTCGACGGTGCCGGGAGTGGCCGGTGGGTGCGCGCGAGACGGCAGGAGCCGACCGCCATCCCCTGCCCCACCGCTCAGACTATCCGTTTTGGGGGTGACCCGCGAGCGCCTCGGCCTCAGCGATCAGGACCTCGACGGCGTCGAGCCCCCGGTCCCAGAACCCCGGATCCCGGAGGTCGATCCCGAGCCGGCCAACGAGGACGTGCGGCCAGTCCGACCCGCCCGCCGCCAGCAGGTCGCGGTACTTCGCGGGGAAGCCCGGGCCCTCCGACTGGTACCGCGCGTACAGCGCCAGCACCAAGAGCTCGCCGAAGGCGTAGGCGTAGACGTAGCCCGGCGTGTGCACAAAGTGCGGGATGTAGCTCCACCACTGGCGGTAGCCGTCGGTCAGCGTCACGCTGTCGCCGTACATCGCGCGCTGCGTCGCCATCCAGTGCTCGGCAAAGTCGTCCGGGGACAGCTCGCCCTCCGAGCGGCGGTGGGCGTGGATCCGAGCCTCGAAGCGGTTCATCGTCACCTGCCGGAAGACCGTCGCCATCGTGTCGTCGATCTTCTCCATCAGCAGCGCGAGCCGGTCGGCGGGGTCGTCGAGGCTTGCGAGCATCCGCTGGAAGGTGAGCATCTCGCCAAAGACCGACGCGGTCTCAGCCGTCGTCAGCGGCGTGTCGGCGTGGTAGACGCCCTGCTCGCGCGCGAGAAACTGGTGGACCCCGTGGCCGAGCTCGTGCGCCAGCGTCTGGACGTCGCGGAGCTGGCCGGTGTAGTTGAGCAGGATGTAGGGGTGCGCGCTCGGCACGGCCCCGTGGCTGAACGCGCCGCCCCGCTTGCCCGCCTGCGCCGGCGCGTCGATCCAGCGGTCGTCGAAGAACCGCTCGACGATCTCGCCCATCTCGGGGTCAAAGCCGGCATACGCCGCCGTGACCGTCTCGCGCGCCTCGGCCCACGGCACGAACGCCGCCGCCTCGGCCGTCGGCGCGTAGCGGTCGTAGTCGTACAGCGTGTCGAGGCCGAGCAACGTCCGCTTGAGCGTGTAGAAGCGCTGCACCAAATCGTACCGCCCGGTCACCGCCTCGACGAGGGCGTCGACACTCGCGTCGTCGATCTCGTTCGACTCGTTGCGGCTGGCGATCCACGAGTCGTAGCCCCGGAGCCGGTCGCTGGACGCCTTGTCAGCCAGGATGGTGTTGAACACGTAGGCGAGCGGGCGCTGGAGCCCGTCGAGCCCGTCGGTCACCGCCTGCGCCGCCTGCTGGCGGACAGCCCGGTCGCCGTCGTGGAGCTTGACGGTCGCCTGCTGGAGCGGGAGGAGTTCGCCGCCGACGTCGAAGCGCGCTGCGCCGAGCGTCTCGTCGAAGAACCGGTTCCACGCGCTCCACCCGGTGACCGCCTTCTCGGACAAGATCCGCTCCTCGGGCTCGGACAGCACGTGGTCGCGCGCCTGCGTCTTGAGTTCGAGGTAGTGCCGGTACGGCGCAAGCTCGGGCGCGTCGGTGAGCGCGGTCGCGCGGTCGGGGTCGAGCCGGGCCCACTCCACGTCCACGAACAGCAGCTCCTGCCCAATCCGGTTGTACGCCTCGCGGACGCGCTGCAGCCTGGCGCCGGACTCCGGCGTCTCCGTATCGGTGCTCCACGCCAGGAACGCGTACGTGTACGCCTTGCCCGCCCGGTCGTGGACGACGGCGAGCGTGGCGAGCGCCTCCCCCAGCTCGGCCGCCGTCAGCTCCGCCAAGCGGCCCCGGTAGCGTTCCGCGAGCCCCAGCGCGTCGGCTTCGGCGAGGGCGAGGTCGGCGGCGAGCGCGGCGTCGGAGGCGTAGAGGTCGGCGAGGTCCCAGCGGACTTCTTCGGCGCCCGTGGGGCGATCGGCGACGGCGGACATAGGGACGTTCCTGAGGGGGGTTTGAGCGACATCGAGGCCCGGCCGCGAGTAGCTTCTGGCGTGGGCCGCGGGCGTCGTGAAGGGCGACGCCGAAGGTACGGCCCGCTCCACTCCGCTCGAACTCCCATGGCCCAAGTCCAGGAGCTCGCGTCGACGGCCGACGCCGACGCCATGCTCGACGCCTCGCACGAGGCGCCCGTTTATCTCCTCAAGCACTCGATCGCGTGCCCGATCTCGGCGCGCGGCCAGATGGAGTTCGTCGGGCTCGAAGGCGACACCGACCCCAAGCTCTACGCCGTCGTCGTGCAGTACGCCCGCGACGTGTCGGCGTACATCGCCGAGCAGCTCCACGTCCAGCACGAGACGCCACAGGCCATCCTGATTCGAGACGGCGAAGCCGTCGACGTCAAGAGCCACGGCTCGATCCGCTTGGCCGCCCTCCGCGACGCCCACGCCCAGGCCGCATGACGTTCCGGGTGCTCCTGCTCGCCGCGCTGAGCCTCTCCGCCTGCGCCGACCCCGCCGACGCCCCGCTGACGTCCGCGTCCGGCGGCGGCGTGACCACTCGGGAGCGCGCGCCGCAAGTCGTGGTCCCGACCCAGAACGGCCTGGTCGACCTTGCCACCCTTGCCGGGCACCCGGTCATCTTGCACTTTGCCGACGGCACCGACGCCGACCTCGCGCAGGCGCTCGCGGAGCTCGAGGCGGCCGGGGCCACCGTCCTCATCGTGGCCGCCAGCGGGGAAGGCGCCGAGGCCGCTCGCGCGTTCGGCTACGACGGCACGTCGCTCGCGGTCGTGGTCGATGGCGAGGGCGACGTGCGGGGGCGCGCCACAGGCACAACGGGCGACGGCCTGTTCGCACTCGCCAGCCCCGTGCTCGCCGAGGCCGACATCTCCGACTCGGTCGCGTGGGGCGGCGCCGACACCCTCGCCCAGCTGATCGCCAGCGGCGGCGTCGTGGTGGACGTGAGCGAGAGCGACGCGGGCCCCGCCTTCGCGCTCGACCTCGCTGCCGACACCATGGCGGCCTCGGACCTGCCCGCCGACCTCGGCACGCCGCTCGCGTTCGTCGGGCCCGAGGCGGAGGCCGCCGCTCGTCGCGCAGCCCGCTGGGGCTACGCCGCCGCGTTCATTGCCGATGAGCAGGGCGCGCTGTTCCCCATCGAGGCCCCCGCTCCCCCATCGCCCCGGCGCTCGGGCGGCGTCCGCGGCTAGCCCGTAGGGCGCAACGGTAAGCCGTCGACCGCACGGCTCCGATGATGGGGAGCAGCCTCACACTCCCAGAACACGTCATCTCGAGCGTGCGAGGGACCTCAGCGAGAGCGTCTGAGTCGCGACGAACGGAAGGATGGGCTTGGGGCCGCGCTGGAAGCCCTCACGTCGTTCGGGATGACACCGCAGGGCGGGGCGCGCCTTCCGCAAACAGTTTCTCAGGATGACAAGTCCCATTCGAGCGGAAGGGTCGGCGAGGGCTAACCAAGGCCCCTCCGACGTCTGAGGATTGTCTGAGGGCAGGAGACTAAAGGTCCCCATCGAGCGCAGGGACGGCCGATTCGCCAGCTTGCGGGCTTCCCACCACTGCCGCACCATGCCCATCTCCATCGCCGGATTGTACGAGGACGCCGTCGCCACCTCCCCCGCAGGCGACGCCATCACCCAGATTGTGCTCCGCCTCTCCGAGCCGCCCAGCGACGACTGGATCGAGGCGTTCCACCACGAGTGGGCGCTGACCAGCTACCCCCGCAAGCGGAGCGCCCGCATCGGGTCGGTGCGCCTGCCGGGCTCGGTCGCCGTCCGGCGTGGCCTCATCCTATCGTCGTCTCCGCAGGATTTCGTGGACAAGCACAAGCGGCACCTCGAGGACGCCGTGCTCCGGGCCAACGACCGGATGCAGCAGCGGGATCGCCAGCGGGACATGACCATCGCCGAGGCGGCGCAGGTCATTCGCGAGATCAACCAGGCCCATTACGGCGACGCCCCGAGTCCCGACGATGCGGCGGGCGCGCCCATCGTCCGGCTGGCGGTGTGATCTGTGCGCAGCGGGACGGGCGATGCAGGGCCCGGAGGCAGGGCCCGGGGCGCAAAGGTGCCGGAGGCGGGACTCGAACCCGCAGGGCGCGGACGCCGGCGGATTTTAAGTCCGCTGTGTTTGACCAGTTTCACCACTCCGGCGCGGCGGGCGCAGGCCCGACGTAAGCTACGCGTCCCCCGCCGACGCCCATGCCCGATCGCCTCCGTGCCCTCGCCACCGCCATTTCGGAGCGGTCGCACGCCCCGTACTCCGGCGCGCCCGTCGGCGTGGCCATCCTGCTGTCCGACGGGCGGACCGTCGCGGCGCCCCGCATCGAGAACGCCTCCTTCCCGCTGACCATCTCGGCGCTGCAAGGTGCGCTCGCGTTGGCGGCGCTCGCCAGGGGCACGCCGGTCGCCGTCGCCCAAAGCACTCCATTCGCGTCGCACGCCCTCGGGGCCATCGCCAGCGCCGCGCCGTCGGACTGGCGCATCGTCGGGCCCGACCTCGCGGTCTCGGGCGGGACGCTCCCCAAACTCGCCGACGCGGTCGACTTCGAACTTGCCGACGCTCCCGACGACTTGGTCCGCGGAGCAGAGCTGGCGCTCGCGATCTCCGAGCGAGCCGTCGTGCCCGCCTCCCACTTTCCCGTCGGCGCGGTCGTCGTGGATGCCCATGGACGGACGGTTGCCGGGGCGAACGTCGAGATCGCGACGGATTGGGCGGCCGGGCTCTGCGCGGAGCGCACGGCGCTCGTGGCCGCGCGAGCGGCAGGGCTGGGGCCAATCCGTACGCTGTACGTCGCCTGCGTCAAGGCGCCCGGCGGGACGCCCTGCGGCGGGTGCCGACAGGTGATCGCCGAGCTGGCGCCCGACGCCGCCGTGGCGATCTGGCGCGGCCCCGACCCGCCGCACGTGACCTCGCCCGACGTCCTGCTCCCCGGCGCCTTCCGGGGCGACGCCCTCGGCCGCTAGCGACTCCCGCCTGCGCGGTGGCAATCGGGCCGCCGCGCCGTCGTTCCGGCCGCCCCGCTCACGCTCTCGTTGGACCTCTCCCTCGCCGTCCCCCCCATCGTCTTGGCCGTCGCCGCCGTCGCCGCGGGCGCGCTGTCGTGGGCGACCTACGGGCGGAGCACCCCGACCGTCACGGGCTGGCGACGGGGCGGGCTGGCGGCGCTCCGCTTCGGGGCGCTGTTTGTGGTGATTCTGCTGCTGCTGGAGCCCGTCTGGACCCGGATCACGCGGTCCGGCGAGCCGCCTCTGCTGGCCGTCTTGGTCGACGACAGCGAGAGCCTGGCCTTGGGCGACGGCCCCGCCGCCGCGCTCCGCGCCGCGCTCGACGACCTGCCCGAGGACGACGCGCTCCGGTTCTACCGCTTCTCCTCCGACGCCCGCCCCGAGGGCGCGAGCCTGCCCGGCGACAGCCTGCGCTTCGACGGCGAGCGGACCGACATCGCGGCGGCGCTGACGCGCGTCGAGGCCGACTTCGCAGGGCGCAACCTGCGCGGCGTGGTCTTGCTGAGCGACGGCCGCGTGACCGACGGTCGCAACCCGGCCTATCTCGCCGAACGCTCCGCCGTGCCGATCTGGACGGCAACCGTCGGCGACAGCCTGTCGACGCGCGACGTGCGGCTGGAGCGAGCGGTGACGAACGACGTGGCCCGCGTCGGGAGCCCGCTCCCGATCCAAGCCGGGATCCGGGCGACGGGGTACGCCGGGCAGCCCGCCTCGGTGACTGTCACCTCGGGAGGCCGTACGCTGGCGCGGACGACGGTCGAGATCCCGTCGGACGGCGCCGAGGCCGTCGTCGACCTGAGCGTCACGCCCGGAGCGCCCGGCGTCCGCCGCTTCACAGTTACGGTCGGGCCGCTGGCGGGCGAGGCGACAGTCCGCAACAACCGCCAGACGGTCGCGGTGCGCGTGCTCGACGACGACCGCCGCGTGCTGCTCGTGGCCGCCGCGCCCGGCCCGGACGTGGCCGCGCTCCGCGCCGCGCTCGACGCCGACGACTCGGTCGAGCTGACGGTCCGCACCCAGCGCTCGCCCGGCTTCTTCTACGAGGGCGCCGTCCCCCCGCTCGCCCGCTACGACGCCGTGATCCTGGCCGGCTACCCCGGCACCGCCGCCGACGCGCCGACGGCCGACCGCATTGCCGACGCCATCGCGGGCGGCTTGCCGGCCGTCTTTGTGATGACCTCGGGCACCGACCTGACGCGACTCGCGCGGACGTTCGGCGACGTGCTCCCCGCCGCGCTGGCCGTCCTGCGCCCCGGCACCGTCGAGGCGGGCTTGTCCCCCACCCCGGCGGGCGAGTCGCACCCGATTCTCGACCTCGGCGTGCCCGCCGCCCGGCTCACCGCCCTGCCCCCACTCGCCGCGAGCCCGACACGCTACGCCTTGCAGCCCGGTGCCCGTGTGCTGGCGACCGTCCGACGAGGCGCGACGGCGCTGGACGCGCCCCTGCTCGCGGTCCGCCAGAACGGCTCGGTCCGCACGGTCGCCGTCTACGGCGCCGGCACGTGGCGCTGGCGGACGCTGCCCGACGACCTCGACGACCTGCGCGGCGTCCACGCCCGATTCGTCGACCGACTCGTGCGCTGGGCGACGGCCCCTCGCGACCGCCGCCCCGTCCGCGTCCGCCCCGACCGCGCGACGTTCGGCGAGCGCGATCGCGTCACGTTCACCGGCCAGGTCTACGGCGACGGCCTCGAACCCATCGACGACGCACGTATTGAGCTGACCGCCGATGGCCCGGGGCCGCAAGAGCGCGCTACGATGCGCCCGCTCGGCAACGGCCGCTACGTCGCCGACCTCGGCGTCCGCCCGCCCGGCCGCTACTCGTTCTCGGCAGCCGCCACGCGAGGCGGGGCCCCCCTCGGCTCCGATCGGGGCGGGTTCGCCGTCGGCGCCATCGCCGCCGAGTTCCGCCAGCCCGGCGCCGACCCCGCGCTGATGCGGCAGGTCGCCCTCCGGTCGGGCGGCGCGGTCGTCGGGCTCGACACGCTCGGCGCTTTCGTGCGCGGCTTGCGCCAAGCGGGCGCCCTCGAAGACCGACCGCTCGTGCGCGAAGACGCGACGCCGCTTTTGGGCATGTGGCCCTTCCTGCCGCTCGCCCTCACGCTTCTTACCGTCGAGTGGGTCTGGCGCAAGCGGATCGGGATGGTCTAGCGAGCGTGTGGCGAACGCTCGCGCTCTTGCCTCGGGCAGCGGCGCCCGCAGCTGAGAATCGTTCGGCCTGGCCTCTGGACTGTAGGGTCGCTGGTGGTGGGAGCTCGCGGAGCCGGGGTGGGCTCCCCTCCTCAGGTCTCAGACTCGGACCGACGACGCCCGATGTAGGTCAGGCCCGCCGCCGTCACCGCCAGCGCGTAGACACCGGCCGTAGCGACGAGCCAGACGTTCCCCGCCACGGCGCCCGCGGCGGCCAGCGCGACGGCCGGCAGGTAGAACACGGCCACCCGGAGCACGCCGATGAGCACGTGGCCGAGCGCTACGAGGGCGCGGCCCAACGCTTGCAGAGGCCGGATGGCCGATCGGTCCGTCCACCACGCCAGCCCTGCGACGGTGTCGACGACGCCCTCGTTAAATCGGGCCGCGAGGTCTTCGGTGCGGTCCCCAAGCGATTCGAGTCGGTCGAGCAGCGAGGGCATGAGCGATCGGGATGTCGTCGTCGTACGGAGCCCGTAGGTATCACCCTGACTCTGCGCGCCTTAACCCCCGACGCCCCGACCGATCCGCGACCATCTCGGCCGCCCGGCCTCGTCGTCCCACGAGAAGTAGACCCCGAGCGCCTTGCCGATGACGTGGTCGAACGGCACGAACCCCCATGTGCGGCTGTCGGCGGAGTCGTCTCGGCTGTCGCCGAGCACGAAGTAGTAGTCCTGCGCGAAGGTGTAGGTCTCGGCCGGGCGGCCGTCGATGGCGAAGCCCTCCGCCGTGCGCTCGGCGGTGTGCCCTTCGAACCGCTCGATGATCGTACGCACGACGGGCCACGACACGTCGTCCAGGCGGAGCGTCGTGCCTCGGGCGGGAATCACGATCGGGCCGTAGTCGTCGAGGCTGTAGCGACGTGCGGAGGGGAAAGCCGCGCTGCCGTCGCCGGGCGGGCGGAGGTACGGGGTCGCCGCTTCCACGCCGTCGAGCGCCCCGAGCGCCTCGGCCTCCGCCGGGGTCGCCGAGGCCACCCAGGCGCCGGGCCCGGCGCGCTGCACGCGCCCGTCGAGCCCGATCGCCGTCAGCGCCTCCGTCGTGGGCAGTCGGCCCCGGAGCCTCCACAGCTGGCGCCCGTCGGCCGGGGCCGGCACCGTGGCCCCGCCGGCGACGACCACCTTGTCGCGGATGCGCAACGTATCGCCGGGCAGCCCGACGATCCGCTTGATGTAGGGGACGCGAGCGGACACGTCCGCCGGGAGACCGGGCGGGTAGTTGAAGACCGCCACGTCGCCCCGGTCCGGCCCGTCGACGCCAGGCAGGCGTCGGCCGAGCACGCGCGGGCCGTAGTGGAGCTTGGAGACGAGCACGAAGTCGCCGACGAGCAGGGTGTCCTCCATCGAGGTGGAGGGGATCCGGTACGCCTCGAACGCCAGCACGCGCAGCGCCAGCGCGAAGACGACAGCGCCGAAGAGGACGCGGACCCAGGCGCCCAGCGCCTCGGGGCGGGTCGCGCGCGTGTCGGCGGCGGCCGGCGAGGGCGGGTCGGCGGTCGGCTCCGGCGCTCCCGGCCACCGTGGCCAGCGTGCGTGCCCGTCAACCGCACCGTCCGTCGCGGCGGGTGGCCCTGCCGGGTCCGAGGGCGAGCGGTCGTCGCGGCTCCCGGCCGGGTCGGGGTCGGTGGGCTCTGGGAGATCGAGCATCAGGAGCCGTCGGGGACGACGGGCCGACCTGCGGGACGGCTCACGGGATGGCCCGGAAGAACCGCGACGGCCGGATGAACGGGAAGTCCCCCTTGAACGACAGGAAGGTGAACGTCGCCTTCCCGACCAGGTGCGAGTGCGGCACGAACCCCCAGTAGCGGCTGTCGACCGAGTTGTCGCGGAAGTCGCCCATCGCCATGTAGTAGTCCTGCTCGAAGGTGTACTCCGTCGCCGGGACGCCGTCGATCCGCACGCTCCCCGCCCCGTCGGAGTCCACCGTCCGGCCTTCGTGCCGCGTGATGGCCTCGCCGTAGAGGCCGAGGGTGGCCGCCGTGAGCGAGATTCTCATGCCCGCAGACGGCACGACGCGGGGCGCGACGTGGTCGGGGTTGGCGCCGTACGTCACGTCGACGTTTCGCTCGTCCAGGATGAACGGCTCGACGCGCGCGACGTCGGCGCGGGCCGCCAGCGCCTCCACCTCGGGCGGCGTCGCGAACACGTCGAAACGAATGGCGCCGGTCGAGTCGCGGAGGTCCGTCCCCGTGAGCAGTTGGACGCCCATCTCGTCGAGTTGGAGGGCGTTGGCGCGGGTGTCGCCGGTGCCGATCACGGTCCAGCGTTGCTTCATCGTCGGCGCCAGCGGGACCGGCGTGCCGTTGATGTGCAGGATCTTGTCGAGGACCGCGAGGGTGTCGCCCGGCAGCGCCACGATCCGCTTGATGTACGGCGCGCGGCGCTCGATGGGCACGGTCGCTGGGATCACGCCGCGCTCCACGTCCCGCGAGGCCGGGTAGTTGAACACGACCACGTCGCCGCGGTGGGGCTCGGTGAAGCCCGGGAGCCGCACCTGGGGAAGCTCGAGACCGGGCAGGTAGATGGAGGTGAACGGGATGCCGATCGTGGCCGGCGTCCGCGGCCCCCAGTGGACCTTCGAGACGATCAGGAAGTCGCCCACCAACATCGTGTCCTCCATCGACTCCGACGGGATCCGGTACGGCTCGACGAGGAACGCGCGGAGCAGCAGGATGGCGGCGATCGCCTTGACCCAGTACCACAGGTTGTCGCGGAAGGTGGGCACGGGCCGCTCGCGTTTGGCGGGGCGGCGGGACGAGGCGGTCGCGGACAAGGCGTCGGGGGGAAGCAGAGCGGGAAGCTACGGGGCCGGACGGAGCGGGGTGCGGGCTGGGCCCGGCACGGGGAGTGCGTCGCCGCCGCCAGCGTCGAGCCGGCCCTCGGCCGTCCGCTCTCGCCGTGCCGGCGGCCCTCGCTTACCGGTGAATCACCCAGCGGTCGGAGGCGCGACCGGCCCAGCGGGGCGCGCGGACGGGCACGGCGTAGTGGCCGACTTCGCCGTTGTAGCCGGTCCGGAACCACTGGCCGCGCTCGTAGGAGTGGTAGTAGTCGAGCCACGGGTCGGGCCGGCGGGCGGCCGAGAGTCGGCGCGACAGGTCCGCCTTGAGCGCGGGCAGAATCGGCGCGTACGTCTCATCGCTGGCGATCAGCAGGCCCCGGCCGAAGGGCCCGTCGATGTCAAGCGCCAGCATCGGGATCGAGTCGTTGACAACGAACCAGTACTCGAACTGGATAAACTCCGAGCCGCCGTAGCCGTAGCGCTCCTGAGCATCGCCGTTGCGGGTCGGGTCGCCAAAGGCGGCCTGTAAGAGCCCCCGGAGGTCGGCCGTCGACGACGTGTCGGTGACGAGCCCGCGCTGGGGCTGGGCCGCGAGCCAGTACGTCTCGCGGTACTGCTCCAGAAAGCTGCCCTGCGCGTTGGACTCCACCTTGCGCCAGCGCAACGTGTTGAGCCGGGCGGCCAGGATGGCGCTGTCGGCGCGGGCGTCCTCGGCGGCACGGAGGCCGTCGATCACGGCCTGCCGCCCCGCCTCGACCTCCAGGAACGCCCGGGTCCACCGGTCGACGGTCCCCAGCACGGCGAGCGGTCGGGGAGCCAGCCGGTCGCCGCGCTCCGCCAGCACCTCGGCGACGCGCGCGACGCGACGCTGCTGCTGGAGCACCTCGACGACCGTCTGCGCCTGCGGCGCAGGGGCAAGGGGCAGGAGGCAAGGGGCAAGGGGCAGAAGGAGCATCACTACGCCTCCGAGTCGAGCGAGGAGGCTCGTCGCGAGGTCTGCCCGTTCCCAGTTCCCAGTTCCCATTTCCCTACTCCATCGAGAGGACGGCGAGGAAGGCCTCCTGGGGGACCTCGACCGCGCCGACCTGCTTCATCCGCTTTTTCCCCTCCTTCTGCTTCTCGAGCAGCTTGCGCTTGCGGCTGATGTCGCCGCCGTAGCACTTGGCCGTGACGTCCTTGCGCAACGCCTTGACCGTCTCGCGCGAGATGATCTTGTTGCCGATCCCGGCCTGGATGGCCACGTCGAAGAGCTGGCGCGGGATGAGCTCGCGCAACTTCTGGGTGAGCCGCTTGCCCATGTCGTAGGCCTTGTCGCGGTGGACGATTGTCGACAGCGCGTCGACCGCGTCGCCGTTGAGCATCACGTCGAGCTTGACGAGCTTCGAAGTCCGGTCCTCGATAAAGTCGTAGTCGAACGAGGCGTAGCCGCGGCTGACCGACTTGAGCTTGTCGTAGAAGTCGAAGACGATCTCCGCGAGCGGCAGCTCGTACTTGAGGTTGACGCGGTCGACCGTGAGGTACTCCTGGGTGAGGTACGTCCCGCGGCGGTCCTGGCACAGCCCCATCAGCGTGCCGACGTACTCGACGGGCGTGATGATCTCGGCCTTGACGTAGGGCTCGCGGACGGCCGAGATGCGGCCGGGGTCCGGCATGTCGGACGGGTTCTCGACGACGATCTCGCTCCCGTCGGTCAGCTCGAGGTTGTAGCGGACGTTCGGCATCGTGGTCACGATGTCGAGCCCGAACTCGCGATCGAGCCGCTCCTGGACGACCTCCATGTGGAGCATCCCCAAAAAGCCGACGCGGAACCCGAAGCCGAGCGCGGCCGACGTCTCGGGCTCGTAGGTGAGGGCCGCGTCGTTGAGCTGGAGCTTTTCGAGCGCCGCGCGCAGGTCCTCGAAGTCGTTCGAGTCGGTCGGGTAGATCCCCGAGAACACCATCGGCTTGACGTCGCGGTAGCCCGGGAGCTGCTCGGCCGCCCCGCCCCGCTGGTGCGTCACGGTGTCGCCGACGCGCGTGTCGGCCACGTCCTTGACCGACCCGATGATGTAGCCGACCTCGCCCGGGCCGAGCTCCTTCGTCGGCTCCATCTTGAGCTTGAGGTGCCCGATCTCCTCGGCGTGGTACTTGGCGCCGGTCGCCATGAACTGGATCGCGTCGCCCTTGCGCAGCGTGCCCTCCTTGACGCGGACGTAGACGATCGAGCCGCGGTACGTGTCGAACGTCGAGTCGAAGATGAGCGCCTGAAGCGGCGCCTCGGGGTCCCCCGTTGGCGCCGGGACGCGCTCGACGATCCGCTCCAAGACGGCCTCGATGCCCATGCCGGTCTTGGCGGAGACGTGGAGCACGTCGGCCGGGTCGCCGCCGATCAAGTCGGTGATGGACTGGGCGACAAGCTCGGGCTGGGCGCTCGGGAGATCGACCTTGTTCAGGACCGGGATGATCTCGAGGTCCTGACCGATTGCCATGTAGAGGTTCGAGATCGTCTGGGCCTCGATGCCCTGCGCGGCGTCGACGACCAGGATGGCGCCCTCACAGGCGTTGAGGGCTCGCGACACCTCGTAGGTGAAGTCGACGTGGCCGGGCGTGTCGATGAGGTCGAGCACGTACTTCTTGCCATCGGCCGCCGTGTACGGCATGCGGATGGCGTGGCTCTTGATGGTGATCCCGCGCTCGCGCTCGAGGTCCATCGAGTCCAGGACCTGGGCCTGCATCTCACGGCTGGTGAGCGTGCCGGTGGCCTCGAGGAGCCGGTCCGCCAGCGTCGACTTGCCGTGGTCGATGTGGGCGATGATGCAGAAGTTTCGGATCCGGCTCTGGTCCACGTAGGCGGGGCGTCGGGGGGGCGGGTGTCTGGCAACGGCGAAAGTACCGCCCGCGGTGCCGACCCCTGCGGAATACCCTGTGAGCACGGAGCCCCACGACGGACCGAGGGGGCCCGCCTCGGCTCCGAGGCGAATCGGGTCAGCCGCCGAGACGGACGCGTAGGCCCGCGGAGACCTGGGCCCCGGGCGCGAGCGAGCGGGCGACCGCGTCGACCCGAACGCCCACGCCCACTCGACGAACGGGGTACACGTCGAGCCCGAGCCCGGCGCTCAGCATCGGCACCACCCGGCGGTCCTCCCGCGTGAGCCCGTTGGCGCCGACCATCACGCTCCCTCCCGCCCCCACGGTCGCGTGCAGCGCCATCCCGCCCGACACTGCTTCGGCGGAGACGGTCCCCTCGGCCGACGTCCACCGCTGCTCGATCCGCGGGCACAGGTCGAAGCAGTCGACGTCGGCGAGAGGCCCCACAGAACGAGCCGCTCGGACGCCGACCCAGAGCCTACGGCTCGCGTACCGCTCGATGGCCGCCGTGCCCCCGGCGTACGCGAAGCCGTCGGCCGCCGCCAGCGCCACGCCGGTGCCGATGCGCCACGCGGGCGGGGTCTGCGCCTTGGCAGGACTGGAGGCGGCAACGAGCAGGACGAGGACGACGAGGCGCATGGACGACGGGCTGGGCGGCGTCGAGAGCGGCTCAGCGCCAGGCACTATTGCCCGCCCCACACCAGACCCGTGACTCTCTTCGATCGCAGAATCACCACCGGCGCGGAGCCGTCGATCCCTACTCGAGCACCCCTCCGTCGAAACCAAGCCCTAGTCGCCAAAGCGCTGGCGGTCGAGCCGGGCCGTCCCGTCGACCGCGATCGTCACCACGAAGAGGTCGCCGTACTCGGACTCGTCGAGGTCGGCCATCGGCGTGCCGGTTAATTCGGCGATCATCGTTGGGACCGTGTTGCTGTGGCCGGCGACAATGGCGGCGCCGCCCACGTTCTCTGCCGCGATCTGCCGGGCCTGCTGGCGGAGGGTACTGGCGAGATCCGGGCCGCCCAGGGGCAGGATGGTCACCTCCATCCCGAGCCGGTCCGCCAGCGGGGCGACCGTCGTGCGCGAGCGGGCGAACTGGGAGCTGTACACGGCGCGGATCTCGGCGCCCGCGAGCTGATCGGCGAGCGCGGCGGCGCGGGCCGCGCCCTGTGCCGTCAGCGGCGGGTCGTCGGCGGGCGCGGCGGCCTTCTCGGCGTGGCGGACGAGGTAGACGGTCGTCGCGGGCGGGGCCGGGGGGACGGCCGGGGCGCAGCCGACCACGAGGGCGGCGAGGAGGACGAGGGCGAGGCGCATGGGCGGGGCGGCAAGGGCCTGGAGGATAGGCGTATCCATTGGAACGGGAGGATCCTCCGGGTTGACGGCGCCCGAGTTGGGGGGGCATTTTCCCGCACACGTCTTGGACACGTCGATGGAGCCCTCCCCCCTCCCCACCCTCTCGCTGGCGCCGACCGGCGACGGCGCCGCCAGCGAGGCCCAGTGCCTCCAGTGTGGGACGGTGCTCGCGGGCCCGTTCTGCCACGGCTGCGGCCAGCACGAGTCGGTCGCCGACCGCCTGACGTTCCGCTCGCTATGGCACGACTTCAGGGTCCGCCGCCTCAACCTTCACCACGGGCTGTTTCGGACGGTTCTGGACGTGATGCGCAATCCGGGCGCCGTGGCGCGCGCGTTCGTCGAGGGGCGGCGCCAGACGTACACGCACCCGATCACGCTGCTCTTCGTCGCCTACGCCCTCTACGCCGTCGTCTACGGCATCTTCGAGGACGACCTGCAGGCGATGATGCGCGCCCAGATGGAGTCCCAGCTTGCCGCCACGCTCCCGGCCGACGGCGGCGCGGACCCGGCGATGGAGTTCGCGACGGTCGCCATGGAAACGACGGTGCGCGTGCTGTTCACGTACGGCGCCTACTTCACCCTGTTCATCATCGTGCCGTTCGCGGCGCTGCTGCGCTGGCTGCTGGCGGACCGGGGCCGGACGATGGCCGAGTGCGCTGTCTTCGGCGCGTACCTGGAGGTGGCCGTCGTCGTCCCGAGCATGTTGGTCTTCGTGCCGCTCAGCGTCTGGCTCCAGTCGGCGCCCCTGAGTTCGGGCGGGATGGTGCTGTACCTCGTCTACGCGGGCATCGGCGCGCGGGGCTTTTTCGACCGACGCCCCGGGTCCGCGGGGCTCTCCGTCCTGTCCATCGTCGTCGCGCTTGCAATCTACCTCGCCGTGTTCATGGTGGCCGCGCTCGCCATCGGGATCTGGGCGGGCTGGCAGGGCGCCCACGCCGGTTAGGCTAGTCCTCCGGCTCGCGCATCCGCGCCATCACGCCGACCGCCAGCAGGGCCAGCCCCGCCGCCATCAGCACGCCCGACAGCGCGGGGCGCAGGGGGCCGACGGTCCACCCGAGGGCGGCGCCGACGAGGTTCAGCAGCGCCAGCCCGGCGCCGCCCGCCAGCAGGGTGAGGCCGGTTCGGTCGAGAGGATTCATTCGTCGGAGGGAGGCTCGCCGAGTCCCTCGACATCCGCGAGATCCTTAAGCCGACCCGTCGCCCGCTTGTTGGCGATGAGACACTCCCGGCCGATCACGGGGAGACGCAACCCGTCCACCTCCACTAACACCCGGCGGGGATAGCAGGCTTCGAACGTGGCTCCGGTGATCGACGTGATCACATCGATCCGCCGAGGGGCCCGACCGAGTTGAATGATGACATCTTCTGCGGCGAAGTCCTCCCGTTGCAGTCCGAGGCTCTGGAATCCGAACGCTCCGAGCGCCCGCACGACGCGGTCCCCGTTGTCCGGCGTCGGCTCCACCCACAGGTCGAAATCGTCGGTGGACCGTGGGTACCCGTGCGCCATCACCGCGTGCCCGCCGACGACCATGAACCGCACGTCATGGGCGACGAACAACTCGGCACACTCGAGGAAGTCCTGGGGAAGCGTCATAGTCGATCCCATAGTAGCGTCGCCGGAGATCCTCCCCGGCCGCAAGCCGCTCGGACATCGGCCGCGTCTGCCAGTACACCCAATCCGGAGGCTCCTCCCCCATCTTTGAGATGCGGACCGGCCAGTCCGAGCGGTCGGGGCGGGCGGGCTCAGACATCGAGGTCGGCGACTGTCGCGGCCTGATCCATGATGAACGTGAAGCGCGGCGCGGCGTCCTTGCCCATCAGGTCCGTCACCGTCCGCTCGGTTTCCAAGAGTGCGCCCTCGGGGATCGTGACCTGGAGCAGGCGGCGCTTGTCGGGGTCGAGCGTGGTCTCCTTGAGCGTCGCCGGCATCATCTCGCCGAGCCCCTTGAAGCGCTGGACCTCGATGGTCGTGCGCGGGTTCTTGCGCTGGATCTGGCGGACGATCTTGTCGCGGTCGGCCTCGTCGAGCGCCCACCACGTCTCCTTGAGCGCGTCGATGCGGAAGAGCGGGGGCTGGGCGATGTAGACGTAGCCCTGGTCGATGAGCGGCCGCATGTAGCGGTACAGGAACGTCAGCAAGAGGGTCGCGATGTGCAAGCCGTCGGCGTCGGCGTCCATCAGCAGGATCACCTTGTGGTAGCGGAGCTTGCTCGGGTCGAGGTCCTCGCCGATGCCCGCGCCCAAAGCGTCGACGATGTTGCTGAGTTCCTTGTTGGCGAGCACCTTGGCGCGCGTGGCCTGCTCGGCGTTGAGGACCTTGCCCCGGAGCGGCAGGATCGCCTGCGTCTTGCGCTCGCGCCCCTGCTTGGCCGAGCCGCCGGCCGAGTCGCCCTCGACGATGAACAGCTCGGACTCGGTCGGGTCGGTCGACGAGCAGTCCGCCAGCTTGCCGGGCAGATTGAGGCGGTGGCTGACGGCGCTCTTGCGGCGGACCGTCTGCGCCGCCGCCCGGCTCGCCTGGCGCGCCTTGGCCGACTGGATGATGCGGGCGACGATGCTCTCGGCCGCCGACGGGTTCGCGTTGAGGAACTGCTCGAAGTCGGTCCGAAACGCGCCCGACACGGCCGACCGCGCCTCGGGGTTGTTGAGCTTTTCCTTGGTCTGGCCCTGGAACTGCGGGTCGACGTGGTACAGGTTGACGACGGCCACCATCCCCTCCCGGATGTCGTCGGCCGTGATGTCGAGCTTTTTCTGGCCCAGGTCGTGCGTCTCGATGTAGTTGCGGATGGCCTTCGTGACGCCGTCCTTGAGGCCCTGCTCGTGCGTGCCGCCGTCGCGCGTCGGGATGCCGTTGACGAACGAGGTGATCGACTCGCGCGGGGCCTCGGTCCAGACAAAGCACAGTTCGGTCCGCAAGCCGTCGTCGAGCGCGTCCTGGCGGACGACGAACGGCTCGGGGTGGACGCGCCGGGTCGCGGCCTCGGTGACGAGCCGGTCGAGGTACTCGACGATGCCGCCCTCGTGGTGGTACTCGACGCGCTCGCCGGTCGCCTCGTCCTTGAAGACGATCCGCAGCGCCCCGTTGAGATACGTCTTGACCTCGAGGTTCTCCTTGATGACGCCCGCGTCGAGGTCCGTCTTGCCGAAGATCTCGGGGTCGGGCGTGAACGTGATCGCCGTGCCCGTCCCGCGCACGTTCGAGCGGACCGTCTTGAGCTTCGTCACCGGCACGCCGCGCTGGTACGTCTGCTGGTACAGCTTGCCGTCGCGCTTGACCTGGGCGACCAGCTCCGACGACAGCGCGTTGACGACCGACGAGCCGACGCCGTGGAGCCCGCCCGAGGTCACGTAGCTCGACCCGTCGAACTTGCCGCCGGCGTGGAGCGTCGTCAGGATGACCTGGAGCGCGGGCACCTTCTTGGTCGGGTGCTTGTCGACCGGGATGCCGCGCCCGTTGTCGGACACGGTCACCGTCGAGCCGTCGCGGTGCAAGACGACCTCGATCTGGCTGGCGTAGCCGTTGGTGGCCTCGTCGACCGCGTTGTCGACGATCTCCCAGACGAGGTGGTGGAGGCCGGCCTTGCCGGTGCCTCCGATGTACATGCCGGGGCGCTTGCGGACGGGCTCGAGCCCTTCGAGCACCTGGATGTCGGCGCCGGTGTATGTCTGAACTTCGGCCATCTGAACGCAGGGGGGACGTTTTCGTAGCCCGAAGGTACGCGGCGGCGGTGACAGCCGCGCGACACCCGCCCGCACCGCTCGGGACCCCGGTCCGCCGCCGCGCGTGGGTTCGGATCACCCCGCGCCCCGATGCCCGCTCTCCCCTCCCCGTCTGCGATGCCCACCGCGTTCGTCCGTGCTTGGATGGCTCGCGACGCCGACGCGCTTGCGGACCTGTTCGAGCCCGACGCCGAGTTCGTCAACGTGGTCGGCCTGTGGTGGCACGACCGGTCGGCGATTCGCCGGGCGCACGCCTACGGCTTGCGCGTCATCTTCCCCGACTCGACGTTGCGCGTGATGCGGACGCGCGAGAAGACGCTGGCGGACGGCGTCGCGGTCGTCCACGCCGTGATGGCGCTGGAGGGGCAGTCGGCAGGCGGCGGGGTCGAGGCGCCGGGCGCGCGGCAGACCGTGTTCACGTTCGTGATGCGCCGGGGCGAGGACGGCTGGCGGTGCGCGGCGGCGCAGAACACGGACCGGATGGTAGGCGCCGAGACGCACGTGCGGGACACGAGCGGGGCCCTTCGCCCGGCCGATTACAGACGCTGACCGCTCGCGTCCCGTCGAGACTCCGCAGGGACGGCGTGCAGCCAGCGACCCGCCCCACGACTCCGGGCGCTCACCGGGAACGGTCCGATCAGACTGGCTCCGCGGCCGCGAACCGCTCGGTCGTCGTCGAGAAGCCCCAGCACTGCTTCGTGTTGAACACGACGCTCTTCTTACAGTAGTCGGGGCTCGACGTGGCGCAGGCGTCCTCCAGCAACACGCAGTTGTAATCGCGGACATAGGCCTCCTCCATGGTCGTCGCCACGCACTGGTCGACGTTGACGCCTGCGAAGTACAGCGTGCTGATGCCCTGGGTGCGGAGGACCTGGTCGAGGTGGGTTCCGATGAACCCGTTCATCCTCACCTTCTCGATCCGTACGTCCTCGTCACGAATGAGGGGCTTGAGCTCGTCGACCATCTCGGCGTTCCAGGTCCCCGCCGTCAGCACCCGCCCGCTCTCGAGCTCCTCGCCGATCCCTTTCTGGCTCGGCGTGTGCTTGAACGAGTAGAGCGTGGGCGCGCCGAGGTTGCGGAGGTCCGGCCGGTTGTACCAATACACCCAGACCACCCACATCCCGTGCTCGCGCGCCGCCTCGACGGCCCGCTGGACCCCAGGGATGGCCTCTCGGCAGGCCGTGTAGTCGAGGCCCGAGGCATCAGTCCAGCCGCCCGGCGAGCAGAAGTCGTTCTGCATGTCGATGACTATGAGGGCTCCCCGGGCAAGGCTGTCGACGAACGGCTTGAGCTCGGCGTCCACGCGGTAGAGCGGCCCGTCCGTCAGGTGAGGCGCGAGGTGGACGTGGTCCTCGAACACGTGCCAGCGGTCCGTGCTGGCGGCGAGCTGGACGCCGCCGTCGGGCGTCTCGGAGTAGATGTGGCGGGCGGGGCGGAGAGACATGGCGGGGGCGTGGAGAGGTCGGCGTTCCACACCGCCGGCCCCGCCAGGGTCCGGACCCCGCGACGATCTCCAGGGCTCCCTGAGGGAGGGGTGCTACTCGCGCCCCGGCAGGTGCAGCTCCACGGGGTCCGGCGTGGCCGCCTTGAGCGTCCCCTTCGAGATGATCGTCGCGCCCTTGTTGCCCCGGTTCGAGACCTCGAACTTGGTCGTCCGCACGATCTCCGTCCGGCCCCGGCTCGTCTCGACCTCCAGCCCGCGCCGCGCGGCGTCGGAGAGCGCCATCCCGAGCACGCGGTCGTCGGTCCCGGAGAGCCGCATCGCGATGACGCCCTTGGCGGCGCTCTTGAAGACGGGCACCTGGGGCACGGGGAAGATCAGCGCCCGCCCCTGCCGGCTCGCCAGGCACACGTTCTCTGAGCCCGACGCCACCTCGGCGTTGACGACGCGCTGGTTCGGCGCCAGCCGCATCATCACGCGGCCGTTCTTGTTCGAAGGGTCGATAAACGGCTCGACCTCCAGCCGCACCGCCAGCCCGTCCGAGGACACGGCGACGAGGTACGGCCCCAAGACGGTGTCGGCGGGCGGGGCGCCGTCGCCCGCGAACAGCTCGGGCTGGGGCACGCCGCCGACCTCGGGGATCCCGACCGGCAGCACGCGTGGGTCGAACGGGGCCACGCCCACGACCGTCTCGCGGTCCGCGAAGTCGAAGTACTTCTGGACCGGGTCGCCGTAGCCCGTCGTCTGCGGCAGGTCGTCGACGCGGACGGTGTAGCAGCGCCCGGCGGACGACATAAAGCCGACCGTCGCGCGCGTCGAGGCCGCGAGCGCGTACAGCACGCGGTCGCCCTCGCGGACGCGGATCGCGCCGAGGTCGGTGTACGAGCGCTGGCGCTTGACCCAGCCGTCCTTCGTCACGATGACGTAGACGTCCTCCTTCAAGATGTAGTCCTCGGCGGCGTACTCGATGACGGCGTCGGGCCCGGCGACCGTCGTGCGGCGGTCGTCGGCGAACTGCTTGCGGGCGGCGCGGAGCTCTTTGCGGACCATCCCCCACCGCCCGGCCTCGTCGGCGAGCAGGGCGCGGATCTCGGCGGCGCGGGCCTCCTTCTGGGCCAGCTCCTTGCGGATCGCGTCGATCTCCATCCGCGCCAAGCGGTACAGCTTGATCTCCAGGACGGCGTCGGCCTGGTCCTCGTCGATCCCGAAGCGGTGCCGCAGGCGCGCGTTCGCGTCGGCCTTGTTCTTGGAGGCGCGGATGAGCTTGATCGCCTCGTCGAGCGCGTCGAAGATGATCTCGAAGCCCTTCAAGATGTGGATCCGCTTTTCGAGCGCCCTCAGTTCGAACGCCAGCCGCCGGGTGACGACTTCGAGGCGGAAATCGAGGAAGTGGCGGAGCGCCGTCCGCAGGTCCACCTTTTCGGGCGCCGCCACCTCCGGGTTGTCGGTCGGCACGAGCGCCGTCAGGTTGACGTGGAAGCGCGTCTGGAGCGGCGTGTGCTTGAAGAGGTACGCCATCGCCGCCTCCGCCGACGACCCGCGCTTGAGCTCGAGCACGATCCGCACGTCCTCGGTCGACTCGTCGCGGATGTCGACGATCTGGGGGACCTTCCCGCCCCGGATGTGGTCGGCGATCTTCTCGATGAGGTCGCCCTTCTGAACCGCGTACGGGATCGACGTGACGACGACGGTCGTCTTGCCCTCGGTCGTGTACTCGCCCCTCAGGTCGATGGCGCCCTCGCCGGTCTCGTAGATCTTTTGGATCTCGGCGGCCGTGTTCAGGATCCGCCCGCCCGTCGGGAAGTCGGGGCCCTGGACCGACGCCAGCAGCGTCTCGATCCGCGCGTTCGGGCTCTTGATGAGTGACAGGCACGCGTCGATGATCTCGCCCGCGTTGTGCGGCGGCACGTTCGTCGCCATCCCGACCGCGATGCCGGTCGCCCCGTTGATCAGGAAGTTGGGGACCGGCGCCGGGAGCACGACGGGCTCGAACATCTGGCCGTCGTACGTGGGCCGGAAGGCGACCGTGTCCTGCTTGATCTCGGCGAGCAGCGCCGCGCCGAGGGGCCGCAGGCGGGCCTCGGTGTAGCGCATCGCCGCCGGGGAGTCGCCGTCGAGCGAGCCGAAGTTGCCCTGCCCGTCGACGAGCGGCGCACGCAGCGACCACGGCTGGGCCATCCGCACCATCGCGTCGTAGATGGCCGTGTCTCCATGCGGGTGGTACTTGCCCATCACCTCGCCGACGATCGTGGCCGACTTGCGGAACCGGGCGTCCGGCTGGAGCCGCAGGTTGGTCGCCATCGCGTACAGGATCCGGCGCTGGACGGGCTTGAGGCCGTCGCGGACGTCGGGGAGCGCGCGGCTCGTGATGACCGACAGGGCGTAGGTGAGGTACCGCTCCTTGGCCGTTTCGTGGAGCGGGATCGTGTCGACGACGGGCATGTATCGAGGGCTTGCGTAATGCCTGGAAGATACCGTCGGGGGCTGACAGCCCGCGTCACACGTCCGGCCCGATCTCTGCGTTGTCCGGGGCATGCGTGCGATTCTCCTCCTGCTCGCGCTCGCCGGCTGCCGCGCCGACGCCCCCGAGCCCCCGTCCCCTGCGACACCGGCCGCCCTCCCGCCAGTGTCCACCGTCCGGCCCTTCGATCCTCCGCCCGACTCGATGGCGCGATGGGTTCATGGGCGCCCGTTCTCGGCGGACTCGTTCGAGACGATCCGGTCCAGCATCGACACGTCGTATTCGCGGACGGTCGCGATCCTTCCCCATGTCATCCCCAGCCCAGACCTCGAGTATCCAGCGAGAGACGGCCAGCGTTGGCAGGGGTTGTTCGAGACGCCGACGGGGCTCGAGATCCGCTCGTTCACGGCTCGCGTACGCGAGGTGGAGGCGGGCCCACTGGAGCCTCCCGGCGGCCCCTATTCCGGACGGCTGCTCCTCACGCCGTGGATGGTGGAGACCGACGACCCTCGGCACCCCATCTCGGCGGCTCATCTGTTCTTCCGTCGCCCCGGCCGACCGTTCGCAGACGGCCCCGTCGCCACCGTGTTCGTCGGGTACTGGCCGCTGTACCAGGGTAAGCTCCCGTTCAGCTTTGGGGGCGAGTCGTACGACCTCACGTTCCTCGAAGGCCCAGAGAACAAGAACGGGTGGCGCTGGCCCATCCTCACCTTGAGGTCTCAAGACGGTCGACAGTACCTGCCGTCGGCTGGAATGGACAACTATCTGCTCTGGGCTGGCGACCTCGACCGCGACGGCCGCCTCGACCTGCTGACCGACGAGGGCGGTCACTACGCAGTGGGCGAGCCGACGCTCTATCTATCGAGCGAGGCACGCGACGGCGAACTCGTCCGCCGCGTGGCGTGGACCTCCACCTGCGACTGCTAGCGACCATGCGCTCCCTCGCCCTCCTGCTCGCGCTCGCCGGCTGCCGCGCGGACGCCCCCGAGCCCCTCGACCCCGCGCCGTTCGTGCCCGTCGCCGAGGCGCACGCGCCGATCGTCGAGCCCGAGTTCGTCGCCGACTCGCTCGCGCGCGGCCCCTACGGATTCTCGCTGGCGCCCGACACGCTCGCGGCGCTCGTCGCCGCCGTCGACACCTCCGCCCGCGGCGTCGAGTTGATCGGTGGGGCGGGCATCTTCCACGACGGCGAGGTGTCGGCCCGGAGCGGCGAGCGGTGGCAGGGCCTGTACCCGACCGCCGACGGCGTCGAGATCCGGTCGTTCGCGCTCACGATCGACACGGCGCAAGACCCCGTCCTCGACGACGACGCAGGCCCCTTTACCGGCGTCCGCGTCACGACCCCGTTCAGCACGTTCTGGATCGACGAGGACTTCCCGGCCGACTCCGCGCTGGCGCTCGTCCGCCGCCCCGGCGCCTCGTTCGCCGACGGCCCCGTCCCGACGGCCTTTGTCGGCGCGTGGCCGGTCCGGTCGGGCCACCTCTCGCTGGCGCTCGGCGACCAGCGGGTGTCGCTCCTGATCGTGGAAGGCCCCGAGGCGATCTGGATGCCGCAGCGCCAGCGGGTCCGCCCCGACCGCGTGCTCCTTGTGGACGACGGCGAGACTCGCCAGCCGATCAGCGCCATCATCGGCGGCGACGACGGCCACCCGGCCCTGCTTTGGGCCGGCGACCTCGACGGCGACGGCCGCCTCGACCTGCTCGTCGACGAGTCGAACCACTACAACCTCGGTGCCCCGGCCCTTTTCCTGTCCTCGGCCGCCGGGCCCGGGCAGCTGGTCCGCCGCGTCGCGCGGCACGAGGCGGTCGGGTGCTGATCGGTCACCGGGCCGCTCGCACGCTGACAACGTACTCGCCCGCGGCGGCGGCGCGGCGGTAGAAGGCCTGGAGATCGGCCACCTGCTGACTCGCCCCGCCCTCGATCCACCGGTCGAGCGCGGCGAGCGTCCCGTCGACGAACTCCGCCGCACCCTCGAGGCGCTGCCAGTCAAAGCTGGTCGGGCACGGCGTCGGAGGCTCAGAGTCCTGCGGCGATGTCCGCGGCGTCGACATCAACGTGTCGAAGGCGACGACGGCCCGAGAGGCGGCCCGGACAAACGTGCGCAGGTCGAACCGGTCGAAGGCCTGGATGGCCTCGTACGAGGAGTCGACGACCGTTTGCGCCGGACCGAAGCGTTCGACGAGCGGGTCGAGCTCGGCCGAGATGTCCGCCCGGACCCGGAATAGGGAGTCGCGGGCCGCGACGGCATCGGGGAGCGGGACCTCGATCTCCGCGGCCACGCGCTGGACGTGGGCGGGCGGCCAGAACCCGGACGTCCCCCCGTCGACGGCCTGCCGGTACGCCATCGGCGTCGCACGGATCGCCGTCGTGAGGGCCCGCGCGCCGACGGTGTGGAGCGCGCCGTCCGGCCACGCCGCGCCGAGGGCGCGCATCACGGGCTCCTGCCACGGCGAGAAGAGCCGTCTCCGGATCGCGTAGCCATCGAGCCGCCACACGTCGAGGTCGGGCGTCGGGAGGAGGTCCAGGCGCTCGCTGGCGCCCGTGCGAGGGAGCGGGGACTCGGTGTCCCGGTAGTACGCCCGGGCATACGAATCGAAAGCGGCCCGGGGCATCCGGTACAGAATCGTGTGGTCAGGCATCGGCTCGCGGTCTGCCCTAGGTGTCGGCTGATTCCAACACGGTTCAAGCCGTCCTACGCCGCGGTCGCCCCGGCCGTGAACACGTCCTCCCCGCCCTCGCGGGGGTGCAGCGTCACGATCCCCGCCAGCGCCAGCGTCACCAAGGCCTTCGACGCCCGCCACGGCGGCATCCGGTTGAGCGTGGCGTACTCGCGGACCGTGATCCGCTCGTGGCGCTCGAGGTACGCCAGCAGCTTCCGCTCGGGCTCGCCGAACGTGAACGTGACGGCGTCGCCCCGCGCCTCGGCGCGCATCAGCGCCACGGCTTCCTTGCTCGCCTCGACGGACTGGTCGGCCACACGAACGAAGGCGCGCTGCTTGGGCAGCGTCCCGTCCGGCCGGCGGTCGGGCTTCAGGACGTGGGGCCGGTCCGGGCTGGCGGGCACGTGGACGACGAGGGCCTCGCGCGTGCGGCTGACGCGGACGGGCTCGAAGCCGAGGTCGACCGGCGGCAGGATCCGGTCCGCGAGCGCTTGCTGGAGCGCGAAGAACTCCTCCTGCGCGTCCTTGACGCCGATCACGGTCCCGTCGTCGTCGACGCCGAGGAGCACCTTTCCGCCAGCCGTGTTCGCGAGCGCGATCACCTCGCGCGCGATCCGCTCGGGCCGGGGCACGCGGTTCTTGAACTCGAGGTGGCGGCCCTCCCCCATCGCCGCGAGTCGCCGGAGGTCGCTGGTGGTCATGAATCGTGCGTGGGTCGTGGGACGTGGGCAACGCGTGGATCGGAGCGCCCCGACGCCCTACGATCCACGCACGCGTCTACGCTTCCGTGCCGTCGAACGCGGGCGTGTCGAAATGCGCGCCCTCCAGCTTCGGATCCCGCTCCATCAGGTGGCCGACCGCGTCGACGGGCGCGAGCCCCTCGAACAGGATCGCGTACACGGCATCCGTGATCGGCATCTCGACCCCGTGCCGCTCGGCCAGCGCCTTCACCGACTGCGTCGTGCGCACGCCCTCGACCACCATCGACGACTGCGCGAGCGCATCGTCCGCCGACTCGCCGCGCCCGACGCGCTCGCCGAAGGCGCGGTTGCGGCTGTGCCGGCTAAAGCAGGTCACGACCAGGTCGCCCAGCCCCGCCAGCCCGGCGAACGTGTGGGCGTCCGCGCCGAGCGCGAGCCCAAGGCGGGTGATCTCGGCCAGCCCGCGCGTGACGAGCGCCGCCTTGGCGTTGTCGCCCAGCCCCAGCCCGTCCGACATTCCGGCGGCGACCGCCATCACATTCTTGACCGACCCGCCGATCTCGACGCCCACCAGGTCGGTGTTCGTGTAGACGCGGAGCGCGGGCCGCATAAACGCCTGCTGCACAGCTCGCGCGGCGCCCTCGTCCGGGAACGCGGCCACGATGCTTGTGGGCATCTCGCGCGCGACCTCCTCGGCGTGGCTCGGCCCGTAGAGCACGCCCACGCGGTTCGAGTCGGCGGCGGGCAGCACGTCGCGGAGCACGGCGCTCGTCGTCAGCAGCGTCCCGTTCTCGATGCCCTTGGCGACCGACGCGATCGTCACGCCGGCGGCGCGGTCCGCCAGCGGGCCCATCACGCCGCGGACCGACTGGCTGGGCACGGCGACCACCCACAGCCCGGCCCCGTCGATGGCGGCGTTGAGGTCCGAGGTCACGTCGATCTCGGCCGGGAGGTCGGCGCCGGGGAGGTAGCGCTCGTTGCGGCGCGTCCGCGCGATCTCGTCGGCGGCCTCGGGGCGCCGGGCCCACAGGCGGACGGGGTGGTGGGGCGCGAGGCTGGCGGCCAGGGCCGTGCCCCAGCTGCCGGCGCCGAGCACGGCGATGGGTGTCGGAGTCATGACGGCAGAATAAGAAGCGGCGGGAGCGGGACGGCCGGCACGAGCGAAGGAGCGCAAGCAGGCGACGACCGCGACGTCGCGCGCCGGCATCGCTCCGCTCGGTTGCGCATCGGGACCGCCTTCTTTGAGAGACCTTTCAGGGAACGGCGAGAGCCGTCCAACGGCGTCCCCTCTCCCAATGGGAGAGGGACAGGGTGAGGGGCCGCGGTTGCGCCATCCGAGCACCGCCGGATGGATCCCCGCCTGCGCGGGGATGACTCTCCTGGGGGCGACCGGCGTACTAGAGAGTCGCTGAGCTTGCGAACGCGAGGCAAGCCTGCCCCCGAAATCGAGAACCGTCCCCATGGGCGTACGGCCCTACGGGCGTACGGACCGGGCATCGCCGCTACATCCGCCCGTCTAATGACCGCGCTACAGCTCGGCGGCCACCGTCACGGAGAAGTCGGCGCCGCCGACGGAGGCCCAGAACGCCAGCCCGGCTGCGTTCGTCGCCAGCACCCCGGCCCGGAGCTGGGTCGCCCCCTCGGCCCGGCCCCAGTCCGCCGCCGCCTCGACGAGCGCTCGCGCGTGCCCGTGGCCCCGCGCCTCGGGCCTCACGTAGAGGTCGTCGACGTGGACGAGCAGGTGCGGGCGGTACGTCGGCGCGGGCTCGTAGAGGTGCGCCGTGATGAGCCCGACCGGATCGCTCGCGGCGGTCTCCTGGGCGAAAAGCACGCGGCTGGCGTCGCTGCGGACCCAGTCGCGCAGGCTCGTCCTCCACCGCGCCGCCGCGTCATCCGCGAGCCGGTAGCGCGGGTCGAGCGACTCGTGCTCGGCGTGGAGCGCCTGCCACAGCGCCAGGGCGGTGTCCAGGTCGGCCGATCGGGCTTGGCGGATCACCCGAGGCGGCCCTCGGCGTGGAGCAGCTCGGCGTTCAGGATCGCGCCGCCCGCCGCGCCGCGGACGGTGTTGTGGGAGAGCACGACGAGCTTGACCCCGAGCACGGGGCAGTCCTGGATGCGCCCGACTGTGACCGTCATCCCGCCGCCCGCCTGGACGTGCAGGCGTGGCTGGGGCGAGGCGGGGTCGTCGGTGACCACGATGGGGCGCTCGGGCGCCGTCGGCAGGTCGCGGCCCGCCAGCGGGCTCGTCCAGTCGCGGAGCGCGGCCGACACGTCCGCCGCCGACGGGTTGCCCGCCAGCCGCAGCGAGACCGCTTCGAGGTGGCCGTCCACGACGGGCACGCGGTGGCACTGGGCCGAGACAACCACGTCGGCCATCTCGACGCCGTCGGGCCCCAGCGTGCCGAGCAGCTTGCGGCTCTCGGTCGCCAGCTTCTCCTCCTCCCCGCCGATGTAGGGGACCACATTCCCGAGCGCGTCGAGCGACGCGACGCCGGGGTAGCCCGCCCCGCTCAGCGCCTGCATCGTAACGACGTGCGCGGCCTCGACGCCGAACGCGTCGTGCAAGGGCTTGAGCGCGAGCACCAGCCCGACCGTCGAGCAGTTCGGGTTGGTCACGATGAACCCGTCCCCCCACGTCTGGCGGTCGATGAGCGCGAGGTGGTCGGGGTTGACCTCGGGGATCAGGAGCGGGACCGTCGGGTCCATCCGGAAGTTGCGGGCGTTCGATACGACCGCGTAGCCGCGCCGCGCGAAGTCGGCCTCGACGTCGCCGGCCACGCTCGCGTCGAGCCCGGAAAACACGACGTCGGCGTCGGGCGCCGCGTCGACGGACTCCACGACGAGGTCGCCGATCCGGTCGGGCATCGGGGTCGCCTGCACCCAGTTCGCGGCTTGGCGGTACGGCCGGCCCGCCGAGCGCTCCGAGGCGACGACGGCGACGACCTCGAAGAGGGGGTGGTCGGCGAGGAGCCGGACGAACGTCTGGCCGACGGCGCCGGTGGCGCCCAGGATGGCAGCGCGGAGCATGGGACGGGGGGCGAGAGGGCTGAAAGGTGCGCGCGGAGTGAGGCGGACGCCAGCCAGCCGGAGAGAAGAAGAGAGGAGGAGCAGAGGCGACGACGCCCCGGCAGCGGGCCGGCCACGCCGGGCGAGCGGCCGCATCGGCGCCCCGGCCATCCGATCCTCCATCCCTCCCCTCTTCTCCTCGGCTCCTCCGCTCGTTCCCCCATCCCGCCGCCGTCCCGCTAGCTTGGCCGCGGTCCCCCGATCCCAAACACATGGCTCAGATCCTCGACGGCCGCGCCGTCGCCGCCGACGTCCGCGCCGAGGTCGCCGAAGGCGCCGACGCCTTCGCCAAGGCGCACGGCCGCGCGCCCTCGCTGCGCGTCGTGCTCGTGGGCGACCACCCCGCGAGCGCCTCGTACGTCCGCGCCAAGGCCCGAGCGGCCGGCGAGGCCGGCATCGACGCCGAGACGCTGTCGTTCCCCGGCGACCTGTCGCAAGCCGACCTGCTGGCGACGATCGCCGCGCTCAACGCCGACGACGGCGTCGACGGGATCCTCGTCCAGCTCCCGCTCCCCGACCACGTCGACGAGGGCGCCGTCATCCGGGCCATCGCCCCGGCCAAGGACGTCGACGGGTTCCACCCCGAGAACGTCGGGCGGTTGGTGTTGGGCGAGGAGACGCTGCTGCCGTGCACGCCCGCCGGGATCGTCGAGCTGCTCGTCCGCGCCGGCATCCCGACGGCCGGCGCGCACGCCGTCGTCGTCGGGCGGAGCAACATCGTCGGCAAGCCGATGGCGAGCCTCTTTCTGCGGCGCGGGACCGACGCGACCGTGACGGTCTGCCACAGCCGCACGGCCGACCTCCCCTCGATCACGCGCCAGGCCGACATCCTGGTCGCCGCGATTGGCCGCCCCGCGTTCGTCACCGCCGACATGGTCAAGCCCGGCGCCGCCGTCATCGACGTGGGCATCAACCGCGTCGACGACGCGTCCCGCGAGCGGGGCTACCGGCTCGTCGGCGACGTGGCCGACGGCGTCGAGGCCGTCGCCGGATGGCTCACGCCCGTGCCCGGCGGCGTCGGCCCGATGACGATCGCGATGCTGCTGGCGAACACGCTCGAAGCCGCCCGCCGCCGCGCCTGATGCAGCCCGCCGCCCCCGACTCCGCCGCCCTCGACTCCACGGCCCTCGCCGACTCGCTCGCGCAGGACTCGCTCGCGCAAGCCGCCGCCGACTCCTCGGTCGTCGACACGACGCAGGGCCTGGGCCGGCTCGGCCGCGACCTGGAGGTGGCGACCGACGCGCTCGCGGAGGGCCGCTGGGAGGCCGCCGTCGAAGGGCTGCTCGACGCCGTCGGCGCGTTCGTATGGGATGGGCTGCTGCCCGCCGTCGTGGTCGGGCTGTTTTTCTACGTCGCCTTCCGCGTCGCCAACAGCGTGCTCCGCCGGGCGATGGGGCGGTCGCGCCGCGTCGACGCGGGGATCGAGCAGCTCGTGCTCCGGGCCCTGCGCGGGACGTTCGCTGTGCTCGCCGCCGTCGCCGTCCTCGACAAGCTGGGGATCGCCGTGGCGCCGCTCATCGCCGGGCTCGGCATCGCCGGCGTCGCGCTCGGGTTCGCGGCCCAAGACACCGTCCAGAACTTGATCGCGGGCGTGACCATCCTGCTCGACCGCCCGTTCGCCGTCGGCGACAACATCGAGCTCGACGACACCTTCGGGACGGTCGAAGAGATCACGCTCCGAACGACGCGGCTCCGGACGCTCAACAACGAGATGGCGATCTTGCCGAACGCGAACGTGATCTCGAACAAGGTCATCAACCACTCGATGCTCCGCGCGCTCCGCGTCATCGTGCCCTTTGGGATCGCGTACAAGGAGAGCCCCGAGGCGGCCCGCCGGACGGTGATGGCGCTGCTCGACGAGGACAAACGGCTCCACCCGGACTACGCCCCCAGCGTGGTCGTGACGGAACTGGGCGACTCGTCGGTCAACATGGAGCTGCGCCTCCACTTGCGCGATCCAAAGCTGGAGGTCCCGATCCGGTTCGAGTATCAGGAGAAAGTGTTCGACGCCCTGCGTGCGGCGGGCATCGAGATCCCGTTCCCGCACCTCCAGCTGTTTATCGACGAGGCGAAGGCCTTCGAGGGCACGCGGCTCTTGGGGCCCGGGGAGCCGCCGGCCGCCTAAGGTCAGCTCGACAACGCTACGCGCGGGCTGCGAGCGGCCCGCTCAGGGGAGGGCGTCGCCTCCGCTCCGGCCCGTCTCGCCGGCCCTAGCCCGCGAGGGCCGGGTCGTACCGCGCGGTCCCCGCGACGCCCGCCAGGGCGCCCGGCGACAGCTCGGCGACCATGAACGCCTCGGCCGGCGCGCCGTACTCGTCGGCGATCCCGCGGCGGGCGGCCGGCCCGAACCCGAACCGGGGGTAGTAGGTCGGGTGGCCGAGCACGAACACGGCGTCGACGCCCGACCGGCGGCACCACGCCAGCGCGTGCCGGACGAGGGCCGACCCGACCCCGCTCCGCTGCGCCGCCGGCGCCACCGCCATCGGCGCCAGCCCGAGCGCGGACAGCCCGGGGGCCGGCGGGTCGAGCGTGACCCGGCTCAGCGCCAGGTACCCGACGATGTCCCCGCCCTCCGACGCGACGAACGCGGCGTAGTCGGCGGCCCGGTCGCGGATGCGGTCGACGAGGGCCGCCTCGTCGTCGCGGCCGAACGCGGCCCGCGTCAGCGCGCGGACCGCCAACGCGTCGGCGGGGGTCTCCGTCCGGATCTGGCGCGCGCGCGGGCCCATCGGCCGGCTAGCGGACGATCTCGGTCTCCCAGCTCGGCAGCGAGACCTCGCCCGTCACGTCCGAGTGCAGGAGGTCGTACTGGTCGGACGAGAAGCGGTCCACGAAGACGAAGATGGAGCGGCCCTCGCCGGGGATGTTGTCGTAGTACCAGATCTCGTGGGGGTAGGCATCCGCCTCGAAGATGCGGCGGTCGATCTCGGTCGGCGGGCCGTAGGTGAGGTAAATCCGGCCCCGGTCGGTCTGGTAGGGCTCCTTGCCGAACTCGTTGAACCGCTGCTCGACGAGCCGGAGCCGGTCGTAGAAGGCGCGGCGCGCCTCGTTCGAACGCGGCACGCCGTCGGTGTCGCGGGCGGCCCAGAAGTTGGTGAGGAAGCGGCGGCGGTCGTCGTCGGTCACGATCGCGTTGATCTGCGCCTGCTCGCGCGCCGTCGAGATCACGCGCGCGTGGCGGACGTTGATCATCAGCTCCTCCTCGCCCATCGCCGCGAACAGCGTCTCCTCGTAGGTCATGTCGCCCGCGAGCGACTCGGGGCGCTGCACGTCGGGGTTGATGATGAAGAACCGCTTGGACTGCTCAGCGACGGCCTCGTTCGCTGCGTCCAGCGCGACGAGGCGCAGGAAGTAGATGCCGCTCGGCAAGTCGCCCACGTCGATCTGCCCCACCACCACGTCGACGGGACGGACGGTCCGGGTGGCCCGGCGCTCGTGGCCGGCGATGGCCGAGCCGCCGATGCTCTCGGAGACGAACGAGAGCAGCGTGTACTCCTCCCCGGTCGTCGGCGGCTCGTAGACCTCCGCGTAGTAGGAGACGGCGCCGCGCGTCCCGCCGTAGAACGCGTCCGGGTTCGGGCGGACCATCAGTCCGCTCTTCCACATCGGGTGCGACGTATCGGTCGACCGCTGCACGTCAGAGGCGAGTTGGACGGCCGAGATCGCCGTGCCGCCGTCGACCGCGTAGTCGGGCACGGAGAGCTCCAAGAGCGCGCGGACCTCGCTCCGCCCCCGGGGCGCGACGGCGACTTCGATCTCATACGCCCCGGGCGCGACGGCCATCCGGACCTGCTCGACGAAGACCTGCCCAGCGCCGATCATCGACGTGTCCGCGAGGGCGTAGGCAAAGTTGTAGGTCTCATCCACGATAGGCGCAGCAGCGCCCGCCGGAGCCCCCTGCGAGACCGTCCGCACCTGGACATGCACCGGCACGGAGGCCACCATCCCGCTGTCGGTCGGCACGAACGGGAGGGACTCGGCGCGGAGCGAGAGGTACAGCTCGACGAGCGACTGGTCCTCGGTGTACCGGAACGTCGCGGCGTCGGGCCGGAAGACGACCGCCGACGACGCGGAGACGGGGGCGGGGGCGGGCTGCTGGGCCGAAGCCGGGGCAGCGAGCAGGAGGGCGGCAAGAGCCGCGAGCGCGGAAAAACGGAGCATACAGAGCGGAATGTGGGACGCCCACACGGAACGGGCAGGGCGAAGATAACGTGCGTCCGGGGCGACCCCGGATCCGTCCGGGTGCCCTGTCGGGTATCTTTACGCCCTTCGCAGGCGCCGGCGCGTCCCATTTCCGGAAGCGCTTCCTGAACTCCCCCCGACGATGAACGCCCCCGACCCCGTCCTCCGCCACCTCGCCGAGCTCGGCCTCGACCGCACCCAGACGGTCTACTACAACCTCCCGCCGGCCCGGCTCGTGGAGCTGTCCGTCCGCCGCGGCGAGGGCCGCCTGACCGCTGGCGGCCCGCTCGCGACGCGGACCGACCCGCACACCGGCCGCTCGCCGAATGACCGCTTCGTCGTCGAGGAGGGCTCGTCGAAGGACGACGTGGCGTGGGGCGCCACCAACCGGCCCATCTCGGAGGGCGCCTTCGACCGGATCCACGGGGCCATGGCGCGCTACGCGACCGGCCGCGACGTCTTCGTGCGTGACTGCTACGCCGGCGCCGACCCGCGCTACCGCGTCCGCGTCCGGGTCATCACCGAGAAGGCGTGGCACTCGATGTTCGCCCACAACATGTTCCTGCGCCCGGCGACGGTCGAGGAGCTGGAGGACTTCGAGCCCGACTACACGGTCCTCGACCTGTGCGACTTCAAGGCGACCGACCAAGTCAACGAGGAGCTCAACTCGTCGACGTTCGTGCTGCTCCACCTTGGGCGCGGGCTGGTCCTGATCGGGGGCACCAACTACGCAGGCGAGATCAAGAAGTCCATCTTCTCGGCGCTCAACTACGTGCTCCCCGGCAAGGGCGTGCTCCCGATGCACTGCTCGGCGAACGAGGCCGTCGGCGGCGGCAACGCGGCCGTCTTCTTCGGGCTCTCCGGGACGGGCAAGACGACGCTCTCGGCCGACGCCAGCCGCGTCCTCATCGGCGACGACGAGCACGGATGGAGCGACGAGGGCGTGTTCAACTTCGAGGGCGGCTGCTACGCCAAGGCCATCCGCTTGTCGCCTGAGGGCGAGCCCGAGATCTACGCCACGACGAAGGAGTTCGGGACGCTCGCGGAGAACGTCGCCCTGACGCCGAATCGCGAGATCGACTTCGACGACGCGACGATCACCGAGAACACGCGGCTCTCGTACCCCATCGACCAGATCCCGAACGCCAGCGAGAACGGGATGGGCGGCGTCCCGGAGACGGTCGTCTTCCTGACCGCCGACGCGTTCGGCGTCCTCCCTCCCATCTCGAAGCTCACGCCGGACCAGGCGCAGTACCACTTCCTGAGCGGGTACACGGCCAAGGTGGCCGGGACGGAGCGCGGGGTGACGGAGCCGAAGGCCACGTTCTCGGCCTGCTTCGGCGAGCCGTTCATGGTCCTCCACCCGACGCGCTACGCCGAGATGCTGGGCGAGCGCATCGAGACGAGCGGCGCCCGCGTGTTCCTGGTCAACACCGGCTGGACCGGCGGGCCCTACGGCACAGGCAACCGGATGAAGCTGGCCTGGACGCGCCGGATGGTCAACGCCGCGCTCGCGGGCGAGCTCGACGACGTCGAGACGACCACGGAGCCGGTCTTCGGGCTGGCGGTCCCGACCGCCATCGAGGGTGTCCCGGACGCCGTGCTCCAGCCCCGCAAGACGTGGGACGACTCCGCGGCCTACGACGCCAAGGCCCGTCAGCTCGCCGACATGTTCGCGGACAACTTCGAGAAGTACCGCGAGCGGGCCCCGGAGGCCGTCTGCACGGCCGGGCCGACCAAGGAGCCCGCCGTCTAGCGATGCCGGTCGTGGGCGCGGGGGGCGCCGAGCCCTCCCGCCCGCCGCGCCGGGTGGTCCTAGACACCAACGTGCTGGTCGCTGCCGGCTTCCGGCCCGGCTCCGCATCCGGCCGCGTGGTCGAGGCCGCCCGCCTCGGGCACCTGCTCGCGCTGTGGACCGACGCCACGCGCGCCGAGGGACTGGCGGTGCTCGGCCGCATCCCGCCGCTGCGCGGCGTGGACCCGTCGGCGTTTTTCCCCGAAGCGGGCCGGGTGGCGGCGGCCCTCGACCCCGGCCCCTACCCGTCCATTCCGGGCAAGACCGACCGCTTGTTTGCCGCGCTGGCAGATGTCGGGGACGCCGTGCTGATCACCCTCGACGCGCCCCTCCTCGACGGCGCTCGCGCCCACGGCCTCGACGTGCGCCGCCCGTCCGACCTTAGCCGCTGATGGCTGCTAGAATCACCGCCAGCACGGTCCCGCCGACGAGCAGCGTCATCGAGTACACCGTCATCAGCACGCTCGTCTTGAGGATGGACTTGATCCAGCCCTGGCCGTAGACGCGCTTGATGGAGACGAGGTAGTACAGCGGCAGGGCCATCAGGAGCAGCAGGTTCGACACCACCTCGCCCAGGCCCGTCGAGCCGTCGTTGGTCTGAAACACGTTCTCGGGCGCCGCCGCCGCGATCAGGGCGACGGCCGTGAAGACGACGAACGTGAAGGCGTGCGTGTGGAGCCCGTGGACCAGGTGCTCGGAGTAGTACCACCCCCGCCTCACGTACAGGACCTTCAGCAAGAGCGCGAAGAGGGGGAGCATCAGGAACAGCACGACGGGCACCTTGCCGATCGACCCACGGGCCAGGTCCGCCCCGGCCCGGGCCCGCTCCTCCGAGGTCCGCGCCTCGCGGAAATCCGCGAACGGCCGGGCGTCGCTGAGCCAGCCGGGCGCATTGACGTTGATGTCGGTCTCGTCGGTCCCCACGACGAGGAGCGCGGCGTAGTCCACGTCTCGAGGCTGAATCAAGCTGTCGGGCGGGAACGACGCCACCTGGGCCCGCTGCCAGTCCAGTCGCTGGTCGTCGAGCGAGCCGTCGACGTCACGAAGGTCGTCTCGCGCGTCACCGAGGGCGTCCACCAGGTCGTCGAGCCCCTCCTCCGCATCGGCGCGCAGCGAGTCCGGCGTCGTGTCCAGGGCGGCCCGGACACTGTCGACGGCGCCCTGCAGCGAGTCCGCGAGCGCCATGTAGTCGGCCACCTCGACGGCTTCTTCCTCCAGCCGCGTGTCGAGGTAGTCGAGGTACGTGGCCGCCGTGACGGTGCTGTCGAGGACCGCCACGTCGCCGCCGCCGAACGCCGCCTCGACCCGGCTCACGGGGTCGAGCAGCTGCAGCAGAAAGAAAAAGAGGAGCGTCGCCGAGAGGTAGATCCGGAGCGGCCGGAGGTACCGCTTGCGGCGGCCCGCCAGGAAGTCGCGCGTCAGCGTGCCCGGCTTGAAGACGAGCGCGAACAGCGTCCGCCACACCCGGCCGTCGACGCCGAAGAACTCGACG
Source organism: Rubrivirga aquatilis (assembly GCF_046845665.1). GTDB lineage: Bacteria > Bacteroidota > Rhodothermia > Rhodothermales > Rubricoccaceae > Rubrivirga. Next base: position 2,361,722 of record NZ_CP177355.1, on the reverse strand, counting down.
AGGGACTGGGCCAGGAAGCGGTGGAGCGGGATCCGCAGCGGCTGGTCGCGCTGCCCGCACACGGCGCAGTACGGGCCCGACAGGGGCGCGGCGCAGTTGTGGCAGGTCGCCGAGCCCGACCGGGGCGCGCGTCGCGGCTCCTCGTCGTCGGCGAGAGCGGCAGCGGCGAAAACGTCGAAGTCGGACACGGGAGCGCGTGGCGGGGCGGGTGGCAACCTACGGGGCTGGCGCTCGCCCAGTTACGACCCGGCCCGGCGGTCGCGCGCGAAGGTCGTCGTCCGCTCTTGCTCAAACCGGCCCGTCTCGGCGTCGAAGCGGCGCTCGGCGACGGCAAACGACTCCTCCCCGACCGTCACCCAGTTGTAGAAGTTGGCGGCCCGGTCCTCGCCCCGCCCCCGGTTCGAGGTCGCCGTGCCCGCGCTGGCGATCACGACCCGGTGGCCGTCCGCGTCGCCCGACGGCGCCAGTTCGATGGGCGCGACGTGGCTGCGGTGAAGGTGGCCGCACAGGATAAGGTCCACGCGCGCGCGCTGGGCGGCGTCGAGCGCGAGCCGGGCGCCGCGCGACACGTCGTGGTCGCCGAGCCCGTCCAGCAGCAGCAGGTGGTGGTGCAGCGTCAGGACGCGGAACGCGCCGGGCGGCTGGTGCGCGAAGAACGCCTCCATCTCGGCGACGTGCTCCGTCCGGATCCGCCCGCCCTTGATCGTCAACCCGTGGGCCGAGTTGAGGCCGAACGCCGACAGCCCTGGCGCCTCGAAGGACGGGGTCTCGTCCTCCGTGATGTGCTGGCGGAAGCGCTTGGACGAGCGCCAGACCCGCTCGAACGGGTTGTGCCACCACGCGCGGACGTCGTGGTTGCCGGGGACCACGAGGGTCGGGGCGTCGAAGGCGTCGAGCATCGCGCGCGCCGCGCGGAACTGCGTCGTCCGCGCCCGCTGCGTCAAGTCGCCCGAGACCACGACGAGGGCGTGGCCCGCAGCGTTGACCTCGGCCACCAGCGCGGCCACGACGCGGGCGTCGGAGATCTTTCCGAAGTGGACGTCGGAGAGGTGAGCGAGCGTGGGCATGGTTCAGAGGTCGGGGGCCGGGGGGGCGACTGGACGGCCGCTTCGGCGCCCCTGCCCCCCGCCGCCTGACCCGCTCACACGAGCATCAGCGACGGCGTCTCCAGCATCGCCTTGACGTCGCCGAGGAAGGCCGCGCCGCTGGCGCCATCGACTACGCGGTGGTCGCAGGAGAGCGTCAGCGTCATCACCTTGCCGGGCACCACGGCGCCCTCCTTCACAACCGGGATGTCGCGGATCGCGCCGATGGCCAGGATGCAGGCGTTCGGCGGGTTGATGATGGCCGTGAACTCCGAGATGCCGAACATCCCCAGGTTCGAGGTCGTGAACGTCGAGCCGCTGTACTCCGCCGGGTCCAGCTTCCCGTCGCGGGCCCGGCCCGCCAGTTCGCGCGTCTCAGCGGCGATCGCCGCGAGCCCCTTGCGATCCGCGTCGCGAACGACCGGCGTGATGAGCCCCTCCGGCATGGCGACCGCCACGGCGACGTGCGCGCCGTCGTGCTTGCGGATGACGCCCTCGTCCTCGAGGTAGCTCGCGTTGACCATCGGGTGGCGACCCAGGGCGACCGCCGAGGCCTTGGTGATGAGGTCGTTGTACGACACCTTCGCCAGCCCCTGCGCCTCCGTCAGCGCGTTGATGTCGCCGCGGAAGGCCATCGCCGTCGTCATGTCGACGTCGACAGTCAGGTAAAAGTGCGGCGCGGTGAACTTGCTCTGCGCGAGCCGCTTGGCGATCGTCTTGCGCATCTGGGTGATCCGCATGTCCTCGCCTCCTGCGGAGACGGGCTGGGCGGCCGGCGCGGGCGCCTTGGCAGGCACCGGAGCGGGTGCGCTCGACGCCGCGGGCGCTTTCGTCTGTCCCGTGCCCGCCAGCGCCGCCTCCACGTCGCGCTTGACGACGCGGCCGTCCGGCCCGGAGCCCTGGACCGTGGCGAGGTCGAGGCCGCCCTCTGTGGCCATCCGCCGCGCCAGCGGGGACGCCTTGACGCGGTCGCCGTCGGCGCTGGCGGCCGGCGTCACGGACGGGGCCGCCCCGTCGCCGCCGACGGGCTGGACGCTCGGCGCGGGCGTGTCGATGGCTTGGGCGACCGGCGCGATGCCGGAGAGGCCGCTCGGCGCGGCGTTCCCCTCGTCGGTCGCCGGGGGCGCCGCTTTCACCTCGGCCGCGTCGCCGGCGGCGCCGTCGCCGCCGTACTGGCCGATGATGTCGTCGGCGCTCTCCCCCTCCTTGCCGAGCACGGCGATCAGCGCGCCGATCGGGACCGCGTCGCCCTCGCCGACGACGCGCTTCAAGAGCACCCCGTCGTCGTAGACCTCGAGGTCCATGGTCGCCTTGTCGGTCTCGACCTGGGCGATCACGTCGCCGGCGGACACGGAGGCGCCCTCCTCGGCCAGCCACGCGACGAGGACGCCTTCCTCCATCGTGTCGCTCATCTTGGGCATTTCAACGGCGATGGCCATGGGGATTGGGGGACTGTGGGGACCTAGGGACTGAGGGAATGAAAACCGGGACGGGAGGCGCGAGAGCGAGACTGGATTTCCCCAGTCCCTCGTCCCGAGTCCCCAGTCCCTCCTACACGTAGAGCGTCTTCTTGACGGCCTCGATGACGCCGTCGACCGACGGCATCCAGGCTTCGATGAGGTTCTTGGCGTACGGCGCCGGCACGTCCTTGGCGGTCACGCGCTCGACCGGCGCGTCGAGGTAGCCGAAGCACTCGCGCTGGATCTGGAAGCCGACCTCGGCCGCGATCCCGCCGAACGGCTGGCTCTCGTCGACGATGACGAGCCGGTTCGTCTTCTTGACCGAGTCGACGACGGCCCCGATCGGGAACGGGCGGATCGTGCGGGGGTCGATGACGGTCGCCTCGATGCCCTGCTTGGCGAGCTCCTCGGCGGCGTCCATCGCCAGCCAGTAGCTCTTCGAGTGGGCCACGATCGTCACGTCGTCGCCCTCGCGCGCGATGCGCGCTTGGCCGATCGGGATGATGTAGTCGTCGGCGTCGGAGACCTCGCCGCGGAGGCCGAACATCAGCTCGGACTCTAGGAACAGGACGGGGTCGTCGTCGCGGATCGAGGCCTTGAGCAGGCCCTTGGCGTCGTCGGGGTTCGAGGGCGCCACGATCTTGAGCCCGGGCACGTTCGAGTACAGGGCCTCGACCGAGTTGGAGTGCGTCGCGCCGAGCTGGCCGGCCGCGCCGTTCCCGCCCCGGAAGACGATCGGCACCTTGGCCTGGCCGCCCGACATGTAGCGGACCTTGGCGGCGTTCGAGACGATCTGGTCGAACGCCACGAACGTGAAGTTCCACGTCATGAACTCGACGATCGGCCGGAGCCCCATGATCGCAGCGCCGATGCTCAGCCCGGCGAAGCCGGCCTCGGAGATGGGCGTGTCGATGATGCGCTTGGGCCCGAACTGGTCGAGCATCCCCTGCGACACCTTGTAGGCCCCGTCGTACTCGGCGACTTCCTCGCCGATGAGGTAGACGTTCTCGTCGCGCTCCATCTCCTCCACCATCGCGGCGCGGAGGGCCTCCCGGTATTGCAGCTCTGCCATTCTGTTCTGCCCGCGCTCGACGCCCGACGCTCTACGAAGAGAGACCGGAAACGGCGCGGTTCGTGGTTCGTGGGTGGGTTACTCGACGATCGGGACGCCGTCTTCGGCGTACACGTCCTCGTACATGGTCTCGAGGCCGGGGAGCGGGCTGTTCTCGGCGAACTCGACGGCCTCCATGACCTCGGCCTTGACCTTCTCGTCGATGGCGTCGAGCTGCTCCTCGGTCGCGAGGTCGTTCTCCAGCAGGTAGGTCTTGGTGCGAATGATGGGGTCCTCGTTCTTCTTGGACTCCATCTCCTCCTTCGTCCGGTACTTCTGCGGGTCCGACATCGAGTGGCCGCGGTAGCGGTACGTCTGGACCTCGACGAAGTAGGGCTTGGTCTGGCCGTCGGTCGCGCCGCGGGCGTCGTCGGCGATCTCCTTGAAGGCGCCGTAGACCTCGAACAGGTCCATCCCGTCGATGACGGCGGCGGGCATGCCGTAGGGGTAGGCCTGCTTGTAGAGCTCGGCGTCGCCGCGCGAGCGCTCGATCGAGGTGCCCATCGCGTACGCGTTGTTCTCGACGATGATCAGAACCGGCACGTCGTAGAGCGCCGCCAGATTCGTGGCCTCGTGGAAGGCGCCCTGGTTGATGGCGCCGTCGCCGAAGAAGGCCATCGCGACGCCGCCGGTCTCCTTGTACTTGCACGCGAAGCCCATCCCGACGCCGACCGGGATCTGCCCGCCGACGATGCCGTGGCCGCCGTAGAAGTGGCGCGACACGTCGAAAAAATGCATCGAGCCGCCCTTGCCGCGCGAGCACCCGTCGATCTTGCCGAACAGCTCGGCCATGCCGGACGTGCTCGACATCCCGCGCGCCAGCGCCAGGCCGTGGTCGCGGTACGCCGTGATGATGGGGTCGTCGGGGCGCGTGCCCCAGACGGCGCCGGTCGAGACGGCCTCCTGGCCGATGTAGAGGTGCAGGAAGCCCGCGATCTTCTGGCGGCCGTACATCTGCGCCGCGCGCTCCTCGAAGCGCCTCTGCAGCAGCATGTTCTCGTACATCGCCAGCACGTCGTCGGCGCTCAGGCCCAGCGACGCGTGGGTGTGGCCGCTGTCGCGGTAGATGCGGACGTCGGGGACGGCGGGCGTAAAGTCGGACGCGCCGTTGCTGGCGGCGTCCTTCGCCGGGGCCTTGCGGGCCGGGGCCTTTTTCGCGGGAGCCTTCTTCTTAGCAGTCGTGCCGGCCATCGGGCGTCGGGGGGTGCGTGAGGCGAACCGCCAGGGCCCGAGCGGGATCCGGCGGCGAGCCGAAAGCTACCGCCGCGGGGGGCGCCCTGGCGGACGGGCGTTGCCATCCTCGCCGTCTCATCACGGAGGGGCGGCCCGGCACCGGCTGACGTCGCGGTATCCTGAGACCGTGTCCGACGTCTTCCTCTCCCCCCCCGCCGGCGACGTGGTCGTCGTGGTGCCGACCTACAACGAGGCCGGGACCATCGACGCGATTGTGGACGCCGTGCTCGCGCTCGACGGCGACCTCTCGGTCCTGGTCGTCGACGACGGCTCGCCCGACGGCACCGCCGACTTGGTGGAGGCCCGCCGCCAGCAGGCGCCGGACCGGGTCGGGCTGCTCCGCCGCGCGGGCAAGCTGGGGCTCGGGACGGCGTACCTCGGCGGCTTCCGTCACGCCCTGGAGGCCGGGTTCGACTACGTCTGCGAGATGGACGCCGACTTCTCGCACAACCCGAACGACCTCCCGCACCTCGTCGCGGCCTGCCGACAGGGCGCGGACGTCGCCATCGGGAGCCGGTACGTTGACGGCTTGCGGGTGCTGAACTGGCCGCTCGGGCGGCTCGTGCTGAGCTACGGCGCGGGCGTCTACACGCGGCTCATCACGCGCCTGCCCATCCGCGACGTGACGGCCGGCTTCAAGTGCTTTCGCCGCGCGGTGCTGGAGGCCATCCCCTTCGACCGCGTCCGCTCGAACGGTTACTCGTTCCAGATCGAGATGAACTACCGCGCGTGGCGGCGCGGCTTCCGGCTCGTCGAGGTGCCCATCGTGTTCACCGAGCGCAGCGAGGGCGAGTCCAAGATGAGCAGCGCGATCGTGCGCGAGGCGATGGGCAAGGTGTGGGAGTTGAGGGCCCGCGCGCTGTTTGGGAGGCTCTGAGGGCAAGAGGGAAGGGTAAGGTGACAAGGGGCGGAGACCAGACTCATCCCGCTCGCCTCTTACCCTGCCCTACTCGATCGCTTTCCACTGTTCGGTCTGCCGCGCCAGCACGTCGGCCGCGTTGAGGTCGGGCGCCAGCACCGCCTCCGAGACGCGCTCCATCCGCGCGCCCTGGGAGCCCTTGACGAGGACGGCGTCGCCTGTCGCCAGCGCGAGCCGCCCGTCGCGGACCGCTCGCGCGGCGTCGTGCGACGACCCGAACAGCTCCACCTGCTCGCGCTCGTCGTCGGCCAGCGCGGCGTGGGCGCGGCTCATGATCGTGTACGGCGACTCGACCGCCCAGACGCGGTCGGCCGACCCCAGCGCGTGGCGCAAGACGGCGACGTGCTCCTCGACTTCCGATTCGCCCAGTTCCAGCATGTCGCCCAGGATGGCCGTTCGCCGCTCCGCCTCCAGCCCAGCCAGCACGTCGAGCGCCGAGCGCGTGGCGTCGGGCGACGCGTTGTAGGTGTCGTCGACGAGCGTGCTCCCGCCCCGGCCGGGCAGCTTGCGCAAGCGCCCTTTCTCGGGCTCGATGGCCTCCAGGCCGCGCGTGATGGCGTCGGCGTCCATGTCGAAGGCGCGGCCGACGGCGGTCGCCAGCATGGCCGTGAACACGGCGTGGTCGCCCAGGATCGGGAGGTCGGCCGTGACGTGCTCCGGGCGCACGTCGCAGTCCGACAAGGCCCCATAGAGCACGACGGCTCCGGCGGTGACCCCGGCCATCCGGCGCGCGCGTGGGTCGTCGCCGTTGAGGACGGCCGTCCCGTCGGCGTCGAGGGCGCGGACGATCTCGGACTTTTCGCGCTCGACGCCGTCCAGGCTCCCCAGCGTTTCGAGATGTACGCCGCGCACGTTCGTGACCACGCCGACGGTCGGCGGGAAGGCGTCGCAGAGTTCCTGGATGTCGCCCGGGATGCGCGCGCCCATCTCCAGGACGAGGACGGTCTCGGGCGTGAGGTCCGCGTTGAGCAGCGTCAGCGAGAGGCCGAGCGGCGTGTTCTTGTTGCCCTCGGAGCCCTTTACGGCGAACGTCTGCGCCAGCACGGCCACGACCGCCGTCCGCGCCGTCGTCTTGCCCACGCTCCCCGTGATGGCGACCGTGCGGCAGCCGAGCTGGCGGACGCGTGTCGAGGCGAGCGCGACCAGGTGGTCGATGCTGCTGGCGACCTCGGTCACGTCCACGCCCGCCGGCGCCTCGACGGGCTCCTCGACGATGAGGGCCGCCGCGCCCTTCGCGATCGCTTGCGGGACGAAGGCGTGGCCGTCGTGCGTCTCGCCGCGGATGGCGACGTAGGTGTCGCCGGGCTGGAGCGTGCGGGTGTCGGTCGAGAAGGCCATGGGCGCAGGTGTGGGGCCGGGCCTACTCGCCACGGCGCGGCCGGTGCCCGAGCCCGCCGGAGCGCTCCGCTCTGGGAGCCGACTCCGAGACGGCGGCTCAGCTCCGCTCGCGCCGGCGTTCGGATCGCCCGTCTGCTTCGGTGTCCGACTCGTCGAACGCCGAGAGGTCGAGGAGCGGACCGGGCGCCTCGACCGGTGCGGGCTCGACGGACGGTTGGCGGCCTCTGACGAGTTGATCTGCGAGGTCGTCAGCCAGGGTCTGCACCGTCTCCGCTTGCCGCGAGCGCCCCGCCCGCACGCGCGACGCCACCCAGGGCCCGCCGATGGCCACGCTGGGGATCAGCACGAGCAGCACCGTTGCGATCCCCATCAGGTCGCCCAGCGCGAGCGTCTCCGCAACGAGTGCGCCGGCCAGCATCGCCGGGACGAGCGCGACGACCGCCGCCACCAGCCACCCCATCGTGCGGTCGTCGCCGAGCCCGGCGCCCTCTTGCACGACCCGGAGCAGGGTCTGCCCCTCCCGGGGGCTCAGCGTCACCGTCGTCCGCGTGCCCGACCCGGCGGTGTGGGTCCACTCCTGCGCCGTCCCGACCGTCCCCGTGTCGGTGCCCCACCACGCCGTGCTGGCGCCGAACCTGTGCCGCAGCGAGGCGACCAGGTCGTCCCACGCCCCCGCCGCTAGCGGCGCCTCGACCCAGCGCTCCGCCACGGCCACCGCCGACCGCTCCGGGTAGCGCTCGCGGGCGTCGATCTCGGCGGCCGCCGCGCGCACCGTCGACGGATCCAGCCCGGCCTCGCGCCCCGCCTGCTCGACCTCCGCCAGCGTCAGACCCGTCGAGAACGTCGAGGGGGAGGGCGGCCGCTGGCGCTCGGCGGCCCGGGCGAAGATGGCGGCGACCTCGGCCTCGGAATACGTGCGCTCGGACATGCGGGGAGCGGAACAGGGGTGGGGCGGTGGGTCCAGAACGGGAGGCGAATCGACCTAGCGCGTCAGCTTGCGGCGGGCGTCGCGGGCGTGGCGGTCGAGCGCCAGCTGCACCAGGTCGTCCGCGAGCTGCTCGTTGCTCCGCCCCGTCGCGGCCCACATCACGGGGTACATGCTCCGCGCGGTGAAGCCGGGGATCGTGTTGATCTCGTTGACCAGGATCTCGCCGTCGCCGGTCACGAAAAAGTCGACGCGGCCGAGCCCCTCGCAGCCGAGGGCCACGTAGGCGTCGACCGCCAGCTCGCGCACGCGGGCCGTCGTGTCCGCGTCGAGGTCCGCCGGCACCTCCATGCGGCTGGCGTCGGGGTCGGTGTACTTCGAGTCGTAGTCGTAGAACTGCGTCGTGATGACGATCTCGCCCGGGACCGACGCCTCCGGCCGCTCGTTGCCCAGCACGGCCACCTCGATCTCGCGCCCCTCGATGCCGGTCTCGACGACGACCGTCTTGTCGTAGCGGAACGCGTCGTCGAGCGCCGCGCCCCACTCGGCCTCGGCCTCGACGCGCGAGACGCCGACCGACGAGCCGGAGTTTGCGGGCTTGACGAACACGGTCGGGCCCAGACGCTCTTGCACCGTTGCAAAGTCCGGGCGGTCGTGGTGGGCATACGTCACGAGGTACGGGGTCGTCGCCAGGCCGGCCGCCTCCAGCAGCCGCTTGGCGACGGCCTTGTCCATGCACGCCGCCGACGCCAGCACATCCGGCCCGACGAACGGGAGGCCGAGGGTGTGGAGGAAGCCCTGGATCGTGCCGTCCTCGCCGTTGTGGCCGTGGAGGACGGGGAACACCACGTCGAGCCCGAGCCCGCCCAGCCCGTCGACGCGCAGCGTGTCGCCGCCGGCGTGGGGCCAGAAGCACAGCCGGTCGCCCTCGCCGCCGTCGACCGCGCGCGTCACCCGCCAGCGGCCGTCGCGGTCGATGTAGATGGGCGTGACGCGGTGCCGCTCGGCCAGCGCGGCGGCGACGTTGACGGCGGACAGGATCGAGACCTCGTGCTCGGCCGACTGGCCGCCGTAGAGGAGTCCGACGTGGGGCATGGGGGCGTTCGGGGGGGACGGTCCGCAAGCTACCCTGCGCGCGAGACCGGGGGCCGGGGATGGCGACCGACGACCTACCGCCGCCGCTCGCCGGATCGCCGCGCGCCCGCTCGCGTAGCTTCCCCGCCCTCTCTTCCCGAACCCCGACCCACGCATGGCCGACTACAAGGACCTGACCACGCCCTCCGCTGGCGAGACCATCACGATGACCGCCGACGGGCTCTCCGTCCCGGACCGCCCCATCATCCCGTTCATCGAGGGCGACGGCATCGGGCCCGACATCTGGGCCTCGGCCTCGCGCGTGCTCGACGCGGCCGTCGAGAAGGCGTACGGCGGCGACCGCCAGATCGAGTGGTTCGAGGTCTTCGCCGGCCAGAAGGCCATGGACGCGTACGGCGAGTGGCTCCCCCAAGACACGCTGACCGCGATGGACGAGCACTTGGTCTCCATCAAGGGCCCCCTCACCACGCCCGTCGGCGGCGGCATCCGGAGCCTCAACGTCGCGCTCCGCCAGAAGCTCGACCTCTACGCCTGCGTCCGCCCCGTCCGCTACTTCAGCGGCGTCCCCTCGCCCGTCAAGGCGCCCGAGGACGTGGACATGGTCATCTTCCGCGAGAACACGGAGGACATCTACGCCGGCATCGAGTTCGAGAACGGCACCGAGGACGCCGAGACGTTCAAGGCGCTCATGAAGGAGCACTTCCCCGAGCGCTTCAAGAACGTCCGCTTCCCCGACACCGCCGGGTTCGGCATCAAGCCGGTCTCCCAGGAGGGCACGGCCCGGCTCGTCCGCGCCGCGTTCGACTACGCCGTCGCGGATGGTCGCGACTCCGTCACGCTCGTCCACAAGGGGAACATCATGAAGTTCACCGAGGGCGCCTTCCGCGACTGGGGCTACGAGCTCGCCGACGCCGAGTACGGCGCCGAGGTGATCGGCGAGGGCCCGTGGCGGACGTTCACCAAGAACGGCGTCACGATCACCGTCAAGGACGTCATCGCCGACGCCTTCCTCCAGCAGATCCTGACGCGGCCCGCCGAGTACGGCGTCATCGCGACGCTCAACCTCAACGGCGACTACGTCTCGGACGCGCTCGCGGCCGAGGTCGGCGGCATCGGCATCGCGCCGGGCGCCAACATCAACTACACGACGGGCGTGGCGCTCTTCGAGGCGACGCACGGGACGGCCCCGAAGTACGCCGGGCTCGACAAGGTCAACCCGTCGTCGGTCATCCTCTCCGGCGAGATGATGCTCCGCTACATGGGCTGGACCGAGGCCGCCGACGCCATCATCCGGTCGATGGAGACGACGATCGGCCAGAAGCGCGTCACGTACGACTTCGAGCGCCAGATGGACGGCGCCACCCTCCTGAAGTGCTCCGAGTTCGGCGACGCGCTGATCGAGAATCTCTAGGACCGCAGACGACGGACCGGAGACCGCGGCCCACCCTGGTATCGTTCCGGGGTGGGCCGTCGTCCTTCCGGCCCCTCCCACCGCCCATGAACCGCCGCCACTTTCTGACCGCCGCCGGCCTCGCCACGGCCGGCTTGTCCGCCCCCGCCTCGCTCGCGACGGTCGCCCGCCCGCAGACGCCGACGAAGCCGCCCCGCGTGCGGCCCGGCGACACGGTCGGCCTGGTGGCGCCTGCCGGGATCGTGTACCGGCCGTCGATCATCGACGAGGCGCGGGCGAATCTCGCGAGCCTCGGACTGCAGACCGTCGCCGCCCCCACCCTGCTCGCGCGCGACGGCTACTTCGCCGGGACCGACCGCCAGCGCGCGGATGCCATCACCGCCATGTTCGCCGACGACCGCGTGGACGCCGTCATGGCCATGCGGGGCGGCTGGGGCGCCGCGCGCGCGCTCCCATTCGTCGACTGGGACGTGGTGCGCGCGAATCCGAAGGTGCTCTGCGGGTTCAGCGACAACACCTCCCTCCTGCTCGCGGCGTATGCGCGCACCGGGCTCGTCACCTTCCACGGGCCGAACGCCACGTCCGAGATGGGCGGCATGACGGGCGACAGCTTCCGCCGCGTCGTGATGGACGGCACGGCCGCGACGCTGCGGACGACGGGGACGCCGCTCTCGGCCCCGACGCCGATCACGCCCGGCCGGGCGACCGGCCGGCTCGTCGGCGGCAACCTGTCCGTGCTCGCGTCGCTCGTCGGGACCGAGTGGATGCCGGACCTGGGCGGCCACATCCTCTTTGTCGAGGACATCGGCGAGGGCATCTACCGCATCGACCGGATGCTGACGCAGCTCGGGCAAGCGGGCCTGCTGGCGGGGCTGGCCGGGTTCGTGTTTGGCGTCTGCCCCCGCTGCGACCCCGACTCGGGCGAGGTCGACGGGTTCACGCTCGACGAGGTCGTCCGCCAGCACATCGCGCCGCTCGGCGTCCCCGCGTTTCAGGGCGCCAGCATCGGCCACACCTCGCGCAAGCTGACGGTGCCCATCGGCGCCGAGGCCGAGATCGACGCGGCCGCCGGGACGCTCCGTCTGGTGGCGCCGGCCGTCGCCTAGCGGACGAGTCGGTACAGCGTGGCGATCGTGCCCGTGTGCAGGCCTTCGTGGAAGGCGTTGAACGCGACGGCCTCCTCGACGCTCGCGAGCGTCACGCCCGGCGTGGTCGTGTACGGGCGGAAGTCGGCGAAGGCGTCGGTGCCGAGGTCGGCCGCGAGCGGGGCGAGGCCGGTGTCGAAGAGGGCGCGCGTCGCCGCGATGTCGGGCGGCGTCTCCCAGGCGTCCGGCGCGGTCCCCTTGCGGAAGGCGGCGACGGCCCAGTCGGGCGACGGCACTGCGCGCCGGGCGAGCCCGTACGTCAGCAGGTCGGCCGTGACAGCGATGTGGCCGACATTCCAAAGAATGCTGTTGCGGAAGCCGTCGGGGACGGCGAGCCACTGGTCGTCGCTCAGCCGGTCGAGCAGGCCGCCGAGCGAGGCGCGCGTCTTCTGGAGGGCATCGACCGTATAGCGGGCGGCGGCGGTCATCCTCGGATCCAGGCGTTGCCAACGGCCGTGAAGCCCAGGCGCTCGTAGAAGCCGGTCGACAGGTTCGAGTCGCGGAGCACGATCTCGGCGCCGGGCAGCCGGGTCCCGATCTCGTCGATGAGCCGCTTGCCGACGCCGGCGCCCTGGAGGTCGGGCTCGACGGCGAGGTCGCACAAGTAGGCCGTGCTGACGCCGTCGGTGAGCACGCGCGCCAGCCCGACGAGCCGGTCCTTGTCCCAGAGCGTCAGCACGAGCGACGAGTTTTCGAAGGCGGCCCACAAGCGCTCCGAGTTGTCGGTCGAGCGCAGGAGCGGGGCGCGGCGGTAGAGGGTGGCGATGCGGGCCGGGGTGAGGCCGTCGAGGGTGTCGCGCAGGGTGAGCGCGGCGGGGTCGGTCATCGGGCAGGGGGGCGTCGGGCCGAGCGTACGCGCGGGGACGGACGGGGTTTGCGGCTAGCCCTGCAAGAGCGCCACCCGCCAGCACGGAACGACATCCGCGAGCCCCTGCGCTACGCCCCGTCGCGCACCCAACGCCATTGACCGGCGCGGACGCCGAGCGCCTCGGGCACAGCGCGCGCCGGGTCGGTCCACAGCCGCAAGCGCTGACCGCCCACCTCGACGGCCCACTCGGCGGTGAGCCCCAGGAACAGCCGGCCGAGCACGCGCGCGGGCACACCGTGCCCGCTGGCGACCGGCTCCAGCGCCTCGGGGCGGACCGCCAGCGCCTGGCCGGCGGGCATCGGCTCGCCCGCGAGCTGCTCCGCAAGCGCCGCGTCGCGGATCACGTTGGCGCCACCCAGAAACGACGCCGCGTACGCCGTCGGCGGCTCGGTGTAGAGCGCCTCCGGCGTGCCCTCGGCCTCGATCCGGCCCGCTCGCATCAGCGCGATCCGGTCGCTCATCGCGAGCGCCTCCGACTGGTCGTGCGTCACGTACAGCGACGTCACGCCGATCTCGCGCTGCAGCGCCTTGAGTTCGGCGCGCGTCGCCTCGCGCAGTTCGGCGTCGAGGTTCGACAGCGGCTCGTCGAACAGGATCACCTCGGGCTCGACCGCGATCGCCCGCGCCAGCGCCACGCGCTGCTGCTGGCCGCCCGACAGCGCCGCCACGGATCGGTCGCCGAGCCCCGCGAGATCGACGCGCGCCAGCGCTCGCGCCACGCGCTCGGCCGCTTGCGCCCGGCCCACGCCGCGCACCGACAGTCCGTAGCCCACGTTCTCGCCGACCGTCATCGTCGGGAAGAGCGCGTAGCTCTGGAAGACCATCGCCGTCGGCCGGTCCTGGGGCGCGAGTCGGGTCACGTCGCGCCCGCCGATGCGGATCGCGCCCGCGTCCGGCGTTTCGAACCCGCCGATGAGCCGCAAGAGCGTCGTCTTGCCGCAGCCGGACGGCCCGAGGAGAGACACGAACTCGCCGCCCGGCACGTCGAGCGAGACGCCGTCGACGGCGGCGACGGCCCCGTAGCGCTTGACGACGCCGTCGGCCTCGACGCGGACGGGGGCGGAGTCGGGCATGGGGCGTGGAAACAGGTGGGGGCACACCGGCGGCGTGCCCCCACAGGGTCAGAGACGGGGCGGGCGGCTACGCGTTGAGCGCGGCGGTCACCTTGTCGGCGGCCTCCTGCAGGCGGATGGCGCTCTCGATGGGCAGGCCGCTGTCCTTCAAGATCTGCATGCCCTCCTCGGCGTTCGTGCCCTGCAGGCGCACGATCAGCGGGACGGTCAGCTCCATGTTGTTGGCCGCCTCCACGACGCCCTTGGCGACGCGGTCGCAGCGGACGATGCCTCCGAAGATGTTGACCAGGATGGCCTTCACGTTCGGGTCCGACTGGATGATGCGGAAGCCGGCCTCGACCGTCTTCGGGCTCGCCGTCCCGCCCACGTCCAGGAAGTTGGCCGGCTCGCCGCCCGCCAGCTTGATGAGGTCCATGGTCCCCATCGCCAGCCCGGCGCCATTCACCATGCAGCCGACGTTGCCGTCGAGCTTGATGTAGTTGAGGCTGTGCTTGCTGGCCTCGACCTCGAGCGGCTCCTCCTCGGCCTCGTCGCGCATGGCGGCAAGGTCGGGGTGCCGGTAGAGCGCGTTGTCGTCGAGGTTGACCTTGGCGTCGAGCGCGATCACGCGGCCGTCCTCGGTCTTGACGAGCGGGTTGATCTCGGCGATCGTCGCGTCCGACTTCTGGTACGCCCGGTAGAGGTCGACGACGAACTTGCGCGCCTCCTTGAGGGCCTGGCCCTCGAACCCGAGGCGCGAGGCGATCTCGTTGGCCTGGAAGCCGCGCAAGCCGACCGACGGGTCGATCCAGACCTTGACGATCTTCTCGGGCGTCGCCTCGGCGACCTCCTCGATCTCGACGCCGCCCTCGGTCGAGGCCATGATGACGTCCTGGCCGGTCGCGCGGTCGAGCGTGATGCCGAGGTAGTACTCGTGGGCGATGTCCTCGGCGGCCGTGACGAGCACCTTCTTGACCAGCTGGCCCTCGGGCCCGGTCTGGGGCGTCTTGAGCTGCATGCCCAGGATCTTTTCGGCCGCCGGGCGGACGCCGTCGATCGACGGACAGAACTTGACGCCGCCGCCCTTGCCGCGCCCGCCGGCGTGGATCTGGGCCTTGACCACGAACTGGGTCACGCCGTCGGCGGCCATGGTCTCGGCCGCAGCGACGGCCGCGTCGACCGTGTCGGCGACGATGCCGCGCTGGACGACGGCGCCGTGCTGGGCGAGGATCTCCTTGGCCTGGTACTCGTGGATTTTCATCGGGGCGGGTTGGCGGGGCGGGTTGAACGAGAGGTCCCGAAAGGTACTCGGACGCCCCGGCACGGATTCGCAGGTTGGGTGAGTTGAGCGGGATCCGCGAGCAGGGCAGCAGCGGGCGGGAGGCAGGGCCCCGACGACGGCGGCACGCCAGCGGGCGACGTTCTCTCCCGCACCCCGCCGAGATGTCCCGACCTTCGGCCTGCACGGTGCGGCCACCCCCTGCCCCTCGACCCATGACCACCTTCGACTGGCACGTCCTCCGGCGCTTCGTCTCGGCGTCGCTGCTGCTGGTCGGCCTGCTCGCGGCGACGTTCGTGACGATGGACTTCTCGGAGCGGATCGACGACTTCCTTGACCGGGGGGCGACGACGGGTCAGATCCTCGGGGAGTACTACCTCTTCTACCTGGCCGACATCATCCGCCAGACGAGCCCGCTCGCGCTGTTCCTGGCCGCCGTGTACGTGACGGCCCGGCTGGCACAGTCGATGGAACTGACGGCGATCCACATGGCGGGCGTGCCGACGCGACGCTTTATGCGGCCGTTCGTGCTGGCGGGCCTCGTGTTCACGGCCCTCATGCTGGCCTTCAACGGGTTCGCCGTCCCCCGCGCGAACGCGGTCGTCCACGCCTTTCAAAACCGCTACTACCGCGACGCGCCCGAGGGCGGCGGCGGGGCCGAGATCTACCGCCAGACGGCGCCGGGCGAGGTGCTGGCGGCGCGCTATTTCGACCGCGAGCGGTCGCAGGCCTTTCGCGTCTCCGTCGTGTCCCTGGGCGAGCGCGGCGTCTCCCGCCGCTTCGACGCCGCCCAGATGACCTACGTCGACTCGCTCGGCCTCTGGCGCGCCGACGACGTTGGCCTGCGCACCTTTGCCGACGGGAACGAGACCTACGTCTACCACGCGCAGCTCGACACTGCCCTGACGGTGCTCCCTCGGGATCTCGCCCAGTCGGAGCGCGACGCGGAGCGGATGACCTTGCCCGAGGCGCGCGCCTACGTCGCCGCGCTGGAGCGGGCCGGCGTGACCGAGCGCGGCCGGGCGACGGTCGCGTACCACGCCAAGTGGGCCTACCCCTTCGCCAACCTGATCCTCGTGTTGCTGGCGGTCCCGCTGGCAGCGACCCGCCGCCGGGGCGGACAGGCCGCCCATCTCGCCGTGGCTCTGGGGGTGGCGTTTGTGTACCTCGCGCTCCAGAAAACGATCGAGCCTCTGGGCTACGTCCAGGCGATCCCGCCGGCCGTCGCGGCCTGGTTGCCGCACGGTCTGTTTGCCGTCTTGGCCCTCGTGCTCCTCGCCAGATCGGAGCGGTAACCCGGAGACGTAGTCTCTGTGCACTACTGGCACCAGTCCATTTCAACGGTCCGACTGAGAGAATCTCCGTCGCAGAAAGAGAAGTCCACTCTTCAAGCCTCTGTGGCGTAGCCACTTAGGCGTATTGCCCAACTTGAGACTGCACTTT
Source organism: Rubrivirga aquatilis (assembly GCF_046845665.1). Lineage (GTDB taxonomy): Bacteria > Bacteroidota > Rhodothermia > Rhodothermales > Rubricoccaceae > Rubrivirga. Next base: position 2,345,358 of record NZ_CP177355.1, on the reverse strand, counting down.
AAGGGCACACACGGGGTCGGCACGGAGCTTAATTAGAGCCCCCGGCTGACCTACTCCCATGACGCTCCCACCACGTCATTCGAAGGATGTCTTGTCCTATCGCGACCTCGTTCGCATCCGGACCAAGCTCGACCTCCCTTCGAGGACCTCTGAATTCTCCGGCCGCATCCGCGGCGAGCGCGGCGACGGCGTCGACGGCTTGCACTTCCGCGAGGTGCTGACGCGCGCCGACCGCGAGGTCGTCGTGCGCGACCACCTCGGCCAGACACGGTCGATGCTGATGTTCGGGTCGAACAACTACCTCGGGCTCGCGACTCACCCCCGCGTCATCGAGGCGGTCCGCGACGCCGTCGCCGCGTACGGCGTCGGGGCCGGAGGCCCGCCGATCCTGAACGGGCACGGGCCGCTCCACCGCCAGCTCGAAGAGCGCCTGGCCGCGCACGAGGGCAAGGCCGACGCCTTGATCTTCTCCAGCGGCTACTCGGCGAACGTGGGCCTGATGAGCGCCCTGCCCGGCCCGAAGGACTTCGTCCTCTACGACGCCGAGATCCACGCCTCCACGCTCGACGGCTTGAAGATGGGCCGGATCGAGGCGCGCCCCTTCCCGCACAACGACGCCCGGGCGCTCGACCGCCAGCTGACGGCGGCGACCGAGACGTACCAGAACGTCTTCGTCTGTGTCGAGGGCGTCTACTCGATGTCCGGCAGCGTCGCCCGGCTCGACCGGATCGGCGAGGTGTGTCGGCGCCACGGCGCCGCGCTCGTCGTGGACGAGGCGCACGGAACCGGCGTGACCGGGCCCAACGGCGCGGGCACCGTCGCCATGTTCGACGCCGCCGACGACGTGGACATCGTGATGGGCACGTTCTCGAAGTCCTTCGGCGTCTCCGGCGGGTTCATCGCCGCCGACCGCGACGTGGTGGACTACCTCCGCTACTTCGCCCGGGCCTACGTCTTTTCGACGGCGCCCTCGACCGCCATCTGCGCGGCGGTCCTCGCCGGCCTCGACGTGATTCGGGACGAGCCCGAGATCCACGCCCGCCTGATGGACCGGACCGGCTACCTCGCCGAGGGCCTGCGCGCGATGGGCATCCCGGCGGACGGCGTCACGGCCGTGTTCTCGCTGCCGGTCCCGGCCGGCACGGATGTCCGCGCGGCCGCGCACGACTTCAACGAGCGCGGCCTGTTCATGAACCACATCGAGGCGCCCGCCGTCCCGACCTCGGAGCAGCGCTTCCGCGTGAGCCTGACCGCAAGCCACACGCGCGAGGACATCGATCGGCTGCTGGAGGCCGTCGACGGCGTCTGGGCCACCCACGTCCGCCCGCTCGGCGACGGGCAAGCCAGCGGGACGCCGTCGCTCGGGCTCTGACGACAAACGGCCCCCCACCCATGAGAGCAGGCCGAAGGCCCACCCACGCGGAGGCTCACGCCTCCCCACTCGGGCCGGAAAACTGGAGGTCCGGCTGGACGGGCAGCACTTCGCCAATGTCCCCGTGCTGCGCCTCGTAACGCTGGATGTTGTCCGCCAGCGCCGCCAGCAGCCGCTTGGCGTGGCCCGGCGTCACCACGACCCGGCTCTTGACGCGGGCCTTCGGGACGCCCGGCATCACGCGGATAAAGTCCAGAATGAACTCCTCCGGGCTGTGCGAGATCATGACCAGGTTCGAATAGACGCCCTCGGCGACGTCCTCGGCCAGTTCGATCGAGAGGGACGGGGACTTGGCGGGGACGGGCTCCATGACGGCGGGGAAGGGGAGCCTGAAGCTAGGGCCTCCCTCTCCCCCTGTGGCCCTCCCTCACCGCCTGACGGCCCACGCTCAGACGCTTCCCAACGACCGCCACGCCACGACAAGCGCAGGGTTGCCCACGCCTACGCACGCATGCCACGACGGGCCACCAGGGCTCGACGACACGTTCGAATCGACACACCGGACTCCCACGCACGGAAGGAATCCGAGCTCCCACCACCCCCCATGACGACTCCCTCTCGCCACCCGCGCAAGCGGATGAGCTACCGCGACCTCCTCCGCATGCGGACCGGACTTGGGCTGGCCGACCGGACGACGGCCTTCACTGACTGGATCCACGACGAGCGCGCCGCCGGCACCGACGGCCTCCAGTACCGGCGTGTGCTCGGGCCGATGGGCCGCGAGGTCCAAGTGCAGAGCCATACCGGCGAGCCCCGGCCGATGCTGATGTTCGGGTCCAACAATTACCTCGGGCTGGCGACCCACCCGACCGTGGTCGCCCGGATACAGTCGGCGGTCGCCGAGTACGGCGCGGGGGTCGGAGGGCCGCCTGCGCTCAACGGGCACGGCCCACTCCACCGCGCGCTCGAGGAGCGGCTGGCGGCGCTCGAAGGCCAAGAGGCCGCGCTCCTCTACGGGAGCGGCTACGCCGCAAATGTGGGGCTTCTCAGCGCGCTCCCCGCCCCGGGCGACCTCGTCGTCTACGATGCCCACAGCCACGCCTCCTTCCTCGACGGCCTGAAGCTTGGTGGGATCGAGGGCCGGTCGGTCCCCCACGGCGACCTCCGGGCGCTCGAGGCCACACTCGCCGAGCACCGGCCCGCCCACCGGGACGTGTTCGTCAACGTCGAGGGGGTGTACTCCATGACGGGCGACGTGGCCCGGCTCGACCGCGTCGCCGAGCTCTGCCGGCGGCACGCCGCCGCGCTCATCGTCGATGACGCGCACGGGACCGGCGTGACCGGGCCGGGCGGCCGCGGGACGCTGGCGATGTTCGACGCGTGCGACGCCGCGACCGCCGTCGTGGGCACCTTCTCGAAGTCGTTCGCCGTCTCGGGCGGGTTTGTCGCGGCCGACCGGGCCGTGGTCGAGTACCTCCGCTACTTTTCCCGCGCCTACGTGTTCAGCGCCTCGCCGTCGCCAGCCGTGTGTGCCGCCGTGCTCGCAGGGCTCGACGTGATGGAAGCCGAGCCCGAGATCCACGCCCGGCTCGTCGAGAACGCGGCGTACCTCGCCGAGGGGCTCCGCGCGCAGGGGTTCGAGGCCGAGGGCCTCACGCCCATCTTCTCGCTCCCCGCCCCGCCCAGCGCCGACGTCCGCGCCATGGCGCACGCGTTCGACGCGCGGGACGTGTTCGTCAACCACGTCGAGGCGCCCGTCGTCCCTGCTCGCGAGCAGCGGTTCCGGCTCAGCGTCTCGGCCGTCCACACGCGCGCCGACCTCGACCGCCTGCTCGCGACCGTGGCCGAGGTCTGGGCCGAGGCCACGCTGTCGGTGGGCGACGGCGAGGCGGGCCTCCCGCCTGCGGTCGACGAGCCTACCCTCGACGCCTACCAAGGCGGGTTTTAAGCGCCGGTCGAGAGGCAGAACGGGATGGAGAGAAGGAGGCCATCCCACCCCTCATCCCTTGACAGACGGCCCCCCGTTGCCCGCCGGTCACCTGCGGCCGAATGGGGCGTTGCTACGAGGGATCGCTGACCTCGGCCGCCGCGCCGAGGAAACCGTGCTCGCGCATCCAGTCGTCGTTGTAGGTCTTCGAGAGATAGCGGAAGCCGCTGTCCGGCAACAGGATGACGACGACGTCTTCATCCAACAGATCCGCGCGGTGCGCCTCCAGCCAGTCCAGCGCACCGGCGACGGCCATCCCGCACGACTGCCCACAGAACAAGCCCTCCTCGCGCGCCAGCCGTCGCGTCATCGTCATCGCCGCCGCGTCGTCCACCTGGACGTAGTCGTCGACCAGCGAGAAGTCCATGTTGCCCGCCAGGATGTCCTCACCGACGCCCTCAGTGAAGTACGGGTAGATCTCGGACGCCTTGAACTCGCCCGTCCGCCAGTACTCGGCGTAGACGCTGCCGTACGGGTCGACGCCGATGGTCTTCAGGCCGGGGTTCTGCTCCTTGAGGTAGCGGGTCGTGCCCGAGATGGTGCCGCCCGTCCCGGCGCCCGCGATGTAGTGGGTGATCCGTCCGTCGGTCTGGTCCCACAGCTCCGGCCCCGTCGTCCGGTAGTGCGCGTCGGCGTTTGCCGGGTGGTCGTACTGGTTGGGGTAGAACGAGTTGGGGATCTCCTCGCTCAGCCGCCGGGCGACGGAGTAGTAGCTGCGCGGGTCGTCGGGCTCGACGTTTGTCGGGCAGACGATGACCTCGGCGCCGAAGGCGCGGAGCACGTCGGCCTTCTCGGGGCTCTGCTTGTCCGTCGTGGTAAAGATGCACGAGTAGCCCTTGGCGATGGCCGCGATCGCCAGCCCGGCGCCCGTGTTGCCACTCGTCCCTTCGATGATGGTCCCGCCGGGCTGGATCAGCCCCTTCGCCTCGGCGTCCTCGATCATCGCGACGCCGATCCGGTCCTTGACCGACCCACCGGGGTTGAAAAACTCGACCTTCGCGAGCACCGTGCATGGGAGGTCGGCCCCGAGAGCGCGGAGCCGGACGAGCGGCGTGTTGCCGATCGTGTCGAGGATGGAGTCGGACCACATAAGGCGTCGTGTCGAGGGCTGGGAAAGCTACGGGCGCCGGTTCTGCGATCGGTGGGCGCACGGTGAGGAGAGCAGGGAAAGCCGGGCCGCAAGCGACTCGCGCAGCCATGGCAGGCGAGCCTGCTCTGCGCACCCTCGCCCTGCCGACAGCACCCTACTGGTCCTTCTCGACGCGCTCCTGGTGGGCGGCCTCGGACTCCTCCGTCTTCATCTCGGCGGCGTCCTCCACCATCTCGCGCCCCTCGTCAAGCTCTGCGGTGGCGGCATCCGGGCCGGACTGGATCGGGGCGACGGCCGGGTCCATCTCGAGCTCGATCAGGATCGGAAAGTGGTCGCTGCCGACGGCGTCCAGGCGGCGGAGTTCGACGAGAGAGAAGTGGTGGGAGTGGAAGACGTGATCGAGCGGGTAGCGCAGCCACCAGTGCTCGGCGTGAAACGTCGAGAACGCTCCGCGCCCGACGCGCGGGTCGAGGAGACCGGAGAGCGTCTGAAAAAGGCGTGTCGTGTGGCTCCAGGCCACGTCATTGAGGTCGCCGGCCACGACGATCGGCCCGTCGATCTGGGCCACGTCGCGCCCCGCCAGCACCAGTTCCGCGTCGCGCAGCGTCGAGTCTTGGGCAATGTCGGGGCGCGGGGGGCGCGGATGGAGGAACACGAGCGAGACCGGTTCGCCGGAGCGCAGTTCGGCCGTGAGAAACAGGCTCGGCACCTCGGGCTCGACCAGGTGGCGGACCTCGGTCTGCGTAAGCGGCAGCTTCGAGAAGACCAGCATCCCGTACGTGTCGTCCTGCGGCACCAGCACGGAATGGGGGTGCGTCTCAGCGAGCGCGCCCGCCGTCTCGGCCCACCACTCGTCCACCTCGACGGCCACCACGATGTCGGGGTCGGCCTCGCGGATCACCGACAGCCAGCGGTCGCCGTCGCGGTTCTGCATCAGCACGTTGCTGGCGACCAGTCGCAGGCGGCGGTCGGGGCTGGCGAGCATCGGCTCCGCGCGTTCGGTCTGGACCCTCCAGACCGGCGAGTACGGCAGCATCTGGACCGCCTGCACAGCCACGGCGACGCCGAGCGCCGCCACGAGCACCCACCCCCACAGGCCCAGGCCGCCCGCCACCACGGCGACGGCCACCAGCAGCACCCACACGACGGCCGCCGCGCTGGCGATCTGCAGGCGTGGGAAATCGAACATGCGCACCCACCACGCGTGCGACTTGGACAGTGGCAAGAACGTCGCCACGACGAAGAGTGCGGCGAGGGCGAGGAGGGCGGTCTGGAGCACGCGGGCGGCGGGTGGGGGCCGTGCCAACGCGCGCCGCCGCCGCCGCGGTCCCGCACGGCTGGCGTCCGGCTCAGGCGCGGAAAAACTGCTTGCCTTGGAGTTGACGGACCAAGCCTCGGAACTCGAGCTGCAACAGGTAGACCAACGCCGACGACGTGTCCAGCTCCGCGTCGGCACACACGGCGTCGAGCGGGCGGGGCTCCGAGGACAGCGCGCCCAGCAGGCGGCGCTCGATGGCGGTGAGGTCGACGGGCCACGGGGCGGGCCCGGTGGTGGGCGCGATCCCGGCTTGCGGGGCGACCTCGCGAAGCACGTCCGCCGCCGAGGTCGCCAGCGCCGCCGCGCCCGCCTGGATCAGCCGGTTCGTCCCGGGCGCCTCTGCGAACACGGAGCCCGGGACGGCGAAGACGCTGCGGTTCTGCTCCAGCGCGAGCGCGGCCGTCAGCAGCGCGCCGCCGGTCGCGCGGGCCTCGGCGACGACCGTGGCGTGGCTCATGCCCGAGACGATCCGGTTGCGGCGGGGGAAGTTGGCCGCGTCCGGCGCGGCGCCGAGCGGGAGTTCCGAGACGACGGCGCCGAGGTCGCGGTCGAGAATCTCGCGGACGGTCCCCGCATGGCGCGACGGGTACAGCACGTCGACGCCGGAGCCGAGCACGGCGACGGTCCTCCCCCCTGCCGCCAGCGCGGCCCGGTGCGCCGCGATGTCGATGCCGTACGCCAGCCCGCTGACGACGGTCACGCCGGCCCGGGCGAGGTCTTGGGCGAACGCGCTGGCGACGCGCCGCCCGTAGTCGCTCGCCTTCCGCGTGCCGACCACGGCGACGGCGAGGGCGTCGGCGGGGTCGAGGCGGCCGCGGACCCAGAGGAACGCGGGGGGATCGTAGACCTCCCGCAAGAGGGCCGGGTACTCGTCGTCGTCGAAGGTGACCAACGTGGCGCCGACGGCGTCGGCGCGCGCGAACTGGGCGTCGACGGCGGGCCAGTCGTCCCAGGCGCGGATGGCGGCGGCGGTCTGGGGACCGACGCCCTCGACCCGAACCAGCGACGCGGCCGACGCCCCGAGCGCCGTGACGGCATCGCCGAACGCCGCCACGACGGCCCGGGCGCGCGTGGCGCCCACGCCGGGGACGAGCGACAACGCGACGAGGGCTCGGCACGCGTCGACGCCAAGCCCTCGAGCGGATTCGGAGGCAAACAAGTCAGCCACGGCGCCAACCTAAAGTGGACGCCGCGAACGTCAGCGACCGCTAGCGACCGGTCATCCGGATGTCGCCGTAGTAGGCCGTCGCGCGGTTGCCGGTGTTGTCGGCGTCGGTCATGATGGCGATCCCCGCAACCGGCGGGGGCGCCTCGCCGAAGGCGGCGCGGTAGTCGCGGACCAGGTCGCGCGACGCCGACTGCCACGTGCCGACGTTCCCCGTCCCGGCTTCGACGGGGATCATCTGGACCCAGTCGGTGAACGGGTTCGGGGAGATCCCCGACGCGCCGGGCTGGCTGGCCCAGACGTAGCTCAGCGCGCGGACCGGGACGTTGTCGTAGCCCAGGGCCCGGAGCGCGCGGTACTTGACGCGGTCGGCAAAGCCGAGGTCGGCAGGGTCGTAGTCGAACAGGACGTAGATCCGCGCCGCGTAGTCGTCGCCGCTCTTGCGCCGCAGGTCGCCGCCCTCGACCACGTTGTCGACCTTCCAGCGCCAGCGCAAGACCGGGAAGCGGTTGGCGTCGAGATCGAACCGTCGGACGAGGCCGGAGGCCGAGGCGTTGGCCTCGGCGCGGACGACGGTCGTGCGGCCGTCGCGGACGAGCCGGTAGTCGCTGGGACGGGCGTCGCCGAGCCGCATCGCCTCCCAGCCGTTGACGGCGCCCCCGGGGCGCATGTTGGAGAACGAGGCCACGACGTAGTCGGGCTGCGTGAACGCGGAGAGGGCCAGGACGGCGAGCCCGACGAGGGCGAGCGCGAGGGAGCGAGGACGGGTCATGGGGGGAGGGGCGGGATGCCCTCCCGGAACGGGGCGGCCGAGACGCCCGGTCCAAACGACCCGTAGGACAGCGGCCTCCCCTCCCGTCAGTCCCCGGCGCGTTCGACGGTCACCCGGCGCACCGTCGTCGTCCCCTGCACCGCGCCGCCCTCGGCCAGCGTCACCCGGTGCGGCACCGCCAGCCCGTCGACCGTGCGGTAGTCGGCGAGCACGACCTCGACGTAGACGCGCGCGCCGCCACGCACGACGAACGTCGTCAGCCGGACCGGGCGGGACTGGGCGTCGAGCTTGACGAGCACGGCCTCGGCCAGCCGGGGCGCCCGGACGCGCAGGAGCCCGCCTCCCAGGTCGCGGACGGTCAGCTGGCGGCGCCGCAGGGCGAGCGCGAGCGGGTCGAGCCACAGCGCGGCGCGGACCTCGGCCGTGGCGGCGGGCCCGAGCGCCACGGCGTCCTCCCCCGCCAGGGCACCCCGCTCCGTCAGCACGACCACGCGCGGCTCGCCGCCGAGCGTCGACCGCCACCGCGCGGTCTGGCGCCGGATCGTCCGACGCGATGGGACGACGACCGTCTCCCCTGCTAGCGTCGCGCGCGTCTCGGCGCGCACCTCGATCGACACCACGTCGTCGCCGACGCCGAGCGCGAGCGCGACGGCGTCGAGCGGCGCCTGGGCGCTGGCGGCCGTCGCGAGCAGGGCACATCCAACGAGGAGCGCTCTCATCGGACGGTCGCCCCGGGCTCGGCCGCCGTCTCGACCGGGATCAGCACGCCGTCGCGGTTCTCGGCGAACAGGATCATGCCCTGGCTCTCCAGCCCCCGGATCGTGCGCGGCTTCAGGTTGGCGACCACGACGACGGTCTTGCCGACCAGGTCGTCGGGCGCGAAAAACTCCCGGACGCCGGACAGGATCTGCCGCGTCTCGAAGCCGAGGTCCACGTCGAAGCGGAGGAGCTTGTCGGCCTTGGGGTGGACGTCGGCCGCGACGATGCGGCCGGCGCGCATATCCAGGGGCGTGAACGCGTCGAAGGTGATCTCGTCGCCGAGGTCAGCGAACGGGGCGGCGGCGGCGGCCGGCGATTCGTCGGCGGCCTCGGCCGGGTCGCTGGCCGCCGCCGAGCGGTCCGCGAGCAGCTGGCGCTGGGCCTCGACGGCGTCGTCCTCGATCTTTTCGACCAGGATGCCCGGCTCGCCGAGCGCATGGCCAGCGGCGAGAAACGCGGTCCCGGCATCGTCCCAGCCGAGCCCCTCGGTGCCCGCCGTCTCCGACGAGCGGACGCCGCTCAGCGCCAGCATCGCGCGCAACCTCGCCGCGAGCGTGGGGACGACGGGCTCCAGCAAAATCGACAGCCCGGCCGTCACCTGGAGCGCCACGGCGACCGAGTTGCTCATGGCTTGGGCATCGGTCGTGCGCGTTTTCCAGGGCTCGGTCTCCTGGAGATACTGGTTGCCCTTGCGCGCGAGGTCGACGGTGAGCGCGACGGCCTCGCGGGTGCGGTAGCCGGTGTACGCGTCGGCGATGGCGGCGGGGGCGGCCGCGAGCGCGTCGAGCATGGCGCGGTCGGCATCGCTGGGGTCCGCCAGCGCGGGCACCTGTCCGTCGGTGTAGCGCGTCGCGAACGTCAGGGCGCGGTTCACAAAGTTGCCGACCACGTCCGCGAGCTCGCCGTTGACGCGATTCTGAAAATCGGACCACGTAAAGTCGGCGTCCTTCGTCTCCGGCAGGCCGACGGCGAGGGCGTAGCGGAGCGCGTCGGGCTCGAAGGCCTGGGCGGCCTCGGCAGCCCACACGGCCCATCCGCGGCTCGTGGAGAGCTTGCGGCCTTCGAGGTTCAAAAACTCGTTGGCGGGGACGTTCTCGGGGAGCACGAACGGCCGCGCGGTCGCCTTCGCCGCGTTCGCGGCCATCAGCGTGGCCGGGAAGATCAAGCAGTGGAAGACGATGTTGTCCTTGCCGATAAAGTGGACGAGCTCGGGCGCCGTGCCGTCGTCGTGGACCTGCCAGTAGCGCTGCCAGCGGTCCGGGTCGCCGGTGCCGGCGGCCCACTCCTTGGTGGCCGAGACGTAGCCGATGGGCGCGTCGAACCAGACGTAGAGCACCTTGCCCGCCGCGTCGCCGTCGACGGCGTCGGGGACGGGGATGCCCCAGTCGAGGTCGCGCGTCATGGCGCGGTCGCCGAGCCCGGCGCTCAGCCAGCTGCGGACCTGTCCGAGGACGGTCGGGCGCCAGCCCTGGCGGCTATCGATGTAGGCTTCGAGCTGGGGTTGGAGGTCGCCGAGCGGGAGGTACCAGTGCGTCGTCTCGCGGCGCTCGGGCGTGGCGCCGGACAGCGTGCTCCGGGGCTCGACCAAGTCGTCGGGCGCGAGCGCGGAGCCGCAGTTTTCGCACTGGTCGCCGTAGGCCTCGGGGTGGCCGCAGACGGGACACGTGCCGGTGACGAAGCGGTCGGCGAGAAAGAGCTCGGCCTCGGGGTCGTAGAGCTGGGTCGAGGTCTTGCGCGTGAAGCCGCCGGCCCGCTCGATGGCGGCGAACAGCTCGCGGCTCGTCTCGTGGTGGACCGGCGCCGACGTGCGGCTGTACACGTCGAAGGCGATGCCGAACCGCTCGAAGGCGTCTTGGATCTCGGCGTGGTAGCGGTCGACGATGGCCTGGGGCGTGGTCCCCTCCCGGCGCGCGCGGATCGAGATGGCGGCGCCGTGCTCGTCGGAGCCGCAGACGTAGACGACGTCGCGCCCCGCCAGGCGCTGGTAGCGGACGAACAGGTCGGCCGGGAGGTAGGCGCCGGCGAGGTGGCCGAGGTGGAGCGGCCCGTTCGCGTAGGGCAGCGCGGAGGTGACGAGGAGCGGGCGGTCGGACATGTCGGCGGAGGGGGGCCGGGAAGCTACCGACCGGCGTCGGGGCGGTCCGGGGCCCGGCGTGCGGGGCTTGCGCGAGCCCGCTCGCTGGCGCGAGGGGGCTACGACGTCCCCTCTCCCCTCGGGAGAGGGACAACGCGTAGCGTCGGCGAAGCCGGGGTGAGGGTGTCTCTCTCCGAGCGCAAGCCGGTCCGCTGGCGCGGCGCCGGTCGCCCTCCCCCGGTCCCTCCCGTCCGGGAGGGGAGGGTGCTCCGGGAAGCGCCGCAGACTGCTTGCGCCAGCAGGTCCGGCCGGGAGCGCCGACCCTGGTTCACCCGTCGACGAGGAGAGGGCGACGGTTTGGATGCGCGCATCGCAGCAGCAGGGATCGCGGGTGGCGCATTCCCGGAAGTGTCACGGACCCGGCCCAGGGGCCCCGCTAGCTTCACCGCTTCCACACCCGAACCCCCCATGCCCCGTTTCCTCCTCCTCGCCCTCGCGGTGGCCGTCGTCGGCTGCGCCGACTCGGGCAGTGCCGGCGGCGGCGACGTCGACACCGACGACCTCGACGCGTTCCAGACGTTCTCCTACAGCGCCGGCTTCCAGTCGGGCGAGCAGTTCGCCGCGCAGGACTCGTCGTTCGACTTTTCGCGCTTCCTCGACGGCTTCAACGCCGGCCTCGCGGGTGACTCCGTGGAGATCGCCTACGCGCTCGGGCTCCAGTTCGGGCTCCAGGTCAACGCCGACTCGACGGGGCCGCTGAGCACGCTGGACCGGGACCTCTTCTTGGCGGGCGTCCGGCAGGCGCTGGCGGGCGACTCGTCGCGCATTTCGGAGGACGCCTTCCTGGTGGCGCAGGCCGCCGTGGAGGACTCGCTGATGCTGCGCAACTTGCGCCGCGAGGCTGGGACCAACCCGCAGGCCCGGCAGCAACTGGACCTGATCGCGGCGAACGCGGTCCGCGCCGACTCGTTCTTCACCGCCGTGCGTGCGCGTGACGGCGTCCGCGAGCTGGGCTCGAACGGCGTCCTCTACATCAACACGACGACGGGCAGCGGCGCCTCGCCGCAGCGCGGCGACCGCGTGGCGGTGAACTACCAAGGCCGCTACCCGAACGGCGACGTCTTCGACGAGTCCGGCGAGGAGCCGGCCGTGCTGCCGGTCAACAACCTGGTCGAGGGGTTCCGCGACGCCCTCCTCGACATGCGCGTGGGCGGCTCGCGGACGGTGTTCATCCCCGCCAGCCAGGCCTACGGCATCCTGGGCCAGCCGCGCCAGGACGGCACCGGCATCCCGCCCAACACGCCGCTGGAGTTCGACATCGAGCTGGTCGAGATCTTGGACGGGCAGGTGCAGCAGCTGCCCCCGGGCTTCGGCCCGCCGCCGCAGTAGGCACCCGGCTCCGACCGCCAGCGGGCCGCTCCCACCTCGGGGGCGGCCCGCTTTGTTTGGACGGCCTACCCAAATATCCTCCGGGGCTCCGTACGCCCGCGCCTGACCCGACAAGGCCCACGAGGCGATCCGTGGGGCCTCCCGTTGGGCCTTGGGATCGACCGCAGCTCTGCGATACGTTGCCCACCGGCTCCCATCTCCTTAAAATACGGCACCTCCCGAGGTTCGCCGACGCAGGGCAGCCCATGACCTTCCGGTACGCCTCCCCCCTCGCAAGCCTCCTCCTCCTCGCCGCCTGCGACGCAGGCGTACCCGACGGCGTCGAGGTGACGCCACTGGACGCGACGGTGGAGGTGGTGGCCGACGGGTTCACGATCCCGTGGGGCGTCGAGGTGCTCGGGGAGAACGAGTTCCTGGTCACCGAGCGGATGGGGGCCCTGTTCCACATCCGCGACGGGGAGCGGGTGGCGCTGGCGGGGCTGCCCCAGACGTTGACGGTCGAGGTCGAGGGGCTGACCTACGGCGGCTACATGGATGTCAGCCTCCACCCTCAGTTCGCAGCAAATGGGCTGGTTTACCTCGCCTACGTAACGGCGGCCGGCCGGATGGCCGTGGGCCGGTTCGTGTTCGAGGCGCGAGCCGCGAGCGAGTGGCAGGTGATCTTCCGGTCGAACGCGTTCTCCATCGGCTCGCGGATCGCGTGGTCCGACGACGACCACTGGTTCGTGACGCAAGGACTCGGCGGCAACCCGTTCCCGGAGCCGGGCGCCCAGGCCCTCCGAAACGACGGGGGCAAGATCCACCGCTTGCGGGCCGACGGCTCGGTGCCGTCGGACAACCCGGTGTTCGAGGGGGCGACCGGCCCGTCGAGCGTGTGGAGCCTGGGCCACCGCGACCCGCAGGGCCTGTCCTTCGACGTCGACGACGGACGGCTGTACGCGAACGAGCACGGGCCGCTCGGCGGGGACGAACTGAACGTGATCGAACGAGGCGGCAACTACGGGTGGCCCCTGTTCTCGTACGGCCTCAATTACGACGAGTCGCCGGTGTCCGACATGACAGAGGAGGATGCGCGCCAGTCCACGGTGCTTCCGATCGCCCACTGGGGGCGGGACCTCAACCTGGCCCCGTCCGGGCTGGTCCGGCTGGTGGGGAGCGCCTTCCCGGACTGGAACGGCACGTTCCTGATGGGCTCGCTCGCGCGCCAGCGGCTCGTGGCGTACGACCCGGCGACCGAGCGGACGGCGATCGTGATGGAGGACGTGGGCCGCGTGCGGGACGTGGCACAACTGCCGAGCGGCGCCCTGCTCCTCCTTGTCGACGCGGGGAGCCCGGGCCCGTCCGACAGCGGGCGGGTGCTCCGAGTGTCGCCGCGCTAGGTCCGGCACCCAATCCGGCTGGCGTCAAGGGCCGACGTGTCGGGAGTCTGGCGGATCCCCTCCGGGGGCCGGGGGGGCCGGATGCGCGGACTGGCGACCTGCGACGGATCGGCTGGCGGGGGCGCCCTGGCAGCGCCAGCCGCCCGTCCGGATGGTCTGGGCCTGCCCCCTGTGCGTCGGACCAGAGTCGAGCCGGCGACGGTCGGTAAGCGATTCGTCGCCCCGACCGTCCGTCCCATCCCTAACCAACGAACCGAACGATGCTCAAAGCTGAATACACCACGCGGGGCCCGGTACCCCAGGACGTGATCGAGGCGGTCCCCTTCGAGACGCCCGCCCTGACCGAGGGGCAGGTGCTGCTCGAACTGCTGGCGGCGCCGATCAACCCCTCGGACCTGCTGACACTGACGGGCCAGTACGGCATCCTGCCGCCGCTCCCCGCCGTCGGGGGGAGCGAGGGCGTGGCTCGCGTCGTGGAGCACGGGCCGGGCGTGTCGTCGCCGGAGATCGGGCAGACGGTCCTGCTGCCGGTCGGCTCGGGGACGTGGGCGACGCACCGGGTGGCCCAAGCGGCCTCGCTGGTGCCCCTCCCCGACGTCGACCCGGTGCAGCTGTCGATGCTGACGGTGAACCCGCCGACGGCGCACCTGATGCTGAGCGAGTTCGTGGACCTGGAGACGGGCGACTGGGTGATCCAGAATGCGGCCAACTCGGGCGTGGGCTCGTACCTGATCGCGCTGGCGTCGCTGCGCGGACTGAAGACGGTCAACGTGGTGCGGCGCGAGTCGCTGGTGGCGCCGCTGCGGGCGGGCGGCGCGGACGTGGTGCTGGTGGACGGCGTGGTCGACGGGCTGGGCCTGGCGGAGCGCGTGGCGGCGGCGACCGACGGCGCGGCCATCCGCCTCGGCATCGACGCGGTCGGCGGGGCGGCGACGGAGCGCCTGGGCCAGGCGCTCGCGGACGGGGCGACCCTCGTCAGCTACGGGGCGATGAGCGGCGAGCCGTGCACGCTGTCCCCGACGCTCCTGATCTTCAAGCAGCTGACGGTGCGGGGCTTCTGGCTGGCGCAGTGGTACCGGACGACGCCGCCGGCGCGCCAGCAGGAGGTGCTGGGGATGCTGGCGGGTCGGATCGCCTCGGGCGAGCTGTCGGCGCCGATCCACGCGACGTACCCGGTGTCGGCCATCAAGGAGGCCGTGGCGGCGGCGTCGGGCGGGCGGCGCGACGGGAAGGTGGTGGTCGTCGGCGAGTCGCTGATGGCATAGTCCGGAGACCGGTTGCTCCTCCCCCACCTCGGCGCCGAGGCGGGGGAGGTCATTGCGGGGGCCGCTCCCCTCGGTGGGTGCCAGGCGGGTGAGCGACGGTTCACGAATGCCGTCGCGATCTCGCGTAGGACGAGCGGGGAGGCCGTTGGGTGTCAGCGAGGACGGGCGGGGGCCCTGTGGCGTTCTCCGGATCTGGCTGTGCGGACCCAAGTCCTCATTTTCCGGATCTTCGGCACGGGAACCCGGCGAGTCGTACTGTGGACTCGTCCCCCTAACGATGATTCTACGCCGCGTCATTGCTCACGTCCGCAACCAGGAGTGGACGGCCGTCTTCCTCGACTTCGTGATCGTCGTCGTCGGTGTGTTCATCGGCATCCAAGTGTCGAACCTGAACGAGAGGCAGGGGGAGAGTTCCCACGAACGCCTTCTGCTGGGCGAGCTACGGTCAGAACTCGCCCAGTCCAGCGAGCAAATTGCCATCATTAGAAACGCGTATAACCAAGTGAGCCTGTCCGGCGCGCGGTCCGTCGCCTTTCTCGATGACAGCACGTCGTGCGGTGATGCGTGCTGGGGCGTGCTCGTTGATTTCTTCCACGCCTCGCAGTGGCAACAACCCCACGTCGTCCGCTCGGCCTACGACGAGATGCGTCGCAACGGGTGGCCGCGCAATCGCTACATCGTCGATGCGGTCGAAGACTACCATCGCCAGGGCACGCTCAACGCGAACGGCTTTCGGGACGTGCCCGCCTACCGAGCCCTTGTTCGTGGCCTGATCCCGCTCGCGGCTCACAGCCCGTATTGGGCCACCTGTTACGAGATCAGGAACGGCGAAGAGCGGTATCTCGATGCGTGCCCCGAGGGTGTCGACCCCGGCGTCTCTGCCGCTGCCGTGGCGGCCATCGCGGCACATCCCGACATCCACGCGACGCTGACCGAGTGGGCAGGGTACACGACAGGGTTCGAAGCCACCTTCAACGATCAAATCGCTTCCGCCGAGCGCGCGATCTCGCTTATCGACGCTGAGCTCGGGGACACGCCTTGATCCTGCGCCGCCTCACCCAGCACGTCCAGGAGCAAAACTGGTTCGCCGTCGCGCTCGAAGTCGCCATCGTCGTCGTCGGCGTGTTCGTCGGCCTTCAGGTCTCGAACTGGAACGAGGCGCGGCAGAATCGGGCTCTCGCCGCGAATTACACCGAACGCCTGCAGGCCGACCTGCGCGACGAGATCGCGACCATGCGGAGTGCGAGCGACTACTTCGGGGCCGTGCGCAGGCATGGGCTCGCCGCGCTCGACGCGATCGAGCAGCCGCCGGACAACCTCGACGAGCAGTTCCTGATCGACCTGTATCAGGCGAGTCAGGAATGGAACCTGAGCGTCCGGAACGGCACCTACGAGGAGTTGCTCGCGACCGGGCGGATCGACCACCTCGCTAACGATCGCACCCGCCGCTTACTCGCCACCTACTACGAGCGGGCGAAGATGCGCGCACAGACCCTGCAGGACCGGAGCGACTATCGCCAGATCATCCGCGAGCAGATGGCGTACCGGATCCAACTCGCCATTCGCGAACAGTGTGATGATATCTACACGATCGGAGAGGGCAATTCCACGGGGTTCTTTGTCAGCTTGCCCGAGGCTTGCCGCGTCGACCTGGCACCTTCCCTCGTTCGCCAGGAAACCGTCAGGCTCCATGCGTCCGACCCGGTGCGCCAAGCGCTTCGCTTCCAGTTGAGCATTCTCGACAGCCGCCTCAACAGCATAGACAACGCGATCCGCACCGGGGGAAACATGCTGACTGAGCTAACGGGGGGCCACCCATGATCCTGCGCCGCATCACCCAGCACGTCAAGGACCAGAACCGGACGGCCATTGGCATCGACTTCGTGATCGTCGTCGTCGGTGTGTTCGTCGGCCTCCAGGTGTCCAACTGGAGCGCCGAGCGCGCCGACGCGCGGGAGGCCGCCGCGTACCGCCAGCGGCTCGCCGCCGACGTCCGCGCCGAGCGGGAGGCGATCGACGCGCGGGTGGCCTACTACCGCGACGTCCGGGCACACGGAGGGGCGGCGCTCGCCGTGCTCGACGGCGCCGCCGGCCGCCGCGTTCCTCGTCGACGTGTACCAGGCGACGCAGGAGTGGCCGTTCAACCCGGCCCGGCCGACGTATGAGGAGATGGTCTCGGCCGGGCAGGGCCGGCTCATCCCCGACCCGGCCCTCCGCAGCCGGCTCGCCGTCTACTACGGGCAGCTCGACGAGTTCGTGGTCCCCTGGAGCGAGCGGACCGTCTACCGCGAGGCCGTCCGGTCGGCGCTCCCGCTGGGCCTGCAGGTCCGCATCCACGAGGCCTGCGAGGCCGTGGTCGTGGACGAGACCGGGGCCTCGATCGTCGAGGAGGCCGTTGGCCCCTGCGTCGTCCCGATGACCCCCGCGGAGCTCGCGCGGGGCGTGGCCGCGGTGACGTCGGTGGCGGAGCTTCCGCGCCTGCTCACCCGGCACCTCAGCGTCGTCGACGAGAAGCTCCGCAACTTCGGCGACCGGCAGGAGCAGACCGCCGTCATGCTCACGCACCTTGGGGCCGCGCCTTGATCCTCCGCCGCATCACCGCGCACGTCCAAGAGCAAAACTGGACGGCCATCGCCATCGACTTCGTGATCGTCGTCGTGGGCGTGTTCATCGGCATCCAGGTCTCGAACTGGAACGCGGAGCGCGTCGAGCGCGCCCGGGAGGTCTCGTACCTCATCGCCCTGACCGAGGACTTCGGCGCCATTATCGCCGAGCTCGAGTCCGACATCGCCCGCTACGAGTCGATCGCCAACGCGATGACGCTGCTCCTTGAGCAGTCGCGCAGGGCCGCGCCCGACACCACGCTGGCTGCGTTGAACGAAGCGGCAGCGCTTCTCGTCCGGATGGAGGGCACGCCGATCGTCTCCGACACCTACGCCAACCTGACCGGCTCGGGCGACCTCGCGCTCCTCAGGAGCCAGGCGGTGAAGAACGCCATGTCGTCCTTTTTCGGGAAGGCCGAGGTGGTTCAGCTCGTCGGCGACACCCACGAGATGCAGCTCGTCAACATTTTCCAGCCCTACATCATCGACCACCTCGACTACGCCGGCATGTTCCGGGACAACCAGGGCCTGTCGACAAGTGCCGGGTTCGAACCGGACCGCATCCTGACCGCGCTTCCCACGGCGCGCTTCCGCAACGTCGTCGCGGTCAAGTGGGACATCGTGACGGATCTCCGCGGCCTTCTCCTCTCCGCGCTTGCGGAAGCGAAGGCCGTCGAAACCCTTCTCGCCGCCGAAGCGGAGGCGAACCGATGATCCTGCGCCGCATCACCCAGCACGTCAAGGACCAGAACTGGACGGCCATCGCCATCGACTTCGTGATCGTGGTCGTCGGTGTGGTCATGGGCTTCCAGGTGACGGCCTGGGGGGGCGAGCGCGCCGATCGGGCGCGGGAGCAGGTCCTGATCCGCGGTCTCCAAGAGGACTTCCTCGCCAACCGCGCGAGGTACGACGAGGTCGCGGCGGTCCGTGACCTCCGGGTCCGGCGGCTCCGCAACCTCCACGCGATGACCGGCCCGGACGCCCCCGAGCCGAACCCGGCCCGGTTCGACTCGCTGCTCCAGAGCTCCATCGACTGGCTCGACTTCGACCCGACCGTGGGACGGGTCGACGCTTTGCTGGGGTCGGGGCAGATCGCGCTCGTCCGGAGCGACAGCCTCCAGGCGGCGCTGGCGAGCTGGCCGACCGTGCTGGCCAACATGGAGGAGAACGAGCGGATGGCCGCCGATATCGTCACCGGCCGGATGCTCCCGTACCTCGCCTCCCGCTACCCGCTCGTCGTGGTCGACGCGAGCGCGGGGCTCGTCGAGCCCGCCCGGCCGAACGCGTTCCCGATCGACCGGCGCGCGCTCCTGACCGACCTCACATTCGCCAACCTCGTGGAGGACCGCTGGGCCCAGTCCACGCTCGCCATCCGGGACGGCGAGCCGGTGCGCGAGTTGATCGAGGCCCTCCTCCGGCTCCTCGACGCCGAGACCCAACGATGATCCTGCGCCGCATCACCCAGCACGTCCGGGACCAGAACTGGACGGCCATCGCCATCGACCTCGTCATCGTCGTCGTCGGCGTCTTCCTCGGCATCCAGGTGAGCAACTGGAACGCCAGCCGGGTGGACCACCAGGTCGAGACCCGCCTCCTCAGGGAGCTCCAGTCCGACGTCGAGGCCGACCTCGCGGAGATGGACGAGGTGGTTCTGGACGTAGAGGATCGCATCGCTGCCATGACGCGCGTCCTCGACGCCGCAGGCACGCCCTACCGGGGGACGTACGGGGAGACCGCGCGCGACACATGGGGCTTCTCTGACGCGATGATCCAGGAGCGCCTGCGGAGCGCCCCGCCGCCGCCCGAGACGGCGGGCGCCGACCTCGTGGGCAAGTTCCTCCAGATGCGGACGCTCGACGGCAACCGCCACAGCTACACCGCCATCGTCAACACGGGCAGCATCCGCCTGATCGGCGACGCCGCGCTCGCCCGGCAGATCCAGACCTACTACGCGAACGTGGACGAAGTGCGGGACACGGAGCGCTACTTCTGGGACCGTCGTCAGCAGCTCGGGGACGACGTCCTCGCCGCGGGCCTCTCGCGGGGTGGGCTCCACACGCTGTCCGGGATCGGGCGGGCGGTCGCCGCCGCGCCGGGCCTGGCCGCCAACCTCTCGGACTACCGGTTCATCAGCTACTTCCACTGGGCGGCGATGCTCGAGCTCCAGGACGAAGCCCGCCGCCTCGTAGACGCGCTCCCGGCCCACAGCGCCGCCCCTCGCCCCGACCTGCCATGATCCTGCGCCGCGTCACTCAGCACGTCCGGGACCAGAACTGGACGGCTATCGCCATCGACTTCGTCATCGTGGTCGTCGGCGTGTTCGTCGCGACGCAGGTGACGAACTGGAACGACGCGCGGAAAACGGCGGCGCGCGCCGAGGTCTTCACGGCCCGTCTTGCCGAGGACGTCCGCTTCGAGGACTGGGCCAACCAGCGGACCACGACCTACTACGCCCAAGTCTTGCGCAACGCCGGGGCCGCCGCCGCCGCCCTCACCGGCGACACGACGCTCACCGACGAGGCCTTCCTGGCCGCCGCCTACCGCGCGACGCAGTACAAGGACCACGACCGGGCTCGGGCGACCTACGAAGAGCTGCTCTCGACGGGCGAGATCGGCCTCATCGCCAACGACACGCTGCGCGAGGCCGCCATCGCCGTGTTCACGACCCCCGTCTTCGACCAGATCACTGACGAGGGCATTCAGTCGGAGTACCGGCGGATCTTCCGGCGCCTCGTCCCGGTCGACGTCCAGCGCGAGCTGCTCCGGTCGTGCGGCGACCGCCGGCCGATGCCCGGCGACTACGACGCGATCCCCGGCGAGCTCGACTACCCCTGCTCGCTCGACGTGCCGCCGGAGCGGATTGCCCGCGCAGCCGCGGCGCTGCGGTCGGACCCCACGGTGCTCCCCGCGCTCCAGCTTCGCTTCGGGAATCTCGAGTCGATCTTGGTCAACCTCACCGGCGGGAGCGGGACCACCGAAATGCTCGACAACCTCCGGCACGTCGCCGGTCGGGCCCGATGATCCTGCGCCGCATCACCCAGCACGTCCGGGACCAGAACTGGACGGCCATCGGCATCGACCTCGTGATCGTCGTCGTCGGCGTGTTCGTCGGGTTGCAGGTGAACACTTGGAACGAGGCCCGCGTGCAGGCCGCCACAGAACAAGCGACGCTGGTGCGATTGGCCGAAGAGTTCGGGGCCGTCGAGGAGGAACTTGCGCGGGCCGCCGACAACTACGTTTCCACTGTGCAGAGTACCGGGGTTGTGATCGAGGCTCTGCGGGCCGGGACGCCGCCTGACAATGAGGCCGCGTTCCGGGAGCACCTGGCCCGCGCCGGTTTCGTCTGGGGCATCCCGACACAGTCGACGACCTACAGCGAAATGGTGTCGACCGGTGCGATCTCACACCTGTCCGATGCAGACCTTCGTGCGGCCTTGACTCGCTATGGCGACTACGCGGCGCGGTACGCGCGGACGCATCCAGGGGCGCTGGCCGTATTGCTCGACCCCGCCTCGAACTACCTTCAGGCCGTACAGTGGAGCACTGACCCTGACGACTGGGGGGCGGCGAGCACGGCCGTCGTTGGCTTCGATTGGGACCGGCTCCTCGGATCCAAGGGGGAGATGCAGTCCTGGCAGGGATACCAGAGCAGCCTGAGCGGATACACACGCAATCAATTAGACGAGGTCCAGGCGATCCTTGCCAACCTGAAGGCCAGTCCATGATCCTGCGCCGCATCACAAAACACGTACAGGACCAGAACTGGACGGCCATCGCCATCGACTTCGTGATCGTCGTCGTCGGTGTGTTCGTCGGCCTCCAGGTCTCGAACTGGAACGCGGCGCGGCTGCACGACCGCTCGGAACGGGTCTACATCGAGCGCATCCGCGAGGACATCGCGGCCAACCAGGACGACCTTCGCCTGAGACTCTCCTACTTCCGACAGACGCGGTCCCACGCGCTCGCCACCTTGGCCGCTCTCGACAAGCCGTCGGACAGTCTCGGCGTTCCGTTCCTCGTGGACGTGTACCAGGCGAGCCAGATCATCCCGCGCGGGTTTGGGCGCGACACGTATGACGAGATCATCTCGGTCGGCGCCAACAGCGCCATCTCGAACCTGGCGGTTCGCAAGCGGATCGCCAACTACTACAGCAGTGTCTGGGCGGTGATATCGATCCTGGAGGAGACCACGTCCTACCGGGAGACGGTTCGCCGCACGATGCCGTATGGGGCCCAGGTCGCCATTCGCGCGGCCTGCGGCGACATCATTGAGACCCGAGAGAGCGGGGAGCCGGTGATTTCCTTGCCCGAGTCGTGCTCGGTGGACCTGCCCCCCGAGGCCGTCTCGTCTGCCGTGGCGGCGATCGTTGAGCGCGACCTTCGCGACGACCTCGTCCGCCGCCTCGTCGACCTGGACGCCAAGATCTCCTTCGCCCACTTGATCATCGACCGCGCCCAATTGCTCGACGACTACCTGGCAGAGGCGAGCGGATGATCCTACGCCGCATCACCCAGCACGTCCGCGACCAGAACTGGACCGCCATCGCGATCGACTTCGTCATCGTCGTCGTGGGCGTGTTCGTCGGCCTCCAGGTCTCCAACTGGAACGCCGCGCGAGCCGACGCACGGCTGGGTCGGGTCTACACCGAGCGCCTGCTCGTCGACCTCCACCAGAACCGCGAGTCCCGCCTGGTCCTCGTCGCCTACTACGACGCGGTCGCCGCCAGCGCCGAACGCACCGTCGCGCTGCTGGCGGCGCCAGGCGACGACCGTGCCCTCGTGATCCACGCCTATCGGGCGACCGAGTGGTCGGGATTTCGCGATGTGCGAGCGACGTGGGACGAGATCCTCTTTTCCGGGAATGTGGGCCTTCTCCCTCCCACGGCCCTTGCAAGTGGGCTGGGGGTCTACTTCTCCTACAGCGACCTGAGTTCCGCCAACTTGGATCGGCTCAAGGACACGCCCTACCGCCAGACGGTACGCGGCACCATCCCCCACGTGCTCCAACGATCAATCCGAGAGCACTGCAGCGACGTGACCGACGACATCCAGGTCACCGTCGGCTTTCGAAGCGACTGCGACTTCGTCGTGGATGACGCCCTCGTCGCCGAAACGGCGCGCGCCCTCCGGAGCGACGCGACGCTCGTTGAGGACTTGCGGAACCAGTTCTCGGAACTCGGGATCGGCCAGGGGAACCTCCTCGGCGACATCGTCCTGCTTGACCGTGTGATTGCCGCGCTGGAGGGCCGGGACCCGGAGGACACGCTCGACGATCGCACGCCATGATCCTCCGCCGAATCACTCAACACGTCCGCGACCAGAACTGGACGGCCATCGCCATCGACTTCGTCATCGTCGTGGCGGGCGTCTTCATCGGCATCCAGGTCTCGAACTGGAACCAAGACCGGACGGACCGAGACCTCGCCGACCGCTACGTCGCGCAGCTGTCCGAGGACATTCGCTCCGACATCCGTGATATCGAGGCCGGGATCGCGACCTCTCAGTGGCGTGCCGCCGCCATCTCGGCCCTGCTCCGCGACGCCGGGCTGCCCCAGCCCGACAGCGTGCGCAATCCCGAGCGGTACGTGCCTACGCCAACGAGAACGCCCGCCTTGGACCTTCCCGCGGAGATGATCCAGGCCGCGTACTACACTCGCTTCCTCGACAACGACCGGTCGGGGTATGCGTCACTGGTCAACTCGGGCAATGCCAACTTGATCGCGGGACTTGAGTCGTTTCCGTGCATCCAGGCCTACTACGCGTATGAGGACGAAGTGCTGAAGTTCGAAAACCGGCTACTGCTGTTCCGGACCGACCTGGTCCGCACACAGCACGACGCGGGGCTCTCCCTCGCCGGAGACCGACCGGCGCGCGAGGTGACCGAGCAGATCCGGTCAGCCCCGCCGCTGGCGGCCTCGCTGGCCAGCTACCGCGTGTTTTCCCACTTCCATGTCGACGTGTTGCAGAAGTTGCACGACCGAGCCGAGGTGCTGCTCGAGACCCTGGCGCGCGGGGGGTCCGAGTGTCCGTACGACGAGGAGTCGTCGCTATGATCTTGCGCCGCCTCTCCCGTCTCGTCCGCGAGCAGAACTGGTTCGCGGTCGGGCTCGAAGTGCTCATCGTCGTGATCGGCGTGGTGATCGGCTTCCAGGTCACGGCGTGGGGGCAGGCCCGCGCCGACCGCGCGCGGGGGCTCGACCACCTCGGCCAGCTCGCGGCCGACCTCTGCGAGACGGAGCGCCAGATTCTCACCACCGACTCCCTGCTCGGCCCGAGGGACCGCGACCACGTACGGCTCGTCCATGCGTTCCTCCTCGCCGACCGCCCGCCCGAGGACTCCGTGTTCGCGTGGCTCCGCTCCGCAGGACGCCTCGAAGAGTACTCGCCCGTCACGGGCGCCGCTGAGGCCCTCGTCGCGACCGGCGACCTCCGGCTGATCCCGTCGGACTCGCTCCGGACGGCGATCGTCCGCTACCTCGCCCTCGTCGACGTCGACACCCGCCGAACCCTGTCGGTCACCGAACTCTGGATGGACCAGATCGTCGCGTTTGGGAGCCGATACGACTGGTCGGAGATCGCCCTCCGCACGACGCCGCGAGGGGTGCTCGACTCGCTGGCTCGCGTCGAGGCGTTCCCCGCCCTCCCCGAGGGGCGTCTCGCGCGGCCGTTCCGCTTCAGCGCCGACGACCTCCTCTCCGATCAAGCGGCGTATGCCAACCTCGAGCAAATGCTCAATGAGAAGCGAAACATCGCGTCCTACAGGCATCGGATCCGGGAGACCTCCGAGGCGCTCCGCGCCGACGTGGAGGCCGCCCTCGGGGACGCGGGCGGGACGCCCTCCCATCCCTGCCCGCCCGCGGGCTAGCTCTGTCCGGTAGTCAACACATCGCCCCTCCTCTCAAAAGCCCAACCGATGAAGCCATTCTTACTTGTGTGGGTGCTCGCCGTCGTCGGTTGCGCGTCCACGCCCCCCTTCCCTCGTCCTGACTCAGACACGGCCGCAGACCCCGGAAGCCGGTTCCTCTTCGTCTGGGCGGGGGACGCCGATCGCTCGGACCCCGACTTCCTCTCCGTCCTCGACGCGGACCCGGACTCGCCCACCTACGGTGCCGTCGTCACCACGCTCGCCGTGGACGCTGCGGGGACGGGACCTCACCACACCGACCACCAGATGCCGCCCGACGGCGTGCTCTGGGCCAACGGGTTCGGGAGTGGCGACGTGTTCCGGTTCGACCTCACGGCCCCCCGTGCGCCCCGCCTCGCCGGCCGGTTCGTCGTGGACAGCGAGTTCAGTCACCCGCACTCCTTCGCCCGGCTGCCGGACGGCCGCGTGCTCGCCACCCTCCAGACGCGCGGGCACACCAATGCCGAGGCCGGCGCGCTCGTCGAACTCGACGCGGAGGGCCGTGTCCTCCGGGAGGCACCGGCGGCCGACCCCGCCATCGACCCGTTCATCCGGCCGTACAGCCTCGCGGTCGTGCCCGCGCTCGACCGGGTGGTCACGACGAGCGCCGACATGCACGCGACGGACGTCAGCAGGGTCGTCCAGGTGTGGCGGCTCGCCGACCTCTCGCGCGTCGCCACGGTCGTGCTCCCGCCTGGGCCGGGCGGGAGCGAGGGCCTCGACCCCGCCGAGCCGCGCACCCTCCGCGACGGCCGGACCACCCTGGTCTCGACGTTCAACTGCGGCCTCTACCGGCTCCACGACCTCGACACCGAGGCGCCGTCGGCGACGTTCGTGTACCGGTTTGAAGGGACCAACTGCGCGCTGCCCGTCGTGTCGGGGCGGTTCTGGGTCCAGACGGTGCCGGACGCGAACGCGATCGTCAGCCTCGACGTGTCGGACCCGGACCGCCCGCGCGAGGTGGGTCGATTGACGCTCTCGCAGACCGACGGCCCGCATTGGATCGCGCTCGACCCGTCGGGCACGCGGGTCGTGATCAGCGGGGGCAAGGGGACGCTCGAACGTCGCGTGCTCCTCGCCACGCTCGACCCCGAGACGGGCGCGCTCGCGCTCGACCCGCGGTTCCGCGACCCCGGCGCCGACGCTCCCGGCGTCACGTTCGAGAGGTCCGCGTGGCCGCACGGCCCGACGGGGCCCGCCATCCCGCACGGGGCGGTGTTCAGCCTTAGGGCCACCGAGTAAGGGCTCCCCTCCTACCCCGCCTCGGCGACGAGGTGCAAGACCTGCGTCCCGTAGCGCTCCCACTTGGCGGGGCCGACGCCGGAGACCGCCAGCATCTCGTCCTGCGACGCCGGGCGGGCGGTCGCGACGGCGCGCAGGGTGCGGTCGTTGAAGATGACGTAGGGCGGGACGCCGCCCTCTCGCGCGAGGTCGGCCCGCCAGCTACGGAGGGTCTCGAAGAGGGCCTGGTCGTCGGCGTCGAGGGGCGTGTCGTCGGCGGCACCTGACCGCTTGCGCGAGCCGCCGGCGTTGAAGGCCGGGACCTTGACGTCGATGGTGTCGCGGTGGTCGAGGGCCTGGTCGCCAAGCGGCGTGAGCTCGACGACGGGGTACTCGTCGCCGCCGATGCGGAGGTAGCCCTTCAGGAGGAGGTCTTTGTAGACGGCGTCGATGGAGCCCTGGCCGACCATCTGCAGGCGGCCGTAGTACGGGTGCGATTCGTACTTGTCCATGCCCTTGGCCTTGGAGCCGGCCAGGATCTTCGCCAGCGTCAAGCGGCCGACGGGCCAGCGCATCCGGCGGACGGCGTCGAGCAGGCCGAGCGCGACGCGGGCGTCCATGCTGAGCTCGTCCCACTCGGGGATCTCGCCGGGCTCGCGGTTCTCGATGCGGGCCTGGGCGCGGCACGCATCGCAGCAGTCCTCGGCCGGGACATCCGTCTCAGCGTCGTCGCCAAAGTGGTCCAGGATGGCGCGGCGGCGGCACGCAGCGCCCTGGGCGTAGCGGACGATGCCCATCAGGCTGGCCGACTGGTCCTCGCGGTGCTTGTCGACGGACTTGAGCGCGCGGGACACGGCGGCCTGGTCCCACTCGCGCGGCGCCCACCGCGAGGGCCCGACGCCCTCGGCGCGCTCGTCGAGCGCGTTCGCGAGGACGAGCCGGCGGAGCACATTCGGGAGCTTGCCGGCGTGGACGCCGGTCGCCTCGGCCATGCGGAGCTGGAAGTCGGCGTCGGAGACGCGGATCTCGTCGTCGGGGTTGGGCGGCAGCATCTCGGCCGCGCGGCGGACGTGGCCGTGCACCTTGCGCAGGTCGTCCATCGTCGGCGCGCCCTGCTCGATAAACCACTCCTTGAGCTGGCGGTCCTGGGGCGCGTAGAGCAGGAGCGCCGTCGCCGGGGCGCCGTCGCGGCCCGCGCGCCCGGCCTCCTGGTAGTAGCTCTCGAGTGCCGACGGGATCGACCAGTGGGCCACGAAGCGCACGTCGCCGCGGTCGACGCCCATGCCGAAGGCGTTCGTGGCGACGACGGTGTCGAGGCGGCCGGCGACGAACTGCTCCTGGACGTGGGCGCGCTCGGCGTCGGGCAGGCCGGCGTGGTACGCCTCGCACGGGCGGCCGACCTCCTCGCGGACGAACCGCGCCAGCGCCTCGCAATCCTTCCGCGTGGCGACGTAGATCAATCCCGCCTGATCCTCGTGCTCGTTCAAAAACCGGTGGAGCACCTGGCGCTTCTGGTCGGCCGAGGCGGTCGACCGGACGACGAAGGCGAGGTTGGGGCGGTTGAAGCCGGTCACGACGCGGGCGGGCTCGCGCAAGTCGAGCTGCTCGGCGATGTCGCCCTGGACGCGCGGCGTGGCGGTCGCCGTGAGGGCCACGCACGGCGGGTCGCCGATGCCCTGGCGGGCGGAGGCGAGGGCGAGGTAGTCGGGCCGGAAGTCGTGGCCCCACTGGCTCACGCAGTGCGCCTCGTCGACGGCGAGCAAGGCGACGCCGACCTCGCGGAGGCGCCGCTGGAACGACGCCAGCCGCAGCCGCTCGGGCGCGGCGTAGACCATCCGGAGGTCGCCGTTGCGGAGCTGGGTGAGCACCTCGCGCTGCTCGGTCTGGGACTGCGACGAGTTGACGTAGGCGGCCGAGATGCCACGCGCCCGGAGCGCGTCGACCTGGTCCTTCATCAGCGCGATCAGCGGCGACACGACGACGGTGACGCCTTCGGGCTTGAGGAGGGCCGCCAGCTGGTAGACGAGGCTCTTGCCGGCGCCGGTCGGCATCACGACGAGCGTGTCGCGGCCTTCGAGGACGGGCGCGATCGCCTCGGCCTGCCCGTGGCGCAGGCCCTCGAACCCGAAGTGCTCGCGCAGGGCGTCGCGGACGGCGGCGGAGGGCGGGGCTGCGGGGGCGGACATCAGGGCGGGCACGGTCGGGGGCGGCAGGTCGGCCCAGGATCGGCCCGGGCGGCTGACAGGTCGGGTGTCAGAGACGCCAAGGTACCGGCCGGGCACGGGCGGCCCGGGCACTCCCCACCGCCGTACGGAGACACCGCCAGTATGTCCCTACCCAACGTGTTACTCGTCGACTCGCGCTCCCTCTCATGGCCGTCCTCCTGAGCGGAGCGAGCGCAGTCGAAGGATCTCTGGTGCGACGGACGGCGTCGCCCGCTGGCGCCGGGAGCCACGCCCGGAGCGCGCCGCTCGCCAGAGATCCTCGGCTCCGCCGACGCTCCGCGTTCGACTCCGGGCTGCGCCCTCCGCTCAGGAGGACAGGAGAATGGGGGGTGCCGATCCGGCCGCAGCCGCTAGTCGAAAAACTCGACGGTGATGCGCACCGCCACCTCGCTAGTGGCCGCGCCCGTCCGGTCGAAGCCGTTGAGGCGGATCGTCTGCGCGCGGCCGGTGACGCGAGCCGGGGCGAGGTCGAAGAGCGTGAACACCTCGGTCTCCCCCATCGGGTCGTCGCCCGTCGTCGGGTCGTAATCGAACAGGGCGACGTAGAGGGGATTCGCGAGGTCGCGGACGATGTAGCCGGGGTCCACGTCCCAGATCAGCGGCAGGTCGCGCTCGTCGACGGCCTCATACCACGGCTGGTCGGAGCCGAGGGCGAACACGTCGACGTCGTCGCGCGGGTTGAGACGGTCCGCGCCCGGGTCGGTCTGGTAATCCACGAAGGCGTCGAAGAGTCGGAAGTAGACCTCCGGCCCGTCCGCCAGCGGGTTCGAGCCGCCGTCCCACCCGTCGCCGTTGGGGTCCGAGAAGGGCGCGGCCTCCACGACGACGCGCGAGATGACCGCCGTGCGGGGGATGCCGTCGCCGTTCGTGTCGCAGGCGGCGAAGGGGAGGACGGCGGCGAGGAGGAGCAAGGCGCGCATCGGAGCGGGGCGTTTGGGGGGGAACGGGGACGCTACGGAGGAAGCCGTTCCCCGTTCACCCAAGGTCACGCGCGGTCGGGCTAGCTTTCGGCATGAGCCTCCCCCCCCGCACCGCCCGCGTCGAGCGCCAGACCGCCGAGACCTCCGTCACGGTCACCCTCGCCCTCGACGACCCCGCGCCGACCTACGCGAACGCTACGGGCGTCGGCTTCCTCGACCACATGCTGGACCTGCTGGCGCGGCACGGCCGCCTCGGGCTGACCGTCGAGGCCGACGGCGACCTGCACGTCGACGACCACCACACGGTCGAGGACGTGGGCATCACGATCGGGCAGGCGCTGGCCCAAGCGCTGGGCGACAAGGCCTACATCGCGCGCTACGGCACGGCGACGATCCCGATGGACGAAGCCCTCGCGCGCGCCGCGATCGACCTGTCGGGTCGCTCCCACCTCACGTTCGTGGCCGCCTTCGACCGCGAGCGCGTGGGCGACCTGTCGACGGAGCTGGTGGAGCACTTTTTCTGGAGCCTGGCCGAGCAGGCGCGGATGACGCTGCATCTCGACGTGCTGCGGGGCGCCAACGATCACCACCGCATTGAGGCGCTGTTCAAGGCGTTCGCGCGAGCGCTGCGGATTGCCGTGGCACGCGACGAGGCGGGCGACCGGCTGCCGAGCACGAAGGAGGCGCTGTAGGCGAACGGGGCTGGCCCTGATCTCCGCCCTCGAGGTCCGGCCCGTCGAGTGGATGGTGGTCCGGGCGCGAACGTAGTCACCCGCGCTCGCCAGCCTTGGCCGCCTCCCAGAGCGCGTCCATCTCGTCGAGCGTCGACCCAGCGCCGTCCGTCAGCCCGGCCTCGACGGCGCGGAAGCGGCGCGAGAACTTGTCGACCGTCCGCCGCAGCGCCGTCTCGGGCACGACGCCCCGCAGGCGGGCGTAGTTGACGACGGCGAACAGCAGGTCGCCGACCTCGTCCTCGAGCGCGTCGTCGGTCTCGGCGGCGCGGACCTCGTCGGCCTCCTCGCGCACCTTGTCCCAGGCGTCGTCGGCCGTCGGGAAGTCGAAGCCGATGGCGGCGGCCTTTTGCTGGACCCGCTCGGCGCGCAGGAGGGCGGGCAGCGTGCCCGGGACGCCGTCGAGCGCGGACGGGACGGCGTCGGGAGTCCCTGCCTCGGCCCGTTCGGCCTGCTTGATGGCCTCCCAGTTGCGCAGCACCTCGCCGGTCCCGGAGACGACCTCGTCGCCGAACACGTGGGGGTGGCGGCGGACCAGCTTCGTCATCTCGGCCCGCATCACGTCCCCCAGATCGAACGTCCCGTCGGTCTCAGCGATGTGGGCGTGGAACAAGACGTGCAAGAACAGGTCGCCGAGCTCCTTTTTGACCTCGTCCGGGTCGCCCGCGTCGATGGCGTCGACCAGCTCGTAGGCTTCCTCGATGGTGAGGTGCTTGGTCGAGTCGTGCGTCTGGGCCACGTCCCACGGGCACTCGCGGCGCAAGCGGCGCACGATGGCGACGAAGTCCTGGAACAGCGGCGCGTGCGCGGCGGCGCGGTCGTCGTCCATCAAGCCGAGGTCGGCGATGTCGTACGGGAACGGGGTATGACCGGGGGTTGACACAGGGTCTGCGATAGTTTTTGGTCCGCGTAGGGTACGCCGCCCCGCCTCGGGGGGACTATCCTGCGCGACGCGCCTCGTGGCGCACCGAACGGCCGCCCGGGCACCCCGCCCGGACCGGCGGATTCATGTACCGAGGGAGACCTCCCTCACATCCCCTAGCCCCATGGCACGCGGAGTCAACAAAGTCATCCTCATCGGCAACCTCGGGCAGGACCCCGAGCTCCGGTACACCGGCAGCGGCACGGCCGTCTGCAACATGCGCCTGGCCACGACCGAGTCCTACAAGGACCGCGACGGCAACCAGGTCGAGAACACCGAGTGGCACACGGTCGTGGCCTGGGCCCGGCTCGCCGAGATCTGCGGCGAGTACCTCTCGAAGGGACGCCAGGTCTACATCGAGGGCCAGCTCCAGACCCGGCAGTGGGAGGACAAGGACGGCAACACGCGGTACTCGACCGAGATCAAGGCCCGCGAGATGCAGATGCTCGGTGGCCGCGAAGGCGGTGGCGGCGGCGGCGGCGGCGGCGACGACAGCTACGACCAGTCGCCCCGGCCCGCTCGCCAGTCCAACAGCGGCGGCGGCGACAACCGCTCGGCGCCCCGCCAGCAGAAGCCGGCCGCGCCGGCGGACGACTACTCGTTCGAGCCCGATGATGATCTCCCCTTCTAGCCTCGGCTAGCGAGAGACCGACGCCGGGCGCCCTTCGCGGGGCGCCCGGTTTTTTTGGGCCCGTCCGCGTGGGCGCCGCCCGATCCAGACGGCGCGAGCACCGCGCCCGGCTGACGTGAGAAGAACCCACCGGGGTGCCGCCGCGTCTACGCCCTCGCTACCTTTGGGCCCCGGCGCTCGCGCCCGGCGCGTCCGTTTTTCCCGCCCAGGTCCTTCCACCTTGGACCCCGACTCTAGTCCGGCCCTCGCGGCCCAACTCCTCGCCGACGTTCTCCCTGGCCCCGCGGGCCTGGCGGTCCAGATCGGCGTGTTCGTGCTTCTGCTCGGGCTGTCGGCGCTGTTTTCCGGGTCCGAGGTCGCGCTCTTCTCCCTGGGCGCCAGCGAGCGCGAGGCGCTGCGAGACGACGGTGGACGAGAAGCCGCTCGGGTCCTCCTCTTACTCGACCGGCCCCGGCGGCTGCTGGCGGCGATCCTGCTGCTGAACACGGTCGTCAACGTGGGCGCGGCGATCCTGTCGACGCAGCTGATGGTGGGCGCGGCCGAGACGTACGGGTGGAACCCGCTGGCGGCGCTGGCGGCGAACGTGGTCGGGCTGACGTTCGTCCTACTCGTCACCAGCGAGATCGCCCCCAAGCTGGCGGCCAGCCGGGCCCCGAGCCGCTTCGCGCGGGGCGTCGCGCCGTTCCTGTCCCCGCTCGTCCACGTCGTGACGCCCATCGCCGACCTGCTGGCGGGGCTGGCGTCGCTCGTGCAGGCGCGCCTGCGGCGCGAGGCCGAGCCGCTGTCGTCGTCCGACATCAAGTCGATGGCCGACGTGGGCGAGGCGCAGGGCAGCATCGGCGAGGAGGAGCGGGCGCTGATCCATTCGATCGTCGAGTTCGGCGAGACGACCGTCCGCGAGGTGATGGTGAGCCGCGTCGACGTCCGCGCGCTCGCCGACGACGCGACGCTCGACGGCGCCCTCGACCTGATCCGCGAGACCGGCCACAGCCGCTTCCCACTTTATCACGAGCACCTCGACAACGTGCTCGGCGTGGTCTACGCCAAGGACCTCTTGCCCTCGCTCGACGGCGCCGGCATCACCCCCGACTGGGCCGTCATCGCCCGCAGGCCGCTCTTCGTGCCGCCCGGCAAGACGCTCGACGACATGCTGGCGGACTTCCAGGCCTCCAACACGCACATGGCGCTCGTCGTCGACGAGTACGGCGGCACGGCCGGGCTCGTCACGCTGGAGGACCTGCTCGAAGAGGTCGTCGGCGAGATCTACGACGAGCTCGACGCCGACGAGGAGCAGCTGGTCGAGGCCGTCGCGCCGGGCGTCTACCGTGCCGAGGCCCGGGTCGACCTCGACGACCTCGCGGACACGCTCGGCGTCGAGATGGACACCGACCACTTCGACTTCGAGACGCTGGGCGGCCTCATCCTGCACCTCGCCGGCGACATCCCCGAGCCCGGCGACGAGGTGACCTACGAAGGGCTGACGATGCGGGTCGAGGCTGTGCAGGACAACCGCATCCTGTCGGTCCGCGTCGAGACCGGCGTGCCCGACGCCGACGTGCCGTCCGACCCCGCATGACCAAGCTCGCGCTCCTGCTTGCGCTCGCCGTCTCCGCCTGCAGCGGGTCGCCCGAGCCCGCACTCGCGCCCGCGACACCCGCGCCAGCGCCCGCCGACTCGGTCGCCGACTGGTCTGCAGCGTTCGACGCCGAAGGCGCCGTCGGCACGTTCGTGCTGCTCGACACGGCGACCGGCCGGACGATTCGCCACGACCCCGGCCGCGCGGCCACCCGGCTCACCCCGGCCTCGACCTCCAAAATCTGGAACGCCCTCGTCTTCTTGGATCAGGGCACCGTCACCAATGTCGACGTAATGCACGCGTGGGACGGCGTCGAGCGGCAGATCCGGTCGTGGAATCGCGACCACTCGCTGCGGACCGGCGTCGAGAACTCGGCCCTGTGGCTCTTCCAACGGCTGGCGCTGGAGGTCGGCCGCGACGGCTACGAGGCCGTGCTGGCGCGCGAGCCGTACGGCAACGCCACGATGAGCGACTCGCTCGACATGTCGTGGCTCGACGGCACGCTGCGCGTCTCCGCCGACGAGCAGGTCGTCTTTTTCGACCGCCTGCGCCGGGGCGACCTGGCGTTTTCCGAAGCGCACCAAGCGACCGTCCGCGAGTTGCTCCCGACGCTTGCGGAGTCCGGCGGCGCCCGGTTGCGGGGCAAGACGGGCTGGGGGATCCCTCCCGACGAACCGGCGATCGGCTGGCTTGTCGGCTGGGTGGAGCGTCCCGAGGGTACCCCCGGCGGGCCGGGGCAGGCGGTGGTGTACGCGATGAACGCCGAGGCCGCGCCGGGCGCGCGCTTCGACATCGGGCCGGGGCGCTTGCGCATCGTGCGCGCCGTGCTGGCGGACGCGGGGGTCTGGCCGGTCCGCACGGATGGGGCGCCGTAGCTTCGGGCCTTCACACCCGCGCCATCTTCGCCTTGCCCGACGCTCCCCCCCCCAGCCCCGCCGACGCCGTCGACCGCGGCGTCTGGTCCTCGAAACTCGGCTTTGTGCTGGCCGCGAGCGGCTCCGCGATCGGGCTGGGCAACATCGTGTTCTTCGCCTCGAACGCCTACCAGTTCGGCGGCGGCGCGTTCTACGTCCCGTACTTCATCGCGCTGTTCGTGCTCGGCATCCCGGTGATGATCACCGAGTTCAGCCTGGGCACCATGACCGGGCGGAGCTTCCCAATGGCGCTCTCGAAGGTGGTCGGCAAAAAGGGCGAGTTCGTGGGCTGGTGGTCGCTGGGCAGCGCCCTCTTCATCACGATGTACTACATCACGATCCTCGGGTGGGCGCTCTGCATGATGGTCGGGGCCCTCTACGGGCTGATGGAGCCCGGGGCGACCGCGCCGTTCGCGCCCTTCCTGGAGCCCAGCGACGGACCGAATGCGACCGCCTACTTTTTCAGCATCCTGTCCTCGTGGTGGCCGATGTTCGCCGTCGTCGCCATCTGGGCCATGACGCTCACGGCGCTGCTCAAGGGGACGGAGACCATCGAGAGGACGGTCCGGATCGCGGTCCCGCTGATGTGGCTGTTCATGATCATCCTGATCATCCGCGGCGTCACGCTGCCGGGCGGCACGGACGGCGTGATGTACCTCTTCACGCCGGACCTGGCGGGCATCGCCCAGCCGGACGTGTGGAAGGGCGCCTTCAGCCAGATGTTCTTCTCGCTGTCGCTCGGGCTCGGCACCATGACGGCGTATGCGAGCTACCTGCCGAAGGACTCCGACCAGGTCAACAACTCGTTCATGGTGAGCCTGCTCAACTGCGGGTTCGAGTACATCGCCGGCATCGCCATCTTCTCGATGCTGTTCGCCTTCGCGCTCAACCCGGCGGGCTCGACGCTGTCGCTCTCGTTCTTCGCCATCCCCCAGGGCATCGCGGCCTTCCCGTTCGGCGTCAAGCTCTTCGGGTTCGCGTTCTTCTTCCTGATCGTAATGGCCGGCGTCACGAGCGCGATCTCGCTCGTCGAGGGCATGGCGAGCGCGCTCATCGACAAGCTGGGCATCGAGCGCAAAAAGGCGCTGCTGATGGTGGCCGTCCCCGGCCTCTTCGGGTCGATGGTCACCGCGCTCCCCTTTATCGTCGACCCGGGGCTGGCGGGGAACGGTACCGTGGGCCTCAACTTCCTCGACATCCTGGACCACTGGGCCTTCGGCTACAGCCTGCTGACGGTCGGCCTGATCGAGTGCGTCCTGCTCGGCTGGGTGTTCGGCGCGGGCAACCTGCGCGCGTTCGTCAACCAGAACTCGAAGCTCAAGCTCGGGGTCTGGTTCGACGTGCTGCTCCGGTTCATCATCCCGGCGATTCTGCTCACCGTCATCGTCTGGAACTTGTGGATCGACCTTGCGGGCGGCGCCCTCTACGGCGCCACCAACCCGCTTGGCTTTGTCGACTGGTTCCCGGTCGTGATCCCGATCCTGTGGATCGTCGGCACCCTCTCCCTGGCGACGTACCTGACCCGCCAGCCATCCGCGCCGGAGGCGACGGAGTCCCCCATCGCCGTCTTCGAGTCCTAAGCCATGCGCCTGCTCCTCCTTTCCGCCCTGCTGGCGGTCGCCGCCGGCGCCTCCGCCCAGGACATCCTGTCGATCGAGCCCGAGGACCCCACGCGGGGTGAGCTCGTCACGGTCACGTTCAGCGCGCCCGTCGACTCGGTCACGGTGACGTACCGGCCCGGCGCCGTGACGGCCATCACCGAGGTGATGACGCCGGGCTCGGCCACGTTCTCGTTCACGCCCGAAAAGGCCGGCGTGGTGTCGGTGACCGCCGGGGCCGCCAGCCAGAGCCTGTCTGTCCGCTACGT
Organism: Rubrivirga aquatilis; assembly: GCF_046845665.1. Taxonomy (GTDB): domain Bacteria; phylum Bacteroidota; class Rhodothermia; order Rhodothermales; family Rubricoccaceae; genus Rubrivirga. The sequence goes on along the minus strand of NZ_CP177355.1, from coordinate 2,310,274 downwards.
GGGCGTGCCCCTGGGCGGGCTCATCGTGATGATCCTGGCCGGGCTGATCCTGTTCGGCGGCGCGGCCATCTCGATGCGCGCCCTGCTGTCCGACGGCGACCGCATCGAGATCGACCCGACGCTGTTCCCGGACACCTGAGCCGGCGGCCCCCCTCTCTTCGTTCCTGACGCTGCGCGGCCGTCGCGCCGCGGCGGTGTCCTCGCCCCCTCCCTCCCGTCCACGTGGCAACCGTCTCTCCCCCCGGCCGAGGCGCCTGGGGCTCCAAGCTCGGCTTCATCTTGGCGGCGTCCGGCTCGGCCATCGGCTTGGGCAACATCTGGCGCTTCCCGTACTCGGCCGGGGAGGGCGGCGGCGGCGCCTTCGTGCTCGTCTACCTCCTGTTCGTCGCGCTCATCGGCGTCCCCGTGATGCTCGCCGAGCTGTCGGTCGGGCGGACCACCCAGCAGAGCCCCGTCGGCGCCTTCAAAGCGCTCGTGCCCGGCACCTGGTGGCCCTACGTCGGCGGGCTCGGCGTGCTGACCGGGTTCGGCATCCTGGCCTTCTACAGCGTCATCGCGGGGTGGACGCTGGCGTACCTCGGCGCGGCCTTTACCGGCGGCATCGCCGGGCTCACCGACAGCGCGGCGAGTGCGGCCTACTTCACCGAGCTCATCGGCAACAGCGCCCTGGCGACCGGGCTCGCGGCCCTGTTCCTGCTGGTCACGGCGCTCGTCGTGCGCGGCGGGATCTCGGGCGGCATCGAACGGGCGACCAAGATCCTGATGCCGGTCCTCCTCGTGATCCTGGTGCTCCTGGCGGTCCGCTCGATGACGCTGCCGGGTGCGGGCGCGGGCATCGCGTACCTCTTCAAGCCCGACTTCTCGGTCATGACCATCACCGATGTGATGGGCGCGCTCGGGCAGGCGCTCTTCAGCCTGAGCCTCGGCATGGGCGCCATGATCACGTACGGCTCGTACATGCCGAAGGACCAGGACCTGCCCTCGTCCGGAATCATCGTGGCCTTGTTCGACACGGGCATCGCGATCCTGGCCGGGCTCATCATCTTCCCCGCGCTCTTCGCGGCGGGCGGCGAGCCGGGCGCCGGCCCCGGGCTCGTCTTCGTGGTGCTCCCGACCATCTTCGAGAGCCTCCCCGCCGGCGGCCTGTTCGCGATCGCGTTCTACCTCCTGCTCTCGATCGCCGCGCTGACCTCGACGATCAGCCTGCTCGAGGTCGTCGTCAGCTACTTCGTCGACGAGAAGGCGTGGGCGAGAGAGAAGGCGACCTGGGTGGTGACCGGGGCGTGCCTGCTGCTCGCCATCCCGTCTGCGCTCTCGTTCGGCGGCAACGACTTCCTGAGCACGGCCATCCCGCTCGGTGACGGGTCGTTCCTCGACTTCCAGAACATCCTGTTCGGCAACTTCAGCCTGAGCATTGGGGCCTTGCTGATCTGCCTGTTCGTCGGGTGGAAGTGGGGCACGAAGGCCGCCGCGGCGTCGCTGGAGGAGAACGGCGACCAGATCCCGGCCCAGGCGCTCTGGGAGTTCTTGGTCAAGTGGGTCTGCCCCGTCGCCGTCAGCGCGATCCTCGTCTACGTGATCGTGACGGGCAACTTCTTTTAAGATGCGCCTCGCGGTCGCCCTCGCCCTGCTCGCGGCGCCGGCCCTGCTCGCGACGGCCGCCCGCGCCCAGCCCGTCCGGCCCGACCTCCACGCCCAAGCCGGGACGGTCCCGTTTCCTACGCTCGCGGCCGACTCGACGGCCGCCCCCGACGACTGGCTGGCGCCCGACAAGGCCCTGCACCTCGGTACCTCGTTCGCGGCGACCGTCGTCGGCAACGCCGTGCTCGCGCGAGCCGACGCCTTGCGCGACGGCCGCGCCCTCCCCGTCGCCGCCGGCGGGACGCTCGTGCTCGGGCTCGCGAAAGAGCTCGCCGACGCCCGGCGTCCCCGGCACCCGCTCTTCTCGTGGCGCGACCTCGCCGCCGACGCGCTCGGGGTAGGGCTGGCGGTCGCGGCCGTGGCGTGGGCGCGCGACTGAGCGGGGCTCGCGCCAGCCCGATCGACCACCCCCTGGGTTCGCCGACCCTTCGGGTTGTCCCCCTCCCCGCAAGCGGGAAGGGGGGACTCCGCGAGCCGCGCCGAGGTCGGGCATTGTTGCGACGCGCCATTGTAAAGAAGCCCCCACCGGGTGAGGGGGGCGGCCGGCAGGCGGGGGGGTCGAGGCTCTCGCGAGCGGGCGGGCGGTCCCCGTAGGCCAGCAGATCGGGCGGATCCCGCCAGCCGGCCGCGCGCTCCCGAAGAATCGGTGGCGGGGCCCCACCCCCGCCCGCCCCGCCGTTAACCTGTCCCTCCCCGGCCCCCCTCCGACTGTGGACAAAGCACGCGACCACTGCGGCATCTTCGGCGTCTACAACCACCCCGACGCCGCGCGGCTGACCTACTTCGGTCTCCATGCGCTCCAGCACCGGGGCCAGGAGTCCGCCGGCATCGTGACCAGCGTCCACGACGAGGCGACCGGCCGCAAGGCCATGCCCCTCGTCAAGGACTTCGGGCTCGTGCTCGACGTGTTCGACGACGAGAGCGTCTTCTCCGACACCCTGCTGGGCGACTCGGCGATCGGCCACACGCGGTACTCGACCTCGGGCAGCGCCACGAACCCGGCCAACATCCAGCCGTTCGTCGCGATCGACCGCGAGGGCCACTTCGCGCTCGCGCACAACGGCAACCTCTCGAACGCCCGCGCCATCCGCGAGCGGCTCGTCGAGCGCGGGACGCTGTTCCGGTCGTCCTCGGACACCGAGCTGATCTTGCACCTCGCCGCGCAGAGCCACAAGGAGGGCGCGGTCGGACGCATCGTCGACGCGCTCCACGAGTGCCAGGGCGCGTTCTCGCTCGTCATCCTGACCGACGACGCGCTGATCGCGGCGCGCGACCCGAGCGGCTTCCGCCCGCTCGCGCTCGGCCAGATGCCGCCCGCCCCGGGCCGGGCGGAGCCCGGCTGGGTGGTCGCGTCAGAGACCTGCGCCTTCGACATCGTCGGGGCCACCTACGTCCGCGACATCGAGCCGGGCGAGATCCTGGTGATCGACCGCGAGGGCGTCGAGCGCGTCGGGGCCGGCGGCGACTTCAACGGCGTCTGCCTGCCGCGCCCGCATGGCGTCAGCCAGTGCGTGTTCGAGTACGTCTACTTTTCGCGCCCCGACTCGCGCGTCTTCGGCGCGACCGTCGACAAGGTCCGCCGCAAGATGGGCAAGCGCCTGGCGCACGACGCGCCCGTGCCGGCCGCCGGGCCCGACGGCAAGCGGCCGATCGTGATGGCCGTCCCGGACTCGTCGAACACGGCGGCCATCGGCTACGTCTCGGAGTCCAACAAGCAGGGCCGTCGGTGCAAGCTGGACATCGGGCTCATCCGCAACCACTACGTCGGCCGCACCTTTATCGCGCCCGGCCAGTCGACCCGCGAGCAGCGCGTCCGGACCAAGTTCAACCCGGTCGCGGGCGTCTTGAAAGACCGAGTGGTCGTGATGGTGGACGACTCGATCGTGCGCGGCACGACGGCCCAGCAGCTCGTCCAGATGGTGCGCGACGCGGGCGCGGCCGAGGTCCACTTCCGGTCCGCGAGCCCGCCGGTCCGGTGGCCGTGCTTCTACGGCATGGACTTCCCCTCGCGCGAGGAGCTGGCGGCCAACAAGCACGGCTCCGTCCAGGCCATTGCCGACTGGCTGGGCGTCGACTCGCTGGGGTACCTCACCGTCGAGGGGATGCTGGCGGCGGTCGAGGAGGCGCACGAGAGCCGCGAGCGGTATTGCCACGCGTGCTTTTCGGGCGAGTACCCGGTGCCCGTCGAGACCGGTGTGGTCAAGGAGGAGAACGATTGGTAGCGCCGCCGCGCCCTGAGCCCGTCGGTAGGTTTCGCCCGTGACGAACGCCCGCCTCGCCTACCGCCTCCTCGGCCTCGACGCCGACGCCCCGCTCTCCCCTGCCGCGATGGCGGCGGGCCTGCGCGTCACGTTCGCCCCGGCGCACCAGCGCACGCCCGAGCTCGACGCGTTCACCGACCGCTTGCGCGGCGCACTGGCGCGAGCCGGGGTCGAGGTGGTCGCCTACGCCGACGCGCTAACGGAGCGGGGCAAGATCCGGCCCGACATCGTCACCATCGAGCAGGGCGACGGCGACGACGACGCCCTCGCGATCCGCCGCGTGAGCAGCTTGTACCGGAACCCGCTGGTCGGCCTTTTCGACCGGCCCCCGCCCGTCGCCCCGGACGCCGGGCTGCAGGAGACGCTCGACGCCATCGTCGGCGTGCTGGCGTGGAGCCAGATCCACATCCCCGTCTTCGTCCACGACGGGCGGTGGACGGTCTGCACGATGAACGGCGCCGTGATCGACGCGGGCGACGCGCACGACCTCGACGCGGCCGTGCTCGACACGTTCGTGCCCAAGCTGGCCGCCCAGGTCCAGCCGCCCGACCCCGCCTCGATCACCGTCCGCGCGGGCGCCCTCGACCTCGGCCCGCTCGCGACGCAGGTCGACGACTTCGTGGCCGGGGCGCGAGCGTGGGATGCCAGCGGGCTGATGCTGGCCCACACGTCGCTCGACCAGCTCGAATACCGCAACCGCTTGTTCCGGCGTCTCGTCGCCACGTATCTCGACCACCGGACGGGGATGAGCTACGGGTTTCTTGCCCGCCAGCTCCCCGTCGATGTTGCGCCGGCTCGGCGCCTGGCCGACGCGCCCCTAGAGGTGGCCGGGCTCGACTGGGACGAGCGGCCCGTCCGGGAGCTCGACGGTGTGTGGTCGGCGCGCGTCACGGTCGGCGGCACGGATTGGCTGGCGGCGGTGCCCGACGTGTCGGTGCTCGGGACGCGGTCGGGCTGCGACAAGGTGCACCTCGTTCCCGAGCGCGACTTGGTCCGGCTGACGCTGTCGCGCGGGCGGATCGTGTTCGACACCCCGCCCGGCACCGGGGGCGACTGCCGCCCGTCCTATGACACACTCGCGATCCTGGCGCACGCCGTCGGGAACGCGCTGGCGGCGGCGGTCCTGCGCGCGCACGACCCCGAGGCCCCGTTTGCCGAAGCGCTGGCGAGCGAGGGGCTGGCGCTGGCGCATTGGCACGGGTACCCCGAGGAGGGCGCCACGCCCCCTGGCTTCGTGCTCCACGGCACCGCCAACCCACCCGTGTCGTGCTCGACGCCGCAATCAGCCGCGTTCGCACTCGTGGGCAAGATGGCGGCGCTCGGCGAGCGAATCGTGGACGGCGGGCCGTACCTCGGCGACGTCCACGTGGAGCCGCACCACGGGACCAACCTGACGGGCCGGATGTCGCTGTCGCAAGCGGCCGAGTGGGCCGAGACGGCCTCGGCGGTCGCGGCGCCCGCCCGCGTCTGACCCCGCGACGTACCATGAGGCCATGACGCGCCCCTGGCCTCACCGGCTCGCCCTCGCCCTCGCCTTCCTCGGCGCCGCCGTTGCGGGCTGCGCCGACCCGTCGCCAGCGGCCCCCCAGACGGCCGCGAGCGTCGACCCCCCACCCGACACGACGGCGGTCGGGCGCGCCGTCGTCGCCGAGACCGTGTACGTCCCGGCGTACTCGCACATCTTCTCCCAGGACGGGACCCGTCGGATCGACCTCAGCGCCACGCTCTCCATCCGCAACACGGACGCCGACCGCGCGATCCGCATCCGCGCCGTCCGCTACGTCGACTCCGACGGGCGGCTCGTCCGGACGTACGGTGACGGCGCGACCGTCCTGTCGCCGCTCGCGTCGCGGGCGTACGTCGTCGAAGAGCGCGACCGGACCGGTGGCGTCGGCGCCAGCTTTTTGGTCGACTGGGAGGCCGACGGGGCCGTGAGCGCACCGATCGTCGAGGCCGTCATGATCAGCACGGCCGGCGCCCAGGGGATCTCGTTCGTCACCCGGGGCACGACGGTCCGCCCGCTCGACCCTGCCCTCCCGACCGAATGACCGAGTCACGCGTCGCCCTCGTCACCGCCGCCAGCCGAGGCATGGGCGCCGCTTGTGCCCGCCGACTCGCCGCCGACGGCTACCGGCTCGCGCTGATGAGCCGCACCGACGAAGTGCGCGCACTCGCCGATGAGCTGGGCGCCATCGGCATCACCGGCGACGTGTCGAACGCCGACGACCTCGCCGCCTTCGTGGACGCCGCCCTCGCCGCATACGGCCGGATCGACGCGGCGGTCTGCAACACCGGCCACCCGCCCAAGGCCGACCTGCTGGCGATCACCGACGACGACTGGCACGCTGGGGTGGACCTGGCACTGCTCAACACCGTCCGGCTCGCGCGGCTCGTGACGCCCGTGATGGAGCGACAGGGCGGCGGCGCGATCGTCAACGTGTCGACATTCGGTGCCATCGAGCCGTCCCTAGGGTTTCCGGTGTCGTCTGCGATTCGCGCGGCGCTGGGCGCATTCGTCAAGCTGTACGCCGAGCGCTACGGCGCCTCGGGGATCCGGATGAACAGCGTGCTCCCGGGCTTTGTCGAGACGTACCCCGTGGACGACGCGACGCGGGCGCGCATCCCCGCCGGGCGCCTGGGCAGCGTCGCCGAGGTGGCCGCGACCGTCGCGTTCCTGCTCTCCGACGGCGGCGCGTACGTGACCGGCCAGAGCATCCGCGTCGACGGCGGGCTGACGCGCTCGATCTAGCGCCCGGGGAGGCCGGGGCTGCTAGTTTCCCAACACCTTCTCCCCCCGTCGATGCTGCGCCCGGCCCTTCTCGCCCTCCTGTTCGCCGCGCCGCTGGCGGCCCAACCCGCGGGCCCCGACGCCCCTCCCCCCCCGACCGACCAGGAGGTGACCGCCGTGTTCACGGACGAGGCGCCCCGGATCGACGGCCGGCTCGACGAGCTGCTGTGGGACCGGATCGTGCCGATCCGGAGCTTCACACAGGTCTGGCCCGACGACGGCTCCGAGCCGACGGAGACCACCGAGGTCCGCGTCGCCTACGACCGCGACTACCTCTACGTCGCCTTCCGCAACCTCGACCGCAACCCGGAGCTGATCCGCGCCAAGAACCTTGAGCGCGGCGGCCGCAACGACCGCGACGACCACGTCTACATCGGGCTCGACACCTTCCGTGACGGCCGCAACGCGTACCTCTTCGAGATGAACGCGCTCGGGACCCAGGACGACGCGACGATCACCGACGAGGGGCTCACGATCGACAGCTTCTCGTGGGACGCCGTCTTCCGCTCCGAGACGCACATCGGGCCCGACGGGTGGACGCTCGAGGCCGCCATCCCCTTCCGCCAGCTCCGCTTCCCCGAGGGCGACGACCTCTCGTTCGGGTTCATGGTCTCGCGGATGATCAACCGCAAAAACGAGCGGGTCATCTGGCCCGACATCGGGCTCGAGCGCGGGAGCAACTTCCTCTCCCTCGCGGCGGTCTCGCGCTACGGCGTCGTAACCGGCCTCAAGGACATCAACCGGGGCCTCAACCTCGAGGTCAAGCCCTACGGCATCACCGGGGCCCAGCAGTCGCGCCCCGACCTCGGCCTCCCGACCGAAGACGCCAGCCTGACCGCCGACGCGGGCGTCGACATCAAGTACGGGCTGAGCTCCAACTTGACGCTCGACCTCACGGTCAACACCGACTTCGCGCAGGTCGAGGCCGACAACGTCCAGATCAACCTCAGCCGCTTCAGCCTGTTCTTCCCCGAGAAGCGGGAGTTCTTCCTCGAGCGCTCGGGCCTGTTCGAGCACGGCAACCCGCGCTTCACCCAAACCTTCTTCTCGCGCCGGATCGGGCTGGCGGAAGACATCCTGGCGGGCGCTCGCGTCACCGGGCAGGTCGGGCCGCTCTCGGTCGGCGCGATGAGTCTGGAGACGGGCTCGGGCCTCGACAACCTGTTCGGCTCGCAGTCGACCACCAACACCGTCGCCCGCGTCCGGGCCGACGTGCTCCCGAAGACGACCGTCGGCGCGATCGTGACGGACCTGCGAACGGCCGGCCGCTCGAACCAGGCGCTCGGCGTAGACGGGCTCGTTCGGTTCGGGCGCGGCGGCGAGGTCAGCGGGTGGGCCACCCAGGTGTGGGACACCGACCCGGACCTGACGAGTTCGGCGGGCCACGTCTTCGGCCGGGTGCAGAATCAGACCGCCGAGGTCTCGGGCTCGCTGACCAGCGTCGGCGCCGGCTACGCGCCCGCGCTCGGGTTCGTCCGCCGCCGCGACCTCCGCCGCGCCGCCGCGAGCGCCACGTACCGGCCGTTCGTCGCCGTCCCCGCCCTCCCGTTCGTCCGCCGCGTCTCGGTGAGCGCCGAGGGCGACGTGATCACCGGCCAGGACGGCGAGCTCCAGACGACCGGCGCCGCGGCCGCCGTGCGCGTCGACTTCCCCCAGCGCGACTACCTCGCGCTGAGCGTCGAGCGGAGCTTCGAGCGGCTCGAGGAGCCCTTCGCCATCCGCACGGACGAGGTCGTGGCGCCGGGCGACTACACGTTCGTCCAGCTCGGCCTGACGGGCGAGACCGACTCGAGCCGGCCGGTCTTCGGCCGCGCCTCGGCGTCGACGGGCGGCTTCTTCGACGGCACGCGGACCGACCTCTCGGCGACGGCCGGCTGGCGCCAGTCGCGGCACCTCGTCCTAGAGCCCAGCGTGTCGCACTCCGTCGTCGACGTGGGGAATGGCGACTTCGCCGTCACCGTCGGCTCGCTCTCGGCGCTCACGGCGTTCAGCCGCACGTTGTTCGGCCGGACGCTGCTCCAGTACGACAACGTCTCGCGCCAGCTCCAGGCGAACGTCCGCCTCGACTGGATCCACCGCCCCGGCTCCGACCTGTTCGTCGTGTTCAACACGGCCTACGGCCGGATCGACGAGGGCGCGGACCCACTGGACCCGCGCCGCACCGTCGTGCTCCGCGACCGGCTGGCGGTCGTCAAGCTGACGTACCTGGTGTTGATCTAGCGCGGCACGCTACCGGCCGATGGTCTTCGACTGCGCAGCCGCCTCTTCGTCCGGCTCAGCGGTCGGCTCCGCGCTCCCATCGAGGGCGTCGGCCTCGGGCGCCAACAGGGCGAGCAGGTCGGAGGTGGTGGCCAGGATCTCGACGGCCCCCTCGCGGCGGAGTTCGTCCTCGGTCCCGAACCCGCACAGCACGCCGATGGCTTGGGCGCCGACCGACGCAGCTGTCTCCATGTCCACGGTCGTGTCGCCGACGACGAGGCAACGCTCCGGCTCGACGCCCATCGCGTCGGCACAGTAGAGGAGCGGGTCGGGATACGGCTTCATCCGCGGCGTCGTCTGCGCTCCGACGACAGTCTCGAAGAGGTCCAGCACCCCGTAGTGCTCGAAAAACGCGCGGATGCGCGCTTCGCCGCCCGTCGAGAACGCGCTGATCGGGTAGCGTTCGGCGACGGCCCGGAGCATCTCGTCCACGTCGGGGACCATGTCGTGGGGGATGTGGTCGGCGGCGTCGGGGGGGTGGGATTCGGCCCGTTCCCGTTGTCCTCGCACCCGCTCCAGCACGGCACCAATGGCGTTCTTGACCGTCGCGAGCTCGTCGTCCAGGCCGAGCCGATCGATGGATCTATAGGCCGCGTTCGTCGGCGTCTCCGCGGCCATCACGAGTCGGCGCGCCAGCTCGGCCGCCCGTCGGCCGCTGACGAGCGGGATCGCGTCGAGGGCCGTTGCGACCTGAGCGACGAGGTGGTCGTCGGTGTCGGCGAGCGTGCCGTCCACGTCGAAAATGACGGCGTCGATGCGTGAGAGATCCAGCACGGGTCCGATTGAGAGGGGCCCGGCAAACTGGACCCGCCGAACGCGGATCCCTGGTCGGCGTGGGTCGGGGAAACGCCCTATCCGACTACCACCTCCCGCGTACAGTCTCCGATGCGGGAAAGGCGTCGTGACAATCTCCGCCCCCCAAGCTCAACGTTATCAACTCGACGCGCTGTCACCGATGAGCAAGACAGATTCTGTCACCCCCCTTAGACATTTCTGGCACAAGGGGTTGCAGCCGCAAGAGGTGACGGAGTACTTTCGCCGCAAGCCCGGTTCCTGATGTGGATAACTTTCCATGAAGGGCCGCCGGTTTCGGGATCGTCCCCCCTCCCAAGCCCCCCGATCAGATGAATCGTCTCATCACGGCCATGACCGCCGCCGCCGCCATCGTCGGCATCGGCGTGTTCATCGTCTTCCAGTTCTAGACGGCTCCGCCGTCTAGCTCGCGAGCGCCGCCCGGCTTGTCCCGGCGGCGCTCGCGTCGTTTCAGGGCAAGGGGCTTCAACGGTAGTGGGGGCGCGCAGGGGGTAGTCCAGAGAGGTCCGACGTCTTTCCGTAGCCCCCGAACCCAGGACCTGCCAATAGCTTGCGGACGTCTCCCACCCCACCCGCATGAGTCCCCTCGACTGGGCCATCGTCGCCGCCGTCCTGCTCTTGACCGTAGGCCTCGCGGCCGTGTACGCCCGCCGCGCGTCCAAGTCGACCGACGAGTTTTTCGCCACGGGCCGCTCGATGCCGTGGTGGCTGGCGGGCACGTCGATGGTGGCGACCACGTTCGCGGCCGACACCCCGCTGGCCGTCGCCGAGCTGGTGGCCCAGTCGGGCGTGGCGGGCAACTGGCTGTGGTGGTATGCCGCGCTCGGTGGCATCCTGACCGTGTTCTTTTTTGCGCGCCTGTGGCAGCGCAGCGGCGTGCTGACCGACGTGGAGCTGGTCGAGCTCCGCTACGACGGCGCGCCGGCCGCGTGGCTCCGCGGCGTCAAGGCCGTCTACTTCGGGCTGTTCGCGAACGCCATCGTGATCGGCTGGGTGGTGCTGGCGATGACGACCGTCTTCCGCGTCCTCTTCCCCGGGATGACCATCTTCGGCGCGAGCGAGTGGGCGGGCCTGAGCGCCCCGACGCTTGCAGTCGGCGGGCTGATGCTGCTCGTGGGCGTGTACTCGATGATCGCCGGGCTGTGGGGCATCGCCATCACCGACGTGTTCCAGTTCACGCTCGCGATGTTCGGGTCGGTCGCGCTGGCGTGGTACGCGCTCGACATCCCCGAAGTCGGGGGCATCGCCGGGCTGCGGGCCGCGCTCCCGGCGGAGGCGTTCCGGTTCACGCCGGTCGTCGGGAATGCGGTCGAGGGCGCGGCGACGCTGGCGCTCTCGGGTGTGGCGTTCGCGGCGTACCTCGGCGTTCAGTGGTGGGCGAGCTGGTACCCCGGCGCGGAGCCGGGCGGCGGCGGGTACGTAGCCCAGCGGATGCTGGCGACCCGGTCCGAGACCGACTCCGTGCTGGCGGTCCTGTGGTTCGCGATCGCGCACTACTGCATCCGGCCGTGGCCGTGGATCATCGTCGGGCTGGCGGCGCTCGTGCTGTACCCCGGGCTCGAGAACCCCGGCGAGGGCTACGTGATGGTGATGCGCGACGCGCTCCCCGCGGGCTTGCTCGGACTGCTGTTCGCCGCCTTCCTGGCCGCCTTCATGTCGACGATCTCGACCCAGCTCAACTGGGGCACCAGCTACCTCGTCAACGACCTGTACCGCCGGTTCATGGCGAAGGACCGCACGGAGCGCCACTACGTGCTCGTGTCCCGCGTCCTCACGCTCGGGCTCGCCGTCGGCGGCTTCCTGCTGGCGACCCAGCTCGACTCCGTCTCCGGCGCGTGGGGGCTGCTGCTGAGTGCCTCCGCTGGGATGGGCCTGGTCTTGATCCTGCGCTGGTACTGGTGGCGGATCAACGCATGGAGCGAGCTGGTGGCGACCGTCGTCCCGCTCGCGATGGTCGGGCTCCAGATCGTCGGCGTCGACGTGCCATTCCTGACCTCGGAGTTCCCGACCAACCTGTTCGGCATCGCCGCCATCACGACGGCCGCGTGGCTGGTCGCCACGTTCGTGACCGCGCCGACCGGGCAGGCGACGCTCGACGCCTTCTACCGGCGCGTCCGGCCGGGCGGGCCCGGCTGGCGGCCCGTCGCCGCGCGCCAGCCCGAGGTCGAGGTCGACACCGGGCTCGGGCGCCTGTTCGTGCAGTGGCTCGCGGGCAGCGCGGCCGTCTATGCCGCCCTCTTCGGCATCGGCTGGCTGGTCCTGGGCGAGCCGGTAAAGGGCGCGATCACGCTCACGGCTGCCGTCGCCGTCATCGCCGCGCTCGTCCGCTCCTTGCGCGCCGACGACGCGGCGTCGATCAGCGGATGACGACGACCCGGGTGAGCACCGCCTCGGCCAGCGTCCACACGCGGACGGCGTAGACACCCGCCGGGACGCGGCTGGCGTCCCATTGCAGCTCCGGGTAGCCCGCCGGGAGCTGGCGGCCGTCGCTCAGCACCGCCACGCGGCGGCCCTGCACGTCGTAGACCTCGGCCCGGATGCCCAGGTCGACCGGCAGTTCGAGGGGGATGTTGACGACGCCGCGCGTGGGGTTCGGGTACGAGGGGCCCGCCGCCAGCGCGTTCGGCCGCACCAACACGTTGAGTGACAGCGCCACCTCGACGGTGCCCCGGAGCGGGTCGTTGGTCGTGATGTCCAACGTCTGGGCGTATTCCGACGGCGCGACGTTGACGCCCGTCACCGTGACGTCGACCGTGGTCTCGGTGTGCGGCTCGACCGTCCCCGTCGCGGGGGCAATCTCGCGGACCCACTCCGGCAGCGCGTCCGTGTCGACATCGAACGTCAGCGGGCCGTCGCCGTCGTTCGCGATCACGAACGAGACGCTCTGGCTCACGCCCTCCAGCAGCGTCAGCTCCACACCCGTCACGTCGAGGCGGGCCGTGGGCGGCGCGAAGGCGGTCCCGCGGACGGTCACCAAGTCCTCGGGCCCGGCGGCGTCGGTGTCGATGCGGACCGCGAACGCGCCCGACTGCCGCGTCGTGATCGCGAGGTCGAGCACGGCGACCGCGCCCGGCGCCACGACCGCCGGCGCCAGCGACACGTCGGCCTGGGCGGAGCTCGCGCCGGAGACCGTGAGCGGTCGATCGGTCGCGTTCGTCACGCGGACGGCGACCGTCGTGGGCACGTTGACGAACAGGTTCTCGGTCTCGTCGTCCGCGAACGCGAGCGCGTAGCCGCCGGCGACGAGCGTCGGGCGGTACTGGCCCACGAGCGCGTCCGTCCGCTCGGCCTGCCCCGGCGTGAAGTTGGTCATGCACGAGTCGTGCGAGTAGTCCATGTAGTTGCGGACCGGGTCGAGGCCGGGGTCGAGCGGGCACGAGTCGCGCGTGACCGGGCAGCCCGAGGCGGGCGACGCCTCCTGGGGCGTGTCGGCGACGCCGTCGTTGTACGACGTGCAGCCGCCGGAGAACGTGTGGTCGAGCCCGAGCCAGTGGCCCACCTCGTGCGTACCGGTGTGGCCCAAGTTGTAGGGCGCCTCCGTTCCGCCCGGCAGGGACGTGTCTAGAATCACCACGCCGTCGTCCTCGTCGCGCTCTGAGGCGCCGTAGGGCAGCGTCGCCCAGCCGAGGTAGTCGAGCCCGAGGTCGGCCGTGTAGACGTTCAACACGCGCGCGGGGTCGATCTGCAACGCCCGCTTCATCGCGCGCTCCTCGCCCGAGCCGAGCCGGAGGCCGTCGTACCAGTCGGCGTTGTCGACCCGGTTGACGACCGCGAGCGCGAACCGGAAGCCCGTCGTGCGGAACGCTGAGTTGAGCGTGTCGACCTGGGCCTCCAGCATCGCCAGCGGCACGTCGCCCCGGCTCCCGTCGCTGAGGACGTGGACAGCGACGGGGACGGTGACGGGCGCGTCGGGCCCGACCCGGAGGGCCGACAGGCTGCGGTGGCGCTGGACGATCGCCGCGCGCTCGATGGACTGGGCGACCGTCGGCGACGGCGTCGCGCACCGACGGCCGTCGAGATGGACCTGAGCGGCGGTGACGGGCACCAGCAGAAGGAGGAGGAGGCCGACGGCGAGGGTGCGCACAGGTGCAAACGGTGTCATTCCGCAAGCTACGCGCCGGGTCGGCGGATTCGTGCCCACGTCACACGTCTCCCGGAACCGCTCGGCGTCGTGCAACATCCCCGTGGACACTCCCCTCCCGAAAGATGCCCGCGCAGTCTGGCGACACCGTTTCCGTTCACTACGCCGGCCGTCTCGACGACGGCACGCCGTTCGACTCGTCGGAGGGCCGCGAGCCGCTCCGCTTCACGCTCGGCGCTGGCCAGGTCGTCGCCGGCTTCGACGCCGCCGTCACCGGCATGGAGGTCGGCGACGAGAAGACGGTTCGCCTCGACGCGGCCGACGCCTACGGCGAGCGCCGCGACGACCTGGTGCTCCAGGCACCCCGCACGGCCTTTCCGGAGGGCGCCGCGCTCGAGCCCGGCCTGGGCGTCCAGCTCGGCTTGCAGGGCGGCGGCTCCGCCGAGGCCCAGATCGTCGAGGTGAGCGACGACACCGTGACGCTCGACGCCAACCACCCGCTCGCGGGCCAGGCCCTCACGTTCGACCTCCGGCTGGTCGATACCGCCTCGTAACCCCGCGGCGCCCCGGCCGTTGGGTGAGCTCGCCGCACGCCCCCGACGCCATGTCTCTGCTCCCGTCCGCAGGTCGCTCCGCCCTGACCCTCACGGCCCTGCTGGCGGTGGCCTTCGGCGCGGCTGCGCAGACGGACGCCCGCCGCCCACCTCTCTACCTCGCCGAGAGGGAGGGGGCCAAGGTGTACCTGCTGGGTTCGGTGCACGTGCTCCCGCAGGGCGCGCTGCCTCTCCCCGCGCACGTCGAGGCTCTGTTTACGGCCGCCTCCACCGTCGCCTTCGAGATCGACCTCGACGCCGCTTCCGCGCGGGCCGCCGACTTGTTCGCCGCCGCCACCGACGAGGCGTCAGTCGGCGACCTCCTCGACGACGACCAGCGCGCGGCGCTCTACGCGTCGATGGAGGGGCTCGGGATGCCAGCCCAGATGCTGGACCCCTACGAGCCCTGGTTCGCGGGGATGACGTACGGGATGCTGTCGCTCAAGGGCGACGGCACCTTCGGCGAGGGCGTGGACGCCTACCTCTTCCGCCGGGCTGGGGAGGCGGGCAAAGAGATCGTCGCACTGGAGACACTCGCGGACCAGATCGCCGCCTTCGACCGGCTCTCCGACACCGGGCAGGTCGCGTACCTGATGGACCTCGTCGCCACCTCTGCCGGGGCCGCCGCCGCCTTCGACGAACTCGTCGACGCCTGGGGCTCGGGCGACGATGACCGGTTGTCGGCCGTCCTGGCCCATGAACTAGGGGATGGCGAGGTGTTCGAGTCGCTGCTCGCCCGCCGCAACCGGGCGTGGCTCCCGGCCATCGTCGCTCTGCTCGACCGACAGGGCGACGTGTCGCTGGTCGTCGTCGGCGCGGGCCATCTGGTGGGCCCGGACAACGTGATTGCGCTGCTCCGCGCAGAGGGCGTCAAAGTCCGCCGGATGTAGGGCTCGCGCGGTCTGCGGCGCTAGGCCGCGTCCAGCGGCTGCACCAAGTGTCCCGTCGACCGCCCGTGCATCGCGTCGCGAAGCGCCAGCGCCAGCGTGGTCAGCACCAGGCCCGCATTCGCGTTCGCCTGGATGGCATCGGCCGCCTGCTCGACGAGGTCCGCCATCGCGCCGAGGTCCGCGTGCGGGAGCGCGGCGACGAACTTGTGGACATTGTCGGCTTGGTCGACATTGACGATCGGCGCGCCCGGCCCGCCGACCTGCGCCAGCACCAAGTCGCGGATCCACAGCGAAACCAGCCCGAGCCACGTCTTGATGCCCTCGCGGCCGAGCTTGGTGGCCGTCTGCACGACGGGCGAGACCTTGTCCGGACGCCCGCCCCACGCCGCGCGGACGAACTCAAGCGCGAGCAGCCGCTGTCCGCCGACGGCGGGGCTGCCCCACACCTCGAGGGCTCGCGTGTACGATCCGTCGGCCATCCGCGCCGCGACGGCCGCCTCGTCCGCCGGCACGCGCGAGCGCGCGACCAGGGCGGCCTCGATGACCTCGGGCGCCAGCGGGTCGAACCGCACGCGCTGGCACCGCGACAGGATCGTCGGGAGCACCAGGTCCAGCCGCTCGGCGGTGAGCACGAGCACCACGTCGGGGCCCGGCTCTTCGAGCAGCTTCAAGATCGAGTTGGCTGCCGCCGTCCGGATGCGGTCCGCGTCCGTCAGCACGCCGACGACGTGGCGGCCCTCGGCGGGGACGAACGTCATCTCGCGGCGGAGCAGCTCGTCGATGGGCCGCTTGCGGTGCTCGACCTGCTTGTTGCTGGGCCCGTCGTCGTCGAGCGCGCCGCGCTGGCGGTAGTCGACCGGCGCGTAGGGCTCGGCGGCGAGCCGCGCCAGCCGGTCGGGGTAGTCGCCCGGCCGGTCGTCCTTGTCGGCGCCCTTGCTCGTCTTCGGGAACGGGAGGTAGACGTGGAGGTCGGGGTGGATCAAGCGGGCGGCCTTGGTGCAAGCGAGGCACGTCCCGCACGCGTCGCCCTCGGGCCCGCCCGGCCGCCCGCGCCGCTCGCACAGGAGCGCCTGGGCGAACGCCAGTGCGGCGGCCCGCTTGCCGGTCCCCGCCGGGCCGTGGAGCAGGTACGCGTGCGCCACGCGGCCGCTGGCGAGCGCGTGCGCCAACAAGTCCGTCGCCCGCTCCTGCCCGATGACGCGGCTCCACATGGCGCTAGGCGGCGACGACGCTGCCGATCCGGAACGCTGGCTGCCCCAGCGCGCCGAGCACCGTCAGTGTCCGTCCGACGGACCCCTCCGGGACGACGGCGACGAGCCCGACGCCCAAGTTGAACGTCCGCCGCATGTCATCCTCGGGGACCTCGCCGATCTCCTGGATGAGCTTGAACAGCGGCGGCCGGGTCCACGCGTCCCAGTCCACGTCGAGCGCCAGTCCGTCGGGCAGGATCCGGTTCGTGTTGCCCACGAGCCCGCCGCCGGTGACGTGCGAGAACCCGTGCGCCAGGCCCTCCGACATCATCGCCTGGATGGCGTCGAGGTAGCTCTTGTGGACGCGCAGGAGCGCGTCGCCGATGCTCTCGCCGCCCAGCTCGTCCGGCGTGTCGGCCGCCACGAACCAGTCGAAGAGCACCTTGCGCGCCAGCGTGTAGCCGTTCGTGTGGAGCCCCGTCGAGGGCAGTCCGAGCAGCACGTCGCCCGCCCCGATCTGCGAGCCGTCGATGATCGCGTCGCGCTCGACGACGCCGACGATCGTGCCGGCCAAGTCGTACTCGCCGGGCCGATACATGTCGGGCATCTCGGCCGTCTCCCCGCCGATCAGCGCGCAGCCATTTTCTTTGCACGCCTGCGCAAACCCCATGACGACCGACTCGACCACGTCGGGTCGAACGGTGCCGGAGGCGAAGTAGTCGAGGAAGAACAGCGGGCGGGCACCGCTCACCGCGATGTCGTTGACGCAGTGGTTCACCAGGTCCTGGCCGACCGTCCCGTGGCGGTCGACGCGCTGGGCCACCTTCAGCTTGGTCCCGACGCCGTCCATCGACGACACCAGCACGGGGTCGCGGTACTGCTCGCGGTTGAGGGCGAAGAGCCCGCCGAACGCGCCGACGTCGGTCAAGACGCCGGGCGTGAACGTGCCCCGGACGTGCTTGGTGATCCGCCGGACGGCTTCCTCGCCCGCTTCGATGTCGACGCCGGCTTCTTTGTACGTGGCCATGGGCTCGCGCGTGTGGACCGGCAAGCTAGCGGGGCGCGGGGGGCGCGGGGCTGGAAGAGAGCACGGAGAGCGACGCCGTGGTCCGCGGGCGTCCGCGACAAGCCACCGCACGCGCGGTGTTCACCCCGTCCGCCACGGCGGGTCCGTCTTGCCCAAGAACGCTGCGACGCCGGCGCGGCAGTCGTCGGTCGCCCGAGCGAGCGCGTTGAGGCGCGTCGCGTACGACAGACCCTCCGAGAGCCCCATCGAAGGCACGTCCGCCAGCAGGCGCTTGGTGAGCGCGACGGCGCTCGCGCTGGTCTCGGTCGCCAGCTCGCGGCACAGCGCGTCCGTCGCGTCGTCGAGGTCGTCGGGCGCGACGGCGCGCGTGACGAGCCCGATCCGCTCGGCCTCGCCCGCGTCGATGAGGTGTCCCCTCAGCAGCAGGTCGCGGGCGGCGGCCTCGCCCAGCTTGCGGACCACGAAGACGGACACGATCGCCGGGACGAACCCGATCCGCGTCTCGGTAAACCCCAGTTTGACGCCGTCGGCCACGAGGGAAACGTCGCAGACCGCCGCCAGCCCGCAGCCGCCTGCAATCGCGTGGCCTTGCACCTTCGCCACGACGGGCTTGGGCAACGTGTAGATCGTCTCGAACAACCGCGCCAGCAGCTCGGAGTCCGCGAGGTTGACCTCAGCACTCGCGGACGCCAGCGCTTGCAGCGCGGACAGGTCGGCGCCCGCGGAGAACGCCCGTCCGGTCCCGGTCAGCACGACGACGCGGACGGCGGCGTCGCGCCCAGCCTCGGCGAGCGCGTCGGTGAGTGCGGCCACCAGCTCGGCGGACAGCGCGTTGCGGACCTCGGGGCGGTCCAGGGTGAGCGTGAGGACGGGGCCGTCGAGGGAGGACGTGAGCACGGGCGGAGAGGCAGGGAGTCTGGAAGATCGCCCCAACGCCCGTCGCCTCAGACGCCCAGCAGCTCGCGCACCGCCGCCACGCGCTCCGCCAGCGACCCGCCGACGACGGTGTACGGGATGCCGCGCACGGTCAAGTCGTTGCGGATCGCGCCGTCCTGATACCGTTGCACCTCGGGGTGCGCCCGGTGGCCGTCCACGTCGAACGGGAGGTCGGGCGCGCAGACGACGGTGTGGGCGTACCGCTCGCGGCACCGATCGGCATACGCCTGGACCTCGGGGGGGCACGCGCCGAAGAAAAAGAAGGCGTACTGCTGCGTCGTCAACGCATTCGTGTCGACGAGCAGAACGCGGCTCGCGCGAGGCGCCAGCGCGTCTTCGAGCGCGACCTGCTCGCGGCAGATCGTCACGTACTCCGCCAGCGGGAGGTCGCCGCCGGCCTCCACGTAGAGCCGCCGCCCGACTTCCTCGACGTAGGGCTCGCCCAGCGCGTTCGCGACCGCTTGCGCCAGCGTCGTCTTGCCCGTCGACTCGGCGCCCAGAAAAGCGACGCGCTGGACCGGTCCGCTACGCGACGGCAAAACTCCCCTCCTCGGTCTGCTCCGCGACGATCCGGCGCCATTGCACGATGCCCTGCACGCACAGCGCCAGCAGGACCGCGTACACGCCCGCCGTCAGGTACAGCGCCTTCGTGCCGTAGACGACGACCGCCACCACGTCGACGGCGATCCACAGCGCCCAGTGGTCGATCACCCGGCGCATCATCAGGAGTTGGGCGACGACGCTCCCGCCCAGGATGAACGAGTCGGGGTACGGCAGCGCGGCGTCGGTGAAGCGGTCGAAGACGGTCCCAAAGAAGACCACCGCGAGCGCGACGGCCGCCAGCGCGATGCCCCGCTGGCGCGGCGCGAGTGTCGAGATCGGCAGCTCGGTCCGGCCCTCGCCCCCGAACCGCCACGTCCACCAGCCGACGACGCACGTCCCGAGGAAAAAGGCCTGGAGCACGACGTCGGCGTAGAGCTTGGCGCCGGCGAACAGGACCGCGAACAGCGACACGGCCACCATCCCCGTCCACCACGTGTGGACGCTGTTGCGCCGGGCGAGATACACCGAGGCGACGAGGGCGACGTTGGCGGCGATCTCCAGGCTCATGGCGCAAGCTACCCGAACCGGCCAACGGCTACTCCCCCACCAGGAACCGGTACAGCGGCCACAGCTCTTCCTGGGCGTCGATGGCCGCGCCGACGAGCCCCCCCCCCAGCGCCTCCGCCTGCTCGCGGGAGATCTTCCGCATCACCCAGATCCCCTTGGCTCGCGCCAGCCCGTCGGGGATCGCATCATGCGGCTCCGAAAACTCGGGGTGCCCCTCGGGCTTGGTGACGTGCGGGGCGAACGCCAGCCGGTAGCCGCTCGCCAGCAGGGCGTTGAGGATCGGGAGCGACTCGGCGGGCTGATCGACCAGCCGGGACCGGGCGGGGCCGAACAGGCCCGTCGCGTAGCTGCCGATGTACAGCCCCCACCGGAAGCCGTCCGGATAGACGGCGTGGCTGAGCTGGACGTCGGTGAGCCGCTTGCGGGGCAGGCGGTAGAAGCTCATCCACAGGTGGCTGTGGGAGCCGCCCCGGCCGAAGTCGTTCTTCAGGATCCGCGAGAACACGTTGCGCTCGGTCTCGAAGGGCAGGCCATTCGGGAGCACCCAGTTGACGGCGAGGTCGTCGCGGTAGCGCTTGAACGGGGCCATGACGGCGCGGTCGAGGATCGGCTTGAGCTCTTGATAGGTGCCGATGTGGGGGTCGGCGCGCAGGGCCGCGAGGGCGTCGTAGCCCTCGGGCGGGAAGCCCTCGAAGGTCAGGTCGAGGGGCGGGCGGACGAAGGTGTCAGGGAGCACGGAAAAACTGTCAGTCGGCGGGGCCTACCCCGCGCCGGCGGCGCTGTTCTCGGTGTCAGCCTGACAGCCGGACGGGCGCAACGACTGACAACTTGTTCCAATAACGGGTGTGGCACGGAGTCTGAATCCCCGGTCTCCGCCCTCCGGGCACCCTGTTCCATCCATCCCCTCCCCTCCTATGACGACGATCCCGTTCCGCCCCGGCCGCGACTTCGCCATCCTGCGCCGGGAGATGGACCGCCTCTTCGACGACGTGTCGCGTGGTGACCGCGACGCCGAGGCCGTGTGGACGCCCCGCTCCGACGTCTCCGAGACCGACGACGCCTACGTCCTCAGCCTCGACCTCCCCGGCATCGACCGCGACACGCTCGACGTGACGCTCGACGACGGCACGCTCAAGATCTCCGGCGAGCGCCGCCGCGCCGACGAGCAGACCGACGGCCGCTTCCACCGTGTCGAGCGCGCCTACGGCCGCTTTTTCCGCTCGTTCACATTGGGCACCGACGTCGACGACGACGCCATCGAGGCCACGTTCGATGATGGTGTCCTGACGCTCCGCGTCGGCAAGAGCCCGGCGGTGCAGCCGCGCCGGATCCCGGTCGGCACACGCTCGCGGCTTGCCCAGCACGCGGGCGACGGCCACGTCGGGGCCTCCGAGCCGGTGGAGGCCGACTAACCCTCTCCCCCGCTCACGACCTGCGCCTCGGGCTTCGGCTCGGGGCGCCGTCGTTTGCGGACAGCGGTTTACCGCGCCAACACCGTCACTCGGCGCGAGACGGTCCGCCCGCCCGCTGTCACGCGGACGACGTAGACGCCGGCCGGCACGCGGTCCCCGACCCACCGGAGCACCCGCTCGCTCGCGAGCGTCCCGTCGTACAGCGTCGCCAGCCGCCGGCCGCGCACGTCGAACACGGCCACCTCGACGGGGCCGGGTCGGGCTGGCGCGACGCGGATCGAGACGGCGGACCGAGTCGGATTCGGGCCGACGCGAACGGACACGGCGGCTGGCGGGGCCGAGGCTGTCGTCACCGTCCCGAGGTCGACGGTGTAAACCCCTCGGCCGTACGTGGCCGCTGCCAGCAGGGTGCCGTCGAGGTCGAGGTCGGTGACGGGGACGACGGGCAGTCCGGACGCGAGCGGTGCCCACCCGGCCCCGCCGGTCGACAGGAAGACGCCCACGTCGGTGGCGACCGCGAGCCCGTCGTCGGTCGGCAGGAAGAGCACGTCGTTCGCGGGCGCGTCAGGCAGGCCATCCGCGAGCGGCGTCCACGTCGCGCCGCCGTCGTCGGTGCGGAAGACCTGGGCGGCGGACTCGGCCCACCGGAAGCCGGAGACGGTGACGGCAGCCGTCCCGGATCGCGTCGGATGCGCGGTCACCCGCGTAATCCAGCGCTCGGGGAGCCCCGCCGAGACCTCGACCCACGTGTCCCCGTCGTCCGTCGTGCGCCAGACTCGGCCCGTGTCGGTCCCCGCCCACAGCACGCCCGGCGCTGCGGGCGAGGCCGAGATCGTGGTGATCGTCTTGTAGACCAGGTTGCCCGCCGCGCCCCCCGGCGCCAGCGACGGCGAGATCACCGTCCACGTCTCGCCCCGATCCCGCGAGCGGTGGACGCGGTCGGAGCCGACGTAGAGCTCGCTTGGGTCGAACGGCGACAGCTCGAGGGGCGCGCTCCAGTTCCAGCGCGACGCGTTGGGCGAGATAAACCGTGCGCCTCCGCCATCGGGCGAGGTGCGCAAGAAGTTGCCGTACTGGTACGAGACGTAGAGCACGTCCGGGTCGGACGGGTCGAAGCGCGTGTACTGGCCGTCGCCCCCGAACACGTCGGTCCACATCGGCGTGCCGCCCGTATCGAGGACGGTCCCGTTGTCCTGCGTCCCGCCGACGAGCCGCCCGCGGTCCGCGTCGACGGTGTAGAACTGGGTCGAGGGGAGCCCGGCAGCGGCGCGCCACAAGTCGCCGCCGGTCTCGGATCGGTAGACGCCCCCGTCGTTCCCCGCGATCAGCCGGTCCGGATCTGACGGGTCGATCCACAGCGCGTGGTGGTCGACGTGCATCCCGCCGTTCGCGTCGAAAAAGCTGGCGCCGCCGTCGGTCGACTTCCCGAGTTCGAACCACGGCAGGTAGACGGTGCGCCAGTCGGTTGGGTCGACGCGGACCTGGCCGAACCACCACCCGTAGCTGGGCGAGAAGACGCTCCCCGGCTGGCGCGCCCAGGTGTCGCCGCCGTCGTCGGAGCGGTAGAGGCCGGACAGGAAGCCCGTCGCGTCGGTCGCGGCGGCATAGACCGTCGAGGGCCGCGAGGCGGCGATCGACAGGCCGATGCGGCCCACGTCGTCGCCCGTGGGCAGGCCTCCCGCCAGCGGCGCCCACGTCCGGCCGCCGTCGGCGGAGCGCCAGACGCCCGAACCCGGGCCGCCATAGTCGCGCCTTTCCAGCCGTCGGCTCCGCTCCCACGTCGCCGCAAAGACCGTGTCCGGGTGCGTCGGATGGATCGCGAGGTCGATGGCGCCCGTCCCCTCGTCCACGAACAGCGTCTGCGTCCAGCTGGCGCCGCCGTCGTCGGAGCGGTAGACGCCCCGATCGGGCGTGTCGGTGTAGAGCGCGCCCATCGCGGCGACGAGCAGCACGTCGGGGTCCGTCGGATCGACGGCGAGCCGGCCGATCGACGCGGTCCGCTCGAGTCCGAGCGGCTCGAAGCTGGCGCCGCCGTCGCGCGTCCGCCAGACGCCCGAGCCCTCGAAGGCGACCGACCCGCCGCCCCCGTTCGCCTCGCCGGTCCCGACGTAGAGCGTGCCCGGATCCGACGGGTCGAGCGCGAGCGCGCCGACGGGCGCGGTGAAGGCGTCGCCCCCAACCGCCGTGAAGCTGGCGCCACCGTCAGAGGTCTGGAACAGCCCGCCCGTCGCCGTGCCAACGGTGAACCGGTCGAACGACTCGACCGCGAGCGCCGTCACGCGGCCGGACACATTCGTGGGCCCCGCAAACCGCCAGCCCGTCCCCGTCGTGCGCGCCGGCAACCGAGACGCCACGTCGCGAGCCGCTTGGCGGAGCGCCTCGCCGTCGATCCGGCCGACGGGGAAGGCCCGCTGGCGAAAGAACGCGTCGTCGGGCTCGACGGGGCCCGGCGTCTCGTCGGCCGGCGGCTGCGGAACGCCGGCCGACTGGAGGACCCACGCCGCAACAACCGCGATGAGGAGGGCGGCGACGACGGCGACGGCGCGGAAGCGCCCCTCGGACGAGACCTGGGACATGGCTACGAGCGGAGTGCCCCCGCAAGATCGTCGGCGGCGCAGTCACGATTGAAGGGGCGCACCTACTTGCGGATTGGCACCCGAGGGCTATGCTGACGACGGCTCCATCCCCCCCACCCCCTCCGGAACCATGCGTCTTCTCCTCCCCCTCCTCTTGGTCGTCCTCGTGTCGCTGGCGCCCGTCCGCGCCCAGGTCAGCTTCGCGCCGATGATTGGCTATGACATCGACGCCGAGGCCGCCACGCTCGGGCTCGCGTTCGAGTTCGCCGCGCCCCTGGTGGCCGCCCCCTTGCAGCCCGCCATCCGGCCGTCCGTCGAGTTCATCTTTTTCGATAGCGATGCGACCTACGTCCGCGCGGATGGCGACCTCATCGCTCGGTTCGACACGGGCGGGCCGCTCATGCCCTACGCCAAGGGTGGCGTGACCGTCGAGTACTTCGACTCCGGCGTGATCGACAACACAGAAGTCGGGCTCAACCTCGGCGGCGGCGTCGAGGTCAACCGCGTGTTCGTCGAGGGCGCCGTCGGGTTCGGCGACATCAGCGACTTGCGCGTTCGGGCCGGCTTCCGGTTCTGAGCGACTAACGTCCCGCTGGCGACCGTCGCCAGCGGGGCGTCAGTCGGATGACGTGCGCTCGCCGGCCATGAAGGCGACGGCGTCGGCGACCATGGCCGGGCTGCCAATAACGACTGGCGTGCGGTCGTGCAGCGCCTGCGGCTCCACGTCCAAGATTGAGCCGCTACCCGTCTCCGCGCGCCCGCCCGCCTGCTCCACGATGAAGGCCATCGGGTTGGCCTCGTACATCAGCCTCAGCTTGCCGTTCGGGTTGCGCGTGTTGGTCGGGTAGATGTAGACGCCGCCCTTCATCAGATTGCGGTGGAAGTCGGCCACGAACGACCCGATGTAGCGCGTCGTGTAGGGTCGGGGCGGGTCGTCGTCGGGCGCCTCCGTCTGCATCCATTTGATGTACTCCTTGAGGCCCGGCTCCCACGAGTTGTAGTTGCCTTCGTTGATCGAGTAGATCACGCCCCGATCGGGCGTCGTGATGTCGGGGTGCGAGAGCAGGAACTCGCCGATGGACGGGTCGAGCGTGAAGCCGTTGACGCCGTTCCCGGTCGTGTAGACCAGGATCGTCGAGGACCCGTAGACGACGTAGCCGGCGGCGACCTGCTCGCGGCCGCGCTGCAGCGCGCTCGCCATCGTGACGCGGCCGACGTGGTCGTCCGGCACCCGGTAGATCGAGAAGATGGTCCCGATCGAGACGTTGACGTCGACGTTCGAGGACCCGTCGAGCGGGTCGAAGAGGACGACGTACTTGCCCTGGCAGTCGTCGAACAGGAGCGGAATCGCCTCGGCGTGCTCCTCAGAGCCGATCAGGCAGACCTCGCCGCCGCGCCGCAGCGCGCGGACGAACTCCTCGTGCGCCAGCAGGTCGAGCTTCTTTTGGACCTCGCCCTGCACGTTGACGTCGCCCGTGTCGCCGAAGATGTCGACGAGCCCGGCCTTGCGGACGTCGCGGTCGACGATCTTGGCCGCGATCACGATGTCGCGCAGCAGGCGCGAAAACTGGCCCTTCGAGCCGGGCGTATCCACCTCGCGCTCGATGATGAACTGCTCGAGGGTGGTGAGCGAGCCGCCGCCCGTGGCGAGCGTGGAGCCGGAGGCGCCGTTCGAGGAGAGGTCCATGGAGTGCTGAGGGTCTTGAAAGCGCTACCGGAGCGCGCAAGCTAGCCCGCCAGCCGACCCGCCGTGGTGAGGCTTCGGAGCACGTCCGCCGTGCGGCCGCCCACGTCGGCCCCGTCGCGCCACTCGCCGACGAGCCGCGCCAGCGACGCGCCGTCGTCGACGTCGTAGTGGGCGGGGAGCACGACGGGCTGGAGCCCGGCCTGGCCGGCGCGGTCGAGCGTGTCCTGAAAGACGCGGTCGTGGCTGTAGTCCATGTCGAAAAGGTCCGGGACGATCTCGTTGAGCCCGAGGAGGGTGTAGCCGCCGTCGTCGCTGGGCCCGATCACGGCCGTCATCGGGGTGCGAAGCGCGTCGAGGGCGAGCTCGACGAAGGGCATCGGGAGCGTCGGGTGGTCGGTCCCGATGACGACGGCGCGGTCGTGGCCGGCGGCGAAGGCCTCGACGAAGGCGTAGAGCATCCGCTCGCCCAGCCCCCGCCCCCGCTGCCCGCGCACGTCGATGGCTTCCGGGACATCGGCCAGCGTGCCGCCCGCGAGGTGGAGCCGGACGGCCACGGCTGGCGCCAGCGCGGCGTAGCGGTCGAGCGCGTCGCGCAGGAACGCGTCGTAGAGCGCGGCCGCGTCGGCGGGCGCGAGCGCCGGGCTGAGGCGGGTTTTTACCTGGCCGGGGACGGGCGCCTTCGCGAAGACGAGCAGGGCCGCGCTCATAGGTCGTCGGGCCCAGGGCCGTCCGCCAGCGCCTCGAGGTCGATGTCGAGGAGCTCGGCCTCGACCACGTCGGCGAAGGTGATGATCACGCCGTCCTCGCTCGGCAAGGGCACGACGGAGACGCGGAACGAGCCGGAGAGCCCGTCGGTGTCGTACGGGACGACGACGCTGGAGGGCCCGTCCCCGTCGGCGACGCCGGCGTACATCGCGAACAGCCCGGCCTCGACGGTCCCCGGAAACACGTCGAGCAGGCGATGGCCGATCATCCCGGCGGGCGGGCGGCCCAGAATCTCGCCGGCGCGGGGGTTGACCAGGATGATCTCGAAGTCGACCACGGCCCCCTCCTGGCGGACGGCGGTGAACGCCATCACGCCGTCCGGCGTGGCCGACATCACCGACCGGAGCAGCGCGACGGCGCGGTCGGCGTCGCCGGCGGCGAGCACCTCGGGCAGGCGCTCGCGGAACAGCACGACGGCGCCCGCCACGTCCCCATCCTCCAGGATGGGCGTGACGGCGTACGACACCGGGAACGCCGACCCGTCCTTGCGCCAGAACACCTCGGTCTCGCAGGTGCGCGGCTTGCCGTCCTGCAGGGTCGCGTAGATCAGGCAGTCGGCGGCCGGGTAGGGCTTCCCGTTGGGCCGGTGGTGGTGGATGAGGTCGTGCTGGTGCGAGCCGACCTGCTCGGGCACGGTCCACCCCGTCATCTCCACGGCCGCCGCGTTGACGAACGTGGTCTTGCCCTCGCGGTCGAGGCCGTAGATCCCTTCGGAGGCCGACTCCAGCACCGACCGGTACAGCGTCTCGGCCTCGATGCGGCTCCGCTCGGCCCGGTCAAGCGAGATCTGGCGACCGACGGCCTGCGTCATCACTTCGAGCAGGTCGCGCTCTGTCGCGGTGAACCCGCCGGGCCGCGGCTCAGGCGAGATGAAGTTGAGCGTCCCGAACATCTCCCCGTCCACGATCACCGGCGAGCCGATGTACGCCCGGAACCCCCGGTCGGTACAGGCGGGGTGATCGGGCACGTCGTCGGCCGCGTCGGCATAGGCGACCGTCGCCCCCGAGTTCACGACGGCGTCGCAGAAGGCTTCCTGAATGGGGATCGTGAGCCCGGGCTGCACCGAGGGGTCCGGCGAGACGATGGCCTCGAGCCGGTAGAGCCTCTTGCCCGTGGTGGCGTCGAATGGGGTCGCCGCCAGGATCCCGACGGGCAGGTCGAACATCTCGCACCCGGCTGCCAGGTAGGCGTCGTAGCGCGCCTCGGCAGACGCGTGGTCGGCCGTCGTGATGCTGTGCAGGATCTTGAGGTCCTCGGAGAACGCCTCGAGCTGCCCGGTCCGCTCGGCGACCGCGTCTTCGAGAACGCGGTTCGCGCGGGCGATGTCGCGGCGAAACTGGCGCCGGTTGGCGTCGTCGCGGCTGAGCGACACCACGCAGAGCTGGCCGTCGTACTCCACCAGCCGGGCCGACGTCGACATGTAGAGGCGATGGTCGTCGCGGGTGCGGTGGACCGACTCGAACTGCCCTTTCCGCTCGCGCCGGAGCTCCTCCACGGCCATCCCGGCGTCGAACCGTTTGGTGTCGATGATGTCCGCGATGGACATCTCGCGGAGCTCGTCGGCGGAGTACCCGTAGCGGCTGACGGCGGCGGCGTTGAAGGCGATAAACGAGCCCGGGCCGTCGGGGCGCAAGGGGTAGACGAAGATGACGTCGCCGAGCGCGTCCAAGAGCGTCCGCGAGCGGTCTTCCTGCTGGGCCAGCTTTTCCTGGGCCTCGCGCAGCGCCAGCACTTCGTGGCGGTCGGAGACATCGTCGAACACGACGGCGACCGCGCCCTCGTCGATCGGGACGGCCTGCACGGCGTACGTCGACCGCGCGATCCGGTCGTCGCCGTACTCGATGGTGCCGAGGTCGCGGGGCTCGCTGGTGCGGACCACCTCGAGGTAGGCGTCAAGGATTCCGGTCTCTTCCACATCGGGGGCGATCTCGATCAAGAGGCGGCCCACCTCGGAGGCGAGGTCCAGGCCGGTGATCTCGCTGGAGGCGGGGTTGCCGTAGATGAGCCGGAACGAGAGGGCGTCGTCCGGATCGTCGAGGCGGTAGATCGAGACGCCGAGGGGGAGCCGGTTGAGCAGCTCCGCCCCTGAGGTCAGGGCGTCGGGGAGAGTCGAGAGGGGCATGCGGGAGAGGGCCAGGGGAGGCGCCGGTGCAGATCCGGCGCCTGTCATGGAGCGATCCGAGTGGGGACATGGAAGCTCTGTGCCAACGATCGCAAGAGAGGTCCCTCGCGCATCAACTTCGCCAAGATCGCCCTTGGTGCCCGTCGAGGAGCGTGCCGAGGGGGCCGATCGCCGCGCCCTCCCGGCGGGCCTGTCCCAAGGCGTGGTCGAGGGTGTCCAGCCGGCGGTCCCAGGCGAGGTCGTCAGCGCCGAGCTGATTGTGCCACAGGATCACGGCGCACCCGCCCGCCTCCCGGGCGCCAGCGACGACGGCCGCGAGCGCGGCGGCCTGGGCGTCGGCGTCGAGGCGTCGGTACGTCGTCAGCGTCGTGTCCATGATCCCCAGCGGCATCTCCCACAGGTCGGCCGGGCGCCCGGCGTCGAGGTCGAAGAGCCGGAACGGGTGGGCGGTGCCGCGCCGGAAGCCGGGGGCGTCGGCCCAGCCGAGTGAGCTGTCCACGCGCACGCCCAGGCCCGCCAGCAGGCGCGGCGTGTCGGGCTCGGACCAGCGCAGGAAGTGGGTCCGCGCCAGCGATGGCGCGTGGCCGACGGCGTCGGCGAACACGGCGCGCTCGGCGGCGAGGCGTGGGCGCGAGGCGTGCGCCCCGTAGCCCGGGTGCCAGCCAATCTCCCCGGGCAACGTCCGGACCCGACCCGCCTCGGCCGCGAGGTCGACGGGCGCGTCCTCGGGCGACCACCGCCCCGGCTTGACAAACCACGTCGCCCCGTCGCCGTGGCGGCGGCCCAGGTCGGCCAAGGCGTCGATGCTGGCGCGGCGGCGGTCGGGCCCGAGCGCACGGCGGACCGCGAGTGACGGGTTGAGCTGGCGCAGCCCGCCCGCGAAGGCGCGGAGCCGGTGGAGCCGGAGCGCGTCGAGGTCGTGGGTGAGGGCGACGGCAAAGGGCGCCCCGGCCCACGTCTGGGGCGCCGACTCGATGCCGTGCTCGCGAAGGGCTTGCGCCAGCGCCCGGCGAACGGCATCGACGGCGGGCCGCGTGGCCTCGCCCGGGCCGTCGAGGCGGGATTGGAGAGAGCTGGCGAACGGCACCCGCCCGTGTACGTCGCGAGCGTCGGACGCCCGCTCTTGCAGGCCCGCCAGCCACCACGCCGCGCTCGCGACCGCGTCGCCCAGCGTCGCCTCACCGGGTGGCCCGACGGGCACCGGCCACCGCTTGCCGTCGACCGCGAGCCACCCGAGTGCGTCCACGGCTGGGGTTCGTGGGCTGGCGAGGTCCGCGAGCGCCCCCGTCGACACGCGGAGCGCGAGGCCGTCGGCGCCGGCCGGGTCGGTCGCCAGCACGACGCGGGCCTCTCCCCTGCCGACCCACTCGGGCACCAAGCCCACGCCACGCAGCAGCTCCTCCAGCCCATAGCGGACCAGAGCCTCCGACTGGGGCACGTCGACACAGCAGGGAAGGGATCGGGGCACGCGAAGAGGAGTCGGTCGCCGGAAGGTGCCACCGCCGGAGCACCGGCGCCAGCGGGCGACCGCCCCCGCTCTAGCTTGGCCGCTCGCCGCCCCCGGATGCATGCGCGCCGCCCTCCTCGCTCTCCTGATCGCCGTCCCGGCCACCGCTCAGGTCAACACCGAGCGCATGCGGCGTCAACTCGGCGACGACGTCCTCTACCTCGCGATTGACGCCTCGGCGGCGGTCGCGCGCGGCAACGCCAACTTCTTGCAGATCGGGTTGGGGGGCCGCGCCGACATCCGGGCGTTCGAGGACGACCTGGCGTTCGTCGTCGGCCGCCTCGACCTCGCTCAGTCCGACGGCGCTTCGTTCGTGGACCGCTCGTTCGTCCACGCCCGCTACAACACCGACCTGGCGCCCCGGCTGGTCTGGGAGACGTTCGTGCAGGTGGAACGCAACGGCCCGCAGCGCTTGCGCGCGCGCACGCTGCTCGGCGCCGGCCTCCGCTACGAGGTGGTCGACCGCGACTCTGTCGGGCTGGCGGCCGGGCTGCTGCCGATGTTCGAGCGCGAGGTGTTGGACGCGGCCCTGGGCGAGCCGACGAGCGTCGTCCGAGCGAGCAGCTACGTCTCGGCGCGGCTCCGCTTCAGGAACGCCGCCCTCTCGACGACGACCTACATCCAGCCGCAGATCGGCGTCCCCGACGACTACCGCGTGCTGACGCAAGCGGCCGTCGAGGTGAGCGTCACGAAGTGGGTGCGGATCCGGGTGCGCGCCGACCTCCGCTACGACAGCCGCCCGCCGATCGGGGTGGAGCCCACCGACTTCCGGATCGAGAACGGGCTGGTGCTCGTAATTCCAGCCGGATAGCCGGGACATTCCAGCCGGATAGCCGGGACTTCACGTCAACTTTCAGGAACGATTGAAAATGGCGCCGGGTACGGCGGACTCCCCCCCGACGCGGACATGCAGGATCTAACCGGCCGAACGGCCCTCATCACTGGCGCCTCGACCGGCATCGGCCGCGCGACGGCGACGGCGCTCGCGGCGCGCGGTGCCCACGTCGCCGTCAACTACCCGACCGACGACGAGCGCGCCAACGCCGACGAGTCGGTCCGGCTGGCCGAGGCCGCCGTCCGGGCCGCGGGCGCCAGCGGGACGGTCGTCGTGGTGCAGGCGGACGTGTCGGACGAGGCCCAGGTGGCCGTGATGTTCGCGGCCGTCGCCGACGCGCTGGGGCCCGTCGACGTGCTCGTCAACAACGCGGGGATCCAGATCGAGGAGCCCGCGAGCCACCTCACGGACCCCGCCGACTTCGACCGCGTGCTCGCGGTCAACCTGCGCGGCGCGTTCCTGTGCTCGCGGCTGGCGCTTCGGGGGTTTCTGGATCGAGCGCCCACCGGCGGGGTCATCGTCAACGTGTCGAGCGTCCACCAGCAGATCCCCCGCCCGCGCTACCTGTCGTACGCGGTGTCGAAGTACGGCCTGCACGGGCTGACCCAGACGCTGGCGCTGGAGTACGCCTCGCGCGGCGTGCGCGTCAACAGCGTCGCCCCGGGGGCCACGCGGACGCCCATCCAGAGCTGGCTCGACGACGAGGACGCGGCGGCCGTGGTCCGGAGCCACATCCCGCAGGACCGGATCGCCGACCCCGCCGAGATCGCCCGGATCATCGCTTTCCTCGCCAGCGACGACGCCGCCTACATCACCGGACAGACCTTGTTCGCCGACGGCGGCCTGACGCTCTACCCCGAGTTCGAAACGCCCTGGAGCGGGTAGTGGGCCGCGGGAGTGAGGACTCTGGCCACCTCCCAACCCGCCTCACCGTTTTCAGAGCGTTCCGATTCCTGCCTTCCTGATTCCTGCCCGCCAATGACCTACGACCTCTGCATCATCGGCGCCGGGGTCGGGGGCGGCGCGCTCGCACAGGCGCTGGCGCCGACGGGCAAGCGGATCCTGCTCCTCAACCGGCTCGGCTCGCTCCCTCGGGAGGCCCGCAACTGGGACCCCGAGGCCATGTTCACGCGCGACGCCTACAAGGCCGACGAGTCGTGGATCGACGAGCGCACCGGCGAGCCCTTCCGGCCCGGGATGTACTACTGGCTCGGCGGCAACACGAAGGTCTACGGCTCGGCGCTGCTCCGCTTCCGGCCCCAAGACTTCGAGCCGCTGCAGACGCTCGACGGCGTCTCGCCCGGGTGGCCGATCTCGTACGCCGACCTCGCCCCGTACTACGACCGCGCCGAGGCGGCCTACCACGTCCACGGCTCGCGCGGCGGCGACCCGTTCGAGCCGCCGGCCGGCGGGCCGTTTCCGCACCCCGCCATCGCGCACGACCCGCGCATCACCGAGGTTGCAGAGGGGCTCCGCCGGCAGGGCGTCCGGGCGTTCGAGCTGCCGATGGGCGTCAAGTTCAGCCACGAGCGGCCGGGCGACGGGCCGTTCGTGCTCCGTGAGACGTTCGCCGCGCTCGGCCGCGCCGCCTTCGACGGCTACCCGGACCTCCTCCACCTCAAGGCCGACGCTGAAGTCGCCTCCGTCGAGCCCGCGGTCGCCTACGACAACGTCGACTTGGTGACGGGCGCCGACGTGACGCGAATCGTCACGGACGCCAGCGGACGGACGGTCACGCACGTCGAGGCAACGGTCGACGGGGAGCCGGTGACGTTCCGGGCCGACGTGTTCGCGCTGTGCGCGGGGGCCATCAACTCGGCCGCGCTCCTGCTCCGGTCGGCCTCCGACGCCCACCCCGATGGGCTGGCGAACGGGTCCGGCCTGGTCGGCCGCCATTTGATGCGGCACCTCACCACGAAGGTCTACACCGTCGCCAGCGCGACGCCGAACCCGACGCGCTTCCAGAAGACGCTGGCGGTCAACGACTTTTACTTCGGGGCCCCCGGCGACCCGCGGTGGGACGGCGTGCCGTTGGGGCACGTCCACCTGATGGGCAAGCACGCCGGGTGGCAGATCCTCCAGGATCTTGGGCCGGGCGCGATGACGCCCGCCGAGGCCGACGCGATCGCCGCCCACTCCGTCGACTGGTGGGCCCAGTCGGAGGACCTGCCGCTCGCCGAGAGCCGCGTCACGCTGGGGCCCGACGGCGGGATCCGCATCCGCTACGTCGAGACAAACCGAGCCTCGCACGACGCGTTGATCGACAAGCTGGTGGCCGCCCTCGAACCGCTCGGCTTCGACCGGACGATCCGTGTCCCGATGCCCATCAACGTGCTCAACCACCAGTGCGGCACGCTCCGCATGGGGACAGACCCGGCCGCAAGCGTGGTGAATGTAGCGGGCCGGGCGCACGACCTCAGCAACCTCTATGTGGCCGACGCGAGCGTCTTCCCGTCGTCGGCGGCGACCAACCCGACGCTGACGATCGCGGCGAACGCGTACCGGGTGGCCGACCACCTCGGGCGAGAGGCGCTCTGAGCCCCCCCCTGGGAGCGCGAAGACGGGGGACCTCGGCCTGATTGGCACTTCCGCGGTCCGGTGCCCCGGAGCGATCTCCTCGACGTGCCCGACTCTGCGCGAGGGGCCCTGTCCCATCGTCCCCAGTCGTGGGCCCCGGCCTCCGGCTCGGGCCGCTCGTTCGTCGAAGGCGAACCCGGCGCGGAGTGGCGGCATTCCCTCGGCCCCTGCCCTCGTCCTCATGGACCCCCACGTTTTCGTCCTGTTCGGTGCCACCGGCGACCTCGCCGCGCTCAAGCTGTTTCCGGCGCTCTTCCACCTCAGCCAGTACGACGGCGCCCCTCCGCAGGCCGTCGTCGGGGTCGGCCGGTCGGACTGGGGCGACGACCGGCTCCAGGACGCGGCGGTCGCCGCGCTCGTCGAGACCGGCGTGGACGAGGGCGACGCGCGAGCCTGGGCGACGGGCGCCCTGCGGTACGCGCGCGTCGAGGCGTACGATCAGCTCGACCCGGTGTACGAGACGGCGCACGCACTGGAGGCCGAGCGCGGGCTCTCCGGCAACCGGGTCTACTACCTCGCCCTGCCCCCCTCGACGTTCCCGGGCACGATCGCGGCGCTCGGCGAGCACGAGGAGGCGCGCGGGACGGTCGGCGAGCACATCCCGGACGACGCGCCCTGGGTGCGGCTCGTCATCGAGAAGCCGTTCGGGCACGACCTCGCCAGCGCGCAGGCGCTCAACCGCGTCGTCCACGAGCACTTCCCCGAGGGCGCCGTCTTCCGGATCGACCACTACCTCGGCAAGGAGACCGTCCAGAACCTGCTCGTCTTCCGGTTCGCGAACGCTTTTTTTGAGTCGGCGTGGAGCCGGCAGGACGTGGAGCGGGTCGAGATCACGGTCGCCGAGACGAACGACGCCGCCGGGCGCGCGGGCTACTTCGACGGGGTCGGGACGCTGCGCGACATGATCCAGAACCACCTGACGCAACTGTTCACGCTCGCGGCGATGGAGCCCCCGGCCCGGCTCGACGCCGAGGGCATCCGGCGCGAGAAGGTGAAGGTGCTCCGCTCGACGCGGACGGCGCGCAGCGACGAGATCGTGCTCGGCCAGTACGGCACGGGCGGCGGCCACGACGAGGGCTACGCCGACCACGAGGGCGTGGGGAAAGACTCGCGCACCGAGACGTTCGCCGCCGTCCGCCTCCACCTCGACAACTGGCGCTGGCAGGGTGTCCCGTTCATCCTGCGGACGGGCAAGCGGATGGCCCAGCGGCTCACCGAGATCGCCGTCGTGTTCCGCCGCCCCCCGGTGACGCTCTTCCAGAACTCCGGCGACTGCGACCCGACCCCGAACGTGCTCCGCTTGCGCTTGCAGCCCGACGAGGGGTTCCGCCTGTCCTTCGACGTCAAGACGCCTGGCGACGGGTTCAACGTCTCGACGCGCGAGCTGACGTTCCGCTACGAAGACACGTTCGGCCCCTTCCCCGACGCCTACGAGACCCTGCTCGGCGACATCGTCGAGGGCGATGCGACCCTGTTCGTCCACGCGGAGGAGGCCGAGGAGGCGTGGCGGATCTACCACACGGTGCTCGACAACCCCGACATCGAGGTGCATCCGTATGAGTCGGGCACGTGGGGGCCGCAAGCCTCCGACCGGTTCGTGGAGGCGCCCCCGCCCGAGCAGACCGGCGAGGACGTGGAGGCCTGCTGACGCGGAACAAATCGACCTCCGGGAGTCAGACCCGTCTCCCGTCTCCCGTCTCCCGTCTCCCGTCTCCCGTCTCCCGTCATGCCCGCAGAGATCGTCGTCCTCCCCACCAAACAGGCCGTCGCCGAGGCCCTGGCCGACCGGACGGCGACCGCGCTCCGAGCCGCCCTCGCACGCGAGCCCCGCGTCACGCTGTGCCTCACGGGCGGGTCGACCCCCGTCCCGGCCTACGAGCGGCTGGCGGCGGCGGAAGACATCGACTGGGGCCGCGTTCATCTCTTCTGGGGGGACGAGCGGTGCGTCGAGCCCGACCACCCCGAGAGCAACTACCGGATGGCAAAGCGGACGCTCATCGACCCGGCCGGCATCCCGGCCTCGAACGTCCACAAGATGCCCGGCGGGTGCCCGCCCGCCGAGGGCGCGGCGGTCTACGAGCAGGCGCTGGAGCAGTTTTTCGGCGACGAGCTCCGGTTCGACGTGCTCCACCTCGGCATGGGCGACGACGGCCACACGGCGTCCCTCTTCCCCGGCACCGCCGCCCTGGGCGTCACCGACCGCCGCGTCGCCGTCGGCCAGGCCCCCCCCTCGGCGGCGGTCCGCGACCGGCTGACGCTGACGTTCCCTACGCTCGCGCACGCCGATCTGTGCCTCGTCGCCGCCGCCGGCGCCGGAAAGCGGGAGGCGTTCGCGGACGTGCTCGATGCCTACGACGGCGACTCTGAGGGGCCGCCCGCCGCACGCGTCCGGGCCGATGGCGAGATGGTGTGGCTGGTGGACCGCGCGATGGCGCAGGGCGAGGACTGAGCGGCCTCCCCGCTGGCGACCCGTTCGGTCTGGAGCGGCTTGGGGTCGCGAAAACCGGCGTCCCGAGGTTAGATCTCGGCTGGTCGCGGGTCTAAGGGAGGGCACCCGCCCACGGCCCGATGCCCACGCCCGACTCCGCCCCTCCCCCGTCGACGGTCGCCGAGCCTGCCGACGCCGTCGCCCGCGTCCCGGAAGCGGCCATTCAGGACGCCTGGGTGCGCGGCCTGTTCGACCCGAGCGCGCTGGCGACGACGGAGGGCGAGCCGGTCGAGATCCTGGCTCGCGGGACCCTCAACACGGATTCCGGGCCGGACGTGACCGGCGTGCACCTCCGGATCGGAGGGCTGCAGTGGGCGGGCGATGTCGAGATCCACACGACTAGCGCGGCCTGGGAGGCGCACGGCCACGACGGCGACCCGGCCTACAACCGCGTCATCCTGCACGTCGTGCTGGCGGCGGACCGCCGAACCGGACTGCTCCGCCGCGAGGGCGGGTCCGCGCTGCCGGAGCTCGTGCTGCTCCCCCATCTCCACGACTCGCTCCGCGCCTTGATCCACGACTTTTACGTCGTCCCCCGCGCGGCCCCGAACTGCTCGGCGCGGTGGGGCGAGGTCCCGGCCGGCGAACGACGTCGCTGGGTCGAAGCGCTGGGCGTGGAGCGGCTCCGCCACCGTGCCGCCGCGCTCGGCCGCGCCTACGGGGCGACGCCCGACCTCGACCGCCTCTTGATCGCCCGCGCATTCCGCGCGCTCGGCTACGAGGCGAACGCCGACGCCTTCGAGGCGCTGGCCGGGCGCGTCGACCTGGGGGCGCTCCGCCAGCAGGCGGGGCCCGAGATTCTCGCCGCCCTGCGGTCGGCCGCGGGGCTTGCGGACGACGGCCTGTTCGCGGATGGCGGCCCCGGGCCTGCCCCGATGCGGCCCGAGGCGTGGAAGCGGGGCGGGCGGCCCGCGAACGCCCCCCGGCGCCGGATCGCTCAGGCCGCGGGGTGGCTCGCGCCCGGCGGCCCCTTCAGCACACACGCCGTCGACGCGCTCGCCGAGGCGCTGGCAGCCTCGACGCGGGCCGCCCTCGACCGGCTCCGCACGCCGACGCCCGACGCCACGCCCGCGCTGGGCCGGACCCGGGCCGTCCGCGTGCTCGCCGATGCCGCCCTCCCGGTTCTCCTCCTCGACGCCGAGTTGCGGGAGAGCCCGGCACGCGAGGCGGCCGTGCTGGCGGCGTACCACGCCCTCCCCCCGGTCGCCGACCGCGTCACCCGGCGCTTTGCCGACGCGGGGCTCACGCCGGAGACGGCGGCCCAGGCCCAGGGCGCGCATCGGCTGGCCCGGGACTTCTGCGACGAGGGTCGGTGCGCGCGGTGTGCCATCGGGCAGGCACTGTACCCGGCGCTGGCGACCGCGTGAAAAGGGCGTCGAGGGCGCTAGGCTGCAACCGGCGCCGCCGTGTGGGGTATCCTCTTTCAACTCCGGCTGAAAGTTCCGTGCCCGACACCCTCGCTCCGCCCCTCGCCGCCGCGCCGCCCCTCGCCGCTGCGCCACTCAGTCTCAAGGAGATCCAGGCGCCGGTCGCCGACGAGCTCAAGACGTTCCGGCGGCACTTCCGCGACGCGATGCGCTCGCGCGTCCGGCTGCTCGACACCGTCGTGCAGTACCTCCTCAAGCGCAAGGGCAAGCAGATCCGGCCGACGCTGGTGTTGCTGGCGGCCGACCTCGCCGGCGGGATCGGCGAGCGGAGCTACCGCGCGGCGACGTTGGTGGAGTTGCTCCACACCGCCACGCTGGTCCACGACGACGTGGTCGACGAAGCGGAGACGCGGCGTGGGGTGGCGTCCATCAACGCGTTGTGGCGCAACAAGGTCGGCGTGCTGCTGGGCGACTACCTGCTGAGCCGCGGCCTGCTGCTGGCGCTGGACGACGGCGACTACGACCTGCTCCACATCACCTCCGACGCGGTCCGCCGGATGTCGGAGGGCGAGCTGCTCCAGATCGAGACGGCCCGCCGGCTCGACATGACCGAGGCGCGCTACTTCCAGATCATCGGGGACAAGACGGGCTCGCTGATCGCGGCGTGCCTCGCGGCTGGCGCCGCCAGCGCCGGCGCCGACGACGAGACGGTCGCCCGGTGCAAAGCGATTGGCGAGACCATCGGGCTGGCGTTCCAGATCCGCGACGACTTGTTCGACTATGACCCGAACGCGGCGGCCGGCAAGCCGGTCGGGCTCGACCTCCAGGACCGCAAGCTGACGCTGCCGCTCATCTTGGCGCTCGACCGCGCCGAGCCGGCGACGGCCAAGCGGATCCGCAAGCTCGTTCGGCGCCGCAAAAAGTCGTCGGCCGAGGTCGCCGAGGTGGTGGCGTTCGTCGAGGCGAGCGGCGGGCTCGCGGCGGCGCGTGGGCAGATGGAGGCGCTGGCGGCCGAGGCCGCCGAGGGCCTGCTCGCGTTCCCACGCTCGGACGCACGCGACGCGCTCGTCGGGTTGTGCGCCTACGTCGTCGCCCGGAAACGCTAGATCGGGCCTCCGCAAACCGGCCGGGGGCGCTACGTTTCGGCTGCTCCCCCCGACTCGATGACGGCCCACCTCCTCGGCACCGGCTCCGCGAACGCCGGCCCCTCCCGAACCACGACGATGCTGGCCATCGAGCACGACGGGCGCACCGTCTTGGTCGACTGTGGAGGCGACGCGGTGCAGCGCCTGGAGGTCTCCGGCCTCGACGCGGCCGCGCTCGATGCGGTGATCCTGACCCACGAGCACCCCGATCACATCTCGGGCTTCCCCCTCCTCATCGA
Organism: Rubrivirga aquatilis; assembly: GCF_046845665.1. Classification (GTDB taxonomy): domain Bacteria; phylum Bacteroidota; class Rhodothermia; order Rhodothermales; family Rubricoccaceae; genus Rubrivirga. Next base: position 2,271,965 of record NZ_CP177355.1, on the reverse strand, counting down.
AAAGATGTGGCTGCAGGGCCGACGCGAGCCGATCCCGGTCTACGGCCCCGCCCCCACGTTGGAAAAGGCGCGGGCGTTGTTCGCCGTCTTCAACACGCACAAGTGGGACGGGCTGCCTGAGCGCGCGTACCACCCCGTCGAGATGGCGCCCGGCGCCGACGTGCTCTGCCTGGGCCCGCTCGCGATCACGGCGACGCCGGTGGACCACCCCGTCCCGACGATCGGGTTGCGGTTCGAGGCGGAGGGGGCCGTGCTCGCGTACTCGTGCGACACCGCCGTTTCGGACGCCGTCGTCACGCTCGCGAGCGGCGCCGACGTGTTGATCCATGAGGGGACGGGGGCGCTGGCGGGTGTCCACAGCTCGCCCGCGGAGGCGGCCGGGGTGGCGGCGCGGGCGGGCGCCGGGCGGCTCGTGCTCGTCCACGCACCCCACGACGCCAGCGACGGCGGACTCGGGGAGGCCCGGGCGGTCTTTGGAGCGACGGCCTGGGGCCACGACGGCGACCGGATCGACCTCTAGGCTCGGGGCCCACACGCCACGTTGTCCTCCTGCCCCCCGCTGAGGACAGCGCGAGGCCGAGCGCCCGGCAGGGACGTCAGGGGCTTGATGCGTTGGCGTCGAGATCCCTGGCTACGCCTTCCCTGCGGGGGCGCTGGCGCTTCGGAGGAGAGGTCTGGAGAGTTTCCACCCCGCGCCTAGTCCCGGGGCTCGCGGCGCGGCGGGAAGCACGGCCCGGACGTGCGCGGCTCGCCGGTGCGCGGGTCGTCGGGCAGGATCGCCAGCTCGCGCGTCATCCGCTCCGGGTCCTCGGACGCGCCGTAGACCAGCATCGCCGCCAGCGTGGCGTTCTGCTTGAGGTCGTCGAAGATGATCTTGTCGTAGGTGTCGAGGTTCGTGTGCCACGTGTACTGCCGGTACTCGTCGTAGGGCGACTGCAGACGGAGCACGGGCGCCTCGGCGCAGACGAACGACGTGTGGTCGCTGCCCCGGTTGTTCTGCTCGCCGGGCACCTCGACCGTCACCTGCGCCTGGATCTCGGTCGGGACGGCGGCCATCCACATCGGGAGGTGCGCGGCCGTGTCGAGGAAGCCCTGGCCCTCGATCCGCTCGACCCGCCACGTCCCGTTGTCCTGGTTGAACCCGACCTGCAGCCCGGCGACGACCTCGGGGTGGTCCTCGCGGAACGAGCCCGACCCGATCAGCCCCATCTCCTCGGCGCCCCAGTGGCCGACCAGGATCGTGCGGCGGGGGTTGGGGTAGGTGGCCTTCAGGATGCGCATGGCTTCGAGCATCGTCAGCGTGCCCGTGCCGTTGTCGGTGGCCCCGGTGGCCGCGTGCCACGAGTCGAGGTGGGCGCTGAGCAGGACGTACTCGTCGGGCAGCTCGGTCCCGCGCATCTCGGCGATGACGTTGAACTGCGGGACGATTCCCAGGTCTTCGGCCTCGGCATCAACGCGGATCCGGGGGGCGTGGCCCGAGGCCGCGAGGCGCGCCAGCAGGCCGTAGTCCTCGCACGACACGTCGAGCCCGACGGCGCGCTCGTTGGCGGTGCTGAACACCTTGTTGGCGCCCCACCCGCCCGACCACCGCGAGCCCAGCGTCCCGGCGATGCCGGCCGCTTCGAGCCGCCCGGTCCGCTCGCGGGCGTTGCCGACGGCGTCCCACCGGCGCGACCAGTCCGCCCGCAGGGTGTCGCGCAGGGCGTCGAGCCGCTCGATGGTCTCGGGGCGTGCGTTGGCCGTCATCTCCTGGGCCGCCCGGCACGTCGGCTGGGGGGCGTCGAGCAGCACGAACGCGCCGTCGAGCGTCGCCAGCCACGCGTCGGCGGTCTCGGGCGTGAGGTCGGGGGGCGGCATCACGACGGGGCCCTCGACGGGCCCCCGGGTGGCCGGGCTCCACGCCAGGAGCTCGGCGACGAGCGGCTGGACGCGGGGCGCCGTCATCTCGACGTGCAGGGCGCCGGGCTGCCAGCCGTTCCACGTCCCGTACGCCTCGCGCCGCGCCGGGACGCCCCACTCGGCGTAGGTCTCCAGCAGCCAGTCCTGCGCCTGCGCCAGCCCGGGCGAGCCCGCCAGCCGGGGGCCGATGACGTCGATGAGGTGGTGCGCGAGGGGTTCGGTCTGCGACCGCTCCATGCCCTCGGTCCACATCGCGCGGATCACGGGGTCGTCGGTGGGGAAGTGCTGGGCGCTGGCAGGGGCGGCGAGGGCGACCAGGGCGAGAGCGACGAGGACGGACAGGCGAGGCATCGTGCGGCGTTCGGGTGGGTGGGCCCCAAAGGTAGTGGGCGCGCGTCCCCTCCCCTACGCGGTGGCTCCCAGCCCAGCCGTGGCGTGCCACCGGGTCGCCAGCCGGTCGAGCGGGCTGCGCACGCCGAGCCCGTTGAGCCCGGCGACGTGCGTGTAGACCTGGGTCGTCGCCAGCCGGGCGTGGCCGAGCAATTCCTGCACGGTCCGGATGTCGGTCCCATCCTCCAGCAGATGGGTCGCGAACGAGTGGCGGAGCGTGTGGCAGGTGGCCCGCCGGTCGATGCCCGCACGCCGCGCGGCGCGAGCGACGGCTTTCTGAAGCGTCGACGGGGAGAGGTGGTGCCGATGCGTCAGGCCCGTCCGAGGGTCCTGGCTCAGACGGGGGCTCGGGAAGACGAATTGCCACCCGAAGGCCGTCGCCGCACCGGGATGCTTGCGGAGGTAGGCACGCGGAAGCGAGGCCCGCCCCTCCCCCGCTGCGAGGTCGGCACGGTGGAGCACGCGAGCCCGTTCGATCTGGGCCACGAGCGCCGCAACCGTCGCCTCGGGCATGACAGCGGGCCGGTCCCGGTCGCCCTTGCCGCGCCGGATCGTGAGTTGGCGCCTCTCCACGTCCAGATCCTTGACACGGAGGCGCAAGGCCCCCCTCAAGCGCAGCCCGGCGCCGTACAGCAGACGGGCGACGAGGGCCGGGGTCCCGTCGAGTTCGCCGAGCAGGGCCGCCACCTCCGAGCGAGACAGCACGGTGGGGAGCCGCGCCGGCTTTCGAACGCGGACGAGCCCGGCGAGGTCGGCCAGCGGACGGCCGAGCACAGCGTCGTACAGGAACAGGAGGGCCGAGAGCGCCTGTGACTGTGTGCTCGCGGCGACGCCCCGGTCATTCGCGAGGTGGTTGAGGAACGGGTGACGTCGGGCTCCGCAAGCTCCCGAGGATGCCGCCATTGCCCGGCTGCCCGAGCAGAGAACCGGAGGTAGCGCTCGACCCAGCGGACGTAGGTCTGTTCGGTGCGGTAGCTCATTTGCCGCAGTCGCAGAGCAGAGCGGGTGGCCTCCAGGAGGTCGGACATCGGAGCGTGGGGCGCGTACGCGATATGTACGCATTCCGCCTCTTATGCCGACTGGCGGGGTCTATATTTACCGAATCCGCCCGTTCTGCCGACTGGCCGTCGGGTGAAGTACTGGTTCTACGGCGCTCCTCCGTCCACTATAGCGCTTTCGCTGTCTGTGACACTTCCTGAGCTGCTCACCGCGTCTGAAGGATCCGACACGTGCCTCTCATTCGAGCGAGACCAGAGGCTCGACGAGTACGGCGCTGTCCGGTACGTTCGCTTTCGAGCCCGGTGCGGGCGTTTCGCAGGAGGAGCGGACGGACATATCGACTCACGCTCCTTGGAACGATGGGTGGATCGTCTGGAGTCGCTCGGCATCGGCGATGACCGAAACCGAGACGCGGAGTTCTGGACGGAGGACCCGTATGTCTCGATCCGAGCCAGGGTGACGGGGGTGGGCAATGGCAACAGCGTGCGCGCCTTGGTGGAGTTCGAGGCCGACGACAGGGGCCACGGGGACCATCTGTCGGAGGGCGGCAAGGTCTGTCTCTCGTTCTATTGTGGAGTCTCGGCACTGCACCGGCTAGGCCGCGCGGTTCGGTGGTGGTCGGAGTCTGGTGACGAACCGCTCATCTGGACCCCCGCGCCGTAGAACCCGCGCTTGCAGGCCGACCGGGAGTGCCAGCGTTCTCGGCTCGTTCGAGCGCACCGCCAGTCATAGCTTCGTCCCACCGCTGCGCCGTCACCTCTCGGCGGCTGAAGCGCCCTCTGTTCTGCCGCCTATCATCTAACCCCATGCACGGCCCTACAGCGGCACTCCTAGTGTCGGCGGTCGAGAGCGGCGCCGCGAGCCTCGTCACTGAGCTCTTGGTCAGCGGGGCGGACCCGAACACGACGTTCGACGACGACCGCCCGCCCAACGCGGCGTGGGGAGACGCCGACGGGATGAGGTACCCAGGGAGGGGCCGGCCTGTCCTCCACCTGGCCGTTCTGTGCCGCCATGAGCCCGTTGTCCGCGTCCTCCTCGAACGCGGAGCGACGGTTGACCTGGAGGATCAAGGCGAGCTCACGGCCCTCGTCCTTGCAGTGCGCACGGAGCAGGTCAACGTGGTCCGGACGCTCCTTGAGTGGGGCGCGTCCCCGGAGGCCCTGTACCCTGGAGGGAGGCTGATCCATCTGCCGTTGCTCTTCTGGGTCGCGGGGGCGGCGAACCTGAACGATGGCGCAGCTGCCGAACTCATCGCCCTCTTCGCCGAGTTCGGGGCGGACGTGGAGGGCGGTGCAGAAAAGGGCGAGGCTACGCCGCTGATGGCCGCTGCCAGCAAGTCTTGCCTCCCCTGTGTCGAGGCCTTGCTCCGGGCGGGGGCCGACCCGAACCGGGCGACAGCGGAGGGCCACACGGCCCTGACGGCGTCGTTCCGAACGAGCATGACGGGGTACTCCCGAAGGCGAAGGGAGGGAAGAGCCGTCGGTCAGGCCCTCATCAACGGGGGGAGCGACCCTGGGGCCGGTTTCAATCCGGTCATGCTGGCCGCTCAGCAGGGCCGGAGCAAGTGGGTCCGCGCGGCTCTCAAGGCCGGCGTGCCCGTCGACCGCGCGCTGCCTGACGGCCGGACGGCCCTCCACCTCGCTGCGGCAGGCGGGTTCATCGCCGTCGTGCGGGCGCTCCTCGAGGCGGGGGCGGACCCGAACGCGACGGACCGGGACGGGCGGACGGCGCTGTCAATGGCCCTCGAAGAGGGGGCCGGCTCGACCGTGTGGGACCGGTCTCGTCCGGTCGAGTCGGACGTCGGGGCAACGATCCGGGTGCTCGAACTGGCTGCATAGCCGGCCGGCGGCAGAACCCGCCTCTGCAGGCGGACCGAGGGCGTCAGCGTTCTCGCGCTGCTTGAGCGCCGCCGTCTCTGCCGCTCGCCCTACCTTCGTGCTGTCCGCCCTCGGCCGCTGAGCGGCCCTTGTTAGCCCGCCCTGCCAACGTGGGTGTCTACTGCACGCTCTCATTTTACTACTCTAGAGATCGAATGGCGAAGGCCCTCCGGACTCTAGAGGCGTGCTGCACCCCGTTCGCACCCGACCTCTCGACCGCCCGCCAGTTCGTCCTCGGCGGCGAGGTCGCGACTGTCACGTCCCAGCCCGTCAGCGCGAGCTATGTGGGTCCCGACCGGTACCACGAGTCGTGGGTCAGCTACGAGGACGACCCGCTCCTCGGGCGCTTCAAAGGAACCGTCGTGGACTTCGACACCGTCCCGGAGCGAGCCGACGGGGTCCACGTCCTGTACGACACGACCCTCGTGTTGCCTGAGGTCCCGGTGCTCCCCTCTATCGTAACTCTCGCCGACTGGCAGCTCGAGTCCGAGCGCCGGGGCGAGTTCAGCGTCGTCGTCATGGTCTGCACGGAGGGCGACTACGGGTCCATCGACTTGACTTCGTCCACGAAGAGGGGGAACGACTACATCCTCCACTCCCGATCGACTCGGGTCCGGGCGCTCGCGTTCGCCCGCGCGACCGGGGCCCTCCTAGCCTTGGAGGACTGCGAAGGCGCGTGCTACGAGTTGTCCGAAGAGTACACGGGGGCCGGCGGTCGCGAGCCGGACGCGTCGTGGCGGCTTACGACCGCCCTCAGTGCGTTCGGGGCACTGCCCGGTGCGGGCTAACCCGCGCTTGCAGGCCGACCGAGCGCGTCCGGGCTCTCGCGCTATCCGGCCGCCGGCGTATCCTCCACTCTGGTCCACCTTCACCGCCTCACCCCTCGGCGGCTGAAGCGCCTTCTGTTACACCGCGCTACCACCATGCTGGACTCTCGCACATTCGATCCCTGGATCGGGCCACGATACGAGAGCGAGGGGCTGGACGCGTTGAAGCTGCTCATCGTCGGTGAGTCTCACTACGGCCCTGCTGGAAACGAGGACGCAGACTTTACCCGGCGTGTAGTCCAGAGCCAGGGGCGAGGCGAGCGCTACCGCCTTTTCACCGCGACCGCTAAGCTGGTTCTCGGACAGGACGACATCAGCGATACGGAGCGCGTGTCGTTTTGGGACCGCGTGGCCTTCGTCAACTACGTCCAAGAGTTCGTTACCGAGGATGCTCAGGATCGCGCCCGGCCGTCTGAAGACGCTTGGGCAGAAGCGCGGGAGCCATTCCTCGCCACTGTCGAAGATGTGAGTCCGGACGCCGTTCTGGTTCTCGGGAAGGAGCTTGGTAGCCGACTGCCCGATTTGTCAGTCCCTGTCCATGTCGTCAACCATCCGTCGCGGTTTTTCGCTCGTTCGAAGTGGCAACCCGGCGTCCAGAGCTTCCTCGCTTCTGCCCGCGCGGTGTAACCGCAAACTGTTATGCCGCGCTACCTATCTCAGTCAAATGGATTCGATCGAGCGAGTTCCAGTTGACGAGGAGGAGGTTCGAGCCTTCCGAAGTGAAGACCAGCACACAGGGCTCGCCTTCGATTTGTTGAGAGAGACAATCCAACTTGTCTTTCTCCTAGCCGAACTTCGACCGGGCAACGGCGGTGCCTGGGACAGAAATGACGCGATTCTATGCGGACACATGGTCCGCTTCGGGAAGCTTCTTGGTGGGATGCTGTCCGAGCTGTCGCGTAAACGGCAGGAGCTGGCTAGCCTTTACCTTCGCCTGTCGGCTGAGTGCGCCATCAACTTGATGTACTTGATCAAGAAGGACTCGGACGATGTGTACGAATCGTATGTAAGGTATTCGCTTCGGCACGAGAAATCTCTTCTGGAGAGGATTCAGTCGAGTGTAGACGAGCGGGACGGCAGCGAGCTTCCGATCGAACGGAGGATGCGAGAGTCCATATTGGAGTCCTTCATGTCCGCCGGAGTCAATCGAGAGGACGTAGACTCGTCGGAGCGTACCAACTGGGGCGGAGACTCCATCTACGGTCGCTGCAACGCTGTGGGACTTCAGTCGCTTTACCTCGCCATTTTTTCCGGTGGCTCCCACTTCATCCATGGAAACTGGCAAGACCTCTTTGACTCCCACCTAGTACAGCGCGACGATGGCCTCTTCCTTCCGAACACGGATTGGGGACGCCCCAGACCACAACTGATCAACCTTAGCAGCCGATTGGCTGTCGAGGCAATGCGATCGTACTTGGGACACCTAGACGCGGAGCTTCGCGTGGATGCGGAGCCAACTCTCCAAGATCTGTTCGACAGAGTTCACTTCGCCGATTATCTGCATGAGGAATATATAATTGCTCGCCGCGCGGCATAACTCGCCGCTGCAGGCCGACCTTTGGCGCCAGCGCTCTCAACTCCTGCGGGAGTCCGCGCTATCATTGCCCGTCCCTTGACTCCGCGCCCTCAGCCAAAGGCGGCTGAGCGGCCCCCTGTTCTACGGCGCTCCCATATAGCAAACCCCATTCTGTATGACCCTAGCTGACCTAGCCTCCGAGTCTGAGGGTACCGAGGTGTGCCTCTCTTTGGAGCGCCTTCGGCATTGGGACTATGAGGGCATGTGGCACATCCTCATCCAGGCCCGGAACGGGCGAACGGCGGGGGGAGCAGAAGGCTTTGTCGACCCAAACAAACTTGGGGAGTGGGGCGATTCGCTGGCGGCTCTCGGGATCGGCCATGATGACGAAGCGGAGGCCGTGATGGACCTCGGTGTCCGAGGCGGACTACCCCACAAGCTGCGCATACAGGCAGCCGTGAGAGGCGGTAAGGGGAATGTCCCCCACGCACGCATCGACTTCGAATCGGACGATTATGACGAGTCGAAAGGCGCGACGACGCAGTTGGTGTTCTGGTGTGAGGTGAAGGAGTTGAACCGCCTCGGCCGAGCTGTCCGGTGGTGGTCCGAGGCTGGCGAGACCCCGCTCGTCTGGACCCCCGCGCCGTAGAACCCGCCACTGCATGCCGACACAACGCTTCAGCGCCATTGCCTCGTTCTACCGCCAGCGTCTACGTTGCCTCGTCCAACCGCTCTGCCGCGTTGTGCGGCTGAGCGGCCATTTGTTCTGACGCCTCCGATCACCTCAGCCCAACTGAGACCATGACGAAGAACTCCTCCTTCGACATCCCCCTCTCGGTCAGCCTCGTGGGAGGGATCGTAGCCGGCATGGCTGCCTACTGGTTCATCCGAGGCGACTATGCGGACCACTCGACTCTCCGCGCGGTGCTCGTCGGGGGCCAGTTCCTACTCGGGGTCGCCCTCGCCGTGTACGGCTGGCGGAAGCACTCGGCGGTCGCCGGTTCGCCAGGGCGGCAGAACCCGCCGCTGTAGGCCGACCCGGGGCGTGAGCGCCCTTGCTTCGGCCGTTCGCTGGCGTCTACGTTGCTCGTCCGAACCATCCCGCCAGTCGCCCTGGGCCGCCAGTCGCCCTGGGCCGCTAAGCGGCCCCCTGTTCTACCGCGCTCACACACCCTCTATGTCCTTCACCGCACGTCTGGAACTCCACGGCAAGACCGCGACCGGAATCGAGGTTCCGGCCGATGCCGTCGAGGCGCTCGGCTCGCACAAGCGACCGCCCGTTCGGGTCACCCTCAACGGGTACTCGTACCGGAGCACCATCGCTCCCCGGGGCGGCAAGTACATGCTCCCCGTCAGCGCGGAGCGCCGCGAGGCGGCCGGGGTCGAGGCGGGGGATGAGGTCGAGGTCTCGCTGGCGCTCGACACGGCGCCGCGGGAGGTCGAGGTCCCGTCCGACCTCGCGGCCGCGATGGCCGAGGACCCCGCTGCCCGCGAGCGGTTCGACGCCTTGTCCTACAGCAAACAGCGGGGGCACGTCCTCTCGGTCGAGGGGGCGAAGGCGGCCGACACCCGGCGGCGGCGGATCGAGAAGGTGTTGGGAGCTCTACGAGAGGGCTAGGGCGCGGGCGCGGTAGAACCCGCCACTGCAGGCCGACCGTGGGCTTCAGCGTCCTCGCGCGTGTGCGATTCGGCGCCTACATTCGCTCGCACACTCCTCGTGCCCTCAGCCCCCGGCGGCTGAGCGGCCAGCTGTTCTGCGGCATGCCCGCATCTCCCAGCCCTCCTCTGGCCGTGGCCGATACGACTCAGCAGCAGTACCGCACTCTCGCCAAGACGACGCGCGTGATCGCGGGGCTCGTATTCGCGGCAGCCGTAGTCGTGCTCCTCGTCCGAGTCGTGCTTGACCGCTCGGTCCTTCCGATTCTGCCCGCGGTGCTTCTCCTCTGTGTTGCCGGGGCCGGGCTTCTGATCACCAGCGGCGGGGCTAAGAAGAAAGCGGACGAGATGGAAGGCCACGCGTAAGGGAGCCATAAGCACGCCGCAGAACCCGCCGCTGTAGGCCGACCCGGGGCGTGAGCGCCCTTGCTTCGGCCGATCGCTGGCGTCTACGTTGCTCGTCCGAACCATCCCGCCAGTCGCCCTGGGCCGCTAAGCGGCCCCCTGTTCTGCCGCCCGCTCTCGTCTCTGGCAACTCTCGTTGCTCCCCGTCGTCCGAACCCGCCGACGCTCTCATCAACACCTTGCAGAAGCTAATGAGCACGTATCCGAAAACTTTTTCCCACATCGGCCTTTCGGTCCCCGATGTCGAGGCCGCCGTCACGTTCTACAGTGAGGTCATGGGGTGGTATACCCTCTTTGAGCCAACCGTCGTCACCGAGGAGAGCGACACGGCCATCGGACAGATGTGCATCGACGTGTTCGGCACAGGCTGGGGCTCGTTCAAGATCGCCCACATGTCGACGGGTGACAAAATTGGCATCGAGATATTTGAATTCCAGAACAACGAGAAGCCGGAGAGCTTCGAGTATTGGAAGACGGGCACGTTTCACTTCTGCATCCAGGACCCAGACATCGAGGGGCTCGTCGAGAAGATCCTGGCCCACGGTGGCAAGCAGCGGATGCCGATCCGGGAGTACTACCCCGACGAGAAGCCCTTCAAGATGGTCTACATGGAGGACCCGTTCGGCCTCGTGTTCGAGATCTACTCCCACAGCTACGAGCTGACGTACTCCCAGGGGGCGTATTGACCTCTGGTGTGGCGCCCCCTCTGGGCGGCAGAACCCGCCGCAGCACGCCGACGCTGGGCTTCACCGCCTTGCCCGTGTACATGTCGGGGCCTACTTTTCCACTGTCAACGGTCACATTGCCCGGCGCGGGTGAGCGGCCCCCTGTTCTACCGCGCTGCGCTACGTCATGGAGGACGCCCTCGGCTACATCGTCGCGTTGGTCGTGTTCGCGCTGGCGGTCGCCCACCTCGTCGCGGCGCCGAGGTCGTGGGGCACGCTCAGTTTCTATCGCCAGTCCTGGCGGTTCTTCACCCGCGACCCAGAACGGGACAAGAGCCTTGACCGGCGACTCGCTTTCACCAACGGGATCGGCGTCACCGCTCTCGCCATCGTCATCCTGTTTTTGGTGCTCGCCGGGTAGGCGCGGTAGAACCGCAATCTGTTAGCTGGCTGTTCGAACGCGTCAAATGGGTCATTACTCCCAAATCCTCGTCCTAGTCCCGCGCCAATGCGTGGGAGACGCGATCCGTGAGGTCGTCCGTTCGGACCGGCGCCCAGACGTGCCAGAACTGGACCGCCCGGTCGAGACGATCGCTGTCCCACAGACCGACGGCCTCCTGGACTGGTTTCCATGCGTCGACGTGGAGCCCGTCGTCGACCGAGACCCGCTCATCGACGAGTTGATCGCTAACCCAGGCACATACGGCTCCATCCAAGCGCCCGACGGGACGTTCGGGACCGGAACGATCCACTACTCAGAGGCCATCGATGATCGGAGAGCGACGTTGGGACTCACGCTGTCGTTGTACCTCGGCGAGGAGATTGCATGCCTCCACTTCCAGTCCCCGTGGAAGCGCCTGAACAGGGCGCTGGACGAGTCGGAAGGGCTGAGGCGGTGGTTCTATTCAATCGCCCGGGCAGCTGGAGGGGAACTCGTACTCCGTGATCACGACGCGGCGGACCAAGTCGAGGTGCTTTACCCCGACGGTACACGTAAGGCCCTCGTGGACTCTCACGAATTGGACTACACCGACGCGCTCGCAGCGGCAGCAACCCGAGCGATTAGGCACGCCAGCTAACCCGCGCTTGCAGGCCGACCGAGAGGGGCAGCGTCCCCGACTCGTCCCAACGGCGCCGCCAGCCATAGCTTCGTCCCACCGCTAAGCGTCACCTCCCGGCGGCTGTAGCGCCCACTGTTCAGCGGCGTGGTGCGCATCGATGCCTATTGACGCGGGAGTCGTACCGTTCGGCTGCACTCATCGTCGCGCACAGCCCATGTCTGCCCGCCTCCGCCTCCTGGGTCCCGCCGGCCCGGTCCTCCTTTGGGTTGCGCTCGCCTGCGCCGGGGCCCTCACCCCCGGGTACTCGCACGCGACTCAGGCGGTCAGTGAGCTCGGCGCCGTCGGCGCGCCCGTGCCGTGGCTCATCAACTGGGTCGGGATCGTCCCCTTCGCCGTGTCCCTCGCCGTCACGGGGGTGTTCGTCGTACGCGATCTCCGCCCGGGCCCCGCGGCGTGGTTGAGCGGGGGCCTGCTGGTCGCCTCCGGGCTCGGCTTCGCCGTCGCCGGGGCGATGCGGTGTGACGTCGGCTGCGGCCCGAGCGAGCTCCAGAGCGCCGTGCTCCATGGAATCGGCGCGGGAGTGGGGTTCCAACTCGCTCCCCTCGCGGCTCTCGTCCTGGGCAGCCGCGCGTTCCGGCGCTCTCCCCACCGTCCGGTGTACGCCTTCAGCGCACTCATGGCGGTCGTGATGGTCGCCAGTATCGCCCTGTTCCTAGGTGTTTTCGACCCGGGCCGATCGCTCGGGGGGGTGTGGCAACGTCTCGTGCTGCTGGCGATCTCGGTTTGGGTCGTCGGGCTCTCGGTATCCCTGTACCGCAGCGCGTCGACGGGAGGCTCGGCGTAGACGGGTGTCGGACCGGACCCGCCACGAGACGCCGCCGAACCCGCCGCCGTACGCCGACGCCGGGCGTGAGCGTTCTCGGCTCGCCCGAGCATGGGCGTATCATTTCGCTCGTCCTCACCGCTGGCGCCGCCCGTCGCGGCTAAGCGGCCACCTGTTCTGCGGCTAGGGATGTGGGCGGCGTAACCTGCCCGAAGTGGCCTCGTAGGGACGCGCCTCTCTGATCTCCCAACCGCAAGAGGCACGTCGTATTGAAGAGCGCGAAGCGATTTCTGGTGTGGACGTTCACCGTCCTGTTCGTCGTAGTGATCGCGGCCGCCGCGGCCGGCCTCAGCTTTCGCTCCGCCCTCGGGCCGCCCGTCGAGGCCTCGCCGCCACGCGCGGTCTATGCGCCCCACGGGGTGGTCGCATCGAGCCAGCCTCTCGCGAGCCAGGCCGGGCTGGCGGTGCTCCAGCGGGGGGGGAACGCGGTCGACGCCGCCGTCACGACCGCCGCCGTGCTGAGCGTGGTCGAGCCGTACATGACCGGGGTGGGCGGGGACCTGTTCGCCATGCTCTGGTCGGCGGAGGAGGGGCGGCTCGTGGGCCTCAACGCGAGCGGCCGGTCGGGGTCGCTGATGACCCGTGAGGCGCTGGCCCACCTCGGGACGGTACCGAGCGACGGCGCCGAGACGGTCACGGTACCGGGGGCTCTGTCCGGGTGGGCGGCGCTGCTGGAGCAACACGGCACGATCACACTCGCGGAGGCGCTGGCACCAGCCATCGCGCTCGCCGAGGACGGGTTCCCTGTTTCCGACGTCACGGCCGCGGAGTGGGCCATCTTCACGGGCCTGCTGAAGAAGGACCCCGGAGCCAGCGCGACGTTCCTCGTGGACGGGGAGCGCGCCCCCGCCGTGGGCGAGTGGTTCTCCAACCCCGACTTCGCCGCTACACTGCGGACGATCGCGCGCGAGGGGCCTGAGGTGCTTTACGGGGGAGACCTGGGCGAGCGTATCGCCACGCACGTGGAAGGGCTCGGCGGATTCCTGACGCCGGACGACTTCGGTCGTCACACGGCCGAATGGGTCGAGCCTCTTTCGGTCCCGTACAAGGAATACCGGCTCTGGGAGCTCCCCCCCAACGGCCAGGGGATCGCCGCGCTCGAGATGCTCCGCATCCTGGAGCCGGTCGACCTCGCGGCCATGGGCCACAACTCGGCCGCCTACCTGCACCACCTCATCGAGGCGAAGAAGCTGGCCTACGCGGACCTCGAGCACTTCGTCGGCGACCCGGAGCACATGGCGGCCACGCCCGAGCAGCTCCTCGCAGACGGCTTCATCACCCAGCGCCGGGCGCTCATCGACCCCGACCGTGCCCTACCACGCGCGGACCCCGACACCTCCCTGACGACGAGCGAGACGACGTACCTCACGGTGGCCGACGCCGAGGGGAACATGATCTCCTTCATCCAGAGCTTGGCCGGGGGGTTCGGGTCGGGGGTGGTCGTTCCGGGGACGGGGTTCGCGCTTCAGAATCGGGGCGTCGGGCTCTCGTACGAGGAGGGCCGGGCGAACACCGTTGCCCCCGGGCGGCGCCCGTTCCACACCATCATCCCGGGCTTCGTGACGCGGGCTGGCGCCGACGGCGAGCAGGAGCCGTGGCTCAGCTACGGCATCGTCGGGGGGCCCCAGCAGCCGCAGGCGCACGTGCAGGTCTTGCTGAACATCGTCCTCTTCGGCATGGACGTGCAGCAGGCCCTCGACGCCCCACGCTTCCGGCATTGGCGGAAGAACCGTGTCAGCTTCGAGTCGTCGATCCCCGAAGAGGTGGTGGACGACCTCCGGTCCATGGGACACGAACCCCAGAATCCCCTGGGAGCGACGGCGCAGACGATCTTTCTGGGCACGAACCGGGGCCTCGTGTTCGGCGGCGGCCAAGCGGTCATGCGGAACTCCAGAGGGTACGTCGCGGGCTCGGACTCACGGAGGGACGGCGTGGCAGCGGCCCACTAGAGCGCCAGAACGCCGGGCCGCTGAAGCCGCCACTTCAGGCGGACGTGGGGCTTCAGCGGCCCCGGCTCGTCCGACCGCTTACGTTTCCCTAGCTTCGTCTCCACATCTCGCTGCTTGCCCCCGCGGCTGAGTGGCAATGTGTTCTACGGCGCTTCCTCACCTTTTCTGATCCCGTATGGAAAGCAAGGCCGCCCGCCGAGTCGTCGAGGCTATCGGGATCATCGGTATCGTAGGCTCGCTCATCTTCGTCGGCATCGAGATCAGGCAGAACTCGGTCACTACGAGGGCGGCCACGGACGCGGCCATCGCCGACTCCTTCCGGGAGTTGAGCGTGGCCCAGGCAACGAGCCCCGCGCTCGCGAGTGCCTTCGCGGCCCACGCCGCCGACCCTGCTTCCGCCCCCGGAGAGGCCCAAGTGCTCATGCTCGGGTTCTGGCGGGCGCTGTTCCACATCTGGTCCAACGTCCACCGGCAGCACCTGAATGGGACCGTGGACCCCGCGATCTACGACTCGGTCGTTCGCGAGATATCGAGTTACGCAGGGCCTCCTTTGACGGCTGAGCCCTCGGGTGAGATCGAGGTTCGGAGCCGGCTCATGTCGTGGGCGTGGACGAGCGAGCGGTTTCTGTTCAACACGGACTTCCAGGAGTTCGTGGATGAGCTGTTGGTGTCACCTCCTCCACACACTTCCACCGCGCCGTAGAACTCACAGCTGCAGGCCGACCCCAAGCGTCAGCGTTCTCAGCCTCGTTCGAGCATCGTGTATTCTGCCGCTCGTCCCACCCGCCAGCCCTCAGCTTTGGGCGGCTGAGCGGTCCACTGTTCGGCAGCGCCTGCCTGGTGTACCTCGTCGCATCGCGTGCCCCCTGCCCCACCCCCTGCCATCCTCTTCAAGCGCCTGCCGGCGGTGGATCCGGCCGAGCTGATCGCGCTGATGAACGACCCGCGCGTGCGGCGCCACCTCCCGCTGGCACGCGGCACGTTCGGCCCGGCAGAGTGCGCACACTTCGTCGCGGCGAAGGAGAGGCTGTGGGCCGAGCATGGCTACGGGCCCTGGGCGTTCGAGGTTAGCGGGCGGTTCGCCGGGTGGGGCGGGCTGCAGCCGGAGGGCGACGACGTGGACCTCGGGCTCGTACTGCACCCAGCGTTCTGGGGGATCGGGCGCGCGCTCTACGCGCGGTTCGTGGCGACGGCGTTTGAGGAGTTGGCCGCGCTGTCGGTCGTGGTCCTGCTTCCGCCGAGCCGGGTCCGGGTCAGCGGGATCGCACGGCTCGGGTTCCGGCCGGACGGTGAGGTGAATGTCGGGGGGCACCCCTTTCGCCGGTACCGCCTGACGGCACCGCACTGCTGAGCCCTCCCCGCAGCGGCCGGCTAAGCATTCGCCAGCGCGATCAAGAAAAGCGCCGCGAAGGAGATCCGCGCGACCGGGCGGAAGCAGGACCGCCAGCGCGTCGTGGACCGGATCGGAGCGCTGGCGGAGGACCCGCGACCGCCCAGGTGCACCAAGCTCTCGGGGCAGGACACCTACCGCGTCCGCCAAGGGGAGCACCGGTAGTCCGCCCCTGGAGCGCTCGAACACGCCGACGCAGGCCGACTTGTGGCGTCCGCGCGCTCAGCTTCGTCGGGAGTCCGCGCTATCATCGCCGTGCCCCCTCGCACCCTCGGCCCATTGCGGCTGATCGGCCTCCTGTTCTGCGGCTAGCCTGAACCCAACGATGTCCACCTCGACGAAGTGGCAACTCGCCCGGACCGCTGCGGAGCAGTACGAGGCCGTCCTGGTCCCTTCCATCTTGGGACCGGCAGCGGAGGCCCTTGTCGCGTGGGCCGCGCCCGAACCTGGAGAGGTCGTCGTCGACATCGGATGTGGGACGGGCGCCGCCGCTCGGCACGCTGCGGTGCGGGTCGCGAGGGGTGGCCGAGTGACGGGGGTGGACGTGAACGACGGGATGCTCGGGGTCGCCCGTTCACTCCCTGCTGAGGCCGGAGCGCCGATCGAGTGGCGCCAGGGAAGCGCCGATGCGCTGCCGCTCGACGAGGGGAGCGCCGACCTTGCCCTCTGTGCGCAAACGCTCCAGTTCCTCCATGATCGCGCGTCTGCCGTCGCAGAGGCTCACCGTGTGCTGAGGCCAGGGGGGCGCCTCGCCGTCAGCGTGTGGCGCGAGCTCTCGGAGAGCCCGTACTTCGCTGCGCTGGTCGAGGCGGTGTCAACGCGCATCGGTCCAGAGACCGCCTCCGGTCTGCGGGCCGCGTTCGCCATGCCGGACGCCTCTGAGATCGGGGACCTCCTCAAGCGGGCGGGCTTCGACGAGGTGCAGGTCGTCTCCGCTCAGATCGAACTAGAGCTCCCGGCAGCGGAGGCGTTCGTCCCCGTCCACATTGGTGCGACCCCGATGTCAGCCGGCTATAGATCTGGGTCGTTGGAGGACCAGGCCGCTGTGGTGCGGGACGTGGCTGAGGCCATGGCGGAGTACTCGACGGAGGGCGGGCTGCGTGTGCCGTTCTCAATGCATCTAGTGGGAGGCTCAAGGTGAGGGCGCCGCAGAACTCACCGCTGCAAGCCGACAGCACGCGCGAGCGTCCTTGCCACGTCCGAACGCCGGGGCCTACACTCCCTCGTCCCGCTCGTCAGCGCGTTGCGGGTGAGCGCCCCATGGTCCTACCGCTAGATCAACGCTTTGCCTGAGGTCAATCCAGCGAAGACGATGCCTTTTGCGTCATCGAAAGACCTCAGCGAGTGGCTGGAGCAGAACCATGCCACTGAACGCGAGCTTTGGGTAAAGGTGTACAAAAAGAAGTCTGGGGTCCCAAGTGTAACCTGGAACGACATCGTGACCGAGACGCTGCGCTGGGGCTGGATCGACGGCGTCAAGAAGTCTCTCGACGATCAAGCCTATTTCCAACGGATTACTCCTAGAAGGGCGCGGAGCACCTGGTCGAAGAGAAATACCGAACACGTGGCACGCATGATCAGCGAGGGGCGCATGGAGGAGCCGGGGCTCGTGCAGGTTCGTGCGGCGAAAGCGGACGGCCGATGGAAGAACGCCTATCCGCCACCGAGCGAAACGGAGGTGCCGGCGGACTTTATGGCAGCGCTAGCGAGCAAGCCGGAAGCGAAGCAGTTTTTTGAGACTCTGAACAAGTCGAGTCGATACGCCATCGCGTCTGGCTTGATGACGTCGAAGAAGCCCGAGACCAGACGCAAGAGATTTATAAAATTTATCAATATGATTGAACGAAAAGAGAAGCCATGACCTGATACCAAGAAGACGTGGCGACGTGCTTGACCAAAATGAACCCGCGTTGTCGCCGACGTACTACTCTCAACAGCACGCCTGAACTGGATCGGACGGGCGGCGAAACCCGCTGCCGTCGGCCGACCGCACGGCTCCCCATTCTCGGCTGTGGTGTCGTTCGGGCACCAAGGCGGCGTCGGAGGGGTCCGCTTCTCGACAGAGCAAGCGGCGATATGCTCGGCAGCCTGGCGCCGAGGGGTTGGAACTGTCGGTCTGTCTCGGCGAAGTTCCAGCCCCTCTACCCCGCCCCCTGTCCATGGCCCAGACCCCAACCGACCGCGCGGATCTCTCGCTCGACGACCAGCACGCCGCGTTTGTCCAGAGCCGGTTCCTCGCCGCCCCCATCGCCGGGGCCATCGTCTGGGCGGCCATCGGTGTGGCCGGGGCGCTCCTGCCGCTCGCCTACGCCATCTGGGCCGTGTTCATCGGGACCGGGATGATCGTCTACCTGGCGATGGCCGTGGCGAAGCTGACCGGCGAGGACTTCTTCGGCCGTGAGCGGACGTCGGACTACTTCGACCGGGTGTTCCTGCTCTCGACCGGCTCCGCGCTTCTCGCCTACGGGATCGCCATCCCGTTCTTCCTCATCGAGCCGACGTCGCTCCCGCTCTCGGTCGGCATCCTGACCGGGCTCATGTGGCTCCCGTTCTCGGGCCTCGTCCGCCACTGGGTCGGCGTGTTCCACGGGGTCACGCGGACCGTGCTCGTGGTCGTCGCGTGGTACCTGTTCCCGGACGCCCGGTTCGTCGCGGTCCCCGCCGTCATCGTCGCCGTCTACCTCGTGACGATCGTCGTGCTCGTCCGCCGGTTCTCAGAGGTCTCCGCGCGTGGGGCCCGCCTTGGGGCCACCTAGGCTCTGTCTCGTGATTCGAGACGAGACCGGTTGCGAGGCCTGCGGCCGTCCGGCAAGGAGCGCGAAGCAGCCGTAGCGCGAGCGACGGCGATGGAGCGCGACACCGCAAGGCGGACGTAGGGCCGCAAGCGGGCCGGTCAGGAATCACGAGACAGGGCCTAACCCACCGCTGCGCGCCGACGACGGCCATCAGCGGTTTCAGCCCGTCTGGACCGCGGCGCTACTTTCGCGTGGTTCCGCCAACGTGACCTCCGCCCGCCGCGGTCGAGCGGCCCTCTGCTCTCCCGCGCTTCTCATTTCGATGTCCACACTCGTTCGACCCCACCCCCAGGGTGACCTGGGCCGGACGAACGGCCGGGCGCTCGTCATCGGAGCGGGGCCGGCAGGACTGATGGCCGCCGAGGTGCTCGCGGAGGCAGGTGTGTCGGTCGTCATCGCCGACCAGATGCCGTCGCCGGCTCGGAAATTCCTGATGGCGGGCAAGTCCGGCCTGAACCTCACGAAAGAAGACGACCACTTTGACGCGGGGTACGGCGAGGTGTCGCCCGCCTTTGCGCGAGCCCTCTCCGAGTTCGGCCCCGACGACGTCATCCGGTGGGCCACCGGCCTGGGCCAGGAGGTGTTCGTCGGGTCCACGGGTCGCGTCTTCCCGGTTGCGATGAAGGCGTCGCCGTTGCTGCGCGCCTGGTTGCAGCGGTTGGACGGTCTCGGGGTGGACCTGCGGACGCGGTGGCGGTGGGGGGGCTGGCGCGATGGGCGAGCCGTGTTCGACACGCCGATGGGACCGCAAGAGATGGAGGCCGACGTCACCATCCTCGCACTCGGCGGGGCGAGTTGGCGCAGACTGGGCACCGACGGCGCGTGGGCGGCACAGATGCCGGGCGCTGTGGCGCCGTTTCAGGCGGCCAACGTCGGGCTCCGCGTGGACTGGTCTGCGCATATGGCGCGCTGGTACGGCCACCCGCTCAAAGGCGTCGCGTTTACGGCGGGAGCGTCGACCAGCCGGGGGGAAGCGATCATCACGAGCAAAGGGTTGGAAGGCGGCGGCATCTACAGCGTCAGCAGTGCCGTCCGGGACGGAGCCGCCCTTCGGGTCGACCTACTCCCCGACCTGTCCCACGCCGTCGTCGCCGAGCGCCTGGCGCAGTTGGGCCCGAAGCCAAGCGTGGCGACGCGTCTGCGCAAGGCGCTCCGCCTCGAGGGCGCGCGCGCCGCTCTCCTCAACGAGTTTGGCCGACCGTTCGGCGCGGACATGGCCCGCACCCTCAAAGGGCTCCTGGTGCGCCATGCCGGCGTCTTGCCCATCGACGAAGCGATTTCGACGGCCGGTGGGCTCCGGTTCGATGTGCTGGATGGGTTTCGGTTGACGGGCGACGCCCCGGTCTATGCCGCTGGCGAAATGCTCGACTGGGAGGCCCCGACGGGCGGCTGGCTGATCACGGGCTGCCTCGCGACCGGACGGGCGGCAGCGCTGCAGGCGTTGGCGGAGACAGGCGTGGCCGCGCGCAGATCACGCGATGCCACGGGGGACTGAATGCCTTCGTGCGCCGTTGCCAGCGGTGGACGTGATGAGACAAGGGCCGCTCCGAAGGGCCGACGGGGCCAAGGCCACGCCCCGGCCGGGGTCCACGTCGACGCTCGTTTCCAGATCGACACAGGTCCACAGGACGATCTTGCACGTCCTCTACGGCGCCTCCTGAGACGCCGTGAGGTAGAACTCGCCCTGCACGCCGACGGCATGCGAGGGGGTCTTGCCTGGTATCGCCGCCAGCACGTAGCATGGGGCGTCGCGTCGCCACGACACCGTCTGTACCGGTGGCGAGCGCCCTCCCGTTCCGCGACCTCCTCTGAGACATGGGGGACGATTCCCTCGACCGGATAAACTGGCACCTCCGCCTCGGTGAGCCCGGGCCCGTCGAACAGGCCGCCGTCGCGGTCGCGGCTCGCGAACTCGCAGAGACGGATGTGGACCTCGCAACGTGGCGCCGGGCGGCCGACGGGGCCCGCGACGACACTCACGCCTGCGAGCGCTACATCCGACGACGAGTGACCAAACTCCGCCGCGAGCTTCGGGCAGGCTCCGGCCCACTCCTCGCGGCCGACCGGCAGGACCAGGCGTGGTGGACGCAGAAGCTCGCGCGCGGGGCCGCAGCGTATCGGGCGACACCTGAGGGCGAGCAGGGGTACCAGGCAACGCTGTCCGTAGCCATTCGAGGGCTGTGGACGTTCTCGCTCCTCTACTTCGTCGCAGCGCTCCTCATCCTGTTGGTTGGGGTGTGGCTCGGCTCGGCTTGAGTTGCTGGCCGCGGAACGGCACGCTGTGCGGCCGCGCTCCCTCCCCTCTCTCGCTTCTCTCCTGATGACCGTAGAGAACACGCTCCACATCGACGCGTCCCCTGACGTCGTCTGGGCCGTCACTGAAGACGTGGACCGCTGGCCGGAATGGACGCCGACCATCTCCTCCGTCCGACGCCTCGACGACCTCCCGCTCGGGATTGGGAGCAAGGCGCTCGTTAAGCAGCCGGGGCAAGCGGAGGCGGAGTGGACGGTGACGGACTTCGTGGCTGGTGAGCGGTTCTGTTGGCAAACCGAGCGGACGGGCCTCGTTGTGGAGGCGACCCACGAACTGAGGCCGGAGGGGGCGGGCACCTTGAACGTGCTCCGAGTCGTAGCCTCCGGGGTGCTAGCGCCGCTGCTCTCTCCCGTCCTTCGCCCGCTCGTCCTTCGAGCGCTGGTCCGGGAGAACCTGGGGCTGAGGGCACGGTGCGAGGGGGAGCCCGCCGCCGCGCCCCGCTCGTAGGCATCGTAGACCTGGTAGACGTTCCTCCACCCTCCCACCAATTGAGATGCAGACAACAGCCGTCGCCGCGATCGCTCTCGTTGCACTTCTTTGTTCAGCCTCCGCCTCGGGCCAGGTCGTCACCGCCGATACGACGCTCGACCTCGCAGCGCTCCCACCCCAAGACGGGTGGGCCATCTTCAACCGGACCGCCGAGTCCCACTCGGAGCCCGGCCGGGAGACCGCTGTCTACCTCGACGAGAAGTCGGGACAGGGCGTCGCCTGGGTACCCGGTCTCTCATTCGGCGACGGCGTGATCGAGGTGGACGTCAGAGGCCGCAACACGCCCGGGCGGAGCTTCGTCGGGCTCGCGTTCCACGGCACTCGCGCCGACCAGTACGAGGCGGTGTACCTCCGGCCGTTCAACTTCCGGGCCGAGGACCCCGACCGCCGGTCCCACGCCGTCCAATACGTGGCCGTCCCGTCGCACGAGTGGTCGCGGCTTCGGACGAACCATCCCGGCCAGTACGAAGCGGCCATTGCCGCGCCCCCGGACCCGGACGGGTGGGTCCACCTCCGGATCGAGCTGGACGGGCCGAGCGTTCGGGTGTTCGTAGATGGGGCGCCCGAGCCGACGCTCGCCGTGGATCGGATCGGGACGTCGGAGCGGGGGTGGGTTGGGTTGTGGGTCGGGAGCGGGTCCGACGGGACGTTTGCCAACCTCACCTTGAGTCCGATGTGAGGCGCACCGTCGGAGAGAGCCCGTTCGTCTGCGACCAAGACCACCTCATGCAGGGGGGTGCTGCGCAGACCGTCAGCCGTCGCATCTGCAGAGTCGCTCAGCAACGCTGCGGGACCGTGCGGCCGTGGCGTCCGTGACGACAGAGCGCCCTTGCCGAGTCGAGCAAGCGCACGGCATTTCTTGATCCGGGTCAAGGCGGCGGTTCGGGACCGTTGAGTACTGTACCCGTAGCCTATCTGCAGCAACCGCCCCCTCCACTGTTGTATCGCTCTGTGCCCCGGCCTATGGATCGCCGTGCTCTCGGGCCTGCTCGGTTGAGTGAGCGGCTAACGGCAGCAGAAGCCAACCCGGCCGGACTGGCCCTGTCCTCCCGTTTGGGTCGCCTTTCTCCCCGGGGTTGCCGTGAGGTCGGCTCTACAACGCCGGAATACCTAGCCTACCGGATATAGGACCCCGGCCCCCTCGCATGGTTCAGTTCTCCCACGCGCCTCGGACGTATCAGGCCTTGGCGGCGCTCCGCATCATCGCTGCCCTGTTCCTGATCGTGCATGGGGTCGCCCGGGTCGCCCTGGGGATCGTGGACGACTTCGGAGGCTTCCTGGGCGAGGTGGGACTGCCGTTCGGGACCTTCGTGGCGGGGTGCATCACCGTGTTCGAAATCGCGGGGGGCGCATACCTGGCGATGGGGCGCTTGGTCCGGCCGTTGGCACTGGGTTTCGCCGCCGAACTCGCCGTGGGGATCGCCCTGGTGCACGCCCCCGAAGGCTGGTTCGTCGTCGGGGCGGGGCGCAACGGGATGGAGTACAGCGCGCTCTTGATCGCCGTGTTGATCGCCGTGGCCTACGCGGCCGGGCCGCCGAGTGCTCACATGCGCTCGGATGCGATGAGCCATTCCCCCTAGCCGGCTTCCTTCGGTGGCTCTTCTCGCTCCTGCCCTCGCTGCTCTCGCCCTCACGGGAGGCGCGGCCTCGCTCGGGGCGCTCCGCATCCCCGTCCTCCGGCTCGACCAGGAACCGGACTCGGCGGCGCGCCTCGTCCGGCTCGATGGCTGGCTGGAGCAGCTCCATCGCTCGGGGAAGTTCAACGGGAACGTGCTCCTGGCTCGGGGGGACGAGATCCTCTACGAGGCGAGCTACGGCCCCGCCGACCTGGGCGACGAGCATCCTCTCACGCCCCGCTCGTCCTTCAACCTCGCGTCGGTTTCCAAGCCGTTCACCGCTTTCGCGGTGGTCCTCCTCCAGCACCGCGGTGCGCTCCGCTACGACGACCCCATCGCCGCCTACCTCCCCGAAGTGGCGTACCTCGAGGGCGTCTCGATCCGGCACCTGCTCCATCACACGGCCGGCCTGGTGGACTATATGAAGCTGGTGCGACAACACGTCTCTCTGTCCCAGATCGAGGTCATCGACACGCAAGCCGTGCTCGATCTGCTCGCTACCCACCGTCCGGGGCTGCAGTTTGCGCCCGGCCGAGCGTTCGCCTATTCCAACACGGGCTACGTCCTCCTCGCCGAGATCGTGGCACGCGCCTCGGGGCAGCCGTTCGGCACCTTCCTGGACACGCACGTGTTCTCGCCTCTGGGGATGACGGACACCGCCGTTGTGACACGGGGCTCAGCCCCCGTTCTCGCACAGCGTGTTCAGGGCTTCCAACGGGCGTATGGACTGTTCGGCGGGCCCCGGCGCCTCCGCGACCTGGGGGTGTTCGATGGCGTCGTGGGCGACGGCGGGATGTACGCCAGTGCTCGCGACGTGTGGACGTGGCACCGCGCTCTGTCCGACGGCTGCCTCGTCCCCCCGGACGCCTATGCCGAGGCCTACCGCGTCGGCACCCTGGCCGACGGTACCCAGACCGGATACGGCTTCGGGTGGTACGTCCGAGGTCGCGTTGCGGAGCACGCTGGAGGGTGGCTCGGCTTCGCTACGTACCTCCACCGCGACCTCCGCGACGACGGGCTGATCGTCGCGCTCGACAACGGGTCCAACGCCCTGCGCATGACGCCTGTCGGGTTTCGGTGGACTTCGATCGCGTTCAATCTGCAGCACGCGCTCTCGCACCTGTAGACGAACGACAGCGAGTCGCCAGACAGAGAGGCACCGCGGGCCCGAGGAGCACGTCCGGCCGCGTCTGCCACGACGGATGGTAGGCCAGGGCCTGGACCTCGCTCGCCGAGGCGTCCGTGGGGTGGTCGAAACGGGCACACCGGTCTGCTCCCCTAGGATCGAGGCAGCCCATGGCGGCGCGGCGCACGCTGGCGACGCCCTCCTTGAGACCAGCCGGGTCGCTGGAGGGGTTCAGGTGGACCCTCTGCCCGTAGCGGATGCGCCCCGGCGACCATCGGCCGGGGCGCACCGGAAGGCTAGAGCGCGCCGCGAAGCTTCTCGGCCGTCTGGACGCGGCCGATGGCGAGGGCGAAGGCCGCCTCGCGCATGGTCGAGCCCAACTCGGCCTGCTTGTCGGCCGTGTCGTGGTAGGCCTTGAGGAGGATCCGCTCCAGCCGCGTGTTCACATCCTCGACACTCCAGCGGTACTGCTGGAAGTTCTGGCTCCACTCGAAGTAGCTCACGATCACGCCGCCCGCGTTCGCCAGGATGTCCGGGACAATGATGACGCCGCGCTCCGCCAGCCGCTGGTCGGCGATGGGCGTGACGGGGAGGTTGGCGCCCTCGACGATGAGCCGGGCCTTGACCGACTCCACGTTGTCCTTGTGGATGGCCGCCTCGATGGCAGCCGGGATGAGCACGTCGCAGTCGAGGCCCATGAAGTCGTCGGCGTCGACCGCGTCGCCGCCGGGGAAGCCCCGGAGCGTGCGGTCGCCGTCCTCCCGCTGGGTGTGGGCGATGGCGGCCTCCAGGTCGATGCCCTCCGTGCGGTGGTAGCCGCCCGTGTGGTCGCTGATGCCGACGATGGTCGCGCCGCGCTCGGCCAGCAGCAGCGCCGCGTTCATGCCCACGTTGCCGAAGCCCTGGATGACGATCCGGAGCTGCGAGGGCTCCATGCCGAGGTGGTCCTTAGCCGCCGCGAGCGTGGTGAGCATCACGCCCCGGCCCGTCGCCTGCGCGCGGCCCGGCGAGCCGCCGAGCTCGAGGGGCTTGCCGGTGACGACGGCGGGGTTGTAGCCGTGCTGGCGGCCGTACTGGTCCACGATCCAGGCCATGGTCTGGGCGTTCGTGCCCATGTCCGGCGCCGGCACGTCTCGGTTGGGGCCCAGGATGAGGTGGATGCGGCTGACGTAGCGCCGCGTGACGTGCTCTAGCTCGCGGTCCGTCAGGTCCCGCGGGTTCACGTTGACGCCGCCCTTGCCACCGCCGAACGGGATGTCGACGAGGGCCGTCTTGTAGGTCATGGTCTCCGCGAGCGCCTTGACCTCCTGCTCGTCGACGAGCGACGAGAACCGGATGCCCCCCTTGAACGGCCCGCGCGCGCCGTTGTGCTGGATGCGGTACCCGCTGTAGGTCGTGAACGTCCCGTCCTCACGGTGGAGCGGGACCTCGACCTTCATCTCGCGGAACGGCGTCCGGATGAGTATCCGCCACTCCGGCGACAGGCCGATCAGGTCGGCGGCGCGCTGGAAGTTGACGGTCGCGATCTCGTACGCGGGGACCTTCGGGACGTGAGACATGAGTTAGGGGAAGAGGGACGGGAAGATCGGAAGCGCTTCTGGGAGAGGCCACCCTCGCGACCGATTCTTTGCCCTCGGCCGATTCTGCCGCGATCCCCGGTGAGTCATGGCTGCGAAGGGAGGGTGTCCGCAGTTCCCCTCCTCAGCCTGGCGGCTGTCCTCCACCCCGCACTCCCCTCCCAGGCTCAGAAGGGCCCACTCGGCATCGGCGAAGCCGAGATCCTGCTGACGGTGACCGAGGGCCGCCAAGACTACGACCTCCGGCTGCGAGACCTCGGCGACGGCACGTTCTCGACCCGCACGGAACTCCCCGACCTGACTCAGACCCGCTCGCTCCGCCTTGGGACGGACGGCGAGACCAACCGGGGCGAGATCCTCCTGCCTGAGCTACAAGAAGCGCGGGATGGCAGCTTCACCGGCACACGAGAAGCGAACGGAGTGACGGTCACCGTCACCGTCAAAAGGGGCGGCAGGACCACCATCATCATCGTGAGGTGGTAGGAAGTGCGCGCTGCTGACCTCGCCCCCGCTCCCGGGATTCGGTCCCGGGAGAGCGGGACGTCGCCGGCCAAGATGGGCTGACTTCCCGACGTGCGACACGGCGCACGTCCGGCTGCACCCAACGCGCAGACGGCCCGACGCGCCATGATCGACCGGTCGCCCACCCGCGATGGAACGGATGTCGGGACCGGCCGGGTGCCGGCCCCGGACAAGATCGAGTCGGTCGTCGTCTCTCTCAGCGCCGAGGTCGGCGCGGGGCGCTACCGCCTGGTTGTCCCCGGCGGCTGGAACGAGGGCGGCGCGGCGCTCGAATACCGCGTGCAGCCCGCCGATGACGTCGCCCCGGCGGGCACCGTCGAGGCAACGCTGACGCGCACCGACGACCCGCTCGTGCTCGGGTTCAACATCGGAATGCCTCCGGCAGCCCGCTAGTCGGCGCGGACCCAGATCCGGACGCCCTTCGCTGGAACGGGCGCCGTCACGGCTTGCGCTTCGAGCACCCCGCGTCCGAATCGGCTCGCGTCGACGATCCCGCCGTCCGCGTCCGCGTCCGCCACCAGCCGCCAGTCGGCGGCGGGGAGGTCGGGGGCGAACGTCGCGGGCGCGTCGCCCGCATTGATCAGGACCAGCACGCGGTCGCCGACGAGGTAGCCCAGCGCCTGGGGCCCGCCGCCGGCCACGTCGCGGACCCAGCCTGGGGGCACGGGCCCGCCCACGCGAAACACGTCGCCCGCCGGGGACGCGCGGAGCGCGAGGAGCCCGCGCCACCAGTCGAGCATCGTCGCGCGGTCGACGGGCGCGGTCTCGCCGATCTCGTCCCAGCGGAAGGTGTTGGCCGTGCGCAGGTTGTAGGTGTCCCCTCGCCCCTTGAGGTAAATCGGCGCGAGCGGCATCGCGTCGAGCCGCCGTTCGCCGCCCCAGTCGTCGGCGAGCGGCGCGAGCCCCTTCGACCGCGCGAACTCGGTCCCGCCGTGCAGCACGACCGGGCCGAGCGAGGTCAGCAGCAGCGTCGCCGCGATCCGCATCTCGGCCTCCCTCACCCCCAGCCGACCATCCCACCGGCAGTCCCCGGATTGGCACGTCGCAAACCGGTCCGCGAGCGCCCAGTTGTCGTGGATGTCGAGGTAGTTGATGCCGCCGGTCGGCGTGGGCTCCTCGGGGTAGGCGTTGGCGACGCCCCGGAGCGCGGCGTCGCGAGCGTTGGGATCGCCGCCGGAAAAGCCGCGGGAGACCGGCGCGGGCGTCGGGTCGTCGAGCGGCGTGCCCTTGAAGGCGTTGCGGGCGTCGTCCTGGAAAAAGGTGATCGGGCTGTCGGCCTTGTACCAGTCCCAGTCCGGATTCGCCTCGTAGTCGGGGTCGTTGCTCGCGATCCAGGGCTCCCCGTAGATCAGCACGTCGTCGCCGAGCTCGGCCTGGATCCAACGCAACGTCTGCTCGTCGGTCTGGCCGGCGAGGTCGATGCGGAAGCCGTCGATGCCGAACACGTCGACGAGCTGGCGGAGCTGGTCGAGCAGCCAGCGCTGCACGAAGGGCCGGTTCTCGCTTTTGACCTCGTTCCCGAACGCGCCGATGTGGGTCCCGTCGTCGTCGAGCCGGTAGTGGTACCACTTGTCGATGCCGTTGAAGGTGAAGAGGCGCTCGTCGCCCTCCATGTTCTCGCCGGTGTGGTTGAAGACGACGTCGACCACGACCGCCAGCCCCCGCGCGTGGAGCGTGTCGACGAGCGCCGCCAGCCGCTCGCGCTCTCGCCCGGGTTCGTCGCCCTCGGATCGGAAGCGGCTCTCGATGGCGAAGGCGTGCGTCGTGCGGTAGCCCCACTGGTAGTTCTCCCTGTCGATGCCCTGCTCGCGCATGAAGGCATCGTCGGCGAAGGCGGCCTGCCACTCGGCGTCGGGGTAGTGGAGAAACTCCTGGACCGGCATCAGGTGGACGGTGTTGACGCCCAGGCTGGCGACGTGGTCGAGGCCGACCGGCTCGCCCCTCTCGTTCCGCAAGCCGGGCATGGCGAACGCTTCAAGGGGTCCGACGCCCTCGGGCACGGGCAGGGCGTCGGTAAAGTCCTGGAGGTGGACCTCGTACGCGACCACGTCCTCCATCGCCGGGCGCGGACGGGCTCGCGTCCCGGCCCCCGCGATCCGGTCGCGCCAGATGCGCGCGCGGCCCCACGAGTCGTCGGAGACCAAGGCGTACGGGTCGGTGACCGTCTCGCCGGTCTGGTTCGTGAACGCCGAGCCCGGCCCGTCGGGGCCGTAGACGGCGTAGTCATACCAGATGCCCTCCAGACCATCCGGCTCGACGTGCTCCCACACGCCGTCGGCGTCGCGGACAAGGGCCCGATGCCCCGATGCCGGCCCCGTCCGGTCGGCGTAGAGCGCGAGGTGGACCGAGTCGGCGCGGGGGGCGAACAGCCGGAACGTGGTCTCGCGGAGCCGAGCCTGGACGCCCATCGGCTTGGGGCTCGTCAGGTCGCGCCACAGCCCGTCGAAGCGCGCGCGAGCGCGCAACGTGCCCGCCGGGGTGTCGACCTCGACCCAGTGGACCTGCGCCGGGTCGAGCGGCCCCGTCGCCAGCAGGGCGGAGTGCGCTTCGTGCGGGGTCAGGCCGGCGACCGCGACCGGCTCGCCGTCCCACCGGGCCACGCGGTAGTCGCTCGCCGTGAGCGGCCGGTCCGTGCCGGTCACCTCCACCCAGACGGCCCACCCCCCTCTCAGCTCGGCGACGAGCCGCGCCGGGACCTCGCCGAACCGGTACACGAGGTTGCCGCCGGCCACGTTTGGCGCCTCGGCAGGCGGGTCGAGCCAGCGCCCGTCGGCGCGGAACTTGAAGGGCGTCGCGGGCCCCAGCCCGGCCGCCTCGGGATCGACGGCCAGCGTCCACAGGCCGTCGCCGGCGGGCGCCAGCGCCCAGGCCGCGTCGGCGTCGTCGGTGCTCCAGCCGCGGAACGGGCCCGTCACGGCGACCCTCTCGGGCGTGACCCCGTAGAGCGCCGAGTCGAACACGAACACGACGCGGTCGCCGTCGTGGGTGTAGCCGCGCAGGCGGTCCGCGTCGGCCGTCTGGGCGAGGGCGGGGGCCGCGAGCAGGGCGAGCGCGAGAAGGCGGAGCATGGCCGTCGGGCGGAGGGGCCGGAAGCTACTCGGCCCCCGCCGCGATCTCGGCGGCTCGGTCCAGCGCCTCGTCGCGCCCGGCCCGAAGGCCCGCGAGCGTTCGGTGCACCGCCACGTCGGGCGCGATCCCGACCCCGTGCAGCGTCGAGCCGTCATGTTTCCGGACGCGCATCCCAGTCCACCACACGCGGTGGCCGCCGGGCAACGCGAACGGGTTGATGTTGCCGTTCGCCCCGGCCGTCGGGCCGCCGACCGTCGTCCCCAGGCCGTAGTGGTCGACAATGCCAAGGATCGACTCGGCGTAGCTGATGGCCCGCCCGTCCATCAGGAAGACCGCGCGGCCGCGCGCGTGCGGCTCGGCGGGCGGCATGGGCGCCCACCGCGACGTGTCGGCGCCGGCCCCGCCCGGGCGCCCCGGGCGGATGGTCTTGGGCACCTCCCACAGTGCCGACACGATGGGCCGGTCGGCGAAGACGGACAGGAACCACGGGCCGAGCTGGCGCGGGTAGCCTCTGAAGTCGAACACGACGCCGTCGGCGGCGACCACGTCGGGCATCCGGGTCGTGAGCAGGCTGTCGGAAGCGCGCTCGATGTCGACGTAGAGCACGCCGGGGCGGAGCTCGGCGATGGGCTCGGGCCGGGCCTCCGACGGCGCTGGGCCGATGGCTCGCGGCACCGAAAGCAGGACGCGCCGGCCTTCGCGCTCGACATCGACGCGGGCCGTCGACCCCTCGGCACCGGCCCCGAACTCGCGGGCGGCGCGCCAGAGGCGCCACTGCGGCGAGCCGGACGCCAGCGCGGACAGGCTGTCGAGATGGGCGCCCGCGTCGGCGCCGTCGACCGACACGACCACGTCGCCCACGCGGACCTCGCTGGCGTCGTCGGCGGCCACCACGGCGACGCGGCCCTCGACGCGGTCGACGGTGAACGGAAGCCGCGCGGGGACGGGCAGGCCAGCGCACCCGACGTTCCCGTGCCCATCGCGCAGGTGGGCCACCAGCACGCGGAGCGAGCGGCAGTGCGCGAGGGGCGTCTCGGCCGCGAGCGACGCCGCCAGCGCTTGGGCACGGACCGCGCGCCAGTCGAGGTTGACGAGGTCGGCGTAGGCGTAGAAGTGCTCGAACACGGCCGCCGCCGCGATCACGTCGGCCGCTCGCGTGGCGCGTCCGCCGTCGGACGGAGTCGCCGCCATGAGGTCCGCGCGGAGGGTGGCCAGGGCGTCGGGGTCGGGAGCGGGGACCGTCCGCCCGGCGCGGCTGGCGACCGCCAGCGGGACGCGCGCGGACAGCCCACGGCCGAGGTCGAGCGTCACGGTCTCCCCGGGCGCGGGGCGCTCGTCGAACAGGTCGGGCGCCGGGCCGGTGGCCGTCGCGAGCCGGAGCGCGGGCGTCCCGTCGGTCTCGGCGGCCCGCTCGTAGGAGTAACCTTGCGACGGCATCGACCACCCGTCGGCGGCGTCGGGCGCGTCGAAGGCGCCGTCCGCCAGCGGTACCGGCTCCCAGTCGCCGTCCGCCGTCATCGCCTCCAGCGACACGTCCGAGAAGCGAGCGGCCCCGCCCTGCAAGACGAACCCGCCGAACGCGAGGCCCACGGCGTCGTCGGCGACAGGCCCCTCGACGGTGTAGCGGGCGAGCGTGCCGCTCGTGATTGGCCGGTCGTCCATGTTGTCGAAAAAGCCCTGGCCGGGCGCCGGGCGGTCCACGCGGAGCCAGAGCTGGGCCTGCCCCTGCTCGGCCGCGACGGTCCCCGACAATCGGACGCGACGTCCCTGCAGCGGCGCGGCGTCGAGGCCCCGAACGAACAAGCCGAACGGCGCGCCCTCCACCGCCCGCTGGCGACCGGTCCGGGCACTCTGGTACACGGGGCCCGGGTTGCCCAGCCCCACGCCGAGGTGCTGCCACGCCACCAAGCTGTCGTCGGCCAGCCACCGCGAGAGGTCCGGCGCGCCGTCGGCCGAGCGGTACACGGCGACGCTCGGGGCGACCGGGCCGAACACGCTCTCCAACGCCCGCCTCAAGTCGTCGGGCGTCCGGGCCTCAAGCACGCGGCTCGCGCCGAGGACGGCGAACCGGTCCCAATCGGTCTCGGCGGCCTGGTCGCTGGGGTGGAAAAAGCGGACGGCGCCGTAGAGCGCCGCGAACGCCTGCAGGTTGGCCACCTCGACGCTGTCGGCGGGCGCGGCTGGGCGCGAGCGCTCCGCCGACGGGTCGGCCGTCGTGAAGGCGAGGACGGCGACGACGAGGGCGGCGAGGGAGACGATGCGCATGGGAAAGTGCGGGGTCGGAGTGTGGGCAAACTGCACACACGATCCGACACGTGCTCGGGTACGTCTCTCTGCCCCCTCCGGCGAGGGCACGCGAAGATGCCCTGCGCTACGTTCCGGGCACCCTCCCACCGCCGTCCCCCATGCCACTCCGCCTCGCGCTCGCGCTCGTCGCCCTGCTCGCCGCCGCCGCCTGCCAGTCCGACTCGGGCGACGCCGAGATGGACGCGCAGGACTCGGCGACGGAGGCCTACGACCTGGCGGACCGCGCGTCCGCGAGCGCCAGCGGGGTGCTGCGCCCGGCGTCGCAGGTCGACGCGCCCCTCCCCGCCGAGCGCCAGCTGATCCGCACCGCCGCGCTCCGGATCCGCGCCGACGACCACGCCCAGGGGTCACGCGCGCGCGCGCGATGGCGGTCCTCACGGGCGGCTTCGTCGGCAACGAGTCGAGCCAGCGCTACGCGGATCGGGTCGAGACGACGTTGTCGATCCGCGTCCCGTCGGCACGGTTCGACACGCTCCTGAGCGCGCTGTCGACCATCGACGGCGAGGTCGAGTCGCGGTCGGTCTCCGTCGACGACGTGACGCGGCAGGTGGCGGACGTGGAGGCGCGGCTGGCGGCGCGGCGCGCGGCCGAGGCGCAGTTCCTGGCGATCCTGGAGCGGGCCGGCTCCATCGAAGACGTGCTGGCGGTGCAGGTCCAGCTCCAGCGCGTGCGCGAGGAGATCGAGTCGGCCGAGGCCCAGCTCCGCGCCATGCGCGACCAGGTGACGCTGTCGACGATCTCGGTGACGCTCTTCGAGGCCTCGGCGGCGGGCATCACGGCCGGGCCCGGCTTCGTCTCGCGGATCGGCCGCGCCGCCGCGTCGGGATGGGACGGGCTCCTCGAGGGGCTGCTGGCGCTCCTCACCGTGTGGCCGCTCGTGCTGGGGATCGGCGCGCTGGTGTGGCTGGCCGTGCGCCATCGGCGGCGGCGCCGGATGCCGGTCGCCGCCTGGTCCGACTAGCGGCGCCCCTAGTACAGCACGCGGGCCCGGATCGTCGCGTCGATGTCGCGGAGCGCCGCCAGCGCCTCCGCCGAGGCCTCCCGACCCACGTCCGTGACCACGTAGCCCAGCTCGCCGCGCGTCTGGAGATACTGCGCGTCGACGTTGACGCCGAGGTCCGAGAGCAGGCCGTTGATGGCCGCCATCACGCCCGGCACGTTGCGGTGCATGTGGAGGATCCGGTGGCAGTCGGCGTGCTCGGGGAGCGCGACCTCGGGCACGTTGACCGACGACATCGTGCTTCCGTTGTCGGAGTAGCGGACCAACTTGCCCGCCACCTCGGCCCCGATGTTCTCCTGCGCCTCGACGGTCGAGCCGCCCACGTGCGGGGTCAGCAGCGCGGAGTCGACGCCCTGCAGCGGGCTCGAGAACGGGTCGTCGTTGGAGCGCGGCTCGGTCGGGTACACGTCGACGGCCGCGCCCGCCAACCGGTCGTTCCGCAAGGCGTCCGCGAGCGCGTCGAGGTCGACGACGGTCCCCCGCGAGGCGTTGATCAAGACGGCGTCGGGCTTCATCGCCGCGATCTCTGGGGCACCGATGAGCCCCTTCGTCCCGGGCGACTCGGGCACGTGGAGCGTCACGACGTCCGCTCGCGCCAGCAGGTCGTCGAGGTCGGGCACGGGCTGGGCGTTGCCGAGCGGGAGCACGTCGGAGGTGTCGGTGAACACGACGCGCATCCCGAGCCCCTCCGCGAGGACGGAGAGCTGCTTGCCGATGTTGCCGTACCCGACGATGCCGAGCGTCTTGCCCCGGATCTCGCGGCTTGTCCCGACGCTCTTGGCCCAGACCCCCCGGTGCGCCTTGGCGTTCTTTTCAGGCACGCCGCGCAAGAGAAGGATCGCCTCCGCGAGGACCAGCTCGGCGACGGACCGGGTGTTCGAGAACGGCGCGTTGAACAAGGCGATGCCCTTTTCCGACGCGGCGGCGAGATCGATCTGGTTGGTCCCGATGCAGAACGCGCCGACGGCCACCAGCTTCTCGGCCGCCGCCAGCGCCTCGCCCGTCAACTGCGTCCGCGAGCGGATGCCGAGAAAGTGGACGTCGCGGATGGCGTCCGCGAGGGCGTCGCCGGAGAGCGCGCCGGGCCGGCGGTCGACGGCGTCGTAGCCGGCCTCGCGGAAGACCGCCTCCGCGTTCTCGTGGATGCCTTCGAGGAGAAGCACCTGGATCTTGGACTTGTCGAGCGAGACGGACATCGGGCGGGGTCGGGTCGGAGGGCCTAGGGACCGCGAGCCGGCGGATCGGTTCGCGAGCCGGGCGACAGTCTCTGTCTGAACGAATACGCCCCTCCCATGGCGACCGCTGTTACAAACCACCGCCGGACCACCGATAGGTAGAGGACCGCCCTCGCCCGCCTTGCATGCGTCCACTCCTCCCTCTGACCGCCCTGCTCCTCTCGCTCGGAGCGACAGCTCAGCCGGTCCCCGACGAGGCCTTCGACGACCTCTCGTCCCTGCTGGACGAGCCCGTCCAGACGGCGGCGACCTACACCCAGCGCAGCAGTGAGGCGCCAGCGTCGGTCACCATCGTCACCAGCGATGAGATCGACCGAGCCGGCTACCGGACCCTGGCGGAGACGCTCAACAGCGTCCGCGGCTTCTACCTCTCCGACGACCGGAACTACACGTACGTGGGCGTCCGTGGCCTGAGCCGCCCCAGCGACTACAACAACCGCGTCGCGGTCCTGGTCAACGGGGTGGCGGCCCAGGAAGGCGTCTCGGGCTCCGGCTCCATCGGGGCGGGCTTGGGCATCCCGCTCTCCGCCGTCGACCGCATCGAAGTGATCCGGGGGCCGGGCTCGACGCTCTACGGGACGGGCGCCATGTTCGGCGTGGTCAACGTCATCCTCAAAGACGCGCGGACGCTCACCGGCGTCCGGGGCCTCGCCACGGCGAGCTCGACGGAGACCCTGGGCGGCGAGGTCGTGGCGGCGGCGGCGCTCGGGCGGGGCGTCGAGGCCACGGTCGCGGTCTACGGGTTCGAGGATCAGGGGCCGGACGTCTACTTCACCGAGTTCGACGCCCCCGAGACCGGCGGCGGCGTCGCCGTCGGGCAAGACTGGGAACGGTCCGCCGGGGCGCTCGCGTCCGTGCGGGCGGGCGATGTCCGCCTCGACGTGCGCCTGAGCGAACGCGACAAAGGCATCCCGACCGGCTCCTTCGAGACCGCCTTCGGGCTCGACGCTTGGACGCGCGACCGGACGGCCGCCGCCTCGCTGCGCGTCGAGACCGACCTCTCCCCTCGCCTGTCGCTGTTCGCCATCGGCTCATTCCACCACGCGTACTACTACGGCGTCTACCCCTACGACGACGGCGACGGGAGCGGCCCGTACGATACCTACGACGACTCCAACTCATCGGTGGCCCAGGCCGAGAGCCGGCTCCGCTGGGACGCGAACGCGTCGAACCGTGTGGTAGTCGGGGCGCTCGCCTCGGCGAACGTCCAGAGCCGGTATCGCGGCTACGACGATGAGGACGTCTACATCGCCGTCGACGAGCCCTACGAGTCCGGCGCGCTCTACGGCCAGATCGAGAGCCAGCTCCGGGACGGCCTCTCAGTGACGGCCGGGGCCCGGCTCGACGTGGTGCGCGGCGACGCGGCCCTCTCCCCGCGAGGGGCCGCGGTATGGACGCCGGACGACCGGACGAGCCTCAAGCTCATCGTCGGGAGCGCCTTCCGCGCGCCGTCGACCTACGAGCTCGCCTACGTGGACCCGTACATCAACCAAGTCGCCGCGCCGGACCTCCGGCCGGAATACGTGTCCTCGGCCGAGGCGAGCCTCACGCGCGAAGTGCGGCCGGGCGTCCGTCTCGACGGCGCGCTCTTCGTGACCCGCGTCTCCGATCTCATCGACCCGCAGGAGGCGGCGGACGGCACGATCCAGTTCGTCAACGTCGGCCGGGCCGAGTCGTA
This sequence comes from Rubrivirga aquatilis, assembly GCF_046845665.1. Taxonomy (GTDB): domain Bacteria; phylum Bacteroidota; class Rhodothermia; order Rhodothermales; family Rubricoccaceae; genus Rubrivirga. Next base: position 2,236,720 of record NZ_CP177355.1, on the reverse strand, counting down.
CGGGGCCGAGGCCGGCGTGGCCAGCCTTCTCGGCGGCTGGCGAACGCGCGCCAGCTATGGCCTCCAGCACGCCGTCGACCCCGACTTAGACGGGGAGACGCTCTCGAACGCGCCCATGCACGTCGGCAAGGCGACCGCCTTCGGACCGCTAGCGGGCGGCGTGTCGCTGGCGCTCTCGGGCCGGGCCGAGAGCGGGCGCCGGACCGTCTTCGACGAGACGACCGACGCGCACGTCGTCGTCGACGCCGCCGTGTCGGCCGACGTGTTCGGCGACGCCGGGCGCGTGACGTTGGGCGTCCGGAACGCCTTCGACGCCGACTACGCGTTGCCGGGGGGCTTCGAGCACCTCCAGTCCGCGATCCCGCAGCGCCCCCGCTCCGCCTACCTCCGGCTCGACGTCCAGCTCTAGCGCCCATCGCTGACCCTGGATCCCCGCTGCGCCGTCCGATGCCCACGATGACCTCCTCCGTCTCCCGATGGTCCGCCTTGGCCTGCCTGCTGATGGCGGTGGCCGGGCCCATCGCTGATGAGATGGAGGTGCCCGTCGAGCAGCAGGTGCCGCTCATCACGCGCGTGCTCGCCTTCGACCGCTCGCTGGCGGGGTCCCAGCCGCTCGTGGTCGCCATCGTATACCAGGAGCGCAACCGGGCCTCGCGGCAGGCGTCCCGGGCCGCCCAGACGGCCTTCGCCCAGGCGACGGTCCAGGGCCGGTCTGTCCGTGTGGTGGGCATCCCCATGACGACGCTGGCACGGGTGACCGCCGCGCTCCAGTCGGCAGACGTCCTGTACGTCGCGCCACTTCGCGGGGTCGACGTGAGGGCGCTGGCTCGCGCGAGCGCCGCCGCGGGCGTGCTGACCGTGACCGGTGTTCGGGACTACGTCGACACGGGCGTGGCGGTCGGGATCGGGCTCCGGGGCGGGCGGCCCGAGATCCTGCTGCACCGCCGATCCGCCGAGGCCGCCGGCGCCGACTTTAGCGCCCGGCTCCTGCAGATCGCCACCCTGGTCGACTGATGCCACGCCCCTTCCCCACCGCGCTGCGGCCGCCCCGTTCGCACACGATGACGTTGCGGACCCGCCTGTTGGCCGCGCTCGCCGCGCTGGTCACGGTAGGCGGGGCGGGCATCTCCGCCATCGCTCCGGCCCTGCTCGAGACGGTCGCCGTTGAGGCCGTTCAATCCAGGGCCGAGAGCCTAGCCAGAATCGCGGCGTTCGGTGTGGCTCCGGGACTCGCATTCGGGGACCGAGAGGCCATCGACGACGTGCTGCTCCAGGTGCTCGAAGACCCCGACGTCCGCACCGTCCTCGTCGACGACGAATCCGACGCGCTCATCGCCGCCTACCACGCCGATGCCGACACCTCCGACGTGTTCGAGGCCGCCGTTCCGGTCGCTATCGAAGGCGAAGTCATCGGCCACCTCCACCTTGCCCTGTCTCTGACCCCGGTCCGGGTCCGCGTCACGGCGTTTCGCCGGACCGTGCTGGGCGTGCTCCTCGCGGTCACTCTCATCGGGCTGATCGTCGCGAACATGGTCGCGGGGGCCGTGGCCCGGCCCATCGCCGAGATCGCCGAGACGGCCCGCGCCATCGCCGACGGCGCCCGGGACCGCCGCGCGACGCCGACGGCCGGGCCCGAGACACGCGACCTGGCGCGCGCCTTCAACCAGATGCTCGACGAGACCGAGGCGCGCGAGGCCGAGCTAGAGGCCGCACGTGTGACCGCCGAGGCCGCCACGCTCGCCAAGTCGGAGTTCCTGGCCAACATGAGCCACGAGATCCGGACGCCCATGAACGGCGTGGTCGGGATGACCTCGCTCCTGATGGAGACGCCGCTCGGCCCCGACCAGCGCGAGTTCGTCGAGATCATCCGCACGTCGGGCGACGCCCTGCTGACCATCATCAACGACATCCTGGACTTCTCGAAGATCGAGGCCGGGATGCTCGACCTCGAAATGAACACCTTTGAGGTCCGGACGTGCGTCGAGGAGGCGCTCGACCTGATCGCCCCCCGGGCCGCCGAGAAGGGCGTCGAGCTGGCGTACGTCGTTGAGGAAGGCGTGCCGCACGCCGTGCTCGGCGACGCCACCCGCGTGCGCCAGGTGTTGGTGAACCTGTTGTCGAACGCCGTCAAGTTCACGGCGGAGGGCAGCGTCCGCGTCCGCGTCGACGCGTCGCCACGCGGCACGGCGGTGGGCCACCCGACGATGCTCCAGATCGCCGTCGAGGACACGGGCATCGGGATCCCGGCGCACAAGCTAGAAGCCGTCTTCGAGAGCTTCTCCCAGGCCGACGCCTCGACGACGCGGAAGTACGGCGGCACCGGGCTGGGCCTCACCATCTGCCGCCACCTCACCGAGATGATGGGCGGCGAGATCGGGGTCTCCAGCGTCCTCCACCAGGGCTCGACGTTCCGCTTCTCGGTCGCCGTCGAGGTGGCGCCGAGTGAGCGCCAGGCGTTCCTGCGCCGCGAGCAACCCGTCTTGGACGGCCGCCGCGCGCTCGTCGCCGTCGACAACGAGGTCCACCGCCACACCCTGCGGCGGACGCTGGCGGGCTGGGGGATGCCCGTCGTCGAGTGCGCCTCGGGCGCCGACGCCGTCGACGCCGCCATCGCCGCCGGTGCCGCCGGCGCCCCGTTCGACGTGGTCGTGCTCGACATGCAGCTGCCCGAGATGGACGGGATCGACGTGGCGACGGTGCTCGATCTCCTCCCCGGCCACGACGCCCCGGCGATTCTGCTCACGTCGGTCGCCCGCGACAGCTCGCTCCGCCAGCGCGCCCAAGCGGCGGGCATCGTCGCCGTGCTCTACAAGCCCGCCAAGCCATCCCAGCTCTACGACACCCTCCTGAGCGTCTTCGGTGCCGACGCGACGGCCCCAGCCCCTGAGCCCGTCACAGCCCTGGCCGGCACGCCGGTGTCGCGAAGCACGACGAGGATCCTGCTCGCCGAGGACAACGTGGTCAACCAGAAGGTGGCCTTGCGCATCCTGGACCGCCTCGGGTTCGACGCCGACGTGGCCGCGAACGGCGCCGAGGCCATCCAGTCCTTGCGCGCCCTCGACGCCCAGGGCCACCCGTACGACTTGGTCCTGATGGACATCCAGATGCCGGACATGGACGGCCTGGCGGCCACGCGCGCCATCCGCGCCGACGCCAGCATCCGCCAGCCCCGCATCGTCGCGCTCACGGCGAACGCCATGGAGGGCGACCGCGAGGCCTGCATCGACGCGGGCGCCGACGACTACCTCTCGAAGCCAGTCAAGCTCGACGACCTTCGCGGCGTGCTCGCGGCCCACGCCGGCGACGGCCACGCCCGACCTGCTGTGCTCACGGGCGCCTGACCGCCCCCGTCACCGCCGGTCCGTCTTGGAGGAGGCCGCCGATGCGGTCGCCCATCGCCCAGCGCGCGAATGCCGAGGGCGTGCCCACCCGCCACCGTTCTGGGCCCCTTCTCCACCTGACGTCGCTTCAGCTCCCCCCCCCCCAGACATCGACAAGAGAGGGACAACACCTGCGGATTGCATCACCATGTCCCCTGCCTCACCCCTGCTGCGCCTGTTGGTCGCCCTGGTAGCCGTCGCGGCGATCCCCCCGCTCGCCCAGGCCCAAGAGCGGAGCGTCAACATCTACGGCTACTTCGACCTCGAGTACGAGCTCGACAACGCCAGCGAGGCCGGGAAGCGCGGGACCTTCGACCAGCACCACTTCAACGTGCTGACGTCGTTCGTCCTCGACGAGCACTTCCGCGTGCTGGGCGAGATCGAGTGGGAGCACGGCCTCGAGCTGAACAATGGCGTCGGCGTCGGCGAGGTCAAGCTGGAACGCGCCTGGGTGGAGTACCGGCACTCGGACGCGCTAATGGCGCGGGCCGGCAAGTACTTGGTCCCGTTCGGGATCTACAACCTGGTCCACGACGCCACCCCAACGTTCCTCAGCACCTACCTCCCGTCGTCGGTCTATGGGAAGCACGCGAACCCCATGGGCGACCGGCAGCGGCTCTTCAGCAAGTTCGGGACCGGCGTCCAGGTGCTCGGGGCGGTGTACTCCGGCGCCTGGAGCCTGGACTACGTCGGGTACCTCTCGAACGGTCAGGGAGTTAACCCCTATGAACAGGACGACAATGGTGACAAAGCCCTGGGCGCACGGGTCATCGTGGGCCTGCCCCTTGGCCAGTCTCAAGTTGGGGCCTCGGTCTACACCGAGCGAAACGGGGCCGCCGCCCAGACCCGGCAGCGCGCGATCGGCCTCGACGGCCGCCTCCGCGTCGACGACCTCGACGTCCACGGCGAGGTCCTGTTCGGCGCCATGGAGTCGCTCGACGACGCCGGAGCCCCGAGCGAGGCCTTCCAGCACGTGGCAGGGAGCTACCTCCAGGCCAGCTACACCCTGGCCGACCGCCTCACCCCGTTCGCGCGGGCAGAACGGTACGTCCCCGCCGCCGACATCGGCGACGAGTACCGGTTCGTCGGCGGCGTCAACCTCTCGCTGACGCCTCGGGTGTACCTCAAGGCCGAGGGCCACATGGTCCGGTTCGATGACGGGCTCCGGGACGGGCACGAGATGTTCGTGTCCTCCATCGCCGTCGCCTTTTAGCCCGTCCCGGGACACCCGCCACCATCGATCTCATGCCGCGCTTTCTCCTCGCCTCACTGCTGGCCGGGCTGCTCGTCCTCTCCACCGGCTTCGGGGCCGCCCCGTCGCCGCCGCCCGTCGCGATTGTGGCGCACCCCTCCAGCTCGGTGAGCGCCCTCTCGGTCCAGGACCTCCGGCGGATCTACACCGGCGAGGTCCGCACGTTCGCTACCGTGTGCATCCAGCGCCGCTTGGGCGACCGGTTCTTCGAGACGGTCGCCGACCAGAGCGCGAATGCCATCGGGCGCCGCTGGGTCCGCCTCCTGCTCTCCGGGCGCGTCGCCGACGGGCCGGTCAGCCTCCGCACCGACGCCGAGGTCCTGGCGTACGTCCGCGACCACCCCGGCTCCATCGGCTTCGTCACGGCCTCCGCCGTCGAGCCGGGCTCGCGGGTCAAGCGGATCCCGATTCGGGGCGAGGGCGGCGACCGTAACGGGCACCTCGTCCTCACCAACTAGACCGGACCGCCCCGGCCTCTCCCACGGGTTCCCCCCCATGCGCTCCATCTCGTTCAAGGTCGTCGCGAGCACGTTCTTCCTGATCGTCGCGTTCGTCGCGTTCGTCGTCGTCTACTTCCCGCACGTCCAACGTCAGCAGCACCTCGAGGCGTTCGAGCGGGAGCTCGAGGTCACGACGGAGACGCTGGCGCTGGCGATCGCGGTCGGGCTCGACAGCTTCGACTACGAGAGCATGCAGCTCGCGTTCAACTACGCGAAGCGTGAGGCCGCCATCACCCAGATCGTCGTGGCGGCCCCCGACGGCGAGGTGATCGGTGCGTACCCCGAGGACGCGACGTGGGACCCCACCTGGGCCTCGGCGACCCTCCGCTACGACGACGGCCGGCTGATCCACAGCGCGCCCATCACGGCCGGGGGGAGCGACTACGGCTCCGTCGTTCTGGTCGAGTCGCTGGCCCCGCTCGACGCGGGGATCGCCCGGAGCCGCCGGAACACCGTCGGCGTGGGCGGGCTCCTGCTCTTGGTCGGCCTTGCCGCCATCTACGCGATCGCCACCTACATCGCGGCGCCCATCAGGCAGCTCACCGAAACGACGCGAGCGCTCGCTGGCGGCGACTTTTCCGCTCGCGCCGTCGTCCGCGGCCGGGACGAGACGGGCCTGCTTGCCCACCACTTCAACGAGATGGCCGAGACCATCGACAGGGGCCGCCGCGAGCTCGAGGACCGCGTCGAGCGCCGGACGCATGAGCTGTCCCAGGCCACCCAGGAATTGGAGGCCCGAGCGGAGCAGCTGACCGGGACGGTCTACGACCTCGAAGTCGCCCGCGATGAGGCCCAGGCGGCCACGCGGGCCAAGAGCGAGTTCCTGGCCAACATGAGCCACGAGATCCGGACGCCCATGAACGGCGTGATCGGGATGACGAGCCTACTGGTCGACACGAGCCTCGACGCCGACCAGCGCGAGTTCGTGGAGACCATCCGGACCAGCGGCGAGGCGCTCATGACGGTCATCAACGACATCCTGGACTTCTCGAAGATCGAGGCGGGCCGGCTCGACATCGAGGCCTATCCCTTCGACGTCCGCCAGTGCGTCGAAGACGCGCTCGACCTGATCGCCCCCCGCGCCGCCGAGAAGGGCGTCGAACTGGCGTACGTCGTCGAGGACGGCGTCCCCGGCGCGGTCGTGGGCGACGTGACCCGGGTGCGCCAGGTACTCGTCAACCTGCTGTCGAACGCCGTCAAGTTCACGGCCGACGGCGGCGTCTGCGTCCGGGTCTCGGCCTCCCCGTCCGACGTCGCGCCGGGCGGCCACACCGCCCTTTGGCTCGCCGTCGAGGACACGGGCATCGGGATCGCTGCGGGCAAGCTCGAGTCCGTCTTCGACAGCTTCTCGCAGGCCGACGCCTCGACGACGCGCCGATTCGGCGGCACAGGCCTCGGCCTGACCATCAGCCGCGGGCTCGTCGACATGATGGGCGGCGAGATGCGGGTCGAGAGCGTCGAGGGCGAGGGCTCGACGTTCCGATTCTCCGTCGACGTGGAGGTGGCCCCGTCCGAGCGGCGCGTCCACCTGCACCGAGACCAGCCGGCGCTGGCGGGGCGCACGGTGCTGATCGTCGACGACCACAGCGTCAACCGCGAGATCCTCACGCGCCTCTCGACCCAGTGGGGGATGTCGGTCCAGGCCGTGGCCTCCGGCCGCGACGCCCTCGCCGAGCTCGACCGCCAGCGCGCCGCCGGCCGTTCATACGACCTCGTCCTGCTCGACATGCAGATGCCGGAGATGGACGGACTCGAGGTGGCGGAGCGGATCCGCGACTCGGACGCCTCGCCGGTCGTCGTGATGCTCACCTCGATCAGCCGCGACGCCACCCTGAAGACGCGGGCGGCGGCGGCCGGCGTGTACGCCGTCCTCTACAAGCCAACCAAGCCGAGCCAACTCCATGACATCGTCGTCCGCGCCTTCGCGGAGGCCCACGGCACCCCCTCCCCCCTCGCCGCCGGCGCCTGGGTGGCGCGGCCCGCCGCCGAGGAGGCCCCGCCGTCGGCGCACCGCGTGCTGCTCGCCGAGGACAATGCCGTCAACCAGAAGGTGGCTGTCCGCCTCCTAAGCCGCCTGGGGATCCGGGCCGACATCGTGGCCGACGGCGTCGAGGCCGTCGAGGCTGTCCGCCGCCAGGCCGCGCATGGCCAGCCGTACGACGTGATCCTGATGGACATCCAGATGCCCGAGATGGACGGGCTTGAGGCCACCAGACGGATCCGGGCGCTCAGCGTCCGCCAACCCTACATCATGGCGCTGACGGCGAACGCGATGGACGGGGACCGCGAGCGATGCCTCGACGCCGGCTGCGACAACTACCTCACGAAACCGATCGTCGTCGAGGCCCTGCACCGGGCGTTCGAAGAGGTGCCTGAGGCCACCGCCGAGCTCGCCGAGGCGGAGTAGCCGTCTCCTGAGGCGACCCTCCTTCTCGTCGCCCAGCGGGGCTCCAAACGCCTGCCCATCCCCAATCGACGCGCGGGGGACTCGCGCACAGCAGCCGGCACCGCCGCCGCCGGAGACGGAATCGGTGGACCGAGGATCGCAGGAGAAGTCGACGGTGTACCTGCCCGCACTCGACGACCCCGGGCAGTGTCAGTCTGCGACCTCCAGCAGCCCTTCCAAGGTCGACTGTTTGGACTCGGCGATGGTCTCGCCGCCGCGGACCACGCGCGTCCACCACTGCCAGACCGAGTCGTCGCTAGCGTCCGTCACGACCTCGACCTCCACAACGTCCCCGCGCTCGACCTGGACCGGAGGCTCGATGGGAAACACGGCGTGGCCCCAGTTCGGGGCCTCGTTCGGAGGAAGGTTCGACAAGAGGATCTTGCCGTAGAGCCGGGCCCGGAAGCTCCCGGCGAGCGCGTCGAGCAGTCCTCCGCGCTCAACCACCAGCCGCCCGCCCAGCACGATCGACCCCGGCCCGCTGTAGGGGAGCGCGATTGAACCGACCGGGGTCATCTCGCCGAGCAGACGGCTCGATGCGTCCTCGACGGTCCCCACGGAGTGGACGACCGCGTTCGTGAGCCGGGACAGGTCGAGGCCGTAAGCCTCCCCGAACCCGGCCGGCGGGCGAGCACGCCGGGCGAGCGCGGCGGGCGCCAGCAGCATCTCGAACGACGCCGGGATGACGATGCCGCCCGGGCGAAGCCAGCGCATGCTCGCGTCGGCGATGGTGTCCACGATCCCCTCGCCCAACCCGAAGTCCCACAGCGTCTCGCTCACCACCACGTCCGCCTGCTCAGGCACGTCGACCTCCCACGACGGGTCGTGGAGGAACGTCACGCGGTCGCCGAACCCGTTCGCCGCCGCCAGCTCGCGGGCGAGCCCGACGATCGGGCCGCGCTCGATGGCGTAGACGTGTTGGGCGCCGGCCTGGCATGCGAAAAAGGCCAGCACGCCCGTCCCGCACCCGATGTCGACCACGATGTCGCCCTCCTTCACGGCCGCGTGGATCGCCCGCTGGAACTGGAGGGTCCGCTCCGTGTCGAGGAGCATGCTCGCGTGGTAGGCGAGCGTCTGGGAGAATTGCATGCGGGGACGCGAGGGTCGGAGGGCGGTCGCCCAGACTACCCCTCCCGCAGCCGCGCAAACGCTGGGGGGCGCTTCTTCGTCCGGCCCGGCTTTCGCCGAGCGGGGGCCTCAGTACCTGATTTGGTGAGCGCCCGCGCTCTCCGAAACCACTTCGTCCGAACCGAAGGGTCGGCGAAGCCAGCGTGCGAGGGATCTCAGCGGAAGCCTCCGAGTCGCGACCAACGGATGGATGGGCGCGAGGGCCGCGCTGGCTGCGCCTTCCCTCCGGGTGCGGGATGACGCGGCAGGGCGGGGCATCTCTTCCCCAAACAGTCTCTCAGATCGAGTCGAGGGACCGATTCCAGACGGGTCGGCGGGCCGTCGCTAGCCCACGCGCTGGGACGTCCGGGCATCGGCCATCCGGACGACGGCGGTCCCCGCGATCTTGTCCTGTACGCCCTGCCGGTTCGGGTCCCAGAGCACTTGGGCGAATCCCAGGAGCCCCGTCACGAGTCCGGCGATGTAGCCGCCGAACCGCTCGAACGCCGCCCACAACGACACCCGGCGGCCGTCGAGCCGGACGACACGGACGCCCAAGAGCCTCTTGCCGGGCGTGTAGCCGTTCCAGAACGCGAGCGTCAGCGTGAAGTAGGCGCCGATCCAACCCAGCGTCAGTCCGAAGTCGGCCGCGAGCGTCTGGAGCGAGCGCAGAAACGTCGGGTCGTCGATCGCTGCCTGGAGGTCCTCGGCGCGGTCGTCGGCCCGGTCGAACCGGACGCGCCAGTAGCCGAGGTCGGCGTCGCGCTGGCGGAGCTCGCGGCCCGCGACGGCGTCGGCGGCCGTGTGGCGGAGGGAGTCGACGGCGACCGAGTCCGCGGCGGCGAAGGCGGCCGCGAAGGCGCGCACGTCGGCAGCGGCGGCGGCGCGCGCCGAGTCGGACCAGGCCCGAGCGGCGACGGGGTCCGGGCGCGGGATTTCGGCGACATCGGCCGAGCGGCCCTCCTCCTCGTCGTTGGCCTCGTCGAGCAACCCAGTCGTCACGCCGAACAGGATGAGCGCGCCGATCCCGACCAGCGCGCCCCGGACGACGCGGCGGAACCGGCCCCCGCTCTTGCGCCGCATCCCGACGAGCACGAACAGCACGGCGGCTGCGATCCCGGCCGCCGCCGGGCCGCCGGCCTCGGAGACCACCATCGCCAGCACCAGGTCGGCGCCGAGCGCGAGCCCTCGGCGGACGGGGCTGGCAAGCGCCACCCCGAGCAGGTCGGGCGCGATCTCGAACGCGGTCGGCGTGATCCGGTCGCGGGGGTCGAGGACGACGCCCTGGCTCACTCCACGACCTGCAGCTTGGCGAACGCCAGCTTGAGCTTTTTCATCCCGACCGACTTGAAGTGGACGGTCGCCGCGGCCCGCTCGCCGGCGCCCTCGATGGCGATCACCTTGCCGTTGCCGAACGACTTGTGGTAGACCTTGACGCCGGGCACGACCTGCGCCTGGCCCTCATCGAAGACGACCTGGCGCTCGGTGTAGGGCACCTTCTTGGTGCGCCGCTTGAGCTTCTTCGCCGCCTCGGCCTCGGGGCGCAGCGTGGCCTTCCAGTAGTCGGGGTCCATCCCGCCGTACTTGCCCATCCCGCCGTCGGGCGTGGTGAACCGATCGGAGCGCGACTCGATGCGGGCGCCGGACTCGGTCTGCAACAGGTCGTCGCCGTCGAGCTCGTCGAGGAAGCGCGAGCGGACGCTCGACTGCTGGTCGCCGTAGCGGTAGCGGCTCCGGGCAAAGCTGAGGTACAGCGCCTCTTCGGCGCGCGTGACGCCGACGTAGAGCAGGCGCCGCTCCTCTTCGAGCTCCGTCGGGTCCTGCGCGGCCTTCGCGAGCGGGAAGAGACCTTCTTCGAGCCCGGTCACGAAGACGACCTTGAACTCCAGGCCCTTCGAGGCGTGGAGCGTCATCAGCGTCACCCGGTTCTCGTCGTCCGAGAGCCGGTCGACGTCCGCGACGAGCGAGACCTCCTGCAGAAACTCCGACAGCGTCCGGGGCTCGCCGTCCGTCGCCCCCCCGGCGAACTCGGCGACGGCATTGAGCAGCTCGTGAACGTTCTCCAGCCGCACGAGGGCCTCGGGCGTGTTTTGGTCGCGCAGCGACTGCAGCAGCCCGGTCTCCTGGATCAGCTCGCGCGCGACCTCGTCGGCCGGGGCGGTCGTTGCCTTCGAGGCGAACCGCGAAATCAAAAACCCGAAGCCTTCGACGGCCTTGGCGGCTCGCGCCGAGAGCCCGGCGCCCCCTGGATCCTGGATGGCCTGCCACAGCGCCACGCGGTGCTCGGTGGCGTACTGGCGGAGCTGCTCGACGGTCTTCCCGCCGATCCCGCGCGTGGGCACGTTGAGCACGCGCAGGATGCTCGCGTCGTCGCTCGGGTTGACCGCGAGCCGGAGGTAGCCGAGGGCGTCCTTGATCTCCTTGCGCTGGTAGAAGCTGGTCCCGCCGACGATGCGGTACGGGATGCCGCCGCGCCGGAGCGACTCCTCGATCGAGCGGCTCTGCGCGTTCGTGCGGTACAGCACGGCCACGTCGCGCCAGCCCATGCCCGTCCGGCTCCGCAGGTCGCGGATCGTCCGCTCCACCTTCTGGGCCTCGTCGCGCTCCGACAACGCCTCCATCAGGACGATCGGGTCGCCCTCGGAGTTGTCGGTCCACAGCGTCTTGGTGAGCTGCTTTTTGTTGCCCTTGATGACGGCGTCGGCCAGCCGCACGATGCGCTGGGTGCTCCGGTAGTTCTGCTCCAGCCGCAGCTCGACGGCGCCGGGGTAGTCCTTCTGGAACGACAGGATGTTCTGGATGTCGGCGCCCCGGAAGGCGTAGATCGACTGGGCGTCGTCGCCGACCACGCAGAGGTTGTGGTGCTCGGCCGCGAGCAGCTTCGCGAGCACGTACTGCGTCCGGTTCGTGTCCTGGTACTCGTCGATGTGGAGGTACTTCCAGCGGCGCTGGTACTCCTTGAGCGTCTCGGGATTCTGCTCGAACAGCCGGATCGGCATGCCGAGCAGGTCGTCGAAGTCCATCGCGTTGGCCTGCCGCAACATGCCCGCGTACGGCGTGTAGAGCTTCGAGACGGCCTCGGTGAACGGGTCGCCCGCAAGCCGCGCGTACTCCTCGGGCCCCACCATCGCGTTCTTGGCGCCCGAGATGGCGTTGCGGACCGAGCGCGGCGTCACCTTTTTGGGGTCGATCCCGAAGCGCCGCATCTGCTCTTTGATGAGCCGCTCCGAGTCGTCGGAGTCGTAGATCGTGAAGTCGCGCGAGAACCCGATCTTGTCGGCCTCGCGGCGGAGCACGCGGGCAAAGATGCTGTGGAACGTCCCGATCCACATCCCCTTGGCCTCGTCGCCGACGAGCTCGACGACGCGCTGGCGCATCTCCTTGGCGGCCTTGTTGGTGAACGTCAGGGCCAGGATCTGGCTCGGCCACGCCTTCTTGGCCGCCAGCAGGTACGCGATCCGGTGCGTCAGCGTGCGCGTCTTGCCGGAGCCGGGCCCGGCGATGATCATGACGGGCCCGTCCGTCGTGCTCGCGGCCTCGGCCTGCGTCGGGTTGAGGCCCGCCAGCAAGTCCTGGGCGGCGGCGGTGTCGGGGGCGCGGTCGGGGGTGCCGTCGGCATCGGGGCCGGGGCGGAGCGTGAACGTCTTCATCGGTGGATCGGCGTTTCGTGCAACCTAGCGAAGCGGGGGGACGCGGTTGGGTCTCGGGGTTTGGGGATTGGGGGGAATCCGGGGCACGGGGCCATGTGCCCAGTCTCCGTCCGCTGTCCGCGGTCTCCCGTCCCCATCTACGGAATCCCCGTGGAGAGCCGCCAGCGGGGATCAGCGAGCGCCCCCGTCCGGTTTATGCCCTCTCTCCCTCCCCTCTCCGATGTCCACCAAGACCGCCCAGACCCCGTACCGCACGCGCCTCGGCATCCCCGCCGCCGACCGCCACAAGCTCGTCGAGCTGATGAACACGACGCTCGCGGCGACCTCCGACTTGTATTCCCAGACGAAGCAGGCCCACTGGAACGTCAAGGGCAAGGACTTCTACCAGCTCCACCTCCTCTACGATGAGCTGGCGGAGAGGCTGGAGGAGCCGGCCGACCTCTTGGCCGAGCGGATCGTGTTGCTCGGCGGCTACGCCTTCGGGACGGTCCGGATGGCCGCCAAGAACAGCTTGATCGACCCCTTCCCCGGGACCGACCAGGACGACGCCGAGGACGACCTCAACGACCCCTCATTCCTGACTGTCCTCGCCGACCGCTGGGCGCAGTACGCCGACCACATCCGCGAGGCCAACGGCACCGCCGACGAGATCGGCGACCCGGGAACGACCGACCTCTACGACCAGATCGTCCACATCGCCGAGCGCGGGACGTGGTTCATCGAGGGCCACCTCCAGCGCTACGACGGCGGCCTGACCGGCAAAGGCCAGGACCCCAAGTAGCAGGGGGGCCCGAACCTGTGACGCAAGGGGAACGGGCATCGCCAGCACGAGGCGCTCTGTCCGTTCCCCGCTCTATTTGTATCCGCCCGTCAGTCGTCGTCCTCCCCTTCGACGTTGGCGCTGGGCGAGGTCAGACCAAACAGGCTGATGCCGATGCCATCCTGCGGCTTCAGAAGGTCCGCCAGCTCCGCGCGGCGGATCCAGTCCGACTCGTTGGCGACGACCTCCAGGCTGTCGAACGGCAGGGCGGCGCGGCCGGCACGGAACGTCTCGCGCCCAGCGTAGACGCGGCGCGGGTTGCGGTAGCGCTGACGCAGGCTCGCCACCTGACCGCGGATCCCCGGGAGCACCAGATCCAATAACGTGGTCTGTCGGAAGCGGACCGTGGGGACGCGGTTGCCGGGCAGGTTGACCGTCACGGTGCCCTCGCGGTCGAACCGCCGGGGTAGCCAGACGGAGTCGCGCAAGGCGTCGCTCGCCCAGACGGGGTCGAAATCCCAGCGGTAGCTGGCGTCGAAGACGTCGACGGAACCGCCGGGCGAGAAGTCCGCTCGCAAGTCGGCCTCGGCGATGACGAAGAGCGAGTCGACGACGCGGATGCGCCCGGCCACCAGGCCGCCGCGCCGGGGGATCACCGCCAGGTCGATGTAGCGGAGCCCGTTGGCCTCAACGGTCTCGCCCAAGCGGAAGGCGTAGTCGCGGAGCGCGTCGGGGCGCGTTGGCGACGGGATCGGGCGGCCATCGAGCCACAGCACGTCCTCGAAGTAGAGGTCGGGCAGCGGCTCCAGGGAGGCCCACCGGAACGGCCCGCCGTCGGGCAGGCGCCGCCGGGCGACGACCTCCTCGCGCAAGCCCGCGCCCCGCGTCCACGACAGGTTCGAGACGGCCTCGGTCAGCGAGATCGCGACGGGCCGCACATCCGTCACGCCATCGCGCGTGAGCAGGAGCCGCGAGTAGCCCTCGGCGGCGTACGCCCCGAGCCGCACCGCCAGACGCTGCCGCCGCGCCAGCACCCGGCGCCACAGCACCTCCCCGGGCGGCTCGTCGGTGACCACCACCTCGCCCAGCGCCGTCGACGTGGGCGACAGGCGGACGGTCCGCCGCACGACACCGTCTTGCACGTCGTCCTCGGTCAGCGGCACGAGCCCGGGCGCATAGCCCACGAACCGGACGACGACCGTCGCGGGAAGCTCGGGCAGGTCGAGCGCGAGCCGCCCTTGGGCGTCGGCGGAGGCGCCTCCCGGCCACCCCTGCACCTGGGCCGTCGCGCCAGGCAGCGGCAGCCGCGTCTCGGCATCCAGCACCACGCCCTCGAACCGGGCGACCACCTCAACGGGCCGGGGCTCCGACCGCTCGGGCACCGTCACCCCCGGCCGGACGGGCTGGGCCTGCACCGAGCAGGCGACGAGCGCGAGCGCCAGCCAGGCGGGCCGGAACGGAGAGAGACGCACGGGCGATGAGGGGGGACGAGCGACACGCACCGCCTCCGAACGAGCCACGCCCCGCCGTGGTGCCCCTGCGCTGCTTCCGGTCATCTCGTCGCACGACAGACTCCTCACGGGCGCAAGCCCCCCCCCGGTTGCCGCTTGATCTGCGGAGTTTCTCCCCCCCCGACACCTTGTGTCCTGCGACGCCCTGCGGCTCGAGAAGCCCTCCCTTCGAGTCCCCCCGGACACCGGGGCCATCGGCGACCGCAGGACCGGGTATTGCCGAGCCAGCCCAGAGCCCGACCCACCGCTTCTAGGGCCTGTCACGTTCATCCGGGTCTGGGCTCCGCGAGGCCGCAGACCGACGTACGTGACAGCCCCCTAGAACACCCGCGTCAGCCCGACCCCCGGGACCACGCCCGGGTCATCCGTCAGCCGGTACGTCACATCCACGCGGAGCGGGACGGTGTACCCGAGCCCGAGCGAGGCGCCAACCTCATGGTGAACGACGGACGGCTCGACGCCGAGGGCACCATGGGCCGCGCTCGCCCAGGCGTGCGCGCCGTGGACCATCAGCGAGAGCCCCAGAGGAGACGCGCCGCGCCAGCCGAGCAGTTCGAACGGGACGCTGCGGAAGTCGTGCTCCCAGGCGACGAGGGCGAACTCTCGAACGAGCGACTGGCCCGCGCGAGCGCGCAGCGTCCCGAACGGCGCCACGCCCGCGTGCGCCCCGTCGAGCCCGGAGGCCTGCGTCGCCGGCAGGTCGCCCCGGCTGGCGCCGACCGCGAGCACCAGGTGCAGCGTTGGCGGCAGCAGGCGGCGGCGCAGCATCGTCGGGGCGGACCACCGGACCTCAGCACCCGCCCGGACATAGTCGGACACGATGGAAGGGGACCCCTCGGTGCTCCGGCCGACCTCGGCCCAGGCTGAGGCAGCCCGCTGGCCTGTCACGCTCGCGCGAAGCGCGTCGAGCCACGAACCGACGCGGACCTGGGCGCCGGCACGGATCACGCCCTCCGGGACCGCCGAGACCGTCGGCCGGTCGAGGTCGCCGGTCAACGAGAACGTCGTCGTGACCTCTGACGGATCGTACTCGTCGGCCCGGAGCCACCCGGAGACGACGGGGTACGGCGCCTCCTGCCCCCACCATCCGGCCCACACCGAGCCGCCCGTCCGGTCGACGTAGTCGTAGTAGTCGTCGCCGCCCGCCAGCGCCGTGAGGGAGTTGGTCAATCGATCGGGCCACGACGGCGCGAGCCGGAGCACGTCGTGGTGCGCCGTGACGCCCACAAAGGTGCCTTGGGAGAGCCGCCCGACAACTTGGCCGCTGGCGGCGACGCGTGCGGGCCCGGTGAGGTAGCCGAGGTCGACCGTCGCGCGCTGGCGCCCCAGCCGTGCCGTCCCCGCGGCGCCGACCCGGACGCCCTCGACGCGGTCGTACCACACCTCGGGCTTGTACGAGAACCGCAGCCCCGTCGACGCCGCGCGCCCGCTCGACTCGCCCGCGACGGTGATCGTCACCGGAAAAAAGCGCGCCAGCGGCCCGGACGGGCGGAAGGCCTCGGAAAGCGACAGGGTCGAGTCTACGTTCGCGAGCGCCTGCTCCTCCTCGACCGACAGCGGGACGACGCCCGCGACGGGGAGCGCCCGGGCGACCGAGGCCGAGTCGACGACCGTGCGCTCGCTCGCGTACAGCGAGTCCGGTACCGCCACGTTCACCTCGTAGTCCGTGAAGCGGCTGGCGACGGCGAACCCGATCTCAGGCAACTGCAGGAGCGCCGTGCCGGCCTTGCCTTGCGCGTCCATCCGGAAGTCGGCGGGAAGCCACACCGGCTCGCCGCCGACCGCCAGTCCGAACGGCGAGAACTGCTGGTCGAACGTCAGATCGAATCGGTTGACGAGCGGAAACTGGACGGCGCCGCTCGTGGTGGCCGAGATGCCGATCATCGCGTCGGCGTCGACCAAGACCGACAGCGTGCCCGAGAAGCCGGGCTGGAGCGCGTTTCGGGGCGCGAACCCGAGGTCGTAGACCAACTGCTCGCCGAGCGCGCGGCGCCCGACGACCTCGAAGCGGTAGAACGTCAGCGCACCTGGCGATGTCGGGCCCATCAGGTCGAAGCCGCCAAACGGGATCTCGTCGTCGTACAGGTTGAGCGCCTGGTCGGCCGCTGAGAAGGCGTCGAGCGGGACGGTGTCGAAGTTGCCCGTCCGATTCACGCCCTGGACGACCTCGCGCAGCCCCCGCTCGCGGTCCCAGTGCGCCAACGTCTGCGCCTCGATCACGCCGACGACCTCGCCGCCCGCCTGGATGGTCTGGCGCGAGTACACCTCAGCCCGCCACGTCTCCAGCCCGGCCCGCCAGCGTGCTTTCCGCGCGATCACCCGGCGCATGATGTTCTCGGCCGGGTCGCCCGCGGTCACGACCGCCTCACCGAGCGCCGCCACGGCCGGCGCCAGCGCCACGTCGAGGCGGCCAGAGGCGGGGACGGCACGCCGCTGCGGGGTGTAGCCGACAAAGCTGACCACGAGGGAGTCGGCCCCGACCGGCAGCGCCAGTTCGAAGGCGCCCTCGCGGTTGGTGATCGTGCCCCGGCTCGTGGCCGGCACCTGGACCGTCGCGGCCGGTAAGCCCTCGCCGGTCGAGGCGTCGGTGACGCGGCCCGAGACCGTTGTCTGAGCGTGGGCGCCGATGGCAAGAACAGCGAGGACGAGCGGCGCGAAACGCATAACAAGTTCGGGGGGAGACACCCAGACGGACCCCGTACGGCGAGGTTGCGCGTCCGAGCGTTATGCCGCAGCCTCTCGCCGCGCCGTCACGGTCAGCGTTGGCAGGCCGCTGCCCGTCGCCACCAGCGTCTCGCCGTCGCGGACGGGCCCGACGCCCTCCGGCGTGCCGGTGTAAATCAGGTCGCCGGGCTCCAGTGTGAACACCGTCGACACGTAGGCGACGATGCGGGCGACCGAGAACGCCATCAGCGCCGTTGAGCCCTGCTGGCGGACCTCGCCGTCAATGGCGAGTGTGATGTCGATCGCCTGCGGGTCCGGGATCTCGGCCGCGTCCACGAGCGGGCCGAGGGGCGCGAAGGTGTCGAAGCCCTTGGCGACGCTCCACGGCTTGCCGCCCTTCTTGGCCTCGGCCTGGAGGTCTCGGGCCGTCATGTCGAGCCCGAGCGCGTACGCCGCGACGTGCCCGAGCGCGTCGGCCTCCTCGATGTTCTTGCCCTCGGTGCCGATCACGGCCACCAGCTCGACCTCGTGGTGCACGTCCGCGGACTGCCCGGGCAGCACGATCTCCCCGCCACTGCCCACGAGCGCCGTCGCTGGCTTGAGGAAGACGACCGGCTGGTCGCCCTCGCGCCCGCCCATCTCGATCACGTGGGCGACGTAGTTGCGGCCGATGCACAGGACTTTGCCGGGCCGGACCTCGCGGCCGTCGGGGAGGGAGAGGATCATGGGTGGGAACGGGGAACGGGGAACGGGGAACGGGGAACGGGGAAGATGTCCCCTGTCGACCGCGTGCGCTACCCCTGAGTCTGCCCGTGCCTCGTTCCCCGTGCCCCATTCCGCGAGCGTAGCGAGCCTCAGGCGGCATACAGGAACGGTTTCCACGACTCCTCGCCGTTGCCGATCAGGTCGCGCATGTACATCACGTGGCTGGGCCGGTACGGCCGGGACCGCATGGTGAGCCCGGCCTCCTCGGGTGTCCGGCTGCCCTTGCGGTTGTTGCAGGGGGTGCAGGCGGCGACGAGGTTTTCCCAGGTGTCCTTTCCGCCCCGGGACTTCGGGCGCACGTGGTCGATGGTGAGCCGCTCGGTCGCCCCGCAGTAGACGCAGCGGTGGCCGTCGCGACGGATCACGTTGCGGCGCGTCAGGAGCACCTTCCGGTACGGCACGCGCACGTAGCGCGCCAGCCGGACGACCGTCGGCCAGGGGTAGGAGCGCTGGACCGTCCGCAGCGCGCGGTCTTGGCGCGCCGCCACCACCTCCGCCTTGTCGAGGAAGACGAGCCCGACCGCACGCTCGACGGTACACACCGAGAGCGCCTGGTAGTCGCGGTTCAGCACCAGCACGTGGCCCGCGAGCGTGGTCACGACGCGCTGGCGTCAGGCCGGGGAGCCGGGAGGGACGACGCTGCTGGGAAGGCGGTACGGCGGCTTGCGGCCGGCAGCGGCGCCGACCACGGCCCGATGATAGCAAAAAGCCCCCCGGACGCAAGCGCGACCGGAGGGCTCAAAGCCTTCTCTACCGTCGGCGCGGTGCGCCGAGGCGGACTAGTTGCAGTTCGAGGCCGCCGCGCGGCGCCAGTACTGCGTGCGGCCCAGGGCGCGGACGCCGAGGTAGCCCCGGAGGTACAGCCGATCCGCGTTGCCCTCCACGAGGTTCATCACGGCGTTGTACGTCCGGCCCGACTTCGGGTCGATGATCCGACCGTCTTCGTAGCTGTTGCCGTCACGGGTGAAGCCGCTCATGATGCGCTCGTTGCGGAGCACGCGGCCGTTGTAACGGTCGGCGCAGTCCTCGCAGCGGCCGCCGTTGTTGGTCAGCCGGACGATGTCGCCGACGAGCGTGCTGCCCTCGGCGGAGATCTTGACGTAGGACTTGACCGTGCCGTCCTCATCGTCGACGGTCGCCCAACAGCCAGTGACGGACTGTGCGAAGGCGGGGGCCGCGAAGAGGGCGAGGGCGAGCGCGGCAATCGCGCGGAGGGGGAGTCGGGTCATCGTGTGCGTGGGGGAGTGGGAGCCGGGGGGGTGTCCGTTCGATAGACAAGGGGCGTGCCAAGAGCGGCGGACCGGACCTGAACGGCGGGGGCAGCCCCGTCCGTGCCCGAGTGTACACCGTTCACCAGCCCTCGTTCAACTGTACCCGATCCCGACAGCGACCGCGAGCGCCGCCAGGCCGAGCACGAAGAGCCCGATCTGGAGCGGGACCATGAACCGCGCCCACGTTGGCCACGGCACCTTCGCCAGCGACAAGACCCCCATCAGGACCGGGCTCGTCGGGATAATCATGTTCGTGAACCCGTCGCCCATCTGGAACGCCAGCACGGCCGTCTGCCGCGTGACGCCGACCAGGTCCGCCAGCGGCGCCATCAGCGGCATCGTGAGCGCGGCCTGCCCGCTGCCCGACGGCACGACTACGTTGATCGCGGTTTGCACGGCGAACATCGCCCCGGCCGCGACGGTCGCCCCCGCCCCGCCCAGGCCCGACGACAGCGCGTACAGGATCGTGTCCACTATCTGGCCGTCTTCGAGCACGACCAGGATCCCCCGCGCCAGCCCAATGATGACGGCGGTCGGTGCGAGATCGCGGACGCCGACCATGAACGCCTTGGCCGTGTCGTTGCCCCCCAAGCCGCCCACGGCGCCGAGCAGCACCGCCAGCGCCACGAACAGCGCGGCGATCTCGGTGATGTACCAGCCCTGCGTCAGCACGCCGGTGACGAGCGCGGCGATGCCGAGCGCGAACGCGATGAGCACCCACCCGTGGCGCCGGGTGAACGAGACGTCGGCCAGCACGGGCACCTCGGCGTCCGAGGCCACCCTGCGGGCCCGCACGCGGCGCGCCCGGACGACGACGAACGTCGTGACGACGGCCGTGACGATCACCCACAGCACGACCCGGAAGCCGGCGCCGCTGAACAGGGGCACGCCCGCGATGCCCTGGGCGACGCCGACCGTGAACGGGTTCAGAAACGCGGCGGCGAACCCGGCGGCCGAGCCCAGAAACGGGATCGCGGCCCCGGTGAGGGCGTCGTACCCCAGCGCCAGCGACAGCGGCACGAAGATGAGCACGAACGGGATCGTCTCCTCGGCCATCCCGAAGACGGCGCCGCCCAGGGAGAACAGCGCCATGAAAAGTGGGATCAGCAACACATCGAGGAGGGGCGAGCCCTCGGCTTTGAGGACCACGCGGCGGAGCGCGGCGTCGACGGCGCCGGTCTTGGTGAGCACGGCGAATGCCCCGCCGACCAGCAGCACGAACGCGATGATCGGCGCGGCGTCCGGGTCGACGAAGCCCCGGATGGGGGCCTGAAACACGATGGCGACGCTGTGGATGAGCCGCGATCCCACACTCGCCTCTCCCCGGCCGATCCGCTCGTACGAGCCAGGGACGACGACCTCGCGCGTGCCCACGCCCTCGACTTCGATCTCGTCGCGGGCAAACTCGCCGGGCGGGACCAGCCACGTGAGCAGCGCGGCGAGCACCACGATGCCGAACAGGATGAGCGTGGTGTCAGGGGCGCGGAAGCGCGGGGCGGCGGTCGGGTCGGCGGGCGTCATGGCGGCGAGGCGGGGACGGCGAAGCTAGACGCGTCGGCGCGAGCGGCCGGATCGGCGTCGAATCGGGGAGATCCCGCACGCCTGATACGCCGCGACCCGTCGACGGCGTTGGGCGCCCATGCGATCTTCCGCCATGCGCCTGCTCCTCCTCCTCGTCCTCGGCTCCCTCGCCGCCCCCGTCGTCGCCCAGTCGGGCGCGCAGGCGGCGCGGCTGGAGGGCCGGTTCGTCCGGGCCCTGACGGCGCTCGCGATCGACGACGACTCGACGGCGCTCCGACTCCTCGACGAGATCTTGGCGCTGGCGCCCGCCGACGCGGCCGTGCTGGCGACGCGCGCCGAGGTCGCGCTCCGCATCGGGGCCCACGCCGACGCCGTCCACTTCTCGCGCCGCGCCACCGACGCGGCCCCCGACCGCGCCGACGGGTTCGTGCTGCTGGCGGCCGCGCTCGACGCCGCCGGGCAGGACGGCTCGCGCGACGCGCTGGCGCGAGCCCGCGGCCTGTCCCCCACCGACCCCGCCGTCCTCACCGCCGTCGCGGACTGGGCGGCGGCCTCGGGCGACGCGGCGCTCGAACGGGACGTGCTCCGCGACCTCGTCCGGACCGGCGACACCGTCGCGGCGCGGCTGCGGCTGTCGCGGCTGGCAGAGCGCGCGGGCGACGCCGCCGACGCGCTGGCGCACGCACGGGCCGCGGCTCGGCTGGCGCCGAGCGAGCCGGCGGTCCGCACCCGACTCGCGAGCCTGACCGCGCCGGCCGCCGCACCCGCCGCTGCCGCCCCGAGCGGCCTGGAGGCGCTCGTGGCCGCCGCCCGCGACAACCCGCGTGACCTCGACGCGCTCGTCCGCGCCCTGGATGCACTCGCCGACGCCCGCGACCCGCGCGCCGCGACGCTCGCCGACGACGCCCTCCTCCTCTACGCCAGCGTCCCCGCCGTGCTCGCGTCCGCCGCCGAGGCGTATGCCGCCGCCGGCCGCCGGCCCGACGCCCAGGCGACGGCCCGCCGGGGGCTCGCGGCGCTCGACGTGGTCGGCGACGCCCTCGACGACACCGCCGCGCTCCGGGCCCGCTTCGACGCCCTTCTCTCCCCGTGACCCCATTGCTTCGTCCTCTCGCCCTCGCCCTGCTGATCGCCGCCGCCGGCTGCGCGCCGACCGGACCCCTCGTCTCTGACCCACCCACAGGGACAGCGGCGGGCTACCCGGACCACACCGTCGCCCAGATCTTGGCGGCGGTCGAGGCCTCCGTCGCGCCCGTCCTCTCGGTCGCCGCCGACGGCGAGGTGCGGGCCGTCCAGCCCGACGGGTCCGACCAGTCGGCCTCGTACAGCTTGCGCGCCCGGCTGGCCGACAGCGCCTCGGTGACCGTGCGCGGCCCGCTCGGCATCATCGCCGCGCGGGGGCTACTCACGCCGGACTCGCTCTTTCTCGCGAACGTGATTCAGGACGAGCTGGTGATCGGCCCACTGAGCGCTGCGGACGCGGTCGTGCCGGGCGCCAGCCGTGACGGGCGCGTGGTCCGTGCCGCCCTTGGTCTGCTCGTCCCCGACGCTGATGTGGCGTGGACGCTGGCGGCGAGCGACGGGCTCTACACGCTCGCCGGTCGGCTTCCGGACGCCCCCGGCAACCGCTCGTACACGGTCGACCCATCGATCTGGCGCGTCGTTCGCGTGGTCGAGTTCGACGCCGACGGACGGCAGGTCGGGCTCCAGACAGCGAGCGACTTCGACGTGATCGACGGCGCGGTGCTGCCCCGGCGGGTCCACCTCGAAGGCGAGGGCACGACCGTCGATCTTGAGCACCGCCGGCTGGTGGTCAACCCCACGGACTTGCGCATCCGGTTCGTCCGGCCGGAGGGATACGACGTGATCGTCCTCCGCTGAGACCACGCGCCTTTACCTTCTGCGCCGGCCGCCGACACCCTCTCTTCATGCGTCGCATCGTTCTCCTCGCTGCTCTCGTTGCGCTACCGGCCCTCTCGCAGGACCGGGCAGCCACCGAGCGTCGACTGAACGGGCTGCAGAGCCAGATCGCGGCGACGGAGCAACAGGTCCGGCGGACCCGGGGTCAGGAGACCTCGGCGCTGCAGGCGCTGGAGAGCATGGACGCCGAGGTCCAGCTCCGCGAGCAGCTCGTCTTGGGCTACCGCACCCAGATCGGCACCATCGAAACGGAGACCGGGACGCTGAGGCGCTCCATCGAGCGGCTTGAGACGGAGATCGAAGAGGCCAAGCGCTCGTACCGTCGTCGCGCGCGGCACGCCTACGTCCACGGCCGGCGGAATGGGCTGGCGCTGATTTTGGCGTCCGGCTCGGTGAACCAGATGCTGGTGCGCGCCCGGTACCTCCAGCAGTTCGCCCAGCGGCGGCGCGGGCAGGTCGAGCAGGTGGCCCGGAAGTCGGCCGAGATGCAGGACCGCGAGCGCGAGGTGCGGGTCTCGCTCGAAGAAACGCAGCGGCTGCTCCAACAGAGCGAGGCCGAGCGTGGACGCATCGCCGCGCGCCGTGCCGAGCGGGCGGAGCTCGTCACGGACCTCCAGAGCCAGCGCGGCCGGCTGGAGCGCGAGCTCGACCAGCGGCGCACCGACGCGCAGCAGCTAGCGGGTGTCGTCCAAGACCTGGTGGCTCAGGAGCGCCGTCGCGCCGAGGCCGAGCGCCAGCGCCAGGCCGCCGCCGATGCGGAGGCCGCCCGGGTCGCCGCCGCGCGTGCCGAGGCCGACCGCCAGGCCCGCATCCAGCGCGAGGCCGACCAGGCCGCCGAGCGCGCTCGGATCGCGAGAGAGCGGCGCACGGCGCCGGAGCCCCGCCAGACGCCGCAGCCGCCCCCGACGCCCGAGGCCACCCCGACGCCACCCGCGGCGACCCCGTCTCCGCCGATCGCGGAGGCCCGCCCGACCCCTGAGCCCGAGACACGACCGGCCCCGACGCCGCCCGCTCCGCGACCCACACCCACGCCACGGGCGACACCGACGCCCTCTCCGGCAACGGATCGCTCCGTCAACCTCACGGGCTCGTTCCGCTCCAACCGGGGTCGCCTCCCTCAGCCCGTTGACGGCACCGTCACCGGGCCGTTCGGCACGCGGCGCGACGGGGTCACCGGCACGACCACCAGTTCGCCGGGCATCGACTACTCGACGGCGCCAGGTGCGCCCGTCCGCTCCGTGTTCGAGGGAGTCGTCCAGCGCGTCGGCACGATTCCGACGTACGGGACCTACATCATGGTGACGCACGGCGAGTTTGTGACGCTCTATGGCAACCTGTCGAACGTGGCCGTCAGTCAGGGCGCGACGGTCCGTGCGGGGCAGGTCCTCGGGCGGTCTGGGACCCCCGCGCAGCGGCGCGGCGCCAAACTGTTTTTCGCGCTGTACGACGGCGGGCAGGCGGTCAACCCCTCGGGCTGGCTTCGGTAAACCGGCGACTCCGCCCCGCGCGGGCCTGCTTGCGGGCGACGGCGTCTACGCGTCCGGCGACTCGCTCCCCTCGTCTGCCGGGTCGAGGTCGAGCGCGGCGGAGTTAATGCAATAACGGAGTCCGCCTGCCTCGCGTGGCCCGTCGTCGAACAGGTGCCCGAGGTGGCCGTTGCAGGCCGCGCACACGGCCTCGATCCGCACCATCCCGTGGCTCCGGTCGTCGCGCAGCAAGACCGCCCCGCCGATGGCGTCGGTAAAGCTTGGCCACCCGCTGCGGCTGTCGAACTTGTCGGCGCTCTCGAACAGGGCGGCGCCGCAGCCGACGCAGCGGTAGAGCCCGGCGCGCTTTTCGTCGTGGTAGGCGCCGGTGAACGCGCGCTCCGTCGCGCCCTCTCGCAAGACGCGGTACTGCTCGGGCGTCAGCCGCTGGCGCCAGTCGCTGGCCTCGCGGTCGGTCGGAAGGTCGGTCACGATCAATCGGCGGATGGGTGGGAAGACGACACGTCAAACGGCGGTCGGATGATCTGAGTCTGGCTGGCAGAGCCCGGAGCGCGTCCGCGCGCGCTCAGGAAGACCCGAACCGCACGCTCCGCCCTCACCCCCCAAACAGGAGGAAGGCAACGGCCGCGAGGACGAGCACGAGAACGACGAGCCCCCACATGGCGACCGGGCGAGTCCGATTGTCGTCCGCCGTCTCTGCTACGCTGGAGGGCGGGCGGTCCGATGCGCGCGCCTCGGTGGCGACCGGCTCAGCGACGGGCTCCGAGACCGGCGTGGGGATGGGGTCCACGACGGGCTCGGCGACGGGAGTCACCACCGGTTCCACCTCAGGCTCCACGGCGGTCTCGGCAACGAGCTCGGTGACAGGCTCTACGACGAGGTCGGGGTCGGAGACGGCGGCCGGATCGGAGACGGACGAGGTCCCGGAGGTCTTGGCCTCGCGCTGGGCCCGCTCGGCCTGATCTTGCGCGGCCTGCGCACGGCGCTCGCGCTCCTCCCGGTCCGCGTCGTTCTCGGCCAGCGAGTACCGGAGCAGCGCCGCCACCCCGCCCACCTCGGTGAGCGCGTCGAACGGGTCCGCAAAGTCGACGTCGGCGCCGGTCCGGGTGGCCTGTTCGGTGAACACCTCCACCAAGTCGACGCGGAAGACGTCGGACGAGCCACAGACGCCGCACGTGTCGGGCGTGCCGTGCGCGACGGCCTCGCAGGCGCGGCACTTGGTGCCGTCGAGGTCGGCGTCGCGCGCGACGAGGAGGGCGTCGGCGCGGGCTGCCTGGAGCGCCGCCAGCACCGAGGTCGCCCCGAACGCCGCCAGGCCGGGCCCCATGCCCTGCTCCTGGATGGCCGCCCACAGGTCTTGCTCGGCCTGCCGCTCCCCCTGCTCGGCGAGCTCGGCCGCCGTCGCGAGCGCCTGTGCGTCGCTCGCGTTGCCGTCGACGGAGCGCGAGCCGACGAGCTTGTCCCGGAGGTCTTGCCGGAGCGCGGCCGTCAGCGCGCGTGCGGGCTCGCTCGACCCGACGATCACCAAGCGGGCGAAGCGCCGCTCGGCGTCGAGCGTGGCGAGGTCGGCCGCCAGCTGCGTCGCGTACGTCTCGATCTGCTTGTCGCGGCGGCGCGCGTAGCGCTTCTGGCTCCAGCCGCCCTTTTTGACCCGGTTCTTGACGTCGCCGCGGACCCGGCCCTCCTCGTCCACCTCGTCGGCCGAGACGAGGTAGATCTTCGCCTTCTCGTTGTCGAGGACCACGGCCGCGTACGTCTCGTTCTCGTCGAGCAGCTCGGCCGCCGGGCGGAGGTAGGGCGCGTCGCCCATCCAGACCGTCGTGCCGACCGCCTCGGGCAGCGCATAGGCCTTGCAGAGGTCGCCCGCCCACGACGTGAACACCGCGAGCGAGCCCTCGCCGACGGCGTGCTCCTCGATGAGCGGCCGAGCCAGCGCCAAGCTCTCCTCGAAGTGCTCGGCCTCGGCGGGCTGGTCCGCCAGCAGCGCGCGGACGCGCGCGAACCGGGACTCCAGGACGCCCGCGTCGTCGGCCGCGTCGAGGTAGACGGTCAGGAAGGCGCGCTCCGGCCCGGCGAGGTCGGCGAGCAGGCGGAGGGTGGCGGCGTCGAGCATGAGTCCGGGAGAGGGGCCCCCCTCAACGCGGCCTCGGCACGGCGGCTCCCGCCGACGCGGTAGGGAGTTGCCCCGTCTTTACACCCCAACGCAGTGGACGCGCCGCCCACCCGCGAGCGCGTACAAAAAAGGGCGGCGGCCTCCGAAGAGACCGCCGCCCAAGCCTTTCAGTGATGGAGAGGTCTAGACCTCGTCGTCGGCGTCGGACTCGCCCGTCGCGTCAGCGGCCTCGTCGAGGTCGCCGTCCACCTCGAGCGCCGCCTTGCCGAGCTCGGCGTCGGCCTCGGGGCCGTCGTCCTCGGACCCGTAGGCCTCGTCGACGATCTCGCCGGCCGGGACCTCGAGGACCTCGGGGACATCGACGTCGTCCGTCGAGTCGACCGTCGGGCCTTCCACGTCGAGGGGCGTCGTGACGTCCTCCGGCGTGTCGTCGGCGGGCTTGTTGGCCTCGGCCGCCGCCATCTGCTGGCGCAGGGCCGCCAAGCCGGACAGCTCACCGAGCGTGGCCGGGCCGGACGACGTCGAGCCGTAGGACTCGACCTCCTTGCGCTCCTGGCGCTCCTGAGCCCGCTGCTCGCGGTACTCGGCGTCGCGCTCGGCGCGCTCCTCGGACCGCGCCTTGGCCGTCTCCGACATCACCAGCTCGCGGTCCTCGCGGTCCATCCGGATGACCTGGAGCTCCAGCTCGTCGCCGATCTGGTAGGCGTCGGCCGGGCGGCCGCCGCGCTGCAGGTGCGACGCGGGCACGAAGGCCTCGACGTCCATCGGCAGGTCCACGACGACGCCGCCGTCGTTGATCTCGGCGACCACGCCCGAGGCCTCAGAGCCCTCGGTGTACACCTCCGCAACCTTGGCCCACGGGTCGGTCGAGACCTGCTTGTGGCCCAGGCTGATGCGGCGCTGCGCGATGTCGATGTCGATGACGATCACGTCGAGCTCCATGCCCTTCTTGACCACCTCCGACGGGTGCTTCACGCGCCGCGTCCAGCTGAGGTCGGACACGTGCACGAGCCCGTCGATCCCCTGCTCGATCTCGACGAAGGCGCCGAACGTCGTGATGTTGCGGACCTTGCCGCGCGTGATAGTGCCGACGGGGAAGCGGGCGAGCAGACCCTCCCACGGGTCGGGCTCGAGCTGCTTCATCCCGAGGCTGATCTTCTTGGTGTCCTCGTCGACCTTGAGCACCTTGACCTGAACGGTCTGGCCGAGCTGCACCTTCTGGGTGGGGTGCTTGACGTGCTCCGTCCACGACATCTCCGAGATGTGGACCAGCCCTTCGATGCCGGGCTCGATCTCGACGAACGCGCCGTAGTCGGTGATCGAGACCACCCGGCCTTCGATCTGCATGCCTTCCACGATGCGCTCCGCGAGGTTCTCCCACGGGTGCTCCTGGAGCTGCTTGTAGCCGAGGGAGATGCGCTGGCGCTCCTTGTCGTAGTCCAAGACGACGACGTTGAGCTTCATGTCGAGCTCCAGGACCTCGCTCGGGTGGCCCACACGGCCCCACGAGATGTCCGTGATGTGGAGCAGGCCGTCCACGCCACCGAGGTCGACGAAGGCGCCGAAGTTGACGATGTTCTTGACCTGGCCCTCCAAGACCTGGCCGACTTCGAGGGAGTCGAGGATGTGCTTGCGCTGCTCCTGGAGGTCCTTCTCGATGAGCGCCTTGTGCGAGATGACGACGTTGCCGTTCTGGGGGTTCGTCTTGACCACCTTGAACTCCATCGTCTTGCCGATGTAGACGTCGAAGTCGCGCACGGGGCGGACATCGACCTGCGAACCCGGGAGGAAGGCCTCCGAGCCGAGCAGGTTGACGATCATGCCGCCCTTGATCCGCTTGACGATCTCGCCCTCAATGACGGCGCCGGATTCCAGCGCGCCCTCGAAGATGTTCCAGCGGAGCTTGTGGTTGGCCTTGTCGTAGCTCAGCGTGAGCTGGCCGCGGCGGTCTTCCAGGCGCTCGACGTAGACGTCGATCTTGTCGCCCATCTCGGGGACGTCGGCGAACTCGTTCTTGGCGACGACGCCGTCGGACTTGAACCCGATGTCGACGACGATCTCCTTGTCGGTCATCCCGACGACCGTGCCGGTGACGATCTGGTCGGCCTCGACGGCCGAGAGCGAGCCCGAGTAGAGCTCGGTCATCTCGTCGGACGAGACGCCCGTGTCGGAGACCTGCGAGGAGGCGCCAATGCCGGACACGCCGGCGTTCGCGGAGTCGACCTCGTTGAGCTCGTCGATCGAGATCGTGCGGCCGAGGGACTTGCCGGTGTAGCCGAGCTGCACGGCCGAGTCGGCGCCATCGCCGCTCTTGCCCGCGACCGCATCGGCGACGGTGCCGGTGACGGCGGCCGCGGCGTCGCCGGCGGCGTGGGCCACGGTCGAGGCCACCTTCTTGGCGGTCTCGGTGACGGCCTCCGCGGCGCCGGAGACGGCGTGGGTGATCGTGTCGAGGACGCCCTCCTTGGGCTCCTCGGGGGTGGCCTCCGTGTCGCCGGCCGACGCGTCGGGAGCGACGACCGGGTCGTCGGGGTTGGGGCCCGAGTCCTCTTCGCCGGTGCTGTCGCCGTCCGGCGCGACGATCGGGTCGTCGGGGTTGGGACCCGAGTCCTCCTCGCCGGTGCCGCCGCCTTCAGCGGTCGGGTCCTTGGGGGTCTCGGAGGTCGGCTCGGGGGCCGTGGGCGTCGTGGCGCCGTCGCCGGTGCCGGTCGTGGCCTCGGGGGCCGGGGTCGAGTCGACGTCGGTCGGCTCGGGGGTCTGGGAGTTGTCAGCCATAGGGCGTGCTCGGTCGCTCACCGCCCGGAACGGGCTTGAAGCGTGGTGGCGACCGGAGAGAGTCTGGAGGAAAAACAGGCGCCCCGAACGGTGCTTCGACCCGGTGTGGGCCGCGCGGGGCGTAGGTCAGGTAGCCGGGCTCGTGGTGGCGCGGCGGACCGCGTCCAAGACGTGCTCGACCTGCTGGTCGATGTCAAGAGTCGTCGTGTCGAGCGTGACGGCGTCGGGCGCGGCGCGCAGAGGCGCGATGGCCCGGCCCTCGTCGCGCGCGTCACGCGCGGCGAGTTCGGCCCGAACGGTGTCGAACGCCGCGTCGGCGCCGTCGGGTCCGCCGAAGTCGGCGAGCCGGCGGGCGGCGCGGGCATCGAGGTCGGCGACGAGAAAGAACTTGACGTCGGCGTCGGGGAACACCACGGTGCCGATGTCGCGCCCCTCCACGACGACGCCGCCGCCGGAAGCGGCGACGTAGTCGGCAGCGGCCCGCCGCTGGAGCGCGACCATGGCCGCGCGGACGGGCCCGAGCGCACTGGCCTGCGACGCGTCGGCGGCGGCCTCGGGCGTCCGGATGCGGGCGGTCACGTCGTCGCCATCGAGGGCGACGCGCGTACCGTCCGGGCCGGGCCGGAGGGCGACGTCGAGGGTGTCGACAAGGGCGGAGGCGGCGGTCTCGGTAAACGGGAGGCTCCGCTCGCGGAAGGCGAGCCCGACGGCCCGGTACATGGCACCGGTGTCGAGATAGAGCCACCCGAGCCGGTCGGCCACCTGCCGCGCCGTCGTGCTCTTGCCGGACCCGGCGGGCCCGTCGATCGCGACGATCACAGTGTGGTGCTCAGGGGAGCCCACCAGTATAGGCCGCAGGGGCGCGGATTCGGGTGCGGGCGGTGTGAGGAAGCGGTGAGGCCCATCGTGCTTTGTGTGCTTGGTTTGGAGGTGGCCGCCGGCGTCGCCAGCCCTCCGAGGGACGGCGCGGCGCCTCTCCCCTCCGTCGCGGACGCCCGCTTGCGCGAGGCCTTCCCGGTCGGTACCGTCTGGTTTCAGACCCTGTTCACCCATCGACATGCGTGCACTCCTCATCTCGCTTTGCGCCGTCTTCCTCGCGACCTGCGCCGATGCCCCGGCGGTCGACGAGGCCCCGCCGGCGCCCGCGCCCCTCGCGTCGGCGCCCGTCCCCACCCCGTTCTTCCTCATCGACAACCAGGCCCCGGCCGGGGCCCCTCCCCTGCCCCGTCCCGATCTCGACGACCCCATGGCCCGGCAGGCCTATTTGGAGGCCATGCGCGACCGCATGGTCCGCGAGCGGGGATGGATCGACGCCATCGTGTCGGCGCCGGGTTGGCGCGAGGCCGACGCCATCGCGCGAGCGACTGCCGGGTCGGACTCGCTGGTGGCGTACAAAGCCGCCGTCGCGATGCTCCAGCACCAGCTGTTGAAAGGGGCCCCGGACGCCGACAAGGCCGAGGCGATCGGCCGGTACGCGCAGGCGCTCCTGTGTCACCGATCCGGCGAGGGCGCGCTGATGCTCCGCGCCCTCCGCCGGCTCGACGGCGTCTGGGAGGACGGTCGACGACAGTCCGCCGCGCGGGCGGCGGCGAATCGGCTCGGCTTTGCCTACGTGGCGCTCGCGGGCTGCCTCGACTGCACCATCGACGAGGCGCTGGCGGGGATGTGGCCTGAAAAGCGACGGGCCTCCGAGGGACGCCTGCGCGACATCGCGACGGCCCACCGCGAGCTGATGCGGATCGCACACGAGGGCACGCCGATGCCGTGAGGGTTGATCGCGCTCCCGAACACACGAGCGCCCCGCCAGCCAGAAGCCGACGGGGCGCCCGCAAGCGGGGCGCGGGGCCTAGCGCTCGGCCATCAGTTCCGTGCCCGCGAGCGTCTCGGCGACGTAGCGCGTGAGCATCGTGAACAGGTGGCGGCGCGTGTTGCCGCCGTAGATGCCGTGGTTGCGGCCGGGGTAGAGCATCATGTCGAACTGCTTGCCCTCGGCCTGCAGCGCGTCGACCATCACCATCGTGTTCTGGACGTGGACGTTGTCGTCGGCGTCGCCGTGGACGAGCAGCAGGCGCTGGTGGTCTTCGAGGTTGGCCGCGTAGGTGACCGGGCTGCCGGCGTCGTAGCCGGTCGGGTTCTTCTGCGGCGTCGAGAGGTAGCGCTCGGTGTAGATGGTGTCGTACTGGCGCCAGTTCGTGACGGGCGCGACGGCCATGCCCATCGAGAAGGTCTCCGGGCCCTCGCCGTACGTCATCGCGAGGAGCGTCAGGTAGCCGCCGTAGCTCCAGCCCCAGATGCCCATCCGGTCCTCGTCGACGTAGGGCCACTCGCCGAAGTGCTGGGCCGCGGCGATCTGGTCCTCGGCCTCGAGAATGCCGAGCCGGTTCTGGGTCGCCGTCTTGAAGGCCTGGCCGCGCCCGCCGGTGCCCCGGTTGTCGACGCCGGCCACGAGCACGCCGTAGGTCTCGGCGAGGTAGTGGTGCCACAGGCGCTCCGTCCCGCCCCAGCTGTTGCGGACCTCCTGGCTGCCCGGCCCGCCATACGTGTGGATGAGGAGCGGGTACTCGCGCGATGCGTCGAAGTCGCGGGGCTTGATGAGGTAGGCGTTGAGCGGCGTGCCGTCCTCGCCGGGGACGGTCATGAACTCGACGGCGGGCAGCTCATACGCCGCGAGCCGGTCGCGCAGGTCGGCGTTGTCGACGAGCACCTCGACGAGCGTGCCGTCGCCGCGGTAGAGCGTCGTCGTGGCGGGCGTGGTGGCCGTCGAGTAGGTGTCGACGAAGTAGTCGAAGTCGCGGCTGAGGTCGACGCTGTGCCAGCCGGCGCCGGTCGTCAGGCGGACGGGCGCGCCGCCGGCGAGGGGGACGCGGTAGAGGTGCCGCTCCATCGGGCTCTCGGCAGTCGTGGTGACGTACGCCATCCCCTCGGCCTCGTCGACGCCGTGGAAGTCGGTCACATCGAAGTCGCCCGAGGTGATCTGGCGGACGTAGGTGCCGTCGTTCTCGTAGAGGTAGAGGTGCGAGTAGCCGTCGCGGGCGCTGCGCCAGACGAAGTGGTCGCCGTCGCCGAGGTACGTGATGGTGCCGGTCGAGAGGTCCGAGAAGCCGGTCTCGACCTCGATGTAGCTGTCGTTCTCCTCCTCCAGGATCTGGGTGAGGCTGGCGGTCGCCGGGTCGCCGTAGAGGAGGTCGGCGTGGTTCTGGTCGCGGTTGAGGCGGAGCATCCAGACGTCGGCGGTCCCGTCGGCGAGCGGCGGGGTCCAGCCCATCGAGGCGATGTACTCGGTCTCGTCGCCGCCCTCGAACCAGGTGTCGGTGTCGAAAAAGCGCGTGTCGCCGGTCGTCACGTCGACGACGCCGACGCGGACCTCAGCGTTTGTCTCGCCGGCCTTGGGGTAGCGGAACTGCATCGTCTCGGGGTAGAGCGTCCGGAAGTCAGTCATCTGGAAGTCGCGCGTGCCGGTCTCGTCGAGCTGGAAGAAGGCGATGTAGCGGCCGTCGGGGCTCCAGCGGAACCCGTCGCGCAGGCCGAACTCCTCCTCGTAGACCCAGTCGAAGGTGCCGTTGATGACGCCGCCCTCCGACCCGTTGGTGGTCAGCGCGCGCTCCCTCCCGGTGTCGAGGTCGACGAGGTAGAGGTTGCGGTCACGGACGAAGGCGACGCGCTCGGCGGCGGGGTCGAACTTGGCGAACATCTGGAGCCCGTCGGCGCGGTCGGCGACCGGGGTCACGGCGCCCGTCTCGTTGTCCAAGACGTAGTAGTAGCCCTTGGTGTTGAGCCGCCAGACGCGCTCAGAGTCGGTGTAGAGGAGCGTCTTGGCGCCGTCGGCGGAGGTCGCGTAGTCCTCGATGGCGATGCGCCCGTCGCCGTCGGGCTTCCCGAGCGTGGCGCCGTCGATGAGCGTGCGCGTGGCGTCCGTCGTGAGGTCGCGCTCGACCAAGCTGGAGGTGCCGGCGGCGCGGTCGGTCTCGACGTACATCAGCCGGGCGCCGGACTCGGCCCAGCGGCCGCCCTGGAAGCCTTCGCCGTAGAACTCGGGGCTGGCGAAGAGCAGTTCGAGCGTGAGGTCCTTGGGCGCCTGGGGGCCGGCGGGAGCGCGGGGGGCCTGCTCGACGGTGCCGGCCGGGGCCGGCATCGACGTGGTGGCCGGCGCCATGGTGGCCGGCGCGGCGCAGGCGCCGAGGCCAAGCGCCAACAGGAGGAGAGCGGAGGGAGCGAAACGAACGCGCATTTGGGGAGCGGTGGGGGCTGGCGGAATCTACGGCTCGGGAAACGGGGTCTCCGGGCACGACGGTGCCCCGGGCGCACGCAAGCGCCCTCTCCACCCCTCTCGCGAGAGGGAAGGCCGCCGTGCGGCATCCACGGGCACGCCCCACCGCTCGTTCGGTAGACGGAGACCCCGAGCCGGACGTGAGGGTCGCACGGAGCCGAGGTCAGGAGGATTGGCCTATGCACGGCGTAGCGGATCGCGCGAGGTTTCCGGACCCCGCTTTCCACCACCGATGCGCCTCCTCGCTGCCCTCTCCGCCGTCCTCCTGCTCGCCGCCTGCGACACGGCCGCTCCCGAGCCGAGCATCGCCCTCAGCGATCCGCTCCCCGAGGTCTCGGTGCTCCCGACCGCCGAGCCGCTCACCGTCGACCTCCGCTCGCACTTCGAGGCCAACGAGGCAGTGGGCGCGATCACGTTCGCGGCGTTCTCAGAAGATCCTGCCGTGGCCGACGTCGAGCTCCGTGAGTCCCAACTGACGGTCACCTTCAAGACCCCCGGCCAGACGGCCATCCGCGTGACCGCGACGGCAAGTGGTCTTCGCGCGACCGACGCACTCGTCGTCCACGTCCAGTTGGGCCCGCTCTCGGGGCAGGCCGACTTCGTTCCGATGACGCCCGGCGCCGTCTGGGACTACGACTACACCTTCTCCCATGACTGCTTTGCGCCGACCGTGACGCGGAGTGGAAGGGTGACCGTCGCCTTCGTCTCGGTCTCGGACGAGGTCGACGGGGAGCGGACGTACACCGCCGAGCTCCACGCCGACTATGTCGAGGAGAGAACGGAGGACGGCACGACCGAGCAGACGGAGGTCGACGAGCGCTCGACGATCACGGTGACGGAAACCGCCCTTGGCGTCGCGTTCGGGACCACCGCCCTCACCGACCTCCGCTTCCTGACGCCCCGCCTTCTCCCGCGCTACTACCCGGAGACGTATGACTTCGCGATTATCGAGGCGGGCCAAAACCAGCGGATGACACTCCGGAAGCGCGTGGCCCCGTCCCTCGCCCCATCCAGCGGGCCCTGCTCCCCCGAGGCGACGTTCGCGCCCCGGTAGTGGACAACCGAAGTGACCTAGCGGGGCGGCGTCAGAGGGCCCACATTTGTACGGTCCTCCCCCGCATTGCCATGCGCCCCGCGCTGCTGGCCCTCGCCTTCGTCCTCGCCGCCTGCGACACGACCGTCGACCGTGCCGTCCCACCTGCTGGTGACTTCCCGGTGGTCTCGCTGGCGGCCCTCGTCACCGCCGAGCCCGGCCGGTACAACGTGGCCGGCGTGGTCAACCGGGTCGAGGCCTGCGACGAGTCCGAACTCGCGCTGTGCGCGGCGCAGGGCGTGCTGACGCTTGGCGACGAGTTCGCCCCGGAGGCGGAGCCGAGGCCGCCCGCGGTGCTCGCGCTGGTGGACGTGCCCGCGGCGTGGGCGCCTGGCGACCGAGGGACGTTCTCGGTCGAGACGCTGGCGGCTGCCGGCGGCCCGAACACCGTCGTCCGAGTGATCGGCTACTCGCAGTAGCCCGTCGCCGAGATCGACAGGCGGAAGGTGGCGCCGTGGCCAGGCGTGCTCTCGACCGCCAGCGTGCCGCCGTGGGCCTGGGCGACGGCCTTGGTGATGGCGAGTCCGAGCCCGGTCCCGGTCCCGGTCCCGCGTGTACGGGGCCCGTCGCCCCGGTAGTAGCGCTCGAAGACGTGGGCCAGGGCCTCCGCCTCGATGCCCTCCCCGGTGTCGGCGACGGTGAACACGATCGCGTCGGCGTCGGCGCAAACCGCGAGCGTGACCGTGCCGCCCGCCGGCGTGTGGCGCCGCGCGTTGTCGAGCAGATTCGAGAGGGCGCGGATCAAGCGGGCGCCGTCGGCCTCGACAGTGGGCAAGCCCGGTGCGACTTCGACATCGAAGGCGACACCGGCGGCCTCGAACGCTCGCACATGGCGGGCAGAGACGTCGCGCACCAACTCGCCGACCGGCACGGGCCCTGGGCGGAGCGCTTGCGGGCGGTCGAGGACGGACAGCTCGAAAAGGTCCGCGACCAAGTCGGCGGCCCCTTCGGCCTGCCGTCGCGCCGCTGCGAGGTCGGCGGCCACATCCACGTCGCGCCCTTGCCCGGCGTGGCGCTCGGCCTCGTCGAGCGTGGCCCGGAGGGCCGCCAGTGGGGTCCGCAGGTCGTGGCCGACGTTCGCGACCAACTCGCGGCGAAGCCGGTCGGTGTCGCGGAGCTGGGTGATGGAGGCTTGGACGCGGGCCGCCATCTCATTGACGGCGGCCGCGAGCCGGCCGAGTTCGTCGTCGGAGGTCTCGGGCAGGCGCTCGGCATAGGCGCCCTCCCCAATCCGCTCGACGCGCCGCGTCACCTCGCGAATGGGCCGTACGAGCCGCGACGAGAACAGCGCGCCGAGCAGGAGCGCGAGGGCGACCGCGAGGGCGACCGTCACGGCCGTCGCGCGCCAGAACGCCTGGCGCGTGCCTCGGCGCTCCTCGTCGAGCGTGCGCGCGAGCGGGCGGACGAACAAGGCGCCGGCCGGGAGCCCGTCGGCGGCCAGAATGGGCGCGAGCCCCCACGTGTCGCGGCCCTCCACGTCGACGGCCACACGTCCCTCCTCGAGGGCGGCGAGCGCGGCGGGCGGCACGTCGAAGACGCTCTCGTCGCCGAGGGTCGCTGCGACGGCGCCGGTCTCGTCCAAGAGCACAAGCGGGTCCAGGAAGCGCGTGCCGAGGTCGGCGCGGAGCCGGGCCGACAGGGCGATCTCCCCGAACGGCCCGATCTCGGCGCGCGCCTCGACCTCCTCGGCGACGGCGTCGAGGCGGAGCTGGAGCGTGCCCGCGAGCAGCTCGTCGGTCCTCGCTTGCGCGAACACGCCGCTCAAGACGACCGCCAGCACGGCCGTGGCCACCTGCGCCCCGACGAGCACGGCGGCGACGGTCCAGAAGACGGTGGCGGAGCGGGGCAGCGATCGGGCGGGTCAGCCCGCGGAGGGATCCGAGAACTTGTAGCCGACGCCCCAGACGGTGCGCACAAATTGGGGGTCGCCGGGGTCCGCCTCGATCTTGGCGCGGAGCCGCTGGACGTGGCTGTCGATGGTGCGGTCGTACCCCTCGTACGTGATCGCCCAGATCTTTTCCAACAGCTGGCTCCGCGTAAACGGGCGGTCGGGGTGGCCGGCGAGGAACGCCAGCAGGTCGAACTCGCGGACGGTGAGGTGCACCTCTCCCCCATCAACCGTCACCTCACGGCGGACGGTGTCGACGGTGAGCGGGCCGGCGACGATCGGCGCGTCGTCGTCGGCCGACGGGCCGGCGGCGAGTTGCTCGCGGACGGTCTGCACGCGGCGAAGGGCGGCCCGGACGCGAGCGACCACCTCGGGCAGGCTGAACGGCTTGGTGACGTAGTCGTCGGCGCCGACCTCGAGCCCGACGACACGGTCGAGCTCGCCCGCGCGGGCCGTCAGCATCAGGATGTACAGGAGCGGGTGCTCGGCCCGCAAGCGGCGACAGACCTCGACGCCGTCGAGGCCCGGCAGCATCACGTCCAGGATCACCAGGTCGGGGGTGTGCTCGGCGACGGCCGCGAGGGCGTCAGGCCCGGCGGCGGCGGTGTCGACGCGGTAGCCCTCCTCGCGGAAGCGGCGGGCGAGCGTTTCGCGGAGGTCCTCGTCGTCCTCGACGACGAGCAGGGAGGCAGCGGGCATGAGGGGCGGTGGGGGTCACGGCGAAGCTAGGCCGCGCGCCCGCTGGCGGGGCGGGCGGGCCGAAGCGGGACGGAGTCGCCATGGTTCCGTGACAGGATGTGTCGTGGGGGTGCGTTCTTCCCTCCGACCCATTGTGCCCATGCGTTTCCTCTTGCTCCTGCTCTTGGCCGCCCCGGTGGCGGCCCAGCCCTCCGCCGGCGCCATCGTCGACGCGTGGCTGGCGGACTGGCGCCGCGCCGCCAGCGGGGTCGGCCGCGTCGAGGCGGACGAGGCGGCGGTGTGGACGGTCGACGGCCCGCGTGGGCTGCTGGAAGTCGAGGCCGACGGCGTGCTGATCTGGAGCGAGGGCCGTCCCGAGCGCGAGGTCGACCGATTGATCGTCGACGGCGAGCGCGTCGACGCCCGGCGCGCGAATGCGGCGGGCGACCGGTGGCATCGCGCCTTCGGGCCCGCCAGCCGCGAGGTGCTCCGGCCGCCGAGTCTCCCCGGCCGGCTGCTCGCGCGGGGCGAGCCCGCCGGGTCCGCGCCAGACGTGTACGAGGGCCAGCCCGCCTGGCGTGTCACGTTCGGCCGAGGGGGCCAAGCGTGGTTCACGCGCTCGGCCGCGTCGCCCCGGCTGCTGGCGGTCCGCTTCGAGGGCGAGCGCGAAGGCCGTGAGGGGCGTGGGGGCCGACGGCGGGGGGCGTCCGGGCAGCTGGTGCGCGAGGTGCGCTACGTCCGGGTCAGCGGGCTGGACCTCCCGGCGAGTGCCGAGACCCAGTTCACGGTCCGCCAGCGGCGGCGCCTGCGGGAGTATTTCGTCACGCTGACGGCGTCGGCGGGCTATTCCCGGCACGTCGTGCGGTAGTCCCCCAGCTCGTCGCTCTCCGTCGCCAGGGCCGCGTCGGGCGGGGCGGTCGTCGAGCCGACTGTCACCCCGAAAAAGCCCACTGGCGGCCGTGCCACCAGCGGGCCGGGCCCTACTTGTAGACGGAGTCGGCGTCGAAGACCGGCGAGCCGACCGTCTCCAGCGCCCCGTCCTCGACGCGGCGGTAGAAGCAGCTCCGGTGGCCGGTGTGGCAGGCGGCGCCACCGATCTGCTCGATGCGGAACAGCAGCGCGTCGCCGTCGCAGTCGATGTGGGCCGACTTGACGTTCTGCACGTTGCCCGACGTCTCGCCCTTGACCCAGACCTTCTGGCGCGAGCGGCTCCAGTACGTCATCACGCCCGTTTCGAGCGTCTGCTTCAGGGTGTCGCGGTTCATGTACGCGAGCATGAGCACGTCGCCGGTGGCGTCGTCCTGGGCGATGGCGGCGACCAAGCCGTTGTCGTCGAAGGTGGCGGCGTCGAGGAGGGGCTGGACATTCATGGGTGTCAGGGGGTGGGGTGCGGAAGTTGAAGCGTAGTCGGCGCCAGCGTTTCCGGCGACGGCCAAATCTGCCCGTTCCTCATGCCTCGTACTCCGTTCCCTTCGCGGGCGCGGGACACCGGGCGCCGCTGTGCCGTTCTTCCGACCGTGCGCCGACTCCTGCCCCTGCTCCTCGCTTCCCTCGCGGGCTGCGCCACGCCCATCGCCCCCACCGGCGGGCCCGCCGACTCGACGCCGCCGACGCTGGTGGCCTCGCTCCCGGAGCGGGGCGCGACGAACGTCACCGACCGGACGGTCCGGCTGGCGTTCTCGGAGCGCCTCCAGCCCGCTGCCGCTGCCGCCGTCACCATCACTCCGGTCGGCGACGCGCGGCCCCAGATCGCGGTCCGGGGCGATGAAGTCGAGATCCGCCTGCCCGAGCTGCGCGACTCGACCACCTACGTCGTCACCATCGGGACCGAGTTCGCGGACCAGCGGGGCGTGCGGATCCGGGCCCCGATCACCCTCGCCTTCTCGACCGGCGACGCCATCGACGGCGGCGCCATCGACGGGACCGTGCGCCGGCCCGACGGGAGCGCCGCCCCCGGGCTCGACGTGTGGGCCTTCGCGCTCCCCGACTCGGCGGCAACGCCCGACCTCGGCAGGGCGCCCGACTACCGCACCGAGACCGGCGCCGACGGCGTCTTCCGGCTCGACTACTTGCGCCCTGGCCCCTACTTCGTCGCCGCCGTCGACGACCGGAACCAGAGCGGCCGTGCCGACGCGGGCGAGCGGTTCGCGGCCCCGCCCCGGCCAACCATCCGCGCCGACACGACGGTCGCGCCCCCACTGGCCTTGGTCGTGACCGCGCTCGACTCCATCCCCCCCGTGGCCCAGCGTGCCCGCGCGCTGTCCGACCGCCGCATCGCCGTCCGCTTTTCCGAGCCCGTCACGCTGACCGACCGCGACGGGCTGGCGCTCGCGGACTCCGCCAGCGGCGCCGTCCTCCAGGCGACGGTCTACCAGACGACCGACGCCCCGTTCGAGATCGTCGCTGTGACGGAGCGCCCGTTTGGTGGCCGTGTCGTCGTGAGCGGCGCGCACGCCGTCGCCGACTCCGCCGGGCTCGCGGCCGCGCCGTTCCGATTCGTGGTCGATCCGCCGGCGCGAGCGGACACGGCACAAGCGCGTGTCATCGGGTTCGTCCCGACGCGCCGGGACTCGGTGATCACGCTCCGACCAGGTGAAGCGGCGGGCGTCCGGTTCGCGGTTCCGCCCTCCGCCGCCCTCATCGCTGGGCTGGCGGTGAGGCGCGGCGGCGAGGGCGTTCTCGCGACGTTCGAGACGCAGGACGGCGTAACGTTTACGGCCGACGCGCTGGCGGGCACCTTCCGCGTCGTGGTGCCGAGCGGCGACTCGACACGCGCGCAAGCGTTCGCCGTCCCCGACGCCGGCGAGACCGGCAGCCTCGTCGGGCGGATCGCAGCGGACGGGCCCGTTGTGATTGAAGCGACACCGGAGGTGGGACTGCCCATCGTGGTGCGCGCGAATGCCGACGGGACGTTTGCGATCGCTGGCCTTCTGCCTGGCCCCGTGACGCTCCGCGCCTTCGTCGACCGCGATGGCGACGGTCGGTGGAGCGGCGGCCGGCTCCGCCCGTACGTCGCCCCTGAGCCGCTCGTCGTTCTGCCCCTGGCGACGGTCCGGGCGCGGTGGGAGACCGAAACCGACCCCGTGACGCTGTGACCGACGCCCTGCCCCTCCTCTCCGCCGACGCCATGCGCGCCGCCGACCGCGCCGCCATCGACGACTGGGGCGTGCCGGGGCGCGTGCTGATGGAGACGGCCGGGCGCGAGGCCGCGCGGGTGATCGCCGAGCGGTTCGAGATTGCCGACCGCCACGTCACGGTGCTGGTCGGGACCGGCAACAACGGGGGCGATGGGCTCGTCGTGGCCCGCGTGCTGGCGGAACGAGGCGCCACCGTCCGCGCGCTCATTCTCCCCGGCGACGGCACGCCCGACCGGGCCGCGAACCTCGCCGTTCTCGACCGGCTGGCGGAGGATTCGGACCGCATTGAGGTCGTCCGGTACGACACCATTGGGCAAGCGTCGAACGCCCCGGCCGATCTCGTGATCGACACCCTGCTCGGCATCGGCGCGAGCGGACCCTTGCGCGAGCCGGCCGCGAGCCTCTGTGCGTGGGCCGGCCGCCAGCCCTCTCCCGTCGTCGCCCTCGACCTCCCCTCCGGCCTCGATGCCACGACGGGCCGGGCCGCGAGCGGTACCCCG
The DNA here is from genome assembly GCF_046845665.1 of Rubrivirga aquatilis. Lineage (GTDB taxonomy): Bacteria > Bacteroidota > Rhodothermia > Rhodothermales > Rubricoccaceae > Rubrivirga. The sequence continues at coordinate 2,196,035 of NZ_CP177355.1, read as the reverse complement.
ACCGCCGCGTTGACTGTTCCGTTCGGCGCCGTCAAGGCCGGCTTGCGAATCGGGGACGGGCCCCGGCTTGCGGGCGAGGTCGTCACGGCCGAGATCGGGATCCCTGCCTCCGAGCTGCGCGGACGGGCGACGGCGTTTGAGGTACCCGCCGCCCTCGCAGGTCGCTGGCTGCCTACCAGAGCCGCCGACGCGCACAAGTACTCCGCCGGGCGCGTGCTGGCGGTCGTCGGGAGCCGCCGGTTCACCGGCGCTGCCGTTCTGTCGACCGCCGCTGCGTACCGGGCTGGAGCCGGTGCGGTCGTCGCCGTCGTCCCCGCCTCCGCCCGCGACGCCGTCGACCGTGCGATCCCGGAGGTCATGGTCGAGGCCGCTCCGGAGACCCCGGCGGGCGGGCTCGCGGCCGACGCGGGGTCGATCCTGGAACGCGCCGCCAGCGCCGACGCCGTGCTCGTCGGCTGTGGGCTGGGCCGCGACCCGGAGACGCTGGCACTCGTTCGCGAGCTGGTCGCCCGCGTCGAGGCGCCGCTTGTGCTCGACGCCGACGGACTGGCTGCCTTCGCGGGGGCGACGGACGGCTTGCGCCAGCGATCCGCGCCGCTCGTGCTCACGCCACACCTTGGCGAGCTCCGCCGCCTTCTCGGCGACGAGGCCTTCGGCCCCGAAGACCGGATCGACGCCGCGCAAGCGCTTGCGCGGCAGTGGGATGCTACGCTCCTTTTCAAGGGAATGCCGAGCGTGGTCGGGCGCCCGGACGGGGTGCCCCTGCTGGGGCCGCCGGGCCTCCCAGTGCTTGCGACGGCCGGGACCGGCGACACGCTGGCAGGCGCCATCGCCGGTCTGCTCGCGCAGGGTCTCACGCCGGACGCGGCAGCCGTCTGCGGAATCTGGCTCGGGGCGAAAGCGGCCCAGCTTTGGGCCACCGAGCACGGCGTCGCCGGACTGATCGCCTCCGACCTCGTGGCTCGGCTCCCCGCCGCCGCACACGCCCTGCGCTCGTGACCCCACTCCGCCTTGCCGTCGTGTGGACGGTCCTCGTCCTTATCGGCCTGTCGATCCCGGGGGAGGCCGTGCCTTCTCGCGAGATGCTGCCATTCGCGGCCGACAAGTGGGTCCATGCCGGGATGTTCTTGGGTATCGGCGCCTTGTGGCTCCAGCTGCTCCCAGGCCGGGCATGGACGGTGATTCTAGGCGGGGTGGTCTTCGCCATCGCCACCGAGCTCTGGCAGTCGATGCCGATGATCAGCCGGTTCACCGACCCGCTCGACGTCGCGGCAGACACCGTCGGGCTGGTGGTCGGCGTCGCGCTGGCGGCGTGGGTGGCGAGACGCCAGGGCAACGATTCGTAGGCGGATGTGTCTGGAAGGGGTCCACCCTCCCCTGCCATGCCCCTCCGGAAAGCCCCCGCCGCCGACCTCCGCCGCCGCCAGCCGCTCCACGCGCTGATCGGGGTGGCGCTTGCGCTGGCCGTCGTCATCGCCGCGTTCACCGTCCCCGTCCGCGCCTCCGCCAGCGGCGCGAGCTTCGCCCAGACGACCGTGCCGGTCGAGTTGGAGGTCGTCCCCCCGACGACTCAGATCGCGCCCCCACCGCCGCCGCCGCCAGCCCCCCCGCCGCCCGTCGAGGTGCCCGACGAGGTGACGGTCGAGGACATCGTCGACGAGTTGGTGTTCGACCCGCTGGAGGAGGTGGCCCCGCCGCCCGGTCCCCCGGCGCCCCCCACGCCGCCCGTCATCGACTCGACGCCCACGCTCCCCCCGCCCACACCCCCGGTCATCGAGGACGTGCCCGACGAGGTGTTCACTGCCGCCGAGGTCCAGCCCGTCCTCGTCGATGGGATCGGGGAATTGCAGCGCCGGGTGGAGTACCCCGAGTTCGCACGCCGGGCGGGGATCGAGGGCCAGGTCGTCGTCCAGTTCGTCGTCGACGAGCGGGGCAACGTGGTCGACCCGGTCGCCGTGCGGTCGCCGAACGAGCTGCTCTCGGAGGCGGCCATCAAGGCCGTCCGCGAGAGCCGGTTCACGCCGGGCCAGCAGCGCGGCCGCCTCGTCAAGGTGCGATTCTCCGTCCCCGTCACGTTTCGGCTGAGGTAAGGCGAGGGGCCGAGCAACTTTCGGCCAGCCGGCGTGTCTTCTACGTTGCCCGCCTTCGCAGGCCCTCCCTGAAATCTCCCCGCCCCTCGCACTGAGCGTCGGGCGTCCCTAGATTGGGACGCGGCCCCCGGGCCCTCCTCTCTCCCCCTCGACATGGCCATCTACAAAACCCCGAAGGCCGACCTGCGGAAGAAGTATCCGCTGTACCTGCAGGTCGGGTTGCTCGCCTCGCTCGGGCTCGTCATCGCCGCGTTCACCGTCCCGCTCGATGGCGGGGAGACGGTCGTGATGATGGACGACTCCCAGGAGATCATCGAGCTCGAGGACATCGAGCAGACGCAGCAGATCCAGCCGCCGCCGCCGCCGCCGCCGGCCCCGCCGCCGCCGCAGGAGGTCCCGGACGACGTCGAGATCGAGGAGGAGATCCTTGAAGACGTCGAGCTCGACCTCGATGACGTGCCGCCGCCGCCGCCGGCCCCGCCCGCTCCGCCGCCGCCCGCCCCGGACGCCCCGCCGCCGCCCCCGCCGCCGCCGCCGCCGGAGCCCGAGCCCACGGAGCCGGAGATCTTTGAGGTCGCCGAGGTCCAGCCCGTCCTTCAGGGCGGCATCGAGGACCTGCAGCGCCGGGTGGAGTACCCCGAGTTCGCACGCCGGGCGGGGATCGAGGGCCAGGTCGTCGTCCAGTTCGTCGTCGACGAGCGGGGCAACGTGGTCGACCCGGTCGCCGTGCGGTCGCCGAACGAGCTGCTCTCGGAGGCGGCCATCAAGGCCGTCCGCGAGAGCCGGTTCACGCCGGGCCAGCAGCGCGGCCGCCCCGTGAAAGTGCGGTTCGCCGTCCCGGTGACCTTCCGCTTGCGCTAGGCGCCCGACGCGTTTTGATCTGACCGCCCCGGTAGCTTCGGCCGCCGGGGCGGTTTTTTGAATGGGGAGCGAGGCCGGGGTCGCATGCACCGCCTCTCCCCCACGGGGTCCCTGCGGAGGGCCCGGCTAGGGGCGGACGATGTGGCGGACCGACCCATCGGCCTCGCCGACCAAGACGTCCGTCGCCAGATTCAAAAACAGGCCGTGGCCGAGCACGCCGGGGATCGCGTCCATGGCGGCACCGAGGGCGGCCGGGTCGTCGATGCCGTCGAAGCGGGCGTCGAAGATCCACAGGCCCTGGTCGCTGACGACGGGGCCGTCCTTCTTCTGCCCCATCCTCAGTGTCACCTCCGCGCCCAGGCCGCGCAGGGCGCGCTCGACGGCGGGCGCGGCGAACGGGAGCGCCTCCACGGGGACGGGCATCGTCGTGCCGAGCCGGTCGACCAGCTTCGAGTCGTCGACGAGGACGACGAAGCGTGCCGCGAGCGCGGCGACCACCTTTTCACGCACGTGGGCTGCGCCGCGTCCCTTGATGAGCCCGAGCGCCGGGTCGACCTCATCGGCCCCGTCGATGGCGAGGTCGAGCGGCGGCTGGGCGCCCACATCAGCCACGCCGAGTTCGTCGAGGGTGGCGATCGGGACGCCGTGCTGGCGCGCGAGCCGCTCGGCTGCGAACGACGTCGGGACCCCGACCACATCGATCTCGCCGCTGGCGACACGCGCACCGATGGCCTCGATGGCAAAGGCCGTCGTGGAGCCGGTACCGAGGCCGAGCGTCATCCCGCTCTCGACGAGGGCGGCGGCGGCGGTGCCGGCGGCACGTTTGGCGTCGGACTGGGACATGGGGTGTTGGGGCTGAGGAAAGGGGGTGGGGAAAGTGCGCCTGGCCCCGGGCTCGCGCCACCCTCCAGCGCGTCTCCCTCCCCAATCCCTAATCCCATGCCTCCGACACCCGCTGGCTACTCGTGGCGCAGCGCCTCGATGGGATGCAACCGGGCGGCCTGGGTGGCCGGGTAGACCCCGAACACGAGGGCGACGACCGTCACGCCAAGCACGGCGGTGATGGCCCAGCCCCACGGGAAGGCCGGGGGCGTCGTCATCAACGCAGCGACCACGTTGCCGCCGAGCGCGCCGAGCACGATGCCGACGAGCCCGCCGATCTGGCACAGCACGACGGCCTCGACCAGAAACTGGAGCAGGATGTCGCGCCGGGTGGCGCCGAGCGACTTGCGGACGCCGATCTCGCGCGTCCGCTCGGTCACGCTGACGAGCATGATGTTCATCACCCCGACGCCCGCCGCCAGCAGGGCGATGAGCCCGATGCCCGCGCCGCCGGTCGCGAGCGCGGAGGTGAAGGTCTTCAGGCCGTCGGCGGCCTCGGCCGAGGAGAACACGTCGAAGTTGTTCTCGGCCTCGGGCGGGAGCCGGCGGATGGCGCGGAGCGCGCCGGTCGCCTGATCCTGGGTGGCTGCGAGCATCTCGGGGCTCGGCGCGCGCACGTCGATCCACACGTCGCGGTTCTGGAGCCCGAACGCCGCCATGCCCCGGGTGATCGGGATGACGACCCGGTTGTTGGCGTCGCCGAGCCCCATCCCGCCCGACTTCTCGGCGAGCACGCCGACAACCGAGAACCGGACGCCGTCGACACGGACCTCTCGGCCGATCGGGTCGCCCTCCCCGAAGAGTTCGGTCGCGACGGTCGTCCCCAAGACCACGGCCGGGCGGGCAGCGCGGACGTCGGCTTCGGTGAGGAAGCGGCCCTGGCCCATCTCCCAGCCGTTGTTCTGCGGGTAGTCCTGGTCCGTCGCGATCACGGAGACGTCGGGGTCGGTCGCCTCCTCGGTCGTCCGGATCTCGCGGCTGCCGGCCCAGACGCCCGCACTGACGGACGCCGCGAGCGGGGCGCGCTCGCGGAGCGCGAGCGCCTGGTCGTAGCTCAGCTGGGGCCGGCGCTGCTGCTCGTCGGTCGGCGGCCCGTCCGAGTTGATCCGGTTGAACGTGATCGTCTGCGTGCCCATCGACGCCAGCTCCGACATCAGCGTCTCGTCGAGGACCTCGACGGCGGTGACGGAGGCGATGACGGAGAACACGCCGATGGCCATGCCGACGAGCGTCAGCGCCGAGCGGAGGCGGTTCGAGCGGAGGGCCTGCAGGGCCTGGCGGAAGGTCTCACCCATGGTTACTCGTAGCGGAGGGCCTCGATGGGCCGGGCCCGCGCGGCCTGCCACGCGGGGATGAGCCCGAAGGCGACGCCGACGACGGCGCAGATCACGAACGCGAGCGCGACCGTCCCGCCCGACAGTTCGGCGGTGAACACCTGGTTCAAGCCCACGGCCACGAGGGCTGCGATGGCCACGCCGATGGCGCCGCCCAACAGGCAGATGGCGACGGCCTCGACGAGGAACTGGAACAGGATGGCCCGCTGCGTGGCGCCGAGCGCTTTGCGCACGCCGATCTCGCGCGTCCGCTCCTTGACGCTCACGAACATGATGTTCATCACCCCGATCCCACCGACGAGAAGCGCCAGCGCGGTCAGGAACAGGCCGACGGCGTACGTCGCGATCCGCATGGTCTGGACCAAGTCGCGGAACTGGTCCTGGCGGTTGATCGAGAAGTCCTCCTCGTCCAGGGCGTCGAGGCCGCGCCAGATGCGCGTCAGGCCGGTGATCTCGTCGATGGCGGCGAGTTGGTCGACGCCCTCCGCCACCTGGACCTTGATGGACAGGTCGGGCTCGGTCGAGAACACACGGCGGTACGTGTTGAGCGGGATGATGGCACGGCCGTCGGCGGACATCATGCCCAAGAACTTGCCACGCTTGGTGAGCGTGCCGACGACCTCGAAGCGGTGACCGCCGATGCGGATGTCCTTGCCGATGGGGTCCTCACCGGGAAACAGCTCCTCGACCACGTCGAACCCGATGACGGCGACGGCCCGGGCCGCTCGCGACTCGGCATCGGAGTAGAACCGCCCCTCCTCAATGTCAGCGCCCCCGGTATCGACGTAGTTGGCGGTCGACGCCTCGACACCGACCCCGGCGAGCTCGTCGCGGCCGCGTGTGATGGTGGCTCCCATCCCCGTGACCGGGGCGATCTCCGACGCGACGGTCGCGCGCTCGCGAAGGAACGTGGCGAGGTCTTCGGTGACCGGCGGGCGGTTGCGGTACTTCCACCAGTCGTCCAAGATGATCCAGGGCGTGCGTTCGACGAAGAGCGCGTCGTCGCCGATCATGGCCATCGACTTGTCGAACTCGCGCTCGATGCCGTTGATGACGGTGAACATCGAGGTCACCGACACGATGCCGATGACGATGCCGAGCGTCGTGAGCAAGGCGCGCACCTTGCGCTCCCACAGGGCCGTCGCGGCGATGCGGACGCCCTCGGCGATCTCGGTGGGGAAGGCGGGCACAGGCAGCGGCGGATGGAGGGCGGGCTACGACGAGCCGGGGTCGGGGTTGCGGCTCGCAGGCCCAAGGTCGCTCCACTGGCGAGGCCGCGTCCCGCCATGGCCGTGTGGCCGTCCTCCCGAGCCTTGAGGGGTCTCCGCCTGAGTGTCCCCCCTTGCGACCAACGGACGGACGAGTGGCTCGCGCGGAGACCCCTCACGTGCGCTGGCTGGCGCTCTCCCGTTGGGAGCGGATGGCGTGGGCGTAGGGAACGCTCCCACCCACGTTCTCAGGATGACCGGGGGAGGTCAAGGAACGACCCCCGGTGTGTTACAGGTCCCGCTCGAAGCGCAGCCGGAAGTCCCGATAGGCGGCGTTGTAGCCGGCGGCGGTGATCGTGTAGCCCCTCGCGAGCCCGAGTACGGTCATGCCGGGGTGCTTGTTGGGGAACGTGTCGTAGGCGAACCGGGCGTAGCCCAACCGCTTGGCCTCCTGCTCCAACACCGCCAGCAGGGCCCGGGCCACGCCGCGCTTGCGCCACGCCTTCAGCACGCCACCCTTGGCGCTGTAGAAGGTGCTCGCGCTCTCCCGGTAGCCCACCTTGTAGCCGATGGGCTCCCCGCCGACCGACGCCAGCAGGAGGACGAGGTCATCGCGGTCGAGGCGCTGGATAACGCGGGAATCCCCGAAGACGGCCAGATTCAGCGCTTGGATCTCGGGGTAGCGCGACACGTCGAGCCGGTCGATCCGGACATCGGACGGCGACAGGAGGAGGGATGGAGAGGCCAGGGTTTCCACACTGAACGGTAGCGGTCGGCGCCTCCCGGATCAAGGGAAAGATGCAGGGCAAGGGCAGTCTCCGGAGCGGGAAACTCTGCGGGGACACCTTATCCCTCACCCCTCCGGGAGTGCGGGCGGCGGCGGGGGGAGCGGAGGCGAAGGGGCTTCTTCGACGAGCGACCACGGCTCGATGAGCGTCTCCGGGAGGCCCGAGAGGAACCGGCTGGGCTCGGTCAAGAACTGGCCCGAGCCCCGTCGGTACTGGACGAGCGGGATCGAGCAGTAAAGCGAGGTCTCGGCGCGCGTCAAGGCCACGTAGAGCAGGCGTCGCTCCTCGTCCTCCTCGTCGCTGGACGCGAGCGCGTAGGCGGACGGCAGCACGCCGTCGAGGGCGTGGATGAGGAAGACGGTGTCGAACTCGAGGCCCTTGGCCGAGTGGATGGTCGAGAGCACGAGCGGCGGCTCGTCCTTGAGCGCGGCGTCGGAGGGCTCCTGCGTCCAGTCGATGGGGTCGAGGGCGAGGGATTCGAGCAGGGCCGTGCGCGAGCGGTGTCGGGCGGCAAGGGCGACGACGGCGTCGAGGTCCGCTTCCCGGTTCTGGAAGTCGTCGGCGTAGACGCGCTCGAAGACGGGGCGGTAGTACGCCAGCAGGGCCTCCACCTGCGCCTCGGGCGCGAGCGACTCGTCGCGGAGCGGGGTGAGCGCCTCGACCAGGCGGGCGACGGAGGCGGCGACGGCGGGCGAGGGCACGACCTCGTCGACCGACTGACGGAGCACGTGGACGGCGCCCTCGGTGCCCCCGGTGGCGGCGTGCGAGATCCAGTCGAGCAGGCGGCGGGCCGTTGTGGGGCCGACGCCCTCGACCAAGCGGAGGGCGCGGTTCCAGGCGACGGCGTCGGCGGGATTCTCGGCCACGCGGAGGTGGGCGACGATGTCCTTGACGTGGGCGGCCTCCGCCAGCTTCAGGCCGCCGAACTTGACGAAGGGGATCTTGCGGCGGCCGAGCTCGGCTTCGAGCGCGTACGAGCACCAGCCGGAGCGAAAGAGGACGGCCTGACGGTTGAGCGGCGTCCCGTTCTCGCGGTTGTCGAGGACCACTTGGGCCACGAAACGGGCCTCGTCGCCGTCGTCGGGGGCGGAGACGAGGGCGGGGGTCTCCCCTCCCTCGCGGTCGGTGAACAACCGCTTGTCGTAGGCCTCCGTCGCGCTCGCGATGACGTGGTTGGCGAGATCCAAGATGGGCTGCGTGGAGCGGTAGTTGTGCTCCAGCTTCAAGACGCGGGCGCCGGGGTAGCGAACAGGCACGTCCAAGATGTGGCCCACGTCCGCGCCCCGAAAGCGGTAGATGGACTGGGCGTCGTCGCCGACCATCATGACGTTGCGCCAGACGGACTGGAACTGCTCCACCAAGTCGGCCTGCAGGAGGTTGACGTCCTGGTACTCGTCGACCAGGACTTGGCGGGCGCGGCCGGCGACGGCCTGGCGCACGTCGGGGTTCTCGCGCAAGAGCTCGAGGGTGAGCGCCATCAGGTCGTCGAAGTCCATCATCCCCGTCCGGCGCTTGGTCTCGGCGTAGCCGGTGCGCAGGCGGTGCAGGGTGTCGAGGTGCTCGGCGTACTGCGGGTAGCCATCGGCGACCACCTCGTCGAGGCTTAGCCCCCGGTTGGTGGCGGCGGAGAACATCGCCAGCAGGGTCCGCTTGCGGGGGAAGCGCTTGGGCAAGCGGTCGAGCCCCAAGCGCGTCCGCGCGAGGTCGACGACGTCCGCGGCGTCGGCCGAGTCGAGGACGCCGAAGCGGTCGGGGTAGCCGACGCTCGTGGCGTGGCGGCGGAGCGTCTCGAGGCAGAAGGCGTGAAAGGTGCCGCCGCGGACGCGCTCGCACCGGCCGTCGAGCAGCATCCCCGCGCGCGTGAGCATCTCGGTCGCCGCGCGCCGCGTGAAGGTGAGCAGCACGATCTGCTCGGGGGGCACGCCGGTCTCGACGAGGTAGGCGACGCGGTAGACCAGCGTGCGCGTCTTGCCGGTGCCCGCGCCCGCGACGACGAGCGTGGCGCCGTCGCCGGCCGTGGCCGCCGCGAGCTGCTGTCGGTCGAGGTCGGCAGCGTAGTCGAGGGTGAGGCGGGGGTCGCCCGCGTCGGGCTCGCGGGGCTGGAGGACGAAGCGGCGGGCCACGGGGCGGAGGGTCGAGGAGGTCGGTTCGTCGGCGGGCGGTCGGCCGAGTCTACGCCGGTGGGGGTGACAGGGTCGGCGGGGGGGCCGAGGGGGGCGCTCCGGGACGTCTCGCGCGCCACGGGTCGTTGCGTCGGCGATACGGTCCTTCGCGCTTGCAGTCCGTGGCTTCAGGACGACATGTGTGGCTCGACGCCGTCGCATGCGACGGCCCTACAGGGGCCGTGGTGGTCGCGAGCAGGACTTGAGCGGATCGGTAGCCCCTAGCCCGTCGACCTCCCCCGGTCCCTCCCGTCCGGGAGAGGAGGTCTGGTTCGAGGCCACCGCGATTCTGCTGGCGCCAGCCAGCCGGTGGCGTACGCTCTGGCCTCGTGAGAGGCGCGATGAGGATGACGGCTCGACGCACGCCTCGCGGTCTACAGCAGGAAGTCGGTGACGACGGCGAGACCGACCATCGCAAGGCCGGCGCCGAAAAGGCCGAAGGAGATGTACATCAGGCGCTGCTCGTTGGCCGAGGTGCGCTTCATCTTGAGGCGCGCGAGCCCTCCGGCGCCGGGCCGCATGGTGCGGGTCTGTCCGGCGAGCCGCTCGACGAGCACTTGCTGAGTCTGGAGCGAGAACAGAGCGGCCAGGAAGAGAGCCGCGACTCCGGCGACGAGCAGGCCCTGGCTCTGGGACTCCGCGAGCACGGTCTGCATCAGGGTGACGGTGCCGCCAGCGGCCGCAAGCGACAGCGTCGAAAGCTGGCGGAGGAAGTCGAAGAAGAGCTGGGCGACGGTGTCGGCGGAGACCTCGGGGAGGTCGGCGGGGTCCGGGGTCATGGCGCGAGCGAGTCGAGCGGGCGGCGGGCGACGGCGATGCGGTCGCGGCGGGCGAGGTCGGGGAGGATGGCGGCGTCGGCGAGCCCGGCGTCGTGCCAGAGCGCGGCGACGGCGGCGCCGTGGTCGGCGTGGGTCTCAGCGACAAGCCATCCGCCGGGGCGGAGCAGGCGCTCGGCGTGGCCGGCGAGCGCGCGGTAGAAAAGAAGCGGGTCGGCGTCGGGCACGAAGAGCGCCAGCCCGGGCTCGTGGTCGCGGACCTCGCGCTGCAAGCCCGCGCGCTCGGCGTCGGGGACGTAGGGCGGGTTTGAGATCACCAAGTCGAAGGCGGGTGGGACCTCGTCAGCGAAGGACGGTCGGAGAGCGTCGGCCTCGATGAACGTGACCGCCAGCCCGAGGTGGTCGGCGTTGCTGGCCGCGACGGCGAGGGCGTCGGGCGACATGTCGACGGCGAAGACCTCGGCGTCGGGGCGCTCCGAGGCGATCGCGAGCGCGACGGCCCCACTGCCCGTGCCGATATCGAGGACCCAGGGCCCCTCCACGGACCGGATTCGGCGCAGGGCCTCCTCGACGACGGCCTCAGTCTCGGGGCGCGGCACGAGCACGGCGGGCGAGACCGCGAGCCGCAAGCCGTAGAAGTCGGCGTGGCCGAGCACGTACTGGACGGGCTCGCCCGTGGCGCGGCGCTCGACGGCACGGGCGACGAGGGCGACCTCCTCGGGCTGTGCAGCCGCGTCCGGCCGGGCGTAGAGGGCGGCCCGCGTGGCGCCGGTCACGTCCTCGACGATCCACTCGGCCGTCCGGCGCGGGTCGTCGATGCCGGCGTCGGTGAGCCGGGCGACGGCGTCGTCGAGGAGGGATCGTCTCGTCAACCGATCTGTGGCGGGCGGGGCGGCGTAGGATACGGGCCTCCCCCTCCCCCCTTCCTTTGAACGACTACTACCCGGGCCGCACGGCCCTCGTCACCGGCGCCTCGTCCGGCATCGGCGCCGACATGGCGCGCCAACTCGGCGCCGGCGGCGCCCACGTGGTGCTCGTCGCCCGCTCCGCCGACGCGCTGGCGGCCGTCGCCGACGAGATCCGAGGCGCTGGCGGCGAGGCGACGGTCGTCCCCGCCGACCTCGACCCACGCGACGCCCCGTCCGCGCTGGTGGCCCGCCTCGAGGCCGAGGGCCTGGAGGTCGACGTGCTGGTCAACAACGCGGGCTTCGGCGTGCAGGGCCCGTTCCTCGACGCCAGCGCCGAGCAGGCCGAAGGGATGGTCGGGCTCAACGTGACCGCGCTGACCTCGCTGACGCGCCGACTGCTGCCCGGGATGGTGGCGCGTGGGCGCGGGGGCGTGCTCAACGTCGCGAGTGTGGCGGCGTTCGTGCCGGCGCCGTCGTTCGCCGTCTACGCCGCGACGAAGTCGTACGTGCTGTCGTTCTCGAACGCGCTGTGGGCCGAGATGCGCGGGACGGGCGTCCACGTGTCGTGCCTGTGCCCGGGGCCGGTGCGGACCGGCTTCGCCGACCGGGCCGGCATGAACGACGCCTTTTTCGCCGGCTCGCTTCCGTCGGAGTCCGTCGCCCGGCAGGGGCTGGCGGGGCTCGCCTCGAACACGCGGCGCGTGGTGCCGGGGCTCGGCAACAAGGTGCAGGCCGTGGCCGCCAAGCTCGGCCCGACGGCGCTCGGGCTGGTGGTGGCCGGGGCGGTGATGAAGAAGGCCGGCTGAGCGGGGCGGCGGCACCGGGAACGGAGCCTCCAACAGTACCCGCTCCCCCCCGTCAGGGCCGCCGAATGCGGAAGTCGTCGAACGTCGCCAGCGGCGCCACCCGGGTGGCCTCGACGGCTTCCACGTCGGCGCCGGGGGGGCCGCCCCACAGGAGGCGCGTGAGGCGGTCGAGCGCAGGGGCCTCGCCGTCGGCCGCCAGCCGGACGGTGCCGTCCGGGTCGTTGCGGACCCATCCGGACAGGCCGAGCCGGCGGGCCCAGCGCATCACGTAGCGCCGGAACCCGACGCCCTGCACGCGGCCCCGGACGGTCGCTTCGAGTCGTTGCATCGCAGTGCGGCGGACCGCCCCGGGCTCGCGCCGGGGACGACCGGGTGCGCTAGGCGTCGGCCGGGAGCAGGCCGCGGCTGGCGGCCCACGCGCGGAAGTCCGTCTCGAGCTGCTCGAACGAGTCGAGCACGAACAGCTTGGGCTGGAGGTGCCACACGTCGTAGTCCTGGTTGATGACGGCCTCGATCGAGAACGGCACCTTCTCGACCTTGTCGCTGAGCGCGTGCTGGACCTCGTCCTTCGACGACAGGATGCCGGCGCCGAAGATCCGCTCGCCCACCTCCTGCTTGATCAGCCCGAACTCGACGGTGAACCAGTGGAGCCGCTCCAGCGACTGGCGGTCGACGCCCTCGGCGTGGAGCGCGCTCTGGCCGAACAAGTGGTAGAAGTCGGCGAAGGCCGGCTCGGTCAGCATCGGCATGTGGCCGAACATGTCGTGGAAGCAGTCCGGCGCGGGCGTGTAGTCGAGCTCGTCCTTGCGGCGGATGTAGTCGGTCGACGGGAAGACGCGGTCGTTGAGCAGGCCGAAAAAGTCGCGCTCGTGGAGCAGGCCCGGGATCCGGGCGATGCGCCAGCCGGCCGCGGCCTCCATGCGACGGCTGAGGTCGCGGAGCGTCGGGATGTGGTCGGGCGTCATGCCCAGCGTCTTGACACCTTCGAGGTAGGCCTCGCCGGCACGGCCGGGCAGCATCGACATCTGCCGGGCGAACAAGAAGCGCCAGTTTTCCTGGCTCTCTTCGTCGTAGGCAGGCGGATCGATCTCGTCGCCGATCGGGGGCGGCCCGTCCAGGTTCTGCGGAACGCAGCGGGGGTCGACCTCGGCACCGTCGGCCGGGGGCTTCTCGTAGGCGGAGAGGGGGGCGTCGGCGGTGGGCTCGGTCATCGGAGTGGGGAGGACTGGAAGGGGTTTCGGAATCTACGGGAGTCGGTGACGGACTTCGGCCTCTAGCGGGGTCGGTTGGCGCGGCGGACGGCGCGGAGCACGAGCGCCAGCACCAGGACGGCGGCCAGCACGCCGCCGGCCCGGACGGCGGCGTCGAGCGACCAGCCGCCCGCGTCGACCGTCCAGACGGCGTACGCCCCGGCGGCGACGGCGCTGCCGATCGCTAGAACGAGACGTTCGCTGGGGAGGTTCGGGGCCAGAGGGTTCAGTGAGTCGGTGGGTCGCAAGGCGGGGTTCGATCTCGCACGGACCGACTCACCCACCCACCGGCTCGCCCTCGGGCCGCCCCGCCAGCCGCTCGACGGCGGCGACCTGGCTGGCGGCCACGTCGGAGTACGTCACGAGCGCGGCGTCACACGCGTCGTAGCCGCGCAGGCCGCGCTGGTCGCCCAGGACGACGAGCGTCGTCGGGTGGGCGGCCATGAGGTTGCGGGCGAAGCGGCGCTCGCGGCCGGCCAGCCCGAACGTGCTCCACGCGGCGGGCCGGGCGATCGTGGCGATGACCAGCTCGCGGGCGTCCGTCGCCAGCACGCGGATCTCGTCGAACACGTCGTCCTGGTCCTCGTGGGTCGGCTCCAGCTCGCGGTAGACCGCGCCGGGCAGGAGCCGGGCGACGGCCTCCCCCATCGGCATCGTCACGGGCTCGTTCGGGCGCGGCGCGGGCTTGACGAGCACGACCAGCACCCCGCTCCCATCGCCCAGGTCGGGCAGCGGACCGCGGGCGACCTCGACGGCCTCCCGGGCGACACGCTGGGACAGCGCGGCGTGCTCCGGCGCGGCGACGGTCTCGGGCGGGAGCGGCGGCGTGGCGAAAACGTCCTCTCCGTGGCGCTGGCGCAGCGTCTCCCGCAGGCGGTCGACACGCGCGAGGGCGGCGTCGAGCAAGGCCTCGTCGAGCCGGCCCTCGCGGACGGCGCCGACCAGCCCGTCGATGACGGCGACCGGGTCGACGGCATCCACAAACAGGTCGACGCCGGCCTCCAAGAGCTCGGCGGCAAGGTCCCCTTCGGACTTGCCCTCCACCTTCGCGCCTGCCATCTGCAGGCTGTCGGTCACGACGACGCCCTCGAAGCCCATCTCGTCCCGCAACAGGCCGCGCAGGATGGCGGGCGAGCGGGTCGCGGGGTTGTCCGGGTCGAGTGCCGGGTAGACGATGTGGGCCGTCATCACGAGGTCGACGCCGGCGTCGATGGCCGCCCGGAATGGCACGAAGTCGGTGGCTTCGAGCGTGGCCCGGTCGTCGTCGAGCACGGGCAATTCAGAGTGCGTGTCACCCGTCGTGCCACCGTGGCCCGGGAAGTGCTTGGCGGTCGCCAGCTGGCCCGCGTCGTGGACGCCCGCCACGAACGCGGCGGTCAGCTCGGCGGCGCGCGACGGGTCGGGCCCGAAGGCGCGCGCGCCGATGATGGGGTTCTCGGGGTTGCGGTCGACGTCCGCAACGGGCGAGTAGGTGACGTGGACGCCGCACGCGAGCGCCTCACGGCTGGCTTGGGCGGCGAACGTGCGGACGGTCTCGGCGTCGCTGGCGTGCGAGAACGCCTCGGCGTGGGGGTAGACGGTCCCGCCGATGACCTGCTGGCCGAACCCGCGCTCCATGTCCGTCGTCACGATCAGCCCGTGCTCGGACTTCGCCTGGAGCCGCGCCAGCGTGTCGCGCGTGTCGGGCCAGCGCCCGTTGAACAGGATGAGCCCGCCAATCGCGTAGCGGTCAAGGAGCGCGGCGACTTCGTCCTCCGCCTCCGTCGCGGTGACGGCGGGCGGCAGGTTGTTGCCCAAGCGGACGATGAGGAGGCCGGCGGCTTTGTCTTCGAGGGTGCGAGGCACAGGCATAGCGGGAGGGGCCGATGCTACGAGCGGTGCCGGGGGGCGATCCCGCGTCGGGAGCAAAGGAGCCCACCGGCTGGGGACGCCCCCAGAGGAACGCGGGAGCCGCGCGCTACCGGTACAGTCGCTCCGCCTCGATGAGGGCGCGGACCGCGTCGGGCACGAGGTACCGGACCGTCCGTCCGCTGGCGATCCGGCCGCGCAGCTCGGTGCTGGAGACCGCCAGCGACGGCCCCTCGACGACCGTCAGCGCAGACGCCAGCCACCCAGGCAGCGCACCAAGGTCGACGCCGTCGCCGGGGCGGCGGTAGACGACGAGCCGGGCGAGGTCGACGATCGCCTGGGGCTCGCGCCACGACGGGAAGCCCGCCAGGCTGTCCCCGCCGATGATCAGCGCCAGCGGCCCTGCCCCGTCGGCCGCCAGCTGGCGTAGCGTGTCGACGGTGTAGCTCACGCCCCGGCGCGCGATCTCGATGTCGGAGACCGCGAACCGCGGGTTGCCCTCAACCGCTGCGCGGACCATCGCCAGCCGGGCGGCTTCGGGCGCCAGCGTCGGGTCGTCCTGCTTGTGGGGCGGCGTCGCGGCCGGAATCCACAGCACACGGTCGAGCCCGGCCGCTTGGGCACACGCCTCGGCCACGGCGAGGTGGCCGACGTGCGGGGGGTTGAACGATCCGCCGAAGATGCCGGTCACGGGGATTGGGGATTGGGGATTGGGAAGATGTTCGACGTCGACCGCCGACGCCACTCCGGGCGACTCAGCTCGTCCCCCGTTCCTCATTCCCCGTTCCCGCTCGCAGAGCGCCCCCTCTCCTTCTTCGACAAATCCCCAGATCCCCGGCCGCCGGAGCCCTCTAGATTCCCCGGCTCTGCCCTGCGCTCCTCGGACGGCCGCACTCGCCGCCGCTCCGGGGGACTTCCCAAGCCCGCACACCCCATGTACGCAATCGTCGAGATCGCCGGCAAGCAGTTCAAGGTCTCCGAAGGCCTCCGCCTCTACGTCCCCCGCCTCAAGGGCGAGGTCGGCGACTCCCTCACGTTCGACCGCGTCCTGCTCGTCTCCGGCGACGACGGCGTCTCGATCGGCGCCCCGACCGTCGACGGCGCCAGCGTCCCCGCCGAGGTGCTCGCGCACGTCAAGGGCGACAAGATCATCGTCTTCAAAAAGAAGCGCCGCAAGGGCTACAAGGTCAAGAACGGCCACCGTCAGCCGTACACGCAGATCAAGATCGGCGCGCTCTCCGTCAACTAGAGCCCCGCGCTCCCAGACCCCCACCTGAGATGGCACACAAAAAAGGCGTCGGCTCGTCGAAGAACGGCCGCGACTCCAACCCCAACATGCTCGGCGTGAAGTCGCCGGGCGGCGCTACGATCCACGCCGGCACGATCATCGTCCGTCAGCGCGGGACCAAGTTCCACCCCGGCCTCAACGTCGGCCGTGGCAACGACGACACGCTGTTCGCGACCTCGAACGGCCGCGTCCGCTTCCAGACCTCGCGCGGCGGCCGCAAGACGGTCCACATCGACCCGGTCGAGGCGTAGCCCTCCGGATCGACTCGATCTCGGCGCCCCTGCTGCTCTGTGCGGCGGGGGCGCTTTTTTTGGGCATGGGGGAAGGGGCAGGCGGCAAGGGGCGTAGGGCCACTCCCCTTGGACTCTCACCCCGCGCCTCGTGACTCTCGCCTCGCCCGCCCTCGTCGTCTTCGACCTCGACGACACGCTCCTCGACCACCGCGCGGCCGAGGCCGCCGCGCTGGCGGACGTCCACAGGCTGCACAGCGCGCACCTCGGGCACCACGCCTTCGACCACGTCCACGCCTCGTACCGGGCCGCCAACGTCCCCCTGTGGCGTGACTTTGGACGGGGCGAGATCACCGGGGCGCAACTGCGCCAGCTCCGCTCGGAGCGCCTTCTGGCGGCACTCGAATGCGACACGCTGCCGCCCGCGACACTCGACCGCGACTACCTCGCCCGCTACGCCGCGCACTGGCGCTGGGCGGAGGGCGCGCGCGCCGCGTATCACGCGGTCGCGGATGCCGTGCCCGTCGGGATCCTGACGAACGGGTTCTCAGCGCAGCAGCGCGGCAAGCTGGCGGCGCTCCCTGAGATCGCCGAGCGCGCGGCGTTCGTGGTCATCTCCGAGGAGGTCGGCGTGATGAAGCCCGACCCGGGCATCTTCGACCACGTCCGCGAGCAGGCCGCCGGGACGCTGGGCCGCGACGTGGCCGCGAGCGACCTGCTCTACGTCGGCGACTCGTACCACTCCGACGTGTTGGGCGGGACCGGCGCCGGGTGGCCCGTCGCGTGGTACCGGGGCGACCCGGACCGCGCGCCCGACGGCGCCGTCGCCTTCGACGACTGGGCCGACCTGCTGGCGCGGATCCGCTAACGGAGCCCGATCTGGTCGAGGAAGATGGAGACGGCCGCCGGGTACAGCAGGATCGTCAGCGCCAGCCCGCCGAGCGCGCCGCCCAAGTGCGCCTCATGTGCCACGCGGCCGATCTCGCGCTTCGAGGCGTAGATCGAGAGCACGACGTAGAGCACGGCGAACAGGATGGCGGGCATCGGGATGACGAACATGATGCCCAGCATCGCGAACGGCTCAAACAGGCAGAACGCGAACAGCACGCCCGAGATGGCGCCCGAGGCGCCGACGGCCGAGTACTGCGGCGCATCGCGGTGCTTCCAGAAGGTGAGCGCGTTCGCCGTCAGCTCCGAGCCGAGGTAGACGACCAGGAAGTTCCACGGCCCCATCACCGCCTCCACGTACGGCCCAAAAAAGTAGAGCGTGATCATGTTGAACGCGAGGTGCATCCCGTTCACGTGCACAAAGCCCGCGGTAAGCCACCGGCTCCACTCGCGCTCGCGCACGACGCGGAACGGCTTGAACGCCCAGCGGTCGATCAATTCGGGGTTGACCAGCAGCGTGTACGCGCCGATGGCGACGTTGAGCACCAGCATGGTCTGGGTGACGGGCGGGAGCGAGAGCAGGCCTTCGAGCATGGGCGTGGGGGCGGGTACCTTCGCGTACTCGCTGCCGCCGCCGATGTCCCGCCTGCCCCTCCTCTTCGCCGTTGCCGCGCTGGCGCTCGCCGCCTGCGACGGGTCCGGCGGCTATGTCGGCACCTGGCGCGCGGCCGGGCCGGACTCGCTCGGCATGCGCTACCAGTTCTTCGCCGACGGCACGGCCCGCATCGTCGAGCGCGCGCCCGGCGCCAACCCGGTGGTCTACGGGGCGACGTACGAGATCGTTGGCGACTCCATCCTGTGGCTCCGCGACGACACGCAGGACGGCCGCTTCCGCGTCGCGCTCGACGGCGACACGCTGCGCCTGGAGAACCCCGCCAGCGGCCAGCGCACCGTCTGGGTGCGGCTGTGAGGCCCTGGGGACTGGGGACTGGGGACTGGGGACTGGGGACTGGGGACTGGGGACTGAAAATGCGACGCCAGCCTCACCACCCACCTCACTACCCATCTTTGAGGAGAAGTATTCCCCCCAATCCCCAATCCCGCGAGCGGAGCGAGCCAGCCCCCAGTCCCGCGAGCGCCAGCGAGCCTAGAGCACCGCGTCGATCCAGCCCCAGAGCTCGGCGATGCCCTGCTTCTTCTGCGACGACGTGAGCACGATGGGCAGCTCCAGCCCGAACGGCGCGAGCTCCGCCTGGATGCTGGCGACCACCTTTTGGCGGTCGTTCGCGCCCAGCTTGTCCGACTTGGTCATCGCGATCACGTGCGGCGCCGGGCTCTCCAGCATCACCGCCAGCAGCTCGGCGTCCATCTTCGTCATCCCGTGGCGGCTGTCGATGAGCTGGACGACCGCCCGCAGCGTGCCCTCCTCGGCGCGCTGGGTGACGTACTGCCCGATAAACTGCTGCCACTTGGCGCGCTGCTTCTGCGAGACCTTGGCGTAGCCGTAGCCCGGCAGGTCGACCAGGAACACGTCCGGGTGGCCTTGCGGGTTGGGGTTGACGGCGTAGAAGTTGAGCGCCTGCGTCTTGCCCGGCGTGCCCGAGGTCTTTGCGAGCTGCTTGCGGCCGAGCAGGGCGTTCAGCAGCGAGCTCTTGCCCACGTTCGACCGGCCGACAAACGCCACCTCGGGCGCGATCGGCGGCGGCAGCGTCCGCCAGTTCGGGGCGGAGAGGACGAACTCGGCGTGCTTGACCTTCATGGGAGGGTGGGATACGAGAAAGGGCAAGGGGCTGGAGCGGTCGCCCCAGGCCCCTTGCCCTTCCCTCAGGCCCGAGCGGCGCTAGGCGACGCTCGCGTAGTGGTCGGCGACGGTCTGGCCGATCGAGGCCGGGTTCTCGACCGTCGTGATGCCCGCCGCGCGCATGGCGTCGAGCTTGGCCTCGGCCGTGCCCTTGCCGCCGGAGACGATGGCGCCGGCGTGGCCCATGCGGCGGCCGGGAGGCGCGGTGCGGCCTGCGATAAACCCGAAGACCGGCTTCTTGACGTGCTGCCGGACGTACTCGGCGGCCTCCTCCTCGGCCGACCCGCCGATCTCACCGATCATCACGATGGCCTCCGTCTCCGGGTCCTCGTTGAAGAGCTTGATGGCGTCGATAAACTGCGTCCCGATGATCGGGTCGCCGCCGATGCCGATGGCCGTCGACTGGCCCAAGCCGGCGCGCGTCAGCTGATCGACCGCCTCGTAGGTGAGCGTGCCGGAGCGCGAGACGACGCCGACGTTGCCGGGCGTGAAGATCATGGTCGGCATGATGCCCACCTTGACCGACGCGCCGGGGGTCAGCAGGCCGGGGCAGTTGGGCCCGACCAGGTGCACGCCGCGCGCGTCGACGTACGGCTTGATGGGCAGCATGTCCTGCACCGGGATGCCCTCCGTGATGCAGACGACGGTCTTGACACCGGCGTCGGCGGCCTCCAGAATGGCGTCGGCGGCGAACGCCGGCGGGACGAAGATGACGGACACATTCGCGCCCTCCTTCTCGACGGCCTCGGCGACCGAGTTGTAGACCGGCCGGTCGAGGTGGGTCGTGCCACCCTTGCCGGGCGTGACGCCGGCGACGACGGCTGTGCCGTACTCGATCATCTGCTCGGCGTGGAAGGTGCCCTCCTTGCCGGTGATGCCCTGGACGACGAGGCGGGTGTCAGAATCGATGAGGATGCTCATGCGGAAAGCGGGGTCGGAGTGGGTACGGAGGTACGCGGTACGGATTCGAAAGCTGAGAACGGTCGGGGTACCCCGTATCAGGGCACCCCATACCGAAGCCCTTAGGCCTGCGAGTCGGCGGGCGGCTCGGGAGCGGGCGACGGGGGCGGGGCGGCCTGCGTGGCGACCGGCTGCGAGGCCTGGGCCTGGGTCGGCGGAGCGGGCGGGATCTGGGTCCGAGGGGGCTCGACGGTCAGCTCGTGCTTGATCTCGTTGGTGGCGTCCTTGAACTCGCGGATGCCCTTGCCGAGGCCGCGCGCGATCTCGGGGATGCGCTTGGCACCGAACAGCAGAAGCACGACGAGGAGAATCGCGATGATCTCGAAAGGGCCGAGGCTACCCATGGGCGTGGAGGCGAGTGAGAAGGAGGCGAGCAGCGCGAACACCGGCGGGACGCCGGCCCGCCCCTGGAGCCGCCTGAGCGGGGCGGTCGGGAAGACCGCGCCGAGCGTGGAACGGGCGACGATGCCGACGTCCCGGTCGCAGGGGTGGGCGCCAAATGTACGGGCGGCCTCCGCCGCGGTGCCCCGTGCGTAGCGAGTTCGCCGGATCTCACGCCGGAGGCGGCCCGCAACGACCGGCACCACTGTGCACGGCCCGTAGCTTGGCGGACGCCCCCCGAATCCGATGCTCGACCGCGACACCATCCAGGCCTGGCCCAAGGCCGAACTCCACTGCCACCTCGACGGCTCGCTCCGCGTATCGACCATGCTCGAGCTCGCGCGCGAGCAGGACAAGCTCGACGTGCTCCCCGCCGACACCGAGGAGGGGCTGGCCGAGGAACTCCTCAAGATCGACGGGTCGCCGACACTCGAGGAGTACCTCAAATGGTTCGGCTACTCGCTCCCGCTGATGCAATCCCGGGAGGCCCTCTACCGCATCGCGTACGAGCTGGCCGAGGACATGGCGGCCGACAACGTCCGCTACCTCGAAGTCCGCTACGGGCCGGTCCTCCACACCGACGAGGGGCTCACGATGTGGCAGGTCAACGACGCCGTGCTGGCGGGGCTGAAGGACGCCCAGCGCGACCACGGCATCCGAAGCGGCGTCATCATTTGCGGCTTGCGAGACCGGCGCGAGAGCGCGTCGCTGGCCCAGGCCGAGCTCGCCGCGAGCTACCGGGGGCGCGGCGTGATCGGGTTCGACCTGGCGGGCGGCGAGCGCGGCAACCCGGCCGACTTGCACGGCTCGGCGTTCTACCTCGCCCGCAAGGAGTTGCTCAACATCACCGTCCACGCGGGCGAGAGCTTTGGGCCGGCGTCGATCCGACAGGCGCTCTTCAAGTGCGGCGCGCACCGCATCGGCCACGGCGTCACGCTGGGGCAGGACCCCGAGCTGCTCCGCTACGTCGTCGACCGCCAGATCCCGCTCGAGGTCTGCCCCACCTCCAACGTCCAGACGCACGTCGTCGCCAGCTACGAGGCCCACCCGGTCGCCGAGTACTGCCGCGCGGGCGTCCCGGTGACCATCAACACCGACAACACCCTCTTTAGCCACACCACGACGACCGAGGAGCTGTGGCTGGCGCACACCCGGTGCGGCATCCCCGAGGACGCGCTCCGCCAGATCGTGCTCAACGGCTTCCGTCACGCCTTCCTCCCCCACCGCGAAAAGGCGGCCCTGCTCGCGGAGGTCACCCCGCTCGTACTCGCCGATGCGTAGCCTCCCCGCTCTCCTGCTGGCGTTCGCGCTCGGCGCCTGCGCCAGCCCGGGCCCCGACGCGGCGCCACCGTCGACCGACGCACCTCCGGGCGAGCCCGTCGCCACGCCCGACTTCGACACCGCCGCCTGGGTCGCGGCCGTCGAGGCCGCGCCCGACGACGCGGCGCTCGTGGCCTTGTCCGAATCGCTCCTCGGCGCGCTCGACTGGCGGACCGCGTGCGGCGAGGACGACCCGACCGCCCCGCGCCGAGGCGTCGTCCAGATCCACCGCCTTGGCGCCGACGCCATCGCCGAGGTGACGTGCCAGGCGTTCGCGTACCAGAGCGTCTTCGCCGTCGTCGACCTGAGCGGCGCGACGCCCCGGCTCGTCCGCGCCCGGCTCGTCGGCGAGGACGGGCGGCCGTCGGCCGATGTCACCGAGAGCTTCTTGGGGATCGTGTCCGCTGGCGAGGCGCCCGGCACGTTCGCCGTCTTGACCAAGAGCGCCGGCCACGGCGGCTGCGGCACCGACGTCCGGTACCGGCTCCGGCCCGACGGGTCCGCCGCCATCGCCGAGACGCGGGCGCACGCGGGCTGCGACGCCCCGCTCGCGCCCGCATCGTGGCCCGTCACCTTCACGGCGCAATGATCGTCACCGTCCACCCCGCCGTCGCGCTCGCGGGCACGCCCCCATTGCCCGCCGACAAGTCGATCGCGCACCGGACCGCCATCCTGGCGGCCATCGCCGACGGCGAGAGCGAGATCGTCGGGTTCTCCGACGCCGCCGACCCGGCCTCCACCATCGCGTGCCTGCGCCAACTCGGCGTGGCCTTCGAGACGCGCGACGACGTGCTCGGCGCCGACGGCACGCCCAGCCTCTTCGTCACCGGCCGTGGGCTGGCGGGGCTGACCGAGGCCGATGGCCCGCTCGACTGCGGCAACTCCGGCACCACGATGCGTCTGCTGGCGGGCCTGCTGGCGGGTCTCCCATTCCGCACGACGCTCGTCGGCGACGCCTCGCTCTCGGGCCGGCCGATGGAGCGCATCGCCCGGCCGCTCCGGGCCATGGGCGCGGACGTGGGCCTGACCGACGGCCACGCGCCGGTCACAGTCGGCGGCGGCGGCCTCACGGGTCTCAGCTACCGCCTGCCCGTCGCCTCGGCGCAGGTCAAGAGCGCCGTGCTGTTGGCGGGGCTCAGCGCGAATGGGACCACGACGGTCGTGGAGCCCGTGCCGACGCGCGACCACACCGAGCGCATGCTCGCGCTCGACGCGCTCATGATCGGGGGCGAGCGGCACGTCTCCGTCGACGGCGGCACGGCCGTCCGCGCGCGGCAGTTTATCGTGCCCCGCGACGTGTCGGCGGCGGCGTTCTTCCTGGTCGCCGGGAGCATCGTCGACCCGGCCACCATCCAGCTCAGCGGCGTCGGTCTCAACCCGACGCGGAGCGGCGTCGTGGACGTGCTCCGCGCGATGGGCGCAGATCTGCGGATCGCCAACGAGCGCGAGCGCGCGGGCGAGCCGATCGCCGACATCCGCATTGCGGCGCCCGAGGCGGGCCTGGTCGGCGTCGAGATCAGCGGGGCCATCGTGCCCAACTTGATCGACGAGATCCCCGTGCTGGCGGTCGCCGCGGCGTACGCTGAGGGCCGGACGGTCATCCGCGACGCGGCCGAGCTCCGGGTCAAGGAGACGGACCGGATCGAGGCGACGGCCGCGTTCCTGCGCGCGATGGGCGCCGACATCGAGGAGACGCCCGACGGGCTCGTCATCGAGGGCGGTCGGCCGCTGCACGGCGCCGACGTGGAGGCGCGCGACGACCACCGGATCGCGATGGCCGCCGCCGTCGCCGCGCTCGGCGCGTCGGGGCCGACGCGGATCCACGGCGCCGAGGCGGCGGCCGTCTCGTTCCCCACCTTCTGGGGGGCGCTCGAAAGCGTCGCCGCCGGCTCGGTCGAGCCGGCCTAGCCCCCCGCAGTCCGCTGGTCGCGCGGACTGCGGGGGCGGCCTCACCCACATGCGTTAGCGGACGATGGTCAGCGAGCGCGCGTCGGCCCAACCCCCGCCTACGACCCGGACCAGATACGCGCCCGGCGTGAGCCGGCCGGCATCGAGCACGGCCCCTCGTGGAGCACGGGGACCTCCCGGCCGAGCGCGTCGTAGACGGCCAACCGGACGTCGGTGCCCCCGGCCCCCGAGAGCACGACGGTCACGGCCCCCGCCCCAGGGTTCGGGTACGCCGCCAGCGACCGCCCCGCGACTCCCGACTCGTCCGCCACGGCCGCCCCCAGCGAGACCCGGACGGCGAACCGGCCCATGAGGGCTTCGCTCTCCGCCACCGAGAACGTGAACGGCGTGCCGGACTCGACGACCGTCCCGTCCGTCCGGTCGAACACCTCGACGAGGACCGGGCGCGGGCCGACGTCGCCCGGCGCCGACGCCAGCGACAGCGCGTAGGTGCCGGCCTCAGACACCGAGACCGCTCGCGGTCGCACGCCGTTTCACCGGAGGCCCGGCAAACGCGCTAGGCCTCCGTCTCCTCCACGACGGTCGCCGAGGTCGGCGCAGCGTTTCGGGCCGACGCCAGCACCGCGGCCACCAGGTCCTCCGTGTCGGTGTCGGCGTCCCAGCGGACCGTCCGGGATTCGTCGCCGTGGAGGCGCATCCAGCTGGCGAGCATCCGCATCTCGTCGACGTCGGGGCGGCGGTGCACGTCGGGCGCGGGGAGGTCGGGGTCGAAGGCCTCGGCGAGCGATGCGCGCAGGTCGGCGATCTCGTCCGGCCCCGGCTCGGCGGGCAGGTCGACCGTCGCCGCGAGCCGACCGTGGCGGATCAGGAACAGCTGGGCGCCACCGGGCAGGCCGTCGTAGCCCGGCGCGAGCGGCTCGACGAGCACGGCGTGGTGCTCGTGGACGGCCGACGCGACGGTCTTCTGGCGGCCGAGCGTGCGCTGAAGCCGGCGGAGCTGGTCGCGGTACCACCCGGCGGCCTCGTACTCCCGCGCCGCTGCCGCCTCGCGCATGGCCTCCTCGACCAGGTCGATGGCCTCGGTGTCCTGGCCCGTCAGGAACGCGCGGATGCGGTCGACCTCGAGGCCGTACTGCTCGGCGCCGTCGCCCCCGACGCACGGCGCGCCGCACCGGCCCATCTCGTGGTAGAGGCACGGCCGGCCGAGCGCGAACACGTTGTCGTCGCACTCGCGGAGCAGGAACAGCCGCCCGATCAGCTCGACCAGCTCCTCGGCCTGCCCACGCCGCCCGAGCGGGCCGTAGTACTCGGCGCCGTCGTGCGCGATGCGCGGCGTCCACGAGAGGGTGGGGTAGCCATGCCGCGTGTCGAGGCGGAGGAACGGGTAGTCGCGGTAGCGGCGCTGGGCCCGGTTGTAGACCGGGAGGTAGTTCTTGATCAGCTTCGACTCCTCCAAGAGCGCCGACAGCTCGGTCCCCGTCTCGCGCCACGTCACCTCGCGGACGTCCCGGACCAGCTTGCGGGTCTTGGGGTCGTGGTTCTCGACGCCCGTGAAGTAGCTCCGGACGCGGTTGCGCAGGCTCTTGGCCTTGCCGACGTAGATGACCGACCCGCGCGTGTCGCGCATGAAGTAGACGCCGGGCCGGTCGGGCAGGAGCGGCAGGGTCTGCTCGCGGATCTTCTTGAGGTGCGTCGGCTCGCGGCGCGTGTCCTTGTAGCGCCGCCGCTGGAAGCCCAGCACGCCCTCGACCGTCGTCACGCCGAACTCGATGCGGAGCCGCTCCATCAGGATCACCAGCAGCTCCGCCGTCGCGACGGCGTCCCCCAGCGCGCGGTGCCGGCCGTTGACTTTGATCCCGAAGTGCTGGGTCAGCTTGCTGAGCCCCTTCGACGGCAGCGACGACAACAGCCGCCGCGCCAGCCGCAACGTATCGAGGCTCTGGTTCTGCAGCGGCGGCAGGCCGGACTCCGCCAGCGCCACGTCCAGGAAGCGCGCGTCGAACGGGAGGTTGTGGGCGACGAGCACGGCGTCGCCCAGAAAGTCCACGAACCGGGGCATCACCTCGGCCGCGTCGGGCTGGCCGTAGACCATCGCCGTCGAGATCCCGGTCAGCCGGGTGATCCGCTGGGGGACGTGGCGCCCGGGGTCGATGAGCTGCTGGAACGTGTCGACGATCTCGCCGCCGACGAGCCGCGCGGCCCCGATCTCGATGATGCGGTCGTCGCCCGCCCGGGACCCGGTGGTCTCGGTGTCTACGATGACGAAAGGCGTGGTGTCGACGTCCATGGGGGCGGGAAGATCGCGCCAGTCTCCGATCTGCGGCTGACGCCCGGCGTGTCACACGGTACGCACACGGTCCGGTGAAGCCTGCGCGCGGTAGTCTTGGGCATGCCCCTCTCCCCCGTGTTGTCGGTCGGCATGGTCGCCCTCGCGCTCGCGATGGCCGGCGTTTTCGTGTTTGCCGCGTGGTGCCCCGAGGGCACGCCGCGCGAGCGGACCCGGTGGGCGCTCGTCGCCCTCGCCGCCGCCGTCGTCTACCTCGGCGGTTCCGCCGCGCTGGCCGCCAGCGGCGCACTGTCCGATGTCGACGCCCGTCCCCCGCTGGCTGGGCTGATGCTGATCGGGCTCAGCGTGGGCATGATCGCGCTCGCGTTCTCGCGCTTCGGCGACCGCCTGCTGGCGTTCCCGCTGGCGTGGCTGGTCGGCGCGCAGGCGTTCCGCATTCTTGTGGAATGGTGGCTGTCGGCCGCCTACGGCGCTGGTGCCGTCCCGGCCGAGGTCACGTGGCACGGGCACAACGTCGACGTGGTGACGGGCCTGCTGGCGGTCCCGCTTGGCCTGTGGCTGTGGCGCGGCTCGCCGCCTCGGTGGCTGATCTGGGCGTGGAACGTCCTGGGACTCGCCCTGCTGGCGGTCGTCGTCGCCACGGCCGCCCTGTCGTTGTTCGGCGTGGTCCCGACCGAGCCGCGCGTGCTGCTCCCGACCACGTTCCCCGGCGTCTGGCTCCCGGCGTGGCTGGTGATGCTGGCGTTCTTGGGCCACCTCTTGGTGTTCCGCAAGCTCCGCCAGCCGACCTAGCGGAGCGTTCCCTCACGGAAGAGACTCATCAGCGCCCGTCCGACCGCGTCGTTCGGCATCCGGCCCGCGAAGCGCTCGGCGCCCGGGCCCCAGGCGTAGAGGCCCACGTCGACGGCCGTGTGGCCGCCGGTCGTCCACCCGATCCCGGCCGGCTCGCTCGCGATGTCGCGGATGACCGGGCCGAGGGCGTACGGGTCGCCACTGGCGATCGCGGCCCGAATCGCCTCCTCGACGCCGTCGGGCAGCGCGTCCAAGCCGAGCCCTTCCTGAACGACGGCCGCAGGCGCCCCGCCGTCCACCAGCCGGGCCGTCATCGCCTCAAAGCTGGCGGTCGCCGCAAGCAGGGGCGCCGGGTCCCACTTGTAGATGCCGTCGCGACCCAGCGTCATCCCGCCCGTCTCGTGGTCGGCCGTCGAGACGACGAGCGTGGCCCCGTCGGCGGCGGCCCAGGCGAGGGCGGCTTCGACAGCGGCGTCGTAGGCCAGGACGTCGCCGAGGTGCGCGGCGGGGTCGTTGCCGTGCCCAGCGTGGTCGATGCGCGAGCCCTCGATCATGACGAAAAAGCCCCGCTCCTGCCCGGCGGGCGAGGCCGCCAGCAGGTCGAGCGCGCGCGTGGTCATCTCGGCGAGCGACGGCTGGTCCGTCGCGTCGCGGTCGATCTCGTAGGCGAGGTGCGAGTCGGCCAGGAACGCCGCAGCGGGGAGCGCGGTGATGGCGTCGAAACCCACGCGGTCGGTCGCCACGGCCCAGCCCCGGTCGCGCATCTGGTCGACGAGCGGCGCCAGCCGGGCGCCCGTCTCCGCGCCGGCCGCGTCGTCGGTGAAGTAGCTCCGGCCGCCGCCGACCAGCAGGTCCACGTCCGAGACGGCGAGTTGCCGGGCGATCTCGACCTCCTGGGCGCGGCGCTCGACGTGGGCGCCGAACGAGGCGGGCGTGGCGTGCGTGATGCGAGACGTCGCCACGAGCCCGGTCGCCCGGCCGGTCGCGGAGGCGAGCTCCAGCACCGTCCGGCACGGCTGGCGGTCTGCGGTCATCCCGATGGCACCGTTGTAGGTCTTGATGCCACACGCGTAGGCCGTGGCGCTGGCGGCCGAGTCCGTCACGCGGCTGTCGGAGGCGGACGTTTCGACGGCCCCGACCATCAGGCTGTCGAACGCCAGCGGGGCGCCCTTGGCGGCGGCCCCGAGCGTCGCCGAGGCAGGCCCGAAGCCGTCGGCGATCATCAGGATCACGTTCTTCGGCGGAGCGGGGGCGTGCGGGACGGGCGATGGCGCGGGGGCCTGCGCGGTGGAGGCGGCGGTGCAGGCGCCGAGCGCGAGCGCCAGCAGGAGGATCGGGAGGCGACGAAGCATGACGTGGTGGGGCGAGTCGGGGTGGGGAGCCTACCTCGCGCCGACCGGCCCCGCGCGGTGCGACTCGTGAGGTGGTCGGTCTTCGTGCCGAATCCGACGCGGCGGGCCCGAGTGGGGCAGGCGCCCCGCTAAACTCCACGAACGGCGACGCGCCAGCCGCGTAGGCCGCTCCCCCTCTTCCCCCTCAAACCCAAAGACATGAAGATCACCGTGGTAGGCGCGGGCAACGTCGGCGCAACGGTCGCCGAGTGCGTCGCGCGCATGGACATCGTCCAGAACATCGCCCTTATCGACATCAACGCCGGCGTGGCGCAGGGCAAGGCCCTCGACCTCATGGAGGCCGCGCCGATCCACGGGTTCGACACCGTCATCGAGGGCGGCGACGACTACGCGATCACGGCGAACTCCGACGTGACCGTCATCACGGCCGGGCTCCCCCGTAAGCCGGGCATGAGCCGCGACGACCTGCTGAAGGTCAACTCCGACATCGTCTCGTCGGTGACGCGACAGGTCGCCGAGCACTCGCCGAACACGATCATCATCGTGGTCTCGAACCCGCTCGACGTCATGACCTACGTCGCCTACATGGAGTCGGGCTTCCCGAGCCACCGCGTGATGGGGATGGCCGGCGTGCTCGACACGGCGCGCTACCGGGCGTTCCTCAAGATGGAGCTCGGCGTCTCCGTCCGCGACATCAACGCGATGCTGCTCGGCGGCCACGGCGACTCGATGACGCCGCTCCCCCGCTTCACGACCGTCGGCTCGCGCCCGGTCACCGAGATGATCGAGGCGTCCCGCTTGGACGAGATCATCGAGCGGACCAAGAAGGGCGGCGGCGAGATCGTCAAGCTCATGGGCACCTCGGCGTGGTACGCGCCGGGCGCCGGGGCCGCCGAGATGGTCGAGGCCATCGTCAAGAACTCGGGCCGCGTGCTCCCCGCCGCCGCGTGGGTCTCAGGCCAGTACGGCCTGGAGGACATGTTCATCGGCGTCCCGGTGAAGCTGGGCACGAACGGCGTCGAGGAGATCGTCGAGCTCGACCTCAACGACAAGGAGGCGTCGGACATGCAGTCGTCCGGCGCTCACGTCCGCGAGGTGATCGAGGCCTACCAAAACCTCCCGAAGGGCGACGCCTAGCGCGCCGCTCCGGATCGGTCCCGCGGGGGGCCCGCCCGCGCGGCGGGCCCCCCGCACGCGTTCAGGCGCCCCGGGCGGCCATCACGGCGTCCGCGAAGGCGCGGAGGTCGCTGGCGCCGCCGGGCAGCACTTTGAACGGGAAGTCCCGGCCCGAGGTCTTCAGGTCCATCGTGTCGAGCCCGCCCTTCTTCCCTGGGCCGAACGACTGGATCTCGGAGAGCCGAAACTGGAAGCTGCCCTTCTCGGCGGACAGCGCGTGGTGGCCCCTCGACGCCAACCGCTGGACGCCCTCCGCCACCTTGACGCCGTACCGCGCCTCGACGCGCTCCAGCACCGGCGCCGCCATCGCCACGCCCAGGTCGTTGCCGGTCTCGCGGACGAGATCCCCGTTCCCCGTCAACCGATCCTGACGCGCCTCCTCGTCGAGCACGCGGCTGGCACCGGTGAGGTAGCCCTCGGCCCCGCCGACCGCGCCCATCGCCGGGCCGAGGCGGACGACGTGCAGCGTGTCGTCGGTGAGCAAGAGCGAATACGTGGCCGCCCAGCGGAAGAGGGTGGCGTAGGTCTCGACGGGTTCGATTCGGCGGGTCATCGGGCAAGGGGAGTGGAGTCGGCCGTACCTCCGTGAGCGCGGCCGCTGCAGGGTCAGGCTGCCCCCGCCCTTGTCCAAACCGCCAGTGGGCCCGAACGTCGACCGCCGGCGGGGTCGATCCCCGGGGAAGGGAGCCGCCCCGCTGTTTTTTTGGCGCCCGCGATACGCAAGCCGCTCGCGGACCCGTTCGCACGGGCCTCCCCTACACCCCGCTCGCTATGCGACTGCTTCTCCTCCCCGCCCTCGCCCTGCTCGCCGCCCCTGCCCTCGCCCAGACCGACCGCGACGTGGAACGGGAGGTGGTGGTCGAGGACGTCGACGACGACGCCATCCGCATCATCCGCCAGCGCGGTGGCGAGCCAGACGGCGAAGTCCGCGTCCGCGTCGAGCGCGACGGTCCGCGCGTCATCGTCCGCCGGGATGGCGACGGCGAGGCGGGCGCGGAGAACGTCTTCGAGCTGGACCTCGACGGGCCCCGTCGCATCTTCGAACGCATCGAGATGGGCGACATGCCGTTCGGCGGCATGGTCCGCGAGATGATGGGCGGCCCGGGCGCCTCGCCGGAGACGCGTGCCCGGATGCGCGAGCTCGACTCGCGCGCCCACACGCTGGCCCGCGAGGCGCGCGACGCCGACGGCGCTGAGCGGACGCGGCTCGAGCGCGAGCTCGACACTGTCTTGGGCGAGCTGTTCGACGTGCGCGGCCAGGCCCGCGCCGAGCGCGCCGACGCGATGCGCGAGCAAGCCGCTGAGATGCGGGCCGAGGCGGACGCCCTCGACGCCGCCACGGCCGAGCGCGCCGCCCGCCGCGCGGCCCTCATCGAGGCCCGCCGCGCCGAGCTGCTCGGCGCCCCGACGGCCGATTTTTAGACCTCAGACTGTCCGTTTGACCACCCGGCCCGCTGGCGACGACGCTGGCGGGCCGGTGTCGTTTTGAGTCAGCGGCGGACGACGGTCGCCGTGGCCGTGGCCTCCCCGGCCCGCGCCCGGACGACGTAGAGCCCCGGCGCCCACCGCCCGGCGTCCACCCCGAGCCGCTGGCGGCCGGCCGAGAGCGCGGCCTCGTGCCGCCAGACCCGCCGTCCGAGTGCGTCGAACGCCTCGACCGTGACGGCGCCCGCCTCGGGGAGGTCGAGCGCCAGCGCCAGCGGGCCGGCGGTCGGATTCGGAGCGATGGCGACGGCCAGGGCTGTGGCCGTCGGCTTTGCCTCGTCTGCGACCGGGAAGCGTGTTCCGAGTTCGATAAGCGCCCCGTCGGCGTCTCGAGTCCGCAGAAAGGTGACGGTGTCCCAGCACGGGCATCCCGAGTAAAACCGCTGCGGCATCACCCCGACCTCCGTGCCGTACCGGTCCGTCAGGTCAACGAGAATGTCCGCGAGCGAGCGGACAGGGACAGGCACAAAAGCTTTGACGGCTTCGACGGGAAGCGTGACGCCACCAACGGCAAGCGCCGTGGGCTCGACTCTGAGCACGGCGAAGTCTCCTACCCGGCCGTCTGGAAGCTCCCGGGGGGGCGCCTCGCTTTGGGCGACCAGCGTCCCCACATCAGCGCCCAACGGGACGGAGGCCCACCGCTCCCGGTCGCCTGTCCATTCGACGAGGCGCGTCGAGGTCGAATCGTAGCGGAGGAGTCGGCGCGTTTCCGGCTCCCAGAGTGTCCGCTCTGACGGATCGAAAACTACCTGCCCGCGACGGCTGGTTTGGATGGCGTATGTCCGCCCAGCGACGGCCGAGTCACGGACGACCGCCGTTCGGTAGCGGAAATGACCTGCGCCACCATAGAGCACGTCACGTTCCTTTTCGAACCCGACGAATAGCGGGATGTAGCGCGTTGGATCGGTCGGATCGGCATCTCGGACAGGGAAGGACGCGGGGACCCCGCTCTCCTTGCTGGCCCCATCGGAGTGGACGATCCGCGCGTAGGTGAGATCGAACAAGTCCTCGCCCGGCACGCCTCGGTCGTCGGGCTCGTTGTCGAACCCGACGAATCCGATGTCTGCCCGGTAGACAGGGACCGGCGCGTCGGGATCAGGGGGCGCAAACCCCTTGCGGCCAACGCCCAGACCGACGGCGGTCGCCGTCGTTTCCTCCCCGCCGACGGCACACGAAACGACCGCGCCGAAGTCGGCATTCAGTGGGCAGGTCAGGTCCACCTCGGCGCCGTCGCGGAGGGAGACCACGACCGCGCGGTGGCCATCGAACCGGACGGTGTCCCGGCCACTCTCTCCCCACACAGGAACCGCCTCCGATGCCTGCTCGCGCAGGAGGATCAGGTAGTCGAAGCCGTCGATGGCCGTCGCCCCGACGACTCGCGACCGCGCGTAGACAAATCCCAAGTACCCAGCGCCCTCGAGGGAACCGAAGCGCTCGTAGTGCCACTCGTTGCCGACCGCCAGCGGCGCGTACCGCTCGGGGGCCGTCGGGTCTGGCTGCGCAATCGCACTGGCGGCGAACACGAGGAGCAGGAACGCGGCGTGGATCATGCTCACAGAATAGGATTCCGATCGACCACCTCAAAACGGCCTACCGCCGCACGACCGTCGCCGTCGCCGTCTCTCCGTCGGCCGTTGCGCGAACGACGTAGAGCCCGGACGCCCACTGCCCCGCATCGACCGAGACCCGGTGCGTTCCCCCGCCGAGGTGGGGGTGGTGGCGCCACACGCGCCGGCCCAGCGCGTCAAACACCTCAATGGTGACGGCGCCCGTCTGGGGCACGTCGAGCGCCAGCGCCAGCGAGCCCGCCGTTGGATTCGGGGACGCCGCGAGCGCCAGCGTGCGCGAGCCCGGCGACGACTCTTCAGAGACGGGGAGCGGGGCGCCATACTCCTCCACGGCGCCGTCGTCTGCCACCAAGCGGAGGTACGTGATGGCCTCGGTGCACTGGAACGTCGTGCACGCAATTCCGAGCGACGTGGCGGGCAAGGCGCCAATTCCAGCTCCGTAGCCTCCGCCGACTCCGAAGTCGTTGTACCCGAGGACAGGCACACTGAGAAAGGACTTCGTGGCAGCGATGGCTAGCGACTGCCCCGCTACGTCCTGCCTCGCGTGAAGCGAGCCGAACACCACGACGTCCCCCTCGCGACCGTCGGGCAGCGGTTGGCCCGTCAGGTTGAGGAGCACCCCGAAGTCGGCGCCGAAAGGGGGCGTGATTGGGACTTCCGCCCCGTCCGCCTGGAGGAGCACGATACGTGTCGTGAGCGAGTCGTACCGGAGGAGTCGAGTGATTCCGAGACCCCACGAGGACTGCGAGTCGTAGACGCCTAGAACCGTGAATCGCCGTTCAATAGCATAGCGCTGTCCCAGAGCGACAGTGTCGCGAACGATCTCCGTGCGCGTCTTGAACAGGGGCAAGATTCCGTCGAAGGCTTGCGTCTCGCGGACGTACCCCTGGGTGAGCGGGTAGTACAGGTGGGGCGGCGTGGGGTCGATCAAGGCCTCGGGCGCCAGCGGGAAGCCGGTCCCGATCCCTTTCGCATCGCGTCGGTACGCGAGCCCGAATGGATCGAGCGGCACCACATCCGCGAGCGCCGGCTCCGCCTCGAACCGGACGGCTCCTACATCGGCCACATAGGCAGCGAACGGCCGGGCGTCACCGCTACGCGTGTATGTCTTGCGAGTCTGCCCCTCCCATTGCTCTCGCCCGACTACGGCTTGGCTGGCTAGCGAGCCGCAGTCCACGGTCGCGCCGAAGTCCGCCGCGAGAGGGCAGGAGATCTCGGTCTCCACACCGTCCAACAAGCGCACCACGACGGACCGGTCGGGGTCGAATCGGACCGTGTCTGGCGGAAGTGGGTCCCAGGCTGGGACGCTCATGGAGGCCCGGTCACGAGCCACGACCCGGTACGTCACGCCGTCGACGGTCGCGGCATCAACCATCCGGTGACGGCGGTACTCCACATCCTCCCCACCGCTATCCCTCGACACGTAGCGCTCGTACTGCCACTCATTCTCGACCACCAGCGGCACGTACCGCGCCGGGTCCGTCGTGTCGGGCACGACCTGGGCGAGCGCGGGGCCGCTGGCGACCGCGAGCAGGACGGCCAGAAACGCGCGCATGGTTGGACCGGGGTCGGACCCCAAACATAGAGCACGTCCGATCAGCGCGCGATCACGACGGAGCCCGTGTCTTCGGCGGTCGCCGTCCGCAGGCGGACGGTGTAGACGCCCGGCGCCAGCCCGGAGGGCACGGTCCACTCGGCGTCGCCGTCGGCGACGGGCTCCTCGACCCCACCGACGCGGCGGCCCAGCGCGTCGAGCACGTCGATCGTCGCCGCGCCAAACGAGGCCTGGTAGCGGATGCGGACCACGTCGCGCGCCGGGTTCGGGCTGAGGCTGAGCAGCGCCCCGCCGTCCGGGCCCGTCTCCGCCACGACCCCGCGCGCGTCGAGCCGGTGGATCTTTTGGCCCGAGGCGAACCCGAGGCCGTTGTCGAGGAACCGGAACCGGTTGACGTTCGGGTCGAGCCCGTCGCCGAGCGCGACCTGCGCCCAGGTCGCCCCGCCGTCGGTCGTCATCGAGGTCGTGCCCCGGCCGCTCACCCAGCCGATCTCCGGCGTCAGAAAGCCGACGGCCTGCATGTTGCCCGAGCCTGCGTTCGGGATGACGATCTCGGCCCACGTCGCGCCCCCGTCGGTCGTCTTCAAGATCATCGCGTCGGGGTCGTTGTCGTACTTCTCGACCGACATGTAGCCCACCTCGGGTGTCGGGAAGCTCAGCTTCCAGCCCCACCCCGGCGTCACCGACGCGACGGTGTGACGGACCGTCCACGTCGATCCGCCGTCGCGCGTCTCGATCACGCGCGGGCGGATCGTCCCGCCGAAGTCGCCGGTGCCGCCGACCGCCAGCCCGTGGAGGGCGTCGAAAAAGTAGACGTCGATGACGGTGTCGAGGTGCGGCGCCAGCGGGCGCGCCGTCCACGTCTGCCCCCCGTTGACCGTCTTGATGAGGGTCGCCGGCCCGTTGTAGGTGCCCGCCCCATAGACGACCTGGTCGGAGACGGCGAACAGGCTGCAGACCCCGTGCGTGAGCGGGTTGATCCGCAAGCTGATGTCGGCGAAGGTGTGCCCCCCATCGCGGGTTTCGTAGAGCGTGCGCCGGTTGTCGAGGGTCCCGACCCAGCCGACGGTCGGCGACACGAAGGCCGCCGCCCGGAGATAGTCGAAGCCGATGCTGGCGGTCTGCGTCCAGGTCGCCCCGCTGTCGAGCGTCCGGTGGACGCGGCCGGCCCCGTCGACGGCCCACCCGCGCTCGGCGTCGATGAACGAGATGTCCTCGCTCCGGTAGTCGTTGTAGGGCGAGTCCGCCAGTTCCTGCCACGCCGGCTGGGCGGCGGCGGCGGTCGCGAGCAGGGCGAAGGCGAGGGCGACGCGGAGCAATGTGGGCATGGGCAGGCCGGTGGGGTTGCCCAAGCTAGGGCGGCCCCCGGCCGCTCGCGGGGCGCGATCGGGTACCCCGAGCGTGCCTTCGCGCCCCGGGCGCGGTACCATCGGGCGGCTCCCCCCTCCTCCCCGATGGCCGACCGCGAGGCCCCCGTCTCCACCGCCCGCTTCGGGACGTTCGCCGGCGTGTTCACGCCCAACGTCCTCACGATCCTGGGGATCATCCTCTTCCTGCGCACCGGCTGGGTGGTCGGGCAGGCCGGGCTGTGGGGCGCGCTCCTCATCATCGGCATCGCGAACGCGATCTCGTTCCTGACCGGGCTGTCGCTGTCGTCGATCGCCACGAGCATGGACGTCCGCGCCGGGGGCAACTACTTCCTGATCTCGCGGTCGCTGGGGCTCCAGATCGGCGGGGCCATCGGGATCCCGCTGTACCTGTCGCAGGCGATCTCGGTCGCGTTCTACATCATCGGGTTCGTCGAGGCGATGGAGGCCGTGCCGATGCTGGCGGCGTTCGACGCCCAGGTGTTCGCGACCGTCGTGGCGCTCGGGTTCGTGGCCATCGCATATGTCGGGGCCGACTTCGCGCTCAAGATCCAGTTCGGGATCCTGGCCGTCCTCATCGCCGCGCTCGTGTCGTTTTTCGCGGGCGGCTGGGGGAGCGTCGAGGCGCCGGCGGCGACGGGCGTGGGCGAGGTCTCGTTCTGGGTCGTCTTCGCCGTCTTCTTCCCCGCCGTGACCGGCATCGAGGTGGGGATCTCGCTGTCGGGCGACCTCAAGGACCCGTCGCGGAGCATCCCGCGCGGCACGATCGCGTCGATCGCCGTCACGACGGTCGTCTACATCGCCGCGGCCGTCTGGTTTGCGACCCACTTCACGCCCCAGGAGCTGGTCTCGAACACGGCCGCGATGTCGGAGCTGGCGGCCGTGCCGCTCTTGATCCTGGCCGGTGTCGCCGCGAGCACGCTGTCGTCGGCGCTGGGGAGCGTGCTGGCCGCGCCGCGCACGCTGCAGGCCGTCGCCAGCGACCGCGTGGTGCCGCGCTGGATGGCGAGCCAGATGGGCAGCCCGACCGAGCCGCGAGCGGCCGTGCTGCTGACGGGCGCCGTGGCCATCGTCGTGATCTGGGCCGGCGACATCGACGCCGTCGCCCCGGTCATCACCATGTTCTTCCTCAACACGTACGGGATGGTGAACCTGGTGGCCGCGCTCGAAAAGGCCGTCGGGAATCCGAGCTTCCGGCCCACGTTCCGGGTCCCGTGGTGGGTGCCGGCCCTCGGTGGCGTCGGGTGCTACAGCGCCATGTTCCTGATCAACGCCCCGGCGACGGTCGCGGCGATCGTCGTCACGTACGGGATCTACTTCGCGCTCCAGCGCCGTCAGCTCGCGGGCACGTGGGGCGACGTGCGGAGCGGCGTCTGGACGTCGCTGGCGCGGTTCGCGCTGATCCGGCTGGAGGCCAAGGCGCCCGACTCGCGCAACTGGCGGCCCAACCTCATGGTGTTCACGGGCCAGCCCCACAACCGCGAGCACCTCGTCTCGCTCGCACGCTGGCTCAGCCTGGGGCGGGGCATCGTCACGTTCAGCCAGCTCATCACCGGCGCCGTCGACGACCCCAACAAGCCGGCGCGTCGCGAGCGGGCGCGCGAGCGGATCCGCGACTACATCCGCGAGCACGGCATGACGGCCTTCGCCGAGGCCCAGATCGTCCCCGACTTCGCGAGCGGCGCCGTCGCCGTCTCGCAGTCGCACGGGATCGGGCGGCTGGAGGCGAATACGGTCGTGATGGGCTGGAGCGGGACCGAGGGCGGGCGCGGCCTGCTGCTCCGCGTCCTCCGCGACCTGGCGGACCTCAGCAAGTCGGTCCTCTTCCTGCGCGTCGACGAGGCGGCCGGCTTCGGCGAGCGCCGCTCGGTCGACGTGTGGTGGGGCGGGCGCGGCGGCAACGGCGACCTCATGCTCCTGCTGGCGCACCTCGTCCGCAGCAACGCGGATTGGTCGGGCGCCCGGCTCCGCGTGGTGCGGATGGTCGGCCGCGAGGAGGCCGTCGAGAGCGTCCGCGCCGACACCGTGGCGCTGCTGGAGGCCGTCCGCGTCGAGGCCGAGGTCCACGTCGTCGTCCGCGACGACCGGCCGTTCCCGGACGTACTGGCGGTGGAGAGCGGGGCCACGGACCTCACGGTGCTCGGCCTGCAGCGCCCCGACGCCGACGGCGCCGAGGCCTACGGCGCCGGGCTGGATGCACTCGCGCAAGCCGCCGGGACGGTCGTGTTCGTCCACAACGGCAACCCGGCGGAGGCGTCGCTGGACGCGGACTGAACGGGGAGTGGGGAACGGGTTTCGACGCTGGTGGATACTCCCCCTCTAGGCGCCAGCACGACCCGCTCGAGCCCCAACGGACTCGGCTGTTCTGGAGGGGGTCCCCACGGGCCGATGTGCCTCAGGGATCTCACCAGGGCAGGGCCGCGGGGAACGGCGCGTACCGACCGGGCGAACGCCACCCGAGAGACCGCGCGCCAACCGCCCCGACCCTTCTCCCATGACCGAACACGTCGTCCTCGTCGACGCCGCGGACCGAGAGATCGGGACCGCTGAGAAGCTGTCCGTCCACCGGGACGGGCGGCTCCATCGGGCGGTGTCGGTGTTCCTGTTCGACGGTGAGGGGCGGTGGCTGCTCCAGCGCCGCGCCGACGGCAAGTACCACTCGCCCGGCCTCTGGTCGAACACGGCCTGCACGCACCCGCGTCCCGGCGAGCCGCCCGAGGCCGCCGCCAGCCGCCGACTGGACGAAGAGATGGGCGTCCGGTGCGCGCTCCGCCGCGCCTTCGCCCGCGTCTACCGTGCCGAACTGCCCGGGCCGGAGCCGCTCGTCGAGCACGAGCTGGACCACGTCTTCGTGGGCCGCTTCGACGGCGAGCCGCTCCCCGCCGCCGCCGAGGTTTCGGGCTGGCGCTGGATCGAGGCCGCCGACCTCCGGGCCGACCTCCGGGCCCGACCGGAGCGATACACGCCGTGGTTCCGGATCCTGTGCGACGAGGCCGCCGACGCCGCCCGCGCACTCGGCGCGTAACTCGCCGACCGGGGCGTCGTAGGGCGCAGGGTCTCCCCACCCGCTGCTGTGTCTCCCCTCGTCCGCGACGTCGTCCTCTACAACGCCAAGCTCTGGGTCGCGAGCTTGGCCGGCGCCCTCTTCGTCCCGCTCTCGCTCGCCGCGCTCGCCCTCGACCTCGTCTTCGGGACGACCTCCCAGGACGACTCGCTGGC
The DNA here is from genome assembly GCF_046845665.1 of Rubrivirga aquatilis. Taxonomy (GTDB): domain Bacteria; phylum Bacteroidota; class Rhodothermia; order Rhodothermales; family Rubricoccaceae; genus Rubrivirga. The sequence goes on along the minus strand of NZ_CP177355.1, from coordinate 2,157,545 downwards.
GCGCCGCGTGCTCCGCACCAGCGCCCAGCTCGAGGCCTCCCTCGACGTGCACGGCGAGCTGACCGACGTGTCGGTCGTCGAGACCGCCGGGTAGCCCACGGAACCGGCGTCGCGGCCCGAACATCTTGGGGCCATGGCGTTTCCCGCCCCTACCCCCCCGCTCGTCATCGAGCGCGAGCCCCGGCTGGCGCGCCCCCCGGCCTTGCTGGCGGCCGTCGCGCTGTGGGCCGTCCCCGCCGTCATCGCGCTGGGGCAGATCGTGATCGAGCAGACGCTGGTGGGCGAGCCGGTCGCCTGGCGCGCTGCGCTGTGGACGACGCTGCCGAACTGGGTGCTGTGGGCGCTGCTGACCCCGCCGGTCGTCTGGCTGGCGACGCGCGTCGGGCCCGACGCCGGGCTCGCCCGGATCGCCGGGGCGCACACCGTCGGCGCGGCGCTCGCGCTCGGCGTCCACGCCTTCGGGAACGTCGTCGCGTTCCGACTCGCGGGCCTGCCCAGCGACTGGACGTGGGCGACGTTCCAGACGCACTACGGCCTGCGCTTTCCCGTCAACGTGGTCGCGTACGGCCTGATCGTGGCCGCGACGTGGGCGGCGCTGGCGATCGTGCGAGCGCGCGAGCGGGACCGCCGGGAGGCCACGCTCGCGGCCGACCTCGCGACGGCCGAGCTGCGCGCCTTGCGGATGCAAGTGCGGCCCCACTTCTTGTTCAACGCCCTCCATGCCGTCGGCGCGACGGTCCGCAAGGGGGAGACGGACCAGGCCGTCCGGATGGTCGGCCAGCTCGGCGACCTGCTGCGGTCCAGCTTCGAGACCGACGGGGCCATGACCGTGCCGCTCGCCCGCGAGATCGACGTGCTGGAGCGCTACCTCGCGCTCGAGCGCGTCCGCGTCGGCGACCGGCTGACGGTCGTGTGGGAGGTGGCGCCGGAGGCGCGGAGCGCGCGAGTGCCCGCGTGGCTGCTCCAACCGCTCGTCGAGAACGCCATCAAGTACGCCGTCGCCCCGAGCACCGGCCCGACGACGATCACCGTCCGCGCCGCGCTGGCCGGCGGGCGGCTCCGGCTGGCGGTCGAGGACGACGGGCCGGGACCGGGGAAGGCCGGGTCCGGGACGGGCGTCGGGCTGGCCAACACGCGGGCCCGGCTGGCGGCCCACTACGGCGACGCCGCGTCGGTCTCGCTTCGCCCCCGCGACGGGGGCGGCGCCATCGCCGAGGTCGACCTCCCCGCATGAGCGCGCTCCGCGCCCTGGTCGCCGACGACGAGCCGCTCGCCCGCGACGTGGTCCGGCTGCTGCTCGACCCCGTGCCCGACGTGGACCTCATGTGGGAGGCCGCCGACGGCCGCGCCGCCGTCGACGCGATCCGCCAGTTCCAGCCCGACGTCGTCTTCCTCGACGTGCAGATGCCACACCTCGACGGGTTCGGTGTCGTCGAGGCGATTGGACCGGAGGCCATGCCCGCGACGGTTTTCGTGACGGCGTTCGATCACCACGCCTTGCGCGCCTTCGAGGTGTCGGCCGTCGACTACCTCGTCAAGCCCTACGACGACGACCGCTTCGCTCGGGCCCTCGACCGCGCGCGCTGCCTCGCCCGCCCCGACAACCCGGCCGATCTCCCGGCCCGCTTGCGCCAACTCCTGGAGGCGACGGCGCCCACCCACACCGACCGGCTCCTCGTCCGCGAGGGCACCAAGCTGGCGGTGATCCCCACCGACACGCTCGACTGGGCGGAGGCCGCCGGGGACTACGTCGCGCTCCACGTCGGGACGCGGACGCACCTGTTGCGCGAGACGCTGTCCGGGCTGGCGGAGCGCCTCGACCCGCGCCGCTTTGTCCGCATCCACCGCTCGACGCTGGTCGCCGTCGACCGCGTCCGCGACGTGCGGCTGACGGCGGGCGGCGACGCGCGCCTCTTCCTGCGCGATGGGACCGAGCTCCGCGCCAGCCGCCGCTACTGGAAACATCTGGAGGCCCGCTTGGGCGGCACGGCCTGACGCACCCGCGTGGGCCGTCGCGAGCGCCGTGTCGCCGGGCACGACCGGTCAGAACGCGTCCCCTCTCCCGAGCGAGGGGAACAGCGCGCAGCGTCGGCGAAGCCTGGGTGAGGGGGCCACTGGGCGCCCGCCCGATTTCCGCGGGGCCGCTCACCGCGCTGCTCCACCGGCTGGCGGTCTCGCGCCACCGCTCGCCGATTCCGTGGACCCAAGCCGGTCCGGGGCCCCGTTGACACCCCACACCGGCCGACGCGCCGGGCCTCTCCTCTCCCCCGCTCCCATGCGTTTCCTCCTCTTCCTTCTCGCCTTCGCCCTGCCGCTCTCGGCCTCGGCCCAGCACGACGACATCGTCGACATCGCCGCTGGCAACGACAACTTCCAGACACTCGTCGCCGCCGTCCAGGCCGCCGGGCTCGTCGACGTCCTCAAGGGCGACGGCCCGTTCACCGTCTTCGCCCCCACGAACGACGCCTTCGCCCGCCTCGGTGACGACGCCATCCAGCAGTTGCTCCGCCCCGAGAACCGCGACCAGCTCACGGCCATCCTGACCTACCACGTCGTCCCGGGTCGCTACACGGCCGGCGACATCTACAACCTCGATGAGCTCGAGACGGTTAACGGCGAGTCGCTCTCGCTCGGCGTTCGCGTCGACGACGCCGAACTCATCTCGACCGACATTCGGGCGTCGAACGGCATCATCCACGTGATCGATCGGGTGCTGATGCCGCGTCAGATGCCCGCCAGCCGCGGATCGCACCACTAACGGCCACGCCGTTCACAGGGGGCCTCCCGACGCCCGGGAGGCCCCTTTCGTCGTTTCCTGCCTCCCCCACCCTGCGCTCCCATGCTGGCCTCTCTCTGGATCGCCCTCCTGCTGGCGCTCGCGCCGTCGCTCGCGGGTCTGGCCCCGGATCCCGCCGACCTCGTCGGCACGTGGACCGTCGATCTGCGGCCGACACCGGACGCCCCCGCATACCTCCAGCCGTTCGTCGTCGCGACGGTCGACGGCGACCAACTCGAGGGCACGTTCTACGGATCGCCGGTCACCGGATCGCAGGTCAATGCCGACTGGGACGGGGTGTGGTTCGCGTTCGAGACTGAGGACGGCAGCTCGCGCTACGTGACTGTCGGGCGCCTGCTCGACGGCGTCGTCACCGGCACGACGTACTCGCCCGATCGCGGCCTCCTCCAGCCCTGGCGCGCCGTCCGCGCCGACTGACTCCGGGTTCTATGCGCCTCGCCCTCTTGTCCCTCCTGCTCGCGGTCGGCGCCAGCGCCCAAGCTCCCGACGGGCTCGCGGGCCGGTGGTCCGGCGCGGCCGTCTACGAAGGCGGCGCGCTGCGCCTGCTCGACCTCGAGATCGCCGTCGGCCCGGACGGGCTTGAGGTGGTCCTCACCCAGCCCTACGGTGGGTTCGCGCGGTTCGGCTTCCCGTTCGCCTACGAGCCCGGCGGCCCGGCCGACGGGTTTCTGGTGGCCGAGCTGTTCGGCGACGAGATGCGCCTGCTCGTCGACCTCACAGACGGATCCCTCCGCGGGACGGTCGTGACCGACAGCGTGACGCAAGCGACGGTCTCGCTCCAGCGCGTGCTCGACTACCCGCTGCCCGGCTACACCATCGAGCCGCTGGCGTTCGTCGCCGGGGCCGACAGCCTGTTCGGGAGCCTGGTGCTGCCCGAGGGCCCAGGCCCGTTCCCGACCGCGCTGATGGTGCCGGGCCGGGGCTACGGCTACGGCCGGGGCGAGATGTCCGACTGGGCGCTGACACTCGTGCGCAACGGCATCGCGACCTTCCTCTACGACGCCCGAGGCACCGGCGAGTCGTCGGGCGTGGACTCGCTGACGACCGGCGCCGACCGGGTGGCGGATGTCCAAGCGGCGCTCGACAAGCTGGCGGCCGACCCTCGCGTGCGCGCCGACGCCGTGGGCATTGTCTCCAACAGCGCGGGCGGCTGGGTGACCCCGCTGGCGATCGCCGACCGCGACGACGTGGCGTTCTGGGTGGCCTTGGTCCCTCCCGCCGGATCTCTCGCCGAGCAGCAGTCGGCGACCGTCCGGCGACTCATGCGCGACTCGGGCCGTCCGTTTACTGAGGCGGAGTTCGCGGCGGCGACCGCGTATCAGTCGCGCCTGGTGTCGCTGGCGGCCCAAGGCGCGCCGTGGTCGGCCTATGCGCCGATCATCGACGCGGCTCGCGCCCAACCGTGGGCCGAGTTTGCCCACCTCCCCGAGAGCCTAGCCGACGAGCAGCTGAGCTACTACGCCCGCCGCCCCGGCTTCGACAACACCGACGCCCTGCGCCGGATGCGCGTCCCGACGCTCGCGATCTTCGGCACCGCCGACCGGATCGTCCCGCCCGAAGACCACGTGCCGGTGCTGGAGGCGCTGCAAGCGGGCAACGACGCGCTCAACGTCCTCGTCCTCGACGGCGCCGACCACTCGCTCGGCGTCCCGGCGGCCGCGGTCGGCGAGGGCGACTGGCCGGCGGGCTACCGCCGCGTCTGGGGCCGCCCCGGCCGCCTGTTCGTCACCCTCGTCGACTGGACCCGCCAGCAGATCGGGCTCGACTAGAACGACGCCCGCGCGCTGCTGTCGAGGCCGTCCGCATAGCCGGTCATCTCCAGGAAACCGACGCCGGACGCGGAGCCGGACACGTCGACGGCGCCCTCCCAGTAGCGGATCGTCGCGTCGAGCTCTTGTGCCTCGAACGCGGCCATGACCTCGATGTCGAGGCCCGCGCTCGGGACGCGGACGCGCCACCGCGTCGGGTAGTCAGCACCGTTCGTCGACCACGTCTCGAGCGGCTCCAGCGAGAAGTCGCCCGCGTCGAGGCGCGTTTTCGAGCCGTCGACGGCAACGAGCGAGCCCTCAGACAGCGGGTCCTTCGAGCCGTCAGTCTGGCGAAGTTGGTAGAGCATCAGGTCGCGCCCGTCGTCGAGGTGGAGGGCGAACCAGTCCCAGCCGACCTGGTTGTCGCCGAGGGCTGAGGTCGACCACTCGCGGTCGAGCCATGTCAGTCCCTCGACGGGGACCGCTTCGCCGTCGGGCAGGGTGACGGTGCCGGTCGTCGCCATCCGCGTCTGGGCGTAGTAGTAGCTCGCATTGCCCTCGCCAGCGCCCTTCTGGCTCAGGCCTCGGTCGCCCTGGCGCACGATCGGCTTGAGGGGCCGGGCCGTGAGGTCAAAGCTGGCGCCCTCCGCCTCGCCGGTGAGTCGGAGCGGGACGGCCGCGCTGGCGTCGCCTGCCGCCACAAGCCGGACGGGCCCGAGGAACGCGGCGACGGGCTCGGCGGAGGCGCCCGCCAGCCCGGCGGCGCCGCGCGAAAAGCGCTCGGCGTCGTAGAAGGTCTCTGTCGACACGTCCCCAATCGCGACGTGGGCCATGTACAGCTGGCGCGTGGCCCAGTCGGAGGCGCGGTCGGCGGTGTCGGCGGGCGCGAGCGCGGAGCGGAAGACGGTGAACTGGATCCCGAAGCGCCGGTCGGTCCCGTCGGTCGCCCGGACGTTGCCAGTGACGTACCACCACTCGGCCTTGAAGTCGGGGTGCGGGCCGTGGTCGGCGGGGAACGCGAAGTCGACGACGCGGTCGGCGCGGGCGTAGCCGGTCGTGTCGCCCGACATGGCCTCGGCGACGGAGACGCTGGCGCCGACGGCGGGGGGCGCGTCGGAGCAGGCCGCGAGCGCGGCGAGAAAGAGGCAGGCGGCGAGGGGGCGCACAGGCGTCGAGGGGGCGGACGGCGTCAACGCCGGATCGGTCGGCGGCGGTTCGCTTGCGCTCCCCCTTCACGCAGCCGGCCGACGCGGCGCCCCACTCAGCCGCCCGCCAGAAAGGCCGGCAGGGCGTCGGGCCGGGTGACGTAGAAAAAGCGCGTGACGTGGAAAAAGACGGGCGCCGCGAAACAGACCGAGTCGATCCGATCGAGGACGCCGCCGTGGCCGGGGATGAGGGCCCCGAAGTCCTTGGCGCCCCGGTCGCGCTTGACGGCCGACATCACCAGGCCGCCCGAGGCGCCCGCGACGGCGATCACGAGCGAGACCGCGCTCGCTGCGAGGGGCGAGAACGGCGTCATCCACCACAGCCCGGCGCCGATCGCGGTCGCCCCGAGCACGCCGCCGATCAGCCCCTCCCACGTTTTGTTGGGGCTCACGCGCGGCGCGAGGGGTCGGCGCCCGACGGTCTTCCCGACGACGTACTGGAGCACGTCGCTGAGTTGGACGACCACGATCAGGAAGATGAGCAGCTTGATCGTCTCGCCCTCGAACCCAGGGGTCGCCAGCGACAGCAGGAGCGGCGCGTAGCTGACGCAGTAGACGCACACCATCAGCCCCCAGTGGATCGCCGCCGCGCGCCCGAGGAAGTCGGTCGTGTCGCCCGTCGCCGCGCTGCGGACGGGGGCGAAGAGGAAGACGTAGACGGGGATAAACAGCACGACCATCCCGTAGAGCCCGAGCCAGACGAAGAGGTACTGGACCGGAATGACCACGAAAAACGCCCACGTGAGCGCGCTGTGGTCGCTGGCCGTCGCGGGCGACAACGTCGCGAACTCGCGCAGGGCCAGGAACGACGTGGCCCCGAAGAGCAGCACCGACCCGACACCGCCGGTCGCCAGCGTCAGCGCGAGCACGGCGACCATCGCCCACCACGCCTTGACGCGGAGCGCCAAGTTGTCGACCACGACTCGGCCCGCCTCCGTCGTCACCCGGCGGCGCAAGATGGCGACGGCGACGCTGGCGATCGCCAGCAGGCCGAGCACGCCGACCAAGACGGCCTGGAGGTCGGGGTCCTGGAAAAAGCGGGTCATGCGGGGGCGCCCAGGCGGGCGACGGCGTCGCGGGCACGCGCGAGAAAGGCGTCCTTCGATTCCTCGGGCGCCAGCCGGAAGGGCGCGCCGAACGTCGCGCGGCCCAACATCGGGACGGGCAGGGTCTTGCCCTTGGGCAGCGACCGCGCCAGGTTCTCGAGCCGGACCGGGACGACATCGGTGTCGGGGCGGTGCGAGACGAGGTGGAAGAGCCCGGAGCGGAACGGGCCGACGGTCGTGCCGTCGCCGCGCGTCCCCTCGGGAAAGAGGACGAGCGCGCCGCCGCCGTCGAGCACGGCCGCCAGCCGAGGCACCGTCTCGCGGTCGACGTGCGCCCGGTCGACGAACACGGAGCGGAACACGTCGCGGGCGATGACTCGGCGGAAGGCGGTCGCCTGCCAGTAGTCGCCGGCGGCGACGGGGCGCGTGCGGGCGCGCTCCGCGGGCGGGAGCGCGGCCCAGACCACGACGCCGTCGAGGTGGCTCGTGTGGTTGGCGACGTAGACGCGCGGCACGCCGGGCGCGAGGTCGGTCTCGAACGTCCCGCTCACCCCGAGCGCGATGCGCGCGAGGCGGACGAGGACGGCGGCGACGGCGCGGGCGATCACGAGCCCAGCGCCCCCAGCACCGCTCGCGTGCGGCGGACGGCGGTGACGAGCGAGCCGACAGCGATGACGCCCAGCGTCGCCGCCAGCACGACCGCGTCGTAGCCGGCAGATACCGCGAGCGCCGCCGCGAGCAGGCCGACCGTGAGGGCGAACATCCGGTGGGGCTTGGCCATCGGGCCCGTGAACCGCTGCTCCAGCCCGCACGCCCCGCCGAGCACGCGGACGTAGGCGGTCAGCACGGCGAGCACGCCGGCGGCCCACCCCAGTTCGGGGCCGAAGGGCAGACCGATCGCGTAGCCCACCGGCACCAGCGCCAGCAGGTCGGACGCCCGGTCCGGCAGGTCGTTGAACACCTCGCCCGCCGGCGTCCCTTTCCCACCCTCGACGGCAACGAGCCCGTCGAGAAGGTTGCAAAGCAGCCGGAGTTGGACGGTCCCGGCGGCGACGACGAACAGCGCCGCTCGCGTCCCTCCCTCCGCACCGACGGCCGCCAGCAGGGCGGCGGCCGTGCCGACGGACACGACGACGCTGAGGAGAGAGATCGCATTCGGCGTCAGCCCGGCCGAGGCGGCGGCGCGCGCGAGCGCGCCCGCCCACCGGGCCTGGCGGGTCTTGATCGGTCGGCGGACGGGGGCACCGGGCATGGCGCAAGGATACCGTGCGTCCGCCCGACCCCTCTGGTACGGATGCCCCGGTCTCGCATCGGCCGCAAGCCCTGCCGATACATGATGCCTTTCACCCATGACCTGGGGTCGTCACCGACGGACGCGACGTTGCCCGTCCACACCCCGGCACCCGCCATGACCCTGCTCGAAAAAGCCCAGCACCTCCAAGCCCTCGCCAGCGGCCCCGACATCCTGGACGCGGTCGACACCTACTACGCGGACGACATCCAGATCGTCGACTTCACCGGCGAAACCCCGCAGGGCAAGGAGACCCAGAAGGAGCGCATCCGCACGTGGCTTGAGATGGTCGAGTCCGTTGCCCCCGGCGGCGGCGTGCGGTCGCTGGCGGCGCACGAGACGGCCCCGGGCACGGGCGTGGTGTTCGTGGAGACCTCCGACGAGGTCACCTTCAAGGACGGCACCGTGTACCAGATGGACGAGGTGGCCGTCCAGCGCTGGCAAGACGGGAAGGTGGTCCACGAGCGGTTTTACCACACCCCGCCCGGCGCGACCGAGGCGTAGACAACCTGGCGGCGGGTGCGGCGTAGACTGCGCTCCCTTCACCCGGCCCGCCGTCATGCGCCTCGCCCTCGTCGTTCTCTTCCTCGTCGCCGTCCTCGGCATCCTGCTGGCGACCCAGCCCGCCAACCTCGACAACGAGGTCCGCCTCGCCCTGCCGTTCATCCAGGCCGACTGGACCGGCCCGGTGTTGTGGATGGTCGCCGGGTGGTTCGGCGTCGGCTTCGGCCTCGGGTACCTCGTCGGCCTCCCGGGCCGTCTCGGTGCGTCGATGCGCGCCCGCAAGGTCGAGAAGGAGCTGACCAAGACGTCGGTCGAACGCCAGAAGGCGGTCGGCCACCTCAACGAGTCCACGCCGGCCGCCCCCGCGACCGCTCGCGGGACGACGGAGGCGGACGAGATGCAGCGCCTGGCCGACGAGGTCGCGCGGCGGACCGAAACGGCCACCCGCAACCCGCCGCCGTCGTCGACCCTCTGATGGCGGGTCGGGCTCGGGGGCCGCTCGTCGAGCCCCGCTCGCACCACGCGGGGCGCCCTCCCGGCGTGCTCCCCGCCCACCGCAAGCCCGAACGCCCTGCCGGCGTCCGTGCCCTCCGCTACGATTCGGGCGGGGCCCAAGAATCCCAAGGCCTCTCCCCCGCCGACGCGCGTGCGCTGGCGGAGGGCCCGGGCACGGCCTGGATCGCAATCGACGGGCTGGCGGACACAGCGACGGTCGCGGCGTTTGGGGAGGCGTTTGGGCTCCACCCCTTGTTGGTCGAGGACGTGCTCACGTCCAGCCAACGCCCCAAGCTGGAAGTCTTCGACGACGCCGACGGGCGGCCTCTGGTGTCGGTGGTTGCGCGGATGGTGCGCGAGACCTGTGCCGGCGCCGACGCGGTCGCGGCGTACGCCGACGCCGACGCGGAGACCGAGGGGCACGTCATCGACCGGGTCGCGTTCGTCCTGGGGCCGGGCTGGGTGCTGAGCTTTCAGGAGCACCGCGCCGACGTGTTCGATCCACTCCGCGATCGCATCCGGAGCGGGGCCGGCCGCGTCCGCCGCGCCGGAGCGGACTACCTGCTCTACGCCCTGCTCGACCTCGTCGTCGACCACGTCTTCGGCACGCTGGAACGCATCGGCGACGCGGCCGAGGTGCTCGAATCGCGTGCCCTCGACGACCCGGAGCCCAGCATCCAGGCCTCGCTGGCGCTCTTGCGCCGTGACGCCACGGCGCTCCGCCGGGCCGTCTGGCCCTTGCGCGAGGTGCTGGCGGCCCTCCAGCGCGACGGCATGCCCTACGTCGAGGAGCAGACCCGCCCCTTTCTGCGCGACGCTACGGACCACGTGGTGCAGGCCGTCGAGGTGCTCGAGTCGCTCCGCGACGTGCTCGGCTCCACCTCCGACCTCTACCTGACCTCGCTGGGGGTCCGCCAGAACGAGGTGACGAAGGTGCTCACCGTCGTCGGCACGCTGTTCCTCCCGCTCGGCTTCCTGACGGGCGTCTACGGGATGAACTTCGCCGTGATGCCCGAACTCAGTGTCCCCTGGGCCTACTTCGCACTGTGGGCGGTGATGATCGCAGTCGCGGTCGCGACGGTCGTGTACTTCAAGCGCAAGGACTGGATCTGAGGCCAGCTAGCGGACCGCGAGCCACACAAGCAAGAGGATGAGGCCGACGGCGGCGGCGTAGAGCAGAGAGAACCACGCGAGCCCCGAGATGGCGGCGCGGAGCGTCCGGTCGAAAGCGGCTTTCCCTTCCGGGGTCTGCCGGAACGCCTCGGCGCGGGCGGCCATCTCGTCGAGGGCCTGCCGGCGGTCGATCTTGTCCTGCGCGAGCAGCGGGGCCGCCCCGGCGCGGAGCTCGCGGCGGAGCGCGGCGACGCGGAGCCGCACGTACCGATCGTGTGCCCCGGCCTCACCGCCTGCTCGCGCGCGCTCCCACGTCGGCAGGTCCACGTCGACCTCGGCCAGCTCGCGGGAGGCGATGGCCGCCGCCGACGCCTCGACCGGGCCCGGAGGCCCGATGCGGAGCGCCCAGCGGAGCCGGTCCCACACGGCTAGCGGACGAGGGTGAAGGGGACGGTCTGCGTGGCGCCGCCGGTGCGGACCTGCGCGAGGTAGACGCCGGGCGCGGCCGGGCCTCCGGCGCCGCGCCCGTCCCATTGGACGGCGCCGGAGGCGAGGGCGAGGCGCGCGAGCACGCGGCCCCGCGCGTCGAACACGACGACCTCGCCGCCGGACGCGTCGGCGCGGACGGAGACGCTGCCCGTCGACGGGTTGGGCACGATGCGGACGCCCAGGTCGGAGGGGGCGCCAGCGGGCGTGGGCTCGGTCCAGACGCCGCCGGCGGCGCGCCAGAAGAGCAAGCCGCCGGACGAGGTGCCGGCGACGATCTCGGGGCGGCCGTCGCCGTCGAGGTCGCCGAGCGTGGGGGCGACGCGGCGGCGGCCGGCGGGGACGGGCTCGGCGGCGACGTAGGCGGGCGCGGTCGGGGTGCCGACATTATGAAAGACCAGGATCGTGCCCTGCGCCGTGCCGATGAGCACGTCGAGGTCGCCGTCTCCGTCGATGTCGGAAAAGGCGGGGGCCGCGTCGCCGTCCAAGCGCTCGGGCAGGCCGATGTCGAGGAGGAACGCGGCGTCGGCCTCGGACGGGGCGCCATTCGACATGGTCTCGAAGGCGGGCTCGGCCGCCGTTCCCGTATTGCGGTAGAGGCGGACGCGGCCGCTGGAGGCGCCGCCGAGGAGGTCGAGGTCGCCGTCGCCGTCGACGTCGCCGAGCGTGGCGCGGGCGTACTGGCCCACGTCGATACCACCCCAGCGGTCGTCCTCTCGGACGTAGCTCGGGGCGGCGGCGGTGCCCGTGTTGCGGAGGAACGCGAAGCGGCCGTTGAAGCCGCCCACGAGCAGATCGAGGTCGCCGTCGTCGTCGAGGTCGCCGAAGATGGGGGCGTAGGCGCCGAAGTCGTAGGCGAGCGCGAGCCAGTCGGGATCGGCGAGCCGGAAGGCGGGGGCAGCCGCGGTGCCCGTGTTCTCGTAGCGCTGGAGGTTGGCGCGCGAGGTGTCGTCGGGGTTCGTCTCATTCGCGACGACTAGGTCGAGGTCGCCGTCGCCGTCGAGATCCGCGAGCGCGACGGCGGAGCGCGAGCCCACGTCGATGCCATCGATCAAGCGGTCGGTGCGGAGCTGGAGGTCGGGCGCGTCGGCCGTGCCGGTGTTCTCGAAGTAGATGAGGTTGTTGGCGGCTGTCTGGGTCTGGAAGCACAACCCGCGCTGGACGCCGACGACGAGATCCGGGTCGCCGTCGCCATCCGCGTCGCCGTAGGTGGGCGCGTTGTAGCCGCCGGAGGTGAGGGGCTGGCCGACGGGAAACCGCTCGGACGCGAGCGCCAGCCGGGGGTCGGTCGGGGAGCCCTCGTTGAGGAAGTAGAACAGGCTGGGCGCGAAAAAGTCGCCCCAGAACAGCTCGGGGGCGCCGTCGCCGGTCACGTCCTGGATGGCGATGGCATTCGCGCCGTGCCGCGAGGAGCCGCGTCCGGGGACGGTGGGCACGACACTCTCAGCGCCCTGCCCGGCCGACCGGCACTGCGGGTTCTCCTCGTAGATGACGATGTCCTGAAAGCGGTCGGTGACGAACTCGAACACGGGCACGCCCGCCTCGACGCCGACGTGGCGGTAGTAGGTGATGGTGCCGACGTCGGCCTTGCCCGAGAACAGGTCGGGGTCGCCGTCGCTGTCGAGGTCGGCGAGCTCGGGGATGGAGGAGTCCTCGACGTAGACCGGGTCGCCGGCCGCGTCGCGGAGCAGTTCGGCGCCGATCTCGAAGGCGGGCACCTGGGGCGTGCCGACGTTGCGCCAGTAGCGGACGCGGCCGGGCTCGCCGCGCGCGAGCAGGTCGAGATCGCCGTCGCCATCGAGATCCGCGAACGTCGACCAGTTGCCGGGCTCGATCCCGCCGATGCGGTCGGTGACCCAGACGTAGGCGTCGCCTCGCCGCTCGAAGAGCTGGAGGCCCGCGCCGCCGACGTTGAGGATGAGGTCGGCGTCGCCGTCGGCATCGACGTCGGCGAGCTCGGGGCGCGGCTCGAAAAAGCCGCCGACAAAGGGGAAGGCGATCTCGCCATCGGGGCCGGTGACCGGAAAGGGAGTCGCCTCGCGGGTGAACGTCTGGGCGCTGGCGGGGAGCGCGAGCGCGGCGGCGAGCGCGAGGAGAAGCGGGCGGGTCATGGGCGGTCAGGCGGTGTTCGGTCGTCGGTTGTCGGTTGTCGGAGCCGAGACGTGCAGTGAGCGCAAGCTGGGGCAGGCCAGCCCTCCGCAGGCGCGGGAGCCCACCCAAGGGGGCAGGGCTGCGGGATCGGGTCGCAGGCTGGCGCGCGCCGGTCGCCTTCGCTAAGCGCCCTCCCCTGCCCCTTTCCAGAGGGCGAGGGGACGCACGTTGGGGCGCGGAATCGTTTCCCAGGCGCTACATGTCTCCCATCGAGTGGTCCATGCCGCCGTGGACCATCACGGGCTCCAGGCCGGAGGGGTAGGCGCCGAGCTGGACGACCTCGACCAGATCGCCGGCAGCCGAGAAGATGGTCAGGTTGCCGAACGACTCGGGGCCGAGGGGCTCGCGGTCGCCGGTGCCGGGCGGCATGAAGAGAAAGGGCGGCGTCCAATTGCCGTTGAGGTTGGACGAGGTCACGAAAAAGCGCGCGCCGTCCATCGATGGCGCCGGGCTGTGGGGCTGGCTGAGCGCGTCGGCCTCGACGAGCGCGAGCACGCCGCGCGTCTCGGCATCGAGGATCGTGACGGTGTCGCCGCGCTGGTCGGGGATGAGCAGGCGCGAGCCGTCGTGGTTGGCGTGGGCGTGGTAGGGGCCGTCGCCGGCGGGCGCGGCGCCGTCGAGCGCGAGGGTCCCGTCTTGGGCGAGCGTCATGAACAGGACCTCATCAGTGGAGCGCGAGGTGAGGGTCACGGTGTAGGGGTAGCCTGCCAACGCTTGCGAGGCGCCAGCGGCGTCCATGCCGGAATGGTCCATGCCCTCGTGATCCATCCCCGCGTCCGTCTCGCCGGTGTCGTGGGTCATGCCCATCCCCATGTGGTGAGCGCCCAGGATGCTGAAGTGGATGAACTCGCGGGGGGCGCCGTCAGCGGGGATGCGCAAGATGGTCGCGTCGCCGGAGGCGGTGTCGTAGACGAGGGCGCGGCTCTCGGCCTGGGTGCCGGTCAGCTCGGCGGTGATGGCGTAGCGCCCGTCGGGCGTGGCGGCCATCGCGTGGGGGACGTTGAACGGCGTCGCGATAATCTCCATCTCCATCGTCTCGCGGTCCAGGACGCCGAACCCGTTCGCGAGCGGGTCCGAGAGCGTCGAGCGGCCGACGAAGATGCGAGTCGAGGACGGGTCGAGCGACATCATGCCGGGCGTGGCGAAGACGCCCTCCGGCGTGCGGCCGAGGAGCGCGTTGTCGGGATCCTGGCTGAGGTCGAGCGACACCTTGGCGACAACGCCGGCCGAGACGAGCGAGACGTAGGCGGCGCTGCCGTCGGGCTCGAAGGCAAAGTGGTGCGGGCCGTAGGGCGTGCTCGGGATGCCGAGCGCGTCGAAGTCGATGCGGCGCACGAGCCGGCCAGTGTCGGCGTCGATGAGGGCGACGTGGTTCTCGGCCTGGACGCCCGCCAGCAGCAGATGGTGCGCGTCGGCAAAGGGGACGGTGTCGCCGTCGCGCGCGCCGGCCTCGATCCAGCGCGCGAGGTAGCGAGCCTCGTCGGCCTCCAGCGTCCGGAGGTTGGGGAACGGGATGGCGACCGAGTCGGGGAGGTCGGCGACGAAGCGCAGCATCAGGCTGCCCTCCGCGTCGAAGGGGACGACAAAGCCGCTGGGCCCGGCCATCACGACGTCCATCAAGTCGTAGTCGCTGGCGTCGCCCCGGTCGGTGGTGGCCGTCGGCGACAAGACGTTGCGGGCCGCGAGCAGAGGGCGGACGGTGTCGTCGTAGTCGAAGGTCTGGACGGCGTCGTAGTCGACGGTCGAGGGGTCGAAGCCGTCGTCGGTGAGGGTGCCGGTCGTGTCGCAGGCGGTGAGGGCGAGGGCGAGCGCGAGCAGCGGGCTGAGGCGGAGCATCGGGGTGGGCGGGTTCGGGGAGCCAACGCGGCGGCGCGGCGGTCGGTTCGAGTGTAACGCGGTCGGCGGGGCGGCCGTGCGCGGAGGGATCGCATCTCCGTGAGGATCGGGAGCGGGACGACGGGCACGGCCGGGCCGCCCCGCTTCCGCGTGAGGGGGACGGCCCGGCACGGTCCGCGGGTGCTAGAGATCGAAGGCGTACTGCGCCCCAATGGTCACGACGAGGTCGGTCTCGAGTTGGGGCCCGTCGAGGCGCTGGTAGACCGGCACGCCGACCTCGACGGCCGCGCGCAAGCCCGCGAGGGGGCCGTCGCCGAGCGAGCCGTTGAGGCCCACCGACACGTCGACGCGCTCGCCCGCCCGGAGGTCGGGGAAGACGGTCGGGACGAAGCGGGTGGCGACGGCCATCGCGTAGGCCGGGTCGGCGCCGTCGATGTCGCTCCACGCCTGGCCGTCGACGCGGACGGAGGCGCTCAGGATCTCGTTGAGAACGGCCGAGCCCCACGCCGTGAGACCGCCCTTGGGACCGACCGTGTAGCTCCGGTCGTTCTCGCCGACCTGGACTGCGAGCCGCGCCTGGGCGCCCCAGCCGAGGCGGTCGGACTGGCCGAGGTAGGTCAGCGACGGCCGGAGGCCGACGGAGCCGGTGCCCTGCTGCATCGGGTAGGGAAGCTGCTGGTCGGCGCCCATCGGCGTGTCGTCGGTCGCGTCGATGGAGCCAGTCGGCAGCGAGACGCCCAGGCCGGCGTGGATCCGCTGGCGCTCGGGCTCCGCCAGCAGGACGAGCGCCGTGAGCGACACGTCCCCGAGGCCGGACGACTCCGTCGAGAAGGCGACGGCGTCGGGGTCGGCGGCGACGGACGCGCGCGTCTTGTGGTCCATCGAGTAGGTGACGTACGGGACCATCGCCATGATCGTGATCCGGCGCGTGGGGGCCACCATCACGCCCAGCATGTCCATCCGCATGGGCATCTTGGATGGCGTGACGGTGAAGCCCTGGCCGGGGAAGGTGTCTCCATCTACCATCGTGGAGGCGACGACCAACTCATCGGCAATCGACGTGGTGCCGATGCGGCTGCCTTCCATCGGCATCCACATTGTGCGGAGCGAGACCATGGCTTCCTGGCCGCCGTGCGTGTGGTCGCCCATCACGCCGATGGGCGCGTGGCCGTCGGGGCGGCCGGAGGTCCAGGGCTGGGCGGCGAGGTCGGGGACGACGAGGAGGAACGCGGCGACGGCCGCGAATCGAGAGAGTGGGGTCATTGGAAAGGGAGGCGAGCGCACAGTCGTGCGCAGCGGGGCGGGGGGCCACGCCGCCAGGCGCGCTCCGTTGGGCGGGCGCGTCGGGCGTGGACGGGACGAACGGCCCGGCCGCTGCCAGCGGGTTGCTGGTCGTGCGGCTCGGGCACACGTGCGACGGACGGACCACCCCGTGCGCGGGGCGCGGGGCTCACGTCACGTCCGCGGGGTCAGGCCTGCCTCGGGGGCCTGAACACGTCGCCCGAGGTGCCGGTGGCGTCTGCGAGCGTGGCCGTGATGCTGCGCGCGGCGACCGTCACAGGCGGCGGCGCCAGCCGGGGCGCGTCCGCCAGCATCGGCCGGATGGACAGCGCGAGGTCGAGCTCGGCCGGCGTGCCCGGCGCGTGCTCGTGGTCGTGGTGCTGGCCCATCCGCTCTTTGAGCACGCACATCCCGTCGCACTTCCGCTCGGGCCGGTCGCGGTTGACGCACAGCGTCTCGGCGATCCAGTCCTGATTCGCCGTAAACGACGCCTGGACAAACAGGAAGCCCTGGGTGCTGGCCGCCATCGCGACGGCCAGGGCGAATCGGAGCAGGGTGCGCGTGCGGCTCACGGCCGGAAGGTAGAGCGGGCAGGGTCGGCGCCCGGTAGCTTGCAGACGTGCCGCCCCCCCCTCCCCTCACGCCCCGTTCCCGCGTCGCCGTCGTGGCGCCGTCGAGCGCGGCGCTCGACCCCGCCGACGCGGCCCGTGGCATCGCCGCGCTGCGCGCCAGCGGCCTCTCGGTCGAGGTGATCGGCCCCGCCAGCGGACCGCGCGCCTACCTCTCGGGCACCGACGGGACCCGGGCCGAGGCGCTGAACACGGCCCTCCGTCGCGACGACCTCGACGCGATCGTCTGCCTGCGCGGCGGCTACGGCCTGCTGCGCATCTTGGACCGGATCGACTACGCAGCCGCCCGAGCGCGCCCCAAGCTCGTCGTCGGCTATTCCGACGTGACCGCGCTGCACCTCGCGCTCTGGGGGCGGGCCGGCGTCCCGGGCGTCTCCGGTCCGATGGCGGTGAGCGACTGGGCACCCGGGCTGGACGCCGAGACCGAGGCCGACTTTTGGCGCGTGGCCGGCGGCGACGCCGACTACGACGTGCTCGGCCCGGGCGGCGAGACGCTGTCGACGCTCAAGAAGGGCGAGGCGGAGGGCATCCTGCTCGGCGGCAACCTCGCGCTGGTCTGCGCGCTGCTCGGCACGCCCTACCTCCCCGACCTGAGCGGCGCCATCCTGTTCGTCGAGGACGTGGGCGAGGCGCCGTACCGGATCGACGGGATGCTGGCGCGGCTGCGGCTGGCGGGCGTGCTCGGCCGGCTCGGCGGGCTGGTGTTCGGGATGTTCACCGGCACGGAGGGGGCGCCCGACCGGCCGACGTTCTCGGTCGACGAGGTGCTGACTCAGTACGCCCCACACGTCGGCGGGCCCGTGGCGAAGGGGCTGGTCTACGGCCACCTCCCACGCAAGAGCACGGTCCCCGTCGGCGTCCGCGCGCGGCTGACCGCCCGCGCCGACGGGGCCGTGCTGCACGTGCTCGATCCCGTCGCCCGATGACCGCCGTCACCGTCCTCGGCATGGTCGCCGCCGCCTGCACGATGAGCTCGTTCGTGCCCCAGGTCGTCAAGACGTGGCGGAGCGGGTCGTCGGCGGACTTGTCGATCGGGATGTACGCCCTGCTGACCGTCGGCGCCGCGCTGTGGCTGGCGTACGGGCTGGCGATCCGGGACCTCCCGGTGATCGTCACGAACTTCGTCACGCTGGCGCTGTTGCTCATGGTGGACTTCCAAATCTGGTGGCACCGCCGCCGCCCCGCCTGATGCGCCTCGCCGTCTTCGCCTCCGGGAGCGGCTCGAATGCCGCCGCCATCTGGGACGCCATCGCCCACGGCGCGATCGCCGCCGAGTCCGTCCTCCTGCTGACCGACCGGCCCGGCATCGGGGCGCTGGCGCGCGCCGAGGCGCGCGGGATCCCGACCGAGGTGATCGCGCCGCTCGGCGACGAGGCCGTGTTCGCCCAGTCGCTGCTCGACGCGCTCGCCCGCGCCGAGGCCGACACGATCGCGCTGGCGGGGTACCTCCGCAAGATCCCCGAGCCCGTCGTCTGGGCGTTCCGGCACCGGATCCTCAACGTCCACCCCGCGCTGCTGCCCGCGTTCGGGGGCCCCGGGATGTACGGCGCCCACGTCCACCGCGCCGTGATCGACTACGGGTGCCGGTTGTCCGGCGCGACGGTCCACTTGGTCGACGCCGAGTTCGACACCGGGCCGGTGATCCTGCAAGAGGCCGTCCCCGTCGAGCCCGACGACACGCCCGCGACGCTGGCGGCGCGCGTGCTCGGCGTCGAGCACCGGCTCTTCCCCCGCGCCCTCGCCCTGCTCGCGGCCGGCCGACTCCGCGTCGACGGCCGCCACGTCCGCATCCTCCCCGGCCCGCCCGACCCGGCCATCCCCCCGCCCTCCCCACACTCGTGATCGACGCCAAGGACCTGCCCGCCCCCGACGACCGCTATCCCATCCGCCGCGCCCTGCTGTCGGTCTTCGACAAGACCGGCCTGGTCGACTTCGGGCGACGCCTGCACGCCCTCGACGTCGAGATCCTGTCCACCGGCGGGACCGCCCGCGCCCTGCGTGCGGAGGGCATCCCGGTGATCGACGTGGCCGACGCGACGGGCTCGCCCGAGATCCTGGGCGGGCGCGTCAAGAGCCTGCACCCGCACATCCACGGCGGCATCCTGGCGCGGCGCACCGACGCCGACGACATCGGGGAGCTCGCGGAGCACGGGATCGGCGCCATCGACCTCGTCGCCGTCAACCTCTACCCCTTCCGCGAAGCGACGGTGGGCGGCGCGAGCGACGCGGTCGCGGCTGAGAACGTCGACATCGGCGGGCCGACCATGCTGCGCGCGGCGGCCAAGAACTTCGCCTTCGTCGCCTCGGTCGTCGACCCGGCCGACTACGACGCGATCGCCGACGAGCTGGAAGCGAATGGTGGAACGTTGGGGATGGCCACGCGGCGCAAGCTGGCGTCTGACGCGTTCGCCCACTCGGCCGCGTATGACGCCGCCGTCGCCGCCTTTTTCGGCGCGGCCTACGCGAGCGACAAGGCTGGCGCCAGCGCCAGTGATGGGATGCCGGCCTCGTTCACCACCGACCTCGCCAAGGCCGACGACCTCCGGTACGGCGAGAACCCCCACCAGCGCGCGGCGCTCTACACGGACGGCTCGACGCCGTACGAGGTGCTCCACGGCAAAGCCCTGTCGTTCAACAACCTGATCGACCTCACGGCGGCGCTCAACCTGATCGCTGAGTTCGAGGGCGGCTCGCCGACGGTCGCCATTCTGAAGCACACCAACCCGTGCGGCGTCGGACAAGCCGGGTCGCTGGCGGACGCCTATGCGAAGGCGTTCGCGACCGACCGGCAGAGCCCCTTCGGCGGGATCGTTGCCGTCAACCGCCCGCTCGACATGGCGACCGCTCACGCCATCGACGCCGTCTTCACCGAGCTCATCATCGCGCCCGCGTTCGAGGACGGCGTGCTCGCCTTCCTGGAGCAGAAGAAGAACCGCCGCCTGATCCGCGCGACGCCGACCGCCCGCGCCAGCCAGGACGTCCGCACGACGGCCGGCGGCCTGCTCGTCCAAGACCCCGACCGCGCGCTGGCGGCCGACCTCCGCACGTCGTGGACGGTCCCGACCGAGCGCCAGCCGTCGGACCGCGAGTGGGCCGACCTCGACTTCGCGTGGCGCGTCTGCAAGCACGTCAAGTCGAACGCGATCGTCTACGCCCGCGACGGCGCGACGCTGGGGATCGGGGCCGGGCAGATGAGCCGGATCGACGCGTCCGAGATCGCCGTCGCCAAGGGGGCCAAATCGGGCCTCGACTTCGCCGGCTGCGTCGTCGCCAGCGACGCCTTCTTCCCCTTCGCCGACGGGCTGGAAGCGGCGGCCGAGGCGGGCGCGACGGCGGCCGTCCAGCCGGGCGGGTCGGTCCGCGACGACGAGGTGATCGCGGCGGCCGACACGCGCGGGATGGCGATGGCGTTTACCGGCCAGCGACACTTCCGACACTAGCCACCACGGCTCCCCCGTCTGGTCGCCCTCGCTGCTCGAAAGGACGTCTGGACGGTCCCCTCACCTGTGAAGGAACCCGCCGTCCGAGCCCGGAGCGAAGCCGCCAGCGGACGGCGGGGAGGTCTCATCGCGCCCCGAGTGGTCTCGACACGGACCTCCCGGGGCGTGGCGGGCCCCACTCACACGGCGACGCACATGGGCGGGACCGGGGGCGCTAGCCACCGACTGCGCGAGGCACGGATAGACCGTCCTCCCCGAAAAATCAAGGCAGATGCCCGGTCTGGGCGGGCCGCCCGGTTAGTTTGATCGCCGCTCGACACGCCAGGCCCGTTGGACGCTGGGCCGTGGCCTGCACATCTCTCGGCGTCCCCCGCTCCCTCCCGACTCCGTGCTCAACCCGTTCTCGGTCGACGTCGCCATCGACCTCGGCACCGCCAACACGCTTATCCACGTCCGCGACAAGGGGATCGTTCTCAACGAGCCGTCCATCGTCGCCATCGACCGGCGCACCGGGAAGACGGTCGCCATCGGGACCGAGGCGCTGATGATGCACGAGCGGACGCACAAGGACATCGAGACGATCCGGCCGCTCAACGACGGCGTCATCGCCGACTTCTCGGTCGCCGACGCGCTCATCCGCGGGCTCATCCGCCGCGTCAAGCCGGGCTGGCTGACCTCGATTGGGCGGATGGTGATTTGCGTGCCGTCGGGGATCACCGAAGTCGAGCGCCGCGCCGTCAAGGACGCCGCGCAAAATGCCGGGGCGCGCCAGGTGATGCTCATCGACGAGCCGATGGCGGCCGCCATCGGGATCGGGCTCAACGTGCAGGAGCCCGTCGGCAACATGATCGTGGACATCGGGGGCGGGACGACCGAGATCGCGGTGATCGCGCTCAACGGGATCGTGGTCGACGAGTCGATCCGCGTCGGCGGCAACGAGCTCGACGAGGCCGTGATGCAGTACTTCAAAAAGCACCACAACCTGCTCATCGGGCAGCGGACGGCCGAGCGGATCAAGTGCGAGATCGGGAGCGCGCAGAAGCTGGACCCCGAGCTGGAGCTGTCCGTCAAGGGCCGCGACCTGGTGACGGGCGTGCCGAAGACGCGCGTGGTGTCGAGCGAGGACGTGCGCGAGGCGCTGCGCCCGTCGGTCAACCAGATCGCCGCGGCCGTCGTCCGCGCGCTGGAGCGGACGCCGCCCGAGCTGGGCGGCGACGTGCTCGAGCGCGGCATCATGCTGACCGGCGGCGGCGCGCTCCTCAAGGGGCTGGACGAGTACCTCCGCGAGCGGACCGAGCTGCCCGTCTTCACCGCCGACGATCCACTGACGGCCGTCGTCCGCGGCACGGGCTCCGTGCTGGAGGACATCGACAGCTACATGCCGGTGCTGACGAACTAGGTGACGAGGACAGGAGGAGGAGAGGACTAGAGGCGGAGGCGGGACGGAGGGGCCCGAGGGCCCGGCGCCTGCCTCGGGGCCTACCCATCCGCTTCGTGTCCGCGCCTCCCCTCCTCTTCTCTTTCCCGGCCTCCGAACCACGAGACCCGTCGGGAGTAGGCCCGCCTCCCCTCTCTTCCCTGGATGGCTCTCGCTCAGCAGGTTTGGGAGCGCTCGCGCGACTATGTCGTGTTCGGCGTGCTCCTGCTCATCGGACTCGTGATCTTCGTGGGCCGCAACGGCCCGGCCCTGCGCGCCGCCCGCGGCGCCAGCCTCACCGTCACGGCGCCCGTCGAGGGCCTGTTCGAGCGCGGGGCCCGCTTCCGGCGGTCGCTGAATGAGAACGAGCGGCTGCGGACCGAGACCGCCGAGCTGTCCGCCGAGGTGGCCCGGCTCCGCGAGGCGTCGGCCGAGAACGCCCAGTTCCGGGCGCTGCTCCAGTTCGAGGACACGACCGACGTGCAGCGCGTGGTCGCCCGCGTGGTCGCCAAGGAGGTCACCGGCCAGACGAACCTGCTGACGATCGACGTGGGCGCTCGCGACTCCGTCGAGGCCGGGATGCCGGTCATCAACGAGCGCGGCGTCGTCGGCTTCGTCGTGCTCACGAGCGACAACTACGCCGTCGTGATGCCGCACCAGAACACGCTCTTCAAGGTGCCCGGCGTCGTCGAGGCGCTCGGCCGCGAGGGCGTCGTGTCGTGGGACGGCCGGACGGTCGACCGGCTGACGATGACGCGCGTGGTGAAGACGGAGCCCGTCGAACCGGGGATGCTCATCGTGACGAGCGCCTTCTCGGGCGTCTTCCCGGCTGGCGTGCCGATCGGGCGGGTCGACACGGCGTACGCGGCGGCGGGCCGCAACGACTTCGAGATCATCCTGGAGCCCGCCGCGCCGATCTCCGAGGTCGGCTACGTCTACGTCCTGCTGGCGCGGCCGAACCCCGAGCAGGCCATCCTCGAGGCCGCCGCGAGAGACTCCCTCGGGATCGAGCGTCGCGAGGCCGCCCTCGAAGCGCGGCTCAGCGCGACGACGCCCGCCGAGTAGCGCACGACCTTTGCACGGGTGGCCGTTGACCCCCGCCCCCCTACCCCGATGCCCCTCGTCCCGCGCCCACTGGCGGCCCTCGCCGTCGCCCTGCTCGCCCTCGCCGCCGCCGCCCAGCCCACCTCCACGATCGGCGGCTTGGCCGACCGGATCGACGAGGTGCTGGACGCCAGCGCCTTCAACGACGCGTACTGGGGTGCCTACGTCGTCGACCTCACGACCGGCGAGGAACTGTTCGCGCGCAACGCCCAGCGCCGCTTTATCCCGGCGAGCAACATGAAGCTCGTCGCGACCTCGGCTGCGCTCGACCAGCTCGGGCCCGCCTTCACCTACAAGACGCGCCTCTACGCCGACGGCCCCATCCAGAACGGCACCCTTCTCGGGGGGCTCGTCGTCCGGGGCGCGGGCGACCCGACCTTCGGCGGCCGGTTCCGCGACGGCGACGCGCTCGGCGTCTTCCGCGACTGGGCCGACAGCTTGCGCGCGCTCGGCGTCCGCCGCATTCAGGGCCCCATCGTCGGCGACGACGACGTGTTCGACAACGTCCACCTCGGGCAGGGCTGGCAGTGGGACGACCTCAAGTGGTACTACGGCGCCGAGATCTCGGGCTTGCAGTTCCAGGAGGGCACGGTCCACGTCGAGGTCCGGGGCACGACGCCGGGGCAGCGCGCGCACATCGAGGCCTCGCCCGACTACGGCTACGTCCGGTTTGCGAACCAGACCACGACGACCGACGGCGGCGCGATCCGTGAGGGCTACGACCGCGCCCTGTCCGACAACGTTTTCACCATCTCCGCCAGCGTCCCCGCCGGGCGGACCGAGACCGAAGACCTGTCAATCGTCAACCCGACCGACTACTTCGTCTCGACGTTGATCGGCGTGCTCCGCGACCAGGGCATCGACGTGGTCGGCGAGGGGGTCGACGTGGACGAGTGGGGCCGGCGCCCACGCTACGAGACGCTCACGCGCGTGGCAACGCATACCTCGCCCCCGCTCTCGGCCATCGTCGAGCAGACCAACACGGACTCGAACAACCTCTACGCCGAGCACCTCCTGCGCACCCTCGGTGCCTACGTCTACCGCGGCGTCGACCTGCCCACCGGCTCAGCCTTCGCGGGCTGGGAGGCCGCCAAGCCGTTCATCCTCCGCATCGGCGTCGATCCCGAGACGTTCCGCGTGGCCGACGGCTCCGGGCTCTCGGCGCTCAACCGCGTCACGCCGGTCGGCATCGTCGGCATCCTGCGCGGGATGTACCAGCACCCCGACCGCGCCACCAAGGACGCGTTCTGGAATTCGCTCCCCATCGGCGGCTACACCGGCACGCTTCGCAGCCGCTACCGCGCCGGCGACGCCCGGGGCAACGTCCGGGCCAAGACCGGCTACATCTCGGGCGCGCGGACGCTCTCGGGCTACGTCACGAGCGCCTCAGGCCACGTGCTGGCGTTCTCGTTGCTGTGCAACAACTACACGGTGCGCACGAGCCGGGTGAACCAGGCGCAGGACCAGATCGTGGAGCTGCTGGCGGACTTCGAGGGGCGCTAGCGGCGCACGGGGGCGGGATTCGACGCCCGTGCAACTCGGCGGCCGGCCGTCACGGTAGGGGGCGACGCTCCTCCCCCGGCCCATGCCCCCCGTCATCGACGCGCGCGACGTCAGCCGCACGCTCTCCCTCGGCGACACGCCCGTCCCCATCCTGCACGGCGTCTCGTTCACCGTCGACCGCGGCGAGTGGGTGGCCGTCACCGGGCCGTCCGGGTCGGGCAAGTCGACGCTCTTGGGCATCGTCGCCGGGCTCGACGCACCGACGTCGGGGACCGTCGCCATCGACGGCGTCGACGTGTCGTCGCGGAGCGAGGCCGAGCTGGCGCGCATCCGGAACGAGAAGGTGGGCGTCGTCTTCCAGTCGTTCAACCTGATCCCGACGCTGACCGCCCAAGAGAACGTCGAGGCCCCCCTCTACGTCGGGCCCCACCGCCGGGAGGCCAAGGCGCGAGCCCGCGCGATGCTCGACCGCGTCGGGCTCTCGGACCGGCTCGGCCACCGCCCGCATCAACTGTCGGGCGGCCAGCAGCAGCGCGTGGCGATTGCCCGGGCGCTCGTCACCGAGCCGGCCTTGGTCGTCGCCGACGAGCCGACGGGCAACCTCGACGCGGCCACCTCCGCCGCCGTCCTCGACCTGTTCGCCGACTTGCGCCGCGACCTCGGGCTGACGGTCTTGGTCGTCACCCACGACCCCGACGTGGCGGCCCGCGCCGACCGCGTGATCCACCTCGTCGACGGCCGGATCGCGACGGACACCCGGCGCGCGGCATGAGCACCATCGCCTTCGTCGTCCGCTACGCCGTGCGGTCGCTGCTGCGGAGCGGCCAGCGCGGCGCGCTCGCCGTCGCCTGCGTCGCGTTCGGCGTGTTCTCGCTCGTCGGGCTCCAGCTGCTCGCCGCCAGCATCTCCGACGCCGTCCTCATCCCGCCGCGCATCTCGCTCGGCGGCGACCTCGCGCTCTCCCGCGACGCCCCGCTCTCCAACGACGACCTGCTGGCGGTCGCCGCCGACCCCGACGTCGCGGGCGTCGATGCTCGGAGCGAGGTCCCGGCACGGTTCGTCCAGACCGCCGACAACGCGCGGCTGTTCATCTTCAACCGGATCCTGGCGGTCGACGCCGACGCGTACCCCCTCATGGGCGAGGTCCGCATGCGGTCCGGAACGCTGGCAGACGCCCTCGCCGCGCCCGAGTCCGTCGTGCTGTCGCGTGACCTCGCGCGCGCCCTTGCGGTGGAGGAGGGCGGCCGGATCCGGCTGGCGGGGACGCCCGGCGGCACGCCGACGACGCTCACCGTCTCCGGCTTCGCCGACCAGCTCCCCGACGCCGTCGGCGGCACGCTCCTCGTCAGCCGCGAGACCGCGTGCCGGATGGCGGGCGCGGACGTGGTGATGACCGCGCGCGTGGCGACCGACGCGCCGGACCGAGTGGCCGCTCGGTTCGAGGCGTCCGGCTGGACGGTCGAGCGGCCCGACGCACCGCCGGACGACATCGAGAAGATGTTCGGGTTCGCACTCCCCGCTGCCGGCCTGCTCGGCCTGCTCGTCGGGGGGATTGGCGTGGCCAACACGCTCCAGGTCGTCCTGACCCGGCGCCGCACGGAGGTCGCCGTGCTCAAAACCCTCGGCTACCGCCAGCGCGACCTGATGGCGCTGTTCGGCGTCGAGACCGCGATCCTGGGGCTGGTGGGCGGCGTCCTGGGCGTGCTCGGCGGGATCGCCGGCGCCGAGGGCCTGAGACGCGTCATGTCCAACGGTCTCCCCATGCTGCTCGACTTCCGGCTCGTCCCGTCCGTCCTCGTCGGCGGCCTGCTCGCGGGCGTCGCCACGGCCGTGCTGTTCGGGCTCATCGCGATCGTCCGCGCCAGCTCGGTCCGGCCCGGGACGCTGCTCCGCCAGACGCCGATCGTGATGACGGCGCGGACGCGGCTGGCGACGGCCGGGCTGTCGCTGCTGCTGTTTGGCTTGTTCGGCGTGCTCGGGAGCGTGCTCGTCGGGTCGGTCGCCGTCGGGTTTGGCGTGATCGCCGCGGGTGTCGCCGGGCTCGTCGTCTTCGGCGCGCTGATGGTGGCCGCCCTGCTCGTGGTCGTGCGGATTCCGACGCCCGGCCTGCCCCTCGTCCGAATGGCCGCGCGCAACCTGGGGCGGCACCCGGCGCGGGCGGCCGCCTCCCTCGTCGCCTTGTTCGTCGGGACCTACGCCATCGCGCTCTCGGGCATCATCATCCTGAACGGCCAGGACCAGGTCGCCCAGCGGATGGTTGACGTGGAGGGCGCAAACGCGACCCTCTACGGCATCCCGCAAGACGCCCCCGGGCTGGGCCGGCTCGCCGCCGAGGCGGGCGCGACGCTGTGGACCGACCGGACGGCCGAGGCCGAGATCACCTGGCCCGACGGCACGCCGTTCGCGTTCGTCGACCAGCTCCATGGCCGCGGCGTCGACGGCGCCTCGACGGTCGCCGTCTCCGACTCGGCGCGCGGCGCGCGCGGCACCGACTGGCTCGCCGACCCGGACGGCCTCCTCGTCCCGTGGCGCCTGAGCACCGACGACGAGCGCCCCGTCGCCGTCGGCGACACGCTGCGGGTCCGCATCGGCGGCGCCGAGCGCCTCCTCGCGGTCGACGGCTACTACGACCGGCCCGACGGCATCCCGCTCGTCCAGACGTCCGGGGCGATCGTGCTCCCGGCCACCTTCGACGCGCTCACCAGCGACGCCACCGTCACCGAGACCGTCGCGGCCGAGGTGCCCGCCGCCCGGCTCGACGCGTTCGCGACGGCCGTCGGCCGGGCGCACCCCGAGGGCGCCATCATCACCTCGCGCGAGGTGGTCGAGATGTTCATCCGGGTCGTGCGCGGCCTGTTCCTCCTGGTGCTCGCGCTGACGAGCCTGGCGCTCGTCGCCGGGACGGTCTTGATCGCGAACGGGGTCGGGCTGGCGCTCGTCGAGCGGCGGCGCGAGCTCGGCGTGCTCAAAGCCATCGGCTACTCGGCCGGGCAGGTGCTCCAGATGCTCCTGCTCGAGAACGCCCTGCTCGGATTTGTCGGCGGCGGGCTCGGGGTTGGCGCGGCCGCCCTCACACTCGCCGTGATCCGGGCGCAGGGCGACGACATCCCGATCACCCTCTACCCCAGCGTCTCCATCGCGCTCGTCGCCGTCGCCATCGCCATCGCCGTCGCCAGCGCGATGGCGGTCGCGTGGGGCGCCGTCCGCGCCCGTCCCCTCGACGTGCTCCGCGCCGACTGACGCGAACTCGTCGTGCAGTGGAAACCGCGCCCGCGCCCGCTCGTGGTCCGCCGACCGACCTCCTGAATCTGATGACTCCGATCCACGCCACGACCGTCCTGGGCGTCCTCCACAACGGCCGCGTCGCCCTCGGCTCCGACGGGCAGGCCACCATGGGCGACACCGTCATGAAGCACAACGCGCAGAAGGTGCGCCGGCTCTACGGCGGCAAGCTGCTCGCGGGCTTCGCCGGCTCGACGGCCGACGCGTTCACGCTCTTCGAGCGGTTCGAGGCCAAGCTGGAGCAGTACGGCGGCAACACCGTCCGCGCGGCCGTCGAGCTCGCCAAGGACTGGCGGACGGACCGCTACCTGCGCCGCCTCGAGGCCCTGCTCGCGGTCGCTGCACCGGACCGGCTCCTGCTCGTCTCTGGGACGGGCGACGTGATCGAGCCTGACGACCCGATCCTGGCCATCGGCTCCGGCGGCAGCTACGCGCTCGCGGCGGCGCGGGCGATGATGAAGCACAGCCCCCAGCTCTCGGCGAAGGAGATGGTCGAGGAGGGGCTCCAGATCGCGGGCGACATCTGCATCTACACGAACAAGAACACGACCGTGCTGGAGCTCGACGCGGAGGACTAAAGACGGCCGGGGAGCCGAGACGTAGCTTCGCGGTGCGCCTGCCTTCGGCGCGCTCTGTTCCACAGCCTTCGTCTTTCATGTCCGAGATCACGCCCGACGCGTCGGGCCCCGATGCCGAGGCCGGCGCCCGCCAGGCCGCCGTCCTCCTCGACTACCAGAACCTCCACCACTACCTCAAGGGGCGCGTCGGCCGCGACAGCTCCACGGCCGACCTCGCCGGGTCGCTCTTGCTCGCCTTGCGCGAGCGCCTCGCCAGCGACGACACCCGTCTCGTGCGCGGCCGCGCGTATGCCGACTTCGGCGGCTTGGACGACCACTCGCGCCACGTCCAGCGGACGTTGTACCTCCACGCCATCGAGCCGGTCTACGTCCCGGCCACGATGCACCGCAACACGACCGACCTCCAGCTTGCCGTCGACGCCATCGAGATGCGCGAGCGGCACCCGGAGATCTCCACCTACGTCCTGCTGGCGGGCGACCGCGACTACGCGCCCGTCGTGACGGCCCTGCTGGCCGGCGGCAAGCGTGTGCTCGTCGTCGGCTTCAAGGAGCACCTGTCGCCGTACCTGCTCGGCCACACCGACGGCGGCGAGTTCATCGACGCCAACGAGCTGCTCCCGTCCGGCGCCCTTCCGCCCGAGATCGAGGTCGGCACGGCCATCGAGACGACCGAGTTCGCCGACGCCCAAGACCCGCGCCACGAGATCGACTACGACGCCCTGGAGGTCGTCGAGAAGTTCTTCGGGCAGTACGAGGAGATCTACCTCACGCCCTTGCTGCGCCGGCTGTCCGATGAGATCGGCGAGGTCGAAGGGCACGATCCCAAGTCGCTCGTCGCCGACCTCGAAGAGTGCGGCGCCGTGCGCCTGGAGCGCCGCAAGGGGATGCCGTACGACTACACCGTGCTGCTGGTGAACAACGAGCACCCGGCCGTCAAGGAGGTCCGCGAGGACGTACACGGCAAGCCCGTCACGGCCGCCGACGACGGCCTGCCCTTCGACGACGAGCGCGAGATGTAGCGCGGGCCACCGGCTCGGCGACTCTTCACGCATCACGACCCGGGCCCGGGCGTAGCCGCCGGACGCCACCGTCTAGCCTTCCAATGATCCCGCTCCCCGCCCACGAGACGAGCGAGGCCGACCGCCTCGCCGAGCTCACGCCCCGCCAGATCGTCGCCGAGCTCGACCGCTTCGTCGTCGGCCAGCACGACGCCAAGCGCTCCGTCGCGATTGCGCTCCGCAACCGCTGGCGCCGGCTCCACGCCGACCCGGCCCTGCGCGACGAGATCACGCCGGCCAACATCATCATGATCGGGCCCACGGGCGTCGGCAAGACCGAGATCGCCCGGCGGCTCGCCAAGCTCACTGGCGCCCCGTTCGTCAAGGTCGAGGCCACCAAGTTCACCGAGGTCGGCTACGTCGGCCGCGACGTGGAGTCGATGATCCGCGACCTCGTCGACCTCGCCATCAACCAAGCGCGCGACGCCCAGGTCGAGCGCGTCCAAGAGCCGGCCATGGCCCAGGCCGAGGAGCGCCTTCTCGACGTCCTCTTGCCCCGCTCGACGCCCAAGACCATGCCGGGCCTGGGCTTCCCGCTCGGTGGCCAGACGCCCGCCGCCGCCGCCGAGCCGTCCGAGGAGGACGACCTCCGCCAGCGGACGCGGGAGAAGTTTCGGGAGAAGCTCCGCCGCGGCGACCTCGACGACCGCGAGGTCGAGATCGACGTCTCCCTCGACCGCACGACCAACCTCCAGATGTTCGGCCCGGCCGGGCTCGAGGAGATGGGCATCAACCTCCAGGAGATGCTCGGCGGGATGGGCAAAAAGCGCCAGAAGCGCCGCGTCAAGGTGCAAGAGGCCCTCGAACTGCTGACCCAGGAGGAAGCCCAAAAGCTCATCGACGGCGAGGCCGCCAAGGAGGAGGCCATCCGCCGCGTCGAGCAGGGCGGCATCGTCTTTATCGACGAGATCGACAAGGTGGCCGGCCGCCAACAGGGCGGCGCCGGGGGCGGCCCGGACGTGTCGCGCGAGGGCGTCCAGCGCGACTTGCTGCCCATCGTCGAGGGCTCGACGGTGATGACCAAGCACGGGGCCGTCAAGACCGACCACGTCCTGTTCATCGCGTCCGGCGCCTTCCACATCGCCAAGCCGTCGGACCTGATCCCTGAGCTCCAAGGCCGCTTTCCGATCCGCGTGGAGCTCGGCTCGCTAAGCGTCGAGGACTTCGTCCAGATCCTCAAAACGCCGCAGAACGCGCTCCTCAAGCAGTACTCGGCGCTCTTCGCGTCGGAGGGCGTCACCATGACGTTCACCGACGACGCGGTCCAGGCGATCGCGGAGACCGCCGCAAAGGTCAACGACGAGGTCGAGAACATCGGCGCGCGGCGCTTGCACACGATCCTGACGACGCTGCTCGAAGACATGCTCTTCGACGCGCCCGACGGGCCGGACACCTACGAGATCACGGCAGCCAACGTCAAGGACACGCTCGCGGGCGTGGTCGAGGACCGCGACCTCAGCCAGTACATCCTTTAAGGGCATGAGGCACGGGGCACGGGGCACGGGGCTGTCGACACAGCGCTCTTGCGCTGGCGGCCCCACGCCCACGCCCTCATCTCCTAAGTCGTCCCCTCTCCCCTCGGGAGAGGGACAGGGTGAGGGTGAGGGTGCCGAACGAGCGAGAGCCCATCTGCTGGCGCAAGCGGGCCAGGCTCAAGCCCACCTGCTGGCGCCAGCCCGGCGCCCTCCCCCGGCCCCTCCCGTCCGGGAGGGGAGGTCGAATCCGGGGCGTCGGGCGGTTTCACAGGCCGGGCTGGCGCAAGCACCACCGACGGCGTCCCCACCCCCAGGGGGGAAGGGACGGGGAGAGGGGAGAATCTGCCAGCCGGGCATCCTGTGACCCGGCGATCCCTCTCCCCCCTCTTCGCCGCACGCCGCGCGGCCGTCGCGGCCGTCGCCCCGGCCTTGCGCTGGCGGCATCGGCGCGGCCCGTTCGTCCGCACGGCGCCGATGCCCGAAGCCCAGCCGCGCCCGCTCGAAGGCTACCCCGCCGAGCTGTGGGCCCCGACCGGCCAGCCCCGCGCCTTCCACCTCCGGTCGCCGTTCGACGCCAACACACTCGTCGTTGAGCGCTACGCGGGACCGGACGCCTTCGAGGAGGTCGCCCGCCAGCCCTTCGGGCGGTGTCGGCCCGAGACGCCGATCGACGCCCCTGTCAGCGGGTGCGGGTGGCCCGAGACGCTCACGCTCGACACCACCGGCTGGCGCCAGGGCACGTACCGCGCGCGCATCGAAGCGGACGCCGACGACGCTGACGCAAGCGAACGCTCGACGATCACGTTCTTGGTCGGGCCGGCCTCCCCCGGGGCTCGGGTTGCCGTGTTTGCGCCGGTCACGACGTGGCTGGCGTACAACCCCTACGGAGGCCAGTCGCTGTACCACAACGAGATAGACACCGCCACCACAACCCTTGCGCACGCTGGACGGCCGAACCCCTCGCTCGACTGGTCGCCGGTTGGTGCCATCCACGCGATGGCCGCCGAGGCGCCCGTCTTCGACTGGCTCGACACGGAGGTGGGCGCCGACCTCTACCCGGACTGGATGCTCGAGCACCCCGACCGGCTTGCGAGCTACAGTGCACTCGCGCTCGCGTACCACTGCGAGTACGCGAGCGACGCGATGGTCGGCGGCGTCAGTGAGTTGGTAGACGGGGGCCGGACGCTGCTGGCGATCGGGGCGAACCAGCTCTACTGGCGGGTCCGGTGGGACGATGCCAACGCCGTGGTCGAGTGCCGCAAGGACGGCTCGCGCTTTGCCGACGGCGCGCGAGGCGGGCTGTGGCGGCGGCGCGGGCGTCCCGAGGACGAGCTGCTCGGCGTCCGCTTCACGGCGCCCGGCACGGGCACCTACGCCCCGTACCGCGTCGCCGACGCGAGCCACTGGCTCTACGACGGCTTGGGCGTCTCCGACGGCGACCTGTTCGGGATGTCGGGGACCACGCCCCTGCCCATCTGCGGCGACGAGACCGACGCGCCGACGGCCATCTCCGGGCTGGCCACCGAGGTGGTCGCACGCGGGATGAACCGCGCCGACGCCGTCGACGGCGACTACACCCTCTACCAGCGCGGCAACCCGGCGTGGAACGGCGCGGCCGGCGGCACGATCGCGCTCACCGAACGCTCGGCGACGCACGGCGTGCTGGCGACCGGCGCCATCCACAGCGCCTCCGGACTGGGCGTCGACCCGGTGTTCACCGGCATCGTCCGCAACGCGCTGCGGCGCTACGGGCTGGGCCCGAAACAGTGATGCGTGAGCCTCCCGGAGGAGACCCACGCATCACAACCGTCAGAGCAGGCTCGGGGCCTTAGGCGACCACGATCTGCGCGAGGTGCTTGCCGAAGCGGTAGTTGTCCTGCGCCAGCACCTGATCGACGTAGCCCGCGGGCACGTCGACGAGCGTCTGGCCGTCGTTGATCAGGATCTTGCCGAGCACGTTGCCGGGGATGTCGGCGGTGCGAGCAATCGCGCTGACGACCTGCGACGGGCGGACGCCCGCCTCGTAGCCGGCGTCGATCGTCATGCGGACGAACCCTTCCTCGCGCGCGTGGCGCGGGGCGTTCGAGCGCGGTCCGTTGTGGCTCGGGCCGCGGTCGTTGCCCGAGCGGCGGTCGTGCGGGGTGTGGATGTGCGGCAGCGAGGACTCTCCACGAGCGATCCGGGCGACCGCGAAGGCGGCGGCGGCGATGCGCATCGGGTCCTCGCCCTCGGCCACCAGGTCGAGCACGAGCCGGCGGTCGGCGTCGGTCGCGGCGTCGAGCGAGTCCGTCACCATGGCGCCCATGCGGGCGGACCGCGCGGCCTCGACGTCAGCGATGCTGGGGAGCTCCGCGAACGGGATCTGGCGCTTGGCGTAGCGCTCGACGCGGCTGAGCAGGTTCCGCTCGTTGGGAGCGACGAGCGAGAGCGCCGTGCCCTCGCGACCGGCGCGGCCCGTCCGGCCGACGCGGTGCACGTAGGCCTCGACGTCGATCGGCAGCATGATGTTGAACACGTGCGAGACGTGGTCGATGTCGAGCCCGCGAGCGGCGACGTCGGTGCCGACCAGGATCTTCAGCTTCTGGTTCTTGAACCGCTCCAGGACGGCCGTGCGCTGGGCCTGGCTGAGGTCGCCCGAGATGGCCTCGGCGGCGAACCCGAGCCCGGACAGCTCGTCGGCGAGCCGGGTCGCGCCATGGCGCGTGCGGACGAAGGCGAGGGCGCTCGTCACGTCCTCGGTCTCGAGCAAGCGCACGAGCGCCGCCAGCTTGTCGCGGTTGTTGATGAGGTAGGCGCGCTGCTCGATGTCCTCAGCCGTCCGGTCGCCCGAGGCGACGGCGATCGTCTCAGGGTCGCGGAGGTAGGTCCCGGCGATCTGGCGGATGCGGGGGGGCAACGTGGCCGAGAGCAGGGCCGTCTGGCGCTCGGCCGGGGTCGCCTTGAGGATCAGCTCGAGGTCGTCGGCGAAGCCCATCGAGAGCATCTCGTCGGCCTCATCCAGCACGACCGTCTCGACGGCCGACAGGTCGATGTACTGCTGGTTGATCAGGTCGACCAAACGGCCCGGGGTGGCGACGACGACGTCGACGCCCTGCTGGAGGCGCCGCGTCTGCTTGTGGTACGGCTGGCCGCCGTAGACGGGCAGCACGCGGATGTCGAGGGCCTTGCCATACGTGAACACGGCGCTCGACACCTGGACGGCGAGCTCGCGCGTCGGGCAGAGCACGAGGGCGCGGACGACGCCGCGGGTCTTGTCGGCGGCCAGCTTCTGGATCATCGGCAGCGCGAACGCGGCCGTCTTGCCAGTGCCGGTGCGGGCCTGGCCGATCGCGTCGCGGCCGTCGAGGAGCACCGGGATCAAGCCGGCCTGGATCGGCGACGGCTCGGTGTAGCCGAGGTCGGAGACAGTGGTGGCCAGCTCCGGTCGGAGGTGGAGGTCAGAAAACGTCATCAGGAGTCCGCTCGCGCGGTGGGCTTGGCGGGATGGCTAAGGCCTCGGACAGCTGGCTGTCCGGTCCGATCCACGCTCGTGCCCTCACCTGAGGAGTCCCCTTCCGGGGGGAGCCTGGCGACCGCCTTCAGTGCGGCCGGAATGGGTCCCTTGTCAGTCCACAGGGTACCTTTTCAAGCCCCGGGCCGTGCGCGGGATCGGTGACGAGCCTGCGAAGAGATGTCGAGGATGGCGCCGGTAGGTGGGCGAGGCGCCCCTACCCCGTCCCGAGGCCAGCCGCTTGCGCGAACCGGTCGATCTCGACGCGAAGTCGGTCGCGCATCGGCGCCAGCCGCGGGTCGTCGCGGCCGTCGGACTGCGCCAGCACGGCCTCGAAAAACCACAGCTGCTGCTCGGGCCCGGCCGACAGCCCCCGCCGCGTCGGCGTCGTCGTAAAGATGTCGATGCCCGCCTCCAGCGACGACGCCATCGAGTACGCGTTGTGCAGCTTGTCCGCCAGCGACACCGCGACGGCGGCGTCGGGCCCGCCCGCCAGCCGGTCGAGGTACGCCTGCTTGCGGACGGCCCACGGCAGCATTGCCCCGCCCTCCGTCTGCGGCTCGCTGACGGCCTCGACGATCGCCACGACGGCCTCGCCGACGCGCGCCGCCAGCACCTCTCGGGCGAGCGTCGCGCCGTAGCGGTTGTCGTCCTCGATGGCGTCGTGCAGGAAGGCGGCGGCGACGGCCTCATCGCCCCACCCGGCTCGCTGCACCGTCAGCGCGACGGCAGTGACGTGGGCCATCGCGGGGATACGAGACGGCGCGTCCGGCGGGGCGTCCACGCACGGATCGCTCCAACGGCCTTTGCGGTAGGTCGCGTCGTGCCACTCGGCGGCGGTCTCGATGGCGCGCTCAACGAGCGGCGAAAAGAGCTCGGTCACGGGCGGACGGTGTAGTGCGTGGTTGCGTCGAGCGGGAGGGCGTCGACGAGGGCGCGCAAGCCAGCGACACCGTGGCGGGCGACCACGCCGAGGGGACCGAGCTTGCGTTCTTGGAGGGCGCCGGCCGGCCACAGGGCGGCGCGGGCGCGGTCGAGGCGGGCGCGCACGTCCGCATGCTGGCGCTTTTCGACGCGGACGGTCTTGGTTTCGAGCGAGTCGAGGGCGTTGTGCGTCTTGGCCTGCGCCGCGCCAAGCGCGCCGTCGAGGGTCGCGTCCACATCGCCGACGACGACCGCCAGCCGGGCCAGGGCGTCGTCGACGGCCGAGCGGGCGTGGCGGAAGGCGCCATCCAGGTCGAGGGCGCTGGCGTCGAGCGCGAGCCGGCGCCACAGGGCCTCGATGTCACCGCCGACCTCCGCCAGCCCCAGATCGTAGCGGTCGAGGATTTTGGCAACGCCGGGCTCGACGACAGTGAGGCTGAGGCGCGGCTCGATGACGGGCATCGGGACGCCGAACGACTCGTAGACGGGTCCGAGTTGAGCGAAGTACGCGGCCTCACCGGGACCCGCAACGTAGGCGGCCGTGGGCAAGAGCGTGTCCTGCATGAGGGGCCGCAGGATGACGTTGGGGCTGATCGACGCGGGATCGTCCGCGACCTGCTGGCGGAGCGCGTCGGCCGTGATGGGCGCGCCCGTCGTGCGCAGGACGAAGCCGTCATCGGCCGGGTCGAGCGGGGTGCGGTGGCCCTCCCCCATCACAAACAGGTTGACGGGCGAGGGGCCGACTTGGACGTGGAAGCCGGCGGCGGCGAGCGCCGTGCTCCGCGTCTCCAACAGGTCCAGCGTGTCGGCCCAGCGGTCGATCTCTCGCGTGAACAGCGGCGCCGCGAGCGCCTTGAGACGGGCGTCGTCGGCGGACATCAGCACGATGTCAGGAACAAGGGCTCGGACCAAGTGGGCAAACGCGTCGCGCATCGTCCGGCCCGAGACGTACGCGGCTCTCGCAAGCGCCTGGGCGTCGTCGCGGAAGGGGCCGGTGGGGAGCGCGGCCGCCAGCCCGTCGAGGGCGCGAGCGGTGGCGTCAGCGTCGAGGACGAGGCGGCCGACGGGGCCCCGGTCGGCCGTCGGCGGCAGGCCGTCGTCGTAGCTCACCGTGCGGACCTCCTCCCCTTCCGAGAACGTCGCGTCGGCGATCTCGGCGAAGTCGTGGTCCTCGTCGGCCAGCCAGAAGACGGGGACGACGGGGCGGCCGGTCTCGCGCGACAGCCGGTCCGCCAGCCGGACGGCGGTGACGGCTTTGTAGATCGTGTAGAGCGGCCCGGCGAACAGGCCGAGTTGCTGGCCGGTCACGACGGCGACGGCGTCCGGCCGGCGCAGGGTGTCGACGAGGCCGAGGACGGCGTCGCCGGCGCCCCAGGCCCGGTTCTGCTCCGCGATCACGTCGGCAACGGCGTCGCGCGAGCCCCGGGCCGTCGCCGACTCGGCGGCGATGCGGGCGGCGTCGGCCCGGTCGGCGGGGTCGTGGGGCGACCAGCGGTACAACGCGAGTGCCTCGGCGCCGCCCGCCAGCACAGCCCGCTGCAGCGCCGAGGCAGGGAGCTCGGTGGCGGCGGCGGTCGGGGCGAGGGCCGGGCTCACTCGGAGCCCTCGGAGAAGGCCACGAGCGGACAGCCGGCGAGGAGCGCGAGGCGCACCTAGTTGCCCTCCTTCATCCGCGCGATCTCGTCGCGGAGCCGGGCGGCCGTCTCGTAGTCCTCGTCGGCGATGGCCTTCTCGAGCTTGGACTCCATCTTGTCGAGCGTCGACATGGCCTTGGAGGCGACGGCCTCGAAGGGGTCCACCTCCGGGTCGCCGGACTCGACGGGCTCGGCCGCGTCGTCGTCGGCGGGGATGCCGGCCTCGTCCAAGACGGCGGCCGAGACGAAGAGCGGGGCGTCGGTGCGGACGGCGAGGGCGACGGCGTCGGAGGGGCGGGCGTCGAGGGTGGCCTCGTCGTCGTCGTGGACGTAGCGGACCTTGGCGAAGAACGTGCCCTCGCGCAAGTCGTCGATGACCACGTCGGTGACGTCCGCGCCGACGGCCTCGAACAGGGCCCGGAGCAGGTCGTGCGTCATCGGGCGCGGCGGCTGGATCTTCTCCAGCTCCAGGGCGATGGCCTGGGCCTCGAAGGCGCCGATGATGATGGGGAGCCGCCGGTTGCCGCCGACCTCCCCGAGAACCAGGGCGTAGGCGCCTCCGGACGAGGGGCTCGTAGAGAGCCCGATGATGTCGACCTGGATGTAGTCCATGACTGGCGGATCCGACTGGATTGGAAGGCCGCAAGGTACGGCCGGAGGAAGGCGGTTCCGGCCAACTGCGCGGCGCGCGGCGGGGTTCTCCGGGAGGTCATGAGCCGACGCTGGGAGCTCACGAGCCCCCTCCAGGAGGTGCGAGGCCACGCCGGCAGGTCGGCACTTCGTGGCGGGCCCTCGCATCCGCTGCGGAGCCCCACCGGCTATACCAAGCGGGCGAGGGCGACGGACTTCTTCCCCTTGCGCAAGACGACGACGGAGCCGTCGACGGCGTCGGTGCGGGTGACGGCCTCGTCGAGGGCCGCCACCTTGCGGTCACCGACACGAACGCCGCCGCCCTGGATGGCGCGCTTGGCCTCGCCGCGCGATGCCGCCAGCCCGGCGTCGACGAGCAGGTCGATGACGGGGGCGCCGGCGCCGTCGAAGCGGTCGGCGGGCATCTCGACGGACGGCGCCTCCTCGAACACCTCGTCGAGCTCTTTCGAGGACAGGGCCGAGAGGTCGCCGCCGAATAAGGCGCGGCCGGCGCGCTCGGCGGCCTCGGTGGCCTCGGCGCCGTGGACGATGGTCGTGACGGCTTGCGCCAGCGCGCGCTGGGCGGCGCGAGCCCCGGGACGGTCGGCCATCTCCTGCTCCAGGGCCTCGATCTCCTCCCGGCTCAGCCAGGTGAAGTACTTGAGGTAGTCGACCACGTCGCGGTCGTCGGTGCCCAGCCAGAACTGGTAGAAGCGGTACGGCGAGGTGCGCTCGGGGTCGAGCCAGACCGTGCCGGCCTCGGTCTTGCCGAACTTGGTGCCCGCGGCGTTCGAGACGAGCGGCATCACGAAGCCGTGGCCTTGGCCGCCTGCGGACCGGCGGATGAGCTCGGTTCCGGCGGTGATGTTGCCCCACTGGTCGCTGCCGCCGAGTTGGATGGTGACGCCCTGCTCCTGGTAGAGGTGGAGAAAGTCGTAGGCCTGGAGCAGCATGTAGCTGAACTCGGTGAACGACAGGCCCGCCTCGACGCGGCTCCTGACGGACTCCTTGGCCGTCATGTAGCCGATGGTGAAGTGCTTGCCGACGTCGCGCAGGAAGTCGGTGAGCGGGATGGCCGTCAGCCAGTCGGCGTTGTTGGCCATCTGGGCCGCGTGCTCGCCCTCGAAGTCAAGAAAGCGTTCGAGCTGCTTACGGATGCCGGCGACGTTGGCGTCGACCTGCTCGCGCGTGAGGAGCCCGCGCTCGTCCTTCTTGAACGACGGGTCCCCGATGAGCCCGGTGCCGCCGCCCACGAGCGCGATGGGCGTATGGCCGTAGCGCTGCAGGCGTGCCAGCCCCATGATGGGCACGAGCGAGCCGACGTGCAGGCTGTCGGCCGTCGGGTCGAAGCCGCAGTACGCGGTCCGCGAGCCGTCGGCGAGGTGGTCGTCGAGGTCGGGCGTCTGGTCTTTCAGGACGCCGCGCCAGCGGAGGTCGTCGAGCAAGGTCATGGCGTCGGGCGTGGGTCGTGAAGCGTGGGACGGAGGTCGAGAGGTCGGTGGTGGGCGTCGGGGGACCGCCCACGGACCACGGCCGATGGCCTAGATGCCGAGGACGGCAGTGAGAGCGGCGCGGACGGCGACGTTCTCGGCGGGGGCCCCGACGGAGATCCGGACCCAGCCGGGGAGCCCGTCGACGGGCGCGAGCGCGGGGTAGCCGGTCACGTCGCGGACCAAGACGCCGTGCTCGGCGAGCCGCTGGCGGAGGTCGGCGGCGGCCAAGGGCGTGCGGGCCAGGAAGAAGTTGGCCGCGCCGGGCAGCACCTCGACCCCGTCGATGGCGCCGAGCCAGGTCTCCATGGCGGCGCGCTCGTCGAGGAGCGTGGCCGCGCGCTCGGCGACCAAGTCGCCCGCGTCGAGGACCGCCAGCCCGACGGCCTCGCCGAGTCGGTCGACTAGGAACGGAAGGCGGGACTTCTCCATCTCGGCGATCAGGTCAGGGTGCCCGAACAGGACGCCGAGGCGGACGCCCGCCAGCCCGAGCGCCTTCGAGAAGGTCCGCATCACCAGGACGTTGTCGTGCTCCTTGAGGAGGTCGGTGGCGGTAGGCCCAGTCAAGAACTCGTGGTAGGCCTCGTCGATGCACAGGATGCCGGGGACGCCCGCCGCCAGCATCTGGAGATCGGCGTACGAGAGCGCCTGCCCGGTCGGGTTGTTGGGCGTCGTGACGATGGTCAGCGGGGCATTGGCTTCAACGGCCGCGGCCAGGATGTCGTCGGCGGCGTGCGCGAGGTCGGGACCGGCCGGCACGTCGACGATCTGGGCGCCGTGCATCCGCGCCATGCTGGCGTAGAGCGCGAACATCGGGCTCGGCAGCACGATGGGCGTGCCGGCGTCCAAGAAGCACAGACCGAGCGTGTGGGTCAGTTCGTTCGAGCCACGGCCGACGATGACGGAGCCCGGGGGCAGACCGTTGACCTCTTCGAGCCGGGCGACGAGTCGGTGCGGTCGGTCGTCGGGGTACCGGTTCCACGGAGTCCCGCGAAAGGCCTCGAGGGCGGCGCGCTTGATCTCGTC
This sequence comes from Rubrivirga aquatilis, assembly GCF_046845665.1. Lineage (GTDB taxonomy): Bacteria > Bacteroidota > Rhodothermia > Rhodothermales > Rubricoccaceae > Rubrivirga. The sequence continues at coordinate 2,117,912 of NZ_CP177355.1, read as the reverse complement.
GGGGAGGTCGAACGGGCTCTCGTTCTGGTCGACCTTGGCGTCGGCGACGAGCGTGGTGGGCACGCGGTAGGCCCGCTCGGCGCGGATCTCGGGGCGGACGAGGTCGATGGGGGGCATGGGACGGTGGAACGTGGTATGTGAGAGCGTGGAAGGTTAAAGGCTCGCTCGAAAGAAGCCGAGGCCGGCTTGAGGACTCAAGGCTTTGAACCTTCCACATTCAACCCCGCATGTTCAACGTCCAGCCGAACGCGGACGGCCAAGGCGTGGGCGTCCAAGCCCTCGGCCTCGGCGAAGCGGGCGATGGCCTCGCCAGACTGGCGCAAGCGGGCGGCGGAGTAGCGGACGACGGACTGGCGGCGCAAGAACACGCCGACGCCGAGCGCGGACGCGAATCGCGCCGTCCCGCCGGTCGGGAGCACGTGGTTGGGGCCCGCGAAGTAGTCGCCGACGGGCTCGGGCGAGTCGTGGCCCAGGAAGGCGGCGCCCGCGTGGCGGATCTGGCCCCACAGCGCGTCCGCGTCGTCGGACAGGATGACCAAGTGCTCCGGCGCCAGTTCGTCGACGCACGCGAGGGCTTGCGCCATCGACTCGGTCACGACGGCGGCACCGTACGCGGGAAGCGAGGCGCGCAGCGTCTCGGCCCGGGGCAGCGTCGGCACCAACCGCTCGACCTCGGCCTGCACGGCGCGCGCCAGCTCGGCGGAGGGCGTAACGAGCACGGCACTCGCGCGAACATCGTGCTCGGCTTGCGCCAGCAGATCGGCGGCGGCGTGCGTGGGGTTCGCGGAGTCGTCCGCCAGCACGACGACCTCGCTGGGCCCGGCGACCGAGTCGATGCCGACCTGGCCGACGACGAGCTTTTTGGCGGTCGCCACATACGCGTTGCCCGGCCCGACGACGACGTCGACGCGGGGGATGGTCTCGGTCCCGAACGCGAGCGCGCCGATGGCCTGGGCGCCGCCCACGGCGACGACGTGATCCAAGCCGAGCAGGCGGGCGGTCGCCAGGATGAGCGGGTGCGGCAGGCCGTCGGGCCCGGGCGGGCTGGCGACGACGATCTCGCGGACGCCGGCGACAAGCGCGGGCACGGCGTTCATGATGACGCTCGACGGGAGCGGCGCCGTGCCGGCGGGCACGTACAGCCCGGCGCGGTTGACGGGCACGATGCGCTGGCCGTAGGCGACGCCGTCGCCGTCGTCGTGCGTCCACGAGGCGGGCATCTCGCGCTCGTGGAAGCGGCGGACGTTGGCGGCGGCCTGCTCCAGCGTCGCGCGCAGCTCGGGGTCGAGGTCCCGGAGCGCACGGTCGAGGGCGGCGACGGGGACCGCGAGCGCATCGGGGCGGACGCCGTCGAAGCGCTCGGTGAGGTCGAGCAGCGCGGCGTCGCCGCGCTGGCGGACGTCGTCGAGGATGGCGCGGACGGAGGCCTCTACGGCGTCGTCGAAGACGGCGCGGCGGTCGAGGACGGCCGAGAGCCGGGCGCGGCGGTCGGCGTAGGGGACGAGGGGAAGCAGCATCGGCACGGCGCGAACCTACCCCCCCGCCCCGACCGCGATCCGCGGTTCATTCCGCATTCACTACCCGGTTCTCGGTGGTCAGTGGATCGGTTTTCGGTCTCGGCCCTATGCCCCTCCCCAAGTCCCACCCTCCCAACCGCCAGCTTCCGAAGACCGAAACCGAGAACTGACGACTCCCTCCCGCTACCGCTGTGCGGCGACGCGGTCGATCGGGCGGAGGACCGGCGGGCGGAGCGCCTCGGTCTCGACCGGCAGCCGCAGCGCGCGCGCCCACGCGGGCCGGGCGGCGAGCCGCACCGCCAGCGCTCGCGCCTCGGCCGGGCGTCCCTGCGCGAGCCGGACGATGCCCAGCAGGTACAGCGCCGGGGCAAACCGGGCGTCGTGCGCGAGCACAACGTCGAGCGCGGCGTCGGCGGCCTCGTAGCGGCCGAGCCCGATGAGGGCTTGCGCCTCGCCGAACGACGCCAGCCGGCGGTACGGGCCGTCCTCGGCACCGGCGATCTCGCCGAACAGCGCGGCGGCGGCGTCCATCTCGCCCCGGCCCAGGTGGTGGTGCGCTAGCGAGTACGCGGCAGGCACGTAGCCAGCACGTCGGGAGGCGTCGAGGGCCGTCGCGGCGGGGCGGCGCTGGCCCGCGTCGTCGAGGGCCATCCCGCCCGTGTACTGGAGCACGGCGTCGTCGGGCGACTGGAGGAGCGCCTCTCGCAAGGCGTCGAAATAGCGCTGGCGGTCGTCGCCCCGGCGCCGGGCGGGGACCTGGATGGCGCCGACAGCTTCGAGCACGCGGCCCGCCACGAACGACTCGGAGGACGCCGCGAGCGCGCGGTCGAGGCGGACGGGGCGGTCGGCGGCGGCGTACGCCGCGAGCGCGGGGCCGGGGTCGGACGCCAGCGCGATCGACCCACGCAAGAGGTCGGGCGTGGGGCTGGCCTGTCGACCCGAGATGACGACGCCGAGCACGCGGCCCGTCTCGTCGAGCAGCGGCCCGCCGCTGTCGCCCGGCCGGACCGCGTTGCCCGCGACGCGGACGCGGTGGTCGCCAATCTGCAAATCGCGGTACCGCACCGCGACCGTCACCCGCTGAACACCGCCGGGCCACCCGGCCGTGAACGCGACGTCGCTGGCGGCGTCCGCCGGGGCGATGACGAGCGGCGCCAGCCCGGCCCGCTGGCGGACCGCATGCGGCAGGTGCAAGATGGCCACGTCGCGGACCGGGTCGAGCGCCCACGCCTGGTCGACCACGACCTCGTCGCCATTGGGAAACGCCAGGCGGACGCGGCGGGCGCCCACGACAACGTGGTACGCGGTCACGAGGGCGTCGCCACCGACGGAAAAGGCGGAGCCGACGCGGCGGAACGCGATGCCGTCGACCTCGCCCTCGGCGGTCACGCCGACCACGGATCGCCCATGACGGCGCGTGGCGTCGAGCCCAGCGAAGGTGTGGATGGCGCGCGCCGGGGTCGTCTGCTCGATGGCCCGGCCGTCGAGGCGCACCGCCAGCCGGAGCTCGGGAATCATGGTCGCGCCCTCCCCCACGCGGACGATCGCGCGGCGCTGCCACTCGACCACGCCGTCGGTCTCGCGCCGCATCGGCGCGGTCTGACGGACGACCTCGAACGGAGCGCCGAGTTGGCTCGCCAAATCCCAGCCCGCAAACGCGAGTGCGAGCGCGTCGTCAGCTTGCGGGCTCTGCGGCACCGCCAGCGCTTCGACCTCGACTTCGAGGTATCCGCCCGCCTCGACCGCCTCGCGGTCCACCCCACTGAAGACCTGCAGGCTCAGTGGGTCCGTCTGCGCCCCCGCCGTCGCGACGAGCAGGAAAGCGACGAAGGCGAGAGCGCGCATGGTCCCGAGGGAAGTCCCGGGGCCGGCTAAACGCCGTCGGCGACGATGGCTCGGACCCAGGTGGAGAGCCGGTCTCGAACGGCGCGGCCGACTTCGAGCACCTCGGTGTGATCGAGCGGGGCGGCGGAGAGCCCGGCGGCGGGGTTGGTGATGGTCGAGATGCCGAGCACCGGCACGCCCAGGGCGGCGGCCTGGATGGCCTCGGGCACCGTGCTCATGCCGACGGCATCGGCGCCGGCGCTGGCGAAAAAGCGGATTTCGGCGGGCGTCTCATACGACGGCCCGGCCGTCCACACGTAGACGCCTTCACGGTACGGAATGGTGTGTGCGAGCGCAATGTCACGCGCCTTGACCCGCCACGCCTCGTCGTACGGGTTCGACATGTCCGGGAACCGGGTCTCGCCCTCCCCCACCGGGCCTGCGAGCGGGCTCAGGAACGACAGGTTGAGGTGGTCGGTGATGAGCATCAGCGTGCCCGGCCCGAACGCCGGATTGACGCCGCCCGCCGCGTTCGTCAGGATCAGGCCGCGCGCGCCGAGCGCGTGCGCGAGGCGGATCGGGAAGCCGAGCGCGCGCGGGGAGTGCCCCTCGTAGGCGTGCGCGCGGCCCTGGATGACGAGGACCGGCCGGCCGGCCAGGTCGCCCAGCACCAGCCGCCCGGCGTGCCCTTCGACCGTCGAGCCCGGGTAGTGCGGGACGTCGCCGGTCGAGATCACGACCGCGTCCTCGATGTCGTCGGCGAGCGCACCGAGGCCGGAGCCCAAAACGAGCGCCAGCTCGGGCACGAGATCGGTGTGCTGGCGAACGGCGGCGACGGCAGCGGCGAGCTGGGCGGAGTCTTCGGACATCGAGGAATCAAGAGTGGAGACGGGAGAATAGACCGCTTCGCAAGGCTGGACTGTGGCGTCGAGACGAAGCGAGTCGGGGAAACGACGCCCGCTTGCCATTCCCTCAGTCCCGCCCTCGAACGACCCACGTCGCCCACGCCGCGACCGCGGCCGCCGCAAGCTGTCGGAGCGGGACGAGATCGGTGGCCACCATCGCGGCGTCCGGGCGGCTGGCCGCGAGGGCGGCGGCGTAGAGCGCGAGCCCGAGCGCCAGCGTCAGCGCGGCGCCGACGAACGCGGCCCACGAGGCCAAACGCCCGCTCCGGCCGAGCCGGGCGATCACGACCAGCGCGAGTGCGGGCGCAAGCGCGTGGAGCGCCCCGTCACCGATCGCCGCGACCGGCGCCACAGCGCCGACCGACCGGGCGGCAACGAGAGGGAACGCGGCCCCGCTCGCGAGCACCAAGCCGGCGCACGCGAACGCCCCGGCGCGGAGGGCGGGCGCCGTCACGCGTCGTCCCAGGTTTCTTCGTCCTCCGCCACGTCGTCAACGGCGTTGCGGGCGGTGTCGAAGCCGAAGCCGCGCCGGACCAGGAAGTCCATCGTCTTCTTGCGCCGCTTGCGGTCGTCGGTCTCCGATGCGAGCGCGCGCCACTTTTTCGCCGCCTGCTGCGTCGCGGAGTCCGCGAGGTCCTCGGTCTCGGCCAGCTCGGCGAGCGCCGCGTCGATGGTCGCCCGCGCGACCCCCTTCCGCATCAGGTCCTGGCGGAGCCGGGACGGGCCGTAGCCGCTCCCCGAGAACCGGCCGGTCACGAAGGCGCGAGCGAACGCGTCGTCGTCGATCAGCCCCAGCCGCTCCAGCCCGTCGACCGTGTCCTCGACGATGGCCTCCGCATACCCCTTGCGCACCAGCGACTCGCGGACCTCGCTCGCAGTCCGCGCCTTCACGGACAGCCCGGCCAGCGCCGAGGCCTTCGCCGCGTATGTCTCCTGCTGCACCAGCAACTCGCGCTGCTGCGCCGCTGTGAGCACGATCCCCTTACGGACGCCCGCTTTGATGACCAGCTCGACCGACAGCCCGAACGCGAAGGCGTCGTCGATAAAGACGCTGGCGCGGTCTAGGTCCTTTTTCTGCTGGGCGACGCGCGTGACGGTGCCGTCGGCGAGGTCGAGGTCGGCGGGGTCGACGCGCTCGCGCCGCTGGGTGTTGAACGCCACGGGATCGGGGTGGGGAGTCGACAGGGTACGCGAGACCGGGTGCCGGGTCCCGCGTCACCGGGCTACCAGCGGACGGCGACGCTGACGACGGGCCAGCCGGGCAAGCCGCGCGCGTCGGTCGCCAACGGGAGGTCGGGGTCGAACGGAGCGGACGTCGTGCTTGTCGGGGGGCGGGCCGTGGCTTGCGCGAGCGCGGTCCAGCGGAAGCCCGCGCGGGTGCCGTGGAGGCCGACGGCGGCGCTGGCGCGCAAGCCGACCCGGTCGCGCACGCCGCCGGGTCCCGCCAGCCCTGACTCGGCGTCCAGGCGGAGGGCCGCCGTCCATGGGCCGCGCGCGCGCTGGGCGATCAAGCCGAGCGCGAGCGGGCGCGAATACGCGGAGGGTCGCCAGTCCCCGCCCGTCTCGGGGCGGACCTCGGCGAGCGCGAGCGCCCCGCTGGCGCCCAGCGTCCACGGGCCCACGTCGAGGCGGGCGGCGGCTTCGAGGCCGGCGGCGCGCCCGTCGTGCGCCGGGTGGCCCGCCAGCAGCGCGGCCGGATCGACACCGGCCTCTTGCGCCGGGCCGTCGCGGGGTTCGAGCAGGCCCGTCGAGCGGTGCGCGTAGAGATCGACGCTCAGCGCCAGCCGGTCGGTCGCGGCGACCTCGGCGCCCAGCCCGGCCTGCCACGACCGCGCCACGGGCACGTTGGCATCGGCGAGCAACCATCGGGAGGCCGCCAGCGCGTACCGGCCCTCGACGCGGTCGCGGACGCGGTGCACGGCTTGCGTTTGTCGGCTCAGCCCGGCCCGGACCACGAGCCGGTCGCCGCGCTCGTAGCGGGCAAAGACGCGGGGGCTGAGGTCGAGCGCGGTCACGGCCGTTTCGGACGTGTGGGCCTCGACGCGGACCCCGGGCTGAATCTGCCAGTCGGGCGCCGGGCGAATCGTGGCCGCGAGGTACGCCGCGCCCTCGGCGGTCCGCTGGCGACCGATTCCGCCGGGCTCGGCGGCGCCATCTACGGATCGGCTCGCCAGCTGGAGGCCGCCCTGAACTTGAAGGGTCGTCGAGCGAAAGTGGTCGAGGTCGAGCGTCGCTCCGTGCTCGACGAGCGTCTGCTCCGCGCGGCCGGTTCCGAGCCGCCGCTCTGTGGCCGAGTGTCCCGAGCGGTACGCGACGGCGGTCACGAACGTCTTCTCGCCCTGAAGCGCCCGCAGCCGCGCCGACGCGGTGTGCGTCTGCCAGCGGTAGTCGAGGCCGGGCTGGCCGGCGACCGTGCCCAGCCGAACCGCGTCCTGCCCGCCCGTCGCCGACACGTCGAGGCGGGCCGACGACGCGAGCCGGGTGCTGACTTTGACGGCGGCGTCGGCGAACGACACCTCAGGCCGGTCGCCCTCGAACGGGCTGCCCCCGGCGGGGTCGAGCACGAGCGCGCCGCCCTCGGTCCGCAAGCCGGGCGCGACCAGCAGGCCGAGTGTCGAGCGCCGCAAGCCGACGTGCACGCCGACGTTCTCCCCCACCGGCACATCGGCGACGGCGCGGACGGCGATGAGCCCGGCGCCGAGGGTTCGCAGCGTGTCGCCCGCGAGCGCGTCTGTCGTCTCAACATCGAGGACGGCCGCGAGCCCGCCGCCGAGCGCGGCCGGGAGCGAGCCCCGGTAAAAGCGGACGCGCGACAGGGCCTCGGGCTGGAACGCCGAGAACAGGCCGAAGGCGTGCCACGGCTCGTAGAGCGGGACGCCGTCGCGGACGTAGCGCGTCCGGTGCGGGTCGGAGCCGCGGACGACGATGGCCCCAGATGCGCCGCCCGTCCGCGACAAGCCGGGGAGCCACGACAGCGTCGCCGCGAGGTCGGCCTCGCCGAGCGCGTACGGGATGGCGGCGGCCTGCCGGGAGCCGAGGGCGCTGAGGTCGGTCGAGCCCGGCGTCGGGCCGGGCGGCTCGGGCCCGGCGACCACGCGGGCGTCGGTGCTTTCCAAGAGATCCGGCTGCAGGCGGATCGTCGGGGGCAGGCGCGGGGAGTCCGGGAAGACGTCGAGTTCGATGCGGACGGGCCGGTAGCCGACGTGCGAGACGCGGACGACGTAGCGACCCGTCGGGAGATCGGGGACGGCAAATCCGCCGTCGCCCCCCACCACATCGCCCAGCCCGAGATCGACGAGCCAGACGTGGGCGCCCAAGAGCGCGACGCCACTTTCGGCGTCGACGACGCGGCCATCGAGCGTGCCGGTGTACGCCTCGCGCGCCGTCTCGATGTCGGGCCGGACGTTGAGCGGCTCTTTGATGAGCACGTACTGCCCCTCGCGGATCCGCTCGGCGCGGACGCCGGAATCGCGCAAGATGAGGCGGAGCGCGCGGTCGGGGTCGTCGGTCGCCCGGTAGCTGCCCGTGACGCGCACGTCCTCGACCAAGCGCAAGGCGAAGACCAGTTCCAGACCGGTCGCCTCGGCCAGCTCGTAGAGCGCGTCCGCGAGCGGGGCCTTGACCCAGACGAACTCGGCCTCGTCCTGTGCGGCGGCGGGCCGGGCGGTGAGCACGGCCACGAGGCAGAGGACGAGGGCGGCGGGGCGCACGGCGGGAGGATAGAGACGGCCCCAACGGGCGGCGCCCCCCGCTCCGCGCGTTGGGGCCGCGCCTTACTCGACGATTCGGAATCCGCGACCGTCAGCCTCGACGCGTCCCTCGACGCCCATCGCCAGCAAGCGGAGGTCGGCGTCCAGGCCGTTCGCGCCAAACTCGCCGTCGCCCATCGTCACCGACGCGAGCGCGGGGTCGACCGAGATCGGGACCTCAAACAACTCGCTCAGGTGGGCGGCGATCTGCCCGACCGTCTTGCCGCGGCCGAAGACGACGCCGGTCCATGAGAGGGCCCCGAGGTCCGCCGAGGTGGGCGCGGTTGGGGCGTCGAGGGCGAGTACGGTCGTTCGCTGGCCGGGCGCCAGCGTCACGGCGGCGGCGGGCGTCTCCCGAGGCGCCACGGTCACGGCGCCGGTCACGAGCGTCACCTCGGTCCGCACGTCGCTCGCGTCAACGGCAAACGTGGTGCCGAGCACGACGACGTCCGCGTTCGGGGTCGTCACCGAGAACGGCGCGTCGGGGTTGCGGGTCACGCGGAAGAGCGCCTCGCCCGCCAGCAGGCGCGCCTCTCGGCCTCGGGCCTCGGCGACGGCGAGCCGGGCGTTGTCGGCGAGTTGGACGGTCGTGCCGTCTTCGAACGTCACGGTCTGAGCGCCCACCAACGTTTCCCACCCGGCGTCGCGGAGGTACAGCTGCGTCAGGACCGCACCGAAGGCGACGACGGCGAACACGGCGGCGACGCGCATCACCCAGCGGGTCGGGCGGACGAGGCGGAGCGGCTGGCGGTCGGCGGGCTGGCGATCGGTGCGCGGACGGCTGCGGGCGGGGGCGTCAGTGACGTGCGCCAGCGGGGCGGCGTCGGGCTCGGCGGCGGCGTCGGCCCAGGCGGCGTCGAAGGCGTCGCGGTCGGAGCGGATACGGCGGACGGCAGCGGCCAGGCCGGGGTGCTTTGCGAGCGCGGCGTCGAGCGCCGGGCGGGCGTCGTCGACACGCGCCTGCTCGGCGTCGCTCAAGAGGTCGGGATCCGCCAGCGCGTAGAGCACGAGCAGAGCGCGGTCCGGCAGGTCGCGCGCCAGATCGGCGCGGACGGCGGAGCGCAGCGAACGCCAGCGAGCGAACGCCTCCGCAAGCGCGGGCTCGGCGGCCACGGCGGCGTCGAGGGCGGCCCGCTCGTCAGGCGGCAGGGCGTCGAAAAAAGCGAGGGCGTCGGTGTCACGCATGGGTCTCTTTAAAAGGTGCCGAGGAGGGCGGCGGCCAACACGAGCGCGCCGGTGAGGGCGTCCCGGAGCTTTTCGAAGGCCCGCTTGACCTGCATCTTGACGGCGGCCTCCGTGGTGTCGAGGGTGTCGGCGATCTCGGCGTAGGCGTAGCCCAGCTCTCGCATTTCGAGGATCGCGCGGGCGTGGTCGGTGAGGACGGTCATGGCGTTTTCCAAGTCGACACGCAGCGCGACGTCTTCGGCGTCGACCGAGCCCGGAGTCGGGAGGTCGGGGTCGAAGAGGGCCTCGCGCGACGAGTACCGGCCGCGGTAGAAGTCCTGGAGTTCGAAGAGGGCGGCTTTCATGGCGAAGGCCTTGAACCGGGCCGGATTCTGGAGCGCGTCGAGTCCACGAAGGACGCGGATCAGGGCGTTCTGCACCAGATCGTCGACCTGGGACGAGGCGCCGATCCGCGCACGGAAGAACCCACGGATAGGGCGCTCGACGGCCGCGAGCAGGGCGTCGCGAGCGGCGGCGTCGCCAGCCTGGGCGCGGGAGACGGCGTCGGGGGTGAAGGGCATGGCAGGGGGTCGCCCCTGAGGGGCAGGGCTTGAGCCGCAGGACACGCCCGCAAGGTCACACCATTGGTGGGGCCTCGCATCACGGATGGTGCGCCCTGCGAGTGACTTGCGCCCGCGCCCTTCCGTTGTCCCTCAGCAAATCTCTCGCCCGACCGGCTCGCGCTCGGCTCGCGTCGTGGGACACCTCGGCGCTACGGGTGAGCTCGCGATTGCAGATGGCCGAGGCCTCCGAGAAAACCTCCTCTCCCAGACGGGAGGGGCCGGGGGAGGGCGACCGGCTGGCAGCAACGGACGGGACCGCGCCAACGGGACGTGCGCCCGTAGACCGGCGTGAGCCAGCGGGCAGACACCCTCACCCTGGCCCGTGAGGAGAGGGGACGACGTGGGGGGGCAATCGCCAGCCGAGGACGGCTTAGGCGTGGGAACTCCGCCCGTCACTCTTTGCCCCTTCCCCCTTGCCCTGACTACTCGGCTTGCGCGGCGGCGCTGGCGGCCTGCCAGCCCGCGTAGGCACGGTCGTAGAGCGTCTGCGCCTCACGGAGCGTCGAACTCTGCGGAAAGAGGGTCGTGAGCTGGTCGTAGAGGTCGAGGGCCGTCTGGTAGCGAGCCTCCTGGCGCGAGGCGACAGAGCCGTCGGCGTAGGTCACCTGGGCGCGGACGGCGCCGAGCATGGCGTCGTCGGCGTACTCGCTCGACGGGTACTCCTCGAGAACGCGCTTGAAGGCGATCACCGCCGCCTCGTAGTACTCGCGCCGCTCATACAGCTTGCCCGACTCGAAGGCCTTGCGGGCCAGCTTCTCACGGAGCTCTGCCGCCAGCGCCTCGGCCGCCGCGATGTTGGGGCTCTGCGGGTAGCGGTCCGTGAAGATGCGGATGTAGGCGAGCGCCTGCCGGGTGTCGGTCTGGTCCAGCTCGTACCGCGGGCTCAGCTCGGCATAGGCCTGGATGCGCTCGTAGGCGGCCTGCTCGATCCGGTCATCGGTCCGGTAGAACTCGATGAATCGCGTAAACTCGTTGCCCGCCAGCAGATACTGCCCGTCGGCGGCGTAGGCGCGGGCGAGGCCAAGCTGGGCGTCGTCGGCGAGTTCACCGGTCCGGCCGAAGTCGAGGGCGGCGCGGTAGTACTCGATGGCGAGCGAGTGGCGCCCGCGCTCCGCTTCGGCGGTGGCCTGGTCGTAGGCGGCCTGGGCGGTCCCGAACGTCGTGGGCCCGCCTCCACATCCGGCGGCGACGGCGACGAGAAGGGCGAGGAGCCCGGAACGGAACGGCATGAGCGAGGGGGCGAGGCGCGAGTCGGACAGGGCCGGGGAACGGGGTCCCAAACGGCTTATTGCAGGCCAAGGTCGCCCCCTCTCACCGCCTATGGTCGACGAGAAGCGGCGAAGACGGGGGGGCTCGCGGTCGCTCGCGGGAAAGAGGGACTGGGAACGCGGAACGGGCAGCACGCAAACCCCAGCGGTCGCCGTCGCTCTGGTCGATCCGCCCGTGCCCCTTTCCCCGTGCCCTTACTCGAGCAGCACCGCCTGGCCGTCGCGGAAGCCCAGGATGTAGAGGGCCTCGTTGACCTGGCCGCCGTCGAAGTGGAACCGGTGGCCGAGCCCCTCGAAGGTCGGGGCCGCACGGAGCGCATCGGCGAGTTCGCCCTCATCGGCCTCGGCCTCGCGCAGCACGAGCCGGGTGATGTCGTAGCCGATGATCGCGAGCCGGTCCTGTCCGATCCCCGAGAGGTCGCGGTAGCGGCGGCCAAAGGCGTCGGCGGCGCCGGGCGAGACGAAGAAGTCCTGGGTGAAGACGGCACCGAGGCGGCTGGCGCGGGCCTTCGAGGCCTGCAGTCCCTCCCATTCGGTGTTGCCCAGCGGCCGGGGCGCGCGGCCGACCGCGTCGAGCGAACGCAAGGCGTCGTCGGCGTAGCGTGGGGCGTCGCGGCCGGTCACGGGGAGGTAGACGGCGTCGACGGCACGGAGGGCCGCCTCGCCCACCTCACGGTCGAGGTCCTGCCAGTCGTCGGCGCTGTCGAGGAGGGTTTCAAAGTCGACGCGGGCACCCAGACGACGGGCCTCGGCGGCGAACGCACCCGCCATGTCCGCCCCCAGCGTCTGGCGCTCGGCGGCGACCCCGAGCCGGTCGAGGCCGAGCCGCCCCGTCGCATAGCGGGCCATCGCGCGGCCCCGCTCGGCGAACGTCGGGTTGGCCTGGAAAACGAAGCGGCGGCTGGCGCTCACGTCCGCCGCGGTCGCCAGCGGAGCGACCAGCACGACGCGCGCCGCCTCGGCAGCGCCGCCAGCGGGCTCGGCTTCGTCGCTGAAGAGCGGTCCTACGATGGCGTCGGCGCCCTCAGCGACTACGGCCTCGACGGCCCCGCGCGCGCCGTCGCCGGTGCCCCGGGAGTCGCGGAAGACGAGCCGCACGGGCCGCCCCGTCCCCGACGCATTGCGCTCGTCGACGGCGATGTGGATGCCGTTGAACAGGGCCTGTCCGAGGTAGCCGCTCTCGCCCGCGATCGGGAGCACGACGCCGAGATCGAGCGGTCGGCCCCGTCCACCACGCCCGCCGGTCGTGGCGTCGGCGAGCACGGCGCGGGCGGGCTCGACGTAGCGGCTCTGGGGGTACTGCGCGATCAGTCGGGTCGCGGCGGCGATGGCCTGGTCGAAGTCGCCGTCGGCGTAGGCGGCCTTGGCGAGCATCAACGTGGCCGCCGTGGTCCGCTCGTTGAAGCCGAACTCGTCGGCGGCGCGGGCAAAGAGGCGCCCGGCCTCGGCGTATTCGCCCGACCCGTAGCTGGCGATCCCGTTCTGGAATGCGGCCTCGGCGGCAGGGACGGCCTCGGCGGTGGCCGGCTGAGCGGCGGCGGAGGGCGCGGCGAGGGCGCACGCGAGCAGGAGGGCGAACAGACGGAGGGACACGGCGCGGATCGGAAGGGGGGCTTCCAAGATGCGACCGGGCCGCCACCCCGGCAAGGCGCCCGCCCGGTCTTCGCGGAGTCGGAGCGCAGGAATGCAGCCCTCTACCCCTCGCCTCGGGGACGAGGTGGGTGGAGTCACCCTGCAATAGCGGCCTTCCCCCTCAGCCCGCGAGGTGCCGGCCGAGCGCCAGCCCGAGGACCACGAAGGTGACCCCCACAGCGACGCTCCCCGCCGCGTTCGCGAGCGCCACCCCCCGGCGCCCGGCCTCCCACAAGAGGACCGTGTCGGCCGAGTACGTCGAGAACGTGGTGAACGAGCCGAGCACGCCGACGACGAGCGCCAGCCGCGGGCCGTCGGCGCGAACGAGCGGGATGGCCAGCCCGATCAGCAGGCAGCCGAGGGCGTTGACGCCCCACGTCCCCCACGGCGCGGTCGTGTCCCATCGCAGCGCGGCCAGCCCCACGCTGTACCGGGCGACGGCACCGACGGCGCCGCCGAGCGCGACGTACATGAGGTTCGAGAAGACGATGGCGCGGACGGGGGCGTCGAAAGCCCGAACGTACCTCCGCCGGCCGAGGCCCGCCGCCAGCAGGCGTCACTCAGCCGGGTGCTCGGCGAGGTACTCGGCGCCGCGGCCCTTGATCTGCTCGTCCCAGACCTGCATCCACTCGGGGCCCTCGGTCGACAAGCGGTCCCAGTCGAGGTCCATCGGCGTGAAGGTCCCCTCCCCCATCCAGTCCGGGAGTTCCGAGGCTGCGATGTCTGTGCGGGCGGGGATGCGGTGGAAGTCGGCAGCCTGACGCCTAAGCGCCTCGCGCGTCGTCACGAACTCGATGAAGGCGCGCGCCAGCTCCGGCTGCGGCGCACGCGCCGGGATGCCGATGGCGTCGACCAGGACGGGCGTGCCGGAGTCGGGAGCGTGGAAGCCGAACGAGTAGTCTTGCGCCTGGAGGTACGTGTCGGGCAGGTTCCACAACGTCAGATCCGCCTCGCCGCGCGAGATCCCCAGGTAGAGCTGGGTCGGGTTGGCGGCGTAGCCCTTCGTGTTCTGGTCGAGCCGCGCGAGCCAGCGGTAGCCGTCCTCGACGGTCGGCTGGCGCAGGATGAGCGCGCCCCAGATCGTCCGCATGGTCCCGGATTCGAGCGGCGAGCGGATCAGGATGCGGTCCCGCCACACCGGGTCGAGGAGGGCGTCCCAGTCGCGCGGCACCTCGCCCTCGGCGACGGCGGTCGTGTTGTAGAGCAGGCCCTCGGGCGTGAGGTAGGTCCCGTACCACAGGCCGTCGGCGTCCTTGGCGGTGGCGGGGACGGCGTCGGCCCAGCTCGGGACAAACGGCTGCAAGAGCGAGTCCGCGGCGGCGCGCATGAAGAGGGTCTGGGGGGCGCCCCACCAAACCGACGCTTGCGGGTTGGCCCTCTCGCCCGCGATCCGGTCGTACACCTCCTGGCTGCCGAGGTCGATCCATTGCACGTCGACCGTCGGGTTCTCGGCCTCGAAGGCCTCCTCATAGGCGCGCAACATCTCCTTGCCGTGGGGCGAGTAGACGAGCAGCGGGGTCCGGCCGTCGCCGCCGCACGCGGAGACGGTGAGGGCGGCGACGAGGGCGAGGAGGACTGTGCGCACGGGCGGAGTGGAGGCGGGCCCGGCCTATCGCCGGCGGGCGGGCGGCGTTCCCCCCCGCCCCCCCGGTCCTATCCTTGCGCTCCCCTTCTCCCCTTCCGATGCCCACTGCCGGACGCCTGCTCGCCCTCCTGCTCCTCGCCGCACCGCTGGCGGCCCAACCGCAGGGCGGCGACCGCCAGCCCGTCGCCTACGACGTCTCGTGGCCGAACGCCGCCGCGCACGAGACCGAGATCGCGGCCACCTTCGCCGGGCTCGACGCCGACCCGCTGACGGTCGTCATGAGCCAGTCCTCGCCCGGCCGATACGCCATCCACCAGTTCGCCAAGAACGTCTTCAACGTGTCCGCGACGGACGGCGCCGGGCGCCCGCTGGCGGTCACGCGCACCACGCCGTCCGAGTGGACCGTCGGCGGCCACGACGGGACGGTCCGGTTCCGGTACACGCTCTACAGCAACCGCGCCGACGGCACCTACGCCGGGGTCGACTCGACGCACGCGCACTACAACATGCCGGCGGCGTTCGCGTGGGCGCGCGGGCTCGAAGCGAGGCCCGTTCGCGTCACCTTCCACCCCATCCACGGCTGGCGCGTGGCGACCCAGCTCCAGCCCACCGACAACCCCCACACGTTCACCGCCCCCGACCTCGCGGACTTTATGGACTCGCCGACCGAGCTCAGCGACCACCAGCTCATCGAGTGGGACCAGGGCGGCGCGCGGTACCGGATCGCGCTCCACCACCTCGGCACCGACGAGGAGGGCGAGGCCTACGCCGACATGGCGCGCCGCGTGATCGCCGAGCAGGCCGCCGTCTTTGGCGCCTTCCCGACCTTCGACCACGGCACCTACACCTTCCTCGCCGACTACCTCCCCTGGGTCGCCGGCGACGGCATGGAGCACCGCAACTCGACGATCCTGACGAGCACGCGAGCGCTCGAGGGCGACGGCGCGCTCCGCGTGCTCGGGACGCTCGCGCACGAGCACTTCCACGCCTGGAACATGGAGCGCCTGCGGGACGCGGCGCTGGAGCCGTTCGACTTTACGGGCCCCAACCCGTCCGAGAACCTGTGGTTCGGCGAGGGCTTCACGAGCTACTACGACGGCCTGACGCGCGTCCGCGCTGACCTGATGACGACGGAGGACTACGCCGGCGAGATCACCGGCCCGCTCGACTACGTCCTCAACTCGCCGGCGCGAGCGACCCGCGGCCCGGCCGAGATGAGCCGGATGGCGACGTTCGTCGACGCCGGCACGTCCATCGACGAGGCCGCCTTCTCGACCACGTTCATCTCGTACTACTCGTGGGGCGAGATCGTCGGGCTCGGGCTCGACCTCGCGCTCCGCCAGCGCTACGGCCGCACGCTCGACGACGTCATGCAGGCCATGTGGGACGAGTTCGGCCGGCACCAGACGGCGACGACGCCCGCCCGCCCGTACACCCGCCACGACATCGAGCGCGTGCTCGGCGAGGTCTCCGGCGACCCGGCCTTCGCCGCCGACGTGTTCGCGCGCTACATCGACCGGGGCGAGGTGATGGACTACGCCGGCCTGCTGGCGCCCGTCGGCATGGTCCTCCGTCCGGCGCGACCAGATGCCGGATCGATCGGCCGGCTCGCACTCGCCGACGGCGACGGCGGGGTCGAGATCGTCGCGCCGGTCCCGCACGGGACCCCGGCGTATGAGGCCGGGCTGTCGTCGGGCGACCGGATCGTGCGCATCGACGGCATCGACGTGTCGACGACCGCCGCGGTCGAGTCCACGCTGGCGCGACGCCCGCCGGGATCGGACGTCGAACTCACGTTCGAGCAACGGGGCGCCCTCAAGACGGCGCGGCTCACGCTCGCGGCCGACCCGACACTCGAGGTGGTGACCTTCGAGACCGCGGGGCAGACGGTCACGCCCGACATTCGGGAGGCGCGGGAGGCGTGGCTCGGCGCGAAAGCCGCCACCGACTGACCTCGGCGCCAGCAGGCCTTCAGGCTCGGCCGTGCGGGATGGCGTACGGCCGGGTCGGCTCGCCGGCGGCATGGGCGTCGGCCTCGCGGCGCGCCTCGGCGTGAGCGACTTCGACGAGGGCCTCCTGAACCAGCTCGCGGAGCCAGTCGCGGTTCTCGCGGAGCACCTCTGTGAGGGCGTCCTTGAGAGCGGCGCGGTCGGGGTCGGTCGGCGTAGCGAAGTCGGTCATGCGGCCGGGCGGGTTCGCAGGGAAGCTAGGCGTGGGCGCCAGCGGCGCCGAGGCGGGACGGCGTGCCCCGCCAGGGCACAACGGCATGGCTCAGGTGCCGAGTTCCTGATCCGGGACAGACTCCGCGCCTTCCTCTCCCTCGACGAATTGCTGGTAGTGCTCGTAGCGCTTCAGGATGATGTCGACGTAGTGGACGGGCTCGAGGCCGCGCGCGTACCCGTGGCGCACCTCCGGGCGGTTGTAGACGGCCTCTTCGGACTTGCGGAGCAACCAGTACGCCACGTCCTCCCAGAGGGTCGGGTCGCCGCCCTCGGCCTCCGCCAACCGCTGGGCGTCCATCACGTGGCCCGCGCCCGCGTTGTAGCTGGCCAGGATGAACTTTTTCCGCTCGCCCGGGTCGGCGATCGTCTCGCCCCAGTAGTTGTCCTCGAGCCACTTGAGGTAGCGCACGGCGGCCTCGATGTTGGCCTCGGGGTCGTAGGGGTCGTCGAGGCCGAGGTCGCCAGCGGTCGCGGGCATGATTTGCAAGAGCCCCATCGCCCCGGCCCACGACCGCGCGCGCGGCTCGAAGCGGCTCTCCTGGTACATCTGGCTCCCGAGCAGCCGCCAGTCCCACCCGACGCCCGGGGCGTACTTCTTGAGCATGTCGTCGTAGCCCGAGAGGTTGCCGGTCCGCGCGGTCAGGAAGCCCGTCTCGATGCGTTCGCGGAAGCCCCGGCGGTCGACGTAGTACTTGCGGTAGAGCGAGTTCCAGCGCCGCGTGTCGCGGTTGGCCTGGATCCACTCGTCGAGCGCCGTGAGGAGGGCGGGCGCGTTGTCGCGGACGGCCCACGCCACGCCGTGGGGGGCGCCGATGGCGGGCTCCACGGTCAGGTTTTCGTAGTACCCCTCCTCCAGCTTGGCCACGTTCTCCTGGGCGATGGTCAGTTCGATGTTGCCGACGGCCACGTTGCGGATCAGCGCCTCGCTCGTGGTGTCGACCTCGACGACCCGGATGTCCCCGCTGATGCGGTCCTCCAGCTCGACCAAGCGCTCGATGTAGGGGTCGCCGGTGGGCAGGTGCACCTCCTGGCCCGCGAGGTCGGCCGGGCGCCGAACCCGCCTCGCCCGGATCGTGACCGGGTCGCGCGGGATGTCCCCGCCGTCGATCTGGTCGCGGCGCTCGGCGATTTCGGACGGCACGCCCGGGGCCTCCACCTCGGTCGTGTCCGCGAGCTCAGACGCTTGCACGACAGCCGGCTGCGTCTGGTAGAGATCGACGGTGAACCCGAACCGAGACGTGTCCTCCACGACGGGCTGGAGCCGAGCCGCCGCGATGTCGCCCAAGCCGGCGTTGAGGTAGTACAGGATGGAGTCGCGCGGGACCACCTTGATCTGAAAGACGACGTCCCGCTCCTCGGCGAAATCCTGGAGCAGCTCGTACTCGTACCCGAACGGCAGGCCTCGGTAGAGGAAGTAGCTCGTCGAGGTGTACGACGTCAGCGCGATCAGCGTGTCGCGCTCCATGATGGCGCCGAGGTCCCGCTCGATGGGCTCGGGGATCATCACGCCCTCGGGATCGGAGACGGAGCGGACCGACGCAGCGGCGAGCCCGCCCACGATCAGGACGGCGACGACGGCGAACGACTTCTTAAACATCGGAATGGCGAGAATCTGAGGGTGACCTATACGGCCCGCTCGCGCGGCGGGTCCGGTCCCGGCCCCTCCACCGCTACGGCCGGGAGAGGACCTCGACGAGGGCCCGGACCATCCGGGCCTGCGCCTCAACGTGCCCGTGCTGGGCCTCGACGTTGACGTACGGGACGCCCCGGCGAGCCGCCCAGACCGAGAGCGAGCCGTCGTCCGTCGCGGCGTCGTTGTCCTGCAGCACGGCGTTGAAGCCCGCCGCCGCGAGCGCGTCATAGAGGGCGCGGTCGGTGACGAAAAAGAAATCGTCGGGGTCGGAGCCGGGGTGGATGGTGACCGCAGCGGCGTCGCTGGCGTACTCCCCGCCCGCCGCGTAGGACCTCGCCGAGTAGTTGTCCTCAGTGTTGTTGTGGAGCGTGATGACCACGGCGGGCGAGACGGCAGCGTAGACCGCCAGCGCCGAGTCGGCGAAGGCCTCCAGCGCGGCGAGGGCGGCCGGGGTGGAGGTCGAGAGCGACGCGAGTGTGCGGCGGCGGCCGGCGTCGGTGAACACGCGGTTCGGGTCGGCCCGGAACGTGGCGCCGCCGACGGCGAAGGTCAGATTCCGCTCGCCCGAGTGCCGCAGCTCCACCACACGCCCACCCACCTCGCGGACGACCGCGAGGGCGGCGTCGACGGACGTGCTCTCATCGTCGTGCAAGTTGAGCGCGTTGAGCGGGAACGTCTCGACGTCGGGGCTCGCGAGCAGGTCGGTGATCGGCGCCGTCGACACCCGGGCCACGATGGCGCCGTCGCCCAAGGGCACCCGGAAGTCAATGACCGCGAGCGTGTCGCGCGAGCCAGCCGTGAGACCCGTATCGGAGCGCGTAGGTGCGCCGCCGCCGCCGACGACCGTGTCGGCGCGGCGAGGCGAGGCGTCGGTGGCCGGCGCCTCCGTGGGGGCCTGGGCGCAGGCGGAGGTCGCGAGGGCGAGGACGAGCAGGAGGAGGCGCATGACGGGAGGAAGAAGTGAGCGACGCGGCACACACCGCGCGTCCACGATGGCGGACGGAGGCGCACACGAATCGCCCCCCGGGGGCGGTTCCCCACGGTGGCACACCCTATGTAGGTTTGTAGTCCGAGCCATCGCCCCACTCCCCTTGTCCGACATGTCCCGTTTCGTCCTCCTCGCCCTCTTCGCCCTCGGCCTGACGGCCGCCGCCAGCGCCCAGTCTGACGGCGGCGAACTGCCCGCCGACACCCTGGTGGCCGCCGCCGACTCCGTCGAGGCGCCCATCGAGCTCGACCCCGAGCGCGCACGGGGCCTCTACGACGAGGGCGCCTCGCTCTTGCGCGAACGCGACTTTGAAGCCTCCCTCCTCAAGTTCGAAGAGGCCCTGGTCTACAACCCGTCCTACGCCGCGGCCGCCCTCGGGCTGGCGCAGTCGCTCGCCGCGCAGCGTCGCCTGGAGGACGCCCGCAGCGCCTATGAGGCGGCCATCGCGATGGCGGAAGCCTCCGACGCCTCGAACGCCGCGGACATCCGCGACACGGCCCAGAGCCAGCTCGACCGCGTCGCCGCCGCCCTCGACCAGCGGGCCGCGAATGCCGCCGCGCAGCAGGCCCAGGCCGGCGCCAACGCGACGGCCGACAAGGTCGCTCAGGCGACCCAGCTGCTCTCCGGCAACGAGATCTCGATGGAGCAGGCCACCGACGCCTACGCGCTCCTGGAGCAGGCCCGCCTCGACGGCTACGACGCCGACCTGGTGGCCTTCTTCTACGCCAAGGCCCTCAACGCCATGGAGCGCGGCGCCGACGCCGTGCCGTTCGCGCAGACCGCCGTCGACAACGCTGACGCGTCGGCGGACAACTCGGCCCTCTACATCCAGCTTGGCCTGGCCCACATGGGCGCCGGCAACGACGCCGAGGCGCGTGCCGCCTTCGAGGCCATCACGGAAGGCCAGGCGTGGCACGGCTGGGCCCAGCACTACATCGGTCAGATCGGCTCCTAGCCACTGACCTCGGGCATCCCACCACGCCCTGCGGCGCCGGACTCGGTCCGGCGCCGTTTTTTTGTGCCGGGCGCCGGGAGCGCCGGCGTCGTGGCCAGGCGCGTCCCGAGACGCTACACCGTCCGCTTGCTGCCCAGAATCCAGATCACCAGCAGGAGGACCACGGGCGCGATGAAGCTGACATAGACGAGCCACTCGGTGCCGGTCCCGAAGCCGTCGGGGGTGGGCGCGAGCAGGAGGGCGAGGGCGAGCGTCATCGGGGTCGGGGGGTAGCTTTCGGCAAGCTACGCCGCTCCGCCACCCCCCGATCCACCGTGCCCGCCCACCCCACCGCCGTCGTCGACCCGTCCGCCTCTGTCGCCGACGCGAGTGTGGGGCCGTTCTCCGTGATCGGGGCGGGCGTGGTGCTCGGCGCGGGCGCCGACATCGGGGCGCACGTCGTGCTCCACGCCGACTGCCGGATCGGGGCAGGCGTCCGCATCGACGACCACGCGGTCGTGGGGAAGCGGCCGATGCGGGCGCGCCGGAGCGCGACGACGGCCGAGGCCCCCCAGCTGGCGCCGGCCGTCGTCGGCGACGACACGATCGTGGGGACCGGCGCGGTCGTCTACCGAGGCGCGACGCTGGGGCGCGCGGTGCTGGTGGCCGACTACGCGACGGTGCGCGAGCGAGTGACGGTCGGCGACGAGACCATCGTGGGCCGTGGGGTCGCCATCGAGAACGACACGACGGTCGGAGCGCGGTGCAAGCTGGAGACGAACGCCTACCTCACGGCCTACTCGACGGTCGAGGACGACGTGTTCGTGGCGCCGGGTGTGCTGACGAGCAACGACGACTTTCTGGGACGCACGGAGGCGCGGAAGGCCGCGTTCGGGGGCCCGACGATCCGCGCCAGCGCTCGCCTCGGGGTCGGCGCCGTCGTGCTGCCCGGCCGCGAGATCGAGTCGGAGGCCGTGGTCGGGGCGGGCGCGGTCGTCACCGAGACCGCCAGCAGAGGGCGCGTCTACGTGGGGGTGCCGGCAAAAGACACGCGAGCGGTGGCCCCGGAGCAGTTGCGCGAGAACGGCGGATGAGGGCACGGGGCGAGGGGCCGATTTGCGCACCCGCGTTGTGCCCTTCTGGACCCGACCGACCCATCCCACCCCCTGCGCGCTGCTCGCTGCTCGCTGCCCTCTGGTCGCCGGCGCCCGCTTCACGATGCGTCCGCACGGGCCCGGGTACCTTCGGCCGCCCCCCCACCGACGCCCCCGCCATGTCCCTCCAGATGGTCGACCTCCGCGCACAGCTCGCGGCCACTCGGCCCGAGATCGACGCCGCCATCGCCGCCGTGCTCGACCGGGGCGCGTTCGTGCGCGGCCCCTTTGTGGCCGCCTTCGAGTCGGAGATCGCGGCGTACACCGAGGCGCTCGGCGCCGAGGATGTCCTCTCGCTCGGCGTCGCAAACGGCACCGATGCGCTACAGATCGCGCTGATGGCGCTCGACGTGGGGCCCGGCGACGAGGTCGTCTGCCCGGCGTTCACGTTCGTCGCGACCGCCGAGGCGGCGGCGCTGCTCGGCGCCACGCCCGTTTTCGTCGACATCGACCCGGAGACGTTCAACCTCGACCCGGCCAAGCTCCAAGCCGCGCTGAGCGTCCGGACGAAGGCCGTCGTGCCGGTCCACCTCTTTGGCCAGTGCGCCGACATGACCGCCATCCGCGCGGTCTGCGACCCGGTCGGCATCCCGGTCGTCGAGGACATGGCGCAAGCGGTCGGGGCAACGTGGAGCGGGCAGCCGGCCGGGACGCTGGGAGCGGTCGGGACGCTGTCGTTCTACCCCTCCAAAAACCTGGGCGCCTTCGGCGACGGCGGCGCGATTCTGACGACCGACGAGGCGCTGGCGACGCGCGTCCGGCAGATCGCGAATCACGGCGCGGCCAAGAAGTACCACCACACGGCGGTCGGCGTGAACAGCCGGCTCGACGCGATCCAGGCGGCCATCCTGTCGGTCCACCTCGGCCACCTCCCCGAGTGGACGGAGGCGCGGCGCGCGGCGGCGGCGTGCTACGACGCCCTGCTGGCGGACGTGGACGGTGTGACGCGGCCCATACGTCGGCCCGAGGCGCGCCACGTCTTTCATCAGTACACCGTCCGCCTCCCGGCCGACGCCCGCGACGCCGTGCGCGCATCGCTGACCGAGGCGGGCGTGCCGACGATGGTCTACTACCCGGAGCCGCTGCACCGGATGGGCCCGTATGTCAGCGACGTGTCGCTGCCCGAGACCGACCGCGCCTGCGCCGAGGTCTTGTCGCTGCCGATGCACCCGTACCTCTCGACCGACGACTGCGCGTTCGTCGCGCGCGCCCTCACCGATGCGCTCGCAGCGGCCCGCCAGGTCACGGCCTAACCGCGCCCGCCCCTCTCCCCCGTCCGCATGTCGTCGTTCTCCTTTTCCGACGAGCTCCACGTCGCCCAGATCGGCGTCGGCCGGTGGGGCCGGAACCTGCTGCGCAATCTGGTGGCCGTCGACGGCGTCGAGGTGGTCGCCGTGTGCGACGCCTCGGACCCGGCGCTGGCGGAGGCCGCGCGGCTGGCGCCGAACGCCCGGGCGCACCGGAACGCGGAGGCCGTGTTCGAGGACGAGCACGTCGACGCCGTCGTGATCGCGACCGAGACGCCGCTGCACGCGCCGCTCGCCGAGGCCGCGCTCCGCGCGGGCAAGCACGTGTTCGTGGAGAAGCCGCTCGCGCAGTCCGTCGCCGACGCCGAGCGGCTGGTGGCGCTGGCCGAAGAACGCGACCGGCGGCTGATGGTGGGGCACCTGCTGCGCTACCACCCCGCGTTCCGGCACGTCGAGGACGCCGTCGCGGCGGGCGAGTTGGGCGACTTGCGCTACCTCTACAGCGTGCGCGTCAACCTGGGCGTGGTCCGCCAGCAGGAGAACGCGTTCGAGAGCCTGGCCCCGCACGACCTCGCCGTGGCGCGGGCCCTCCTCGGCGACGCCGTCGCGGTGACGGCCACCGGGCGTGACTTTCTGCAGGACGGCGTCGAGGACGTGGTCTTTGCGACGGTCGAGTACCCGGAGGGCCGGCTGGCGCACGTCCATGCGTCGTGGCTCGACCCGCACAAGGTCCGCCGGACGACCGTCGTGGGGACGCAGAAGATGGCCGTGATCGACGATATGGAGGCCTCCGAGAAGGTCCGCGTCTACGACAAAGGCGTCGACGAGATCGCCGGGACGGCGGACGTGGCGGGCGCGCTGGCCGTCCGCTCGGGCGACATCGCCGTGCCCCGGATCCCGGCGGGCGAGCCGTTGCGCAGGGAGGTCGAGGAGTTCGTCGCGGCGATCCGCGAGCACCGCGCGCCGCTGACGGACGGGGTCGACGGGCTGGAGGTCGTCCGCGTGCTGGAGGCGGCGAAGACGTCGCTGACAGAGGGCCGGCGCGTCGAGATCGCGCGCTAGCCGAAGGCGGCGACGAGCCGGTCGCAGGCGTCGTCGAGGACGG
This sequence comes from Rubrivirga aquatilis, assembly GCF_046845665.1. Classification (GTDB taxonomy): domain Bacteria; phylum Bacteroidota; class Rhodothermia; order Rhodothermales; family Rubricoccaceae; genus Rubrivirga. The sequence continues at coordinate 2,094,362 of NZ_CP177355.1, read as the reverse complement.
CGTCCTCCTTGGCGTAGCAGAAGCGGAGCGAGCCGTCGCCATCCGCCGGGTCGCCGAAGAACGACGGCCCGGGGACACACGCGACGCCCGCGCGCTCGATGAGCGTGTCAGTCGCCGCGCGCGCGCTTTCGAAGCCCGGCGTGCCGCGTCGGTCGCCGAGTCCCGCGAGCACGTAGTAGGCGCCCTCGGGCGGGTCGGCGTCGAAGCCGCAGGCGCGGAGGGCGGCCACCATCCGGGCCCGCTTGCGGGTGTAGGCCGCCAGCATCTCGTCGTAGTAGGCGTCCGGCATCGGGAGCGCCGCCGCGAGCCCGTGCTGGAGCGGCGCGGGCGCGCAGATGTAGACGAGGTCGTTGACGAGGCCCATCTTGGCGGCGACGACCTCGGGCGCGATCGCGTAGCCCAGCCGCCAGCCGGTCATGTTGAACGTCTTCGAGAAGCCGGACAGCGTGACCGTCCGCTCAAACGCGCCGGGCAACGAGGCGGGCGAGACGTGCTCGCGCCCGTCGTAGACCATGTGCTCGTAGATCTCGTCGGTGATCACCCACAGGTCGCGCTCGCGAGCCACGGCATACAGCGCCTCGATCTCGGCGCGCGTCCACACCTTGCCGGAGGGATTCGCGGGCGTGCAGACGACGACGGCCTTGGTGCGCTCGGTAACGGCTTGCGCGAGGGCGTCGGGGTCGAAGGCCCAGCGCGCGCCGTCGCGCACGAGCGGGACGGTCACGGGACGGACGCCGTGCAGGCGGAGGAGCCCGGCGTGGTAGCCGTAGAACGGCTCGAACAGGACGACCTCGTCGCCGGCCTCGCACAGCGTCAGGACCGCCGAGACGAAGGCGCCCGTCGACCCGTTCGACACGACGACGTGCTCGGAATCGACGTCGGCGATGCCGTTGAAGGACAGCGCCTTGGCGGCGATGGCCTCGCGCAGGGAGCGAATGCCGTTGTACGCCGTGTAGATCGACGTTTTGCGGTCGTTCAGCGCCTCGACGGTCGCCTCGACGATGGGCGCGGGCGTGGCGAGGTCACAGATGCCCTGGCCCAAGTTGACGCCGCCGACGCGGTTGACGGCGAAGGTGACGGCCCGGATGTCGGACTGGCGGAGGGCGTCGGTGCGGGCGGCGAGCGGCTTCATCGGTCGGAGGCGGGATGGGCGAAGGTACCGGCCTCTCCCCTCTCCTCGGCCTGATCGCGACCGCGCCCCGGCCGCCCCGCTCGGCGCCGACGCAGGGTGGACGAACGAGGCGGCTGTTGGCGGGCAGAGACTTTCCGACCGGCTCGCGCGTCTGTAGGGCCCCATCCCCCCCGTCTCGAATGCGCGCGCTCACGCTGGCTCTCGTCGCCCTTCTCGCCGTCCCTGCCCTCGCTCAGGACACGGTCGTCTCTCTCCCCGAATCTCGGGAGGCCGTTTCGCTGACCGTCTACAACGGCGGGTTCGCGGTCGTGCGCGAGGTGCGTCCCCTCGTGCTCCGGCGCGGCGTCCAGGCCGTCCGGTTCGAGGGCGTGCCCCAGCAGATCGACCCGACGAGCCTGTCGCTCGTCTCGCTCACCGAGCCAGGTGGGCTGTCGGTCCTGGAGCAGAACTACCAGTACAACCTCATCGGCACCAACTCCGTGCTCGACGCCGCCGTCGGCCAGCGCGTCCGGATCATCCGCCAGCTAGGCGACCGGACCGCCGTCGACACGGGCGTGCTGCTCAGCCAGCCGAGCCAGGGCCGCATCATCCGGCTCGACGACGGCCGCGTGCTCGTCAACCCCGAGGGGACGATCGAGCTGCTGGGCCTGCCCGAGGGCCTGCTCTCGCGCCCGTCGCTGCTGTGGCGGCTGGCGTCGGAGCAGGCGGGCACGCAGCGCGTTGAGGCGCGCTACATGACCGAGGGGATCACCTGGAAGGCCGACTACGTGGCCGTCGTCAACGAGGCCGAGACGGACGTGGACGTGACGGGCTGGGTGACACTCGCCAACCACTCGGGCGCGAGCTACCCCGACGCCAGCTTGCAGCTTATCGCGGGCGAGGTGCGGCGCGTGCGGCCCAACCCGCCGGCGCCGATGATGGCGCGCGGCTACGCGGCCGAAGCCGTGATGGACGCGGCGGCGCCCCAGCAGGAGGCCTTTTTCGAGTACCACCTCTACACCTTCCCCACCCCGACGACGATCGCCGAGCGCGAGACCAAGCAGCTCGAGCTCCTCTCCGCGAGCGACGTGGGCGTCGAGCGGCGCCTGATCTTCGACGGGACCGGCAGCTACTTCCCGTTCCACCGCCAGCGCCCGCCCGGCGCCGTCGGCGACGAAATGGCGGCGGCGGTCGTGCTGGAGGTCGAGAACGCCGAGGCCAACAACATGGGGATGCCGCTCCCCGCGGGCACCGTCCGCGTGTACAAGGCCGACCGCCGGGGCAACTTGCAGTTCCTGGGCGAGGACGCCATCGGCCACACGCCGCGCGACGAGACCGTCCGCTTGTACATCGGCGACGCCTTCGACGTGGTCGGCACGCGGCGCGAGATGGCGAACCGGCGCATCAACGACCGGACCTATGAGGTCACCATCGAGGTCGAGGTCCGTAACCGCAAGGAGGTCTCGACGACGGTCGACGTGATCGAGCGCGTGTTCTGGGGCGAGTGGACGATCCGCGAGTCGACGCACGAGCACGAGCGGCTCGACGCGCGCACGGCCCTCTTCCCGGTGACGCTGGGCGCGGGCGAGACCGAGACCGTCCGCTACACGGCGCGGATCCGGAACTAGCGAGCGCGGGGCAAGAGGGACGGGGCACGGGGGTTTAACCTTCCACGCCCCGTCCCCCCCCTGCCGATGACGCCCGCTCCCCTCCTCGTTCTCGTCGCGCTGGCGGCCTGCCTCGCCGCTCCCGTCGACGAGCCCCGCGCCTCGGCGCCGACCCTCCGTGCTCCCGACGCCGCCGTCGTCACGGGTGCCCAGCGCCTGGTGGCCGAGCGGTTCGCGCCGCTCGATGGGATGCGGGTCGGGCTCGTGACGAACCACACGGCACGCGTGGACACCGCCGACGGCGGGCCGGCGCACCTGATCGACCGGCTCCACGCCGCGCCGAACGTGCTCGTCGGCGCGCTGTTCGGGCCCGAGCACGGGATCCGCGGCGACGCCGAGGCGGGCGCGGGCGTCTCGGGCGGGCGCGACGGCACGACGGGCGCGCCGGTCTACAGCCTGTACGGCTCATCGAAAAAGCCGACCCAGCGCCAGCTCCGCGGCCTCGACGCGCTCGTGTTTGACATGCAGGACGTCGGCGCGCGGTTCTACACCTACATCTCGACGATGGGCTACGCGATGCAGGCGGCGGCCGAAGCCGGCATCCCGTTCGTCGTCCTCGACCGCCCCAACCCCATCGGCGACCGGGCCGAGGGGTTCGTGCTGGAGCCGCGCCAGCAGTCGTTTGTCGGCCTGTACCCGATCCCCGTCACGCACGGGCTGACGGTCGGCGAGCTGGCCCGGATGATCGTCGGCGAGGGCTGGCTGCCCGGGCTCGACGGCCTGGACCTGCGCGTGGTCGAGATGACGGGCTACGCGCGCGGGATGGCGTGGGAGGAGACGGGGCTGGCGTGGGTGCCGCCGTCGCCGAACGTGCCGGACGTGGAGACGGCGCGCGTGTACCCGGGCACGGCCCTTTTCGAGGGCACGACCGCCAGCGAGGGGCGCGGCACGAGGGTCCCGTTTACGCACGTCGGCTCGCCGTGGGCGGACGGGGAGGCGCTGGCGGCGGAGCTCAACGGCGCCGGGCTGGCGGGCGTCCGCTTCGAGCCCGCGACGTTCGTGCCGGTCGACCTGCCCGGGCAGGCGACGAATCCGAAATGGGAGGGCGAGACCGTGCGCGGCGTCCGGCTCGTGGTGACGAATGCGGCCGCGTTCCGGCCCGTTGCGACGGGCGTGTACGTGGTGGACGCCGTCTACCGGCAGGCCCCGCGCGGCGCGCACGGCGCATTCTTAAAAGCCGACTGGCTGGCGAAGCTGGCGGGCACGACGCGCTTGCGCCAGATGTGGCTCGACGGGCGCGGGGCGGCCGAGATCGTGGCAGCGTGGGCCGACGAGGCGGCGGCGTTCGCGGCGCGGTCGGAGGGGTACCGGATCTACGAGTAGGGGCTGGCGCCAGCGGGACGACTAGGCCGCTCTCAGCCGGCAACGGGGAGCCTGAGAGCTTGCCAATCGCGTTCACGCAGATGCCGCTGTGTAGTAGAGCAGTTCGCGGCTCAACCTCTAAAGTGTAACGCCCACTGGCAGTGGCTCGGAGCGCAGGATACGCCAACGATCGGACAATGCTAGGACGCTAAAGCCCCTCGTCGGCGTGCAGCCGCAGGCTAGGCAGCTCTACTACAAATAGTTGTAATATTCAATCAGTTGCCTGTGATAATCTAGATTTAAGCTTCGTCCGTGCACCTCTCCTATCTTTTTGGCGAATGCCTTGTGCTCAGTTTCGTGTTTTGGATGGAACGACTTGTCCCAGTTATGATAAAAATACACGGACTCATAGTCACCAATGTGTAATGGCCCCAACTGCTTGTCTACGGCCTTCGCCACTCGGTCAGCTAGCGCAAGGGTCTTGACCAGCTTCAACTCCGACACCTTCTTCAAAGGCTTGGGGTTCGTGTCGAGCAGGTTGTCGTAGTCGTCGCTGGCACGCCCAAATGTGTGAGTGACGCCATTGCGGGCTCTCCTCAGGTCCTCTAACGCTTTGACGGAGGTAGTGATTGCGGCCGGTGCGGTCCCAAAATATCGAACGTACTTGGCGATGCGCTTGCCCCAGTCGCCGATCACAACCTCGGTTGCCTCGTCCCTAAATGAGTATTTAGGATTGGATTTAAGAAAGGCTACGCCGTCAACGGCCTTGCTAACCCCGTTGGTGATGCCGGGGTCGGATTCGAGGGCCAGCCTGATGACAGTTTTAAGATACACCTCCATATATCCTGTAATCGCGACCAGACTACTGAGCCTCACCCAGTTGCAAAAGCTGTCGTATTGACTAGCCCACTGTCCGAGAGGAATATCCAAATTGGAATTCGCCGGATCGTCGAGCGAAAACAAGACACTGGTGTGGTCCGTCTCGTCAAAAGGCTTAGTCGCGGCGAAGGCGAAATTGGCAACACCGACATGAGACCAGTATAACTGATTGATCTGCGTATGGTGGCGCTGAAACAGCCTGTATGCCCATGTCCTGTTCCAACCCAGCTTCCACCTGTCAAACTTGTCGGGGCTCGGAGATGTCATAGGGGTTTAAAGGCTGCCTAACAGGTGACCGTTCAGCCGCGGTACGCTGGTGGCTTGCGGGTAGAACGAGGCAAAGAAAACGCCGCCGCTTGCATGAAGCATAGCGACGGCGCGTGCTGTCGGCCTGCAGCGGTGGATTACACGGCCCCCGACTCATCGTCGACCACATCAATAGATGCTATCTCTGCAGAATCAGACATCATGTTGAACAGATCGGTTACATCCTGTAGCACCTCTGTCCTCACATAAGAGGGATTGTACCTGAAAACCGAAGTGATACTTGCGGTCTTCCTGCCCCTGCCAGAGATCTTGATATCCAGGCAGGCGGAGCGACCACCGGAACCGATACGATGGTTGCGCCCGGAACCACCAAATGTGGTCCACTGCCTAGTGGTATACATGCCCGGGTGCGGAGAAGATACACATCCGTCCTTGCAGATCTTTGAGCCACCGCTATTCCCCTTGGTGCACGAGAAATTTTTTGATTTAGTTACACTCTTTGACTCGTATTCTTCGGTTCTCTCCTCCGAAAAATCGTCCCGCAAATTGTTCAGCTCTCGCTCGATTGCCTGAAGTTTTTCCGGTAGTGACAGGTCCGGGTCGTTCTGGATCGTCTTGACGATAGTGTCTTTCTTTGCCCTGTACTCAGTCAGGTAGTCTTCGACGGGGCGGACAATGTGGTCGCTCATGGGTCAGGAGAAGGAGGCAGCAGGAGGGGGCAGCATCGGATCCCCAAGCATAAGGCAAAGATACTTGACAATCAACAGTGCCTCTCGGACGTAGCCACCGCAAAGAATCATTCCATGCTGCTAACGACTCGGCATCGGTTCGAGGCCGTGTAACCACTGCTTCAGCGGCGGGGAGAGTCACTCCATGAAGTGACCTGCTGGCAACTTTAGTGACGGCCTCTCCATATGGTGACTCCACGGCTACCTACGGACATTGGGCTGATCGGACGACCAGCACAATTTGAGGGACCGACGGCAGACGCCCGAGCGCTGAGGATCGCGCTACCCCGCGAGGTCGACGGCCACCAGGCGGTACGCCCCGTCCACCACGTCGAAGCGGAGGACGGCGGCGGACTCGGTGTCGGCCTCGTCCACGGGCACCACGGCCCCCTCCACGTCGAACCCGACGATCACCATCGCCGTGCGCGCGGTCCCCTCTCGCGCGAAGTCGCGGGCCGTGAGCGCCAGCACGCCGGCGCGGAACGGGGGCGCGAGCGCCGCCGCCAGCCGCTCGCGGTCGACGCCGTCGGTCGCCAGCCCAGCGGCCGTGCCTGCTTCGACGGCGGCGCGGAAGCGCGGAAAAAAGGCCCGGAAGTCGGGGCGGGCGGCTTGCGCGAGCGAGTCGGCGCGCAGGCTATCGCGGCGGAGCGAGTCGGCGCGCAGGGAGTCCGGGCGCAAGCGGGGGTCGACGAAGAGGCCGGAGTCGGCGTACGTCGTGTCGAGCGCGAGCGGCCGGAGGTCGGCGCGGGTGCCCACATCCGGCGCCTCGGTCACGGCGATGCCCTTGGGCTCGTCGCCCCCGCAGGCGGCGAGCGCGAGCGCAAACGCCAGGGCCGGGCGGCGCACTACGCCTCGGGCTCGGCCACGTCCGGGCCGGCGTCGCGAGGAACGCCCCAGAGCACGGCCACGGCCACGCCGAGGTACCCGCCCAGGAGGAGCAGCGGGGCGACGACGAGCGACAGCGCGCTGTCGACCGGGTTGTCGCTCGTCGCGTTGTCGACCATCATGACGGCGTAGCCGAGCACGATCAGGCCGACCGCCGCCAGCAGGAGGCGGTAGTTGAGCCGGTCGAACGGCATCGTGGTGACGCCGCGCGTCGTGGTCGGGGCGGGTCGGCGGGAGCGGGCCATGCGGGAGGGCGTGGGGGTGCCGCAAGATAGCGGGGCGCGAGTGCGGGTCGAGCGCCTGGTTGGCAAGGCCGCTGCCCGCGATAGTCCCCCTCCTGGACAGGAGGGGCTAGGGGTGGTGGATGGGCAAGCGTCGCACTCTGGCCGATCTACCCCCTCTGACTCCCCCTGTCCAGGGGGAGGACTTGTTTGTCGAGCTCCCCACAGTCTCAGAGGTCAGGGCTCGCGATCGGGAAGAGACTCCACACACCTCGCCCTCGACACCTCGACCCGGCAGGCACCACGGGTAGCTTGCGGGCGTTGCTCGCGTCCCCCCTCTCCCGTTGCCGATGTCCCGCGTTCTCGCCGCCCTGTCCATCCTTGCCGTCGTCGGCGCGGCGTTGTGGGCCGGGCCGTCGCAGGCCGACGCCGACGGCGCCGAGGCGCAGGCGCTCGCGATCGTCGACGAGATCCTCAACGACCCCGACCTGCCGTCGGCGATCTGGGGCATCGAGATCCGCGACGCGCGCGACGGGCGGCTCGTGCTGAGCCGCAACGGCGACAAAAACCTGCTGCCCGCCAGCAACCTCAAGCTGTTCACGACCGCCGCCGCGCTCGACCGGCTGGGGCCCGACTTCCGCTACACGACCCAGCTCTTCCACCTCGGCGACGTCTCCGACGACGGCACGCTCACGGGCGACCTGGTCATCGTCGGCTCCGGCGACCCGACGTTCGGGAGCGAGGGCATGGGCGACCCGTTGCGCGAGTGGGCCGCCGCGCTCGCCGAGGCGGGCGTGCAGCGCATCACCGGCCGCATCGTCGGCGACGACGACGCGTTCGAGGACGCGCGCTACGGCGAGGGCTGGGACGTGACCCACATCGCGACGGAGAACTACGCGCCGCCCGCCGGCGGGCTCGTCTGGGGCGACAACCTGGTCAGCATCCGGATCGCGGGGACGTCGCCCGGGCAGGCGCCCCAGTTCGAGTCGAACCCGCCCGGCTTCGCGACCGTCACGGGCGACGTCGTCACGCGGTCCGGCGGCGGGCGGCTCGACGTGGAGCGGACGTTGGGGACCGACGAGTTCGTCTTGCGCGGCGGCGTCCCGTCCGGGTACCGGGGCACGATCCGGGTGCCCGTCGCGAACCCGACGCTGTTCACCGTCCACGCCTTTGCGCTCCGGCTCGAAGAGGCGGGCATCGACGTGTCGCAGGCCACGCGCGTCGACGTCGACGACACCGACCGCAAGCCGGCCACCGCCGACGCCGAGCCGCTCCGAGCGTACGTCTCCCCCACGCTCGACGAGATCGTCGACCGCATCAACCGCGAGAGCGACAACCTCTACGCCGAGCAGGTCTTCCGGACGATCGGCGGGGGCGACACCGACCGCGCCGAAGACCGCGTCCAGGCGTTCGTGACCTCGACCGGCGTCGACGGCTCCGACCTCTACATCGCCGACGGCTCGGGCCTGTCGCGCAAGGACATGGTGTCGCCCGCCGCGCTGGCGTCGGTGCTCCGCGCGATGCGTCGGCACCCGGCCTCGCGGTCGTTCCTGCAGTCGCTCCCCGAGGGCGGCGCCAGCGGGTCGACGCTGCGCAACCGCCTCGGCGGGATCTCGGTCAAGGCCAAGACCGGCTCGCTGCTGGCGGTCCGCTGCCTGGCCGGCTACGTCGACGGCGCGGGCGGGACGCCGTATGTGTTCGTGCTGATGGCCAACAACTACACGACGAGCGGCGGCCAGATCGCGGGCGCGCAGGACGCCATCGTGCGCGCCCTCGCGACCGGCCAGCGCGTGCCGGCGGACGAGTAGAGCACGGAGAGCGCAAGCAGCGGCCGGCTGGCGCAAGCGACAAGGCAGTCCCAGCGGGCGCGCGCTACGGGCTCTCGTGGCGGAGCCACGCTCTCACCGCGCTACTCCCTTCCGACCCGGACCTCGTCGACGGTCAGTTCGGAGTCCATGATGCCCTCGCCGATCAGGCGCTGCTGGGCCTCCAATTCAGCCAAGCGGGCGTCGCGCTCGGGCCCGGCGGGGGAGGCCCGGGTCTGCCGGAGCGCCAGCCCGATCTGGCCGCCCATCAGCATCTTTTCGTCGCTCGAGATCCCCGCGTTGAGCCCGGTCTCGAGCTGGCGGACGGAGAACGGCAGCCGCACGCCGTCCACGTCGCGGAAGTCGGAGTAGATGATCCGGCTCGTCACCTCGAGCGTGTCGGTGGAGACGCTCTGGTAGATCTCGAAGACGTCGTAGGTGTCGGCGGCGACGTAGACGCGGAAGGCGCGCGTCGAGGCCGAGTCGGCCGGGGCGCTCCCGGGCTCGCCGACGAGCACGCCGGGGTCATCGGTGCTGAACACGTAGACCGAGCGGCCGTCGCGCTGAATGGGGCCCTGGACCTCGGCCGTGCGCAGGCCCTCCGCCAGCCGGGGCACGTTCGGGACCTGGACGAGCAGCAGCTGCGCCGCCATCGGCACCTCGCCGTCGCCGACGGCCGAGATCTGGGGCGACCCGAAGCGGTCGAGACCGGTCGAGTCGTCCTCGGCCGCGACGTAGCGGGCCTCGGCGCCGGCGGCCACGACCGTGAAGTCGTCGACCCCACCCAGGCTCTCCTGGTACTGCTCCAGCATGGCGTTCGCGACGGCCGCGGCGTTCACGGTCCCGTCCGCGTTCGGGGCCGGCGCGTCGGCGGCGTCGCCGCAGGCGGCGAGGGCGAGGAGGGCGGCGACGGCGAAGATCCGGGGCATGAGCGTCTGCAAGGGGGCCCGGAAACTACGCTCCTCCCCTAGCGGGCTAGCTTTCGGCATGCCCCTCGACCCGCTCTTCTTCGACCTCCCCGACACCGTGCCCGTCGGCGGCACCGCGTACCCGGCCGAGACCGTGCTCGACGTGCTCGGGCGCTACCTCACCGACGAGCGCCGCGCGCGCCTGGAGGCCGTCATCGCCGCGCGCGCGTTTGGCGTCGTCCCGGTGATGGAGGCGCTGATCGACCCCGGGAACGTCAACGCCGTCTTGCGGAGCGCCGAGGGGCTGGGGTTCGGGGCCGCGCACGTGGTCGCCCTCGAAGGGACGGCGGCCACGTTGGTGGAGCAGATCGACGACGAGGACGCCGACTTGGTCGACGACCGCCGGGCCGCGCGCCGCGCCAGCCAGGGGGCCCACAAGTGGGTCGAGGTCCGCGCCTGGGATGACGCCCGGGCCTACGTCGACCACGTCCACGCCCTCGGCGGCCGCGTCGCGGTGACGGCCCTGCGCGACGACGCGCGGCCCATCGCCGAGTGGGACTTTTCGCACCCGACGGCGCTCGTCGTCGGCAACGAGCACGCGGGCGCCAGCGACGCCATGGTCGAGGCGGCCGACGCGGCGATCCTGCTCCCGATGGACGGGTTCGTGCAGAGCTACAACGTGTCGGTCGCCGCCGCGATGGCGCTCGCGCACGCCCGCGCCGATCGCCTGGCCCGCACCGGCCGCCACGCCGACCTCGACCCCGACCGCCAGCGCCGGCTGCTGGCCCACTACGTCGCCCGGGCCGTCCCACTGGCGGCGCCGTTGCTGGCGGAGCACGCCCGGCGGGAAGGGTGAGCCGACGAACGAGCTGGGAGGCCTATCCTCTCCGCATCACCTGCTCTTGGCTCATGCTTGCCCGACTCGCGCTCGTCGTCGTCCTCTCAGCCTCGGCGCTCGCATGCGCCAGCGCCGAGGAGGCCTACTCGGAGGGCATGGCGCTGGAACAGAGCGGCGACATGGTCGCCGCCGCCGACGCCTACGCGACGGCGCTCGAACGGGACCGCGACCTGCCGAACGTCGCCGGGCGGCTGGCGGTCGCGGGACGCGAGGCGATCCGCCAGCACCTCGCGGCAGCGGAGGGGCTGGACGCGGAGGGCGCAGCGCTCGCGTACCGCGAGGCCGACGCCCTCGTCGATCGGGCCGCCGCGCTCGGCGTCCCCCTCGACCGCCCCGCGTCCTTCGCCGCCGACCGCGACGCCCGCTACGACGCCGCCGTACGCTCGCTGACCGAGGCCGCCCGCCGAGCGTCGCCCCCCTCAGACGCCGTCGCCCTCACCAACCGAGCCCGCGCGTTCTCGATGACCGACGCCCAGGCCGAGGCGCTCGACCGGGTCGCCCGCGACGCGTACGCGGCCTGGGTCGAGGCCGACCTGTCCGCCGGCCGCTACCGATCGGCGCTCACCCATGCCGACGACGGGCTGGCGCTGGGCGCGTCGGCCCGGCTGGCGGACCTCCGCGCCAGCGTGCTGACTCTCGGTGCTCTCCGCGCGGCCGTCTTCCCCGCCGAGGGCGACGACGACCTCTTCGCCCGCGACGTGTCGGACGTCCTCTATGACGAGGCCCTCGTCTCCAACGACCCCTTCGTTCTCTTCGCCGACCCGGCCGCCGTGCGGAGTTGGGCCCGTCGCTCCCGTGGCCTCGACCTCTCCGACAGCCCCCGCCGGCTGGCAGAGGCTGCCCACGACCTCGACGCCGACTTCGGGGTCGTCGTCGCCATCCGCCCGCTCGCGACGCGCGAGACACGGGGCGAGGCGAGACGCGCACGGCCGATCTCGAATCGGGCGGGCGAGCGACGTACACGGTCCGCGAGCTGACGGTCGAGATCGAGGCCGAGGCGGACGTGGTGGTGGTGGCGAGCGATACGCGGCGGTCCGTGTGCGACCGTCGGGTCTCGCGCGAGGCGCGGGCGCGGGTCGACATCGCGAGCTACAGCGGCGACTGGCGCCAGTTGGAGCTTTCGCGCTCGGCCCGCTTGGCGTTCGCGCCCGACGCGGCCGAGCGGGCCCGCGCCGAAGCCCGCGACGAGCTTCGGGACCGGCTCGCGGCGGCCATCGCCGACCGCGTCGAGGGGTGCCTGTCCGCGTTCGTGCCGTAGCGGCGCGGGAGGCCGTCCCCCCGCGCCCGGCGCTTAGAGCCCGTAGTGGCTGGCGACCGCCGACTGGGCGCTCTGGACCGCCTTGATGGTCTCCTTGACCAAGTTCTGCTGGCTCTTGTGCATCGTGTCCGGGTCGACCAAGTCGCCCGGCCGCTCGCCGCGCTCGGCGGACTGCATCTGGCCCCGGAGGTGGAGGTCGACGAGCGTGGTGAAGGCTGGCACCAGCCCCATGGCCTGCGCCGCCAGCGGGTGGTCGGACTGCCCCACATGGCGGAGGCGCTCGAAGGTGCCCGCCGACTCGAGGTAGCTCGCGTCCAGCGCCAGCGCCCGCGCCATCCGCACGACGGGCATGATCAGGCGCGTCCGCAGGTCGAGCCCGGTCACGCCGCTCACCTCCTCGACTTCGATGCGCCCCAGCATCGTGAGCGGCATGTCGGCCTTGGCCCCTTCACGGGCCAGAATCGTCGCGAGCCGCTTGTTGGGGAGGTGCCCCGCGATGGTGCCGATGAGCGCGTCGCCCAGTTCGTCGTCGCCGTAGAGCGTGCGCACGTCGAAGCAGAGCGCGGCCCTGGCCGTCGCCGAGGCGTCGGTGCCGGAGGACCACGCGTCGTAGGCGGCGCGCCAGCTGCTCAGGGGCTGGCGGAAGGCCTCGGCGCTGGCGTCGACGCCGTTCTCGGGGTCGCCATAGCCACACTCCCGGAGCGCCCCGACGGCGCGCGTCGCCAGCGTTTCGTAGTAGGCCGCCGCGCGGTCGGCGTCGCCCGCGGCCGGGTCGGCGTAGACCAGGCCGTTGTCCTGCCACGCCCGCAGCACCGACTCGCGCCGGCCGGCAGCGCCGAACGTGAGCCACGCCCAGGGGCCGTCGTAGGCGTCGGCGCCCATCTCGGCGCGCACGTCGCGCTCGACCGTCGTCAGCACGCGGCGCTTGAGCTGGTCGTCGATCTCGGTGACCAGGTCGAGGAGGTCGTCGGCGTGGATGCCCTGGTGGTAGAGGCGGTAGAGGCGCCGGTTCGAGTCGGCGCGGAGCCCCGCCAGCTCCTCGACGGACTGCGCGCGCTCCAGGCGCTCGGTCGTGGCGACGGGGTCGAGGCCGCGGTAGTGGCTGGCGTCCTCGGCGGAGAGCAGGCCGCGGAGGTGGCCCCCGTCGTCATCGACCACCACGACCCGGCGGATGCGCTCGCGCATCATGGTGCGCATGGCGTCGTAGAGGCGGTCGGCCGTGCGGAGCGCGATCGGGGGGCGGTCGACAAGCGCCATCGCGGGCCCGTCGAGGTCGCCGTTGTTCGCCAGCACGCGCTTGACCAGGTCGCCCTCGGTGATGACGCCCATCGGGACGCCGTCCTGCACCAGCACGACGGCGTCGGTCTCGCCCTCCGACATGGCCTGGGCCGCGTCGCGGACCGTCGCGGACACGTCGATGGTGGTGGCCTCCGCGCGCAGCACGTCGCCCAGCGTCGTGTCGAAGAGGAGGAACGCGCCGGACGCGTCGATGTCCTCGTCGAGCGTACGGACGTAGCGCTTGATGTCGGCCTCGAAGAAGGCCCGGAACGCGTCGTTGGAATCGAGGAGCCGCTTAAAGCTGTCGGCCGCGATCAGCGCGCACGACGTGTTCTCGACGGCGCGGGCTTCGTACGGCAGCGCCCCGCCCTGGAGCAGCCCGTACGACCCGAACTGCGAGCCCGAACCGGCCATGTCCACCACGCGCCCCGTCTCGGCCTCCTGGAGGCGGACGAGCCCCTCGGTGACGATGTAGAGCGCCCGGTGGATGTCGTCGCCCTGCTGGAGGATGACCTCGCCCGGCGAGTACAGCTCCAGCGTCATCTTCTGGAGGAGCGACTGGCGCTCCTCGTCGGAGAGAACGTCGAACGGTTCGGTGCCGGCGAGAAGATCGGCGATCTGTGCGGAAATGGAGGCCATGCGGGCGCGTCGGGGGAGAGGGGCCCGTAGGACGCAGGCTCCCCGGGCCGGATCCCACGGCGCCAATCGGTGCCCCCTCGCGCGGCGCGACGGCTAGCCGCGCGGGTCCGTCGGCCGGACCACCACGACGCCGATCTGGCTCCGGATGCCCTGCACGTAGGTCGCCAGGTCCGGCGAGATCTTGACCGCGTCCGACGACAGCGAGGCGTGCATGAACCCGGTGTGGTCGGCCGTCTTATGGACGAACCCGGTGTGCGTCACGTCGAGCCCGCCGATGCTGGTGGCCGTCGCGATGATGTCGCCGGGGCGGAGCTGGCCGTAGACGTCGGCGATCCGCCCCTGGGGGACGTAGAACAGCTCGGCGTCCGCCAGCGACGCCTCCATGTCGACGATACAGGCGTACGTGCCGTCGTCGGCCAGCTTGGGGTAGGCCTCGCGGTGCTCCCCCATAAAGGAGAGCCGTTTGTCGAACGGGTCGCCGCCGATCGACTGGGTAACGTTCGTCATCGCCCCGCGCCGCTCGTTGTCACGGATCCAGTCCGAGAAGTAGTGGAGGCGCGAGCAGTAGCCGTCGAGCTGGCCGTCGCGGTAGCGGAGCGTCCGGACGCCCGCCGCGTAGTCGTCGTAGGCCGCCTGGTCGAGCGCGATCATCCGCGCCAGCGACATCACGTTCTCGATGTAGAGCACGCAGTCGAAGGCCGTCAGGTCGACGACGAGCACCTCGGATTCGGGAGCGTCGAGCATGCCCGCGAGGTAGGGGCGGCCGATCAACTGCTCGCCGACCCACTGGACGATCTCGCCGTACGGCCGGTCGGCGACGTTCTGGGCGGCGGCCTCGTCCAGGATGCGGCGGAAGGTGGCCTCGGTCTCGCTCCGCGCTGCCTCGACGGTGTCGGCCGGCGCGCGGGCCGCCTCGGCGGCGACGACGGGCGCGGCGTGCGAGACCGGCGGGGCGGCCGGCGTCACGTCCGCGCTGGCGACGGTCGTCGGGGCGGGGGCGGGCGAGTCGGAGGCGGACCGCGAGCCGCAGGCGGCGAGGGCGGTCAGGCCGGCGACGAGGGCGAGTCGGAGCATGGGGGGTGGGGCACGTGCCCTCGATGAACGCCCGACCGAGGCGAGTGTTACCGGGCCCGGTCGATGGCGTGCCAGTCGCCATCCACGCGCAGCGCCGCCGCCAGCGTGCGCTCGAAGGCCGCTCTCGGGATCTCGACCACGCCGAACCGGGCCAGGTGCGGGGTCGACATCTGGGTGTCGAGCAGCACGAACCCGCCCGCACGGAGCCGCTCGACGAGGGCGACGAGGGCCACCTTCGAGGCGTCGCGCTCACGAGAGACCATGCTCTCCCCGAAAAAGGCGCCCCGCAGGGCCACGCCGTAGAGCCCCCCCACGAACCGACCCTCCCGCCAGCACTCGACGCTGTGGCCGAACCCGGCGTGATGCAGAGCGACGTAGGCCTCGACCACCTCGTCCGAGATCCACGTGTCCTCCCGCCCGGGCGCGGGCTCCGCGCACGCCCGCACCGTCGCCTCGAAATCGCGGTCGACGGCGACCTCGAACCGGCCCTGGCGGACGGTCTTCGCGAGCGTCTTCGGGACGTGGAACGCGTCGAGGGGCAGCACGGCCCGGGGGTCGGGGGCGTACCACCCGATCTCGCCGTCGGGGTCGGCCATCGGGAAGATGCCTTGGCGATACGCCGCGAGCAGGAGGTCGGGGGTGAGCACGTTTGGGTGAGCGGGTGAGCGGGTGAGCGGGTGAGCGGGTGAGCAAGGTGCCGCGAGAATGCGGGGGGGCGCTCGCAGATCGTAGGAATGCAGGGGTGCGAGACTGCGAGCAGGCACTCGATGGGACCTGCCGGGCGGCGCCCCCGCGCTCACGTCAGGGGATTCCCCCCGGCCGCCGACGAACCGAGGCGCGCGGCGTCGCGTACCACGGCCATGCCCGACATCGAGCTTTCCCGCCCCCACTCGCTCGGCCCCGACGGGGCCCTGGCCGCCGCCACCGCCGTCGCCGAGCGCCTCGAGCGCGAGCACGGCATCCGCACCCGGCGCGAGGGGGATGTCATCCACGTCGAAGGTCGAGGCGTCAAGGGGCGGCTGCTTGCCGGTCCCGACGCCGTCACCGTCGTGGCCACGCTCGGGCTGACGGCCCGCCCGTTCCGCCGCCTCCTGCGCCGCGAGATCGAGGCCGAACTCGATCGCCTCGTCCCCCTCCCCTAAGCCCATGTCTGCTACCACTACCGTCCGCCGCTTCGTCCTCGACCGGCTCTACCCGACCGTCCTGGACGGCGTCCCCGGCCTGGGGACCCCCCAAGAGCGCGCCGCCGAGGCCCGCGCCGCCGGCGGGAGCGTCGATGACCAAGTCGACCGGCTCATCCTGCGCCACCTCGCGCTCGCGTCGTCGGCCGGGTTCGTGTCCGGCCTGGGCGGGTGGCTCACGCTCCCGGTCGCGCTGCCGGCCAACCTCGCGGCCGTCGCCAGCGTCCAGCTGCACATGGGCGCCTCGATGGCCGTCCTCGCCGGCCACGACCCCCGCCAGCCCGGCACGCGCCAGCGGGTGCTGAACACGCTCGTCGGCTCCGGCCCTGCCGATCCGGCTCGCGACGCCGAGCAGGAGACGCTCGACCGCGTCGGGCTGAAGCTGGCGGAGCGCGGGCTGAACGTCGTGGTGTCCAGCCTGGCGGGCGCCGCCAAGTGGGGGGCCAAGAAGGTGGTCGCCGGTCGCGTCCAGCGCAAGATGCTGCGCGGGATCCCGCTCGTGGGCGGCTTCATCGGCGCCGCCAGCGACGGCTACGTGACCAAGAAGGTGGCCGAGGCCGCCCGCGCCGAGTTCTTCGGCGGGATCTCCGAGCACGACTTCCCCCCCTCTTCCGGTGACGGCCTGCCCGCCGGCGTCGTCCCCGCCTCTCCCGACGAGACCACCGCCTGAAAGCGGGACCGCGCCAACCAGTCGCCCCGCCTCCCTCTCCTCTTCCCCCTCTCATGGACACCATCCCCAACGAAACCGAAGCTGCTGAAGTCGCCGCCACCGTCGACGACATCGAGCGCGGCTTGACCGCGCTCCCGCTTTCCAAAGCGATCAACCGGATCGACGACTGGAAGCGCAAGATCGAAGCGACCGAGCGCGAGGAGTTGCTGCCGATCGCCGCGTCGCTCGGCGAGCTCCACCAGTCGCTCGTCGGCGAGGGAATCGATGGCGCCCGCGTCGGCGCCATTCTGGTCAGCCTTGGCGAGAAGACGGAGGCCTCGGCGGACCACGTCGGCCCGCCGACGACCGGGGACTCGACCGCCGCTCTCGAGGCCTCGCTCCGCCGGCTCGGGTCCCTCCTCCGCCACGCGGGCGGCGCGCTCGGCGGGAGCTAGGGCCCGTCACGAGAATCCGGGTCCTGTCTGCGCAAGGCCTCTGGCGGCGTCTGCCGCGTTGCCCTCGTCGCGAGCGGGGGCATACCGTGACCGCGGTGGACGTGGCAGGGCTTGGCGTGCGGTCGAGAATCCGATCGGCACCGCCGAGACAAAAGGGCGGCCATCTACTTTCTAGCGGCGCCGTCTTCCCCCGACCCGCATGGCCCTCCACCTCTCCTCCCAGGACCTCGCCCGCATCGCCTACACGCAGGCGGCGTTGCTCTCACCGCTGGCAGTCCCGAGCGCTCAGGCGTGGGGACGCGCAGTCACGGACGCCCTGTCGGCGCTCTTCCATGCCGACGCCGCCGTCGCCGTCCTCCCGACCCGCTCTTGCCCCGTCGTCACCCGGAACGTGCCCAACGCGATGGCCGACGTCTACGAGCACTTCTTGGCGGGCCCGGCCCGGGACGGGCGGAAGTCGCCGGACCCGGCCATGCCCTACGTCGAGCGCGTCCGTAGGGCGCGGGGGTTGGGGCGCTTGACGTTCCCGATCATCGACCGGATCCTGGGCGGGACCCTCCGCGACTCCCCGTTCTTCAACGAGACGGCCGCGGCGATGGGGGCCGGCCACCTCCACGGGCTCTACCTCCCGCGCGGGCTCGACGACGGGGAAAAGGCGCAGGTTGAGGTCTACCACGTCGACGGCGAGCGCAGCCCGTTCGGCGACGCCGGCGTCGACGTCCTCGCCCTGCTGGCGCCGGCCTTCGAGGCCGGCGCCGGCGCGCTCGCCCGGCTCGATGGCCAGCGCGCCGTGCTCGACGCGCTGGCCGAGCCGGCCGCCGCGTTCGACGGCGCCGGCCGGATTCACCATGAGAACGCCGCGCTCGGCCGCGCGCTCGGCCACGACGCCCAGCGAGCCTGGGTGCTCGGCGCCGCCCGCGCCCTCGCCCGCGACCTTGGAGCCGACGAGAGCCCATCGCCCTGCCCCTTCCGAACGGTCGAGACCGAGCGCGGGCGCTACCGGCTGCGGGGCACGCTCCTCCCGCGGAGCCCGTTCGGCCCTGGTCCGGGCATCCTCATCACCGTCGAGCCTCCAGCCGAGCCGTGGCCCGAGCCCACCGCGATCCGGGCCCGCTTTGGGCTCACGCGCCGCGAGGCCGAGGTGGCGCTCCTGCTCGCCCGCGGGCTCACCAACGACGACGTGGCCGACCGGCTCTGCATCAGCCCACACACGGCACGGCGGCACACCGAGCGCGTGATGGCCAAGCTCGATGTGCCGGCGCGGGCACAGGTGGCCGCGGCCGTTCTCGTCGACCACCGGCAAGCGGCGTGAGCGCGTCAAGCCCGGCTCCGTGCGCGTGCCGCAGGGTTGCTAGACGTAGCGGACTGCGACGACGGTCAGTTCGCGGTTGCCCGCGGGCGTGGTGAGCGCGGCTGTGTCGCCGGCCTGCTTGCCTGTCAGTGCTCGGGCAAACGGGGACGTGAAGGCCACCGTGTCCCCCCCGGACGCCGCCTGGTCCACGCCGACGATCTGGACGGTCCGCTCGGCCCCATCCGCCTCGCGGACGGTCACGGTCGCCCCAAAGCGAATGTCTTCGCGATCGGTGGTGGACGGGTCGACGACCTGAGAGCGGGCGATCCGCTCGACGAGCAGCTTCAGGCGCCCCGTCAGCATCTCCCGCGTCCGTCCCGCGTCGGGGTCCTCGGCGTCGATCTCAGCGCGTTGGCGCTCGACGTCGGCGCGCTCGGCCCGCAAGGCCACCAGCCCAGCGGGCGTCACGTAATTGGCCACGCCGGCCGGTAGCGGCGGGCGCGGGGGGACGACGACGGGCACCTCGGGGGCGCCCTCTTTGACGAAGGCTCGGCTCATAGCCCCCCTACGCGCCACCGCCGGCGCCGGTGCCGACCTCGCGGCAGGCCCCAAAAAAGGCGCCCCCCGGCCGAAGCCGGGGGGCGCACAGGCAAGACGGCAGAGCCGACTTACATGCCGTCACCGTCCATGTCGCCGTCGAGCTCGGCGTCGACATCGTCGGCCATGTCGGAGGCGTCGGCCTCGATCTCGTTCATGGTGTCGTCGAGGCCGTCGCCGAGGACGTCCGCATCGGGCTCGCCGGGCTCGTCGAAGACTTCGCCGTCGCCGATGACATCAGCCTCGTCGCCAGCGGGGGCGCCCTCCTCGTAGGCCTCCTCCGTGGCGGAGTCGGCGCAGGCCGTGAGGCCGAAGGTGAACGTGAGGGCGAGGGCCAGAATGAATGCGCGCATTGTGATAGGGGTGTGGGGTGATACGACCGACAGGCGACGCGAGCGATATGCGGCGGCTGCCGGACTCCCGGCGGGAGCGACCACAACATACCCCGATCTGGACCGCGCACAATCACGAGCTCTCCATAAGGTGTTCACGAAACACGGGCACGACGCCGTTTTTGGCCTGCAATCCCGGTTCCGGCTGGCTGCTTTGTGAAGAGGCCGCCGCGCCACGACGCTCTGATCGGTGCTCCCCGGATCCGTATGTGTGCGGAGGCGCTTAGCGCTCGGCGGTCTTTTTGAGGTCCGCGAGGGCCATCAGCGCCTCGATGGGTGTCATCCGATCCGGCTCCATGGCCGAGAGGTGATCGAGGACATCCGTGGCGATCGGATCGGGCGCCGCGAGCGCGACCGGCGCGGGAGACGGCGCGGGAAGCGCTCCGACGGACGGCCGTGCGCTCCCCGGAAGCCCGTCGCTCCGAGGCGCCCCGCCGACGCCGACCTCGGCCGCCACGTCGTGCGCTTCGAGATGCCGGAGAACGGACTTGGCCCGCGCCACGACCGACGCCGGGAGGCCGGCCATCCGCGCCACCTCGATGCCGTAGCTGTGGTCGGCCCCGCCCGGCACCAGCGTTCGCAAAAACACCACGCGCCCCTCGTGCTCGCGGACGCGGACGCTGTAGCTGGCGACCCGGTCGAGCCGCTCCGACAACGCGTCGAGCTCGTGGTAGTGCGTCGCGAAGAGGGTCCGCGCCGCGCACGCGGGTGTCTCGTGGAGGTGCTCGACGATGGCCCACGCCAGCGACAGCCCGTCGAAGGTGCTCGTGCCCCGGCCGACCTCGTCGAGCAGGATGAGGCTCCGCTCGGTCGCGTTGTTCAGGATGTTGGCCGTCTCGTTCATCTCGACCAGGAACGTCGACTCGCCGGCCGCCAGGTTGTCCGACGCGCCGACGCGCGTGAACAGGGCGTCGACGGCGCCGACGCGGGCGGACGCGGCGGGCACGAAGCAGCCGACCTGCGCCAGCAGCACCACGAGCGCGGTCTGCCGGAGCACGACGCTCTTGCCCGCCATGTTGGGCCCGGTGATGAGCAGGATCTGCGAGCCAGGCTCGCCGCCGCCCGGGGCCACCAAGCGCACCGAGTTGGGAATGAACGCCTCGCCCGCCGGCAGCATCTGCTCCACGACCGGGTGCCGCCCGTCGACAATGTCGAGAACGGTCGAGCCGTCGACCTCGGGGCGCGCGTAGTGGTTGCGCTCGGCGACCTCCGCGAAGCCCGCCAGCACGTCGAGCGTCGCCAGCGCCTGCGCGTTCGCCTGGATCGGCGCGACGGCCTCGGCGACGCGGACGCGCAGGTCTTCGAACAGCGTCGTCTCCAGCGTCCCGATGCGGTCCTGCGCCGTCAGGATCGTCTCCTCGTACTCCTTGAGCTCGGCCGTGATGTAGCGCTCGGCGTTCGTCAGCGTCTGCTTGCGGGCCCAATCGTCGGGCGCCTTGTCCTTGTGCGCGTTGGAGACTTCGAGGTAGTAGCCGAAGACGCGGTTGTAGCCCACTTTGAGGCTAGTGATGCCGGTCCGCTTTGCCTCGCGCGCTTGGAGATCGGCGAGGTACGCCTTCCCGTCGCCCGCCACGGCCCGCAAGCGGTCGAGCTCGGCGTCGACGCCCTCTCGGATCAGCCCGCCCGCTTTGAGCTGGGCCGGCGGATCGTCGACGAGCGTTGCCGCGATGTCGTCGACGGTGTCGTCACACGGCTCGAGTCGGTCGCGCAAGCGCGCCAGCAGGCCGTCGGGCACGTCCGCCAGCGTGTCCGCGATCACGGGGACGCGGCGCAGGGTGTTGCCGAGCGTCGCGAGGTCACGGGGTCCGGCGCGGCCCGTGCAGACCTTGCCCGCCAGCCGTTCGAGGTCGCCCACGTGTCGCAGTTCCTCACGGGCGGCCCGACGGAACCGTGCGCCGCCCAGCGCGGCGACGGCGTCGAGACGGGCGTTGATGCGAGACACGTCTCGGAGGGGCCGCACGAGCCACTGGCGAAGCAACCTCCCCCCCATCGGCGTCAGCGTCGCGTCGAGGACGCCGACGAGCGAGCCGTCGCGACGGCCGTCGTGCATCGAGGCGACGAGCTCGAGGTTGCGCTTGGTGGCCGGGTCGAGCGCGATGTGGTCCTCGGCGCGGTAGCGTTGGAGCCTGCGGACGTGGGGGATGCGCCCCTTCTGCGTCTCGCCGAGGTAGTACAGCGCCGCCCCCGCCGCCGTCACGCCGACCGTCAGGCCGTCGACGCCGAAGCCCTTCAGGCTGTGTGTCTTGAAGTGGCGAAGGAGGGTCTCGGTCGCGAAGTCGAGCCCGAACACCCAGTCCTCCTGCTTGGTGACCGCGAACGGCAGCGCGCCGCCCTGCACGGCCGAGACGGCCTGCCGCAAGCGGTCGACGTGGCGCTTGTCGACCACGACTTCGGCCGGGCCGATGGTCTGCAACAGACTCCCGAGCCGGGCGACCGGCGCCTCGGTGACGTAGAACTCGCCCGTCGAGGCGTCCGCGAAGGCCACGCCGACGGTCTCTTTGTCCTTGCCCCCCCCCCACGCGACGGCCGCGAGGTACGTCGACCGTTTGGCGTCGAGGAGCGGGTCGCGGAACGCCACGCCCGGCGTCACGACCTCCACGACGCCGCGCTTGACGATCTTGCGCGCCATCTTGGGGTCCTCCAGTTGCTCGCACACGGCGACCCGGTGTCCGGCCTGGACCAGCTTGGGCAGGTGCTGGTCGAGCGAGTGGTGCGGGAAGCCCGCCAGCGGGATCTCCTCGGCGGCCCCGTTCCCGCGCTTGGTCAGCGTGATCCCCAGCACGTCGGCGACGACGACCGCGTCGTCCTCGAAGGTCTCGTAGAAGTCGCCCATCCGGAAGAGCAGGAGCGCGCCGGGGTGGCGGTCCTTGATCTTCCAGTACTGCCGCATGAGCGGCGTCAGGTGCTGGCGCTTGCGGTCGGCGTCGCTGAGGAAGAGGTCGTTTTGCTCGGGCACGCGGTCGGTCGGTCCTGGCCGTGCAAACTAGGGGTGGCGGGTGCCACGCCTGGGTCACCCCAACCGCTTGCGGGGCAGCGCCAGCGGGGGAATCAAAAGACGAGGCCCGCCCCGGGATGGGAGCGGGCCTCGCTAGCCGATGCAGCAAACGCTAGTTGCTGTCGCTGTCCGGGACCGGGAAGCGGTCGAACACGTCGTCGCCGGCGCGGTCGATGGGCAGCGTGCCCAGGCGGCCGTAGCGACGGAGATCGAGCCAACGGTGGCCCTCGGCGTAGAGCTCGTAGCGGCGCTGGCGGAGCACCTCGTCGACCAGCGCGCCCTGCGACGTATCGCCCGAGTAGGGGTCGAGGCCGGCCGCGGTACGGATCACGTTGAGGTCCGCGACGGCGCCGCCCGTGTCACCGGTCTGCGCGCGGGCCTCGGCGCGGAGCAGGATCAGCTCCGCGTTGCGGATGATCGACAGGGGCGCCGAGCCCGAGGCCACCACGTCGATGTCGTAGGCCGAGGTCAGCCCGTCGAACGTGCGCAGGTCGGTCCGGGCGGCCACCTTCGAGATCCGGTTGTCGTCCGGCGCGATGTCGTCGACGTACGAGGGGTGCGCGAGCACGCCGTCGCCGCCGCCGTCGAGCGGGAAGAAGAACGGGTTCTGGATGTCGCCCGCGCCCGTCGAGAACGTGTGGTATGCCCCGTCGGTGAGCGGCGCGGCCGTGTCGATAAACGAGTTATCGAGCGCCGCGAGCACGCCGCCCCAGTCGGAGCGGTACGCGTCGACGCGGGCCGCGAGCGCCCGGTTGATCTGCGCGTAGCCGGCCGTCGTGTTGGGCACGCCCTGCCCGAGGGAGGTCGGGAAGAAGAACGCCGCGCCGCCCTGGAGGTCGGCGTAGCCCTCGTCGAAGAGCGCCGCGATCCGGTCGAGCGACTCGGTGTAGCCGACGATCGGGCCGGCCTCGGCCTCGCCAGGCTCGATAAACTTGATCCCGTTCTCGCCCGTGAGGTTGAGGTTCAGGAGGTACTGGTACGCGATCCAGGTCTTGGCGAACCCGCGAGCCGACGCTTTCTGGCCATCCGACAACGTGGTGTTGCCTTCGAGGGCCACCAGCATCGTGTTGGCGTTGCGGATCGTGGCGTACCGCGTCGCCCAGGGCGTCGTGATGTAGAACGTGTTGTTGTCCAACGTCGACTCGGCGCGGCCCAGCAAGTCCTGGGTAAAGCGCGGGTCGGACGGGCTGACCCGCCAGTACTCACGGCCGAGCACGCCCACGTCGACGAGGTACGTGCCCAGCCCGAGCCGGGACGACGCCTCGACGCCGACGGCGAGGTTGGCGAGCGCCGCCTGGGTGGGGTTGTTGATGATGTCGTCGAGCGCCGGCCCGTTCGGGTTCGCTCGGTCGTCGATGTCGGCCAGGTCGCACCCGGCGAGGAGCACAGCGGCGGCGAGCGCGGCGGTGCGGAAGAAAGCAGTCATGGGGCTACAGATTGAGATCGGAGGGGAGGATTAGAGGCCGAGGTTGACGTGGAAGAAGATGTTCCGCGACGACGGGAACGGCGTGACCTCGACGCCCGAGGCGACGGGCTGGTTGCCGAAGTTGCTGACCTCCGGGTCGTAGCTCTTGTAGGGGGTGATGGTGAAGAGGTTGGTGGCCGAGACGCCCAGGCGCAGGCTGCGCAGGGTGCTCGCGAAGGGGCCGAAGAACGAGGGCGCCACGTCGTAGTCGAGGCGGACCTCGCGGAGCCGCAGGTACGACGCGTCCTGCACGAACTGCCGGGCCGTCGAGCCGAGGGCGTTGACCCGCTGCTCGCCGTTGACGACGCCGTCGCCGTCGTCGTCGTCGTCGTAGTCCGGGGTCGTTCCCGACAGGTCGAACAGGAGCTCCGTCAGGTTGATGATGTCGCCGCCCTGCTTCCAGTGCAGGAACGCCGTCGCCCGCAGGCGCCGGGCGATCGTGACGTCGTTGAAAAACGACATCTGGAAGTCCGGGGAGGCGTCGCCGAGCGCGACCACCTCGCCGTTGTCGACGCCGACGATCTGGGTGGGGCTCTTGCCCTGCTCAATGCGGATCGAGCCCAGCGTCGCGCCGAAGCCGCCGCCCGTCGCCTGGAAGGCCGGGACGTCGAGCTCGGTCACCTCGGCGTCGTTCAGCCAGAAGCTGGTCCGCGAGATCCAGCGCACCATCGGGCCGTCGACTGGGATGAGGCTCAGGCCGAGCTCGATGCCGTTGTTCTGGAGCTGTCCGCCGTTGAACGTCTCGACGCCGAAGCCGGACGACAGCGGCACCTGCCGCGTCAGCAGCAGATCGTTGACCGTCTTCGAGTAGGCCGTGGCCTCGAGGTTGAGCCGGCCGCCCGCGAGCGTCAGGTCGAAGCCGCCCTCGATCTCGCTCGCGCGCTCGGGCTCGACGTCCGCCAGCCCGCGCTGGCCGCCGATGTTGAGGCCGATGTTGCCGCCGACCGCCAGCGTCCCGAACGTCGTGAACTTGGAGCCGAACGGCGCCGTGTTGCCGGTCTGGCCGAACGCCGCGCGCAGCTTGAAGAGGTCGACGATTGAGTTCTGGAAAAAGCCGAGGTTGTTGAAGTTGACCGAGAGCCCGGCCTTGGGGTAGGCGTAGAGTTGGTCCACGTCGCCGTTCGCCGACGACTTCTCGGCGCGGACGCCGATGGTGCCCACGACGGCGTTGCGCCAGTTGACCTCCTCCTGAGCAAAGACCGCCCGGTCGTTCTGGAACAAGCGGCCCTGGTTGGTCTGGAGCGACGCGGCCTGGTCGAGGTTCTGCTGGTTCGGGATCAGGCCCTGCGCCACGCTCGACACGTTGTTGAAGTCCTGATCGAAGGCCGTCAGCCCGATCTGGGTGGTGAACGAGAAGTCCTGATCTTCGGGCGCAAACCCGTGGACCATGAGGGCCTGGATGTTGGTGTTGAGGTTCGTCGTCCGGCCGAGCACCGAGGTGCCCGGGAGCCCGTCGTCGTCCTCGAACTGGAGCTCGACGGGGAACAGGTTGACCTGGTCGAGCGCGTAGAAGTCGACGCCGCCGACGCCGATCAGCTGGAGCGACTGGGTCGAGGTCGTGAGCAGGTTTACCGTCAGGCGACCCGAGCTCAGGAAGCGGTTGTTGGTCTCCTCGATCGTCGCGAGGTCGCGCGTCTGGAGGAAGTTCGACGAGTTGAACGGGTTGTCGGGGTAGACCCCGTCAGCGTTCGGGAAGAGGTTGACGAAGTTGGGCGTGGCGACGTAGCCGACGCCGAACGTCGTGCCCGAGTTGTCATTCCCGGTGATGCCGCGCGCGGCGACCGAGCGGATAAAGTTGGCGTTGGCGTCGACCTCGAACATCGAGCTCAGCCGATGCGTCACGTTGAGGCGGCCGGACTGCTTCTGGTAGCCGGTCCCCTCCACGATGCCCTCGTCGTCCTTGACGATGCCCGAGAGGTAGAACTGGGTCCGGTCGTTGCCGCCCGAGACCGAGAGGTCGGTCGTGAGCAAGAGCCCATCGTTTCCGTAGAGCGCCTCCTCGTAGTCGAAGGTCTGCCCGCCGGCCTGGTTGAACAGGTCGCGGCCAGCGGCGCCGAAGGCGTCCTCCGCCGTCGCGGCGGTGAACTGACGCGAGCCCAGCTTGCGCGAGATCTGCGTCACGCCGACGGTCTGCGACAGGCGGACCTCCGTGCGGCCAGCCGTGCCGGACTTCGTCTTGATCACGACGACGCCGTTCGCGGCGCGCGCGCCGTAGATGGCGGCGGCCGATGGGCCTTTGAGGATCTCGATCGACTCGATGTCCTCCGGCGGCAGGTCGGCGATGCGGTTGGCCGGGTTGTCCTGGCTGGAGGCGTTGCCGCCGCCTGCGGCCGCCGTGACGGCGTTGATGCCGTTCGAGACCGCGTCGTTCGAGATGATGACGCCGTCGACCACGTACAGCGGCTGGCTGTTGCCGTTGATGGTCGTGATGCCGCGCAGGCGGACGTTGATGCCACCCCCGGGCGCGCCCGAGTTCGAGTTGACGACCGCACCGGTGATCTTGCCGTTGAGCGCGCCGTCGAGCGTCTGCGGCGTCGAGATCTCCGAGAGCTCGCGCGCCGAGATGGTCTCGATGGAGTTGGCGAGGTTCTCGCGGCGGACCGACGAGCCCAGGCCCGTCACGACGGCCTCGTCGAGGCCGAGCAGGTCCTCCGACAGCTCGATGTCGAGCACCGTCGTGCCCTCGGGCACCTGGATGGTCTGCGAGCGGTAGCCGACGAAGGACACCGTAAGCGTCCGCTCGCCGGGCGGCAGCGCCAGCTCGTAGCGGCCGTCGATGTCGGTCGTCGTGCCGATGGAGCTGGCGGCGACGAAGATCGTCGCGCCAATGATGGGGAGGTCGGAGTCCGCGTCGGTCACCGTCCCTCGGACGGTGCCCTGAGCGGCGACAAGCGTGGGGAGGGCCAGAAGGACGGCGACGAGCGCGGCCCTCAACGTAGAGAGAGGCATCGGCGAGATGGAGGGGTCGTGAAGGTGCCCCGAGTCTACACCTATTCCGATGCACGCCACACGCGGCTGACGTGGTGCACCCCGACCGTCCGGCGAGCGGTCGTCTAGGGCTGCTCAACGGTCGGCCGAAGGGACCAATCCGCTACTCGCTGTCCCCACTCGAGATGACGCCGCACGCCACGCGGTCGCCGGCGGCCCCGCTGGGCTGGCTCTCCAGATCATCGCGCCCGGCGTGGACGATGACGGCCTTGCCGACCATCGAGGTCGGCCCGGAGAACGCCAGCAGCGAATCGATGCGGGTGCCGACCGCGCGGCCCTCCGGCCCCGCCTCGATGTTGCCGAGGTCGCCCGCGTGCCGGTCCGTCCGCACGGCCGACGGCGCGCCGTGCGGGCTGGTGAGCGGGTTGAAGTGGCCGCCCGCCGCACCGGCCGGCGTGCCCGTCGAGTCCGCCCCGCAGTCCCCGGTCTGGTGGACATGGAAGCCGTGCTCGCCGGGCGCGAGCCCCTCCAGGTCGTAGCGGACCTCGACGGCGCTGTCGAGCGCGGTGAACCGGACAGTCCCACTCACGCCGGACCCCGCCACTTCCGAGACGGTGGCCTCGGCGCGCTCGGGCCCCGACGGCGCAGGGGCTGGCGCGACGGGCGCGGGGGCCGGCGCGTCAGAGTCGGCGCAGGCGGCGAGCAGGAGGCCGGCAACGAAGACGGCGGAGAGGAATCGCATCGGGGAGAGGGGCTGGGTGTCGCCCCGACAACGCCGCGCGTTGTGCGCAGTTCACGCCGCTAGCTCACGTCCCCGCCTCCACCCTCTCCGTCCCCGAGCGCCGTCCGCGCGGTCTTCGGCAGCGAGGCCACGACGAGCGCGTACGAGTGGTCCGCAAGCTCGCGGATGACCCCGCTGGGCACGTCGCCCCGGAGCCCGACCGAGTTCCAGTGGACCTTGTTCATGTGCCACCCCGGGGTGACCGACTCAAACGTTTCGCGGAGTTCGACCGCCCGCTCGGGGTCGCACTTCAGGTTGACGAACGGTGGCTCGCGGTCGAGCCCCATCAGCGCGAACATCTTGCCGCCGACCTTGAACACCAGCGTGTCGGGCCCGAACGGCAGTCCCTCGGTGGCGCCCGGCAGGGCGAGACAGTGGTCGCGAAAGGCGTCGAGGTGCATCAGGGCAAGGGGCAAGGGGCAACTTCGGGTCGCGGTCACGTGCGTGCCAAGCCAGAGCGCCCCCTTCCCTCACCCCCCATGTCTCTTGCCACGAGCGCAGCGAGCCTCCCCCCTACCGCTTCCAGAAGCCCGGCGTGAAGAGGAGCAGGACCGTAAAGATCTCCAGCCGGCCGGCCATCATCAGCACCGACAGCAGCCACTTCCCCGCGACGGGGACGTGCGTGTAGTTCTCGGTCGGGCCCATCGCGCCGAACGCCGGGCCGACGTTGCCGACACACGAGAAGGTGGCGCTGAAGGCGCTCCAGATGTCCAGCCCCAAGATCCCCATCAGCAGCGTACCGACGCCGACCAGACCGATGTAGAACACGATGAAAGACAACACGTTGCGGACGATACCCTCGGGCACCACGCGATGATCGAGGCGGATGGGCAGGATGGCCCGGGGGTGGACGAGTTGACGGAGCTCGCGGAACGAGTTTTTTAGGATCAGCAGCACGCGGACCACCTTGACGCCGCCGCCCGTGGAGCCAGCCATCCCGCCCACGAAGAACAGCGCGAACAGGACGACGAGCGCGAGGGGGGGCCACACTTCGTAGTCGGCCGTGGCGAAGCCCGTCGTGGTGACGATCGAGGCCGCCTGGAAGGCCCCGTAGCGGAGCGCGTCGAACAGGTGGTCGTAGCGGACGATGATGCGGCCGCGCTCGGAAGCTGGCGCCAGCTGGGTCGCCGCCTGGGCGCCCCCGCCGACGTTGTCGCCCCCCGTCCGCTCGGCCGACTCCGTCTGCGCTTCGTCGACACGGGCGTTCCCAGAGACCACCTCGTCGACCTTTTCTTGCGTCACCACCTCGCCGTCGAGCGTGACCGGCGGCGGGAGCAGGTCGCTCGTCGGCGACCACAGGGTGAGCGTGAGCAGGACCGTCGCGACGGCGATGATCGAGAAGTAGACCTTGAGCTCCTCGTTGTTGGTCGCCGCCCAGTCGCGGTGGAGCAGGCGGTAGTGGAGGGCGAAGTTCATGCCCGCCAGCACCATGAACGCCGTGACCACCCAGTCGACGTAGGCGCTGCCGTACTGGCCGACCGAGCCGTTCTCGGTCGAGAACCCGCCGGTCGCGAGCGTGGCCATCGCGTGGTTGATGGCGTCGAACAACGACATCGCGGGCAGCAGCAGGACGGTCTGGATGAGCGTCAGCGCGACATAGATGGCCCACAAGCGCTTGGCGGTCTCGGTCACGCGTGGTGTCAGCTTGTCGGCCGACGGACCGGGCACCTCGGCCTTGAACAACTGCATCCCTCCCACGCCGAGCAGGGGCAGCACGGCGATCGTGAGCACGATGATGCCCATCCCGCCCAACCAGTGGGTCAAGCTCCTCCACAGCAGGAAGGCGTTGGGGACGCCCTCGATCTGGGGCGTATCGACGCCGCCCAGGATCGTCGCCCCGGTCGTGGTGAAGCCGCTCATCGTCTCGAAAAAGGCGTCGGCGTACTCGGCGAGGACGCCCGTCATCACCCAGGGAAGGGCGCCGACGAGCGAGAGCACGAACCACGCGAGGGCGACAATCGCGAACCCCTCGCGCACGCGCAACTCCTCCTTTGGTCGGAAGCCAACCCACAACGCCCCGCCGAGCGCGAGCGAGCCGCCGGCGGTCGCCGCGAACGCCCACCACTCGGGTTCCCCGTACGCCAACCCGACGAGCGCGGGGACGACGAGCGTGACGCCGAGCGCGGCCAGGAGCACGCCCAGGATGCCGGCGATCGCTTTCCAGTCGAGGATCATGGGCTCGGGGCGGGGCGCGTGGCTTTGGGGACGCTACGCACGGACCGACCTAGGCGGTGAACAGCGCCTCGACATCGTCGACCCGCTCCGGCGTGGAGAAGACGACGGCGCGCTGGCCAGGCTGGACGTGCGTGGCGCCCGTCGCGATCTCGACGCGCTCGCCGACGACGGCGCCCAGCAGCACGCCCGAGGGCAGCTTCTGCTCGGCCAGCGGGGCGGACGTGATCCGGGACCCCGCGTCGGCCACCATCTCCAGCACCTCGGCGTCGAGGCCGTGGACCGTGGCGACGGAGCGGACGTGGGCCCCGCGCAAGAACCGCAGCACCTCGCGCGAGACCGCCAGCTTCTGGCTCACGGCCGCGTCCAGGCCGATGGACTGCGAGATCGGGATGTAGGCGCTCTTGGACAGCAGCGCGACCGTCTTGCGGACCTCGAGGTGCTTGGCCATCAGGCACGCCACCAGGTTCGACTCCTCGTCGGGCGTGACGGCCACGAGCGCGTCGGTCTCGGCCAACCCCTCGCGCGCCAGCAGGTCGATGTCGGCCGGGTCGCCGTGGATGACGAGCGCGCCCTCGAGCGTCTCGGCGAGGTACTCGGCGCGGGCGCGGTCGGCCTCGACGATCTTGACCTCCATCCCGGCCTCCTTGCGGGACTTCCGCGCCAGCCCGGCCGCGACGCGCTCGCCGACGGCCGTGCCGCCCAGGATCATGACGTGGCGCAAGCGCCCGGCTTCCTTGCCGAGCACGCGGGCCACCTCGGACACGCGGCCAGTCTCGACGAGCACGAACACTTGGTCGCCGCCCTGGATGGTCGCCGAGCCCGTCGGCACAATCGTGCGGACCCCACGCGAGATCCCCATCACGCGAAATGGCAGGGGGCTCGACCGCGCCAGATCGACCAGCGACGTGCCCGACAGCGGCGAGTCGCGGTCGATGCGGATGCCGACGAGTTGGACGCGGCTCTGGCAAAAGTCGACGATGTCGGTCGCCGCCGCCCGTCGCAGGAGCGAGACGACCTCGTTGGCCGTCGACTGCTCGGGCTGGATGATGTGGTCGATGCCGAAGTCGCGGACGCTCAGCACGGCGTTGTCGCCCGTGAACTCGTCGCTGCGGACGCGCGCGATCGTCGTCGTGTCGGCGCTCGACTTGCCGACACGCTCGGCCAGCATCGACGCGATCAGGTTGACCTCGTCGACGTCGGTGACGGCCACCAGCAGGTCGGCGTCCTCGATGCGGGCCTGGCGCAGGGTCGCCGCCGACGTGCCCGAGCCCAAGACGGCCAGCACGTCGAGCGTGTCGCGCACGGCGTCGATCCGCTCGGGGTCGGTGTCGACGACGGTGACGTCGTGGCGTTGGAGGGAGAGGAGCCGGGCCACGTCGTATCCGACGTCCCCGGCTCCGACGACGATCGCGCGCATGGGCCGTTCGTGGTGCGCGCCGAAGGTACCGGGCCCGGGCCGCAGACGTGTGCGGGTTCGGCCGATATCGCGATCTGCGGCCTCGCTACCAGCCCGCGCTCTTGCGCCGACCGGGCAGACGGAACACCAGTCCGTCCATCACCAGGTGGCTGAAGTAGCCCACGACCGCGGCGAGGTAGAACGGCAGGCCAGCGAGCGGGCGCTCGGGCGTCAGCATGTACGGCAGCGCCAGCAGGGGGCTCGGGATGAGCACCATCGCCCAATAGGTGTGGGTCCAGCCCCGGTGCTTGCCGAGCGCGGGCAGGATGCAGAACAGCCCGAGATACGCGGCTTCCTGAAACTGCTCGGTCGCAATCAGCGCCACGTCGGCCAGGAAGAACAGGGCGTAGAAGAGGTTCTGGCCCTTCGAGTTGGTGTCGACGTCGGGCCACAGCCCGAACATCAGGCACAGGCCGAACAAGGCGATGGGGTACGCGATCAGCTCCAGCTCCGAAAACTGGAGGTACGCCTCGTCGACGGCGTACACGAGGGCAAGCCCGGCGAGGTAGACGCCGAAAAAGACGGTGGCGCCAGCGAGGTGTCCTTTGTATCCGGCCAAGGTCGAGGGTTCGTGGTACGAGGGACAGGGTACCCGCTCCCGGGGCTCCGTTGTGTCACCGGGGCGGCGGTTGAACCGGCGGTCGGTGCCTCTGAACCCCAAGTGAGCGCCCCACGAACCCTGGGCGATCGTCACTGAACCCTGGGTGGGGCCACTAACACACCGCGCGCGCCTGCGCCCGGGGCTGGCGCCGGCACCCGAGCGGATCCGCACGCCCACAGCGACGCCGCTCGGACTGTCCCCCTTGGCAAGGGGGACAGCTTTCCGACCTGGGAGCGTAGCGACTGGAAGGGAAGCGGGGGGTCTGCCGAGCACCCAGCTCTGCTCGCGAGCTGGGCGCCGCGCCGGGTTACCGCTTCAGCTTGCGAAAGACCTTGCCGAGCCAGGCGTCGGACTCGTCGAAGCCGAGCAGGTGGCCGAGCGCGAGGTAGCCGAGCCCGTAGATCGCGATGATGGCGATGCCGTACGCCCACACCGGGGCGACGGTCGCCGGGACGAACGCCAGCACGAGTGTCGCCGGGATCGCCGCGAGCCCCGCCAGCCCCAGCATCCGGATGCCCGCGGCCCACGGCAGGCGGAACGTGGGCTCGTGCCCCCGGAGCGCGGCGACCAGGCGCCACAGCTCGACCCACGCGCCGACCGCCGAGCCGAGCGCCAGCCCGACCGCGCCCAGGCGCAGCGGGTCGCCCTCGGCTTCGACGCCGATCACGTCGGTCACGCTGTACTGGTCGAGCACGAACATCAGCGCCGCGCCGATGACGCCGGAGACGGCGACGCGCCAGACGGCGATTCGCGCGGGCGTCTTGGTGTCGTTGAGCGCGTAGAAGGCGTTTTGGAGCAGGCGCCCGGCGGTCGTGGCGACCATCCCCAGCGAGTACGCCATCAGCACCAACGTCACCTGCCAGGTGTCGTCGGCGCCGAACTGGCCAACTTGGTAGAACGTGCCGACGACGAGCGCCCCGAAGCCGAGGTAGCCGACGACGGTCGGGATGATGAGGTAGAGGATCTGGCGGACCGACCCGGCGACGCGGTCCAGGAAGTCGTCCAGCTCGGCGCGCGAGATCCGGGACAGCTCGGGGAGTTCGCTGGCGGCGACACTCATGCCGAAGAGCGAGATCGGCAAGAGGTAGAGCGTCTGCGCGTAACCGATGGCGCCGAGCGCGCCGGCGGCGACGAACGTCGAGAGCCAGAAGTCGAGGTAGCCCGACAGCTGGTACGCACCGCGGCCGAGGACGACGGGCACGAACGCCTTGATGGCCTCGCGCACGCCATCGACGCTCAGCGTCAGTGACGGCTTGAAGCCCGTCAGCAGCCGGAGCACCATCGGGAGTTGGACGCCGAACTGCAGGATGCCGCCCGCGATCCCACCGATAAACACGGCGATCAGCAATTGACTGAGTTGGTCCGGCGGGACTACCTCGAGCGCGCCGAGGCCGAAGGGGTCGTCGAGGTACAGGAACGCGCCGCCGAACAGGGCCGCCAGCAGGGCCACGTTCCACGCGACGGGCGCGAAGTACGACAGCAGAAACTTGCGGTGGCTGTTGAGCACGCCCAGGCACCACGCGCTGAGGACCAGGAACGCTGTCATCGGGAACGTGAACCGGACGACGGTCACGGACAGCGCGTAGCGGTCCACGACCAGCGTCCCGGCGGCCACCTTGTCGGCGTCGTCTAGAAACCCCGACGCGATGATGGCCACGAACGGCTCCGCGAGGAGCACGCCCAGCGCGGCCGCCGCGAAGGCCACCGCTGCCAGGATTCCAAAGATGGCGCCCGCGAACCGCCCCGCGTCCTCCTCCCTCCCCTCCTCCAGCATCCGGCTGTAGATCGGGATGAACGACGCCGAGAGCGTGCCCTCGCCCAAGAGGTTCTGCAGGAAGTTGGGCGCGCGGAGCGCCAGCCGGTACACGTCGGCGAAGGCGCCCGAGCCGAAGTAGTACGCGACGGCGCGGTCGCGGACGAGCCCGATGATCCGGCTCGCGAAGATCCCGGCGGCGACCAAAAGCGCGCCCGACCCGCTGGCGGGGCGCTTGGGCTCGGCGTCGCGGGCGGCTTCGGCGGGCGAGCCCGGCGCGGCGTCGGCCTCGGCGAGCGTCTCGGCGCCTGGCGCAGGCGCGCTGAGCCCGGCGGGCCCTAGGTCGTCGTGGGGGTCCGGCTCGTTCTGCGGCTCCGGAACCGACTCGGGCGCCGGGCGCGGCGTCTCGTCGTCGGGCGGCGTGGGCTCGCTCACTGGTTGACCCCGACGTGGCCCCCGAAGTGCGCGACCGCCAAGGCGTAGCCCGCCAGCCCCATCCCCGAGATCACACCGGTGCAGGCGCCCGCGATCAGCAGCCGCTCGCGGAAGCCCTCCCGCCCAAACACGTTCGAGATGTGGACCTCCACGACCGGCGTCGAGATCGAAGCGACCGCATCGCGCAGGGCGACCGACGTGTGGGCGTAGCCGCCGGGGTTGAACACCACGCCCGCCGTCTCGACGGTGTCGGCGGCGTGGAGCGCGTCGATGAGCGCGCCCTCCGAGCTGTGCTGCTCGAACCGGAGGGCGAGGGCGGGGAACCGGCGGCGCAAGTCGGCCTGCAAATCGTCGAGCGTGAGCGCGCCGTAGACCGACGGCTCGCGCGTGCCGAGGCGGTTGAGGTTGGGTCCGTTGAGGACCAGGACGCCGGGGCGCTGGGGGGAGTCGGACATCCGCGCGGAGGGGGGGCCCGCAAGCTACCGACCGGCCGTGGGTGCCACCGGCGCCAACACAAGCCCCCCCGCGGGGCATCGTAGGTGCGGACATCCACTTGCTGGCGCCCCTCATCGCGCCGGCACTCTGGCGGCCCCCCCTTTCCCACGAGAGGCACGTCCCCGACCCGGGAGCGCAGCGACCCGAAGGAGGCACCGGCGTCGTGCGAGCCTCACATCCTGCTGGCGGCCGTCACCCGCCCCACGCAGCCGGCCGGAACCGGCCACCCCGTCGCTTGGGCGTGTCGGGGCTGGTCGCCTAGCGGGCGGCCACCTCCAGCACCAGCCCGTCGTACGCGAGCCGCACGCCCTCGGGCAGCATCGCATCCGCCGCCTCGTGCGTCACCGCGTGCGTCACGTGGATGAGCCACGTCTCCCGCGCCCCGACCGCTAGCGCCACCTCGGCGGCCTCCGCAAACGACAGGTGCGTCGGGTGCGGGTCCGGGCGCAAGCCGTCCAGCACCAGCACGTCTACGCCCGCCAGCGCGGCGCGCGTCTCGGCCGGGACCGACGCCGCGTCGGTGAGGTACGCGAACCCGCCGATGCGGACGCCCAGCACCTCGAACGCCCCGTGCGGCGCCGTGATCGGCGTGATCTCGACCCGCCCTTCACCCGCCCGGCTCTCCGCCACGAACGGGCCGTCGACGGGTCGGAGGTCCAGCAGCGACGCGCCGGGGTACGTCCGGTCGAAGACGTAGCGGAACATCCGGCGCAGGGCCTGGGCCGTCGAGGGCAGCGCGAAGACGGGCACCGGCGACCGCTCGCGGAAAAAGAACGGCCGCAAGTCGTCGAGCCCCACGACGTGGTCGAAGTGCTCGTGCGTGATCACCAGCGCGTCGACGGCGTCCACCCCATGCGTGAGCGCCTGCTGGCGGAAGTCGGGCCCGGCGTCGATCTGGACGTGCACGTCGCCCGCGTCCGTGTGGGCCACTACGTGCGCGGACGTCCGCGTCCGGGCGTCGCGCGGGTCGTCCGAGGTGCACACCGCGCACGGGCACCCGATCACCGGGACGCCCGTCGAGGTGCCCGTCCCGAGGAGCGTGACCGTGAGCGCGGGGCTAGGCATCGTCGCCCGTCTCTTCCTCGACGCCCGCATCCGCCTGCGCCCACGCGTCCTCCAGCGCCGCACGGACGGCGGGCCGGAGGTAGAGCTGGTCCACGCCGCCGTGCTCGCGGAGCGCGCGCGCCAGCACGGCCACCTGCGCCTCGGGCGGGTGCAGCTTGTTGAGCACGACGACGTGCGCGTCGTCGACCACGCACAGCCCCCCCCGGAACGTCCCCCGCTCGCGCCGCACGCGGACGCTCAGCTGGCGCAGGGCCTCTTCGAGCGCAGCGGCGACGGCAGGGGACTTCATGAGGGCGAGGGAGAGGGGCCAAGGGGCAAGGGGCCGTAGCAAGAGTGCCCCTTGCCCTATCCCCCGTGCCTCCTGCCTCAGGCGGCGTACTTCTTCAGCAGCGACCGCCCGGACTTCTGGTCGCGGACGTCGAACGCCAGCGGGTCGATGCTCGTGTCGTCCTCGACCTCGAACACGATGCCGCGCAGGCTCAGCCGCCACCGCGTCAGCGGCGACACCAGGCCACGGCGCAGGAACGTGCCCAGCAGCGGGTGGACGCGGACGACGATCGGGCGGCTCTTGTAGCGCTCGTCGACCGTCCCACGGTAGTGGTCGAGCCAGCCGCGGATGCGGCCCGCCAGCGCACGAGGCGTGGCGTCCTCGGAGGCCACGGCCGGACGCTCGGCGCGCTCGGGACGGTCCGTCCGCTCCGAGCGGTCGTCCCGGTCATCGTCCTCGTAGGCCTCGTAGGCTGGGGCACCAGACCGCTGGATCTCGCCGGCACCGGCGGCGGCGACGGCGTCGGCAGCGTCCAGTGGGTTGCCGTCCTCGTCGGTCGAGTTCGCCGTGATCGACGGGCGCAAGCGCTGGCGCGTGATCTGAACGAGCCCGAAGTCCGACATCGGCAGCAGCTTCGTCACCGCGCGGTCCTTCTCGAAGGCCTTCTTGAGCACGTCGGTCACCTTCTTGCGGTCCCGGTCGTACTTGAGGTCGATAAAGTCGATGACGATGATGCCGCCCAGGTCGCGCAGGCGGAGTTGCTTGGCGACCTCGCGGGCCGCCTCTACGTTCACGTCGATGAGGTTCTGCTTCTGCGACTTGCCGCGGCCGGCGCGGCCCGAGTTCACGTCCACCACGTGCATGGCCTCGGTCGTCTCGATAAAGAGGTAGCCCCCGCCGCGCATGTTGACGCGCTTGGAGAACGCCTCCTCGACCTGCTTCTCGATGCCCAGCGAGCGGTAGACCGGCGTCCGTCCCTTGTGCAGCTCCACCTTGTCCGCCATCTGGGGTGCGACGGCCTTGACATAGGCCTGGACGTTGCTGAACACCTTGGGGTCGTCGACGAGGATCCGGTCGTAGTCCTCGGAGAACAGGTCGCGGATGACGGACGAGACCATGTTGACGTCCTGGTAGAGCAGGACGGGCGGCTCGGGGTTGCTCTTGAGCTTGGCCTCGATCTTGCGCCACTTGTCGGTCAGCAGGCGCAGGTCGGTGTCCAAGCTCTTGGCGTCGCGGCCCTCGGCGACCGTCCGGACGATCACGCCGAAGCCGTCGGGCTTCAAGCTGGTCGCCAGCGTGCGCAGCCGGCGGCGCTCCTTGGCGCTCTCGATCTTCTTGGAGACGGCGACGTAGTCGGCCGCCGGGACGAGCACCAGGAAGCGGCCCGCCAGCGACAGGTCGGTCGAGACGCGCGGCCCCTTATTCGAGATCGCCTCCTTGGTGATCTTGACGATGATCTTGCCGTCGCGCTTGACCAGCTCCTCGTTCGAAGGGATGCGGCCGGAGGCCTTGCTGCGCTGGCGGTTCGTGTCGCGTCCGCCACGGCCGGAGTCGCGCCCGCCATCGCGGGACGAGCTGCGCCCGCCACGGTCGCCGTCGCGCGAGCTGCGGCCCGAGTCGCGACCGGAATCGCGTCCACCGCGCGAGCGGTTGGACTCCCGCGTCTCACTCTCGGACTCATCCTTGGTGTCGTCGCCGGACCGCGTGCGGCGGCGCGAGCGGCCGTCCGACTCGCCGTCGGCCTCGTCCTTGCTTGACCGACGCGAGCGGCCGCCCCGGTCTTCCGAGCTGTCGCCCTCGTCCGACTTCTTGGACCGACGGCCGCCACGGTTGCGGCCGGAGTCGTCGGAGCCCTCGCCGTCGTCGTCCGTCTTCTTCGAGGAGCGACGCCCACCACGGTCACGGCCCGAGTCGTCGCTGTCCTCCGAGCGCGAGCGGCGGCGGCTCCGGCCCTCGGTCTCAGCTTCGGTCTTGCCATCGGCCACGCCAGAGCGGGAATCCTCCTGCGCCTTGGTCCGGTCGCCGTCGTCGTCGTCGTCGCGGTGGTGCTCGGGGATCACGCGGAGGTTGGACCGCGACGAGCCGCCTGTGAGGTCGACCTTCGACGGGAGCCGCTTGCGGCCGCTCCCTTTGTCGCTGGCCTTGTCCGGCTTCGACTCCTTGTCGGAGGACGAGTCGTCGGACGCCTTGCCTCGGCGCGAGCGGCCGCCGCCGTCGCGGGTGCGGCGGCTCTTGGGCTTGCGGTCGTCGGCGTCGGCATCCGCGTCGGCCGTGTCGTCGTCGGAGGGCTTGCGGTCGGAGGCCTCGCCGGCGCCGTCGGCGTCGGCGTCGGCGGGCGTCTCGGAGCGGCTCCGGCGGCGGCCCTTGCCCTTCGAGGTGTCCTCGTCGGGCGCCACGGCGTCGTCGCCGCCGTCCTCGCTGCTCTTGCCACGGCCACGGCCGCGACGGCCCCGGCGGCGGCGGCGCTTGGGCTTGTCCTCCCCGCTCGCCTCGTCGGCGTCGTCGCCGTCGTCCGCCTCGTCGTTGTCCGACGGATCGGCGGCGGCGGCCTCGGCGGCGCCCGGCTGGCGGTCGGCCTCGTCGGCCCCCTCGGCGGGCTTGGGCGACCGCGAGCGGCGGCGGCTCTTCGGCTTCTCCTCGGTCTCGGCCTCCGGCTCCGGCGCCTCCGCGTCGGCGTCCAACTCGGGCGCGTCGGCGGCCTTCTTGCGGCTCCGGCGGCGGCTCTTGGGCGCCTCCTCAGCGGGCGTCTCCTCCTCGGCGATGTCGGGGGCGTCCGTCTCCGGCGCCTCATCGACCGGGACGGGCGTGTCGACGACCTCCGGCTCCTCCTCAGGCTCGGGCGTCGGCGTCGGGCGCGGGGTGCGGCGCGGCTTGGCGGGCGAGCTCAGGTCGATGACGCCGCGCAGCGGGCGGCGCTCCTCCTGCTCTTCCTCCTCCTCGCGGCGGCCTCGCCCCCGGCCACGGCCTCCCCGGCCGCGGCCGCGGCTGCGCGAGCGGCTCCGGCCACCGGAGCGGCTCTTGGTGCGGCTGTCCTCCACGTCGTCGGCAGAGTCGCCCGGCGATACTTCGAGGGCGTCTTCCACGTCCGGCTCCGAGTCGTCCTCGGCGATCCGCTTGGCGGGCGCGAGCGACAGCACGGGGCCGTCGAGGCCGGGCACCTCTTCGCCCGCCAACGCCACGAGCTGCGGGAGGTTGTCGGTCAGGTCCGAGAAGTGGAGGAAGCAGTCCTGCTTCTCGCCGACGTCGACGAAGGCGGCCCGGATCGCGGGCATGACCTTCTGGATGCGGCCCAGGTAGACGTTGCCGATCGTACGGACGTTATCCGGATTCTCGACGTAGAGCTCGACGAGCTCGCCGTCCTCGACGATCGCGATGCGCGAGCGGTCCTTGCTCGCGTTGATGATGATTTGCTTTTTCAACGGGGGGTGGGGTAGCGCGTCCGGGCCCGGCGAGCGCTCGGCACGGTGCCGGGGCCAGCCTCGGGCCTCTGCCCCCCACCGCTATCGCGGCGGGCCGGGCGGGCGCAGGGGGACGGTGCCCAACGGCCGCGGCGCGCAACGCGACGCGCGCTCCCAACCCGAGGGTCAGGAGCGCGGCGAGGCGGGCGATCACGTGGACGACGACGAGCACAGAGGGGGGATCGGTGGGCGCACTGGCGGGGGGCGGCCGTCGCCTTCTCGGCGTCCGGGGCCCCGGCCCGCCGGGCGCGGCGGATGGGTGACGGACGGTGACTGGCACGGCCCGTAGGCCGAAGGTACCACCCCGCCGCACCTCTCCTCTCCTATAGCGGTGCGAAGAGCCCGTGCGCGGCCCCGCCCCGGCACGCCCGCAGAGGGCCCCGCGGACCTAGCCGGAGACGGGAGCCCCCCCGCAACCGGACGGAAGCGCTCCCGGTCTCAACGCCGAATCCGCGAACGGAGGCGCTAGCGTTCCGTTTCGTGGGGCATGGCGCTGAACTCCCCACGCTTGCGGGGGTAGGCGCACCACCCGATCGTTCGTCGACCGCAAGCCCGGTCCCCACCCGCCCTCCCCGATGTCCCAGACCGCTGCCGCCCCCACCAAGTCCCGAGGCCTCGAAGGCGTCACCGCGCTCGACACTGAGCTGTCGTTCATCGACGGCCAGGTCGGCGAGCTTATCTATCGTGGCTACGACATCCGCGACCTCGCCAAGAACGCCTCGTTCGAAGAGGTCGCCTACCTGCTGTGGAAGGGCGAGCTCCCGACCCCACCCCAGCTCGACGACCTCAACGCGCAGCTCCGCGCCGCGCGCCCGGTCCACGACGACCTCCTCGACCACCTCCGGCACCACACGCCGAGCGACGCCAACCCGATGGCCGCCATGCGCACGGCGCTATCGATGCTCGCGGCCTACGACGACGAGGCCGACGTCATGGAGCCCGAGGCCAACTACCGCAAGGCCATCCGGCTCACGGCCAAGCTCCCGACCCTCCTTGCGGCGTTCGACCGGATCCGCAAGGGCAAGGACCCCATCGCCCCGAAGCAGGAAGGCTCGACGGCCCACGACTTCCTGTACATGCTCAACGGCGAGGCCCCGGGCCCGGCCGCCGAGGCCATCATGGACGCCGCGCTCGTACTCCACGCCGAGCACGGCCTGAACGCCAGCACCTTCGCCGCCCGCGTCATCGGCTCCACGATGTCGGACATGTACTCGGCCGTGGTCGGCGCGATGGGCGCGCTAAAGGGCCCGCTCCACGGCGGCGCCAACATCGAGGTCATGAAGACGCTCCTCGAGCTCGACGCCTCGGGCGAGACCGCCCAGCAGTTTGTCGACCGCAAGCTGGAGGCCAAGGAGAAGATCATGGGCATCGGCCACCGCGTCTACAAGACGCTCGACCCGCGCGCCACGATTCTGCGCGCCATGCTCTCCGACCTGTCCGAGGAGAAGGGCGAAACGAAGTGGCTCGAGATGAGTGACACGATTCGTGAGACGGTTCTGGAGCGCAAGGGGCTCGACGCGAACGTCGACTTCTACTCGGCGAGCGTGTACTACCTGCTCGGCATCGAGACCGACCTCTACACGCCCATCTTCGCCATCTCCCGCATGACCGGCTGGACGGCCCACCTCCTGGAGCAGTGGACGGACAACCGGCTCATCCGCCCGCGCGCCGAGTACGTCGGGCCCAAGGGCAAGACGGTCGCGCCGATCGCCGACCGCGGCTAGCGCCGATCGGTCCGCAGACCCCCGACCGGGGCGCCGGGCATCTCGCCGGGCGCCCCGGTTTTCGTTGAGGCCGCCCGCCTCGGCGTCCGAGTGGCCCCAGCCCGACGCCCACTCGCCGTATCGTCCGGGAGTCAATTCCGGGCCCTCGTGAAGTTTGTCGGCGTCCAGCTCTCCTACTTTTTCGGCGACGCCGAGGTGCGCCGCAATGTGCGGTCGCTGCTGAAGTACATCGCCTTCGTGGGCGCCGTGATCGGGGTGTTCGCGGTCGCGTTCCACTTCGTGATGCTGCACGAGGGCCAGCAACACTCGTGGGTGACCGGCTTCTACTGGACGCTGACGGTGATGAGCACGCTGGGCTTCGGCGACATCACCTTCGAGAGCGACCTGGGGCGGGTGTTCAGCATCGTCGTGCTGCTCTCGGGCGTGCTGCTCCTGCTGATCGTGCTGCCGTTCGCGTTCATCCGGTTCTTCTACGCGCCCTGGCTCGAGACCCAGATGCGGATGCGGGCGCCGCGCGAGGTGCCTCGCGGCATGGCCGGCCACGTCGTGATCTGCGCCTACGATTCGGTGGCGCCGGAACTGATCGAGCGGCTCGACCGCGACGCCATTCCGTACGTGGTCCTCGAGGAGGACCCCCAGGTGGCCGCCTCGCACCACCTCGACGGCGTGTCGGTTGTGACGGGGCCCGTCGATAGCCCG
Source organism: Rubrivirga aquatilis (assembly GCF_046845665.1). Lineage (GTDB taxonomy): Bacteria > Bacteroidota > Rhodothermia > Rhodothermales > Rubricoccaceae > Rubrivirga. Next base: position 2,052,579 of record NZ_CP177355.1, on the reverse strand, counting down.
AAGACGTACCGAGCGCTCGCACTCGACCGCGCACGGCTGGTCTTCGCCAATCGTGAGGACACCGTCAACACGAGCATCATCCTGACCGTGCGCGAGGTCGCGCCCGAGGTCCCCATCGTCGCCATCGCCGGCGGCGACGACGCCGTCGACATCCTCGAGCTGTGCGGGGCCACGCGCGTGCTCCCGCTCAAGCGGTGGCTGGGCGAACAACTCGCCAACCACGGGACCGCGCTCGGCGCGCAGTCCCACCTCGTAGGAGAGTTCGAGGGGCTCCGCATCGCCGAGGTGCCCGTCTTTCACACGCCCCTCGCGGGGAAGACCATCCGGGAGACCAACTTGCGGCAGGCCACGGGCGCTAGCGTCGTCGGCGTGTGGGAGAGAGGCCACCTCCAACCCGCTCGCCCAGACACCCGGCTGGCGGACGCGAGCGTGCTCATGGTCATCGGGAGCGACGCCCAGTTGGAGGAGGTCGACGGCCTCTTGGAGGCGTACCGCATGAGACCGGCCCCGGTGGTCGTGATCGGCGGCGGACGAGTCGGTACGGCGGCCATCCGCGCGCTCCACGAGCGGGGAGTCCCCGTCCACCTGATCGAGCGGAAGGGCGAGCTGATCCCCCGGAGCGCCGCCCGCTGCGTCGGCACTACGACTGGCGACGCGTCCGACTTCGAGCGGCTGGAGGAGGCGGGCATCATGGAGACGAACTCGGTCCTGATCACGGGCCACGACGACGCCATGAACGTCTACTTGACCGCGTACTGCCGGAAGCTCAACCCCGACCTCCGAATCGTCAGCCGGATCACGCACCACCGCACGCTCGGCACCATCCACCGGGCCGGGGCCGACTTTGTGCTGAGCTACGCCTCGCTCGGGGCGCAGGCGGTGATGTCGGTGCTCCGGGGCAAAGAGTTGCTGGTGCTCGGTGAGGACATCGACGTGTTCACCGTCCCGGCCCCCCGCGTCCTCCTAGGCAAGACGCTCGCCGAGACCCAGATTGGGGCCCGCACCGGCCTGACCGTGATCGCGCTGGATCGCGGCGGCGGGGTCGCGACCGACCTCACGGCCGACACCGTGCTCACGCCCGGGACCGCGCTCGTGATGCTGGGCGACGCCGCGCAGCGAGGCGACTTCGCCCACGCCTTCGAGGGCGGCTGAGCCCTGGGCGCGCCCCCGCCCCCTCCGTGGGTCCGGCCGTTGCGTGCCCAAAGCCGACAGGGCCGCCCGAGGCCTGGGCTCCGTGCGGGCTCCGCGAAGACCGGACAGCTTGCGTGACCGGAGGTACTTTGGTTCACGCTTGGCCCGTAACTTTCACTCCTAAGTGAAACCTGGCACCAGGCGACTGGTAGCCTGCTCTTCCCCCGCACCGTCATGGCCGTCGCCGCCACCTCCGAAGTCCGCCCCATCCAGCGCTACAAGCTGCGCGTCGGGATGGTCGCCTGGATCCTGCACCGCCTCACCGGGGTCGGCCTGGTGGCCTACCTCGTGCTCCACATCTGGGGCCTCAAGGCGATCACGAACCCCGAGGCGTACAACGCGCTCATCGCCGGGTACCACGCGCCCCTGTTCAAGGTGGCCGAGTTCGGCCTGCTGGGCGCCTGCATCTACCACGCGCTGAACGGGCTCCGCATCGTGCTCATCGACTTCGTGGGGTGGAGCCCGAACCAGAAGAAGCTGTTCTGGACGCTCGGGGCCGTCGCCCTCGTCCTGCTCGTCGTCGGGGGCTACCCGTCGATCGCCGCGCTCATCGACCACTACAACGGCTAGGAGGCCTCGGGTACCCGGTCCGAGGCCTCGCCCCTCGGACGCCGGGCCCGGCCCTCCGTCCCCCGACACCTCATGGCTATCACCAAGTACGGCCGGACGGCCCGATCGAGCGCGCTCCAGTGGTTCGCCCACCGGATCACGGGCACGTTCCTCATCTTTCTGCTGATCACCCACTTCTGGGTCCAGCACTTCGACCGCACGACCGCGTCGATCTCGCACTCGGTCGTCACCGCCGACGAGGCCGAGGCCGGCGTGCTCCCGCGCTACTCCCAAGAGGCCGACGCCGCCGTCCGCGCCTTCGAGGCGCGCGAGGGCACCGGCACCAGCCCGGACCGCCTGCGCGTGGTCCCCGCCCAAGACCGCCGGCTGGGCGACCCCGAGGGCGATGCCCCCGGCCCGACGCACCCGCCCGGCGAGGTGGCCGGCCCGACGCCCTACGAGGTTCTGATGCTGAGGCTCGGCGACCCGGTCTACGCCGTCCTCTGGAAGGGCTTCAACCTGCTCTTCCTGCTCTTCGCGTTGCACCACGGGTTCTACGGGCTCAACAACGTCTTGACCGACTACATCCGCAACGACATGGCGCGCGTCGGCGCGACCGCGCTCTCGTGGACGCTGGCGCTCGTCCTGTTCGTCATCGGCGCCTACTCCGTCGTCGTGGCAGGCTTGTAATGGGCAAGAGGGATGGGGCATGAGGCATGAGGCCTCCTCCCCCCCTTGCCGCTTGCCTCTTGCCCCTTTCCCCTGAATCATGACTTTCACTCACGACATCGTCATCGTCGGCGCGGGCGGCGCCGGGCTCATGGCCGCGCTCTACGCCTCGGAGGGCGGGGCGGACGTCGCCGTCGTCTCCAAGCTCCACCCCTTGCGCTCGCACACCGGCGCCGCCCAGGGCGGGATCGGCGCCGCGCTCGGCAACGAGGAGGAGGACCACTGGCTGTGGCACGCCTTTGACACGACGAAGGGCTCCGACTACCTCGGCGACCAGGATGCCATCGAGCAGATGTGCCAGGACGCCCCGCGCACGATCGTCGAGCTCGAGCACTACGGCGTGCCCTTCTCGCGAACGCGCGAGGGCAAGATTGCCCAGCGCCGCTTCGGCGGGCACACCCGCAACTTTGGCGAGGCGCCGGTCCGCCGCGCCTGTTACGCCGCCGACCGGACGGGCCACATGATCCTGCACACGCTCTATGAGCAGTGCGTCAAGAACAAGGTCACGTTTTACGACGAGTACCAGGTCCTGGACCTGGTGATGTCGGACGACGGCGAGTCCGTCGTGGGCACGGTCGCCTATGAGATCCTGACCGGCGAGGTCCACACTTTCCACGCGACGGCGACCTGCTTTGCGACGGGCGGCTACGGCCGCGCCTTCAAGACGACCTCGAACGCGCACGCCGGGACCGGCGACGGGTTCGCCCTCGCGCTCCGCGCCGGGCTCCCGCTGCAGGACATGGAGTTCATCCAATTCCACCCGACCGGCCTGTACCGGCTCGGCATCCTGATCACCGAGGGCGCGCGCGGCGAGGGCGGCATTCTGCGCAACTCAGAGGGCGAGCGGTTTATGGAGCGCTACGCGCCGACGGTCAAGGACTTGGCGCCGCGCGACATGGTCTCGCAGTGCATCTATAAGGAGATCCGAGAGGGGCGCGGCATCAACGGCAAGGACCACGTCGTGCTCGACATGACGGGGGTCGGCAAGGACGTGCTGGAGCACAAGCTCCCCGAGATCTCGACCTTCAGCCGCGTCTACCTCGGCATCGACCCGGTCAAGCAGCCCATCCCCGTCGCCCCGACGTGCCACTACGCCATGGGCGGCATCCCGACGAACATCGACGGGCAGGTCGTCAAGACGCGCGACCGCTCGGGCGCCGTCGAGGGCTTCTTCGCGTGCGGCGAGGCGGCCTGCGTGTCGGTCCACGGCGCCAACCGGCTCGGCACCAACTCGCTCCTCGACTTGGTCGTCTTCGGGCGCCGCACGGGCATGGAGATGGCCAAGCAGGTCGCCGAGGGCGCCCAGCGCCAGCCGCTCCCCGACAACGCGGAGGCGGCCACCCGCGAGCGCCTGGACGGCATCCTCTCCCGATCGACGGGCGAGAAGGCCGTCACGGTCCGCACGGACCTCCAGGAGACCATGATGAAGAACGTCTCGGTCTACCGCACCGACGAGACGCTCGAGGAGGCGCTCACCGACCTCCAGGACCTGCGCCAGCGCGCGGCGACCGTCACCTGCCAGGACAAGGGAAGGCGGTTCAACACCGACCTGATGGACGCCGTCGAGGTCCAGTTCATGGTCGACTATGCCGAGGCCATCACGGTCTCCGCCCGGAACCGCACCGAGAGCCGTGGCGCCCACTTGCGCGAGGACTACTCCAAGCGCGACGACGCCGAGTGGCTCAAGCACACCTTGTTCTGGAGCGACCAGCAGGGCCAGTCCGAGATCGGCTACAAGGACGTTGTCATCACCCAGTTCCAGCCCAAGGAGCGGAAGTACTAAGGAGGTGTTGGGGATTGGGGGTCGGGGATGGGGGACGGCCCCCTCCCACCCCAATCCCTAAACCCCAACCCCCAATCCCTATGTCCGACACCATCGAAGTCGCCGCCCCCATCGAAGACCGCGTCGAGGCCGCCGAAAAAGGGCCCCGCCGTCGGCCCGGTGGCGAGGCCCCGACGATGACGCTGACCGTCAAGGTCCGCCGCTTCAACCCGGAGACCGACGCGCGCTCGCGCTGGGACGAGTTCCAGGTCCCGGCCGAGAACATGGACCGGGCCCTCGACCTGCTCCACTACGTCAAGTGGCACCTCGACGGCACGCTGACCTTCCGCAAGAGCTGCGCGCACGGGATCTGCGGGTCCGACGCGATGAAGATCAACGGCGAGAACCAGCTCGCCTGCTCGATCCTGGTCCAGGACCTCGGCCTCAAGGACGGCGACACCGTCACGTTCGAGCCGCTCCCGGCCGCGCCGGTCTTGAAGGACCTGGTGATCGACCAGTCCCGGTTCTTCGACAAGTACCGCGCGGTGATGCCGTGGCTCATCAACGACGAGGCCGCCCCGGTAACGGAGCGGATCCAGAGCCCCGAGCAACACGCCGTCATCGAGGACGCCACCAAGTGCATCATGTGTGGCGCCTGCACGCACTCGTGCCCGAGCACCTGGGCCGACCCGGCCTACCTCGGCCCGGCGGCCATGCTCAAGGCCTACCGCTACGTTTTCGACAGCCGCGACACCGAGGCCGAGGAGCGGCTCAAGGTGGTCGACTCGAAGGACGGCCTGTGGAAGTGCTACACCATCTTCAACTGCGTCCAGGCCTGCCCCAAGGGCATCGACATCACGCGCTGGCTCTCCGCCCTCAAGCGCAAGGCCGTCACGACGCGGTACTAGCGCCAGCGCGGGGCGCACACGAACGCCGCCGCTCAGTCGTATTCTGGAGCAGCACCGGCCCCGCCGGTGACTCTTAAGACAGGGACCTCCCTGCTTGCCGGCCCGCCCGACGTGAAAGCGTCGGGCGGGTTGTTTGTTTGGTGAAGGGTTTGTGCCCTGTGTGCCTCGGGAAGAGTACCGTAGTGTGGGGCTGGATTCCCACCGATGCCGATGCGCCCGTTGCTCCTCCTCGCCCTGCTCCTCCCGCTCGCGGCCTCGGCCCAGAAGCCGGCCGCCCCCTCCGCCGACCAGGGCACGCCCGGCGACTGCGCCGTCGGCGTCGCCGAGGCGGAGCTGGATTTCGCGGGCGTCCGCGCCCGACTGTACAACATCGGAGGTCTCTTCTGGCGCGGGCAGGGCTCCCATTACGAGGTGCCCCGAGGATCGGGCACGATCGCCATTTTCACCGCGGGTCTCTGGGTCGGCGGGCTCGTCGACGGCGACCTCCGGTTCGCGGGAAGCACGTACAGCCCATGGGAGTACTGGCCCGGACCGCTCGACGCTGACGGCGAGACGACGCCCGAGACCTGCGCGGCCTTCGACCGCATCTGGACGGTCGCAGGCGTCGACCTCACCGCGTACGAGACGACCGGAGCCACCACGCAAGACCTCGTCGAGTGGCCGGTCGGCGTCGGCGCCCCGTACTTCGTCGACACCGACGGCGACGGCGTGCAGGGCGACGACGAGCCGACGGTCTCGCTCGACCTCGGCGACCCCGGCTACGGCACCAAGACGCTCGACCTCGCAGCTGGCGAGCGACCGGTGATCTTCGGCCGTCAGACGGCGTGGTGGGTCATGAACGACGCGGGCGGCCCGCACGAATGGGGCGGCACCGAACCGCTGGGAATCGAAGTGCGCGTGACGGCCTGGGTCCGCGGAGGGGAGGCCGACACCGCCCTCTACGAATCCAGCTTCTACCGCTACGAGATCATCAACCGCAGCGAGAGCGCGATTGAGGACGGCTATGTCTCGATGTACATGGACCCCGACCTCGGTAACTTCAACGACGACTACCAGGGCTCGGACCCAGAGCGCTCCCTCTACTACGTGTACAACGGGGACACGGATGATGACGGCGAGGGCGGGTACGGCGTGCCGCCTCCCGCCCTCGGCATCGACATCCTCAGCGGCGCGTCGTCGTCGATGTTCTTCATCGGAGGCGCCGGAGTCACCTCGGACCCCGGCAATGCGAGCGAGGCCTATACCTTCCAGCAAGCGCTCTGGAAGGACGGGACGCCCCTAAAGACGGGGGGGGACGGCTACAACACCAACGGACCTGTCACCCAGTGGATGTTCAACGGCGATCCGCCGCACTTCTGGACAGAGTACAATGCGGACGGGAATGGCAGTCAGAACACCCCCTCCGACCGGACCGGCTTGATCTCAACCGCGTTCCCGACGCTGGCGCCGGGCGAGCGCATCACGGTCGACCTCGCCATCCTGTTCGCGCGCGGGAGAGACCAGATCGACAGCGTCTACGAGCTGTTCGAGGTGTCGGACCAGGCCCAGGCGCTCTATGACGACGGCGCCCTCACCGGCCGGGTCGCCGAGCCCCCTGCGCCGGCTGGCCGGCCGGCGCTGCTGACTCCCGCCGACGGCGCCACGGTCTCGGAGCCGATCGCGACGTTCTCGTGGACGGCCGTCCCGGGCGCGACCGAGTACCGGTTCGAAATCGCCCCGACAGCCGCCTTCGACACCCTGCTCGTGTCCCGCGATGTCGACACGCTCGCGGTAGAGATCGGGCCCGAGGTGTTCGGCTACAACGACCTCACGACTCGGTTCTGGCGCGTCCGCGCCGCCAACCTCGGCGCCGTCGGCCCCGCCTCCGACTACCGCCAGTTCCAGTTTATCCGCCGGGCGTTCTCGTCGTTCGAGGTGGTCGCCAACGCCAGCGGGCCCATCGCGTCGCACCCGGGCGCTGCCGCCTTCCAAGGCTTCCCGACCCCTGGTGCCGGGAGCCCGGTCGCGGGCGTTCAGCAGACCAACGGCACGCGCTGGCTGTTCGCGACAGGCAACTCGGGCGCCTTCGACGGGTCGTACGAGAGCTTCCTCCCCCGCGTCCTCCGCGGGGACAACCCCGAGCGCGCCTTCCCCTACGACTACGAGGCTCGGTTCACGAGCACCAGCACCGCCTACCAGCGGTTCGGAGACCTCTCGCTCGTCGAGGTCCCCTTCGAGATCTGGAACGTTGGCATCGGCACCCCGGACGACCCGAGCGATGACGTGCGTCTAATCCCGGCGATCCTCGACGTCGACCAGGATGGGACCTACAACCTCTCGGCCGCCGACTCCCCGATCTCGTCCGCGGTGGACGACCCGGTGACCGACTGGATCTACTGGTTCGAGCCGCTCGACATGACGCCCGGCGACGCCGGCTACAAGGCGTGGCTGACGACTGCCGACAGTGCCCCGGAGGCGCACGGCCCGGAGGTGCTGGCGCGGACCGCATTTGTTGGCTGGAACCTCGGGTCGGAGCCGCCCTACGCCGCGCCTTACCCCGAGCCGGGGACCGTCTTCCGGCTGATCTCGAGCGACCTCCTCGGCGTGGCCGCAGAGGACCCAGCCCCCTCCCCCGCTGGGCTGGCGCTGGCGGTCGGCCCGAACCCGGCGCGCGGCGCGGCGACCGTCCGGTACTCGGTCGCAGGCGTGGGTCCGGTGCGCGTCCGTGTGCTCGACGTGTTGGGTCGCGAGGTGGCCGTGCTCGCGAGCGGCCCACGCCAGCCGGGGGCGCACACGGCGACGATGGATGCGAGCGCGCTGGCAGCCGGCCTCTACCTCGTCGTGCTCGACGCCGACGGCTCGCGCCTCTCCCGCACGATCACGGTCGCCCGCTAGCTCCTGGCGCCCATCGCTTCCGCCAGCGCCACGAAGCGCGGGACGTAGCGCTGCGTCTCGCGCGGCAGGTCGTCGGCGATGTCCCAGAACGTCGCCCGGCGGCCCGTCTCGCGGCGGTACGCCCGGGCAATGGTCTCGACCCGGCCGACGCCGCCGTTGTACGCCGCCAGCGCCAGGTGCCAGTCGCCGTCGAAGCGGCGCGCGAGCCAGCCGAGGTAGCGGGCGGCGGCGTTCGTGGAGGCCACGGGGTCGGCGACGGTCAGCGAGTCCAAGCCGTAGTCGGCGGCGGTCTCGGGCATGAACTGCCACAGGCCGCGTGCGCCGGCCCAGCTCTCGGCGTGGGGGTTCAGTCCACTTTCCACGACGGCGAGGTAGCGGATGTCCTCGGGCACGCCGCGACGGCGCAACATCTGGCCGAGGTCACGCATCAGGCGTCGGTTGCGGCGCGCGGTCCGGGCCATGCGCCCCGCGATGGCCCGCTCGCGGTCGACGGCGGCGGCGGCGTGGGCGGGGTAGAAGAGCCAGTCGGGCCCGGCGGCGCGCTCGGCCTCGGCGGCGGCGGCCGCACGGGCGGCCCGCTCGGCCGCGAGCGCTGCGGGGCCGACGAGCGGGGCGGCGTAGTTCTCCCCCAGCGCCGCGAGCGCCGGTCCACGCAGCGCGGCGAAGTCGGTCGGCGAGAGCGGCCCGGCGACGGGCCCGTAGTGCGCTTCGTAGACGGCCTGTGCGCGCAGCGACAACGCGCGGATGGAGGCGGCGTCGCCCAGCGACCGGGCGGCCTCGAAGGCGTCGGCGGCGAGCGCGCGCTGGCGGGCGGGATCCGGCTCGGCCTCGGCGACGGCGACGGCCCGGCGCACGGCGACCACGGCGCGGGCCCACGCCAAGGGCCCAGTCTCGGTCGAATCGTCGGCGACGACGGCTGGCCGGAGCGACGCGGGCGCGGGGGGCGAGGCGGCGGCGGCGGGCGCGGCGAGCGTGAACAGGGCGGCGATAGCGGCGCGGAGCGTCGGCATCGGGGTGTGGTGGGATCCGGGTGGGCATCAACCCGCACCGGAAGACGTTCCGTGCGGGAAGGCGACAATTTCAAGGCCGCCTCCTACAAGCTAGCGGAGACCCGCGCCGCTCATCCGGCGTACGCTCTGGACGGCTCTACTTTCTGCGACCTGACCCCGGCTCTGCCCATGTCCGAGGCGCCCTCCCCCGACGCCCTCAAGATCCTGTTCGTCGACGACGAGCCGGACCTCGTCCCCCTCATCCGACAGAAATTCCGGTCGCAGGTGCGCGGCGGGGAGGTCGCCTTGGTCTTCGCCTCCGATGGCGTCGAAGCCCTTGAGCACCTACGCGACGACCCCGGCATCGAGGTCGTCGTGACGGACATCAACATGCCCCGCATGGACGGGCTGACCCTCCTTGGCGAGATGGCCGCGCTCGGCCGCCGCATGCACGCCGTCGTCGTGACGGCCTATGGCGACATGGAGAACATCCGGTCGGCCATGAACAAGGGCGCCTTCGACTTCCTCACGAAGCCGATTGACATGGACGACCTCAAGATCACGTTGGGGCAGGCTCGCGTGGCCGTCGAGCGCGACCGCGAAGCCGAGCGCGTCCGCCAGACCATCACGCGGTACCTCTCCGACAAGATCGCTGCGGCCGTCCTCGCCGACCCCAACGCGCTCGGCACCATCGAGAAGCGGCACGTGTCGGTGCTGATGAGCGACATCTCCGGCTTCAGCCAGCTGTCCGAGCGGCTCGAGCCCGAGCGCGTCGTGGAGATGCTCAACGTCTACCTCGGCGCCATGACCGACGTCGTCGACGACCACGACGGGGCCATCGACGAGTTCATCGGCGACGCCGTGCTCGTCATCTTTGGGGCGCCGCTGGAGATGGCCGACCACGCGGCCCGGGCGACCGCCTGCGCCGTCGCGATGCAGCGGCGCATGGCGTCGGTCAACGAGGACCTCGTCTCCCGGGGGCTGCCCCCGCTGGAGATGACGGCCGCCGTCAACTCGGGCGAGGTCGTCGTCGGAACGATCGGGTCCAAAAAGCGCGCGAAGTACGGCGTGGTGGGCAGCCCGGTCAACCTGACGGCGCGCGTCCAGACGCTGGCGGTCCCCGGCGAGGTGCTCATCACCGACCCGACGTACCAGGCGGCCGGCGGAGAAGGCGGATCGGTCCGGCTGGAGCAGACGCGCCGCGTGTCGCTGAAGGGGTTCGCCGAGCCCATCGCCATCCACAGCGTGGCCTCCGTCGAGGGCGCCGACGCCGTGCCCCACGGCGACGACGCGATGTCGGAGCTGGCGTCGCCGCTGGCGTTCGGGATCGCCGTGCTCGACGGCAAGGAAATAACCAACGACGGCCACGCCGGCGAAATCACGGCCCTCTCGTCGACCCGGGCCCGGGCGCGCGTGGCGTCGGCCATCCCCTCGCGCACCGACGTCCGGCTCTCGTTCGATCTCGACGGCGGCCCGACGACGGTCTACGGCAAGGTGCTGGAGGTGACGGAGGACGGGGCGGGCGGGTGCGAAGCCCACCTCCGCTTTTCGTCGGTCTCGCCTGAGGCCGCCGCCCACTTCGAGACGCTCACCTCATGACCCGTCGCCCGACCGCGCGCACCGCATGTGTCGCGCTCGCCGCCGCGCTGGCGGCCGTCCTGGCCGTCGTCGGCCCGGCGCTGGCCCGGCAGGACGCGCCCGGCATCCCCCCCGGCCCAGGCCCTGCGCTCGACATCGCCTTCCGGCACCTGACCACCGACCAGGGCCTGCCCAGCAGTGTCGTGATGTCTCTCACGCAGGACGCCCTCGGCTTCGTCTGGGTGGGCACCCAGGAGGGGCTCGTCCGGTTCGACGGCGTGGACCTCCGGGAGTACCGGCGGACCGCCGACACGACCTCGCTGCCGGGCAACGTCGTCCAGGAGCTCGCGCCGGCGCCCCGCGGCGCCCTGTGGGTGGGCACGGCCGACGGCCTCGCCCGCTACGACCCGGCGACAGACCGCTTCCGCCGCATCGACGGGCTCCCCTCGGGGGACATCCGCGCCCTGGCCGCCGACGACGACGGCGGGGTCTGGGTGGGCTCCACGGCCGGTCTCGCATTCGTCGACGCCGACGGCCGCCTCCGCCGCGAGGCCACGCGCCTGCCCGACCCGATGGTCGAGGCGCTTCACCTCGGCCCCGATGGCGACTTGTGGATCGGGACCAGCGACGGCTTGGTCCACCGTGCGCCTGACGGCGCCACCCGCACCTACCGCCCCGACTCGCTCGTCGCGCTCGGCGCGTTCCGCGTGGCCACGATTGCCCCCAGCCGCAGCGGCCTTCTGGTCGGGACCTTCGGAGACGGTCTCCTGTCGCTGGACCCGTCGACCGGCGCGTTCACCGAGATCGACCTGGGCCCCGGAATCATCGACCAGAACGTGTCGGCGGTCCACGAGGACGCCGCCGGGACAATCTGGGCGGGGACGCTGGGCGGCGGGCTGCACCGGCTGGCGCCGGCCGCCGGTCAGCTCCGCGTGTACCGTTCTGTCCCTGAGGACCCCGGCTCGCTCTCCAGCGACGAGGTCGCGGTCCTCATGGAGGATCGCCAGGGCGTGCTTTGGGTGGGCACCTACGCCGGCCTCGACCGCTTCGACCGAGCGCGCGGCACGGCGGCCCGCCTGCGCCACACCGATGACCCCGCGTCCATCGCCAGCAATGCCGTGCGGTCGCTGCTGGTGGGCTCCGACGGCACGCTCTACGTCGGCACCGACCGGACGCTGGACCGGAGCACCGACGGCCGACGGTTCCGGCACGACACGATTCGGAGTACTGACCAGCCCTCATTGCCCATCCGCGCGCTCTACGAGGACGCCGCCGGGACGGTCTGGGTCGGGACGGAAGGCGGGGGTCCGCTGCGCGTAACCCCCGATGGAACCGAGCCCGTGCCCTTCTCCTCCGATCGCGGGGTCGCGGTCACGTCGTTCTTGGAGACCGAGGCGGGCCAGTTCTGGGTAGGAACGCTCTCCCACGGGCTGGCGCGGTATGAGCGGGACACCGGCGAGACCACCTGGATCCGGGCCCGCGCGGGCGGGCTTCCCAGCGACGAGGTCCGAGCGCTCGTGGAGGACGCCAGCGGAGCGCTTTGGGTCGGCACCGATGTCGGCCTGTGCCGCCTCGACGGGGGCAGCGCCGTCACGTGCCTTCCGACCGAGGGCCCGGCCGACTACGTCTACGCGCTGCACGCCCGGCGCGACGGCTCGCTCTACGCAGGGACCAAGGCCGGTCTGCTCGTGGTGGACACGGACGGGCCGGCCCCACAGGTCCGCCGGTACACCGTCGACACGAGCGACCTCCCCGACGACACCGTCCACGCCATCGTCGAGGACGAGGGGGTGCTCTGGCTGAGCACGGGGGCCGGGCTCATGCGGTTCGAGCCCCTCACCGGCGTCTTCAGCCGCCGCCCCGGGACGCAGGACATCGAGCGGTCCCTCAACTCCGCCGCCACGCGAGCCGCTGACGGGCGCCTGCTCTTTGGCAGCGAGCGGGGTGTGCTCATCTTTCTCCCGCAGACCTTGCTGGAGCGCAACGCCATCCCCCCGGAGATCGCCATCACCCGGGTCGATGTCGATGGGCTGACCGTCGACCCCGCCACGAGCGAGGTGCTGTCGGCGGCCGCCACCGTGGCTGAGGAGATCCGCCTCGGCCCCGACCAGGCCTACCTGACCATCCACTACGCAGGCCTCCACTTTTCGGACCCCGCACAGAACACCTACCGATACCGCCTGCTCGGGCTCTACGACGACTGGCGCGAGGTGGGGACAGATCGCGAGGCCACCTTTAGCGCGCTGCCTCCGGGCAACTACACGTTCGAGGTCGAGGCCGCGAATGCCGACGGCGTCGGGTTCGACGGAGCGCGAGCGTCCATCGCCGTCGTCGCCCTGCCGCCGTGGTGGCGGACGTGGTGGGCGCTGGTGGGGTTCGCCATGCTGGGCGTGCTGGCGCTCGTCCGTGCCGACCGCTGGCAGCGGGCGCGGCTGCTCCGCCAGGAGCGCGAGCGGGCCGACCGCCGCGAGGCCGAGCTCCGAGCCGAGACGGCCGAGGCCGAAACCGCCAAGGCGACGGCCGAGGCCGCCGCGCTCAAGGCCGAGAACGACCGGAAGGCGGCCGAACTCGAGCAGGCCCGCAAGGTGGAGCAGGCAAACGCCAAGCTTGCCGAGGCCAACGGCCAACTCGAAGCGTCGCTCCAGCACTTGCGCGAGACACAGACGCAGCTCGTGCAGTCCGAGAAGCTGGCGTCGCTCGGACAGCTCACTGCGGGGATTGCGCACGAGATCAAGAACCCGCTCAACTTCGTCAACAACTTCGCCGACCTGTCCGTCGAGCTGGCCCAGGAGCTGCGCGAGGAGATGGGCGAGACGCCCGAGCGGCCCGTCGGCGAAGTGCTCGCGGAGGTGGGCGACCTGCTCGACGACCTCCAAGAGAACGCGCGGCGGATCCGCGAGCACGGGCAGCGGGCCGACCGGATCGTCCGCTCGATGCTGCTCCACAGCCGAGGCGGCTCCGCCGAGCGCGGGCGCGTGGATCTGGCCCGGTTCGTCGAGGAGTACGTCAACCTGGCCTTCCATGGGGCCCGCGCCAACGACTCTGACTTCCGCGTCGAGATCGTCCACGACTTCGCCCCTGACACGGGCGAGGCGGAGGTGGTCCCGCAGGAGTTCGGCCGCGTGCTGATCAACCTGCTCACCAACGCCTTCCACGCCGTCAACGCGCGCGACAACGCGGAGGGCACCGAGTACGCGCCCAGAGTCACCGTTCGCACCCGGCGTCACGGCGGCGAGGTGTCGGTCGAGATCGAGGACAACGGCACCGGCATCCCGGCCGACGTCAAGGCCAAGATCTTCGAGCCGTTCTTCACCACCAAGCCGACCGGCGAGGGCACCGGACTCGGCCTGTCGCTGGCGCACGACATCGTGACGAGCGTCCACGGAGGCCGGATGACCGTCGAGAGCGCCGAGGGCGAGGGGACGACGTTCGCGGTCGCTATCCCAGCGGCTGGCGAGCCGATGGCCGCTTAGAACAGCGACTCGCCAGGTCGAGCGGCGTCCGTGCGATGTGGGCCTCCCTGCGGCAAGGGGTATGGGAAGGCGCCCGTGAGAGCGCCCCTTGACTCATCCCCCGGGTTTGTCATGGACCCGAGCGCCTCAACAGCGCAGGACCTCCTTGCCCTTCAGGCCCTTTTCTCCCGCGTCATCCCCCTACCCCGACTTGGGATTCAGCGTACCGGACGTCCGGGCCATGGCGCCCGGCGGCGCGCTGGACGAGCGCCAGGGACCGAGCGGGCGCCTTCCTAGGGAGGTCTCGGCCCCCCGACGTCGCCCCTGCTCGCTGCTCTGGATCAGCTACGCCTTCCCTGCGAGGGCCCGCCAGCGGGTGCATGACAAACGCTAGCGTGCGGCGAGTTGGCGGACGGTGAACTGCCCCACGCCCTGCGCCCGGACGGCCACGTCGCCGATGGGCATTGCGGTGATGGTCAGCGGTTCGACCTCCACCCAGTCCGCGCAGATCGGCTGGGTAAGCTCAGGGAGGATGCCGGCTGGCGGGGTCATCAGGAAGCCGTTGCACCCACGTGCGCGCCGGCCTTCACCGACGTTAGAATCGGAGACGACGACGTAGCGGCCGTTCTCGCGGATCACGTGCGTCGAGCCGGTGTCGCCCTCGCCGGACCCGGCGCTCTGCGCTCGGCGCGCACCGGACGTGCGGCCGAGCACGTTGAGGTCGAATTCCAGGACGGCGACGCCGTTCAGCCGATACCGCACGATGGCCGCGTCGACGAGACCGCCGAAATCGACCTGGAAGTCGAGCATGCCGTTGTCTCGCCCCTCGGTGTAGAGCTCGGCCACCGTCGCCCCCGCCGCCGCCACCGTCGAGCCGAACCGGCCACCGGAGGGGATGGCTACCGGGTCTACCTCGACGTCGAGACGGCCCGGCTGGCCGGCGACCACGAACCCGCCCTCGCGCGTGCCGCCGAGCCCGGACACCACGAGGGCGCCGTCGACGACCGCCAGCTGGGCATCGCCGACGGCCTCGACCTCGACGCCCTGGAACGTGACCGCGCCGGACGTGGGGTCGTCCGAGTCGCAGGCGGCGAGGGCGAGGAGGGCGGAGAACACGGCGAGGCGACGCATGACGGAGACAGTGGAGCGGGGGCCCAAAGTCTACGAAGCTGCCTCCGCCCATGACTCCTTCGGATCAGCACCCCGGCCTCGTCGTAGACTGGCTCCAGTCCCCCAGCACGTCTCCCATCGCATCATGCAGAGCTTGTGGAAGAGCCTCCTCGGCGGCGCCCGCGGGTCCAATGAGGGCGACCTGCTCGGCGCCGTGCCCCTCTTCGAGGACCTCACCCCGCGTGAGATCGACGCCGTCCAGCGGCTGCTGCACCGCCGCGACTACGTGGCCGGCGAGTCCATTTTCATTCAGGGCGAGCCTGGCCTGGGGATGTACATCATCGTCCGGGGCGCGGTCTCCATCCAGTCCGAGCCGTCCGGCCGCGAGCTCGTCGAGCTGGTCGACGGCGACTTCTTCGGTGAGATCGCGCTCCTCAACGAGGTCATCCGGACGGCGACGGCGCGTGCGAAGACCGACTGCACACTCCTGAGCCTGTTCCAGCCGGACCTGCTGAGCCTGCTCGACCGCAACCCCCGCCTGGGCGTCAAGGTGCTGCTGGCGCTGGCGCGGCTGGTGGGCTTGCGGCTGGTCGAGGTGTCCGACGAAGTCGAGGCCCTGACGCGCGAGTGCGACGAACTCCGGGCCAGCGCGACCGGTGCCTGAGACGCTCGCCGTGTTGCCGGAGGCCCCCGACGGCGCCCCGTCTTCCGCCGCCGGCACCCCGCCGCCGGTGGTCCCGGCGTACCAACTCAGCCGCTGGGTGTGGCTGGCGACGCTCGCGACGCTGGTCGCGCTGGTGGCCATCGCCAGCGACCTCGCCGGCCTGGTGCTGCTGGGCGCCGTGCTGGCCTACCTGCTGATCCCGCTCGTCGACAACTTGGAGCGGCGGGGCATGGGCCGCACCCAGGCCACCGCGCTCGTTGTGCTGTGCATGGGGACCCTCTTCGGGGTCATGCTGGCGGTCGGGCTCCCGGTCGTGCTCGAGCAGGTGGCCTCGCTGCAAGCCCGCCGCGAGAGCGGGGAGCTCCTCCGACTCGTCCGCGACGCCGAGGTCGCGCTGGCCGCCCGGCTCGGATTCCTGGAGCCGTCAGAGCTCGGGCTCGTCGACGCCGCCCGCGAGGCGCTCCGGGCCGACGCCGGCCCGCTCATCGGCTACGTGCCTGGCTTGCTGGAGACGGTCGGGAATTCCGTCATCGTCCCGTTCGTGCTCTTCTCCCTGCTCCGCGACGGGCCCACCCTTCGTCGCAAGCTGCTGGCGGTCGTCCCGAACCGCTACTTCGAGTTCGCGATGACCGTCGCCTACAAGGCCGACGCGCACCTGGGCGGGTACCTCCGCGGGCAGGCGCTCATCGCCAGCCTGGTCGGCGCCTCCACCGCGCTCGGCCTGGGGCTCCTAGGCGTCGACTACTACTTGGTGCTGGGCGTGGTGACTGGGCTCGCCAACTTCGTCCCGTACGTGGGCTTCCTGGTCTCCGCCTCGCTGTCCGTGCTGGTGTCGATCGTCACGACCGGAGGGACGGATCAGGTGGCCGCCGTGATCGGGCTGTTCCTGGTGCTCCAGACCGTCGAGAACATCGTGTTCCAGCCGTGGATCACGGGGAAGAACGTCTCCATGCATCCGGTGATGGTGCTGCTGGCGATCCTCGTGGGCGGCCGGCTGGCGGGCGTCGCGGGGATGGCCCTCGCCGTGCCGGCCGCGGCCGTGCTCAAGGTGGTCTTCCTGGAGACCGTCGTCGGCCTCCGCCGCTACCACCTGTAGCGTCTCGTTCCCCCTCGTGACCGATCTTCCGTCGATGTCTACCGCCGCCCCGCGCCTCACCGTCCGTTTCTGGGGCGTCCGAGGATCGATCCCGACGCCCGACCTGGGCAACCTGGGCGTCGGCGGCAACACGTCGTGCGTCGAGGTGGTCGCGCATGACGGGACGCGGCTCATCTTGGACGCCGGGACCGGCGTGCGCGCGCTCGGGTTCGCGCTCGCGGCCGAGGCCGCGGGAGCGGCTGGCGAGGTCCACGTCGCCTTGTCGCACTTCCACTGGGACCACCTCCAGGGCCTGCCTTTTTTCGCCCCGCTGTACACGCCCGGCCAGACGGTCCGCTTCTACGCGGCGACCGCCGACGACCGGCTCGACGCGCTCCTGCGGGGCCAGATGGTCTCGCCCTACTTCCCCGTCCCCTTCGTCGACCTCGCGGCCATCACCGAGACCGTCCGGGTCGTCGACGGCGAGCCGTTCACCGTGGGCCCGATGACCGTCCGGCCGTTCCCGGTCTTCCATCCGCAGGGCGCGCACGGCTTCCGCATCGAGTGCGACGGCGCCGTGGTGGTGTACGCGACCGACTACGAGCACGGCTCGCCATCGCACGACGAGGGCTTGCGCGAGGTCGCCCGAGGCGCCGACGTGTTGATCTCGGACGCGCAGTACACCCCGGAGGAGTACGCCTTGCGTCAGGGCTGGGGCCACACCACGTGGCAGCACGCCGCCGACCTCGCCGCCGACGCGGGCGTCCGCCGACTCTTCCTCTTCCACCACGACCCCTCGCACGACGACGCCGCGCTGGGCCGGATCCGAGAGCTGGCACGCCGCCGCTTCCCAGGCACTGAGTTGGCGACAGAGGGGCTGGAAGTGGAGGTGTAGAGGTACGCCGGGATGGTAGGCGGGAGCGGCGGTCCGCTGGTGCCCGCGACACGCCACAGTCGGTGTGTCGGGCGAGAGGCTCTCCCGCTCTCGCCTCGACAACCGCACATCCTGCAGGCCCAGCCGCCCCGGGCACCACTCTGGGCGGAGCCTTCGTTTGAAGCTCACCGAGGCTGCCCGTAGTTTGAGGTAGCCACGACCGTCTTCATCGTCCGAGCCGTACGGCGGCGGGACACAGCCAACGAATCCGATGGGCAAGCAGCGCATGACTGACAACTGGGAGCGAATGAAGGCCCAGATCCTCTCCACCTGGGGCGAACTCGACGAGTCCGAGATGAAGAAGGCCCGGGGCAACTTGGGCCAGATGGTGAACCTCATCCACTCCCAGACGGGCGAGGACCGCACGGTCATCATGCGCAAGATGTCGGCCTTCCTCTAGGCCCCATCGGCTCTCCGCTGGAACGGCGCGCTCCCAGACCGGGGCGCGCCGTTTTCGTTGTGCCTTCTCGCCAGCAGGCGGCTCGCGGAAGGCGCCGGGCTGGCTCGCGGACGCCGCTAGCTTGCGGCACGCCCCCCCGCTCTATGTCTGAGATCGACGCCGACACGCCCGCCCGCCCCTTTCCGCTCGGCACCGCCGTCCCCGACGACGGCCCACTGCGCGACGCCTACGACCGCCGCGTCGCCTTCCACGAGCGCCAGCTCGAGGCGCTGGAGCAGCAGGCCGCCGAGGTCCGCAAAGGCGGCGGCGACAAGGCCATCGCCCGGATGCACAAGCGCGGCAAGCTGACCGCGCGCGAGCGCATCGCGGCCCTCCTCGACGACGACACCGACTTCCGCGAGATCGGCCTCTTCACCGGGCGCGGGATGTACGAGGACGTCGGCGGCTGCCCGTCCGGCGGGACCGTCATGGGGCTGGGCCACGTCAAGGGCCGGCTGTGCATGGTGGTCGCCAACGACGCCACCGTGAAGGCGGGCGCGTGGTTTCCGATCACGGCCAAGAAGAACCTCCGGGCCCAGGAGATCGCGCTCGAGAACCGAGTCCCCATCATCTACCTCGTCGACTCGGCCGGCGTCTTCCTCCCGATGCAGGACGAGATCTTCCCGGACCGCGACCACTTCGGCCGCATCTTTCGGAACAATGCCCGGCTGAGCGCGCTCGGCGTGCCCCAGATCGCGGCCATCATGGGGAGCTGCGTGGCGGGCGGCGCCTACCTCCCCATCATGTCGGACGAGTCGCTGATCGTCGACGGGACGGGCTCGGTCTTCCTCGCGGGCCCGTTCCTCGTCCAGGCCGCGATCGGCGAGGAGGTCGACGTCGAGACCCTCGGTGGGGCGACGACGCAGACCGACATCTCAGGCGTCTGCGAGTACAAGATGCCCGACGACGAGACGTGCCTCGCGACGATCCGCGACCTGGTCGGCGGGCTGGGTCCCCTCCCCCGCTTCGGGTTCACGCGCGACGAGCCGGCTGCCCCGGCCTTCGACGCCGACGGCGTGCTCGGCGTCTTCCCCGAGTCCCGCCAGCAGCCCTACGACACACGCGAGCTGCTGGCACGGATCGTCGACGCCGACTCGTGGGTCGAGGTCAAGGCCGGGTACGGACAGACCCTCGTGTGCGGCTACGCCCGCATCGACGGGTGGAGCGTGGGGATCGTGGCCAGCCAGCGCAAGGTGGTCCGCGCGAAGGCGCCCCAGGGCAAGGCGTCAGAGATGCAGATCGGCGGCGTCATCTACGGCGACGCGGCCGACAAGGCGGCACGGTTCGTGATGCAGTGCAACCAGAAGCGGATCCCGCTCGTGTTTTTCCAGGACGCGGCCGGCTTCATGGTCGGCACGCGCGCCGAGCAGTCGGGGATCATCAAGGACGGCGCGAAACTGGTGAACGCGGTCGCCAACTCGGTCGTCCCGACGTTCACCGTCGTCATCGGCAACTCGTTCGGGGCGGCCAACTACGCCCTCAACGGCCGCGCCTACGACCCCCGCCTCTTCCTGGCGTGGCCGACGGCGCAGATCGCGGTGATGGGCGGCGCGCAAGCGGCCAAGACGCTGCTCTCGATCGAGGAGCGGACGTTGTCGAAGCAGGGCATCGAGCTGTCCGAGGCCGAGCGCCAGCAGCGGCTCGACGAGATCGAGGCGCGCTACGCCGAACAGACCTCGCCGGTCTACGCCGCGGCCCGACTGTGGGTCGACGCCATCATCGACCCCCGCGAGACGCGCGGTTGGCTGGCGACTGGCCTTGAAATGGCCGACCACAACCCGGAGATGGCGCCGTTCCGCGTCGGCGTGCTGCAAACGTAGCCCGTCCCGGCGCCGCACGGGGTCAGGCCGCACACACTCGCCCTCAGCCGTCGACGGCGTCGAGCGCGGCGTCCGCGTGCCCCTGGAGTGCCCGCACCGTGGCGGCGTCGAGGCCGGCGGGGGCCGGGAGGCCGACGGTCGAGGCGTCGGTCAGCCCACCCGCGACGGTCAGCGCGGCCAGGTAGCTCCCGGCGGGGCTGGGGTGGAAGCGGTCGGGCCCGTAGGGGTCGGCGGTATCCGCGGCCCGGGCCGCCTTCCACGCCGCCCCAGCCGGGAACAGGTCGGCCTCCGCCTGCGCCGCCGCGTTAGCGTACGCGGTGATGACGGCGTCGACCACGGCCTCGCTGCCCTCCGGCGGCCAGACGCCCAGCAGGGCGGGCTGGACACCCTCCGACCGGGCGAGCGCGGCGAACTCCCCGGCCCAGTACGCGAGGTGCGCCTGGTTTTGCGGCAGCGACGACGGCCCCTGCTGCATCACGACGACGTCCCACGCCCCGGACGCCAGCTCCGCCTGGACATCGCCCCGCCCCCAGTGATCCTCTAGCGACACGTTCGGCAACGCGATGGCGCCGACCCGGACCGGCACCCCGTCGAGCGTGGGCACCAGGGCCTTCACCATTTCGGGCAAGTCGTGGGTGTACGTCAGGCTGTTGCCCACGAACAGGACGCCCACGTCGTCGGCAGGCGGGCGGTCGACCGGGCCGGCGCTGCAGGCCACCAATCCGAGGGCGACAAGGAGGAACGTGCGGGTCATCAGGGGCGGTGGCGGGACCCGGGCAACCTAGGCGCCGTGCGGCAGCGCCCCAAGGCGAACCCGGGTGCCTCCCCTCTGCTCGTTCCCGTGCCCAGCCCCCTTCCCCTGAGCGCAGCGAGCTACGCCACCATCGCACGCCGCGCCGCCACCCGGCCTGCCTCGGTGAGCGCGAGGAGGTCGCCGGCGCGGACGACGGCGCCCTCCCGCTCGGCCGCCCGGACGGCCCGGCTGGCGAACGCCTTTTCCCACCGCAGGTGCTCCTGGAGGTGGCCGACGCGGCACTCACGGTCGGCCTCGGGCGTGTGCTCGTGGTGCAGCAGGTGGACGAGGAGCATCCGCTCGGCGAAGGCGACCCGCTGGCGCGCGCGGCGCCGCGCCTGGGCGACCAGCCCGCGGTCGGGCGCGAACGCGAAGGCGGCCGTGAACCACACGCCCGCCATCACCGCCATCGCCCCGGCGATGGACGCGTCGAGCCCGCGCGCGAGCCAGTAGCCCGAGACGGCACTGACGACGCCGATGGCGACCGACAGCCCCAGCAGCACCGGCAGCCGGTCCGTCAGCAGCCACGCCGCAGCGGGCGGCGCGATCATCAGCCCGACGACCAGGATCGAGCCCACCACGTCGAACGCGCCGACGGCGACGACGGACACCAACGTCATCAGGGCGTAGTGGATGAGGCCGGGCGCCAGCCCCAGCGCGGCCGCCAGCGCCGGGTCGAACGTGCTCAGCTTGAGCTCTTTGTAGAAGACGCCCACGAAGGCCGCGACGGCGCACAGGATCGTGCCCATCACCCAGAGCGCCGTCGGCCCCACGTCCCGCCCGCCGACCATGACCCGCTCGATCCACGAGAACGCCGGGTCGCCCAAGAGGACGGCGTCGGTGTCGAGGTGGACCCCGCTGGCGAAGCGCGAGATCAGCACGACGCCGATCGAGAAGAGGGCCGGGAAAACGAGCGCGATGGCCGCGTCCTGCTTGACGAGCCGCGTCCGCCCGAGCGCCTCGATCAGCCCCACCGCGAACACGCCGGTGACGGCGGCCGCCAGCAGGAGCAGCGGCGACGACAGCGACTCGGTCCAGAAGAACGCCAGCACGATGCCGGGCAGAATCGCGTGGCTGATGGCGTCGGACAGCAGCGACGTCTTGCGGAGGACCAGGAACGCGCCCACGAGCGCGCACGCGGCGGCCGTGACGGCGGCGATGAGCTGGATTTCGAGCTGCGGCGTCATGGTCAGTCGGTGCGCTCGCGCGCGAGTCGCCGGGCTTCGGCCAGGCCGCGCTCGGTGAGCGCCCAGGCCTCGCCGGTGGGCTCGACGAGCCCGTGCGTCTGGAGCCTCGCCAGCGTCGGGTCGACGGCCTCGGGCCGCGAGGTCATCGTGCGGAGCGTCGCGGCCGGGTGCGGGTAGTGCGGGTTGGCATGCGTGAGCGCGAGCGTGTAGAGGTCTTCGAGCGTCCCGGCCACGCGGAGCACGCGGCGGTTGCGACGCCCACGAATGACGCCCGCCAGTAGGCCCCGGCCGGGGGCGAACACCAGGCTGATGCCGACGACGACGCTCGCGACGAGCACGATCGTCGGGCCCGTCGGGATGCGCGCGGTGGCCCCGCTGAGGAGCGCCCCGACCGCCCCGCTCACCGCCCCAAAGACGCCCGCCAGCAGGACGACGCCCCACAGCCGATCGGTCCACTGCCGCGCGGCGGCGGCGGGCGCGACGATGAGCGCGCTCATCAACACGACGCCGACGGTCTGGAGCCCGATCACGATGGCGACGACGAGCAGCGTGGTCAGGCCTATGTCGAGCGCACGCACGCTAAACCCCTGAGAGGCAGCGAAGTCGGGGTCGAAGAGCAAGAGCTTGAACTCCTTCCAGAACACGACCATCGCCGCGAGCGCGACGAGCCCGATCGCCGCCATCGTCACCACGTCGCGGCCGACGAGCGCGGCGGCCTGGCCGAACAGGAACGTGTCGAGCCCCGCCTGGCTCGCGTCCGGCCGGGACTGGATGTAGGTCAGCAGCACCATCCCGAGCCCGAAGAAGACGGACAGCACGATCCCCAGCGCGGCGTCGTACGGCACCCGGCTCCGCTCGACGATGGCCATCACGCACAGCGTGCCCACCCACCCCGCCAGCCCCGCGCCGACGACGAGCACGAGCGGCGCCTTGCTGGCGGTCAGGATGAACGCGAGCGCGACGCCGGGCAGCGCCGCGTGGCTGATGGCGTCGCCCAGCAGCGACTGGCCGCGGAGCACGGCGAAGGTGCCCAGCGAGCCCGAGGAGAGGCCCAGCACCGCCGCGCCGAGCGCGACGGTCCGCAGGGTGTAGTCGAGGTCCATAGGGACTAGGGGCGGGGGACCGGGGACTCCGACCTGGCCGTGGCCGGAGGCGCGGACTCGGCGAGGGAGTCCGCGCCCCGGTCCTTGCCACCCCCCCCTTGCTCCCGGATCCCCGCTTGGAACGGGACGCGCCCGCCATAGGCCGCGCGCAGGTTGGCGTCGGTGAACACCTCGTCGACCGGCCCCGCCGCGATGCGCCGGACGTTGAGGAGCAGCACCCAATCGAAGTACTCGGGTACCGTCTGCAGATCGTGGTGGACCACCAAGACCGTCTTGCCCTCGGCGCGCAAGCGCTGGAGCAGCGACACGATGGTGCGCTCGGTCGTCGCGTCGACGCCCTGGAACGGCTCGTCCATCAGGTACACGCGGGCGTCCTGCACCAAGGCACGGGCCAAGAACACCCGCTGCTGCTGGCCGCCCGAGAGCTGGGCGATCTGGCGGTCCGCGAAGTCGGCCATGCCGACCTGTTCGAGGGCTTCGGACGCCCGCGCGCGCTCCTCGGCCCCGGGCCGCCGGATCCACCCCAAGCGGCCGTAGGTGCCCATCAGCACCACGTCGAGCACGGAGGTCGGGAAGTCCCAGTCGACGGAGCCGCGCTGGGGCACGTACGCCACGTCGCGGCGGCGCTCCGCCAGCGGGGCGCCCAGCACCTCGACGCGGCCGGCGGCGATGGGCAGCAGCCCCAGCACAGACTTGATGAGCGTCGTCTTCCCCGCCCCGTTCGGCCCGACGATCGCCATCAGCACGCCCTCAGGCACCTGCAGGTCGACGTCCCACAGCACGGGCTCGTCGCGGTAGGCGACAGTCAGGTCGGCAACGTCGACGACAAACGGAGGAGAAGGCATCGGCTGGCGCGCTAGAGGGCCGGGCCCATCAGGCCCTCCACAATGGTCTCGACGTTCGACCGGATCATCCCGATGTAGGACCCCTCGGGCGTGTCGGGGTCGCCGAGGGCGTCGGAGAACAAGCTCCCACCGATCCGCACCTGGGCGCCCCGGTCGCGGACGGCCGCGACCACGGCCTGCAAGCTCCGCTCCGACACCGACGTCTCGATAAAGAGGGCGGGGATGCCCCGCTCAGCCACGAACTCGGCCAGGTCGGAGACGTCGGCGGCCCCAGCTTCCGTCGCCGTCGACAGGCCCTGCAAGCCGCGGACCTCGAACCCGTAGGCCCGGCCGAAATAGTTGAAGGCGTCGTGAGCCGTGACGATCACGCGGCGGTCCTCGGGGACCACCGCGACCCGGTCTCGCACCCACTCGTCGAGCTCCGCGAGCTCCGCGTCGAACGCCGCGAGGTTCGCCTGGTAGACGTCGGCGTGCGTCGAGTCGACGCTCGTGAGCACATCGGCGACGGCCACGGCGACCTCGCGCCACAGGCTCACGTCCATCCAGACGTGGGGGTCGAACGATCCCTGGAACTCGGGCGGAGCGAGCAGCTGCGACGACCGGATCCGCGACGCCACGGGCTCGGCGCTGATCCCCCGCTCCTCGACGCTCTCCAGGGCCTCGCCCATGCGGCCTTCCAGGTCGAGCCCATTGTACAGGACGACATCGGCCTCGACCAAGCGAGCCACGTCGCTCTCGCGCGGGCGGTACAGGTGGGGGTCGATGCCGGGCCCCATGAGCCCCTCGACCTCGACGCGGTCCCCACCGATCTCGCGGGCGAGGTCGGCGAGCATGCTGGTCGTGGCGACGACGCGGACCTCGCGGTCGGCGACGGGCGCGTTGCTCGGCCCGGAGCTACACCCGATGGCGAGGAGCGAGCCCAGGAGCGGGAGGGCGAGGACGAGGAGAGAGCGGCGGGGTTGGGTCATGGACTAGCCGTCGGAGACGCGGTCGAGAAAGATGAACGAGGTGGTAAACGGGGCGACGGCGCTGACGTCGCCAGCGCGGTCGCCCGAGAGGAGGTGCGCAGTCGCCGTGCCGTCGTCGGCGACGGCGTCGAGGCGGAAGCGGACGCCGGGGTACAAGCCCGCCGCTCCGACGGCCCGGAGCAGCGCCGCGTCGTGGTCGCTGACGCGGGCCACGGTGGCTACCTGGCCGGGGTCGAGGCGAGCGAGCGGCAACAGGTCGCGCTCGCTCAAGACAAGATCGGGCGAGGGGATCGGCGCACCGTGAGGATCGTGTGTCGGGTGGCCGAGTGCGGCGTCCATGCGGGCTTCCAGGTCCTCGCTGAGCACGTGCTCGAGGGCTTCCGCCTCGTCGTGGAGTTGGTCCCACGGGACGCCGAGCGCGCGGTGGAGGTAGGTCTCGATGAGCCGGTGGTGCCGGATCGTCTCGACGGCCACCAAGCGCCCCGCCTCAGTGAGACGGGCACCCTGGTACTTCTCGTGGACCACCAGCCCGGAGGCGGCCAGCTTCTTGATCATCCCCGTCACCGAGGCGGGGGCCACGCCGAGGCGGTCCGCCAGCGCGGAGGTCAGGACGGCCTCGCCGCTTCGGCCGAGGGCATAGATGGCCTTGAGGTAGTCCTCGACGGCGGGAGAGGGCATGGGTGCTGAGATTTTTAGGCGAACCGAAACTCGTGACGG
This sequence comes from Rubrivirga aquatilis, assembly GCF_046845665.1. GTDB lineage: Bacteria > Bacteroidota > Rhodothermia > Rhodothermales > Rubricoccaceae > Rubrivirga. The sequence continues at coordinate 2,026,892 of NZ_CP177355.1, read as the reverse complement.
CCCTGCGTGTTTAGCCTTTCCTAAACTAGGCACTCCCACCCGACTGCGCCCGTCCCGTTCCCGTGCGGCTTCCCCTTCTTGCGCTCCTCACCCTTCCGCTGGCCGCCGCGCCCGACGCCCAGGCGTGGCGTCCGCTCCCGGAGGCCCTCGCGCTCGCCGAGGCCTCGCAGGTGCCGACCCTCGTCTACGTCCAGGCCGCGTGGTGCGGGCCGTGCCGCCGGCTCGAGCGCACGACGTTCGCCGCCCCCGCCGTCGCCGCGCGGCTGGCCCAGTTCGCGCTCGCCGAACTGACGATCGACGACCACGACCGGCACCACCGCGTCGGGCCGTACCGGCTGAGCGAGGCCGCCTGGGCGGCTCGCCTCGGCGCCGACGCCACGCCCACGCTCGTCGTGCTCGCCCCGGACGGCGCGGTCCTCGGCCGCCACACCGGCTTCCTCCCCCCCGAGGGCCTCCTCCCGCTCCTCGACGCCGCCCTCGGCGCCCAAACGCCGCCCCCTCCTCCCTCCCCATGACTCGCCTCCTCATTCTCGCGCTCGCGCTCGCCGCGGGCGCCTCCGCCCAGACCGTCGAGGGCGTCGTGACCTCGGGCGGCCAGCCGGTCCCCCTCGCGACCGTCCGCATCGTCGACACCGCCCTCGGCACGGCCGCCGACCTCGACGGCCGGTACCGCCTCCGCCTTGCCGAGGCGGGCGAGGTCACGCTTCGCGTCACCGCCGTCGGCTACGTGCCCGCCGAGCGGACGGTGCCCGTCGGCCCCGACGCGACCGTCACCGTCGACGTAGCGCTGGCGGCGGCGACCTTCGACGCGGGGGCGGTCGTGGTGACGGGGACGCTGGAGCGGATGGCCGTCCGTGACTCGCCCGTCAAGGTCGACGTGGTACCGAGCGCGTTCCTGGAGATGACGCCGTCGGCGAATGTCATGGACGCCCTCGAACGCGTCAACGGGCTCTACCAGCAGATCGACTGCGGCGTCTGCTACACGAACAACATCCGGATCAACGGCATCGACGGGCCCAACACCGCCGTCCTAATCGACGGGATGCCGGTGATGTCGAGCCTGGCGACGGTCTACGGGCTCAACGGCATCTCGCCCATCCTGATCCGGCAGGTCGAGGTCGTCAAGGGGCCCATGTCGACGCTGTACGGCTCGGAGGCGCTCGGCGGCGTCATCAACATCCTGACCAAGGACCCCGCCACGGCGCCGACGCTCTCGACGCAGGTGTTCTCGACGACGCACGCCGAGATCGCGGCCGAGGCCGCCGTCGTCCCGCTCCGGGGCCGGACGAGCGCGCTCGTCAGCGGCACGCTCTTCCACGTCGGCGACTACCACGACAACAACGCGGACGGCTTCTCGGACCGCCCGTTCGAGACCCGGCTGGCGCTCTTCGGCAAGGCGACCCGCCGCGACGCGCGCGGGTTCGAGCGGGCCAGCCTCGTCGGGAAGGTCTACAGCGAGGACCGGGCCGCGGGCACCGAGCGGTTCCTCGGGGACGTGACCGGGCACCGCGGGTCGGGCTCGGTCTACGGCGAGTCCATCGTCACGCGCCGCGCCGAGGTGATCGGCGCGCTCACGTTGCGGCCCGACCTGACCCTCCGCGGCTCGGGCGCCCTCCACGACCAGGACTCGTTCTACGGCGACATCGCCTACGCCGCGACCCAGGCCGACGGGTTCGGGCAGCTCGTCTGGACGCCGGCCACCGAGGGCACCGGCCTCGACGGCCACGGGGTCTTGGTCGGCGCCGCCCTCCGCGCGGTCCGCTACGACGACGGGTCGGCGGCGACCGGCCTCTACGACGAGGCGGGGGCGCTCCTCGAGAACCGGCCCGACACGCGCGTCGTGCCGGGCCTCTTCGTGCAGGACGACTGGCGCGTCAGCCCGACGCTCCGCCTCCTCGGCGGCTTCCGCGCCGACTACCAGCCTGGGCACGGGCTCATCCCGTCGCCGCGGGTGGCGGCCAAGTGGCAGCCCTCCGACCGCTCCACCGGCCGCCTCAGCGTGGGCACCGGCTTCCGCATCGTGAACCTCTTCACCGAGGACCACTCGGCGTACACCGGCGGCCGGGCCACGCTCATCCTCGAGGACCTCGAGCCGGAGCGGAGCGTGAGCGTGGCCGCCAGCGTCCAGCACATTTTCGGCGAGCGCTCCCCAGTCACGGTCGACCTCGACGCCTTCTGGACTCGGTTCTCGAACAAGCTCGAGCCCGACTACTCGGTCCCCGGCGAGATCCGCTACGCCAACCTCGACGGCTCGGCGACCACGCGCGGGCTCGCGGCCCAGGTGCAGGGCGTCGTCGGGGGGCTGCGCTACACCGTCGCCGGGACGCTCCTCGACGTGTTCGTGACCGAAGGCGGCACGGCGCGCCCGCTGGAGTTCGCGCCCGACTATCAGGGGACGGCCACGCTCGCGTGGCGAGCTCCGGGGGGCGTCGCCGTCGACTACACGGCGCGGCTGACGGGGCCGATGGCGCTGCCGGCCTACGGGCCCGAGGTGGCGGCGGCGTACGAGGCCGCGACGGGCGCCCCGCTCCACGCTGTGTCGCCGCTGTACACCGTCCACAACGTGCAGCTCACCCGAGACCTCCGGGCCGGCGGGCGGCTGGCGCAGCTCTACGTCGCCGTCGAGAACGTGTTCGACTACCGGCAGTCGAGCCCGCTCGTGGGGTACTACGACGGGACGCCCGGCTTCGGCGCCACCTTCGACACGGCCTACGTGTTCGGGCCGATCGAGGGGCGGCACTTTGGTGCGGGCGTCCGGGTCACGCTGCCGTAGCCCCAGTCCGCGCGGGGTCCGGTGCGGGCGCCAGAGGGGCCCGCCCCGAGAGCCGACCGCCGAGGTCGGGCTCAGTCGGTGCCGCCCGGCTCCATGGACGGGAGCACGATGCCGCCGTCGGGGTCGTCTTCCCCAAGCGTCAGGACGGTGCCCTCGGGCAGCCGCTCGACGTCGAGCACCCGGAGCGAGGCGCTGTCGAGCGTGAGCCGGACGATCGCGCCGGGCGCGAGGTCCGCCAGCAGGTCCGGGGAGAGGACCGACAGCGGCATCTCCATCGCGGGCATCACGTCCGGGATGGCCTCGTGGTCGACGCGCATCGCTTGGCCGTCGTACATCGGCTCCAGGTACACGGCGCGGACCCGCAGGGTGGGCGGCTCGGGCTGGGTGCAGCCAGCAGCGAGCACGAGCGTGGCGACGAGGAGGACCGGGCGCACAGCGTTAGTCCTCGAACTCGCGCGTCAGCCGCTCGACGTGGGCCTCCCACAGCGCGTGGGGGTCTTCTGCCTCGGCCTCGACCAAGCCGCAGTCGCCGCACACCTTGAACCGGAGCGGCGTCCGCACGGGGCCCTTCATCACGCGCGCCGTCGGGTTCTTGTTGACCCCGACGGCCAGCTTGGCCGCTCCGTAGCCCTCGGCGTAAAGGAAGGCGTCGGGGATCATCTCGTCGGAGCCGCAGCGCGTGCAGCGGGGCGTGATCGTGGGGTCGGTCTCGGGCATGGCGTCAGTCGAGGTCGTTGGCGAGGCGGTCGATGTGGGCGTCCCACAGGGCGGCGGGGTCGTCGGCGTAGAGTTCGACGAAGCCACAGTCGCCGCAGACCTGCGACCACGTCCCGACGCGGACCTCGCGCTTGAAGATCACAGCGTCGGGGCGGACCTGCAGGCCCAGTTCGGAGTCGTGGCGGTGGTTGTTCTGTCCCCGGTCCACGACGCGGACGCCGGGGACCATCGCGTCCGACCCGCACTTGAGGCAGCGGGCGGTGATCTCGGCGTCGGTCTCAGGCATCAAAGGATGGACGTACGGAACGTGTCGTCGGCGCGGACGGAGCGCGCGAAGGCCGCCAGCAGACGGGCCGTCGCCTCCACGTCGGCCACGTCCACGGTCTCGACGGTCGAGTGCATATAGCGCAGCGGGATGGAGACGAGGGCGCTCGGGATGCCGCGCCGCGAGGTAAAGATCACGTCGGTGTCGGTGCCCGAGTAGCGGCTCGACGACTCGTGCTGGAGCGGGATCCCCTCGGCCTCGGCGACCTCCATCAGCCGCGCGACCACGGCCGGGTGGTTGACGGTCCCGTGCGTAACCGTCGGGCCCTTGCCCAGTTCGACCGACCCGTGCTTGGCCTTCTCGATGCCCGGCGTGTCGGTGGCGTGCGTGACGTCGAGCACGACGGCCACGTCCGGCTCGATGGCATAGGCGGCCATCCGGGCCCCGTTGCCCCCGATCTCCTCCTGGACGGCGTTGAGGGCGACGACGGTCGCCTTCGCCTTCTTCTTGGCGAGCTGCGCAAGCACCTGCGTCAGCACGAACCCGCCCAAGCGGTTGTCGAGGGCGCGGCCGGCGATGCGGGACTCGGTCAGCATGTCCGCCGCGTCGGTGTAGACGGCCGGGTGGCCGACGCGCAGGCCGAGCGCGGCGACCTCGTCGGGCGACGACGCGCCAACGTCGACGAACAGCTCCTCGACCTTGGGCACCTTCTCGTCGCCGTTGCTCCGGTCGCGGATGTGGATGGCCGTGTTGCCGACGATGCCGGGGACGGGCCCGTTGTCGCCGAGGAACATGAGGCGGCGGGCGCGGGCGACGGCGTGGTCGCTGCCGCCGATCCGGTCGAGGCGGAGGAAGCCCTCGTCGGTGACGTACTTGATGGCGAACCCGATCTCGTCGGCGTGCGCCTCCAGCAAGACGGTCGGTCCCTTTCCAACTCGGGTGGCCCAGGCGTTGCCGTAGGCGTCGCTGTCGAGGCGGTCGGCGTTGGCGCGCGCGCGCGCGGCCCAGAGTCGCTGGCCGGGCGCCTCCCAGCCCGTCGGTGAGGGCGTGCGCAAGAGGTCGAAGAGGAAGGTGCGGTCGTCGTCGGAGAGGGCCATGCGTCGGGGTGTTCGGGGGGAGCCTTGCCAACGTGCGCCCCCCCGGACCGGGTTTCCACCCGCTTGCCCAGGGCGGTGGGTCGCGTGCGGCGGCCGGGGGCCTGCTTGCGGGGCCCGGGGCGCTGCTTGCGCTCGCCGGACCGCCTCCCCCCGCCCGTCGCCCATCGCTGCGCTCGAGGGCGACGGACGGTCTCACGCGTGATGGGGACCGCCTGAGCGGGGGCTGCGGAGGCCGATCCCCACACAGGCGGGGGAGCTGGCGCAAACAGGAGGCCCGCGCGAGCGATGTGGGCGGCGCGAGCAGGTCCGCCTCGGGGATCGCCGCGCCGCGCCCGGCGGTACGTTGCCGGAAACGACCTCCGACCGATGATCCGCGCCCTCTCGCTCCTCCTGCTTGCGGCCTCCGCCTGCGCTCAGACCGCGCCCCCGGCCCCGCCCGCGCTCGACGCCCCCGACCGGCCGCTCGTGGTGATGAACCTCGCCGCCCACCCCGACGACGAGGACGGCCTGACGATGGCGTACTACCGGGGCAACCAGGACGCCGTCGTCTACTCCGTCGTCTACACCCGCGGTGAGGGCGGGCAGAACGAGGCCGGGCCCGACCTCTACGAGCGCTTGGGCGCGATTCGCACGGCCGAGACCGAGGCCGCCGCGCGCATCGTCGGCAGCCGCGTCGTCTACCTCGACCGCTTCGACTTCGGGTTCTCGAAGGCCGCGTCGGAGGCGTTCGGCGAGTGGAGCCGCGCGCGGACGGGCTTCTGGGACACCGACGACGCCATCGAGGGCCCCGAGGCGGGCCGCGACGCGCTCGTCGCGGACGTGGTCCGGCTGGTCCGCCGCCTCAAGCCCGACGTGATGTTCACCAACCACGACACGACGACGGCGTGGCCGGACGCGCAGCACGGCCACCACCAGGCGGTCGGGATCTCGTCGTTCCAGGCCTTCTCGCTCGCAGCCGACCCCAGCTACCGGCCGGAGCAGCTGGATGAGGAGGGCGTCGACCTGTGGCAACCCCAGCGGCTCTTCCTGCGCGTCGGCGGCTTTTCGAGCGGCACGCCCGACGGGTACGACGTGACGATCCCGGTCGCCGACGAGTGCGCCCAGACAGCCGTGCGCCCTGCCGAGGCGTGCGCCGACCGTGCCGTCGCCGCCGCCGGCCAGCACGTCAGCCAGGGGTTCGACGTGTTCGCCCCCCGCTTCCGCCGCGAGGCGACGTACTTCCGGCTGGTCGCGAGCGCGCCGGGCGCCCCCGCGCTGCCCGACGACGCGACGGACCTGGCCGCCGGGCTCGCGCCCAACCCGGCCGCCGACGCCCTCGACCTTGCCACACTGGTCGACGCAGGCCGCGTCCGCCCCGCCGCGCTGGCGGTGTCGTCGGAGACCGTCGTCCCGAGCCGGGAGGTGTTCGTGACGTGGGACGCGCTGCCCGGCGCGACGATCACCGTGTACCCGCCGCCCGGCGCCCCGACGCAGGGCCTGTTCGCCGCCGAGCCCGTGACGGCCGACGCGAGTGCGGGCCGCCTCCGTGTGCCGATCGCGTCGGGCACGACGCCGAGCGCGCCGGCCTACCGCCAGCAGTACGGCACGATGACCGGCGGGGCGCCCTTGCTCTACGCCGTCCGCGACGCGAGCGGGGAATTGGTGGCAGGCGGTCGCCTGCCCGTCCAGATCGTTCCGCCCGCGACCGTCGATCTCGATGCCCAGCCCATCCGGCTCGTTGCTGGCCGCAACGCGATCCGGGTTGACTTGACCGTCTTCGACGCCATGAGCGACACCGTCGACGTGGGGCTGATGGTGTACCGAGGCGACCGGGCCGTGTGGTTCGGCGTCCGCCCGGTCGCCGCGCGCGATGGCGGGACGACGTTCCCGCTCGACCTCCCCGACGCCGCGCCCGGCGCGTACCGCGTCGAGGCCAGCGCCCGGACGACGGGCTGCGGGCTGCCGTGGTTTACCGTCTCCCGCCCCGCCGCCGTCCTGCCCGACGTGGCGGTCGCGCCCGGCTTGCGCGTCGGGTTTGTGGAGAGCTACGACGGCACGACGGCGCGAGCCCTCGAGGTCATGGGCGCCGACGTGGTCGCGCTCGACAGCACGGCGCTGGCGACGAGCGACTTTGCCGGCCTGCACACCATCGTGGTCGACATCCGGGCGCTCTTGGAGCGCGGCGACCTGCGCGAGCACCGCCAGCGGCTCATCGACTGGGTCGAGCGCGGCGGGCACTTGGTCGTCGGCTACCACAAGACGTTTGAGTGGAACAGCGACGGCGGGCTGGCGCCGTTCCCGCTGGCGCTCGGCCGCGACCGCGTGACGCACGAGGAGGCGCCGGTCGCCGTGCTCGCGCCCGATCACCCGCTGTTCCAGTCGCCGCACGCGCTGAGCGCCAGCGACTGGGACGGCTGGGTCCAGGAGCGCGGCCTGTACTTCCCTGCCGAGATCGACGGCCGGTACCGGCGGCTGCTGGCGGTCGGCGACCCCGGCGAGGCGGCGCTCGACACGGCGCTGCTGCTCGCGTCGCACGGCGCGGGCACCTACGTCTACTCGCCGCTCGGGTGGTACCGCCAGCTGGCGGCGCTCGTGCCCGGCGCGTGGCGCACGTACGCCAACCTCGTGTCGCTTCCGCTGACGGACGGACGGGCCGAGCAGAGCCGCGCCACGGGCGACCGTTAAAAAAGCAGCACGCCCCTGCAACTTCGGGCCGGGGATCCCGTCCAGGGCCACACTCCCCCCGGTGATCCCCCCGGACCCGGGCCGCCGGCCTCCTGCCATCCGCAACGAATCGGACTCGCAAGACGCCTGACGCCCGGTCTCCACTGCCCACCCTCTCCGACGCGCAGCGCCCGCTGCCAGCAGGAGGGCGTGTGGGCTGGCGGGATCGCGCACCCTTCCCCTCACATGTTCCACGTCCCCATCCCCCGCCGCTCGTTCCTCGACTCGCCGCTCCGCTCCCGGAGCCACGAGAACCGGCAGCTGAGCCACCACGGCGCCGTCGGCGACTCGCACCTCGGCCACGGCCATCGGCTGGCGCCCACCCGTCCGGCTGTCCCCGGCACCACAGCCACGCAGTCGTCGCACCGCCAGCAGGCACACGCCTAGCCCGGCACCGTAGTCCAGCGGATCGGGGGGCTCGGGGCGCGCGTACGGAGCGGCCCCGTCCCCCCGCTTTGTGCCCACGTTTGCCCCGCCGGCCCGCTACGACGACGCCCGCCTCGACTCCTACGTCCCCCAAACGCCCGGACAGGCCGAGGCCCGCGACAAGGCCCGTGCCTTCGTGCGGCTCGTCCGTGTCCGTGCCGCGCGCCCCGCATGGCTGCGTCTCTTCAAGCGCGACGACGGCTTGCGGGGCGGCCTGTACCTCGTCGGTCCGGTCGGGACCGGCAAGACGCACCTGCTGGCGTCGATCGTCCACGAGCTGGCCGAGCCGCCGGCCGGGCAGGACCCGGTGCCGTGTGCCTACGTCCATTCGTCGGAGCTTTTCCGCGCGACCGAGCCGCCCGAGGCCTGGGCGCAGGCGATTGCCGACCGCGCCCGCGTCCTGTGCATCGACGAGGTAGAGCTCGACGACCCCGCTGGCGAGGTGCGCCTGATCGCCGTGCTCCGGGCGCTGCGTGAGCGCGGCGTGCTGCTGGCGGCGACCTCGAACGCGGAGCCGGAGAAGTTTGTCAGCGCCAGCTTGGGGCGGGACCGCCTGGAGCGGTTCATCTCGGAGGAGTTCGAGACCCAGTACCACGTCGTCTTCGTCGGTGGCGACGACTTCCGCCAGCGGCTCGCGAAGGAGGGCCGCGCGTTCGTCGGGCCGACGGAGGCCGCCCGCGCCGCGCTCCGCGCCGCCTACGACGCCGCTCCAGACCCCAAGCGCTGGCTCGACTTCGACGACCTGATCCGGCTGACGACCGAGACCGAGCGGACCCGCCTCGCCGCCGACCTCGGCTCGGCCCGCGCCTTGTTTCTGGACGGCGTCCGCGTCGACGACACCGACGACGCGCTGCGCCTGCTTCGCGTGGCCGACGACCTGTACGCGCTGCCGGACCCGCCGACGCTGTCGTTCTCCTCCCCCACCGCGCCCGCCCAGTGGTTCGCCGCCGACGGCCGCCTAGGTGTGGAGGCGGCGATCGCCGAGAAGTTCACCCGCACCACGAGCCGCCTGACCGCCTTTGCCGACGTCGAGTTCGTCGGGTGAGGATTCGGGGGACTGGAATCTGGGACCGGGGGCACGGGCTACACCCCTCCCTCTGGCTCGCGTCCCCCTTCCGATGCTCATCCGCCTCGCCGCTTTCGCCCTCGTGTTCGCCCTCGCCGGGTGCGCCCCTTTAAAGCGGTCCGCCGTGGCGGCTGGCGTCGCCGCGCTCCGCGCCGATGCCGGGCTCGATCTCCGTGAGGCGACCGTCGACGGCCGGACCGTCGCGTACCTCGAACGGCCCGGCGACGGGCCCGCCCTCGTCCTTCTCCACGGGTTCGGGGCGAACAAAGACGCGTGGCTCCGTTTGGCGGATGCGCTCCCCGAAGGCCGCCGCTTGCTCGCCCCCGACCTCTCCGGCCACGGCGACTCCCCGGCGGCGATCGGCCCCTACGACACCGAGCGGTATGCGACGGAGGTGGCCGCGTGGCTCGACGCCGTCGCTCCCGGGCCCGTCGACATCGCGGGCAACTCGATGGGCGGCGCCGTCGCCGCGCGGTTGGCGCTGGCGGGCCGTGTGCGGCGGCTGATCGTGATGGACCCCGCGGGCATCACCGGGCCCGAGCCGTCCGGCCTCGACTCGTTGCTGGCGCGCGGCGAGGTGGGGCTCATCCCGACGACCCGGGCCGAGTACGACCGCTTTGTCGACCTGACGTTCGCGCGCGACCCCGACATCCCCGGCCCAGCGCGCGACGTGCTAGCGGCCGACAACGCGGCGCGCGAGCCGTTCCTCCGGGGCCTCTTCCAGAACCTCGGCACCGAGACCGACGCCCTCCGGGCCCGTCTCGGGGAGATCTCGATTCCGGCACTCGTGATCTGGGGCGCCGAGGACCGCGTGCTCAGCCCGTCCGCCGCGCCGATCTGGGCGGAGGGCCTGCCCGACGCGCGGCTCCACCTGCTCCCGGGGGTCGGCCACGCGCCGATGATGGAGGCGCCCGGCGAAACCGCCTCGTTGGTAGCTGACTTCCTGCGGTGACGGGCGAGCGGGCAGTAACCTTCGGCTCCTCTCCCACCCCCGCTATGCGCGTCGCCCTCGTCCTCCTCGCTGCCACCCTCGCCGGGTGCGCCAGCACCGCCGACCGCGCGCCCGCCCCGATGCCTGACTCCCGCGCCGTCGCCCTCACCCGCGACGCCCTCGTCGTCGACACCCACATCGACGTGCCGTACCGTCTCATGGAGCGGTTCGAGGACGTCTCACAGGCCACCGCCTCCGGCGACTTCGACCACCCCCGCGCCGTTGCCGGTGGGCTCGACGTGGCCTTCATGTCGGTCTATATCCCCGCCAGCTACCAGGAGACGGGCGGCGCCCGCGCCTACGCCGACTCGCTGATCGACCTCGTCGAGGGGATCGCCGACGACGCGCCCGCGAAGTTCGCCGTCGTCCGAAGCGCCGCCGACGTGGCGCGCTTGCGCCAGCCGGGACGCGTGCTGCTGGCGCTCGGGATGGAGAACGGGGCGCCGGTCGAGGGCGACCTCGCCTCGCTCGCCCACTTCCGCGACCGCGGCATCCGCTACATCACGCTCACCCACAGCCGCGACAACGAGATCTCGGACTCGTCCTACGACGAGACCGGCACGCACGGCGGGCTCAGCGACTTCGGCCGCGAGGTCGTCCGCGAGATGAACGCGCTCGGCATCATGGTCGACATCTCGCACGTCTCTGACGCGGCCTTCGACGACGCCCTAGAGGTCTCCACCTCCCCGATGATCGCCAGCCACTCGTCGGCGCGGCACTTTACGCCGGGCTTCGAGCGCAACATGTCGGACGAGATGATCCGCCAGCTGGCAGAGGCCGGCGGCGTCATCCAGATCAACTTCGGCTCGTCGTTCCTGCTCAAGCGCGTCCAGGACGACCGCGACGCCTTGCGCGAGCGGTTTGCGGCCGGGATGGAGGCGCAGGGCCTCGAGCCCGGCACGCCCGAGGCGGACGCGTTCCAGGCCACCTTCGAGGCCGAGAACCCGCTCCGCCTGGCAGAGCTGACGGACGTAGCCGACCACATCGACCACGTCGTCGCGATCGTCGGCATCGACCACGTTGGCTTGGGCTCCGACTACGACGGCGTCGGCCCCACCCTCCCCATCGGGCTGGAAGACGTGTCGACGTACCCAAACCTGGTGGCCGAGCTTCTGCAGCGCGGCTACTCCGAGGCGGAGGTCCGCAAGGTGCTCGGCGGCAACACCATGCGTGTCTGGACAGAGGTCGAGCGACTGGCAACCCGGTAGGTAGTTTCCGTGCCGATCCACGCTCGTCGGCATGCGTCTCTACGGATTTCTGCTCGCCCTCCTTACTGTCGCCGGCTGTGCGACCATGGGCCCCTCCACGTCCACCCCGGTCGTGTCGTGCGGCGAGGCCCAGTTCAGTGACGTCCGCGCCCGAACGGCGAACTCGGTCGACCAACCGCCCGAGCCCGTCGGAGGTCTCGCGGCGGTCCAGAGCCGGGTCCGCATCCCGAACGAGGGGCGCCGTCGGGCCACCCCCGAGGGGCGCTTCGTCGTCGTCCGCGCGGTCGTCGACACCACGGGCGCGGTGATGTGCAGCGACGTGCTGTCGTCCGAGACGGCGGCGAAGGGCGAGGCCGCCCAGCGCGCCATCCACGACAGCGCCTTCGTCCCGGGCCACCTCGACGGGACCGCCGTCGTCACCGTTCTCGGCCTCCGACTCGACGTGCGCGGCGAGGGCCAGATCCGCGTGATGACTGGCGCGGAACTGGGAATCTGACCCCGCCCGCCTCGGCGCCGAGGCGGGGGCGGTGGGGTCCGGGCCAATGCGACATCGGGGCGACGCCCCAATCCCCAGTCCCCATAGTCCCCAGTCCCCCGCTCAGTGCGCGTCGAGCCAGTTGTCGGCGACCCCGATGTCGACCACGACCGGCACGTCGCCGAGCGGGTACGCCGTCGCCATCTGCTCGCGGACGAACGCCGAGACCGCCTCCACGTGCGCCTCGGGGACCTCAAAGACCAATTCGTCGTGGACTTGCAGGATCATCCGCGTGCCCGCCGACACGTCCGGCAGGCCGCGCGAGATGGATAGCATCGCGATCTTGATCATGTCCGCCTGCGTCCCCTGGATCGGCATGTTGACCGCCACGCGCTCGGCGAACGCGCGGTCGTTGGGGTTGCGGCTCCCGATGAGCGGCAGGTAGCGCCGGCGCCCGAGCAGCGTCTCGACGTAGCCCCGCTCCCGCGCCTCGACGACGAGCCCGTCCAAAAACTCGATGACGCGCGGGTATGAGGCCCGGTACTGGTCGATCAATTCCTTGGCCTCGGCGTTCCCGATGCGCAGCCGGCTCGCGAGCCCGAACGCCGAGATGCCGTACGGGATGCCGTAGTTGACCTGTTTGACGCGGTCGCGCTGGGCGCGCGTTACCTCGTCGTAGGCCACGTCGAACACGCGCGCGGCGGCGGCGGTGTGGATGTCCTGGTCGGCCGCGAACGCCGCCGTCATGTCGGGGTCGCCGGACATCGAGGCGATGATGCGGAGCTCGATCTGGGCGTAGTCCGCCGCCATCAGCACGTGGCCAGGCTCGGCGACGAACGCGCGCCGGATCTCCTTGCCCAGGTCCGTCCGGATCGGGATGTTCTGGAGGTTCGGGTTGGACGACGACAGCCGCCCGGTCGCCGTGACGGTCTGGTTGAAGTCGGTGTGGACGCGGCCCGTGTCGGGGTGGATCAGCTCAGGCAGCTTGTCGACGTACGTGCTCTTGAGCTTCGAGACCTTGCGCCAGTCGAGGATGAGCGCCGGGAGCGCGTGCTCCTGGGCCAGCTCGCTGAGCACCTTCTCGTCGGTCTTCGGCTGGCCGGACTTTGTCTTGCCGAGCGGGATCAGCCCGAGCCCGAACGTCGGCGCCTCCTCGGCAAGTTGCTTTTTGGTCTTGGGCTTGGCGTCGGGGTCGCCGGCCACCTCGCCCGCCTCGTAGTCCCGCATGTCCTGGAGCCACGTCTGGTACGCCGCGTGGTCCTCGTCGGTCGGGGGCGGATTGAAGAGCACCTCCCCGATCTGCTTCGGCGACCCGATCCCGAACTCCCGACCGGTCTGCTCGAAGATCTGGCCCTCCAGCTCCTCGATCTGGGCGTCGAGCTGGACCCGGATGTCGGCGAGCACCTTCTCGTCCACCTTGACGCCCGCCATCTCCATCGCCGCCAGCACGGGGACGAGCGGGAACTCGATCTCGTTCGCGATCTGCAACAGCCGCCCCTCTCCGTCGTCGACCGCTTCGAGCGCGTCGGTCAGGATCGGGACCAACCGGAGCGCCACGTCCGCGTCCTCACACGCGTACGGCCCGGCGTCCTCGACGGCCACCTCGCGCATGGTGATCGCGTTCTTCCCGGTCCCGATCAGGTCGGTGATCGGCTGCGGGCGGTAGTTGAGGTGGAAGCTGGCGACGTCGTCGAGCTTGTGGCTGGCCTCGGGGTTGATGAGGTAGTGCGCCACCATCGTGTCGAAGATGTCGCCCCTCACGGTCACGCCGTGCCGCGCCAGCACCTTGAGGTCGTACTTGACGTTGTGGCCCACCTTGGGCAGGTCCGGGTCCTCGAGCGCCGCGCGGATCGCGTCGAGCGCGGTCTCCGTCGGCGTCCCGTCGGGGAGCGGCGTCGGGAGGTAGACGGCCGTCTCCTCCTCCTTCGACAGCGCCACGCCGACGAGCTCGGCGTGCATCGGGTCGACCGACGTGGTCTCCGTGTCGAACGACAGCTGGTCGGCGTCGGTCACGGCCTCGGTCGCGAGCCCGATGTCTTCGACCTCGTAGACCGTCGCGTAGCTCACCCCGCCCGCGTCGAGCGCCGTCACGGGCTCATACGGGCCGAAGTCGAAGCTCAGCGACGGGTCCTCCTCGGGCAGCGTCGTGGCCGTCCGCGGCGTGCGCTGGCGGCCGGCGGCGTAGTCGCGGACCCGGTTGCGCAGGCGCGAGCCGAACCCGACCTCGTTGAACAGCGCCTCGACCTCGTCGAGGTCGGGGTCGGTCCGGCGCAGCGTGTGCCAGTCGAGCTCTTGCCCATCGGGCCCCGTCAGCGGCACGTCGCAGCGGATGGTGACCAGCTGCTTCGAGAGCCGCGCGTCGTCGGCGTACGTGGTCATCCCCTCGCGCGCGCGCTTGCCTTTGAGGTCGCCCGCGTGCGCGATCAGGTTCTCGACCGTCCCGTACTCCTCGATGAGCTTGATGGCCGTCTTCTCGCCGATGCCCGGCACGCCCGGCACGTTGTCGGCGCTGTCGCCCATCAGCGCCAGCAGCTCGACAAACTGGGCCGGCTCCAGGCCGCCGTACTTGGCGCGGAAGGTCTCGGGCGTCTCCAGGTCGAACGCCTCGCCCTGGTATGGCGGCCGCAGCATCGAGACGCGATCCGAGAGCAGCTGGCGGAAGTCCTTGTCGGCCGAGAAGATGACGGCGTCGACGCCCTCGTCCTCGGCGCGCTTCGCCAGCGTCCCGATCACGTCGTCGGCCTCCATTCCGTCGACTTCCAAGACCGGGATGTCGAACGCCGTGCACAGCCGCTTGAGGAGCGGGATGTTCGACTTGATCTCGGGCGGCATCGGGGGCCGGTGGCCCTTGTAGTCGGCGTAGAGCTCGTCGCGGAACGTCGGCCCGCCGCCGATCACGTCGAACACGACGGCGATGTGCTCGGGCTGCTCGTCCTCCAACAGTTTGAGGAGCGCCGTCGTGAAGCCGTAGAGCGTCCGCGTGTCGGTCCCGTCCGGCGCGGACAGGCTGGCGTTCTTCATCGAGAAGAAGGCCCGGTACGCGAGCGCCATCGCGTCGGCGAGGAAGAGCGTCTCGCGGCCGGCGTCGGACTCAACGGCCGCGAGCGGGTCGTCAAGGTCGTCGGGAAGCGTGACGTCGAGTCGGACGTTGTCGAAAAGGCTGGGCTGGTCGGCCATCGGGGCGCTGCGGGCGATACGGAACGGGCGGGACACGGTAACGCCAGCCGGTGCCGACGGGTTGTCGCAGGGCGGGTTCGGCCGGTTCTTTCGAGGAGCCGACGCCTCTCCCCCCGGGATCCCCCTGACCACGAGCACGTCCCGGGTCCTGAGCGCCGCCACCGCGTACTCGGTCGGACTTCCCCCCGCCCCTGGCCCTATGCCCGTTCTCCTCTTCGACATTGACGGCACGCTCTTGCAGTCCCACGGGGTCGGCCGGCGGTCGGTGACGGCCGCGCTGGCGGACCTCGTCGGGGACACGTTCGACTTTTCAGACGTCACGTTCTCCGGTAAGACGGACCCGCAGATCTTCCGCGAGGTGCTGGAGGCAGCGGGCCGCCACGGTCTCGCGGTCGAGGGCGCCACGCCCGAGGCGTTCCTGTCCCTCTACGAGCGGGAGATGGCCGCGCGGCTGCCCTCGGCGACCGTCGAGGCGCTGCCCGGCGCCGTCGCGCTCGTCCGTCGGCTCGCGGGCGACGGCGCCGAGATCGGCCTGTTGACAGGCAACATTGAGGCCATCGCCTACGACAAGGTGGCCCGGATCGACCTGGGCCGCGAGCTGTTCCCCTTCGGCGCCTTCGGCAGCGACCACGCCGACCGTGACGCGCTCCCCGCCATCGGCGCGCGCCGGGCGACGGCGCACCTCGGCCGGACCGTCGAGACCTCGGAGCTGGTCATCCTCGGTGACACGCCGCGCGACATCGCGTGTGCGCACGCCGCCGGGGCCGTCGCCGTCGCTGTCGCCACGGGCCGTTACTCGGCCGACGAGCTGTCGGGTGCGGACGTGGTTCTCGACACCCTGGAGGGGTTCTCGTTAGACATGCTCCGGCCGTAACGCCTATCGGGGTCCCCTGCGGGGGTCGTACGGCCAGATCGCCTATCCTGGGCGGAACGGAACGCGCAGGACTACGATGGCCCAATTTCACATCCGGACGTGGTGGCTCGCAACCGCACCTTTCGCGCTCGTCGTCGCCCTCGCCACCTGCGCTCCAGAGCCGACGGAACGTGACGACCGCGTCGAGGCAAGCGGGCCCGTCGACCCCTCCGAGTGGGACGAGAATGCGTGGGAAGACGCGGTCGGAGATCGTCTGGCTACGGATTCCGCTGTCGTCGGTGAGAACGGCGGCCCTGGCGTGCGGTATCGGCGGTCCTCCCCTGACTCTACACGCCGTCTCGCATCCGCCCGGATGGAAGAGCTCCTCGGCGTCGTCCGCTACGACGAGATCTCCGCCCTTCAGCTCGACGAGTGGGCAGTGTTCGACGTGGTCGTCGCCGAGGACACGGCTCACTTTCGCCGGGTCGAACCGGTCGGGCCGGAGAGGTCCGTCGTAGACAGCCTCCGGGTAAGCGATCTCATGGAGGCCGAGCTGCACGCGGTCACTCCGGGGCTCCGGGTCGACTCGCTCAGCAGGCGGCGCCAGTGGCTTGACGACGAGGCCCCGCCCCACTGGCAGTGGCGAGTCACTGCGTTGGAAGGGGGCACACAACGGCTGGCGCTCCACGTCTTCGCCGTCACTCGTGTCGACGGGCGCCCTGTAGCGCGGCGCCGGACCTATGCGGCCGTCGTGGAGGTGGCCGTGCCGCCGGGCCGCTGGCTCAGTCGGCTTTGGGAAGCCATTTCCAACAACCCCGTGGCCTCGGGGGTGGTGACCAGCCTGCTGCTCACGGTCATCGGGCTCGGAGCCAAGTGGGCTCGGACCCGCTAGGGCGAGATCGGCGGATCGACGGCGGCGGAGTTGCGCTCCGCGGGTGGGCCGGGTCCGACGGGACGACCGCAGCTGCCTGACCCGGAACTAACCGCCGTGCGGCAGCTTGACGGGAGCTCCCCTCCCTCCGTTCCGATGTCCGACACCGCCCCCGCCCGCCGCTGGGTGTACCCGTTCGCCGACGCGCCAGCCGGCGACAAAGCGCTGCTCGGCGGCAAGGGCGCGGGGCTGGCGGCCATGACCGCTGCCGGGCTGGCCGTCCCCCCCGGCTTCACCATCACGACGGAGGCCTGCACGGCGTACCAGACCGCCGGCCACCACTTCCCAGACGACCTCTGGGCCCAGACCCGACAGGCACTGGCCCGGGTCGAGGCCGAGGCGGGCCGTCGCTTCGGCGACCCCGAGGACCCGCTCTTGCTGTCCGTCCGCTCCGGCGCCGCCGTCTCCATGCCGGGCATGATGGACACGGTCCTCAACCTGGGCCTCAACGACGAGACCGCCGCCGCGCTCGCGGCCCGCACCGGCGACGCGCGGTTCGCGTACGACGCCTATCGCCGGTTCGTCGCCATGTTCGGCGAGATCGTGATGGGCGTCGAGGCCGAGCGGTTCGCCGCGCTCATGGCCCGTGCCAAGGCCACCACCGACGGGGGCCAGGACACCGACCTCTCGGTCGACCAGCTCAAGGAGATCGTCGCCGCCTCCAAGCGGCTCATTGCCGGGACCAAGCGCCAGCTCTTCCCCGACGACCCCGAGGAGCAGCTCCGCCTGGCGGTCGCCGCCGTGTTCGACAGCTGGGACAACGACCGCGCCGCCCACTATCGCCGCATCCACCGCATCCCGGACGATATCGGGACCGGCGTGACGGTCCAGGCCATGGTCTTCGGCAACCGAGGCTGGGACTCTGCGACGGGCGTCGCCTTTACCCGGGACCCGTCGACGGGCGCTAAAGGGCTCTACGGCGAGTACCTGCGCAACGCCCAAGGCGAGGACGTGGTGGCCGGCATCCGCACGCCCAAGCCCATCGCCGAGATGGCCGAGGACATGCCGGAGACCTACCACGCCTTCCGCCAACTCGCCGACCGCTTGGAGGCGCACTACGGCGACGTACAGGACATCGAGTTCACCGTCGAGCAGGGCGAGCTGTGGCTGCTGCAGACGCGGACCGCCAAGCGCACCGGCGCCGCCGCCGTCCGCATCGCCGTCGACATGGTGGCCGAGGGCGTCATCGACGAAGCCACCGCCGTCCGCCGCGTGGACCCGGCCGCGCTCGACGGGCTGCTCCACCCGACCATCGACCCCGACGCGGAGGCGGTCGTGCTGGCGGTCGGGCTGCCCGCCAGCCCCGGCGCCGCGACCGGCCGCGTCGCCTTCACCTCCGAGGAGTCCGAGACGCGCGCCAAGGCCGGCGACCCGGTCATTCTGGTCCGCCAGGAGACCTCCCCGGACGACTTCCACGGCATGGTGGTCTCGCAAGCCATCGTGACCGCGCGGGGCGGCATGACGAGCCACGCCGCCGTCGTCGCGCGCGGCATGGGCACGCCCTGCGTCGCCGGCGCCGACGCGCTCCACATCGACACCGTGCAGGGCCGCCTCGAGGTGGACAGCCGCACGATCGTCGCGGGCGACTGGATCACGGTCGACGGGGCGACGGGCCGCGTGCTGCTGGGCCAGGTCCCGACCGTGCAGCCCGTGCTCGGCGACGACTTCCACACGCTGATGGGCTGGGCCGACGACGTCCGTCGCCTGCGCGTCCGCGCAAATGCCGACACCGCAGCCGACGCCCGGACTGCACGCGAGTTCGGGGCGGAGGGCATCGGTCTGTGCCGCACCGAGCACATGTTCTTCGGGGACGAGCGGCTGGCGGCCATGCGCAAGATGATCCTCGCCGAGTCGGCGGGCGGCCGCGAGGCCGCGCTCCGCGCCCTCCTCCCCTTCCAGCGCGCCGACTTCGACGGCCTGTTCCGGGCGATGGACGGGCTGCCCGTCACGGTCCGTCTGCTGGACCCGCCGCTCCACGAGTTTCTACCCGACTTGGTCGACCTCCACGACCGGCTCGCGGAGACCAAGCTCGCCTTGCGCCACGCCGTCTCGCTGGAGGCCATGGACGGCTTGCTCGACGACGCCGACACGGCCCGGGCGCTGCTCCGCCAGGTCGAGCGGCTCCACGAGCAGAACCCGATGCTCGGGCTCCGGGGCTGCCGTCTGGGCCTGCTCTACCCCGAGATCACGCGGATGCAGGTCCGCGCGCTCTTCGAGGCCCTCGCCGACTGCGTCGAGGACGGCGTCGACGTGCGCCCCGAGGTGATGGTCCCGCTCGTCTCGGTCGCCGCTGAGCTCGCGAACCAGGCCGCCGTGGTGCGCGAGGTGGCCGACGAGGTCCTTGCCGAGCGCGGGGTGTCGCTGGACTATCTCGTCGGCACGATGATCGAGCTGCCCCGGGCGGCGCTCACGGCCGGCGCCATCGCGGCGCACGCCGAGTTCTTCTCCTTCGGCACCAACGACTTGACCCAGACCACGTTCGGCTTGAGCCGAGACGACTCCGGCCGCTTCCTGTCGTCGTACATCGAGCGCGGCATCCTTGCCGCCGACCCGTTCCAGACGATCGACCGCGACGGCGTCGGCGAGTTGGTCCGCCTGGGGACCGAGCGCGGACGGGCCGCGTCGCCAGGCCTCAAGGTGGGCGTCTGCGGGGAGCACGGCGGCGACCCGGCCTCCGTTGCCTTCTTCCACGGCGTCGGGCTGGACTACGTGAGCTGCTCGCCGTACCGCGTGCCGGTGGCTCGGCTCGCCGCCGCCCACGCCGCGCTCGCAGACGCGAGCAACTAGCCCCCGAACCGCCGGTGTGTCCGCTCGACGGTCGCCCGGTAGCCGGGGCCGTGGGTGAGGTGGTTGATGAGGTGGTACAGGTTGTAGACCTCGGCCCGCTCGTCGACGCCGGGCGCCAGCGGCCACGCCTCAGTGTATCCGGCGTAGAACGGTGCGTCGAACCCGCCGAACAGCCGGGTCATGGCGAGGTCCGCCTCGCGGTGGCCGACGGATATGGCGGGGTCGAGGATCGCGAACCGGCTCCCCGTTTTCGCGGGGGCAGGCTGCAGCGGGACCGCATTCCCCGCCCACAGGTCGCCGTGCAGCAGCGACCGCGCGGGTGTCTCGGGCAGGATCTCGGGCAGTCGGGCAACGATGCGGGCGAGGCTTGCGTCCCACCCCCCATCCCACGCGCCGCGCTGGCGGACCGTCTCGGCTTGCGCGAGCAGGCGCCGCTCGCCAAAGAACGCGGGCCACGTGTCGCGCCACCCGTTTCGCTGCGGCTTGCTCCCGATCCAGTTGTCCCCGGCCCACCCGTAGCCAGTGCCCGGTGCCTCGGCCCGGTGGAGCGCCGCAAGCGCGGCGCCAAAGCGGCGCCAGTCGTCGGGCCCGGGCTGGCCTCGGTCGAGCCACGGGAGCACCAGAGCACCGGGCCCGTCGGCGTCGGGCGCGCGGTGGGCGAGCGGGCGCGGCACGACGAGGTCCGGACCCGCCACCTCCGCCAGCGCCGCCAGCCCCTCCGCCTCGGCGGCGTAAGTCTGGCCCGCCGTCCCACTCCCCCACTTGACGAACACGGCGCCCGCGCCGGTCTCGACCCGGGCAGCCTGCGACACGTCGCCGCCGCCGACAGGCACGGCCGACCGGACGGCGCCGACGGTGGCCTCGACGAGGGCGCGGACCGTGTCGGGAAGCATCAGAGCGACGGGTCGTTGTGCTAGCCCCGAGTCCGCTCGCGGAGGAGCATCATCAGCAGCGACACCACGAGCAGCTCTTCCTGCTCAGCACCGAGCGTCGTGTCGAGCCGCTCCAGCTCGAAGCGGCCCTCCCACAGCGCGGGCTGCTTGGTGAGCCGGAACACCGGGTCGCCCTCCTGCTCTGGCGTCGTCGGGTCGTCGGCCTCGACGGTGTAGCTGGGGTTGAAAAAGTAGCCGCCGAACGCTCCCAGAAGCGGGATCTCGCGAAAGAGAGCGTCGCCGACCTTCGTCCAGGCGTTGTCCTCGTGGATGCGGTAGACCGTCCGGCCCTCGGCGTCGAGCACGTCGTAGCGGGCACGCCAGATGGAACGGCGCCCCTTGCGCGCCAGGGTCCCGACCCCGCGGCCGTGGCCGTCGCGGATCTCGTAGGCCGCGTTAAAGTCCAGGATGCGATCCGCCGCAATGGTGTACAGCGGTGTCGCCTTCGACTCATCGCGATACACCGTCACGGCCTCCTTCAATTTGAATGCCTTTTGGTGGACATACATAAAGGGTGCCCCCGTCGCGTCGGCCACGCGAATCTGGGGAGCGACGGCCAGGATCTTGAAGGTGAGCTGGAACGGGTACTGCATGGCCGGGGGACATGGGACGCAAGGATGGTACGGCGTAGCCCGGGGCGGGACCGAGCACCCGGCGCCGAGATGGTCCAGGAGATTCCTCCTGTGCCGTGGGCACACGGCGACTACAACCTCGTTTCAGATATCTTTTTTCGCCCCAACAAGAGGCAGCCGCTCCTCTATAAACGTACACTAGGCCTTTCCTTTCCATAGTGGTCGGCCGATACGCCGCCTGTTCCATTGTTTCGCACGTTGACCTCGCTGTTCGCTTTCTTGCTGCTCGGAGCGGTCGCTGCCGCACAGCCCTCCCTCCCATTGGGAGGCGTGGAGCCGGACCTCGCAGGCCACCTCGCCGCACTCGTCGACACACCGGGCACGCTGAGCGTCGACCAAGCGATGCAGGCCGAGGGGTACCGACCCGTCGCCCCAGTGCTGGAGCGGTCGGCGCTGACCGCCCAGGCCGTCTGGCTCCGTCTCCCCGTCGAAGCACCCGGCGACGCCCCGAGCGCGTGGGCCGTGGAGACGCTGGCGGAGCGCATCGACGTCTACTGGACCGACACGAGCGGTCGGCGCCAGCACCGGGTGGCCGGGATCGACGTGCCGGCCGACGAGCGGGACCTCGACCAGGGCTTCCCCGGGACGGTCCTGCTGACGCTCGCGGCGGGCGAGCGGCGGACGCTCTATGTCCGTGTTGCGCACGACCCCTACGGCTCCGAGGCCACGCCCCACCTCCGCCCCGTCCGCGTGGTGCGGGCCGACCACGCCGCGCTTCGGGGGCGGTCGCTGGCGCTGTGGAACGGGCTGTTCTTCGGCACCCTGCTCGCGCTCGCCCTGTTCAACCTGGCAATGCTCGCCGCGCTCCGCGACGCCAGCTTCCTGTACTACGTCGGGTACGTCGGTGGCGTCGGTCTGTATTTCCTGACGGTCTATCGCTACGGGTTCGACGCCTTCTGGCCGTCGGATCTCGGCTGGTCGCCGGTGCTCCAGACGGCCGCGCTGCACGTCGGGCTGGCGTGCTTCCCGCTATTCGTCCGCGCCTTTCTGGGCCGGGAGCGGGTCGGGCCGCGCCTGGACCGGGCTCTGCTCGCGCTGGCAGCGGCCGTCGCCGCCGGGCTGGTGGTGACGCCCGTGCTCGGCTGGCGGGCCGGGTCGCTGTGGATGTCCGCGCTGGTGCTCGCGCTGATCGTGGTGACCGTCGCCGCGATCTGGCGGGGATGGCGGAGCGGGTATACGCCGTCGGGGCTGCTGCTGGTGTCGTTCGTGGTGCTGGCGGGGAGCACGGCCGGGTTCGTCGCCCCCCAGTTCGGCGCGCCCCCGGTGGACTGGGCGATGGAAGCGGTGCAGGCGGGGCTGGCCCTGGAGGCGTTGCTGCTGGCGGTCGCCCTGGCCTGGCGGGTGGCGGAGCTGCGCACCGCCCGGTCCCGAGCGTCGACGGCGTTGGCGGTGTCCGAGACGCAGCGGCGCGAGGCGGAGACGGCGGCGGCGACGCTCGAGGAGGCCGTCCAGCTCCGGTCGAACCTGCTCGGTTTCGCCGCCCACGATCTCCGGACGCCCCTGTCGAACGTGCTCGGCCTGACCGAGCTCGTGATCGCGGGGGCCCGATCCTCCGACGTGGCCTCCCACGCCCAGCACATCGGCGGCGAGGCGCGGCGCCTGCTGCGGCTGATCGACGACCTCCTGGTGACGGCCGCGCTCGACGGTGGCCACCTCCCTATGGTCCCCGACCTTGCCGACCTCGGCGTCCTCGTCGAGGCCGCCACCCGGCCATTCGCCGCGCGGGCCAAGGCCAAGGGGCAGGCCCTGATCGTCCTGGCCCCGCGCGGACACACTGCGCAGCTCGACGCGGATCGGTTCACCGAGGTCGTCGACAACCTGGTCTCGAACGCCGTGAAGTACACCCCCCGAGGCGGGACGGTCGAGGTGGCAGTGCGGGGGACGGAGGACGAGGTGTGGGTGTGCGTCGGCGACTCCGGGCCCGGCGTCCCGGTCGAGGATCAGTCGCGCATGTTCGAGCCCTTTGCTCGGCTCGCGGCGCCCACGACGGCCGGCGAGCCGTCCACAGGCCTCGGCCTCGCCATCGTCCAGCAGATCGTCGCGCTCCACAACGGCCGCATCGAGGTCGACTCCGAACCCGGGCGCGGCACGCGCATCACGGTCGTCCTCCCCTCCGCGTCGGTCGGCCCCAGCGGAGACGGGGCGTCAGGTCACGCCGTGCTCCAGTCGTAGACCGCACGGAGCCGGTCCAAGATGGCGTCCGTCGTCCGGTCCGCGATCGCGTAGACGTGCTCGAAGCCGTCGGGCCCGCCGTAGTACGGGTCGGGCACCTGGTAGTCGCCGGGCTCGGGGTCGAACTCGCGGAAGAGACGGACGCGGGTGCCGTGGTCGCCGTCGGGGTCCAGCGCCAGCGTGTCGTGGAGGTTGTCCTTGTCCATCACGAAGACGTGGTCGTACTCGTCGAGGTCGTGGCGGACGAGTTGGCGCGCCTTGAGGCGCGAGAGGTCGGTGCCGTGCGTGGCGGCCGTCGCCGTCATGCGTCGGTCCGGCGGGGCGCCCACGTGCCAGCCGCCGGTGCCGGCGGAGTCCACGACGACGCGGTCGGCCAGGCCGGCCGCGGTCACCTTGTCCTGGAACAAGCCCTCCGCGAGCGGGCTCCGACAAATGTTGCCGAGGCAGACGAACAAAACGCGGACGGGGCGATCGGAAGGCACGGGCATCGGGGGGCTTTCGTCGAGACTACCCCGTCGCCGTGTGCGGAGGTCCGGCCGGCCGGATACCTTTGCGCGGCCCCCTCTCCCCCATGCTCCGCCTCCTTCCGCTCGCGCTCGCCGACGCCTTCGGCCGCGTGGTCGCCCGGCGCGACGGCGCGTTGGCGACGGCGGGGCTGGCGCCCAGCACCACCGCCTGCGCACGGCAGACGGCGGGCTCCGCGTCACGATCGCCCCTCAGCCCGTCTTCGCGGCGCCTTTCACTGTCCGTTGAAACCGGGCCCCGGCCTCGCCGGTCTACCGGAGACCCATCGGCTGATCCGAGACCCGACGTATGCCCGTGAGCGCCCCGACCCACACGCCCGGCCCCCTGCTGGCCACCATCGCCAGCCCCGCCGACGTGCGTGCGCTTCCGGTCGAGCGGTTGCCGCAGCTCTGCGACGAGCTCCGCGACTTTATCGTGGACATCGTGGCCGTCCACGGCGGCCACTTCGGCGCCAGCCTGGGCGTGGTCGAGCTGACGGTCGCGCTGCACTGGGCCTACGAGACGCCGGAGGACCAGCTCGTCTGGGACGTCGGCCACCAGGCGTACGGGCACAAGATCCTGACGGGACGTCGCGAGGCCTTCCCGACCAACCGCAAGTACGGCGGGCTGAGCGGCTTCCCCAAGCGCTCCGAGTCCGAGTACGACACGTTCGGGGTCGGTCACGCGAGCACGTCCATCTCGGCGGCGCACGGCATGGCCGTCGCCCGCGACATCATGGGCACGGCCCAGCGCGTGGTCGCCGTCATCGGCGACGGCTCGATGACGGGCGGGCTGGCGTTCGAGGGGCTCAACAACGCGGGCGTCTCGAAGTCCGACCTGCTGGTGATCCTGAACGACAACCGGATCTCGATCGACCCGAATGTCGGCGCGCTCCACGAGTACCTCGCCAAGGTGTCGTCGTCGGGCTCGTGGAACGCGCTCAAGGGCGAGGTCTGGGAGTTGTTCGACAAGATGAAGGGGCTGGGCGGCGGCCACCTCCAGCGTCTGGCGAGCCGGGTCGAGGACGGGCTCAAGGCCGTGCTCACGCCCGGGATGCTGTTCGAGGCCTTCGGCTTCCGCTACATCGGGCCCGTCGACGGCCACGACGTGGTGGCGCTGGCGACGCACCTCAAGAAGCTCCGCGCGCTCGGCGGCCCGATCCTGCTCCACGCGCTGACGGTCAAGGGCAAGGGCTTCGCGCCCGCCGAGGTCGACCAGGTCAAGTGGCACGCGCAGTCGAGCCCCTTCGACAAGCTCACCGGCAAGAGCCTGGCCATCCCGACCGCCTCGGGCACCAAGCCGCCCAAGTGGCAGGACGTGTTCGGCGACGCGGTCATCGAGCTGGCGGAGGCCGACGCTCGCGTCGTCGGTGTCACGGCCGCCATGCCGTCGGGCACCAGCCTGGGCAAGATGATGGAGGTGATGCCGGACCGCGCCTTCGACGTGGGCATCGCCGAGATGCACGCCGTGGTCTTCGCGGCCGGGCTGGCGACCCAGGGGTTGCGCCCGTTCGCGGCCATCTACTCGACGTTTCTGCAGCGCGCCTATGACGGCGTCGTGCACGACGTGGCGCTCCAGAAGCTGCCCGTCACCTTCTGCATCGACCGCTCGGGCGTCGCGGGCGCTGACGGCCCCACGCACCACGGCGCGCTCGACATCGCCTACCTCCGCCCCGTGCAGGGGCTGGTCTGCGCCGCGCCGCTCCACGAGCAGGACCTCCGGGACCTGCTGTACACGTCGCTCCAGCACGACGGCCCGATGGCCATCCGCTACCCGCGCGGCGCCGCCACGGGGATGCCGCTCCGCGACACGTTCGAGACCATCGAGATCGGCACCGGCCGGCGCGTCCGCGACGGCGCCGACCTCGCCTTCGTGAGCTACGGCGCCATCGGCGCGTACGCCATCGAGGCGTGCGAGCGACTCGCGGCGGAGGGCATCGAGGCGGCACACTACGACCTGCGCTTTGTCAAGCCGCTCGACGCGGCCCTGCTGGCGGAGGTCTTCGAGCGCCACACGGCCGTGATCACCGTCGAGGACGGGGTCCGCGACGGCGGCGCCGGCTCGGCGGTCGTCGAGTGGGCGTCGGACGCCGGGGTCATCGACGGCACGCGCGTCGTCCGCCTGGGCCTGCCGGACCACTACATCGAGCACGGGACACAGCGCCAACTCCACGACGAGGTCGGCATCGGCCCGGACGGGCTCATCCGCGCGGCTCGGTCGCTCGTCGGCGCCGGGATCGGCGACCCCGCCGTCGGGGCCGAGGCCGCGTAGCGCGCGGGCCGGCTCCCTACCCGACCGTTCGCCCGGCGCGCCCGGCCACCCGGCGAGTTCCGCTGGCGTTTGTGCGGAGGTCGGCTATCCTTTTGCCACCGATCTCACTACCCGCTCATGCCTCGCGTTCTGCTCCTCGCCCTCCTGGCGCTCGTCGCCTGCGACTCGTCGGTCGTCACGGAGCCCCCACCGGACCGCCCGACAGCCACGCTTCGCGCGCTCGAGGGCCAGGCCCACTTTGGACCGGGGGCCACGTTCGGCCTCGCCCTGTCCGCGGAGGGCCCCGTCGGCGGGTTCGACTCCCAGAGACAGCGGACGCTGGCGCCGTTCGCCTCCGGGCTGTGGCTCGGTACCGACGCCTCGGGCCCGGCGGAGGCCAGCGTCATCTGGCTCGGCGCCTATCCCTACGGCAACTACGCCGCCGACCGTCTCTTCGCGCTCGACGCCGACACACTCTACACCGACATCGGAGCGTGGCCGACAGACCAGGGCGCCCCCGTCGATGCCGACGGCAATCCCCTCGTCTACGGCGACCAGATGCTGTGGGCCTCATTCGGACCTCAGCGCGGCTCTGACATCGCCGCCTACGCCGCGCCCGTCGAGGGCCTGCGCGTCAACGCGGCCGTGTTCGGCTACAACGACATGCCGGGCGTCCGCTACGTGCGCTACGAGGTCGCCAACATCGGCTCGGCGCCGATCGCCGGGCTGCGTGCCGGGTACTACTCCGACACCGACTCCTCCGCCCCCATTTCCGACGCCGTCGCCTTCGACGCCGACGCGGGCCTGAGCTACGTCTACAACCTCCGCCAGAGCGACACCGGCGCCTACGTCGAGACCGGCGCGAGCGGGTTCGCCTTTCTCCAGACGCCCGGCGGCGCGGCGCTTCGCGCCCACCGGATCATGCGCAAGAACAACTACGTCGACCCCGCCTTTGGCGAGACCGGCGTCGACGGCCCGGTCCCCTTCCTGCGCGCCCTCGACGGGCTCTCGAACGCGGGCGACCCGATGATCGACCCGACGACGGGCGCCGCGACGCGCTTCGCGTTCACCGGCGACCCCTTCGCCGGCACCGGCTGGCGCGACGGGCTCGCGGACGACGGGAGTTATCGGGGCATCGACATCCGGCACCTGACCTCGGTCGATCCGATCACGCTTGCACCGGGGGAAACGGCCGTCGCGACCCTCGTCTGGGTGACCGCCGACGCGGGCGCGCCCCGCGACTCGTACGGCGAGATTCGAACCCTGCTCGACATCGTCCGCGCCACGCCCGCGCGGTGGGCGTTCCCGATCGCCAGCCGCTAGCTGGGTCGCTGGCGCGGGCGCCTCAGTCGGCCCGCTCGCGGAGCAGGTCGAGGACAGCGGCCTCGGGTGGGCGCAGGCCGTCGGGCGTGTTGCCCGCGTTGCGGCGCCGGACGCGGTCCCGGAGGTCGCCCGCGCGGAAGGCGTCGAGCACGTCGGGGTGGACGTAGTACTGGCGGCACACGGCGGGCGTGTTGCCCAGCACACCCGCGGTCTCCTTGATAGCCGTCGTGATGCAGTCGTCCGGGTCGCTCGCGTCCTCGACCGCCGCCAGCCGCTCGGCCGCGGCGACGGTCCCGCCCCACGTCCGGAAGTCCTTCGCCGTGAACGCCTCGCCCGTCGTCTCCTGGAGGTACCCGTTGACGTGGCCACTCTCCACGTCCTGCTTGTTGCCGGCCTCGTCGTAGAACTGGAAGAGGTCGTAGCCCGGGATGTCGCGGCAGTCCTTGACGAGCCGCGCCAGCCGCGCGTCGTCGACGGTGATCGCGTGGGCCTTCCCGCTCTTGCCCACGAACGCGAACGTGACGGCCGAGCCCGCGAACGAGACGTGCTTGTCGCGGACCGTCGTGAGCCCGTACGACCCGTTCTCAGCCGCGTACTGCTCGTTCCCGACGCGCACGAGCGTCTCGTCAAGGAGCCGCACGCACAGCGCCAGCACCTTTTCGCGGCCGAGTGACCGCGCGCGCAGATCGGCCTCGACGCGCGCACGGATGCCGGGCAGGGCCTCTCCAAACCCGATCATCTTGTCGAACTTGAGGCGGTTGCGGTGGGCGGTCCAGTCGTCGTGGTAGCGGTACTGCTTGCGGCCTTTCGCGTCGCGACCGGTCGCCTGGAGGTGGCCGTTGCCCGAGGCGCAGATCCACACGTCCTCCCAGGCGGGCGGGATGACCAAGGACTCGATCCGATCCCGCGTGGTGTCGGAGACGAGTTCGCCGTCCGGCCCGTGGTACGAGAAGCCGGTCCCGCGGCCGACGCGCGTGATCCCGGGGCGAGCGTCGTCTACGTAGCGGAGGCCGGGCGGGGTGGGAGGCATCGATTCGGGAGAAGGGCCGGGAAGACTCGGCATCGTGCCGTCGGGGTCCCTTTGCGCGACGGCTCAGGCGGGCCCTGGTACGATCGCACCACGGGGATGCGCTCCGGTCTATCCAAGTTGGCCGTCACATCCCCACCCGATGCCATGCTGCGCGCCGTCCTCCTTGCCCTCGCCCTCTCCGCCCCCGTGTTCGCACAGGGCGTCCCGCTCGACCCCGAGCCCGACGAGCGGCCGACGGAGGCCCCGCGCCCGACGCCCCGCCCCGCCCCCGAGCCGACCGTCGTCCGCCCCGGGACGGCCGTCGCGCAGGCCCGCATCGACCGGGGCCCACGCCGCGTGGGCGGCCCCCGCACCGGGCTGACCATCCTGAGCCCCGGCACCGTCGACCGGATCAACGAGGCCTACGACACCGGCGACGGCGACGCGCGGATCTCACAGGACTTCCCGGTCGTGACGCAGTTCGGGTGGCAGTTCGAGAACCGCCTGTTCCAGACCGACGAGGGCCTGACCGGCCTGGCGGAGTGGGTCGTGCTGTTGGGCGGCGCCGACCGGGGCGTCTTCCTGCCGAGCCTGACGTTCCTGGCGGGGCTGCGCGCGCCGGGCGGGTTCGAGGTCGGCGTCGGGCCCAACCTGTCGCTCGGCGGCGCGGCCTACGCCATCGCGGTCGGCGCCACGACGGCCGTCGGCGAGGTCGGCATCCCGATGAACGTGGCGGTCGTGTTCGGCCAGGACGGCCCACGCGCCAGCGTGCTCGTCGGGTTCACCGTCTCGAACCGCCGCTGGTAGCGGGATCGGCGCTCGGACGGTCGCGATCACTCGGAAGCAGGACTGCAACGCTCACCCCTCTCCTTCCCGGAGCCGTCATCCTGAGCTTGCGAAGGATCTCGACGCAAGCGTGTCGGGCCATCGGCACCTAACGTCTATGCGTGAGGGCTCGCATTGGGAGCCTTCGCAAGCTCAGAGACGGTTTGGGGGAACGGCGCGGGCTCTCTAAGGCGTCCCCTCTCCACGTGGGAGAGGGGCGGGGCGAGGGCCATCAGGCGACGTCCGAGCACCGCCGTATGGATCCCCGCCTGCGCGGGGAGGACTCAGTTAAGGGGTGGTGGCTTTGTAGAACAGTTTCTCAGGATGACAAGTTGAGTGGTTCGAGCCAGGAGGTAGCGGCCCTGCTCACAGGGGACCGATGGCAGAAGAACGGCCCGAGGCGCGCGAGCGAACCCCGCGCCCTCGGCCGGGTAGCTTGCGGCCTGCCCCCCGACCCATGCCCGAGACGCCCGCCCTCCGCTTGACGAACACGCTGTCGCGCCAGCTCGAGACGATCGAGCCGGCCGCGCACGCGCCCGACGGCCGCCCGCTCCTGCGCTTCTACAGCTGCGGCCCGACGGTCTACAGCTACGCCCACGTCGGCAACTTCCGCACGTTCCTGACGGCCGACCTGCTCGTCCGCACCGCCGAGGCGCTCGGGTGGGCCGTCCGTTACGTCTCGAACGTCACCGACGTCGGCCACCTCACCGAGGACGACGTGGCCGACGCGGGGGGCGAGGACAAGATGGCCAAGGCGCTGGCGTCGAAGGAGGGCGAGGCGTTCGAGACCGTCTGGGACCTCGCGCGGCACTACACCGACGCCCTCAAACGAGACTGGGACGCGCTCGGCTTGCGCGATCCCGACATCCGCCCCCGCGCGACCGAGCACGTCCGCGAGCAGATCCTGGCCGTCCAGGCGCTGATCGCCAGCGGGCACGCGTACGAGACCGACGACGGCGTCTACTTCCACGTCCCCAGCTTCCCCGACTACGGCAAGCTGTCCGGCAACACCGACGCGGACGCGCTCGTCGAGGGCTCGCGCGAGGTCGTCCGCGACGACGGCAAGCGCGACCCGCGCGACTTCGCGCTGTGGAAGAAGGACGCCGGCCACTTGATGCAGTGGCACTCGCCGTTCACGCAGGGCGCCACCGACGGCTGGGGCTTCCCGGGCTGGCACCTCGAGTGCTCGGTGATGGCACAGAAGTACCTCGGCGACACCATCGACCTCCACGGCGGCGGCGAGGACCTGCGCTTCCCGCACCACGAGTGCGAGATCGCCCAGGCCGAGGCCATCACCGGCCAGCCGTTCTCGCGCTACTGGATGCACACCCGCTTCCTCCAGGTCGAGGGCGAGAAGATGTCCAAGAGCAAGGGCAACTTCCTGACCGTCCGCGACTTCCTGGCCGACCCCGCCGCCGGTGGCCGGGCCGACTGGGGCGCCCCGCTCGACCCGCTCGCGCTCCGGCTCGCGCTGATCTCAGGCCACTACGCGCGCCCGTTCAACCTCACGCAAAAGGGGCTCGAGGACGCCGCCAAAAACCGCAGTCGCTACGTCGACGCCCTGGCCGCCGCCCGCACGCATGCCGACGCGCCCGGCCCGGACACCTTGGCGGACCCGCTGCAAGTGGCCTACGCCGACGCGCTCGCGGCGATGGCCGACGACCTCAACACGCCCGTCGCGCTCGCGGCGGCGTACCGGGGCGCGAACCTCATCCTCGCCGACGCCCGCGACGGCGGCCTTTCCGCCGCCTCCGCCGCCAGCGCCCTCGCCTACCTCGACCGCATCGACACCCTGCTCGGCATCGTCGGCGTCTACGCCACGCCAGCGGATACCGCCAGCGACCCGGACGACGCGCTCGCGGCCGACGTCGCCCCGCTCGTCACGCAGCGAACGGAGGCGCGAGCCGCCAAGGACTGGGCCCGGGCCGACGCCATCCGCGACGAGTTGGCCGCGCTCGGCGTCGAGGTGGTCGACACGCCGAGCGGGCCCGAGTGGCGGCGGATCTAGAGCGTGCCTGGACTCCGCCTCTACCCTTGTCATCCAGAGCTTGCGAACGCAGAGCGTCGGCGTAGCCAAGGATCTCAACGCGAGCCTGCGAGTCACGACGAACGGCAGGGGAGGCGTGGGGGCCTCGCTGAGATCCCTCACGTTCGTTCGGGATGACGCTGTAGAGCGGCATGACTTCCCACAACAGTCTCTGAGCCGAGTGCGCAAACGCAGTCGAAGGGTCTCAGCCGGGCACGGCGCCGTGCTCAACTGAGATCCTTCGACTCGCTCCGCTCACTCAGGATGGCACCCCAATGTGAGCGGAGTTGGGGGAGCCGCCAGTCGCTCTATAGGACCACCGCGCGGAGCTCGGCCCAGACGCCGGCGTGGTCGCTCGGCCAGATCCCGTTGACGCGGTCGGCCGGCTCGTCGAGCACGACCTCCGCCTCGACGACGCTGTCGAAGCCGCGGTAGAACACCACGTCGATGCGTGTCTGGAGCGCCGAGACCTCGTTGCGGAGCTCGTCGTCCTGGCAGCACGTCGGCGCGGCGCCGGCCGGGACGGCGTCCGTCAGCGGGCCGGTGAGCGTCTGGTAGCTCGTCCCGTTCGCGTTGCCGTTCGAGTTGATGTCACCCACGAAGATGACAGGGCCGGTCGTGGAGGCCAGCCGCGGGAGCAGCTCGCCGGCCTGGAGCACCTGGAGCGGCTCGGCCGGGCCACCCACTTCGAGGTGCGTGTTGATGAACGTGAACGCCAGCCCGGCGACCGTCGCGTCGACCGTCTGGTAGCCGCGCACGAACGTCTGATCGACGCCCCCGACGGGCTGGGTGAGCAGCGTCTGGAACGACTGCTCGGTCGGGTTGCTGGTCGTGACGCCGGCGCGGGCCAGGATCACGTCGGCGTCCTGGTAGCGGACGTCGAAGAACGTCGCGCCATCCGTCGTGGCGGGCAGCTCCACGTCCGCGTTGTTGGAGACCGAGACGACGCGGTAGTCGCCGCCCGACGCCGCGATGGCGTCCATCAGCAGGTCGAGAAAGTCGATCGTGACCTCGGTGGCCGGGGTCGCCGCCTGGCCGGGCAGGTTGTCGCCGGGGCTCTGGATCGAGTACGTCGAGACCTCCTGCAGACCGACGAGGTCGGGCCCGACGCGGACGATCTCGGCGGCGATGGCGGCCATCCGCGACGCGGGGTCGGAGGCCGTGACGGTCCCGTAGAGCTCGGCCACGCGGACCGGGACGAGGTTCGGGTTCGGCTCGCCGGCCACCAGGAACAGGTCGGCGCCGAGGTACAGGTTCTGGGTCATCACGCGCACGTCGGCGGTCGCGCCAACGGGGTCGTCGGAGTCGCAGCCGGCAACGGTGAGGGACAGGGCGAGGAGGAGGAGCGGAAGTCGGCGCATCGGGGGGGAGGCATGTGGGACGCGCAAGATCGGTCGCCCGGCCCGCGCGCGCCTGAGCCTCTCGTACTAGCTCCGCCGTCGCGCCGGGATCGCCGGGCGCCCCCCGTGCGTGGACAGCGGGCCTCCCCCCTCCCCCCTCCGATCACCGCCCATGCCCCTCGACGCCTCCGACTACTCCGCCCTCGAGGGCGGCCTCGTGCGAATGCTCGACCGGTTGCAGGCCGAGGGCACGGCGACCAAGGACCCCGAGGTCGACCAGTTCCTCCGCGACGAGCCCAACGCGATCCTGCTCGGGCTCCTCTACGACCAGCGGGTGCTCGCGGAGACCGCCTTCGCGGGGCCCTACAAGCTGCGCCAGCGGCTCGGCCACCTCGACATGGCCCGGATCGCGGACATGGACCGCGAGGCGTTCGCGGCGGTCTTCACCGAGACCCCCGCCGTCCACCGGTTCACCAACAAGATGGTCGACACCACGCAGGCCGTCGCCCGCCGCGTCGCCGACGACTACGGCGGCGATGCGGGGCGGATCTGGGCGGACGGCGACGCGAAGGCGGTCGACAAGCGGGTCCAGGCGCTCCCCGGCTTCGGCGCCATGAAGGCGATGAAGCTGAAGTACTGCCTGTACTACTTCGGGCACCGCGACCTCAGCGAGTCGTAGACCGCCGCCGCGCCGCGTGACGGCGCCGTCGTGACGGCGCCGTCGTGACGGCGCCGTGAAGCCCCGCCCGAGACGAACCCCGGACACCCCCCCGCGTTTAGAGCGCCACCTCTGACGACCCATGCCTCACCTCGACGTCCCCTCCTGGGCTTGGGCCGCGCTCAACGGCTACGTGGTCGTCCTGCTCCTGCTGGACCTCCTCGTGTTCAACAAACGGGCGCACGAGATCAAGTGGCGGGAGGCCGCGCGGCTGTCGGCATTCTTCGTCACCGCGGCCCTTCTGGTGAACGGGGTCGTGTGGTGGGCCTACGGCACCACGGCCGGGCTCACGTTCCTGACCGGCTACCTCGTCGAGTTGTCGCTGTCGGTCGACAACCTGTTCGTGATCGCCGTCCTGTTCGGCTACTTCGCCGTCCCGCTGCGGTACCAGCACCGCGTCCTGTTCTGGGGCATCTTCGGCGCCATCGTGATGCGGGCCACAATGATCCTGCTGGGCGTCGCCCTCGTGGAGCGGTTCGACTGGGTGCTCTACATCTTCGGGGCGTTCCTCCTGCTCACCGGCTTGCGCATGTTCCGCGAGACCGACGAGGCCGCCGACGTGGGCGACAACAAGGTGCTGAGCCTGCTCCGCCGGATGCTGCCCGTCACGCGGAGCTACCACGGCGAGCACTTTTTCCTGCGCAAGCTCGGCCGGCTCTGGGTGACCCCGCTGTTCTTGGTGTTGGTGATGATCGAGTTGACCGACGTGGTGTTCGCCGTCGACTCGATCCCGGCCATCCTGGGCGTCACGACGGACCCGTTCCTGGCCTACAGCTCCAACATCATGGCCGTCGTCGGGCTGCGGGCGCTGTACTTCCTGCTGGCGGGCGTCATCGAGCGGATCCGCTACCTCCACATCGGGCTGGGCGCGGTGCTGGTGTTCATCGGGGCGAAGATGCTGCTGGAGCCGCTCGGCGTCCACATGCCGACGTGGCTCTCGCTGATCGTGGTCGTGACCTGCATCTCGACGGCCGCCGCCGTCTCGTGGGCCGCCGACGTCCGCGAGCGCCGCGCGATCGACCGGATCCCGCCGCCGCCCGGGACGCCCACGCCCGGCGGCGATGGGCAAGCGGCGGAGACCCCGCCCATCGCCCGCCCGGCGGATCCGGGCTGAGTCGGGGCCAGAGGCCGGTGGCGCTCCACCCGCCTCGTCGCGAGCCGCGCTCCCGAAGCCCCGACCGGTCCTCAGGCTACACGTCCACGACGAACACGTGGGACAGGTGGCCCGTGCGGGTCGAGACGTGCGCGCGCCCTGTCGGCCCCCGGCCCGTTCGCATCGTGGTCGAGAGCGCCGTCGTGCCCGGACGGTCGCCGGGGCCCGTCGTGACGGTGCGCGTCTGGCCCGGCGCGTTGGGGTCGTACACGGCGAGCGTGGCCACGAGCGGTCCCCGGCGGTCGATGCCGAAGACGACGGCCTGGTGGAGCGCGAACGGGTCCGGCGCGTCGCCGACCAGGCCGAGGACCACGGGGCGGCCCTCGCCGAGGCGGGCCGCGATGGCGTCGAGTTCGCGTTCGAGGGCGTCGGCGAAGGGGCCTTGCTCCCCGGCACGCAGGGCGCGGAGCCACCACGCGGTGAACGTCGGCAGCGACGCGCGCAACGTCATCTCCTGCCGCTTGCGCAAGAGCGCCCGCATCGGCTCGGGTGCCAGGTCGGCGGTCGGCGTGCCCCGGCTCGGCCACCGCTCGACGGCCGCGAGCGCCATCCCACCGCACAGCCCGAAGGACGGCCACCGGCGGGCGACGGCGCGGACGAGGCCGTCGCCCCACCCGAACCGGCCGAGGGCGGCCCCGGCGGCCAGTCCGGCGAGGCCGCCCCGCGCGCCACTGGCGGCTCCGCCAAGCGCGGCCCCGAGCGCGACGGGCACCGACGACACGCCGCGCAGACGTCGCGCCAGCAGGCCGAGGTCGTCGTCGGTCCACACGAACGAGTTCCGGAAGGCGAACCCGTCGCGGGCAGGGTCGAAGTCGAGATGGAGGGCGGGCATCGGGATCGGGAGGCGGCGCCGCAGGTACGAGCGCGCGCGCCCGGAGGTCCGGCCGAATGGCCCACCCACTTCCGGCGGCGGGGAGCCGGTCTCCCCGTACTTTCGGCCCCGCGCCCCCGTTGGGCTCGCACTCCCATGCTGCATCCTATCCTCCCCCTCGTTCTCGCGTCGCTCCTGGGCTGGGGCCTGCTCGGCGACCTCTTCGGTGGGTCCGACGAGGTCCGCTCGCCCGCCCGCGACGCCCTCGCCGCCCAGGTCGAGGCGCGGCTGGCGCACCCGGCGCAGCACCCCGCGCTCGCCACCGTCTACGACGCGCCCCGGCTCGTGTGGGCGAGCGCCAGCGACCGGGCGGTCGTGGCCGACCTGCTGGCGGGCATCGCGTCCGACGGCGTCTCGGCGACGGACACGCGCGCCGACGCGGTCCCGGCCTTGCGACGCGCGCTCGCTCGAGCCGAGCGCCGGTGGGCCGCCCTCGACGGGGAGGCTCGCGACACGCTGGCCGACCCCCGCCCCGCCCGTCTGGCCGCGCTCGATGTCGCCATGAGCGATGCCCTCCTGCGCGCTGGCGACGCGCTTCGGGGCCGCCGGACCGACCCGACGCGCCTGTACACGCACTCGTGGTTCCCCGTGGCCCGCGACTCGACCGGCGCGCTCTTCGGCTCGCTTGCGGACGCCATGCGCGCCGGCGACCCGGCCGAGACGGCCCGCGCGCTCGACGGCTTGCGCCCGCCGCACGATGGCTACCGCCGCCTGCGCACGCGGCTGGCGGCGCTCAGCGCCGACCTCGCGCCCGTCCCCGATGGTGCCACACTCTTGCCCGGCGAGCGCTCCGTCCGCGTCCCCCACGTCCGCGACCGGCTGGCGGCGTGGGGCTACGTCCGCCCCGACACGCTCGACGCCTGGGCGCGCCCCGACGCCTACGTCTTCGACGACTCGCTGGCGGTCGCCCTGGGCCGCTTCCGTGCCGACCACGGGCTCGGCCCCGACACCGTCCTCGACGCCGCCGCGACGGACGCCCTCAACACCGACCTCGCGCCCGTCCGCCAGACGATCGCCCTCAACCTGGAGCGCTGGCGCTGGATGGCCGACGACCTGGGCGACCACTTCGTCTGGGTGAACCTGCCCGCCTTCGAGCTCCGCGTCGTCCAGCGCGACAGCGCGGCGGGGCTGGGCGCGCCCTATGAGGAGCGGCTTCGGATGCCCGTCAACATCGGCAACGCGATGACGGCCGGGTGGACGACGCCGATCATCACCGATTCCATCCACACCGTCGAGTTCCAGCCCGCGTGGTACGTGCCGCGCTCGCTGGCCGCTTCGAATGTCTTCCCAATGGCCGTCGCCGACAGCCTGGCGCTGTGGCGGGCCGGCTTCGAGGTGTACCGCAACGGCGCCGCCGTCGACAGCCGACTTGTGCCGTGGGATTCGGTCTCCGTCGGCGAGTTCCGCTTTGTACAGCGTCCGGGCCCCGGGAATCCCCTCGGGCGCGTCAAGTTCTTGATGCACAACCCGTACGCGATCCTGATCCACGACACCAACAAGCGGCACACGTTCGACGACGGCGCCGGCTCGTCGATGTCGAGCGGCTGCGTGCAGGCCGGGGCGCCGGACAAGCTCGCCGAGTACCTGCTGACGACCGTCAACGGCTGGGAGCCTGGGCAGGCCGAGGCGGCGTGGCGGCGGGGGCCCCGGCGCGGCGTCGGGCTGAACCGGCCGTTCCTGAGTCACTTCACCTACTTCACGGCCGTCGCCGAGCCCGACGGCCGCCTGCGGATGCTCGCCGATCCCTACGGGTATGACCCGAGACTCGCGATGGCGCTCGGCCTGGACGAGACGGCAGACGACGACGGACCTCCGACCGGGTAACTACGATGCGCACGCTCTTCCTCTTCGCCCTGCTGGCGACCACCGCCAGCGCCCAAACGGCGCCCGAGGCGGGCCGATGCGACGCGGGCGACGCGATGCCGACGCCGTTCCCGGCCGAGCCCGGCGCCGCCGAGACCACCGCCGAACTGTCCGGGCCGGAGCCGGTGCCGATGCCCAACCTCTGCGGTGCGCCCGTCGTCGTCGCGCTCCGCGACGGCACCGCCCCGTCTAACGTGCGGACCTGGAAGCGCCCCCTCCCGACGGGCGACATTGACCAACTCCGCCAGCGCTACGACCTCTTCCGTGAGCGGACCGCCCCGGACATGCTCTTGCGCCTCGACCCACTCGCTCCGAGCTCCGACCGCTTCTTACGGGACGTCGAGCCCTTCGAGCTCCGCGACCGCTGGATCCCCTACCCTGACCTCCACGCGCCGGATCGGCTGATCCTCCGGCCCGACCTGTTCCCGCAGGGCACGCAGGCCCTCCCGCCGGTTGCCCCGCCCGCCGGACGCGAGTAGTTTGCCTACATGACGCCGACCGCGCTCCATACCGTCTGCCCCTGGTGGCACCCCACACACACAGTGGGCGGACGGCCTGTGGCCTGACGCGATCGCGCCTTCCGTAGCGAGCCCACTGTTCAGCCGAGCAGGGGGCTTTTTTTATGCGGTCCCCCGTTCTCAGCCGTCGGTTCTCGGTTTCCCGCCCCGCCGCCCCCTACTCTTCCCCACCCGCTCTCACCACCCCACCGTGACCCTCACCGAGTTCGAGACGATCGTGCGCGAGCAGCTCCCGGCCGACGGCCGGCGGCTGGCGGTCCCGGTCTACGTCCGCCGCTCGGCCGACCTGCTGACGCCGGTCTCGGCGTTCCTGGCGTTGCGCGAGGCCGGCCAGTTCGGGTTCCTGCTGGAATCCGTCGAGGGGGGCGAGCGGCTGGGGCGGTACTCGTTCTTGGGCAAGAGCCCCTACCTGGTCGTCGAGAGCCGAGGCGCACGGACGCGGCTCCACCGTCCCGCCGGCGGCTACTCCGGCGACGGCGCGCCGCACGAGATCGAGCCCGTCGAGGGCAACACGTTCGAGGTGCTCGACCGAGTCCTGGCCGAGACCGAGCAGGCGGTCGTCGAGGGCCTGCCGCGCCTGACCGCCGGCGCCGTCGGGTTCGTGGGCTACGACGCCGTCCGCCAGCTCGAAGCGCTCCCCCCCGGCCCGCCCGACGTGCTCGGCCTGCCCGACGGCGTCTGGGGCTTCTACGACACCATCGCCGCCTTCGACCACGTCCGCCACCAGTTGGTATTGATGGCGACCGTCTTCGTCCACGCCGACTCGGACTTGCGGG
Source organism: Rubrivirga aquatilis (assembly GCF_046845665.1). Classification (GTDB taxonomy): domain Bacteria; phylum Bacteroidota; class Rhodothermia; order Rhodothermales; family Rubricoccaceae; genus Rubrivirga. The sequence continues at coordinate 1,988,511 of NZ_CP177355.1, read as the reverse complement.
AGCTGTACGCGCTGGCGACCGAGCGGCTGGTGGAGTTGGAGGACGATCTGCTGCAGGGCGGCATCCCCGGCGAGCCCGTGCGGCTGCTGGCAGTGGAGCCCGCGTCGTCCGTGGAGCGTGCCGACTACGAGGCGGCCGTCCGGCGCGGGAAGCAGTACATCGTCAACGGCGACGTCTTCCAGGTCGTTCTCAGCCAGCGGTTCGCGATGCCGTTCGCGGGCGACCGCTTCAACCTGTACCGCGCGCTCCGACAGGTCAACCCGAGCCCCTACCTCTTCTACATCGACGTCGACGGCCTCGACGTGCCCGGAGCCGACTTCGCGCTCGTCGGCTCCTCGCCCGAGGTGCTCACCCGAGTCGACCCGCGCGGGCCGGACCGCCGAGCCCTCGTGCTCCCCATCGCCGGGACGCGCCGCCGGGGCGACAACGAGGCCGAGGACTCGGCGAATGAGGCCGACCTGCTGGCGGACCCCAAGGAGCGGGCCGAGCACCTGATGCTGGTCGACCTCGGCCGCAACGACCTCGGCCGCGTGTCCGAGGTGGGGAGCGTCACCGTCGACCGGTACGCCGAGATCGAGCGGTTCAGCCACGTCATGCACATCGTGTCCTCGGTGAGCGGCGCCGTGGCCGACCGGCCCGCCGCGAGCGTGCTGGCGGCGTGCTTCCCGGCCGGGACGGTCTCCGGCGCGCCCAAGGTGCGGGCGATGGAGATCATCGACGAGCTCGAGCCGGTCCGCCGGGGCCCCTACGCGGGCGCCGTCGGCTACGCCGGCTTCGACGGCGCGCTCGACACCTGCATCGCCATCCGCACGATGGTCGTCAAAGACGGCACGGCCTACGTCCAGGCCGGCGCGGGCGTCGTCGCCGACTCGGACCCCGCCGCCGAGTACGAGGAGACGAAAGCCAAGGCCGCCGCCCTCTTCGCCGCCATGCGTTCCGCCACGTCCGACCTGCTGTGAGGGCAAGGGGCATGGGAGAAGAGGCAAGGGGCTTCTTCTTCCCGCCCCTTCCCGCCTGCCCCTTCCCGCTTCCCCCGACCCCATGTTTCCTGCCTTCCGCCCGCTCCTCAACAAAGGCGGCGCCGGCCGCTACATCTCCCGCGCGGAGAGCGCCGAGCGCCTGCTGCCCATCGCCGACCGGCACCTCGACCTGCTCGATACCTACACGGCTGCGATGGCCGACTTCCCCGACGGCCCTGGCCGCATCCGCCTGGACGCGATGATGCCGTATCTGCGGACGGAGGTGGCCAAGATCTCTGAGACGATCCTGAGCCTGGGCGTCGCGCCCCCGACCGGCGCCGGCCGTGGCCCCATCGTCCCGACGACCGGCGACGCTCGCGCCCGCGTCGCCGCCCTTCTCGACGTCGAGAAGGACTTCGGCGACGCGCTCACCGAAGAGGTCGACGTCGTCCACCACCACGAGCGGACGCGCGCCATCCTCAACCACAACGCCGAGGCCTCGGCCGCTCGCATCGACCTGCTGCGCGGCATCGCCGCCGACCTCCCGCGGTAGAAGAGACGAGAGAAGAGGCACAGAGGAGAAGAGGAACGGACCGGGCTGACGCGTCGGCCGCCCGCTCCCGCTCCCCCCATCCTCCTCTTCTCCTCCCCTCCTCTTCTCTTCTTTTCTCCCCATGTCTTCCCCTGTCCTCGTCTCCGGCATCCAGCCGTCCGGGACGCTCCACCTCGGCAACTACCTCGGCGCGATCCGCCAGAACGTGGCGCTGGCGAACGCCGCCGCTGCGCCCGAGGACGCGTACCTGTTCATCGTCGACTATCACGCGCTGACAACGCTGCGCGATCCGGAGGCGCTGCGCCGGTACACGCTCGACGTGGCCCTCGATTACCTCGCGCTGGGCCTCGACCCCGACAAGGCCAACCTGTTCGTCCAGTCCGACGTGCCGGCGCTGGCGGAGCTGACGTGGATCTTCCTGTGCCTGACGCCCGCCTCGCAGCTTGAGAAGGGCGTCTCGTACAAGGACAAGGTGGCCCAGGGCCTGAGCGCCAACGGCGGGCTGCTGACGTACCCCATCCTGCAGGCCGCCGACATCCTGGCCTACTCCACCCCGGAGCGCGAGCTGATCGTGCCCGTCGGCGCCGACCAGAAGCAGAACCTCGAGATCAGCCGCGACACGGCTGCCCGCTTTAACCAGGCGTACCGGCCCGAGAATCCGCTCTTCCCGATCGCCGAGCCGCTCATCCTGGACGAGGTCGCCGTCATCCCCGGCGTCGACGGCCGCAAGATGTCGAAGAGCTACGGCAACACGATCGGCATCTTCGACGAGGGCAAGGCCCTCAAGAAAAAGGTGATGTCGATCCTCTCCGACTCGACGCCGCTGGAGGCCCCCAAGGATCCCGAGGGCGACGCCACGTTCGCGCTCATCCGCCACTTCGCGACGGACGATGAGCGCGCCGAGATCGCCGCGTCGTACCGGGCGGGCGGCTACGGGTACGGCCACGCCAAGAAGGCGTTGCTCGGGATGATCGACCGGGCGTTCGGCGGCGCCCGTGAGCGCCGCCGCGAGCTGGCGGCCCGCCCCGAGCGCGTCCGCGAGATCCTCGCCGCTGGCGCCGACGCCGCCCGCCAGCGGTCTTCGGAGGTGATGCGCGAAGTCCGCGACGCCGTCGGCTTCCTCAACTAGTCCCCGCCCCTGTGATCCTCGTCATCGACAACTACGACTCGTTCACGTACAACCTGGTCCACCTAGTGGCCGGGGTGACGGACGCGGTGCGCGTGGTCCGCAACGACGAGATCGGGCTCGACGAGATCGCCGAACTGGCGCCGGCCGGCGTGCTGATCTCGCCCGGCCCCGGCCGCCCGGACGCGGCGGGCGTCAGCGAGGCCGTCATCGAGCGGTTCGGCGAGGGTACCCCGATCCTGGGCGTGTGCCTGGGCCACCAAGCGATTGGCGAGGTCTTCGGCGGCCGCGTCGTCCACGCGCCGACGCTGATGCACGGCAAGACGTCGCGCGTCCACCACGACGGCCGGACGGTCTTCGACGGCGTCGAGCAAGACTTCGTCGCCACGCGCTACCACTCGCTGGTCCTCGACCGCGCCAGCCTGCCCCACGTGCTCGAGGTCTCAGCCGAGACCGCCGACGGCGTCGTGATGGCCCTCCGCCACCGCGAGCGCCCCATCGAGGGCGTCCAGTTCCACCCCGAGTCGATCCTGACGACGGAGGGGCCGCGGCTCGTCCGCAACTGGGTGCTCTCGACGTTGGACCGTGCGGGGTTGAAGGTGGAAGATTCGCAGTCTGGGGCGGCATGAGCACGTTCCAGCGGTTCGAGGACATTGAGGCGTGGCAGCTCGGGCGGGAGCTGACACAGCGCGTCTATGCGTCGAGCCGAGAGGGCGCGTTTGCCCGCGACTTCGCTCTTCGCGACCAGATCCGCCGAGCGGCCATCTCCATCACCTCCAACATCGCGGAGGGCTTCGAACGCCACACCCGCACCGAGTTCTGCCGCTTTCTCGACATCGCCAAGGCGTCAGCGCTAGCGCCCCTGGCTTTCAACATTCCACGTTCCAACATTCCACTCAGATGACAACCTTGAAGCCAATCTTGCAAGCCGTCGCCGAGGGCGAGACGCTGACCGAGGCGCAGGCCGCCTCCGCGATGCACGTCATGCTCTCCGGCGACGCCGACCCGGCCCAGGTGGCGGGGCTCCTGATGGGCCTACGCTCGCGCGGCGAGACGCTCGACGAGCTCACCGGCTTCACGCGCGTCATGCGGGAGTTCGCCATCCCCGTCGAGACCGGCGACCTCGATCCGATCGACCTGTGCGGGACCGGCGGCGACCACTCGGGCTCGTTCAACATCTCGACGGCCGCCAGCTTCGTAGCCGCAGGCGCGGGCGTGCCCGTCGCCAAGCACGGCAACAAGGGCGTGTCTTCGTCGAGCGGCTCGGCCGACGTGCTGTCCGCGCTCGGCGTCCGCGCCGACCTCGACGCCGAGGCCGCGGCGCAGTGCTTGCGCGAAGCCGGGATCGCGTTCCTGTTCGCGCCTCAGTTCCACCCCGCGCTGAAGCACGTCGGCCCCGTCCGCCGCGCGCTCGGCGTCCGGACCTTCTTCAACATCCTGGGGCCGCTGTGCAACCCGGCCGGCGTCAAGCGCCAGCTCGTCGGCGCGTTCTCGGACCCGGTCGCCAAGATGATGGCGCGGATCCTGATGCGGCTCGGCAGCGAGCACGTCGTGGTGGTCTACGCGCACGACGGGCTGGACGAACTCTCGACCACGAGCCCGACAACGATCTATCAGACCGGCAGCCACGCGTACGACGGTGGGCTCTTGGAGCAAGAGGTCGTGCCCGAGCGGTTTGGGCTGGCACGCGTGTCCGCGGCGGCGCTCCAGGGCGGGACGCCCGAGGAGAACGCCGAGATCGTGCGCGGCGTGCTGTCCGGGACCGGCGGCCCCCAGGCCGACATCGTGCTCTTGAACGCCGCCTACGCCCTGCTCGCGTCGGCCGACTTTGGCGACCTCGACGACTGCTTGATCGCCGCTCGCGAGAGCGTCGCGTCCGGCGCCGCTCTCGCCAAGCTGGACGCGCTCGTCGCCGTGTCCAGCGACCTCGCCGCAGCGTAATGGCGACCATCCTCGACACCATTCTCGACGACACGCGCGCGCTCGTCGCCGAGCGCAAGGCGGTCGTGCCCGCCGCCGCGCTGATGCGGCGCTCGGCCTTCCACGCGCCGACGCTGTCGCTGGCGCGCGCGCTCCGCCGCCCCGACGGGCCCGCCTTTATCGCCGAGTGCAAGCGCGCCAGCCCCTCTGAGGGGACTATCCGCGCCGAGTACCACCCGGCCGAGATCGCGCGGAGCTACAAGAACGCCGCCGCCGCCGCCATCTCGATCCTGACCGAGCCGACGCACTTTGGCGGCTCCCTCGACGATCTGGTGACGGTCCGCCAATCGGTCGATCTCCCCGTCTTGCGCAAGGACTTCGTCGTCGACGCGTACCAGCTCATCGAGGCCCGCGCCTACGGGGCCGACGCCGTGCTGCTGATCGCCGCCGCCCTCGACCCGGCCCAGCTCTCGGACCTGCTGGCGCACGCGCGCGAGCTGGGGCTGGGCGTGCTCGTCGAGGTCCACGACCCGGCCGAGGTGGACGCCCTCGACCTCGACGCCGTCGACGTGCTGGGCGTCAACAGCCGCGACCTTCGGACGTTCGACGTGGACCTCGGCCGCGCTGAGCGCGTGTTCTCGACGCTGCCGGAGCGCATCGTCCGCGTCGCCGAGAGCGGGATCCGGACGCCCGAGGACGCCGCCCGCTTGCGCGCCGCCGGCGCCGACGCCTTCCTCGTCGGCACCCACTTTATGCGCCAGCTCGACCCCGGACGGGCGCTCGCGACGTTGCGCCGCGAGACCGCGCTCGCGTTGGCCTCTGGCTCCGTGGAACGTGAGAACGTGGAAGGGTGAACGTGGGGTTGAGACCCACGCTCGGCTTCGCCTCCCAAACGACCAACCTTCAACTTTCAACCCTTCAACGTTGAACGCCACCAAAGTCAAAATCTGCGGCATCACCCAGCTCCACGACGCCCGGACGGCGGCGGTCGCCGGGGCCGACTTCCTCGGCTTCATCCAGCACCCCGAGAGCCCGCGCTACGTCAAACCCGACGTGGCCCAGGAGATCATCGGCTGGGTGCGCGGACCCGAGCCGGTCGGCGTGTTCGTCAACGAGAGCGCCGAGACGGTCAACGAGGTCTGTGCGCGCGTCGGGTTCACGCTCGCCCAGCTCCACGGCCACGAGCCGCCCGAGGTCTGCGCGGCCGTCGACGTGCCCGTCATCAAGGCCATCTCCGTGCAGCACGACGCCTCGACCGAGCAGGTCCACGCCCTCGTTGAGCCCTACCTCGACGTCGTCGACTTCATCTTGCTCGACACACACCACACGAGCCTGTGGGGCGGGACCGGCGAGAGCTTCAACTGGCGCGTCGCGCGCGAGCTGGCGGGCGAGGTCGACCTGTTCCTGGCCGGCGGGATCTCTGCCGACAACGTCGCCCAAGCGATTGACACCATGCGGCCGTACGCCGTCGACCTGTCGTCGTCGGTCGAGGCGTCGCCGGGCGTCAAGGACCTCGACAAGCTGGACGCCTTTTTCGCCGCCTTCCACGCCGCCGCCGCCGCCGACTGATCCGATGACCACCGACACGCTCCCCACGCCCACCCTCCCCGACGCCCGCGGTCGCTTCGGCGACTTTGGCGGCGCGTTCGTGCCCGAGATCCTGCACCCCGTGCTCGCGGCGGTCCGCCAGGCGTGGGACGACGCCAAGGACGACCCCGAGTACCAGGCCGAGTACCGGCGCCTGCTCCGTGACTACGTCGGCCGCCCGACGCCGCTCACCCGCCTCGACCGGCTGACCGAGCGGCTCGGCGGGGCCACGATCTGGGCCAAGCGCGAGGACCTCTGCCACACGGGCGCGCACAAGATCAACTCGGCCCTCGGGCAGGTCCTGCTGGCGCAGCGGATGGGCAAGCGGCGGATCATCGCCGAGACCGGCGCCGGGCAGCACGGCGTCGCGACCGCGACCGCGTGCGCCCTCTTCGGCGTCGAGTGCGTCGTCTACATGGGCGCCGAGGACATCGAGCGCCAGCACCTCAACGTCCAGCGGATGCGCTTGCTCGGGGCGACGGTCCGCGCGGCGACGAGCGGGAGCCAGACGCTCAAGGACGCCACCAACGAGGCGTTCCGCGACTGGGTCTCGAACCCGTCCGACACCTACTACATCATCGGCTCGGCGATCGGCCCGCACCCGTACCCCATGATGGTCCGCGACCTCCACCGCGTGATCGGCGAGGAGACGCGCGCGCAGCTCGCCGAGCACACCGGCTCGGAGACGCCCGACGCGATCGTGGCGTGCGTCGGCGGCGGGTCGAACGCGATCGGCATCTGGGCGCCGTTCTTCGGGGACGCCGACGTGCGACTGATCGGCGTCGAGGCCGCGGGCGAGGGGCTCGACGGCCGCCACGCGGCGACGCTGACACGCGGCGAGCCCGCCGTCTTCCACGGCACGCTGACGAAGCTGCTCCAAGACGCCGACGGCCAGGTCGAGATCGCCCACTCCATCTCGGCCGGGCTCGACTACCCCGGCGTCGGGCCCGAGCACGCGCACCACGCGAGCACCGGCCGCGTGGAGGTCCGAACGGCGACCGACGCCGAAGCTCTCGCGGGAGTGTCGCTGCTGAGCGCGACCGAGGGCATCATCCCGGCGCTCGAGACCGCGCACGCCGTCGCCGTGCTGCCGGACCTCGCGCGCGAGATCGGCGCGGGCGGCACGCTCGTCTTCAACTGCTCCGGGAGAGGCGACAAGGACATGGCGACCATCTCGGCCCACCTCGACGCTGGCGACCTCGACGCAGGATGACCTGGACGCGCCCCGACGGATACGTCGCCAGCGACGACCCCGCCCGCCTCGACCTCGACGCGGTGTGGGCGTACCTGACGCGCTCGTACTGGTCGCCGGGCGTGCCCCGGGCGGTCGTCGCGCGAGCCGCAGCCGAGTCGCTGGCGGTCGGCCTCTACGCGCCAGCGGGCAAGCAGATCGGCTATGCCCGCGTCGTCTCCGACCGCGCCACGTTCGCCTACGTCTGCGACGTCTACGTCCTTGACGAGCACCAGGGGCAAGGGCTCGGGCGGTGGCTCATGGAGTGCCTCCTCGCGCACCCCGACCTCCAGGGCCTGCGCCGCTGGCTTCTCACGACGCAAGACGCCCACACCTTTTACGAGGGGCTCGGCTTCGAGCGCTGCCCCTTCCCCGAGCGGTTCATGACCATCGACCGCCCCGGCCTCTACGCGCGCGGCGCGTGAGCCTCGTCCCCCCTTCCCCGTCCCCCGTGCCCCCTCTCCGCTTGCGCGCCCACCTCGACCGTCTCCGCCAGCGCGGCGAGCCGGCGATGGGCCTCTTCCTGACCGCCGGCTTCCCGTCGCCCGCTGCGACGCTCGACGTGCTCCGCGCCGTCGACGAGGCCGGCGCCGACTTCGTGGAGCTCGGGATGCCGTTCTCGGATCCGGTCGCCGAGGGCCTGCCGATCCAGCAGGCGTCCGAGCGCGCGCTCGCGCAGGGGGCCACGATGGCCGGGACGTTCGAGACCGCCGCCGCCTTTCGCAAGGACTCGGACACGCCCGTCGTGCTGATGGGCTACGCGAATCCCGTCTTTCGCTACGGCGTGAGCGACTTCTGCGCCGACGCCGCGTCTTCGGGCGTAGACGGCCTCATCCTCCCCGACCTCCCGCCCGAGGAGTCCGAGGAGTTGGAGGCCGCCGCCGCCGCTCACTCCCTCTCGGTCACGCATCTTATCGCTCCCAACACCGCCGACGACCGGGTTGCCCTTGTTGACGCCCGCTCGACCGGGTTCGTCTACGCTGTGAGCGTGACGGGCCTGACGGGCTCCGGCTTGGGCGCCGTCGACGCGACGGACGCGTACCTCGAACGCGCGCGGTCGCTTGTCGAACAGCCCCTCCTCGTCGGCTTCGGGATCTCGACGCACGCCGACGCCGCCCGCCTCGGTGCCCACACCGACGGGTTCATCGTCGGGAGCGCGCTGATCCGGCAGGCGGAAGCCCTGTGGGACGACCCAGACCTCACCGATTCCGCACGCCGCACCCGCATCGCCGACTGGGCCCACCAGTTGAAGACGGGTCGGGACCGCTCCCCTCGCCCATGAAACCGCTCGTTCTCCCGCTCCTCGCCCTCGCCGTCCTCGCGGGCTGCGAGTCCGTCACGCCGCCCGCGCCGACCGCCCGGGGCAATGGCGAGGAGATCATCGTCGCGACCGACTCAGCGACGTGGGCCGGGCCCGTCGGCGACGCGCTCCGCGAGACGCTCGGCCAGCCGATCGCCACGCTGCCCAGCAACCAGGGCGCGTTCCGCATCCGCTTCCAGCCGCTGACGAACCGCTTTTTTGAGGCGCTCAAGATCCAGCCCAACCTGGTCTTTGCCGCCCCAATTGATACCGAGGGCGCGATCGGTGACTTCTTGAGGTCCCGCGTCGGCGAGCAGAACCTGGCCTCCGTGCGCGCCGGCCAGACGGCCGCGATCAACCTGCGCGACGACCTGTGGGCGCGTGAGCAGTTGGTGACCGTCGCCACGGCCGCCAGCGACTCGCTGCTGGCGTCGCAGATCCGCGCGCGCGGGCCGGAGCTCCGGCGCCGCTACCAAGAGCTGGCGCGCCGACGGACCGGCACCGAGATGTTCTCTCGCTTGCGCCAGACCGACGTCGAGGCGGACCTGTTCGAGCGCCACGGCTTTGCGGTCGGCATCCAGCACGACTACGTCCCGGTGCAGGACACGACCGTCACCGTCGCTGGCCGGACCGGCACGTTCATCCGCTTCCGCCGCGTGCTCTCCGACACCTGGCGCGACTTTTTCGTCTTCCAGCAGGACGGCGTCGCGGCGCTCCCGCCCGAGGACGAGGTGGACGACGTGACGAACGGCCTGTTGGAGATGTTCGCCCTCGGCTCCTACGACGGCTCGTTCGTCCAGCTCGACGACCAGCGGCCGATGGAGCGCGACACGACCTCCGTCGGCGTCCGCCCGGCGCGCGAGCAGCGCGGCTTCTGGTACATGACCGAGGACGTGATGGGCGGCTCGTACGTCCGCTACACCATCGTCGACGAGGCGACGGACCGCCTGTTCGTCTACTACGGGATGACGTTCGCCCCCGACCGCACGCTTGACAAGCGCAAGCTGCTCCGCCAGATGGAGGCCATCGCCTTCACCCTGCAGACGGAGCCCACCCCCGACGACTGACCCGCCGGCGTCACCCGCCGGCTTCCTTCCAGACTTCCCCCCCCTTCCCCCCGATGTCCACCCAGACCGCCCCCACCGACACCGCGACCGACGAGGCCGCCCCGACGAACGTCTTGCGCCTGGGCCTGCCCAAGGGCAGCCTGCAGGAGTCCACGTTCGACCTCTTGGAAAAGGCCGGCTACGGCTTCTCCGTCCGCTCGCGCAGCTACTTCCCGTCCATCGACGACGACGAGCTGACGGCGATGCTGGTCCGCGCCCAGGAGATGGGCAAGTACGTCGCCGACGGCGTGTTCGACGCCGGCATCACCGGGCTCGACTGGATCGCCGAGACCGGCGCCGACGTGCACGTGGTCGCCGACCTGATCTACTCGAAGGCCTCGATGCGGCCCGTCCGCTGGGTGCTGGCGGTCCCGGAGGACTCCGACATCCACTCGGTTCAGGACCTGGAGGGCAAGCGGATCGCGACCGAGGTCGTCGGCCTCACCGAGCGCTGGCTCGCCGAGCACGGCGTGACGGCCGACGTCGAGTTCTCGTGGGGCGCGACCGAGGTGAAGGCCCCGGACCTCGTCGACGCCATCGTCGAGGTGACCGAGACGGGCAACTCGCTCCGCGCCAACAAGCTGCGGATCGTCGACGTGCTGCTGAGTTCGAACACCCAGCTCGTCGCCAACAAGGCGGCGTGGCAGGACCCGTGGAAGCGCGAGAAGATCGAGAACCTCGCGCTCCTGCTCGAGGGCGCCATCCGCGCCGAGGGCAAGGTGGGCCTCAAGCTCAACGTCCGCCGCGAGGAGCTCAAGGCGATCGTGGAGACGTTGCCCGCGCTCCGCAACCCGACGATCTCGCCGCTCTTCTCGGACGAGTGGGTCGCCGTCGAGACGATCATCGAGGAGCGCCAGGTCCGCAAGCTGATCCCGGAGCTCAAGCGGCTCGGCGCCGAGGGGATCATCGAGTACCCGCTCAACAAGATGATTCCGTAGCTGGCAACGCACGGGGCGGGGGGCCGACCCTCGCCCCCGCTGCGAGCACCTATTCCTGCGTGATGTCGCAGACGCCGTCGATGGGCTCGAAACGGTGCAGAAAGACGAGGAGCCGGTTGACGCCGCCGGTCTCCTCGGCGTCGAGCCGAAGGACCGGATAGGTCAGGCTCAACGACGGCGTGAGGTACAGCGTGGCCGACGGCGTGGGCGGGCGGGGCAGCCGGGCTTCACCGTACGCGTCGAGCGGAACAGCCGTGGCTTCCATCCACCCGATGCGTGCGCCGTCGAGCGGGGTCCACTTCGACTCCTCCACACAGGCGGGTTCATGGTACACCACGACACGCACGGAGTCTCGGGCAGGGAGGTCGTACCCCGACCCTAGGGCCGCATACTTCACCGCCGCAAAGGGACCAGCGGCTGCGCCTATTCGAAATGGGGAGTCGGCTTGTCGGGGGCCCGAGCACCCGACGAGGAGGACGAGGGCCAGGGCCGGGTGTAGGCCGTGGACAGTGAAGCGCCGAGCGACGGTCATACAGACAGGCGTTGAAGAGGGCTGGCGTTCGCGGCATGATATCGCGTCCCCGCCGCCGCTCTCCACCGGACGGGCCCGTTGGGGAGTCCGACGGGGACGCGAGCGACCCGGCGGACGGCATGGGTACCTTCCAGATCTGCCTCTCCCCTCGCTTCGCCCCGCCATGCCCCGCCTCCTCGACCTCTGCTTCGGCCGCTCCGGCGACAAGGGCGACGCCGTCAACGTCGGCTTGATCGCGCGCGACCCGGCGCACTACGACTGGCTCCGCGAGACCGTCACCGCGGATGTCGTCAAAGAGCACTTTGGGCCGCGCTGCACCGGCGAGGTCGAGCGTTTCGAGCTGCCGAACCTGTCGGCGCTCAACTTCATGCTCCACGGGGCGCTCGGCGGCGGCGGGACGGTCTCGCTCAAGCTCGACGCCCAGGGCAAGACGTACGCCGCACACCTCTTGCGGCTCGAGGTCGACGGCCCGGACGCCGCGTGAGGCGGCTGGCGCTGGCCGGGCTGGCGCTGCTGGCGGGCTGCGCGCCGTCGGAGCCCGAGCGGCCCGAGCCCGACCCGGCGCTCGTCGACGCGCTCGTCGAGCTCCACCTCGCCGACGCCGTCGCCGCGCTCGACTCGACCGCCAGCCCCACGTTCGCCGACAGCGTGCGCGCCGTCGCGCTCGCGGCGCACGGCCTGGACTCCGCCGCGCTCGCGGCCCGGCTCGACGCGCTCGCCGACGACCCCGGGATGGTGCAGGTGACGTACGAGGCGCTCGGGGCCCGCATTCTGGCCGAGCGCGAGGGCCGGACGCCGCCGGAGGAGTGAGGGTGGAGAATGGCCGCGAGCCGGATCGACGGAGCCGCCGTCGTCTATCCTCCCCCGTCCCCTCTCCCCTTCTATGTCCGCGCCCCAGGCCGTCCAGGTGTTCACCACCGGCGGCACCATCGACAAGGAGTACTTCGACGCCAAAAGCGCGTATGAGATCGGCGAGCCCCAGATCGGCGGGCTCTTCGTCGAGGCCGGCGTCACGTTCCCGTATGCCGTCGAGGCGCTGATGCGCAAGGACAGCCTGGAGCTGACCGACGCCGACCGCCGGCACATCGCCGAGCGCGTGGTCGCCGTCGACGCGCGGTGCGTCATCGTCACGCACGGGACCGACACGATGGCCGAGACGGCGCGCGTGGTGGCCCGGGCGCTCACGGAAGCCGGGTCGGACACGACGGCCGTGTTCGTGGGCTCGCTCGCGCCGGCCCGCTTCAAGGCCAGCGACGCCGAGTTCAACGTCGGCTTCGCGGCGGCCGCCGTACAGACGCTTCCGCCCGGTGCGTACGTTGCCATGAACGGACGCGTCTTCGACCCGTTCGCCGTCCGTAAGGACCGCGAACGCAACCGATTCGAGGCGGTCCCGTCCCACGGCTAGCCCCCCGCACGCTCTCACTCTCCACCCTCCCCTGCACATGACCCGCTTGTCTCTCCCCGGCGCCCTCGCGCTGGCCCTCTTCGCTGCCGGCTGCTCCAGTTCCATGGGCGCCATGACCAACGACACCGGCGGTGGCATGGACGACATGGCCATGGCCGCCGCCTGCGTCGACGGCGCCGCGACGGCCGGCGACATGACGTTCGAGTGCTCGAACGTCGACCTCGTCGCCCACATCCCGCTCGCCGCCTTCGACACCGACCAGCTCAACGACATCTGGGGATGGACGGACCCCCAGACCGGCAAGGAGTACGCGCTCGTCGGCCTGGCCGACGGGACGGAGTTCATCGACATCTCCAACCCGTCGATGCCCGTCATGCTCGGCAAGCTGCCCACGCAGACCGTCTCGACCGTCTGGCGCGACATCAAGGTCTACCAGGACCACGCGTTCATCGTCTCCGAGGCGCGCGACCACGGCATGCAGATCTTCGACCTGACGCGCTTGCGGGGCCTGACATCCGATCAGGGCACGTTCGAGGCCGACGCCCACTACGACCAAGTCACGAACGTCCACAACATCGTGATCAACGAGGACTCCGGCTACGCCTACGCGGTCGGCTCCGGCTCGCGCGGCGACGACCTCCCCGCCGAGTGCGGCGCGCCGGGCTTCCACGTGATCAACATCCAGGACCCCAAAAACCCCGAGTTCGTCAACTGCTTCTCGGACGCCGCCAAAGACGTCGGCCCGGTCTCGGCGCCCGGCTACACGCACGACGCCCAGTGCATCAACTACGACGGCCCGGACGAGGACTACGTCGGCAGCGAGATCTGCGTCGGCTCCAACGAGGACGTGGTCACCTTCTTCGACGTGACCGACAAGATGAACGTCCGCGTCATCTCGATGGCCGCCTACCCGCAGGACGCCTACACGCACCAGGGCTGGTTCACTGAGGACCGCCGCGCGTTCATGGCCAACGACGAGCTCGACGAGACGAACGGCTTCGTCAGCACCCAGCGGACGATGCTCTTCAACGTCGAGAACCTCGACGAGCCGGAGTTCATCGGCATCTACGACTCGGGCCTCACGACGATCGACCACAACCTCTACGTGGTCGGGACCCTGAGCTTCCAGAGCAACTACCACTCCGGGCTCCGCATCATCGACCACTCGGACGTGCTGAACGGCAACCTCACCGAGGTCGGCTACTTCGACACCTACCCGGACGCCACGGAGATCAGCTTCGGCGGCCAGTGGAGCAACTACCCCTACTTCGAGAGCGGCCTCGTCGTCGCCAGCGACTCGAACACGGGCTTCTTCGTGCTCCGCCCGCGCGGCGCGGCCATGGCGGCGGGCCTGTAGGCCTGGCCCGGCTGGCGGCTCCGCCAGCGATGCCTTTGCGGGGGCCTCGGCACAGCGCCGGGGCCCCCGCTCTCTTTTTGCCCCGGCGGCGGCTGAACGCGGCCGTGCGCGGGGCGTACCCTTCCGACCCACTGTCCCCCTGCCGATGCCGTTTCGTTTCTCGCTCGTCGCCCTCGCGGCACTCCTCGTTGCTGTTTCCGCCGAGGCCCAGACGCCGCGCGCGGCCTGCCAGAATGGCGTCGCCACGCTCGCGGATGTCGGCGCCTTCCCGTGCGACCGTGTCGATCTGGTCGGCTACCTCTCCGTCGGCTCGTTCGCCACGCCCGGGTCGCCGGCTGCAGATGGCAACAACGACATCTGGGGATGGACCGACCCGCAGACCGGCGTCGAGTACGCGCTCGCCGGGACGTACAACGGGCTCGGGATCGTCGACCTGTCCGACCCGGCCTTCCCGCGCTTGGTGGGCAAGATCCCGACGGCGAATGAGCTGAACCCCGTCTGGCGCGACGTGAAGGTATACGCCGACCACGCGTTCATCGTCGCCGACGCCGCCCGCGACCACGGCGTCCAGATCTTCGACCTGAATCGGCTTCGCAGCCTGTCCGGCGACGCGGTCACGCTCCAACCCGACGCGGTCTACACGGGCATCCGCTCGGCCCACAACATCGTGATCAACGAGGCGAGCGGGTTCGCCTACGCGGTCGGCTTCCGGTACCCGTCGGGCGAGCGGGCCAGCCTCGGGCTCCCGCCATCGTGCGACCTACCGGGCTTCCACGCGATCGACGTCCGGGACCCGAAAAACCCGGTCTTCGCCGGCTGCTTCTCGGACGCGGCGCTGGAGACGGGCCCCCGGAGCCGCGGCTACACGCACGACGCGCAGTGCTTGATCTACAGCGGTCCCGACACGGACCACACCGGCAAGGAGCTCTGCTTCGGCGCCAACGAGGACGTGGTGACCGTGTTCGACGTGACCGACAAGGCGAACGTCCAGATCCTCTCGCAGGCCGCGTACCCCAACTTCTCGTACACGCACCAGGGCTGGCTGACGACCGATCAGCGCTACTTCATGACCGATGACGAGTTGGACGAAATCAACGGGCTCACGCCGAGCCAGCGGAGCCTGGTGATCGACTTCCAAGACCTCGACGACCCGGAGTTCGCGTTCGCGTACAACTCGGGGATCACGACGATCGACCACAACCAGTACGTCCGGGGCGACTACGCATACCAGAGCAACTACGAGTCGGGCCTGCGCATCGTGGACCTCCGACAGATCGACGGGGGCCAGCTCACGGAGGCGGCGTTCTTCGACACCTACCCCGACAGCGATGTGGTCTCGTTCAACGGGCAGTGGAGCAACTACCCGTACTTCGAGAGCGGGCTCGTGATCGCAAACGACGACACGTACGGCCTGTTCGTGCTCCGCCCCGACCCCGCCGTGCTCGTTGCGAGCGGCGAGGGCCCGGACCTCCCCCAGGGCTACACGCTGACGGCGCCCCGCCCGAACCCGGCCGCCGGCGTCTCTCGCCTGTCGCTCACCGTCGACACGGCGCAGACCGTCGTGGCCGGGCTCTACGATGTGGCCGGGCGCCTGGTGGCCGACTTGTATAGCGGGCCCGTTTCCTCCAACGGACCGCTCACCCTCGCCGTCGACGCCGCCTCCGTCCCAGCTGGGGTCTACATCGTGCGCATCGTCGGCGATCGGTTCGAGACGTCACGCCGCGTGGTGCTGACTCGGTAACCTGCTGCGCTGGCTGGTCAGTCCCGAGCCACGCGACGTTGGCCCTTCGGGGTGAGCTCGAACCGGCCCGCCAGCGGGTCGGCCAGCCGCAGCAGGTCTTCGGCCACGAGCCAGTCCGCGAGCGCTCGCGCGTGGCGCGGGGCACCAGGCCCGAGCGCGGGCTCGCCCCGCTCGACGGCGTCCAAGATGGCGCCGAGCGCCGGCTCGTCGTCGGGCGTGACGGTGGCCGGGCGGTGGCGGCCGAGACAGACATCGCACCGGCCGCACCGCGCGGGCGCAGGCTCCCCGAAGTACGCGAGCAGGTGCTGGCGTCGGCACCCGATGGCCGTCGCATAGCGGACGACGGTGTCGAGCCGAGCGTGGGCACGGCGACGGCCTCGGTCGAGGGCAAGGGCGTCGACGGGCGCGCGCGACGCGCGGGCGCCAAGCCAGGCCAGGGTGAGGCCGGCGCCGGGACGGGTGACCTCCAGCCCGCCCCGGGCCGCCAGGAAGTCGAGCCCGGCGTCCAGGCGGCCGGACGGCAAGCGAACGGTCTCGGCCAGTTCGTCGAGGCGGAGCGTGACGCCCTCACCGGCGTTCGGCGGCAGGCGGCGGACGAGGGCATCGGCGAACTCGAGGACGGCGCCCGGGGCGCCCTCGACCGATGCCAGCAGGCCGTCGCGCCCCCGGGGCAGACGCAAGCGCACCTCCCCTTCCCGCCCCTCGACCACGCGCCACGCGCCGTCGGCCGCCAGCCGGTCGACGGCCGCCCGCGCGATCGAGGGCCTCAGCCCGGCGACCTCCGCCAGCGTACGCGCGTCGACGGTGATCGGCGCCTCGGGCTCGCTGCCGACGGCGATCTGGCCCAGGCTCCCGGCGGCCTGGTACACGGCCTGCACGTCGGCGGGTGTGGGGTGGCTGCGGTCG
The DNA here is from genome assembly GCF_046845665.1 of Rubrivirga aquatilis. GTDB lineage: Bacteria > Bacteroidota > Rhodothermia > Rhodothermales > Rubricoccaceae > Rubrivirga. The sequence continues at coordinate 1,971,850 of NZ_CP177355.1, read as the reverse complement.
ACGAGCGACCGGGGGACGCGCTCGGCGTCGGGACCGAGCACGAGGGCGGCGAACGACCGCTCGCCGTCTCGCCCCGCGCGCCCGGCCTCCTGGTAGTAGCTCTCCAGCGTCGGCGGGAGCGCCGTGTGGACGACCGCGCGCACGTCCGGCTTGTCGATGCCCATGCCGAAGGCACTCGTCGCCGCGATCACGCGCGTGCGGCCGTCGAGCCAGCGGCGCTGCGTCTCCGCCCGGAGGTCGCGGTCGAGCCCGGCGTGGTAGGGCTCGGCAGAGATGCCCTCCCGCGCGAGCCGCCGCGCAGTCGCCTCCGTGGCCCGCCGCGTCCCGGCGTAGACCAGGCCCGAGCCGGACACGGCCTGGAACACGTCCACGGCCTGCCCGATCGGGTCGTCGACGTGGTGGACGCTCCACGTGATGCCCGGCCGATCGAAGCCGCGCACGATGACCGCCGGGTCGCTCAGTGCGAGTTGGTCCAAGATGTCGTGGCGCACCTCCGGCGTCGCCGTCGCAGTGACGGCCGCGAGCGGGGCGGGCTCCCCGACCGCCGTGGTCACGAGCGGGCGGGCCTCAGCGATCTGGCGATACGCCGGGCGGAAGTCGTGGCCCCACTCGGAGACGCAGTGCGCCTCGTCGACGGCCAGCAGCATCACGTCCAAGCGGGGGGCGCGGGCGGCAAACAGGTCGGTCTGGAGCCGCTCGGGTGTCAGGTAGACGACGCGATAGAGCCCGTGCTCGGCGTCGGTCCACAGCTGGTCCTCGGCGCGCCGCCCCAGCCCGCCGTGCAGCGCCGCCGCGCGGACGCCCCGCCGGGCGAGCGCCTCGACCTGGTCCTGCATCAACGCCACGAGCGGCGAGACGACGAGCGCCAGCCCCCCCGAGGCGACGGCCGGCACCTGGTACACCAGCGACTTCCCGCCGCCCGTCGGGAGCACCGCCAGCACATCGCGGCCCGCCATGGTCGCGGCGACGGCCTCGTCCTGCCCGGGTCGAAACGCGGGGTAGCCCCAGACCTCGCGGAGCGCCCGGAGCGCGGGATCAGGGATGTCGGTCGCCATGCCTCAAGGTACCGACGGGCCCAGAGCGGCCCTGAGGCCCGATTCTTGGCGCGGCCGAAAAAAAGTTGAGCCTCGAGGTTATGTCTAAGGATCTCGCGGGTCTATGTAGGTGCCGATCGGCGACCGCTTAGCGGTTTGGTGCTGAAGGTGGTAGCCGGCGCGGCCCGAGACTCGTGGTGGAGTCGGATGGGCCGCGCCGGTAGTGTGTCGGGACGGCACGACGGTCGGGGGTAGCTTCTTTGTGCTACCCCCGACCGCTTTCGTTTCTGCCTCTGTGTCCGTCCCTCGCGTCTCGGTTGTCATCGTCACCTGGAACGGCCGTGAGCTCCTGGAGCGGTTCCTGCCTAGCGTGCTGGCGACCGACTACCCGGCCCTCGAAGTCGTCGTCGCCGACAACGCCTCGACCGACGGCACGGCGGCGTGGCTCGCAGCCGAGCACCCGGCCGTCCTCGTCGTCCGGCATTCGGAGAATGCCCTCTTCGCCCGCGGCAACAACCTCGCGGTCCCGAGCGCCAGCGGGTCGGTGCTCTGCTTTCTGAACAACGACGTCGAGGTCCCGCCCGGCTGGCTGGGGCCCCTGGTCGACGCCTTGGGCGACGGCGTGGTCGCCGTGCAGCCGAAGCTGCTCCAGCACGGCGACCGAGACCGGTTCGAGTACGCGGGCGCCTCCGGCGGCTTCCTCGACGTAGCAGGCGTGCCGTTCACGAGGGGGCGGATCTTCGACACCATGGAGCCCGACCGCGGGCAGTACGATGAGCCGCGCGACGTCTTCTGGGCGACCGGCGCCGCGCTCGCCGTCGACCGCGCCGCGTTCGAGGCCGTCGGTGGGTTCGACGAATCGTTCGGGATGCACATGGAAGAGATCGACCTGTGCTGGCGGCTCCAGCGCGCGGGCGGGCGGATCCGCGTCGCGCCCTCGTCGGAGGTGTACCACTTGGGCGGGGCGTCGCTGCCGGTCGGGCCCCGCAAGACGTACCTCAACGTCCGCAACAGCCTGGTGATGCTGGCGAAGAACCTGCCGGCCGCCGAGGCCCGCCGCGCGTTCCGCCAGCGCCGCGTGCTCGACACGGCGGCCATCGCCCAGGCGCTGCTCCGAGGCGACCGCCCGCTGGCCGCCGCGATCCGCCAGGGCCGCGCCGAAGCGGCCGAGCGGATCCGGGCCATCGAGCCGCCGCCGCTCGACGAACCGCCGGTCCTCCCCCCCTTTCGCGGCTCCATCGCCGTGGACGCGATGCTGCGGGGGCGCCGCCACTTCTCGGACCTTCCGGCTAACCGCTTCGCCCCACGCTGGCGCTAGCCGTCGCGCGCGGAGACGACGGCCGTAATGGCCGCCAGCACGATGGCCATCCCCACCATCCCCATCGCGGACGGGATCTCGCCGAACCAGACGGCCGCGACCGCCGACGCGATGACGGGCTCGGTCAGGCCGAGCAGGCCGAGCAGGGCCGCCGGGAGATAGCCGAGGGCATTCGCGAACGAGCCGTGCCCCAGGAGCCCCGGGCCGAGCCCCATCGCCAGCGCGAGCCCGGCGATGGGCAACGGCAATGCCAGCGGCGCGCCGGCCGCCAGACAACCGACGATGCAGGTCGCCGCCGCCGCCGCGTTGACGGGCCAGAAGTACGCCACGAACGAGGCGCGCTGGCGGACGGCGCGGCCCAGCAGGAGGTACACCGAGACGAGCACCGCGGCCCCGAGCGCGATCGCGTTCCCCAGCGCCGGCGCTGGGTACGCCGTGGCGCTCCTCCCCTCGGAGAGCCCGAGCAGCGCCGCCCCCACGACGGCCACGCCGATGGCCGCGGCCGTCCGTCGCGACGGGCGCTCGCGCAAGAACACCGTGCCCAGGACGGCGATAAAGAGGGGGCTGCTGGTCACCAGAACGGCCGCGCTGGCGATGCTCGTCAGCTGGACCGAGACGATCCAGGCCATGAAGTGGAGGCCGAGCACCACGCCCGAGCCCAGCGCCAGCGCCCAGTCCCGACGGCTGAGCGCCGCGAGTTCACCCCGCCTCGCGCCGAGCGCGACGGGGGCCAGCACAAGCGCGACGGCGGAGGTTCTCCAGGCGGCGAGCGTCAGCGCGGGGGCGTCCCCCGCCAGCCGAATCAGAACGGGCGAGGAGCCGAACGCGAGCAGACCGATCGCCAGCGCAGCCCAGACGGGGACGGGCGCGCGCAGAGTCGAGGATGCGGAGATGAGGCCCGGGTGTGGGGTGGAGCCGCACGATAGCCGCGTCCTCCTCCCTAAGCCTCAGGGAACTACCGGATCCGATCCATCGAGCGGACCTTCGCGATGTCGGCCACGACGCGCTGACGCGCCATCCGGAGCAGCACGTACGCCACGACCGGCTGCATCGCCACCAGGTAGTAGCCCACCGGCGCCGTCGGCGCGGAGCTGTCGAAGGCGAGATAGAGGCCGACAAGGACGGCGACGACGAGCGCGAGGTCGAGCCACTGCGCCACGCCGATCACCGTCCGCTGCAGCTCGCGGTTCTTGTACAGCGCGACGGCCACCAGGGCGACGAGCGCCGTGATGCCTGCGAGCACGTAGGCCAGCGTTCCCAGCCACGCGAGTTCGCCGGCGATGGCGCCAGCCCACGTGTCGCCCACGGCGACGAACAGCGCCAGCAGCAGGGCGCCGGCCACGAGGTAGAGGGTCTGAATCCGCTGAATCATGTCGGTTGAAAGTCGGTGGTGGCCGGCGCTAGGCGGCGACGTGGGCGCGGACGCGGTCGGCAACGCGAGCGCCGAACTCGGCCGTCGTGGCCGTACCTCCGAGGTCGGCGGTGAGCGCGGTCTGATCGGAGTAGACGTCGTGGAGTGCCTTGCGGATGGCCTCGGCGGCGTGGTCTTTGCCGAGATACTTGAGCATCATCTCCCCGGAGCGGATCACGGCCGTCGGGTTCGCAATCCCCTGGCCCGCGATGTCGGGCGCCGATCCGTGGACGGCCTCGAAGACCGCGCAGTCGTCACCGATGTTGGCGGAGCCCGTGACGCCCAGGCCGCCGACCAGGCCGGACATGAGGTCCGACAGGATGTCGCCAAAGAGGTTGGTCGTGACGATCGAGTCGTAGTCCTGGGGATGGATCACGAGCTGCATCGCCATGTTGTCGACGATCCGGTCGTCGAAGGCGATGCCCGGGTTGTCCTCGGCGATCTGGCGGCCGATGGACAGGAACATCCCGCCCGTCTGCTTCAGGATGTTGGCCTTGTGGACGAGCGTGAGCCGCTTACGCCCGCGCCGCTGGGCGTCCTTGAAGGCGAACCGGATGATCCGCTCGCAGCCGGTCCGCGTGTGGCGGGCGATGGAGTCGGCGATCTGGTTCTTCTCATCGAAGTACTCGATGCCCGCGTACAGCCCCTCGGTGTTCTCGCGGTAGAGCACGAGGTCGACGTTCTCGAACGGACCCTTCGTGTTCGGCAGCGTCTCACACGGGCGGACGTTCGCGTACAGGTCGAAGTGCTGGCGGATCTTGACGTTGATGCTCCGGAAGCCGGTGCCCACAGGCGTTGTGAGGGGCCCCTTGTACGCCAGCCGCGTGCGGTCGATGGAATCGATGGTGGCCTGCGGGAGCGGCTCGCCCGTCTCCTCGAAGGCGTCCATGCCGGCCTCCTGGCGGTCCCAGTCGAACTCGACACCGGTCGCTTCGACGACGGCCACGGCGGCCTCCATCACTTCGGGGCCGATCCCGTCGCCGGGGATGAGGGTAGCGGGAATGGCGGGCATCGGGTCGGTCGGGTCGGTGAGCGGAGAAGCTAGCCGGGGCCCCGGGGGGGTCGGCGTGGAGTCCGGTCGAAACGCGGCCCCGACGCCGGAGTGCCCCCGTTCGCGCGGAGACCCCTCGAAGCCTGCGACCGCCTCGCCGGCGGGGATCCGGGGTCCTCTAAAAAACGGGGTCCTCTATAAAAAAACCGGGGCGCCGCGAGGGCGCCCCGGCCAGGGGTCATCGAGAGGCGAAGGTTACTCGGCCTCGCGCGTCGTCGAGTAGTTGACGCGCAAGGCCTCGGCCTCGCGCAGTTCCTGCTGGACGTCGTAGAGCAGGCCGGTCTCGACCTCTTTGTCGATGCGCATCGAGACGATCGTCCGGGGCTCGTCACGGAGCGCGCGGTACATGAACTGGCGGATGTTGGCCCGCTCGCGCACGATCGCGTCGTCGATCTGGACGGCGGCCTCGCCCAAGCCGCCTCCTTCGAGCTTTTCGGGCCCGATGTAGACGTACTGGATGAGGCGCTTCTGGTCGATCTTCTCGATGGCCTCAGCCTGCGGAATCGACACGTTGACGAGCAGCTCCGTCTCGCGGAGGACGGTCGTCACCATGAAGAAGATCAGCAGCATGAAGATGATGTCCGGCATCGATGCCGTGGGGATCTCCTGCTTGGTGCCGGCGCTCTTCTTCTTGAAATGGGCGGACATGGCGTGGGTCTGTGCAAACGGGCCGGAGCCCTGGGAACGCGGGGCGAAGGCGGCGCGGGCCGCCTCGGCTCAATCGGGGTCGGGCTCGGCGAGCGAGATCTTGAGCGGGTAGCGCTCGGCGATCTCGTCGGTCGCCTCGTCGTCGAGGCGGGCCTTGTACTCGCCGTAGGTCACGCCGTACTCCTGGCGGGCTGCGTCGTCGCGCACGTCGTTGTAGGCCGACTTGATCTCGTCGAGCACGGCGATGTAGATCTCGTACGGGAGACCGCGCTTGGTCTTGAACGAGGTCACCGCCTTATCCGGCGAGATCGACAGCTGCGGCTCGCGCCCGTTGTTCAGGATGTGCCGCTTGACGATCGCGCGGATGGCGTCGACGTTGGTGACCTCGTTGTCGATGAGGACCTGGCCGTCGGCGGCCACGAGCACATTGAGCAGGTTCCGCTGGTTGATCTCCGGCGGCGGGTTGTCTTCGAGCAGCTTCGGCGGGAGCTGCATGTAGATCCCCTTGTCCGCGTTGATCGTCGTCGTGACGAGGAAGAAGATCAGCAGCAGGAACGCGATGTCGGCCATGGAGGCCGACGGGATCTCCGCGTCGCGCTTGGTGCGTCGTTTGAGGAGCGGCATGGGAGGCGGGAGTGGGGGCTCGGGGCGGTCGGCGGGTGCCGGGCCCTAGCTGAAGAGGCTCTTGGCGCCCGAGATCAGCAGGGCGGCGAGCCCGGAGATCGTGAGGGCAATCGCGGTGGCCACGGCGGCCCCGGTCATCGTGCCGTCGACCGCGAAAGCGATGACGAAGATGAGGACGGGGAGCGCGAAGGCGGCCAGGCCGAGCTTGCTCTGGGCCAGCGTCGAGCCGGCATTCTTGATCCCGAACCCGACCATCATCAGGACCGAGATCCCGATGATGGCGAGGCAGAGGTAAACGAGGGCGGTAACCATCGAGAGGGAGGCTAGAAGAGAGGCCGGGCCCGCGCGGCGTGCGACGGGCCCGGCCGGGGCTTACGGGATGTCGGTGATGGCCGGGTCGTCGCTCGTGCCGATCGCGCCACTGGCGCGGGGAAGCGTGCCACGGTGGCGGGCGCCGAGGGCGGGCCGGCCGAGCGACATCATCGCCAGCGAGTCGATGAGCTCGACTGAGGCCTCCTCCATGTCGGCCGTGATCCGGTCGATCTTGGAGACGCAGTAGTTGTAGAACACCTGCAGGATGATGGCCGCGATCAGGCCGAAGACCGTCGTGAGCAAGGCGATCTTGATGCCTCGGGCCACGAGCGACGGCGAGATGTCGCCGGCGGCCTCGATGGCGTCGAACGCCTCGACCATCCCGACGACCGTGCCGAGGAAGCCGAACATCGGCGCGAGCGAGATGCCCAGCGACAGCCAAACCAGGCCGCGCTCGAGGAAGCTCATCTCGATGGAGCCGTAGGAGACGACCGCCTTCTCGACGGCGTCCATGCCCTCGTCGAAGCGGGTGAGGCCGGCCTGGACGACCGACGCGACCGGGCCGCGCGTGTTGGCGCAGACGTCCTCGGCGGCGGAGACCCCGCCGTTGTCGAGGGCCTCTTTCACCTTGGCCATGAACTTGGGCGTGTTGATGTCGGCCCGGTTGAGCGAGAGGATCCGCTCGAAGGCGATGGCGAGGCCGATGATCAGCGTGATGAGCACGGGCCACATGTAGCCACCGCCCTCGTTAAAGCGGTAGACGAGCTCGTTGGCGAAGCCGTCGGCGACAGCGTCCTGCAGGAGGAGCAAGGCGGAAAGCGTCATGGGTGAGATACCTCGGGTGGGGAGAGTGGGGGCCGCCAGGTGAGCCCCGGGGCAAGCGGATTGGGGCGCCGACGGGCGCCGGACACGGGCTGTCAATATCCCTACCGCCTCCGGGAATGTCAACGCGACGCGAAGCGCGCGTGGCGAGACCGTGGAGCGCCTGGGTCTGGTGTGGAGACCGCCAGCCCACGCAAAGGTTGCCACAGCCCTTGGGATCGCCCTCTCTCCCGATGCCGGCCGGCCCCACGGCTCTTCTCACACCGACCAAATAAAGAAGCCCCGGCCAGCGCAAGCGCCAGCCGGGGCTCGAATCCGGACGGTCGGGCTACTGAGCCTGCGCCAGCGTCACGGCGTCGTCCCAGTGGCGCATCGCCTCGCGGAGCGCCGGGTCGAGCTGGCCGACGACGGGGTAGAACGCGCCGACATCATAGAGCCGGCGGGCGATGAACGCCCGGATCCGCGTCTCGATGTCCTGCCGCACCGCCAGCGCCTCAGAGCGGACGATCACGTCCTCGTCGCCGTCCTCGGGGCGCGTAGCCACGACGGGCGTGCCCTGCGACTCGGCGAAGCGCAGGAAGCGCTCGAAGTCGGCGTCGGTGAGTTGGAACTCGGTGGTGAAGGCTCGCTGGCGGCCGTCCCAGGACGTGCGGAAGGCCTCGCCCCGGCGCTCGACTTCCTCCCGCGCAAAGAAGTCGTCGAGCCGCTGGCCGATGACGGTCCGGAGCGCGGGCGAGAGCGAATCGCGGGCGACGAGGTAGTCCGGCAGGATGCCGCCGCCGCCGAAGACGGTGCGCCCCCCGGCCGTCCGGAAGGTCAGCGAGTCCGGGATGGACTCCCCGAACACGCGGGAATCGACGGCGCCGCCGGTCTCAGAAAGGCGGCCCTCAACGGTCCCGCGCAGGTCTCGCTTGGTTTCGAAGTAGGCATCGTCGCCTTCGCCGACTTCATAGGGCGTCTGGATCAGGCGGCCCGAGGGCGTGAAGTAGCGGCTGACAGTCATCTGGAGGACCGAGCCGTCCGACATCGGGAACTGCTGCTGGACGAGCCCCTTGCCGAACGTGCGGCGCCCGACGAGGTAGCCGCGGTCGTGGTCCTGGAGAGCGCCCGCGACGATCTCGGAGGCACTGGCGGAGTTCTCATCCACGAGCACGATCACCGGCGCGTCCTCGAAGATGCCGCCCGAGGTCGCCCGGTACTGGCGGCGGTTCGAGGCGTGGCGGCTGTCGGTGTAGACGATCATCTCGCCCGAGCTCAAGAACTCGTCAGCGATGGCGTAGGCCTGTTCCAGAAGCCCGCCCGCGTTGCCCCGGAGGTCGAACACCAGGCGCTCCATGCCCTGCCGCTTGAGGGCTCGGATGGCGTCGCGCACCTCGTCGTGGCTCGTCCGCGCGAAGCGCTGGAGCTTGATGAGGCCTGTCCGGTCGTCGACCATGTAACTGGCGATGACGGTGTCGAGCGGGATGCGGTCGCGTGTGATCGTGTAGGCCAGCTTTTCGGAGTAGCCGGGGCGCTCGATGACGATGTCGACGGTCGTGCCGCGTGGGCCCTTGAGGCGGCTCTGGACCCCCTCCGTGTCGATCCCGATGGCCGTCTCGCCATCGATCTCGACGATCCGGTCGCCCGCATGGAGGCCGGCCTCGTCGGACGGCCCGCCCGCGATGGGCATCAGTACCACGAGGGTGTCGGCGTCGCCGGCCTCGACGAACTCGAAGTAGATGCCGATGCCGTCGAAGGTGGCGTTGAAGCTCTCCCGGACGCGGCGCATCTCGTCGGTCGAGATGTAAATCGAGTGCGGATCGAGGTCGGCCAGCATCCCCTCGATGGCGGCCTCCGCCAACTCGGAGGAATCGACCTCCTCGACGTAGGACCGGGTGATGTACTCGTAGGCCTCCTCGATCTTGCGGAGCTGCTCGACGTCCTCGGAGCCGGAGACGGCGTCTTGGACCTGGACGCCCACCAGGAGGGCGGCGGCGAGCGCACCGGCGCCGAGGATGGGGGCGAAGCGGGAACGGAGCATGCGTACGGGGGGCGGGGGCCGCTCCAACGACGCGCGCATGGCGTTGGTGCCATGCCCGCGGCCAGCGCGGCGGTTCTCAGTGGATTCAAGATCGGCATCGCGAGCCCCCCGCGCTGCCCGGCCGCTGGCGGCCGCAGATTCTCGCCCTCCACGCCTTCGCGGAACGCACCCCCACCGACCGGGGAGGAACCTTTGCCGTCCCTGCGTTGAACCTCGAACCTCGAACCTCGAACCTCGAACCTCGAACCTCGAACCTCGAACCCGCATGACCAACAAAGCCGTCGCCCAGCAGCTCAAGCTCACCGCCGACCTCGTCGAGCTCACCGGAGGCAACCCGTTCCGGGCCCGCGCCTATGCCTCCGGGGCCCGCGCCGTTGAGCGGTTGGAGGAGTCCGCCGTCGCGCTGGCGCAAGCGGGCGAATTGGTCGGCGTACAGGGGATCGGGAAGGGGCTCGCGGCCGAGATCGCCGAGTTCGCAGCGACGGGCGTGATGGGCCTCACCGAGACGATGCTCCAGTCGCTCCCGCCCGGGCTCCCCGAGGTGTTGCGCGTCAAAGGGCTCGGGGTCAAAAAGGTCCGTGTGCTGTGGCAAGACGCCGGGGTCACGTCGATCGAGGACTTGGAGGCGGCGGCGGCGGCGGGCCGGCTGGCCGAGTTGCCCGGGTTCGGGGCCAAGACCGTCGTCAACATTCTGGCGGGGGTCGAGGCGCTCAAGGCGTACCGGGGCAAGGCGCACCTGCGCGATGCCGCCCTCGAAGCGCTGGCGGTGCGCGACCGTCTACGCACGGCCGGGCTCCGCGCCGAGCTGGCGGGCGCCGTCCGTCGCCAGTGCAACGTGGTCGACCGCGCTGACCTCGTCGCCGCCGGCGCCCCCGCCGACGTGGCGGCTGCCCTCGGCCTCGACGCCGAGGCGGGCGAGGATCGCGTGACGGCGACGCTGCCCCTCGGCCTGCCCCTGACGGTCTGGATGTCGGACGACGCCACCTTCGGCCGCGTCTGGTTCGAGCGGACCGGGCCGGCCGCGCACGTCGACGCCGTGGCTGCGCTCGCGCCGCTGGCGGACGTCGCCGACGAGGACGCGCTCTACGCCGCCGCCGGCCTCCACCCGATCGCGGCCCCGCTGCGCGACGACCCGCACTGGCTGGCGGTCGCCGCCGAGGGCCCGCTCCCGACGCTCGTCCGCACGGCCGACCTGAAGGGGACCATCCACAACCACACGACGGCGTCGGACGGCGCGCACACGCTTCGCGAGATGTGCGACGCGGCGCGCGAGCGGGGGCTGAGCTACTTCGGCGTCTGCGACCACAGCCGGAGCTTGCAGATCGCGCACGGGCTCAGCATCGAGGAGCTCGACCAGCAGGGCCAGGCCGTCCGCCAACTCAACGCCGACTACGCGTCCGAGGGCGTGGACTTCCGCGTCTTCCACGGGTCCGAGGTCGACATCCTGGGCGGCGGGGCCATGGACTTCCCCGACGACGTGCTCGCGGGCCTCGACGTGGTGGTCGCCAGCGTCCACACCGGGTTCAACATGACCGAGGACGAGGCCACGGCGCGCGTGGTGACGGCCGTCGCGAACCCGCACGTCCACGTGCTCGGCCACCCGACGGGGCGGCTCCTGCTGCGCCGCGACGGCTACCCGCTCGACCACGAGGCGGTGCTCGATGCGTGCGCCGAACACAACGTCTCGGTCGAGCTCAACGCCAGCCCCTGGCGCCTCGATCTCGACTGGCGGTTCGTGCGCGGCGCCGTCCAGCGCGGCGTGCCGGTGGCCATCAACCCCGACGCCCACTCGACCGACGGGCTCGACGTGACGCGCTGGGGCGTCGCCTCGGCCCAGAAGGGCGGTCTGACGGCGGCCGACGCGCTGACGGCGAAGTCGGCCGACGAGCTGGCGGCGTGGCTCGCGGATCGGTGAGTCGGCGGGTCGGTCGTGGGGTGTCGGTCGGGGATCGCTTCTCGCGTCGCAGCCTCTCACCGGGGCATCCCCGAACACGGATCACCGACCACCGACGCACCGATCACTGACAACCCGCGCGGCGGTGGCGAGTAGGACCCGCCGACACCGCTAGCTTCCCCTCCCCTCTCCCCCCGCCCGTGGCTCGTCTCCTGTTGATCGTCGGCGCTGTGCTGGCGCTGGTGGCCCTGCTCGCGACGACGGCGTGGTTCCTCGCGTACGGCACCGAGGCGCCCCGCGAGGGGACGCTGGAGATCGCCGGGCTCGCCGGCGCCGTCGAGGTGGCGTGGGACGACAGCGGGCGCGTCTGGGTGGAAGGCCCCGACGAGGTGGCGCTGGCGGCCGGGCTCGGCTACGCCCACGCCGCCGACCACGGCTGGGCCGTCGCCGTCTGGCGGCAGGCCGCGCGAGGCACGCTCGCCGAGTGGTTCGGCGACGACGGTCGCGCCCTCGACCTCCACGCCCGGACGCTCGGGTTCGCCTCGCTCGCGCGCCGCACGTATGCCGAGCTTGACGAAGCCGACCGCGCCGTGCTCGACGCCTACGCCCAGGGCGTCTCAGCCGGGTTCGCCGAGCCCGGCGTGGTCCAGGGCGACGCCTTCCTGGCGGCCGACGTGGTGCCCGGGCCGTCCGACCCGTGGGACGCGCTCGCCGCCGAGCGGCTTCACGCCTACCTCGCCGCGCCCGCCCCGTCCGCCGACTCGACGTGGCGCCGCGCCGCTCGCGCCGACACCGCGGTCGCCCGCTTCCTGACCGCCGACTCAGCCTTCCGCGCCTTCTTGGGCGCGCCGGGCGGTGGGTTCGACCGGGCCTACACCCTGCCCGGCGGCGGCACGCTCGTCCACCAGATCGGCGGCGGCACGTCGGCGCTGGCGGCCATCGCCCCCGTGATCCTGCGGACGCCGCAGCGCTCGGCGGTCGCCCTCACCACGCCCGGTACACTGTCCGCCCCCGGCGGCGTCGCCGACGGGCTCGGCTGGGCGATGCTGACCGGCTCGCGCCTGCGTCTCGTGCCCTATTCGGGGCCGTTGCCGCCGGTCGTCCACAGCCGGATCGTGGAGCGCGACGGGGACGAGACGCTGCTGGCCGTCGCCCGCGACACGACGGGGCTCGTGCTCCGCGCCGGGCGTGCCGCCAACGACTCGACCGCCGCCGACTCCTCCGGCTGGCGCGTCCAATGGGCCGGCTTTGGGCTCGGCACCGACCTCAGCGCCTTCGCCGCCCTCCGCGCGGGGCGCACGCTCCCCTTCTCGATCGCCGACGGGTCCGGCCTCCTCGCGCGGCAGGGCGAGTTCCGGGTGCTCGGGCGGCCGACGGTTGCGGGGCGGTCCGGGGGTGCGGTGCTCGTAGCCAGCGACACGCTTGCGCGCTTCGCCCTCCCCATCTTGGCCCTCCCCGATCGAGCGAGCGACGCGCCCGTCGACACCGTCGCCACCGATTCGTCGGGCACGCTCCGACCCGGCACGCGCGACGTCGTGAGCGGCTGGGCGCGCGCCCAGATCACGGCGCTCGTCCGCGGCCTGGGCGCGCGCGACTCGCTGGCGGACGTGCTCCAGGGGCCCTACGCCTACCTCAACGGCTGGGACGGCACCTACGCCCCGGACGCCATCGCGCCGTCGCTCTTTGAGTGGTGGCTCGTCGCCCACCGCGAGTTCACAGGCCACCTCCCCGACCCTGCCGACTCGCTCGACGTGGCGCTCCTCCCGGCCACCCTGCGGATCGCCCGCGCCGAACTCCGTGACCGCTACGGACCGCTCTCGACCGACTGGCGATGGGGCCGGCTCCAGGGCGGCCCGCAGTACCCCGTCCTCGGCGGCCGACGCGGCGGCGCGGCCCGACGCTTCCGGGACGGCTACGGCCCGCCCGGCGGCCACCCGACCGCGCTCCGCCCCGGCCCCTCTCTCGTGTTCGACGGCGTCCCCGCCCCGCTCGCCGTGTGGACCGTCCGCACCGACCTCGCCCGCAGCCGGGTCGAGATCCGGACGCCCGCCCTGCGTCCGCTCACGGTCGACGCCGTGGAGCTCGCGGGGCCCGAGGGCCGGACGCTCACGCTCGACGCCCGCACCCCGATGCCCGCCGCCCGCCTCACCCTGACGCCCGCCTCGTGACTGACTCGCTTTTCGTCGGCGTGGACGCCGGCGGTACCAAAACCGCCGCCCTCGCCGAAGCCGGCGGCCGCCGCGAGACGTTCGCCGGCCCCGCCGCGCAGGCGGCTCGCGACGGCGCCGCGACCGCCGCCGCTGTCGTCTCCGACGTGATCACGCAGGCTTGCGAGGCCTTCCCCGACGCACGGCTCGCGGGCGTCGCCGTTGGGCTGGCGGGAGCCGGCCGCGAGGACGTCCGCCAATCGATCGTCGACGCGCTCGCGCTCGATGCCCCTCTCGTGGTCACCCACGACGCCGACATCGCGTATCGCGCCGCTTGGGGCGACGAGAGCGGCGCGGTTCTGCTGGTCGGCACCGGCTCTCTCGTGCTGGCGCGCACCGACGCCGGCGAGACGCTGCGCGCGGGGGGCTGGGGCCCCACGCTCGGCGACGACGGCAGCGGCGCCGCGCTCGGCCAACACGCGCTTCGTGCCCTGCTCGCCGCGCTCGACGGCGGCCCTCCCTCCGTCCTCCCCGAGATCGCCGCGGAGCACCACGGCTTGGCCTCCTCCGCCGACGTGTTCGCGGCCGTCTACGAGGACGCCCGGCCGCTCGGCTCCTTCGCCCCGCTCCTGCTCGCGGCCGTCGAGGCGGGCGACTGGGCGGCAGAGTCGGCGCTTCGGGCCGAGGCGAACGCGCTCGCCAAGCAGGCCGGGTGGCTGGCCACACGCGCCGGCGACGCGGTCCGCAAGCGGCTCGCCGTCGCGGGCGGGCTCGCGGGCGAGCCCGTCTATTGGACGGCCCTCGCGGACGCGCTCGACCGCCACCTGCCGGGGTGGACCGTCTCGCAGTGCGAGGCCGAGCCGGTCGAGGGCGCCCTCGCCCTGGCGCGGACGCTCGCGGGCTGACTTACTCGATCCCGTCCGGCGGGTAGTCGTGCGGGTCGAACTCGGGTGCGGGGTACTGCGGGTCGATCCGCTCCAGCGTGTCGAGCAGGATCTGGCTCACGACGAGGTCGCGGTACCACCGCGTCTCGGCCGGGACCACGTACCACGGTGCCGCCTCCGTGCTCGTGCGTTCGATGGCCGTGTCGAAGGCGGCCATGTAGTCGTCCCAGAGCTCGCGCTCGACCAAGTCGTCGGGGTTGAACTTCCAGTGCTTGTCGGACCGCTCCAGCCGACGCCGGAAGCGTTCGAGCTGATAGTCGGGCGAGATGTGGAGCATCACCTTGACGACGCGCGTGCCCGAATCCGCCAGCAGCGCCTCGAAGTTGCGGATGTGGCCGTAGCGCCGCTCGATGGTCTCCGGCGACGCCCACTCGTGAACCTTGACGATCAGCACGTCCTCGTAGTGCGACCGGTTGAAGACGCGGATCATGCCCGCGCGGGGCGCCTTGTGATGGACGCGCCACAGGAAGTCGTGCGCCTTCTCCAGATCCGTCGGCGCCTTGAAGCTGGCGACGCGCACGCCCTGCGGGTTGAGGGCGCCGAAGACGTGTTTCGTGGTCGAGTCTTTCCCGCCGGCGTCCATCGCCTGGAGCACGAACAGCACGGAGTTCTCGCCCTCCGCGTAAAGGCGCTCTTGCAGCTCGCGCAGGCGCTCGACGTTCTCCTTCAACTGCTCGCGTGCAGCGTCTTCGTCGAGCCCGCCGTCGTCGTCGGTGGAGCGGTCGGCGAGGTTGACGGGTTCGCCGGGGGCGATGCGATAAGGGCCGGTCATCGGAGGGCGGGTGTCGGTCGGAGACCGGAGAGTACCGCGAACCAACGACCTGGTCCCTGATCCGCTAGACTCTGTGTGATGGATCGGATCGAAGCCGAACGTGCCCCTGCCGCGTCGCGCGCCTTGCGAGACGCGGCGGGGCCACGCGCAGGCCGATGCGGTTCCGTCAAGCCGAGCCTAGCGTCCGAAGAGCTTCCCGAGGGCGGCCTGCCCGGCCTGCGCCAGCAGGTCGTCCTGGATGGAGCCGTCGCCGTCGCGGTCGAGGAACCCGGAGAGCGCGCCGAGGACCCCGGACGGGGCGGCCTGGCGCGCGCGCGTGGCGTCCTCACCCAGGATGCCCGACAAGCCCGCCTCGTCGAGGCCGGACTGCCGCTTGCGCTTGCCGAGCGCCGCCATCACGATGGGCGCCAGAATGGGCAGCAGCTTGGCGACTTGCGCCATGTCGAGCCCGGAGGCCTTGGCGACGCCCTGCTCGACGGTCGACCGCTGGCCGCCCAGGATGTGGCCCAGGATGCCGCCGCCGTCGGCCTGCTTGCCCGAGACCTGCCCGGCCAAGAAGCCACCGAGGTGGTCGAGAAGCGAGCCGTCGTGGTCGCGGTCCAAGGCGCTCGCGAGCGCGCCGGCGCCCGACGTCGTGTTGGTCTGGCGGTTGAGCGCGGTCAGGATGGCCGGAAGCGCGGCGGCCACGGCCGTCTGCGTCTGCCGTTTGTCGGCGCCGATGGCGCCCGCGATCTGGCCGACGTTCTCGCCGCCGATGTGGTCGGCGAGGAGGTCGAGGATGCTGTTCATGTCAGAGAGGGGTCGGGGCGAGGGGGCGGGATGTACCCGGGCGCCGGGCCGGGGTTCGGCGCGTCCACGAGTCGAACGGGCATCCAGCCCCGCAGCGCATTCGACAGGAAGAGCGCGTCGGCGACACGGAGGTCGCCCGCCGTCAGCGTCCGCTCGCCCGCTTCGGGGCGCGTGTCGAGGAGGTAGGCCCGCATCACGCCCGCCAGCCCGCCGGCCGCGAGGGGTGGCGTCCACAGCCGGCCGTCGATCTCGGCCCAAACCGTCGTCCGGGTTCCCTCGATCACGTGCCCCGAGAGGTTGGTCAGGATCGCTTCGTCGGCGCCGTGCTCGCGCGCCCGGGCAGCGCGAGCGGCGTAGTGGTCGCGGGCGGTCGTCTTGTAGACACACCGCCACGTCCCGGCCTCCCACAGCGGCTCGGTGTCGACCCAGACCGTCTCGAAGGGCGCGGACGCCAGCGGGCGGGCTGAGAGGTCGAGGTCGCCGCCGGGGCCGAGCGTCAGGCGCAGGGCCTGCGTCCCCTCCCCTCCTCGACTGGCGACCAGAGCGCGGGCGGCCGCCGGGTCGAGCGGATAGCCGAGCGCCCCCGCGCTGTCCGTCAGCCGGGCGAGATGCCGGTCGAGCAGGGAGACGCGGCCTTCGTCGGCGCGCATCGTCTCCAGAAGGCGGGGCGCGCTCATGCGAGGTCGGTCAACACGCGCCCTTTCAGGAGGCACTCCGCGTACTCGGCGTCGGCACGGCTGTCCCACACCACCCCGCTCCCCACGCCGTAGCGCCCCTCGCCGCCCTGCACGACGGCCGTGCGGATGGCGACGTTGAACGCGGCCGTGCCGTCCGGCGACGCCGTCCCGATGGCCCCACAGTAGACGCCGCGCGGGCTCGGCTCGACGGACCGGATCACCTCCATCGCGCGGCGCTTGGGCGCGCCCGTCACCGATCCGCAGGGGAAGAGCGCGCGGAGCACGTCGCCCAGGCTCGCGTCCGGCCGCACGCGGCCGGTCACGGTCGAGGTCATCTGGGTGACCGTCTCGTAGTGCTCGGCGTGGAAGAGCGTCGGCACCAGGACGCTCCCCGGCTCGGCAATCCGCGACACGTCGTTGCGCAAGAGATCGACGATCATCAGGTTCTCCGCCCGGTCCTTCGGGCTCGCCAGCAGGTCATCGGTGAGGGCGCGGTCGGCGCTCGCGGTGTCGCCGCGCGGCGCGGTCCCCTTCATCGGCCGCGTGGTGACCGTACGACCATCGCCGCCGGGGTCGATGCGGAAGAACAGCTCGGGTGAGACGGAGGCGACCGCGAGCCCGTCGAGGTGGAGAAAGGCGCCATACGCGACCTGCTGGCGGCGGCGGAGCGCGGCGTAGAGCGCGAGCGCGTCGCCGTCGAGCGCGAAGCCGAGCGGCGCCGTCAGGTTGACTTGGTACACATCGCCCGCCCGGATGTGGGCGCGGACGGTGTCGAACGCCGCCCGGTACGTGGCCGCGCTCACCCCGAGCCGCACGTCGGAGACCGCGGACGGACCGGCCGCGCCGAGCGCGTGCGCCAGCGCGTCGGGCGCGACCTCGACCGGCGCGTCGTAGACGCCGAACCAGCCGAGCGGGACGCCGGACACCTGAGGGCCGGGCGCGAGCCCCACGAGCGCGGCTCCGGCCTCGTAGCTCAGAAAACCGGCGACGTGGAGCCCGTCCCCTAGAGACGCGTCGATCCCGTCGAGCAGCGCCTCCACCTCGGCGGGCGTGTCGGCCCGAAGCTGGCGCCGGGCATCCGAAAACAGCCGCGCGCCCCGACGGCCGGAGTCGGCGTCGGGGCGCGGGGCGTCTAAGAGAACGGTCCCGGGGTGGCGGAGGGCGTCGGCGAGCACGGGGTGTAGAGCCCGCGACGGCGCTCCGCGTTCCGCTACCAGTTCATCTGCGTGTCGGTGTGCTCCGGGCCGAGGTCGGTACCGGTGAGGTTCGCCAGCGCCGGCCCGAGGGCGGCACGGAACTCGGTCGCGCGCATCCGCTCCATCACGTCGCCACGCCCGGCGCAGTAGCCGAGCAAAGCGTGGGGCCGCTGCATGTGCTGGAGCGCCTCGCGGACGACCCACTGGTGCCACGGCCGCAGGTCCTGGTCGAACGGCCCGATCAGGCGGGCGTAGAGCCGGTTCGCCGCGCGCTCCACGTCGGCCTCAGACGTCAGCTCCCCCATCTCCAAAAGCCGCTGCAAGCCGCCCCAGATGTACCCCGCCAGAAAGTCGTGCTGGCCGTCGGTGAGGTCGAGGCCGGACTGCGGGCCGGTGTAGCCGAGGTCCGCCAGCGGCGTCTTGATGCAGGCCTCGACGTGCGCGACGGCCTCGCGGATCATGGCTTCGACGTAGGCGGGCGTTTTGGAGTCGCGGGACATGGGGGCGGTGGGATCGGTCGGTGTGGACCGGCCCCCCTTGCATCCGCGCGACCACCCTTCCCGAGCCCCGATCAGTCGCCGGGGATGTCACGCCAGCGTGCCACTGGCGACCTACGCCGCTCGCCGCGGCCAGCCGGACAGGGCCGCCGCCCAGAGTGAGACGAGGCCCCACGCCGTCGGAGCATGGGGCCTCGGCGTGCCGTCCGCACGCGGGCTCAGATGAAGAGGATCTGGGTTCCCTCCCCCTCCGCCAGTGCGTACATGTCGCCGACGGTGATGATGCCCCGGACCTCGTCGATCAAGTCGTCCTTGCCGAGGTGGAACATGTCGGCGGCCAGCTTGCAGGCGTAGATCTCGCCGCCGCTGGCGTCGATGATCTCCATGAACTCCGAGACGGGCGGGATGTCGAGGGCGTCCATCTCGCGGCGCATCATCGCCGAGGCGAGCGCCTCGAAGCCGGGCAGCCCGCCGACCATCGTGGGCAGCTTCTGCATGAACGCCGGGTTGCCGACGGTCGCCGTGTGGAGGTGGTCTTGGCGGCCCTTCCGGATGGCCTCCAGGCCGAAGAAGGTGAAGAACATCTTGGCCTTCTTGCCTTCCATCAGGGCGCCATTCGCCATGATGAGCCCCGCGTAGACGTCTTCGAGCGTGCCGCGCGCGCAGATGATGAGCACCTGCCGGACGGGGTGCGGGGGGGTGGGGACGGTCAGGGCCGCCGCGTTCGGAGTCAGTTCCATGGGTGGTTGGGTCTGGGAGGCAGGGGCTAGACGCAGCTCGTCGGCTTGGGAATGCCCGCACACTTGCTCGACACCTTCAGCGGGCCTCCGGGGAAGAGCGCGTAGAACGTCTTGATGTCGACGACCCCGGACTTCCCGATCCGGCGAATCGTCAGCGGCGTGCCCTCGGCGTGCTTTTCGCGCAGGTACTGTAGCACCTCAACATGGCGGTCGGTGAGCGTGAGCCCATGGGCGGCGGCCATCTCGTGGGCGAGGTCCAGCGACCACTGCGAGGCGTCCAAGAGGTAGCCCTCCGGGTTGACGTCGACGGTGGCGGCGGTGAATGTCTGGGTCATGGGAATGCGGGTGTCGGGGGGGGTCAGGGGGGAGGTAGGTCAGGCGGGCTCGGCGACCGGTTCATCGACGACCTTGCCGGCCATCGAGAGCTCGGACGAGACGGGCAGCTCCTTCCCGGTCAGCAGGAGGTGCCAGTAGACCCACTTGAAGGCCAGCTTGCCGAGGTGGTTGAGGCGGGTCTCTCCCAACAGGCTCATCGGGCCGATCACGGGGAGCGGGAAGCGGCCGGGCAGCGGCTCCGTGTCGTAGTTGAAGTCGATGAGCGTGGCCTTGCCGTGGCCGGTCTCGATAAAGCAGTTGGCGTGGCCGTCGAACGAGGCGACTAGCGGCTCGCCCGCGATAAAGGACAGGACGTTCTCCGTCAGCACCTCGGCCTCGAAGTGGGCGACTGACCCGGCCTTGGAAGTCGGGAGGTTGGTGGCGTCGCCGAGCACGAACACGTTGTTGGCGGCCTTGGCCTGGAGCGTGTGCCGGTCGGTGGGGATGTAGCGCAGGTCGTCGTCGTCGCCGAGCCCGCTGGCCTCCACCCAGGCCGCGCCCATGTTGACGGGGACCGAGACCAGCAAATCGAACGCCTCCTCGCGACCGTCGTAGGCGACGAGCGTCTTGCGCTCGGAGTCGACGCATTCGAGGTAAAAGTCAGGGACGACGGTGATCTGCTTTTCCTTCAACAGGCGGCTCAGCATCTCGGTCGCCTTGGGCTTGGTAAAGGCGCCCGCGAGTGGCGTCGCGTAGACGATCTCGACCCGGTCGCGCAGTCCGCGCTCTTCGAGGTAGGCGTCGGCCAGGAAGGCAAACTCGAGCGGGGCGACGGGGCACTTGAAGACGCTCTCGGCCAAGTTGATGACAAGTCGGCCGCCTTCCCACGTCTCCAGCCGGTCGCGCAGGGCGACAGCACCGTCCAGCGTGTAGAAGTCGAAGGCGTCGCGGTACCAGAGATCGCTCACCAGGCCCGGCGTCTCTTCCGGGTACGGCGCCGTCCCGGTGGCCACGATGAGCACGTCGTAGTCCAGCGACTGCCCGCCCGCCAGCGCCACGGTCTGGGCCTCGACGTCGACCCGGTCGATCTCGCCAACCACGAACTCGATGCCGCCGGGGAAAAAGTCCTGCCGGGAGCGGACGACCTGCTCGGGCGTGTACTCGCCAAAGGGGATGAATAGCAGGCCCGGCTGGTAGAGATGCTGGTCGTCGCGGTCGACGATGGTGAGGCGCCACTCGTCGGGCGGGAGCGCGCGGCGGAGCTTGTTGAGCATCATGGTGCCGGCGGTGCCGGCGCCGAGCAAGACGAGGGAGCGCATGGGGGTGCGGGGAGCGGGTGTCCCCACGGTATCCCGCACGCGGGCCGGCCCTCGACAGCGCGCGCCCGTCTCTGGGGCGGGGCCCGGCCGCACACGCGAGCCGCCGCGTAGGCCACACCACTACACAACCCTAAAGTTGTACCAAGAGCGGCTTGGTACTCGGCGATCGCAGCTGCGTCCTTCAACGTCCGCATCTCCGCGACCTCGGTGGCCGGCAGGGTCTCACGACCCGTCTCGGACACCTCGCGGCCGACCGTCGTAAAGCGGGTCCACGGCCCGTCGAACGCCTCTCGGTAGAGGCGGACCTCGAAGACGCCCTCGTTGTCGCTGATCTCGGTGGTGTTCTCAATGGCCCGGTACCTCGCCTGCACCTTGAGCGTGACCGAGGTCGGGTTGTGCCAATACATCTCCTCGCCGGTGAGCACCGTCAGCTCCCGGTCGGCGTCGCGCGTTCGGTGGGTGTAGACGGACGCCGGGTCCGTCATCAGGACCGCTTCCACCTCTTCCGCGCTCGGGTCCGGGATCCCGAAGTAGCGCCAGTCGCCGGTGCGGTAGCGGTCGTATTGGTAAGTCGAGCCGTGGGACTGGTAGACCACGTCGCCGTAGCTCTCGATCTCGACGCCCGGCATCTCATCGTACGGCCTGCGCGTGGTGATGGAGTGGATGAACTCCAGACGCCGCCGTTGAGCTGGCGCGAGCCGTTGCCGCGCAGAACGACCGAGGTGGCCGCGGGCTCGACCTGCGCCCGCACGTCGGCGCGGATGCGAGACTCGGACGGCGGGGTCTGCGCTGAAGCGACCGGGGCGAGCAGGAGGATGGTGAGGACGGCGAGGAGCAAGCGGACGGTCATGGCGGGGGAGGCGAGTGCCTCCCTCCGTGCGACGACCGGCCCCGCCAGGGGTCACGCCCCGCTACATGTTGCGGCGGTACTGCCCGCCGACCTCGAAGAGCCTACGCGGCCGGGTCGAGGGGCGCCGCCGCCAGCCCCGCCACCAGTCGCTCGACCTCGGCGGTGCTGCGGAACGTGCCGGTGACCCCCTCCCACTCGTTTCCCGAGGCCGAGGTGTCCGTCGAGTACACCCAGGGTTCGGCGTCGGGGGGCAGCAGGGTGCAGACCTCCTCGTGTGTGAGGCCGAAGGCCCGTGCGACCCGGTGCGTGTACGCGTTGTACCGGAGGGCGCCGGTCTCGCTCTCCGAGGTCACGATGTTGAGCATCGCCATCCACTTTCCCCGCTGCCCGAAGGTCACCATAGTTTTGCCGGCCCCCGGCCGGTACCACCGCGACAACGTGTCGACCAGGGTATCAAAGACGTCGGCCACGCCAAACCGCTCGGCGACCTCCCGGTGGTCTTCGAGCGTCGCCGAGCGCCGACGCTTGCTCCCGGACCTCCGGACGGTCCGGTCCTCGACCGCGTCGGGCTCGATAAGGTGCGTCCGCGCCAAGAACTCCCCGCCGTCGGGCGTCCGGAAATAGTTGAACGTGACCGCGTTGATGCTCACCCCGTGCGTCTCCGAGAGGTACCGCAGGATCCGCTCCGAGCGGGGGTCCACCTCGCTGGCGACGACCAGCATGTGGTGCTCGGTGTTGAGGACTTCCGGGAGGTCGGTGTCGAAGCGAGCCCGGAAGGCGGACTCCAGCGTGCCCTCTCCCCCGAGCGTGCGGTCCCCGATTTCGACCACCTGCTCGTACGAGAGGCCTCCCGCCCAGGCCGCGTAGTCGAGCATCTGCGCCACCACGTCACGCGGCGTCTTGCCGCGCTTGAGTTCGACGACCACGACGTCGCCCCGGCCGTCGAGGCAGAGCAAGTCGAGAATGCCGCCGCCGTCGGTGTCGAGCTGGCGGCCGATGACCAGAAGGTCGTCCGACAAGACGCTCACGTCGGAGTCCATCCAGTCCTCCAGCCGCGACTCCAGGTCGACGGTCTGGCGAGGGACTTCGGAGAGGGCGTCGCCGTCGACGCCCCAGATGCGGATCGCGTCGGCCATGGCTACATGTTCCGCCGGTACTGCCCGCCGACCTCGAAGAGGGCCGCCGTGATCTGGCCGAGCGTCGCCACCCGTACCGTGTCGAGGAGCGCCTCGAACACATTCCCGCCCGTCCGGGCGACGCGCTGAAGCTCCGCGAGCGCGGCCGGCGCGGCATCCGAGTGTCGGCGGTGGAAGCGGGCGACGCCGTCGAGCTGGCGCTGCTTCTCGGCGTCCGTCCCGCGCATGAGCTCCACCTCGGTCGTCGTCTCGGCGCCCTCCGGCGGCAGGAACGTGTTGACGCCCACGACCGGCAGCTCGCCCGAGTGCTTGCGGTGCTCGTACAGCATCGACTCTTGCTGGATCTTGCCGCGCTGGTACATGGACTCCATCGCGCCGAGCACGCCGCCGCGGTCCGAGATTCGCTCAAACTCGCGGAGCACGGCTTCCTCCACGAGGTCCGTCAACTCGTCGATGATGTAGGCGCCCTGGATCGGGTTCTCGTTCTGCGCCAGCCCCAGCTCGCGGTTGATGATGAGCTGAATCGCCATCGCGCGGCGGACGCTCTCCTCCGTCGGCGTCGTAATCGCCTCGTCGTAAGCGTTGGTGTGCAACGAGTTGCAGTTGTCGTAGATCGCCAGCAGCGCTTGAAGCGTCGTCCGGATGTCGTTGAACTGGATCTCCTGCGCGTGTAGGCTCCGGCCGCTCGTCTGGACGTGGTACTTCAGCTTCTGGCTCCGCTCCGAGGCTCCGTACAGCTCGCGCATCGCCACCGACCAGATCCGCCGGGCGACGCGGCCGATGACGGCGTACTCGGCGTCCATCCCGTTCGAAAAGAAGAACGACAGGTTGGGCGCGAAGGCGTCGATGTCCATCCCCCGCGCCCGGTAGGCCTCGACATACGTGAACCCGTTGGCGAGCGTGAACGCGAGCTGCGAGATCGGATTGGCGCCGGCCTCGGCGATGTGGTAGCCCGAGATCGAGACCGAGTAGAAGTTGCGGACGCCGTCCTCGATAAACTGCGCCTGCATGTCGGCCATGCAGCGGAGCGAAAACTCGGTCGAGAAGATGCAGGTGTTCTGGGCCTGGTCTTCCTTCAGGATGTCGGCCTGCACGGTTCCGCGGACGGACTGGAGCGCCCGCTGGCAGATCGAATGGTACTCGTCGTCGGTGAGGAGGCCCCACGCCGCCAGCTCGGCGCCGGACGTGCCAAGCAGGCCGAGTCCGGTCCCGTCGTGGCCCTCGGGTAGGCCGTCGTCCTCATACGGGACGTAGACCGGGCGGTCGTCGCCCAACTCCTCCGCGATCCGAGCCGACGCCGCGTCCCACCGGCCCTCGGCCTTGAGGAACGCCTCGACCTGCTGGTCGACGGCCGTGTTGAAGAACATGGCCAGGATCGCCGGGGCGGGCCCGTTGATCGTCATCGAGACCGACGTCGTCGGGGCGCACAGGTCGAAGCCGGAGTACAGCTTCTTCATGTCGTCCAGGCTGGCGACCGAGACGCCCGACGTGCCCACCTTGCCCCAGATGTCGGGCCGGCGGTCGGGGTCGCGGCCGTAGAGCGTGACGCTGTCGAAGGCCGTGCTCAGGCGCTTGGCGGGCAGGCCGGTGCTGACGAGGTGGAACCGCTTGTTGGTCCGCTCCGGCGTGCCCTCACCGGCGAACATCCGGGTCGGGTCCTCGCCCTCGCGCTTGAGCGGGAAGACGCCGGCCGTGAAGGGGAAGTGGCCGGGCAGGTTTTCCAACAGCGCGTACCGCAGGCGCTCGCCGGGGTCCTCGGTCCGGGGCAGCGCCACGCGGGGGATCTTGGTGCCCGAGAGCGTCTCGCGCGTCAGCGGCTGGCGGATGTCCTTCCCGCGGACCGAGTAGACGAGCTCGTCGCCGCCGTACTGCGCGGCGACGGCGTCCCAGTTGTCCAAGATCGAGCGCGAGCGGGGGTCGAGGCGCGAGCGCCAGTGCGCGGCCATCTCGTCGAGCCGTCCCGCGAGCTGCTCGCGGTCGTCGGGTGCCCAGGCGTCGACCTGGGCGCGCGCTCCGACGGCCTGGCCCCACTTGCGGGCCGTCGCGACTTCGGCCTCGGCCCAGGCGCGGTAGTCGCGCGCCGCGTCGGCGATCTCGGCGAGGTAGCGCTGGCGCGCGGGCGGGATGACGGCCAGCTTGGCGGGGTCGAGCTCGGGGAGCGTGGCGGCGTCGAACAGCGACGACGTTCGGTCGAATCCGTGAGGACCAAGCTGCTCCAAGACAGCGAGATACAGCGCCGAGACGCCGGGATCGTTGAACTGCGCTGCCATCGTCGGATACACGGGCATCGCGTCCGGCGACTCGGCAAAGGCGCCCCGGTTGCGCTGGACCTGCTTGCGCACGTCGCGGAGCGCGTCCTGCGCGCCGCGCTTCTCGAACTTGTTGAGGGCCACGAGGTCCGCCACGTCCAGCATCCCGATCTTTTCGAGCTGCGTCGGGGCCCCGAAGTCGCTCGTCATCACGTAGAGCGAGACGTCCACGAGCTCGGCCACCTCGGTGTCGGACTGGCCGATGCCGGCGGTCTCGACGATGACGAGACTGAAGCCCGCCGCGCGGCACACGTCGACGGCTTGGGCCAGCGCGCCGGAGGTGGCCCGGTGCGCCTGGCGCGTGGCGAACGAGCGCATGTAGACGCGGTCGGCGTGCTCGCCATAGAGGCTGTTCATCCGGATCCGGTCGCCGAGCAGCGCCCCGCCCGTGCTCCGCCGCGTGGGGTCGACGGACAGCACGGCGATCGTGGCGTCGTCGAAGTCGTTCAAAAAGCGGCGGACCAGTTCGTCGGTCAGCGTCGACTTGCCCGCGCCGCCGGTCCCGGTGATGCCGAGCACCGGCGACCGGCGATCGGGGATCGGCGACCGGGGGGCGAGGGACGGGGCGCCATCGCCAGCGTGCCGGTCCGAGCGCTGCTCCACGGCGGTGAGAGCCCGCGCGACGGTCTGCACGTCCGACGCCGAGGCGACCGCCAGGGTCTCGCCCGACTCCCCGATGGCCGATGGCCGGTCGCCTATCGCCTCCAGCGGGTCGAAGTCGCACGCCCGCACCATCGACTCGATCATGCCTTCGAGCCCCATCCGCATCCCGTCCTCTGGCGAGAAGATCTTGGCGACGCCGTACGCCTCCAACTCCGCGATCTCGTCGGCCACGATCACGCCGCCGCCGCCGCCGAAGACCTGGACGTGGCCCGCGCCCCGCTCGCGGAGCAGGTCCACCATGTAGGTGAAGTACTCGACGTGGCCGCCCTGGTACGACGAGATCGCGATGCCCTGGGCGTCCTCCTCGATGGCCGTCCGCACCACGTCGTCGACCGAGCGGTCGTGGCCGAGGTGGATCACCTCGACGCCCTGCGCCTGCAGGATCCGCCGCATGATGTTGATCGCCGCGTCGTGGCCGTCGAAGAGGGCGGCGGCGGTGACGAAGCGGACGGGGTGCTCGGGCGTGTAGGGCATGGTCGGTCGATTGGAAGCGCTTTCGGAAGGTAGAGGGATTGGCCCTGGATCTCGGTGAACGCGACGGGAAGCGGGGCGTTCGATGGGGGCACGAGAGCGCCCGCCATGCGCCGGATCGCCACCCTGCTCGTCGTCCTGGCCGCCGGCTGTGCGCCGGTGCTGCCCGACGACGCCCCGGCCGAGACGAGGCACGATCTGGTCCGCGCCCTGCTCGCGCACGGGTGGACGACCGAGCCCCTGCAAGCGGTCCGCCCCCAAGGCGTCGTCGGCGAGGGGACGGCGTACATCGTCGAAGGCCGAACGGTCGTCGTCTACGACTACGCCTCGGCCGCCCAGGCCGCGCGTGCGGTCGACCGCGACGCGGTCTTGTTGCGCCAGCGGGCGGCGGGCCAGGGCGTCCGCGTTTTCCGCCGCCCGACGATGGTCGTCTTGACGGTCGGCCGCGAGCGGACGGCGTTCGACCTTCAGCTGGAGCGGATGCTGAAGGGGCCGCTGCTGGCGGCGCAGCGCTGAGAGCAGGAGGAGGCCGCGGGGACGCACGGCGGAGGAGCGGTGGAGCCTTGGAGGAGACGGCTGAGCGGGGCAACGGATGCCGCTAGCCACTGGTTGTTGCGACAATCAATCCATCCTCCTCTCTCCCCAATGACCCTCTCCGACCAACTCGCCGCCGCCAACTCGGCCACTCGAGCCCAGCTCCCGGCCCCCGCTCTCGCCGTCATCGACCGTGCGACGGCCACCCTCACCGCGGCTGACCCGACGGCCGGCGCCGTGTCGGTCGGCGACCTCGCACCCTCGTTCGAACTGCCCAACGCCATCGGCCAGACCGTCCGCCTGGCCGACTTGCTCGCTCAGGGTCCCGTCGTGCTGACGTTTTACCGGGGCGGCTGGTGCCCGTACTGCAGCCTGGAGCTGAAGGCGCTCCAGAACGCGCTCCCCGCCATCACCGAAGCGGGCGCCCGCCTCGTCGCCATCTCCCCGCAGACGCCCGACGCGACGCTCTCGACCACCGAGAAAAAGGCGCTCACGTTCGACGTGCTCAGCGACGTCGGCAACGTCATCGCCCGGGAGTACGGGCTCGTCTTCGAGGTCCCTGCCGATCTCGTCGAGGCGTACCAGGGCTTCGGGATCGACCTCGAGGCCGCCAACGGCGACGGTACCCATGAGCTGCCCATGCCGGCCACGTTCGTGATCGACATCGACGGCACGGTCCGCTACGCCTTCGTCGACCCCGACTACACAAAGCGGGCCGAGCCAGCCGACGTGCTCGCCGCGCTCGACTCGCTTTCCGTCGCCGTGTAACGGGCGAGGCGGATTCTCTAGAGGGGTCGCGACCGAGTCGCGGCCCCTCTTTGCGTTTCCGGCAGAGCCGGAACGGGAGCATCGCCGGTTTGTTTGTCGCAACAAGCAACCACTCTTCTCATGCTCCTCTCCCCCATCGCCGTCGGCGCCCTTGCCGCCCCCAACCGCGTCGTGCTCGCCCCGCTCACGCGGAGCCGTCACGAGGACGAGATCCCGACCGCCCTCGCGCCGACGTACTACGCCCAGCGCGCCAGCGCCGGCCTGGTGATCGCGGAGGCGTCTCAGATCTCACCCCGCGGCCAGGGCTACCCCCAGACGCCCGGCATCTACAATGACGCCCAGGTCGCCAGCTGGCGCGAGGTGACCGACTTGGTGCACGCCGTCGGCGGGCGGATTGTGCTTCAGCTGTGGCACGTCGGCCGCGTGTCGCACTCGTTGTACCACGACGGCGCCCTCCCGGTCGCCCCCTCGGCCCTCCCGGCCGAAGGCAAGGCGATGACGCCGGACTTCCAGTTCGTCGAGTTCGAGACGCCCCACGCGCTCACCACCGACGAGATCGCCGAGACGGTCGCCGACTACGGCCGCGCCGCGCGTCGCGCCAAGGACGCCGGGTTCGACGGCGTCGAGATCCACGCCGCCAATGGGTACCTCTTGGAGCAGTTCCTCTCGTCGGGCTCCAACCAGCGGACCGATGGCTACGGCGGGTCCGTCGAAAACCGCCTCCGCATCGTGCGCGAGGTGACCGACGCCGTGCTGGCGGAGTGGCCCGCCGACCGCGTCGGCGCCCGCATCTCGTTCGGCCAGGGCACGAACGGCGTGACGGACGAGAATCCCCAGGAGACGTTCGCAGCGGTCGCCGAGCTGTTCGGCGAGGCCGGGCTGGCGTACCTCCACGGCATCCGCGTCGGCCCAGACGCCGGCTACGACGCCGTCCAGCTCATGCGCGACCACTTCCCGGGCGCCGTCATCGCGAATGGCGGGTACGACCGTGAGAGCGGCGAGGCCGAGCTCGCGCGCGGCGCGGCCGACCTGATCTGCTACGGCCGCCCGTTCCTCGCCAACCCGGACCTTCCGCTCCGCTTCGCCGCCCAAGAGGCTGGCCTCGACGCCCCACTTAACGAGCCCGAGCCGAGCACGTTCTACGGTGGCGGCGCCGAGGGCTACACGGACTACCCGATGTGGGATGGGCATCAGGTCGAGGAGCCCGCGCTCGCTCAGGCCGCCTGAGCCGACCCGTCCGACGGACATTCCGAGGCCGCCGCTCCCGCCCGGGGCGGAGGCCCTTTTTTGTGGCGCGCTCAGTCGTCCTCGATCCGCGAGTGCCCCTCTGGACACGTCCCGACCGTGTGCTCGTATCAGCCGGGGTGGCCATCGGCGTAGGCCACGTCCGTCGTCCAGTGTCGCTGACAGTAGGAGGCGCAGCACGTCGGCCAGTAGAAGGGCGCCCACAAGGCGTTGACCGCGTGCAGCGCCGCAGGGTCGCCCGCCTCCACAGCCGCGCGGACTCGGTGCCCTCCGTTCGAGACGACCTCGCTCAGATCGCTCAGAAAGCCCTCCACCACGAGTCGGGGGCCACCGCCGAGCGCACGTCCGCCCTGGAATGCGACGCCCCCTTGGAACGAGGGACACGGTCGCCGCCACGTCGCCGCAGGTGGCGCACGGGAACGCGGCGACGGCCTGATCCGACGGGCTGGCGCGACGACCCAGCACGAGCAGATCGAAGAGTCGAGACCAGAAGGTCATGACGAGGGGGCGCCGACGCCGTCGAGGAGACGGGCCGTCCTGGCCTCGGCCACCTCCCCGGCATACCGGGAGCGTGCCCGAGGCGGACCGTCACGGCGTGCTCGCTGTCGCCCAGCACGAGGGGCCGCAGGCCTACTCCGGCGCGAGGTACTGAGGCAGGTCGGCGGCGGGGATGACCACCGTGTAGAATCCGTTGGTGACCCACGCCTCGCCCAGCCCCGCCCGCTCCACCAGGCCGTTGAGTAACTGGACGTCGGAGACGCTCGGTGCGGGCACCCCCAGCCGCACGCGGCCGTCCACGGTTTGAATCGTGTGGTTGTGGAGCATCGCCAGGTAGTCCCAGCCCGCGGCCACGTCCCGCTCGACCGCATCGAAGCCGTACACCGCCTTCGGAGGGAACAGCTCGTCGCCCGCCCCGAAGTAAACCCGAAGCAGGGTTCGCCCTCCGACGCGCCTCCGCAGCACGGAGGCCAGGAACTCTGTGGGGTGGTCCAGCTGCGCGTGCCGCGCGTTCTGGGTCGCGAACAGGAGCGCGTCTAGGCACGTCACTGGGCGGAGGGTGCCGGCCTCCGTGCTGTACGCACGCTCGACGTTGTGCAGCTCTCGGCGCCAGCCCTCCTGGCCCCGCCCCACCTCGGGGACGTGCTGCGCCGGCCGAGCGATTGCCGCGCCGGCCGCCTCGATCCGCGCACGGTACTGGACGAAGGCCGAGTCGGACGGCAACCGCGCGCTCGTCCACAGCGTGCTCTCCTCGACTTCCCAGTACTGGAGAACCGCGCCGTCCAGCGCCGTCACGACGGTGGGCATCGACGGGAAGGCGCACCGTTCCGGGGCACCCGACGGGCCGGCCTGGCTCGGCGTGGGCGCCTCCGTCCGGAGTCCGGATGTCGGGCTGCATGCGACCGTCCCCGCCGCAAGGGCGAGCACGGCGAGCACGCGCGCTACTGGGGCGAGACGACGCCACGGCGCGGATGGGGAGAGACCGGATGCGGAGGTCGACAAGCCAGCGGACCGGGTCCAGACGCCTCGAGGATACGCCGCAGCGAGCGCCCTGCCGCCCTACCCGGAGCCCTCCCCAAGGCGGACCGTCACGGCGTGCGGCTCGCCGTCCGAGACCAGCGGGATCCGGGCCGTCCCCTTGACCACCGGCGCGGCCTCGCCATCGACTTCGGCAGACGTCGCCCCGCCCAGGCCGTCACGGACCACGTGCACCACGTAGACCGTGCCGCGAGCATCGGTCCGGTAGCGCAGCACGTAGCCGGGCCAGTCGTCCGGGACGCGGGGCGTGAGGCAGAGCGCCTCGGCCTCGCGGCGGAGCCCGAGCACCGTCTCCACGGACACGCGCCACATCCAGCCCGCCGAGCCCGTGTACCACGTCCAGCCGCCACGTCCGACGTGGGGCTCGACCGAGTACACGTCGGCGGCGACGGCGAACGGCTCGGTCTTGTAGACGTCGGCCGCCCCCTGCGTGCGGGCGTGGTTCACCGGGAGGAGCATCCGCAGCAGGTCCGTCGCACGGTTGGGCCGGCCGCCCTCGGCGAACGCCCGGACGGCCCACAGCACGCCGTGCGTGTACTGCCCGCCGTTCTCACGGACGCCTGGGAGGTAGCCCTTGATGTAGCCCGGGTCGTGGTCCGTCACGTCGAAGGCCGGTGTCAGCAAGCGGACGAGCCCTGCCCGCTCGTCGACGAGGTACTGGTCGACGGCGTCGAGAACCTGGTCGGTGCGGTCGCCCGCGACGCCCGACAGGATGGACCAGCCCTGGGCGATGGCGTCGATCCGGCACTCGTCGTTCTGGGCCGAGCCGAGGGGCGTGCCGTCGTCGTAGAACGCGCGGCGGTACCACTTGCCGTCCCAGCCGTCCGCGTTGAGCGCACGGACGAGGGCGTCGCGGTAGGTCTGGTAGCGCGCGGTCCGCTGACGGTCGCCCCGGCCCTCGGCGATGGGGATGAACCGCTCCAGGATGTGGGCCAGGAAGAACCCGAGCCAGACGCTCTCGCCCTCGCCCTCATTCCCGACGCGGTTCATGCCGTCGTTCCAGTCGCCGGAGCCCATCAGCGGGATCCCGTGGCGGCCGGCCGTCAGCGAAATGTCGATGGCGCGCGCGGCGTGCTCGTAGATCGAGCCGGACTCGCCCGAGGGCTGGGGCGTCAGGAACACCTCGTCCTCGCCGGGCTCCAGCGCGCGCGCCGCGAGGAACGGCGCCTCCTCGTCGAGGAGCGTCTCGTCGCCCGTCGTCTCCAGCGTGAACGCGACCGCGTAGGGGAGCCACAGCAGGTCGTCCGAGAACCGCGTGCGGATGCCGGCGCCGGTGATCGGGTGCCACCAGTGGAGCACGTCGCCCTCCTCGAACTGGTGCGCGGCGTTTTTCAGGATCTGTGCGCGTGTCAGGTCGGGCCGGGCGTAGATGAGCGCGAGGCTGTCCTGGAGTTGGTCGCGGAAGCCGTAGGCCCCGCCGCTTTGGTAGAACGCGGAGCGTCCCCACAGCCGGCACGACAGGTTCTGGTAGAGCAGCCACCCGTTGACGAGCACGTCGAGGTCCGGCGCGGGCGT
Source organism: Rubrivirga aquatilis (assembly GCF_046845665.1). Classification (GTDB taxonomy): domain Bacteria; phylum Bacteroidota; class Rhodothermia; order Rhodothermales; family Rubricoccaceae; genus Rubrivirga. The sequence goes on along the minus strand of NZ_CP177355.1, from coordinate 1,940,293 downwards.
CTCGACCTGCACCGCCCCGAGCGTCTCCTCCCAGAACGCCGTCACCTGCGACAGCGCGAGGTCCGCCGCCTCCGTCGTCGCGTACCGTGTGACGAGCGTCCGCACGTCGGCGACCGTCTTGGCCTGCCCCAGCAGGAACACCACCTCGCGCATCTCGCCCGGCGCCAGCGCGAGGGGGACGTGGACGGCGGCGCACGGGTCGAGGCCGGTGTCGAGGGACCCGTCCAGCGGTCCTCCGGACGCGACGGCGGCCGGCGCGCTCGCGTGCCCGTTGCGCCCCAGGAACGCCGCCCGGCTCGCCGACACCGACGCCACCTCGGCGCCCGCGACGGCCACGAACGCCAGCCGCTGTCCGTACGTCTGGTTGTAGGGGTTGTGCGCCAGCACGGCCCCGCTCTCCGCGTCGCGCTCGACGATCACGTAGGGCGCGTTCGGCTCGCGCCGCTCGCCCAGCACCAGCTCGGCGTAGCGGTACAGCGACAGCTGGCGCGGTGCCTCCGAGGTGTTGGTGATCCGAAGGCGGACCAGCTTCACCGGGTCGCGGCGGGGTACGAACGCCGTCGTCTCCGTCTGGAGGCCGCCCCACTCCGCCGTCCACGAGGTGGCGCCCCAGCCATGGCGCGTCTCGTAGGGCGTCGGCGCGGGCGCCGGGCGCGGGGTCGGGGTCCAGAACACGCCGGCTGCGTCGTCGCGGAGGTAGATCGCCTCGCCGGCCGGGTCGGTCACCGGGTCGTTGGACCACGGGGTGAGCTTGTTCTGCTGCGAGTTCCGGGCCCAGGTGTAGCCCTCCCCGCTCTCGGTCGCTGTGAACCCGACGGCCGGGTTGGCGACCACGTTGATCCAGGGGAGCGGCGTCCGCGTGTCGGCGTCCCCGCCGGTCTGGCGGATGACATATTCGCGGCCGTCGTCGGTGAAGCCACCGTAGCCGTTGTCGAACCGGAGCGGCTCGCCGACGCGCGTCGGCACGTCGGCCGTAGTGCCCGAATGAGCGAGCCGCCCGGCGGCCTCCGCGTGCATCGCCGGGACGGCGGTCGGAGGGCGCCGCTCAGGCCGCCCGAGGTCGGCCTCGATCTCGACCATGGAGATGAGTGCGGGGTCGGTACCCCCCTCGCCCTCGGGCCCCGACGATTCCAGCAGCATCGGCACCTCGCCGTCGAACACGGCGCGGGCGGCGGACAAGAAGAGCGTCAGGTCCTCGTCGGGCATCCCGTCGGCGCGGCGCAGGAAGACGCCGCCGCGCTGGCCGAGCAGCCCGCGCACCGGCGAGCCCTCCACGGCTTGCGTGAGCGCCTCTTGCAGGCTGTCCGCGTAGCTCGGCGGGTGGTCGTTGAGGACCACCAGGTCGACCTCGAGGCCGCGGCGGCGCCAGAAGGCGTGCATGCGGAGCAGCAGCCGGAACGCGTCGAGCTGCTCCATCCGGGCAATCCGGAAGGCCACGATCGGCAGGTCGCCCGAGACGCCGTAGGCCCAGAGCCCCGACTGGGGGCGAACGTTCCGCGCCCGGAGGGCCACCGGGGACGCCAGCCGGGGGTCGGCGTAGAGCAAGCGCCCCGCCAGCTCTTGGGCATTGAGCGCCTCCTCACCGGTCAGCCCGAGGTGGCCGAGCTCGACCAACCCGTACGTCGACGCCAGCTCGAAGGCGCGCTGGGCGGCGTCGGGGTGGTCGTAGCGCTCCGCCAGCCGCTCGGCCTCCTCGCGCGAGTCGGCGATGGCCAGCGAGAACACGACGCGCGCGCTCTCCTTCGGCTGGAGCGTCACGATGCGGCGGAGCGAGACGACGGGGTCGAGCACGGCCCCGGCCGTCCGCGACAGCTTGGTCCCGGCGTCCATCGCCGCCGGCGCGTCGAGCGTGCGCCCCCGGCCGACAAAGCGCATCCGGTCGGTCTCGTATTGGAGCGGGGTCGTCACGGCGCGGTCCGCGCGGGCGAGCCCCTTGTCGGCGACGGCGTGGACCAGCCACCGGCGCACGTCGTCCTCGGCCCGGGGCCGCCGCGTCGCCAGCAGGGCGTTGTTCTTGGGGAGGTACTCCGTCTCGACGAAGAGCTTCGAGAACGCGGGGTGCCCGAGGTCCGCCACGGGCGACTGGAGCACGACCTCGGCGTAGCTCGTCAGCTCGACGGTCCGCGGCCGGTCACCGTAGTTGGTCACCGTCACACGGCGCACCTCGGCGTTGTCCTCCGGCGAGACGACGACCTCGGTGAACGTCTCAATCCAGTCGTCGACGCGGGCCGTCTCGACCTTGTTGAGGTGGACCCAGACGTCGTAGCGGTCCGGCGGCTCTGCGGACGGCACGGGCTGCGCCGCCGCCGACCAGTACCGCCCCGACTCGACGTCGCGCACGTAGATGAAGAGCCCGTCGGCATCGCGCGTGCGGTCGCCGTGCCACCGCGTCAGCGCCACGCCCTCGGCACGGGAGTAGCCGGTCCCGGAGGTCGTCAACAGGGTCGCGTATCGGCCGTTGGACAAGAGCGCGGCGTGGGGCGCGGGCTCGCCGACGCCACCGCCTGGGAAGTGCTCCACCCGGGCCTCGACGGGCGCGATCTCGACGGGGTCCACTTCGTTCTCGTCGAGCGGGTGCGGGTCGATCTTCTCGACGACGGTCGGCACCCGCTCCTGGAGCAGGATCTCGACCGAGCGGACGAGCGGGTCCCGGTGGAACCGGTCCTGGAAGCGCCCCCCGTCCAGCGCGTTCGCGACCGCGAGCAGGCCCATGCCCTGGTGGTGCGCCATGTACGAGCGGACGAGCGACGACGGCTCTCCCGAGGTGCGGCTCGGGGTGTAGTCGATCGCCTCGTAGTAACCCAGCGGCCCGAAGGCACCGGCATCGTCCAGCTTGGCGAGGTTGGAGAGCGCCCGGTCGGGGCGGACCATGAGCGCGAGCAGCGTCGAGTACGGCGAGACCACGTAGTCGTCGCCGAGCCCGCGCTTGAGGCCGAGGTACGGCACGCCGAAGGCGCGGTACTGGTACGTCAGGTGGAGGTCGAGCAGAGCGTAGCCGCTCTCGGAGATCCCCCACGGCCGGTCCTTGGCGCGGCCGTACATCCGCTGGAGCGAGACGGCGTTGTAGCACGCGTCGTAGAGCAGTGTCCGCTCGTAGAGCCGGGTGTAGATCGCGGGCATGAGGTACTCGAACATGGTCCCGCTCCACGACAGCAGCGCGCGGCGGACGCCGGTCACACGCGTCGGGCGGCTGAGGTGGAACCAGTGCTCGGGCGGGGCCTCGCCCTTAGCGACCGCGAGCAGCGACGCGAGCCGGGCCTCCGACGCCAGCAGGTCGTAGGTGTAGCTGTCCTGCCGGGCCATGCCCGCGTCGTAGCCGATGCGGAAAAGCTGGCGGTCGGTGTCGTAGAGCGGCCGGAAGTCCATCTCGCCGACGAGTCGGTCGGCGCGGTCGGCGAGGGCCCGGGCGGCGTCGACGAGCGCCGCGAGGGCGTCGCGGGAGCGGCCGAGCGTGGCTCGCGCGTCGGCCCCCAGGTCGCCGTCGAGCGCGAGCCCAACGCGGACGGCCAGCCCGCCGAGGGTAGTCGCCGCGTCGAGGTCGGCGGCAACGGCCGAGGGCAGCACGTCGACCGTCAGCCAGGGCGCCAGCGTGGCCATCTCGTCGGCGTAGGCGCGGCCCTGGGCGGCGAAGGCGGCGGCCCACTCGCGCGTCGCCTCGGGCTCGCCGGCGCTGGCCTCGGCGAGCGCGGCTCCGAGGCGCGCCACCTCGGCGATGCGGCCGTACCAGCCGGCCACGCCCGTCGGCGCCCGCTCCGCCAGCACCCGGGCGACGGCCTCCCGCGCCTCCCGGGCCGGGCCGGTCGCGACGGACACCTCGGCAAGCGTGTCGCGGAACCCGTCCAGCAGGCGCGCGCCCGGCCACCGGGCCTCCGTCACCTCCAGGAGCCCCTGCTTCAGGGCGATCAGCGCCCCGGCCAGGTTGCCCGAGTCGACCGTCGAGACGTAGCGCGGGGCCATCACGTCGCCGGTCTCAGTGCTGTACCAGTTGTAGAGGTGCCCCTGGTACCGCTCCAATGTCTCGACGGACGCCAGCATCGCCTCGACACGGCCGACCTCGTCGGTGCGCGTGAGGTAGCCGAGGTCGCGGGCGGCCTGGACGGCGTTGAGGGCCAGGCCGATGTTGGTCGGCGAGGTCCGCCGCGCGAGCCCCTGGGCGGGCTGGATCTGGAGGTTGTCTGGTGGGAGCCACCGGTCGCGTTCGGTCAAGACCTCCTCGAAAAAGCGCCACGTCCGCCGCGCGATGGTCCGCAAGCGGACCCGGTCGTCGGCCGTGAGCCGGTAGTCTTCCCGCTCGATGGGCTGGCTGATGGACCGGGCGATCCAGGGCGCCGCGATCCAGGCCGCCGCGAAAGGGAGCGCCGTGATCCAGGCGATGGGCTCCGCCAGCGTCACCGACGCGAGGACGAGGGCGCCCCACCCCACCGAGGCCCACATCGAATGCGGCACGTCCCGGGTAGACTCCTCGGCCTGCTGGGCCGTCGTCCACTCCAGCAGGTTCGTCTTCGAGACGCTCATGCGCCACAGCGTCCGGACGATGGCGTCCAGCATGACGACCGACTGGTGGGCGAGGAAGGCGACCGACAGCCCGATCTGGCGCGCGTGCATCACGGCGTCGGCCCAGAGCACTCGGAGCCAGCTCGACGTGACGGTGTCGGGCGGCTGGAACAGGACGCCGTGCGCGGCGGGCGCGTAGATGGGGAACGCGAGCACGAACAGCGCGATCAGCGTCCACACGAAGGGCGAGCCCGGGAGGACCGTCCACGCCAACAGCAGGAAGGCCAGCAGCGCGGGCGGCGTCAGGCTCCGGCGCAGGTTGTCGAACAGCTTCCACCGGCCGACGACGGAGAGCGGGTTCTTTTTCCACGTGCCTCGGGCGTCCTTGACGCGTGGCATCAGCCAGGGCAGCAGCTGCCAGTCGCCGCGGACCCAGCGGTGCTGGCGGAGCGCGAACGACGCGTAGCGCGACGGGAAGTCGTCGAAGACCTCGACGCCGGTCGCCAGCGCGGCGCGGGCGTGGTTGCCCTCCAGCAGGTCGTGCGAGAGGACGGAGTTTTCCCGGACGGCGCCGTCGAGCGTCCGGCGGAAGGCGTCGACGTCGTAGAGGCCCTTGCCGGTGTAGATGCCCTCCCCGAACAGGTCTTGGTAGGCGTCCGAGACGGCCGTCGTGTAGGGGTCGACGCCGGGGCGGCCCGCATAGACGCGCGCGAATAAGGTCTGGCGCCCGCTCTCCGGCGAGATCGAGACGCGCGGCTGGAGCACGCCGTAGCCCCGCGTGACGCGGCCCTTCTCGGGCGAGCCGTGGGGCCGGTTCAGCGGGTGCGCCGCCGTGGCGACCAGGGCACGCGCGCCGTCGGGCGTCGTCCTCGTGTCGGCGTCGAGCGTCAGGACGTAGCGGACGGCGTCGCCCTCGGTGGCCGTCCGGAAGTCGCCCTCGACGACGACGTAGGTGGTCTTCGCGTCGGGGTCGCGCAGGAGGTCGTTGAACTCTTCGAGCTTGCCCCGCTTGCGCTCCCAACCCATCCAGACGCCCTGCGCCTCATTCCACAGCCGCTCGCGGTGGAGCAGGAAAAAGCGGTCGCCGAGGTCGGCCCCGTCGCCCTGCGCGCGGGCGGCCCGCGACCGCTCGTTGAGCCGGCGGATGGCGCCGCGAGCGGCCTCGACCGTCGCGTCGTCGCCGGGGACACGCTTCGCCGGCGCGTCGGCCCAGTCGGTGAGCAGGGCGTAGCGGAGCGCGGCGTCCGGGTTCGCGAGCGCGTGGACTTCGAGGCGCTCGACCATCTCCCGCGCGTGCGCCGGGGACGTGATGAGGGTCGGGACCACGACGAACGTGCGCACCTCGCTGGGGATGCCCGCCTCGTAGGCCAGCCGGGGGAGCTGGCGGGGCGGCAGGAAGCGGACGACGTTCCAGTTGACGAACGTCACCGCGAAGTCGAGGAGCGGCAAGAAGGCGGCGGCGACGGTGAGCGCCAACCACCCGGCGTCGGCGCCGCCGGCGTCGGCCACGCGGACGGCCGCCAGCAGCCCGAGCGCGGTGACGAGGGCGATCCCGCCCAGGTAGACGACTGTGGGGTGCCGCTCGGCGAGCCAGTAGAGCCGGCGGCTGGGGCGGGCGTGGTAGCCGGCCGCCTTGCCGAGCCGCCGCGCGCCGGGCCCCACCAACCAGTAGCCGACGTGGTCCGTCGCGGCGCCATCGGGGTCCGGCCCCGCCTCGGCCGCTTCGCGGGCCAGAGCCATCGCCCGCTCCGCGACGCCGAACTCGGTCTCCGGAGAGCGCCGCGCGATCCGCTCGGTGACGTGGCGGTAGGCGTCGCGCGTGCCCTCGTCCATGGTCGCGTACACGCCCGCCGGGTCCTCGCGGAGCGTCTGCTCGACGGCCGAGAGCCGCTCGACGATGGCCCGCCAGTCGGTCTCGGCCGCCGCCCGCAGGGCGCCGACCGCATTCGCGATGGAGCCGCGCCACTGGGTCTCGCGCTGGGTCTGGATGTGCTCGACGTCGTCGAGGGAGAGCCGCCGGGCGCGGAGCCGGTGCTCCACCCACTCCATCGCCATCGTGTGGCCGCCGCGCGCCTGCACGGCCGCCGCGAGCGCCAGCGCGAACGGGCCCGACAGCGGGGCCCGCTCCCGGGCGACCGTCGCGAGGTAGCTGCCGACTTCGTCGGGGCCGTCGAGCGCCGCCAGGCGGCTGGCCACGGCCTCGGCGCCCTCCCGCTCGCGGCGGGCCTCCCGGAGCGGACGCGCCAGCGCTGCGACCCGCTGCGCCAGCACCACCCGGAGCATCATCGGCAAGGCCCACAGCTCGGCGAGCGTGAGCAGCTCGACCTCCTGGTAGCCCGCCACGAACAGCTCGAGGTGCTCCGGGTCGACGCCGTTGTCGGCGTGCTCGGCCAGGCTCTCGACGATCTCGTAGATCCGGGGCAGCCCCTGGTACGGCCCGGCGGTGAGCTTGGGGAGCACCCGGTAGTAAGCCCGGGGAACGGCCGTCTCGGCGTCGCGTGCCTGGTCGCGAATGATGTGGTAGTTGTCGAGCAGCCACTCCGTCGCCGGCGTCAGCGTCTCGCCCGCCTTGCCGGCCGCCGCGAGCACGCGGTAGGCGTCGGCGAGGTCTCCCAGGGCCTCGCGCAAGAGGGGCCGGAGCGGGCGGCCCCGCGAGGGCTCCTGCTCGACGGCCTGCGTCCGGGCCAAGCGGCGCGCGTGCTCTGCGAGGTGGACCGGCTTGAAGAGGCTCTCGACGGTCGGTCCGGGCACGGGCAGAGGGGAGGGGTCTGCCGCCAACGCGCTCGGGCGCCCGGCGGTCCCTCCGCGAGCCTGCCACGCGTCATTTTTCGCCGCTCACCCCGTCGAGCCATCCGCCCTCAAATCCGCACCGCTGGAGCCCCACCGCGAGCGGCCCGACCGTCCGCATCAGGTCCCAGACGAGGCCCGAGCGGTGGTTCTCGACCGCGAGCACGATGGGCCCCTGGTTGAGGGCATAGTGATGCTCCGAGACCCAGCCGAGCGGGCCGCCGCCGTCGGGGAAGGTGGGGTTGAACGAGGCCTCGAAGCCAAACCGATCCTCCCGCGCCTCGTGCGTCCGAGCCAGGCAGTGGAGGCAGTCGAGGACGGCCTCGGGAGCGAACGGCAGGCTGGCGAGCGCGGCCCACGGCGCGAGCGTCCCGTCGTCGGGGCCGAACGGCGCGCCCCGGGCGCGGTAGCCCCAGAACCGGCGCTCGCGGCCGTCGACGGTGAGCACGCCGGGCCCCGGCCCGTCGGAGGCCGTTAACCCCCAGGCGTCCGCTCCGTAGCCGGCGAATCCACGCGGGTTGCGGCGGGCGTACTCGCGGTGGATGAGCGTCGACCGGCGGCTGTTCTCGAAGTAGTCCGTCGGCGCGCCGAGGCGGGCGGAGGCGGCGCGCATCGCGGCATCGCGGACCCCGCGGAGATCGACCCAGAGGTGCGAGAACTGGTGGATGAACAGCGGGCCCGCGTACAGCACGTCGTGGCCGTAGATCCGCTTCCAGCGGTAGCCACGCGTCGAGGCCGCGAAGGCGCCCGCGGGGACCGGGTGGGTCGGCGAGCCGGCAGCGAGGGCGTAGAGCAGCAGCGCCTCGGTGTAGCCCTCCCAGCGGTACCGCAAGAACCCCCGCTCGGGGGTCCACCCCATCGTGACCGTGTCGCCGCCGTCGCGGGCCCAGTCCCAGTCGACGGCGCGGTACACGGCCTCGGCGCCCGCGCGGATCTCCGCCTCGGCGGCGTCGGCGTCGTCGAAGAACGCGGCGGCGCAGAGGAGGCCGGCCACCAGAAATGCCGTGTCGATGGTCGAGAGCTCGCTGTTCCACGCGCGGCGCCCCTCGGCCATGTCGAGGAAGTGGTAGAAGAAGCCCCGGTGGCCGACGCCGTCCTTGGCACCGCTCTGGGGAGCGTCGCGGAAGAACCGGACGGCGGCGAGGGCGATCTGCGCCGCCCCGGCTCGCGTCACCCATCCGCGCGTCACGGCGACGGGCAGCGCCGAGAGCGCGAACCCCACGGCCGCGATCGACGCCGGGCTGTCGGGGACCGTGCTGTCGACGACGAGCCCGTTCGCCCAGTTCGTCTCTTGCGCGAAGTACGCGAAGGAGGCCCGGTGGACGGCGTCGAGGAGGGAGGGGTCGGAGGGCGGCTCTGTCATGGCGCGGAGGAACGGCGGACGCCGCGCCCGGGTCCTGCGCCTCCCCCCTCCCGCTCCTCGTGACGCACCTCCCCGTTCTGCTCGCCCTCGCTCTCGCCGTCGCGGCCTGCGGGCCGGGCCCCGCCCGCCCCCCCGGCGGCGCGATCGATGGCCGCGTCGCCGAGGCGACCGCCCGGTTGGAGGCCTCCGACGCCGGGCGCCGCGTGCTCGCCGCCATCGACGCGCACGGCGGGCTCCGCGCGTGGTACGCCAACGGCCCCCTTCGCTACCGGTATGCCTACGTCCGCCTCGACAGCACTGGCGCCCCGGCCGGCGACCCGCTCGACACGCGCCAGCTCGTCGACCCGTGGTCGGCCCGCGCCGTCCACACGCTGGCGGCCGACTCGTCGGTCTCGTTCGGCTGGACCGGCACCCAGGCCTGGGCCCGCCCGGCCGGCGCCGAGCTCCCGACCGACGGCCGGTTCTGGGCACTCACGCCGTACTACTTCGTCTCCATCCCCTTCGTCTTCGCCGACCCCGGCGTCCGCCTCGCGCTGGCGCCCGCCGACACCGTCGAGGGCCGCCCCGTCGACGTGGTGCACGTGGCCTTCGAAGCGGGCACGGGCGACGCGCCCGACGACTACTACGACCTCCTCCTCGACCCGGCGACCGACCGCGTCGTCGGCGTCCGCTACGTCGTCTCCTACGGGCCGTTCAATCCTGAGGGTGGGCACACGCCGGAGACGCTGATGCTCTACGACGGCGCACAGACGGTCGGCGGCGCGACGGTGCAGGAGGGGTTCCGCTCGTTCGCCACGGCGACCGGCCAGCCCAAGGCGCGCGGCACGGTCACGGAGCTGGCGGCGGCGCCCGAGACGCCCGACGCCGCCTTCGGCCGGCCGCCCGACGCCGAGGTGCTGCCAGGCCTGTAAGCGCCGTCTGCCATTCACGCTCGGCGTCCGGCTGACTGTCCAGACAGCGCCTCTGACCTCGCCAGCGAGGTCCGCGACCTCGGCGCCGAGGCGGGGGTGGTAGGCGCTTGCGCCTACGGCTGGGACGACGGCGGCACCATCCCGTTGATCCGCATGTAGGTCACGAGGTTGCCGTAGTGCTCGTAGTTGTGGGCCGAGTTGAAGGCCAGGATGGCCGAGGCCGCCATCGGGGTCCCGAAGAAGCTCTGGATCTCAGCGCCCTGCGCGTCGGTCATCGCATCGTAGACGCCCTCGCAGTAGGCGAGCGCGGTGCCCAGCGCGACGACGATGTCGGCCTTGGCGCTCAGCGTCTCCTCGAAGTTGGCCTCGTTGGGGCTCTCCTCCCCGGCCGCCGCCGCGCAGAACGCGTACTGGGCATTCGCGACGTGCGCCAGGATCTGCCCCGCCGTGCGGACGCTGTCGGCGGGCTGGTAGGCGTACATCGCCTCGTCGAGCTGCTCGGCGGTCGCCATGAGATTGCCGGCGGTGATGCCGTGGAGGCCCTTCAAGCTGGCCGTGACGGGCGAGTCCTGGGCGGACGCGGCGGAGGCGCCCGCGAACAGGCACAGGGAAAGGACGGCGAGCGTTCGGAGTGTAGTCATCGGTCTGGACCCCCAGGTCCGGTTGCGGAACAGAGGCGACGCCTCTTGCCGCCAATGTAGGCGACACCGCTCAATCCGAGACCGGACGTGGAGTGAGGCCCCCGCCCGCCTCGCGCCAGGGGCGGGCGGGGCTACAGCCGCTGCTCGAGGCTCGACGCCCGCCGGACCGTCCCGCCGACGACCAGGCCTGCGGCAATCAGAACGATGTTCTTGACGATGTACTGGCCTTCGAGCGTCAGCGCGAACACGTCGAGGGGCGACGTGAACGGCCAGATCGAGAAGCAGACTGCGGGCAGCACCACGAACGGTAGGAACGTGCCCGGCATCTGGAGGGCCAGCAGGAGCAGCGCGCCCCGCGCAAAGGGCCGGACGAGCAGCATCCCGCCGATCAGGATCTCCCACACGGCCAGGATCGGGTAGAACGCGTCCGCGTCCACGAAGAAGACCGTGCTCTTGACAAGGGCCTCGGCCGGGCTCAGGCCGGGCACAAGCTTCAGCGCCCCGAACCACACGAACACGAGACCGATGGCGACGCGCAACAGCCGGACCCCGTGGCGGCGCATGAACTGAGCGATCCGGTCGTCGAGACGATCGAGGGTGGTGGGGAGCGTCATGGCGAGTCAGGAGTGACGCCTCTAAGACGCGCGACCCCGGCCCGCGCCGCGAACGGGCGGGGGAGAGCGCGTGGCGGATCGACGAAAGCGCGTAAGCCGAACGCACACGACGGCGTCTCGGGGGGCGCCCGATCTTGGCCCCATGCGTCTGCTCTTCCTCGCTCTACTCGCCCTCGCCGCCTGCGCCGACGCCCCCGACCCGGCCGAGGTGCCCGATGCCGTCGTCGAGGCGGGCGCTCCGGCGACCGCCGAGCTCGCGGCGGGCGGGGCGTTGGGCGTCGGAGACCGGGCCCCCGACTTCCAGCTGCCCGGTGTTGACGGCGCGACCGTCCGGCTGTCGGACCTGCTGATCGACGGGCCGGTCGTGTTGACCTTCTACCGAGGCGCGTGGTGTCCGTACTGCAACACCCAGCTCCGCGACTACCAGCAGGCGCTCGCCCGCGTCGAGGCGGCGGGCGCACAGCTGGTGGCCGTCTCGCCGCAAGCGCCCGACAGCTCGACGGCGCTCGCGGACCGGGCGGCGCTGGCGTTCCCCGTGCTCTCGGACCTCGGCAACGCGGTTTCCCGCGCGTACGGACTCGTCTACCGCGTCGACGACGCGACGCGACGGCGGTACGAGTCGGTCGGCGTCGACCTCGACCGCTACAACGGGACCGACGACTGGGAGCTGCCCGTCCCGGCCACGTATGTCGTCCGCCGCGACGGCACCATCGCCGCCGCGTTCGTCGAGGCCGACTACACACAGCGGGCCTCGGCGCGGATGGTGCTCGATGCGCTCGACGCGCTGGGGTAGCGAACTCACGCGCAGATCCGCCGTTACCTGAGTCGCCCGGCCTGCGGCCGAACCCGCACCCCTCCCCTGCTCCGATGCGCGCCCTCCCCCTCGTCGCCGTTCTCGCCCTCGCCGCCTGCGGCACCGCCGGCACCGCCGCCGATGTGACCGACGCGGCTTCCTTGGAAACGTATCTCCAGAGCCGCAACCTGGAGGTGCTCCAACTTCCCGGCCCGGCCGAGAGCGATTTTGACGCGGGCCTCCGACACGCCTTTACCGCGGCGTACACCGTCACCGGTACGCAGCCTCCGGGGCGTCCGCTGGACCCGACCGACTCTCGCATCATCGGCCAGCGCCCCCCGGGCCCGGCGACGGTCGACCTCTACACGTTCGACTCGGCTGCGGACGCGGAGGCGGGGATCGACGCGCTCAAGCGGTCCCGCCTGTTCGGCGAGCTGTACTGGCGGGGCGGCGTCGTGGTCGCCGTCCGGGGGGGCGTCCCGACGCTGCGGCTGGCGCTCACCCGCGCCTTTGGCACGCCGCTCGGGGTGTAGCGGCCGCAGGCCGCCGACGCCACGCGACCTCCGACCGATCCACCCGACGGCCCCTCCGATGCGCAAGCTCTCGCTCCTCGCCGCCCTCGCCCTGACCGCTGGCTGTGCGACGATGGCTCCGGCGCCCGCCGAGGCCCCAGCCAGCCCCGATGCGCTCGTGGACTACCTCACCGACCGCCACATCGACCTGAGAGCGACGGTCGCCGACGCCCCCCTCGTGGCCGGGGCCGACGTGGCCGTCTACGCTGTCGGTCGGGGGGAATACGAGCCGTCTCGCCCGCGCCGCACCGGCGACTCTGATTTCGACCCCCGGTCGCCGTCGGATCTCGGCGTCCGGCACGGTGACTCGTACGCCTACACGTACACTCGGGCACGAGGCTCGGCCCCGCCGCTCGTCTGGGTGTACACCTTCGACGGCCCGGCGGACCCGGACCGGGTCCGCCATGCGCTCGGGCTCGAAGGCGCCCAGGTGTACGCTGGAGGATCGCTCGTCGTCGTCCCGACGACCCCGCCCCGCGAGCTGGCGCGCGCGCTCGAGGCGGCGTTCGGCCCCGCTGTGGAAGGCTAGCGTCCGCCACGCCGGGTTCGGCAGCGGTCCGCCTCCGCCATCGTGGGAGGGCACGGCCATAGGCCACGGGGCCTTTCGGTGTGCAAGGCGCAAGGTGGGGTCTGATGCGATTGGACCAGTCGGCTGCTAGGGCGTGCCGGTAGAATGCTCGATCCGAACCCTCCGGCCGACTCATGCCGACCGCCCTCCTCTCGCTCCTGCTCTGCCTGGTCCTTGCCGTCCCTGCGGTCGCCCATCCAGCTCGCACGCCCCGCGCGCCGGTGTCTGCGCACTCCGCCGTCGGGCTCTCCATCGGGGTGCCCATCGTCGCCGTCGCGCTGGGCGCGACCGCAGCTGACAGCAATCCGGTGGGAACGGCCTTGATCGTCGCCGGAGTGTTCGCGGGTCCCTCAGCCGGCAACCTCGTCCAGGGTGACTATGGGGAAGCGCTCGTCGGTACGGGGCTCCGCGTAGCCGGGGCGGCGGCGGTCGGCTACGCCTTTGCACGGGCCTTCAACGGCACCGGCGCCAACGCGCTGAACTCGGGCCTCGCGGTCGCCGGCGTCGGCGCGTTCGGCATTGGGACTGGGTATGATGTCGTCACGGCCGCGCGCGCCCCGAAGAGGAGTGTCGAGATAAGCGCAGCGGGCGCCGGGCTGGCGGTTCGCGTCGGTCTCTGACCGAGGCAAGGGTGGCGTCGAGCCGGGCTGGAGCGTTGCTTTGTACGCGGTTGCGGCGGCACTCGTCATACCCCCTCTCCGACCCATGCGTCTTCTCGCTCTCACGGTCCTTCTGGCGGGCTGCGCCACGTCCGGCACGGCCACCGACCCCGTCGACCTCGACGGGACCGAGGCCCTCCTCGACTACCTCGCCGACCAGGGCTTCATTGTCGAGCCCGCCGGGCTGACCACGTCGACGATCCCGCTGGTGACGGCTGCGACGTACCGCGTGACCGGCGACGCGAGCCCCGCCGTGCTCGAGGTCTTTGAGTTCGAGACCGAGGCGGCGGCGGCGGACGGGCTGACCCGCCTCCGCGCCGAGATCCGACCGCGCGTGAGCCAGGAGGTCTTCACCCGGGGCGTCTTGGTGGTCTACACCCGCGCGGCCACGTCGCGAACGACGCGGAACGCCCGGCTCCGGCGCGCGCTCGCCGACGCGCTCGGCCCTCCCCGGGGTGGGGCCTGACGCCCACAGCGGCTACCCCTCGAACTCGCCCCACACCTCGCGGAGCCGCCCGGCGATCTCGCCAACGGTCGCTTGGGCCTCGACGGCCGCCAGCACGTGCGGCACGACGTTCTCGTCGCCCCGCGCCGCCCGCTCGACGCCGTCCATCGCCGCGGCCCACGCGCCCGGGTCGCGGCGCTCGCGCAGGGCCTGGATCCGGGCCACCTGCTCTTCGCGGACCGAGTCCGGCACGCGCAACAGCTCGAAGTCGGCGTCGTCCCCGTCGCTCTGGAAGCGGTTGACGCCGACCACGACGGCCTCGCCCGCCTCGATGGCCAGCTGCGCGTGGTACGCCGAGCTCGCGATTCGGTCTTGATAGAAGCCCTCTTCGATGGCCGCGACCGCCCCGCCGAGCGCGTCGACCTCCTCGATGAGCCGCGTCGCCGCCGCCTCAATCTCGGCCGTCAGCCGCTCGACGTGGTACGAGCCCGCGAGCGGGTCCACGGCGTCCGTCACGCCGGACTCGAACCCGATCACCTGCTGGGTCCGCAGCGCGAGTGTCGCCGCCTGCTCCGAGGGCAGCGCGAGCGCCTCGTCATAGCCGTTCGTGTGGAGCGACTGCGTCCCGCCGAGCACGGCCGCCAGCGCCTGCACCGTCACGCGCGGCACGTTGACGAGCGGCTGCTGGGCCGCGAGCGTCGAGCCCGCGGTCTGGGTGTGGAAGCGCAGCATCTGGGCCTTGGGGTCGGTCGCCCCGAACCGGTCGCGCATGATGGTCGCCCACATCCGCCGGGCCGCCCGGAACTTGGCGACCTCCTCGAAAAAGTCGTTGTGGGCGTTGAAGAAGAAGCTCAGCCGCTTGCCGAACGAGTTGACCTCGAGCCCGGCGTCGAGCGCGGCCTGGACGTAGGCGATCCCGTCGGCGAGCGTGAACGCCAGCTCTTCGACCGCCGTCGCGCCGGCCTCACGGATGTGGTAGCCCGAGATCGAGATCGTGTTCCAGCGCGGCGTGTGCTCGGCGCACCACGCGAACGTGTCGGTGATAAACCGCATCGACGGGCGCGGCGGGTAGATGTAGGTCCCCCGCGCGGCGTACTCCTTCAAGATGTCGTTCTGAATCGTGCCCCCCAGCTTGCGCGGGTCCGCCCCCTGCTCCTTGGCGACGGCCACGTAGAGCGCCAGCAGGATCGGCGCGGTCGCGTTGATGGTCATCGAGGTCGTGACCTTGTCCAGCTCGATCCCGTCGAACAGCCGCCGCATGTCCTCGATCGACGCGATGCTCACGCCCACCTTGCCGACCTCGCCCTCGGCGATGGGGTCGTCGGGGTCATACCCGATCTGCGTCGGCAGGTCGAAGGCGACCGACAGCCCGCGCGCGCCGGCCGCCAGCAGAGCGTGGTAGCGCTCGTTCGAGGCCTCGGCGGTCGAGAAGCCGGCGTACTGGCGCATCGTCCACAGCCGCGTCCGGTACATCTCGGGGTAGACGCCGCGCGTGTACGGGAACGCGCCGGGCTCGCCGAGTCGGGCGTCGAGGTCGGCGGGCAGGTCGGCGGCGGTCGCGGCGGCGCGGGCAGTGTCGGTCGGCATCGGCGTGCGGAGGGGGCCGGGCCTACGCCCGACCGGCGCCTGTGTGCCGTGAAGCGCCCGCGAGCCGTCCTCCGCTCGCGAGCGGTCTCCGGTCAGTCCGCCAGCGTCTCCGCCGTCAGCATCGCGTCCTCGAAAAACGTCACCGCGCCCGATGTCACGTCGTGCATGGCGCCGACAATCGCGAGGGCCCCGCTGGCGACGAGCCCGCGCAGGACGACGCTCCGGTCGACCATCGCCTGCACCGTCCGCCGGACGTTCTCCTCCGCGACGGCCTGCACGAACACAGGGTTCGCCGACGAGCGCTCGCCCTCGGTACCGACCGCGTCGACGGCCGGGGCGATGTTCGCGAGCGTGCTCGTCAGGTGGCCCAGCTCGACGTGGTCGCAGGCGCCCTTGACGGCCCCGCACTCGGTGTGCCCGAGCACGACGATCAGCTTCGAGCCCGCGACGGCCGTCGCGAACTCCAGAGACCCCAGGATGTCGGTGTTGACGAAGTTGCCCGCGACGCGCGCCGAGAACACGTCGCCGACGCCCTTGTCGAAGACGATCTCGTGGGGCACGCGGCTGTCGATGCAGCCCAGGATCGCGGCCATCGGGTACTGCCCGGCGGCCGTCGCGCGGACCTGGGCGAGAAAATCGCGCTCGACGGGCTCGGCGGCGAGGAAGCGCCGGTTGCCGTCCTTCATCAGCTGGAGGACGCTGGCGGGCGTAAGTGCCGCCTGCGTGTCGGCGGTGAGCGGGGCGGTCAGGTCGCGGGTCATGGTCGTCGGGGCGGGAACGGGCGGGGCGGACCCTTGCGAGGGTGAGGGGACCGAACCGAGATGAAAGGGTGGAAGGTCCGCCACGGTCGAGCAGTCCGCCCGGCCGAGCGGACACAGCGCGGCCCGGAGAACGGGAGGGTCCTCCGGGCCGCAGCGTACAAACGAGTCGGAGGGGCGGCTAGCGGGCGAGCGACTCGGCGGTGATCATCGAGTCCTCGAAAAAGGTGACCTCGCCCGTCGTCACGTCGTGCATGGCGCCGACGACGATGAGCCGGCCCTGCTCGACGAGCCCGCGCATCACGGGGCTCCGGTCGACCATGTTCTGGACGGTCATCTCCACGTTCTCGTGGGCGACCGCCTGGACAAAGTCCTTGTTGGCCGACGTCCGCGGGCCCTCGATGTCCCGGACGGCGTAGACGGCCGGGGCGATGTTTGAGAGCGTGCTCGTCAGGTTGCCGAGCTCGACGTGGTCGCAGGCGCCCTTGACGGCCCCACACTCGGTGTGCCCGAGCACGACGACGACGCGCGAGCCGGCGACGGCCGTCGCGAACTCGAGCGAGCCCAGGATGTCGGTGTTGACGAAGTTGCCTGCGATGCGGGCCGAGAAGATGTCGCCGACGCCTTTGTCGAAGACGATCTCGTGGGGCACACGGCTGTCGATGCAGCCCAGGATCGCGGCCATCGGGTACTGCCCGCCCGCCGTCTCGCGGACCTGGCTGAGGAAGTCGCGTGAGACGGCCTCGCCGGCGAGGAACCGGGCGTTGCCGTCTTTGAGACGCTGGATCACGTCGAGCGGCGTGAGGTCGGCCTGGGCTTCAGCCGTCAGCGCGACCGCCGGGTCGTAGTCGTACGTGGGGGACTGGGCGTTCGTCGTGGCGCATCCGGCGAGGACGACGGCGACGAGGAGCGGGAGGGTGCGGAGGGAACGGGAGAGCATGGGTGGGAATCGGGGGAGGCCGCGCGGGCGCGTACCGGGAGGGGGGGAACGCCGAACCCGACGTGGGCGGCGAGAAGGAAACCAGAGGGGTCGGCGGCGCAGACGTGCGCCGGCGACGGGCCAAGCGGTCCAGCGGCAGGCCGGACCCGACGGCTAGCGCGGCGGGGGCACCGGCGGCGGCCCGGTCGACGACGACCGGCGCTCGCCGGCGGCCGCTCGGGGCTCGGTCTCCGCGAGCTCGACCGCGGCACCGTGCGGCTCGCAGTCGCCCTCGGCCTCGGCCATCTCTTCGGCCGGCGGGAGCGTCTCGGCCGGGGCCGACTCGTGCGGCCCGTCGTCCACCAGCGCCGCCCACGCGTCCGGCGCGCCGCCCAGCAGGGCGGCGGCGAGTGCGAGCAGGGAGAGCCATTGGGACATGCGGCATCAATTCGCGCCGATCCGCCCGCGTTCCACCGGCGTACTCTCATTCGACCCGCCTTCATCGTTGCAATGGACCGCCCGCCCCGCGACCTCTCTCCCGACGACCGCCTCCGCCACGAGGTCGCCGCGCTGCTCCGGGGCCGCCAGGCCCACGTCGACGCCCACCGGGCCCTCGACGGCATCCCCGTGGACCGCGTCAACGACCGCTTGGAAGGGGGCCAGCACTCGCTCTATGATCTGGTGGAGCACCTCAGCCGCGCCCAGGCTGACATCCTGGAATACGCGACCGACCCCGGCTATCGCGCCAAGGCGTGGCCCAGCGACTATTGGCCGCGCAAGCCGGCCTCGCCCGCCGACTGGGCCCGAGCCAGCGAGGGGTACGTCTCCGACCTCGACGAGCTGATCGACCTGGCGGAGACCGGCGAGCTCTTCGACGAGCTGCCGTGGGCGCCGGGCTACACCCTGTTGCGCCAGCTGCTGCTCGCGGCGGATCACAACGCGTACCACCTCGGACAGGTCGTGGCGCTCCGCGAGCGCTTGGGGCTGTGGCCGCCGCCTGCCGTCCGGTAGTGCGGCACGCGAGGTGTCGGCGGCGATAGGTTCGGGGCGTACCCTCCCGCGCCCATGCCCCGCCTCGCCGCCCTCTTCGCCGCCGTCCTGCTCGCGCTCTCCGCCAGCGCCCAACCGCAGGTCCCGCTCGCCATCGACTACGCCGTCGAGGGGACCGTCTCGTACGACCCAGCTGTGCCGACGCCCGACGCCGTTCTGGGCTACACCATCGGCGAGCGGCACACGCGGCCCGAGGAGGTCGTCCAGTACCTGACGGCCGTCGCCGCCGCGTCGCCGCGCGTGGCCCTCGGGTTTCACGGGACGACGTACGAAGGCCGGCGGCTGGTCCACGCCGTCGTGACGGCGCCCGCCAACCACGCGCGCTTGGACGCCATCCAGGCCGCGAACCTGCGCCTGAGCGACGCGCCCGGCACCGTCGACGACGGGATGCTGGCGGCGATGCCCGTCGTCGTGTACCAGGGCTACTCGGTCCACGGCAACGAGGCGTCCGGCACGGAAGCGTCGCTGGTCTACCTCTACCACCTCGCCGCGGCGCAGGGGACGGAGATCGACCGCCAGCTGGCGAACGCCGTCGTGCTCCTCGACCCGATGCTCAACCCGGACGGCCGCGACCGGTTCACCGACTGGGTGAACGGCTGGCGCGGCGCGGCCGACCTCGCCGACCCCCAGGACCGCGAGCACCGCGAGGTGTGGCCCTACGGACGGACCAACCACTACTTGTTCGACCTCAACCGCGACTGGCTCCCGACCGAGCTGCAGGAAAGCCGGGGACGGATGGCGTGGTGGCACAGCTGGCGCCCGCAGGTGTCGACCGACCACCACGAGATGGGGTCGGAGGCCACGTTCTTTTTCCAGCCCGGCATCCCCTCGCGGGACAACCCCAACACGCCCGCCGCGACGATCGAGCTGACCGGCGCGATTGCCGGGTACCACGCCGACGAACTGGACCGGATCGGCTCGCTGTACTACTCCGAGGAGAGCTTCGACGACTTCTACTACGGCAAGGGCTCGACGTACCCCGACGTGAATGGCGGCGTGGGCATCTTGTTCGAGCAGGCGTCGAGCCGGGCGCTCGTCCGCGAGACCGACGCGCACGGGGAGTTGGGCTACGCGTTCACGGTCCGCAACCAGGTCGCCACCTCGGTCTCGACGTTGAAGGCGGCGGTCGCCCTGCGCGAGCGCCTGCTGGCCAACGCCCGCAC
The DNA here is from genome assembly GCF_046845665.1 of Rubrivirga aquatilis. Lineage (GTDB taxonomy): Bacteria > Bacteroidota > Rhodothermia > Rhodothermales > Rubricoccaceae > Rubrivirga. The sequence continues at coordinate 1,920,969 of NZ_CP177355.1, read as the reverse complement.
GTTCTACGGCGAGCGGCCGTCGGGCGCCTACCTCATCGCGCTCGACGAGCGGCGCACGCGCGGGCAGGCGCTGGCGCAAGCGCTCACGCGGAGCCGCGTCCGCGTCCACGCGCTCGACGCCGACGTGACGGTCGGGGGCCGTCGGTTCACGGCGGGGCAGACCCTCGTGGTGCCCCTCGACCAGCCCCAGGGCCGGCTCGTCCGGGCCGCCATGGAGCGGACGCTCACGTACGGCGACAGCCTGTTCTACGACGTCTCCGCGTGGACCTTCCCGCTGGCGTACGGCGCGGTGACGGCCGAGACCGACCGGGCGCCGGCCCTGGGCGCGCAAGTGGACCCCGTGTTTGACGGCGGGCGCGTCGTCGGTGGTCAGGCGCGCGTGGCGTACGCGATCCCGTGGGACCGCTACTTCGCGCCGCGGGCGCTCCGACGGCTCCACGACGCGGGCGCGGTCATCCGGCTGGCGCAGTCGCCGTTCCAGGCACAAGCGGGCGGGGCCCGGCGCACCTTCGAGCCCGGGACGATCGTCGTGGCGGTCCGCCAGTCGGGCGCGTCGGCCGACTCCGTCCACGCCGTCGTGGCGCGGGCGGCCCGGCTCGACCACGTCGAGGCCTTCGCGCTCGACTCGGGCCGGACGCCCGTCGGCAACGACCTCGGATCGAGCGCGTGGCCCGTCTTGGACGCGCCCCGCATCGCCCTGCTGGCGGGCGAGGGCGCCAGCGTCTACGGCGTCGGCGAGGTGTGGCACCTGCTGTCGGAGCGCTTTGGCCAGCCCGTCTCGCTGGTGGACCCGGCCGCTCTCCCCGACCTCGATCGCTACACGGTCCTGATCCTAGCCGACGGCGGGTACGGCACGCTCGACTCGACGGCGACGGCCCGGATCCGGAGCTGGGTGCGCGACGGCGGCGTGCTCATCGGCATCCAGGGCGGCGCGCGGTGGGCCGCCCTCGCCGGCTTCTTGGACTCGGAGATGCGCGAGACGCCGACGGACTCGACGGCCCGTCCGTACTCCGAGCTCGACGCCGCGCGCGGCGCCCAGGCCCTCGGTGGCTCCATCGTCGAGATGACGCTCGACCCGACGCACCCGCTGGGCTACGGCTACCCCGCGTCGGTCGCCGTTTTCAAGCGGGGCACCGGCCTGTTCGAGCCGTCCGACCCGCAGACCGGCGCGAACGTCGGCGTCTACAGCGACGCGCCGCTGCTGAGCGGCTACGCCTCGCGCGCGATGCTCGCGCGGCTGCCCGGCGCGGCGGCGCTCAAGGCCGGCCGCCTGGGCGGCGGCCGCGTGGTGCTGATGGACTTCGACCCCGCGTTCCGCGCCTTCTGGCGAGGCACCGACGGGCTGCTGCTCAACGCGGTCTATTTCGGGCAGACCTTCTGATCCACCGGGTCCCGGGCTCTAGCTGAGGCCCGGGACTTCCCCGCTGGCGCCGTCGCCCTCCGACGAGGCCGGCTCGGCGGCGTAGTCGCGGAAGCGCAGAGCGGGCTCGGAGATGCCCTCCTCCATCAGGTGGAGCTCGTCGAGCACGTCGCCCGGCTCGTTGCCGCAGGGCCGGGCCGGCTCGCGGGCGATCCCGAGCACGCCCTCGCGGCGGTCGTAGTACGTCTCGTGGACGAAGCACGTCCCGTCGGGGTGGACGACGAGACGGTAGCCCCAGTACGAGATGTCGCCGAGCGGCGCGCCCGACACCGTCGTCGAGGCGAGATCGAACCCGCAGGGCGGCGTAAACGTGTTGCGGAGCATGAGATCCAGGGGTGGGGTCCAAAGGTCGCCACGGCGGGTGGCCGTCGCACGGGGCAAACGGCCTAGCCCGCGACGGCCTCGGCCCGCTCGCGGAGCCGCCCGAGAACCCGGAGCGCATCCTCCAACACGTCCGGCGGGACGGCCTCGGCGACGCGGCGGCGGACCTCTTCGTCGCTCAGCCGGTCGTCGGGCGAGACGTAGCCCTCGGCGCCCAGGAACGCCGCCAGCCGCTCCGTCTGGCGCTCCTGGAACCGGCCCACGTCGCCCCGGTCGAGGCACGCCAGCAGCGCCTCGGCGTCGCCGCCGCAGTCGCCGCACAACGCCGTGATCTCGTCGATGAACACGTCGGTGACGGCCCCGGACGTCTCCAGCACCTCGCGGTCGACGGGCCGGCCCCTCCCCTGCCGCCACGCCGCCCGCCACGCAGCGACGGCGCGAGCCCGGAGCGCGAGCGTGCCGAAGTCGGGCACCGGCGACGGCTTGCCGCGCTCGACGGCGGCGCGGAGCTGGCCCCACGTCGCGTAGCCTCGGCGCAAGCAGGCGGCCACGTCGACAGGATCGGGCATCAAGTACCAGACGTGGAGCGCCTCGAGGTCGTCCCAGGCCGTCCACGCGGAGACGCCGGCGGCGTCGGCGTAGTCGGTGGGCGTCGCGCCCTCCGGATCCGGGACGGGGCGCGAGGCGGACGGAGCGGGCGTCGCGTCCAGGTCGACGGCGACGAGCGCGGAGGTGTCAGGGAGCGCCAGAAAGCGGCACTCCACGTCCGGGTGGTCGGCCGCGAGCCGGCGCCACTTGGCGACCTCCTCGGCTTGCGCGGTGAAGTAGAACACCTGCCGTCCCTGACGGCACAGCCGCAGCACGGCCTCGACAATCGCGCCCGCCCGCTCGTCGTCGGAGTTGGCGAGCGCCTCGTCGAGCAGGAGGGGCAGCCGGACGCCGACCTCCTGCTGCTCGGCGAACGCGAGGCGGACCGCGAGGAGCAGCTGAAGGCGGGTCCCCGACGACAGCTCGTCGAGCCCGAATGCCCGGCCCTTGCGCGCGTCGAAGGCGCGGAACGCGGTCGACTCGGCGTCGAAGTCGAGCCGGAAGCGGTCGTCGGTGATGTCGGCGAGCACCTCGCGGGCACGTTTGAACACCTGCGGCAGGTGCTGGTCGCGCGTCTCAGCGGCGACGTGGTCGGCGAGCGCGTGGCCCACGAGCGCGTCGGCCTGCTCGTCGTAGGTCCGCTCTAGGGCGTCGAGGGCGCGGGCGTGCTCGGCGTGCGCGGCGCCCAGTTCGTCGGCCGTCCGCGCCTGGGCGACGAGCGTCTGGATCTGGGTCTTCTCCTCGATCCACTCGTCGCGGCGGGCGGCCCGGGCGTTCGCCGACGCGAGCACCTCCGCGAGGTCGGCACGGTCGAGGGCGGCCACCTCCGGGGTGTGCCGGGCGTGGGACTGCGCTCGCGTCCCGGCCTCGTCGGCGAGCGCATGGGCGCGGGCGGCCTCGTCGAGCGCCGCTCGGTACGCCGGACGGGCCGCGCAGAGCGACGCGACGGCCTCGGCGGCGGGCTCCGCCAGCCCGAGCCCGGCAAGGAACTCGTCGCGATCGGCCTTCGCCTCATCGAGCGCGACGTCGGCGTCGCCGGCGGCCTCGTCTAGTCGGGCGGCCGTCGCGCGGAGCCGGTCGCGCTCTGTCACGTCTCGCTCGACGCGGGCGACGGCGCCGGTTGCCCCGGCGGCATCGGTCGCGGGCTCCACGGGGACGCCGTCGAGGGCATAGTTGAACAGGTCGAGGGCCGTCACGAGCGCCCCGCGTGCGGCGTCGCGGGCGGCGTCCGCCACGCCTAGGTCACGGGCGGCCTCCTGCCACGCCAGCACGGACCGCGTCAGCAAGTGGAGCGCCTCCGGCGTGTCGGGCGTCCCGATGCCGAGCGCCGCGCCGATCTCGTCCGCCTCGGCGTCCATGCGGCGGGTCTCGTCTTCGAGCAGCAGCAGCGCCCGGTCGAGCTCCTCGACGGCGTCCTGCCACATGGCCCGCTCCTTCTGCTCGACCGTCTGGCGCTCGATCCCGTCGAGCATCTTCTGGACGACCGGGACCGACCACTCCGCCGGCTCGGGCACGGGCAGCCCACCGAACGCCTGGCGCGCGGCGACCGCCGGGCTCTCGGGCGGGTCGACGACGCGGCCGAGCACGACGGCCACGGCGGCCAGCGCGAGCGCGGCGCCCAACAGCCACCACGCGGCGGGCGTCAGCACCAGCGCCAGCGCGACGGCGAGCACGGCGACGCCGCCGGCGGCGATCCAGACGGGCGTCGGCGCGAGCCCGAGCGGGCGGGCCTCGGCCTCGGTCGTGTGCGCGAGCCACCGACGCAGGAGGTCGGCCGCGCGGCGGAGCTCGTCGGCGTCGTGGAAGCGGACGGCGTTGAGGCGGGCCTTCGCCGCCGAACGCCGCGCCTCGTATTCCTCGACCCGGCCACGAAGCTTGCCCGCTCGCTGCGCGAACGCCGCCACATCGCCGAGCGCCGTCACGTCGACGGTCGGGGCCGTCTCGATGTGGCCGCCCAACGTCTCGCGTGCCCGCCGCTCGCGCTCGGCGGCGGCGGCGCGGGCCGCCTCGGCGGTCTCCAGCGCGCGCGTGGCGGCGTCCACCTCGGCGGCTCTGGCCCGCAGCTCCGCCGGCTCCGGCGCCTCGACGGCCTCCCAGCCGTGCTCGGCGAGCGCCGCACGCGCCAGCGCACGGTCCTCCTCGACCTCCTCCCGCCGGGCCTCGGCCTTGCGGACGGCTGCGCCGAGCGCGTGGTAGCGGTCGAGCGTGTCCTCCTGCACCGCCGCCAGCGCGGCGTCGAACGACCCCACCACGCGGTCGGCCGCCTGGGCGGCCTCCATCCGGGCGGCGGCCTCGTCGAGTTGGCGGTAGAGGTCTGCCAGTTCGGCGGCGTCGGCGGCGTCGCTGGCGCGGTCGGCGAGCTCGCCCAAGCGGTCCTCCCGGGCGCGCAGGCCGTCGAGGGCCTGGCGGCGGCGCTGGACGGCGCGGGCGGCCTCCTCGGCCTCGCCGGTCAGCTTGAGCCGCTGCATCGGGGCGGCGCGGAAGCCCAGCGCCTCGCGTGCAGCGTCGAGGTCGACGCCGCCGGCCGCGTCGCGGCGGATCACGTCCGCGAAGGCGTCGCCGTCGGCCGCCAGCAGGTCGCCGAGCGAGAACTCGTAGCGGTCGCGGAACGAGCTGTCGGGGAGGGGGATCCGGTCGGCGGGCTGCCCTTCGCGCAGGTACCGCGCCACGCCCGCCTCGATGTCGACGCTCCAGGCGTCGCCGCCGAAGGTGAACGCGGCCGTGTACGTCGGCCGCGCGGCGGCGACGGTCTCTGGCCACAGCACGCCGTGGATGGCCCGCGCCATCGTCGTCTTGCCCTGGCCGTTCGGCCCGTAGACCACGTTCACGCCGGGCCCCAACGCGGGCGCCGCCAGCCCGGGCTGCGGGTGGCCGTAGAACGTCCGGACGGAGAGGGCGGTCAGGTCGAAGCGGTCCATGGGAGCCGGGCGGTCGGTGAGTCGGTCCGTGGGTGGGTCAGGCAGCGAGGCACGGCCTCCCTAACGCGTCCCCTCTCCCCCTGGGAGAGGGACAACCGGTAGGTCGGCGTAGCCAGGGTGAGGGGCTTCCGCCACCTCGGGATTGCCGCTGGCGTCTGCCGAGCGCCGTGCGACGAGCGCCGCCACGTCCTGGCAGATCCGACCCAGCGCCCACAACGCGGCGGCGGCGGCGAGGGCCGGAGGCGACGCGATGAGAACGCCGAGTCCTTCGAGCGGGCTCACCGCCACAGCGACTACCGCACCCATCACGAGAAGCCCACCGGCCGCAAGCGCGGCGAGCGCGTAGCACGCCTGCGCGGGGAGCGGGGCCTGCCGGGCAGACCGGAGCGCGCGGGCGATCATGAGGCCGGAGCGGCAGGGGGGGCACCCGACGCGACGCCGTCCCCGCTGGCGTCGGCGGCGGGCCGCTCCGTCTCCACCGCGCCGTCGGGCCGCTGCGCGAGCGCCTCGTCGAGCAGGCGGTACGTCTGGCGCTGGAGCCGGGCGACGGCCTCCGTTTCGAGCGGCCCGCTCACGCGGCCGTCGCGCGCCAACGGGTCGAACACGCGCGCGCGCCGCGCCTGCTGCAACGCCTCGACCGACTGCCGAATGAGCGCGAGATCGGACTCCGACGGCGTGCCCTCTTCGAGCCGCCGCGCGAGACCCGCCAGCGTGGCGACGGGCCCGCTCCCGGCCGCCAGCCGCACGAGATCGAGGGCCGGCCGCGCGCGATCCACCACGCGGTCGACGGCGACGACGAGCCCGGAGGCCGCCGTCTCGCCTGCGTCGAGCAGCTCGGCGGCGACGGCCTCGACCGAGCGGTACGCGGCCGTCCGGCCCGTCAGCGTCAGGCGGACGACGGCGCGGCGGACCTCGGGGGCCTGCTCGCGCACCGACTCCGCGTGCTGGCGCAAGACGGCCGCGACACGCTCGCGTAGGTCGGCCGGGCGCTCGGCCCCACCCACGTCGACCGCGAGCCCGTCGTAGCGGACGGTCGCGAGGGGGAGCACCTCGGCGGTCGCCGTCCCGTCCTCAGCGATCTCGACGAGGTACGCGCCGTGCGCGCCGGGCTCGCCAGGGTCGAGCGGCTGGGGCGAGCCGGGGTACAGCACGAGCCGCCCGTCGCGCTCGTGCGCCGTTGGCCCGTGGACGTGCCCGAGCAGCCATGCCGAGGCGCCGGTCGCCCACAGATCCGCCAACGCCACGGGTGCGTAGGGGCTCGTGGCGTCGTCGAGTTGGGTGTGTGCGATGCCGACGAGCGGCACGTCGCCCGCGGGCGGGAACCCGTCGAGCGGGAGCGCCGAGACGTGCGCGCCCGCGAACGACCACCCGCAAAACCGGAGCGCGACGCGGCCGTCGACCTCGAGGTCCGCCGTCTCCCACGTCTGCCCCCGGCCCAGCACGCGGACGCCCTTCCCGACCGCGTCGGCGACGGCGCCGAGCACGTCGTGGTCGTGGTTGCCGGCGACGGCGAAGACGGGCACGCCCGCGTCCGCCAGCCGGTGCAGCGTCCGCTCCAGCACGCCGAACGCCTCAAAAAACTTGTTGCTCTCGTCCGCCACGTCGCCCGTCAGCACGACGGCGTCGACGCGCCGCTCGATGGCTTGGTCGACGAGGGCCCGGACGACGGCCTCGACGCCGAGCGCGGGGTCGCCCGGCGGCACGCGCGACGGGTACCGCCCGAGGTGGAGGTCGCCGCTGACGAGGAGGCGGGCGCGAGGACCAGACATAGCGTTGGGGGGACGCGGGAATCTAGCAGTCGGCGACCACGGGACAAAGCCCCGGCCACCGGGGGCGGAATCTCGGATGACGTACGGGGTCCCCAGTGAGACCCGCGCCCATCGGGCAGCCGGAACTCGTCGTTATTCCGGCGCCGCCCGGTACGTCGCCCCGCCCATCGTGAAGGTCAGGCCAGAGGCCGCGCCGTCGGGGCCGAACGCCACGTCGAACACGCCGTCGGTGTTGCGGAGTTGGAGGCGCGTCGGCGACAACGGCACGATGGGGAGCACGCCGGCGCGCCACGGCATCGACAGCCCGAGCCCGTCGCCGAGCCGCTCGATCACGAAGGTGCCCCCCCCCTCTCGGGCGTAGCTCCCGACCAGCCGGTCGCGCTCGGCATCGCTCAAGTCGACGGCCGCGAGCGCCGCGTAGCCGGCGGGCGGCGCCTCGCGCTCCGGGGTCGGACGGACCCACAGGTTGCGGAAACGGACCGGGCTCCCGTGGTCCTGAAGCTCGATCCGGCCCGGCCCGTGCGCGACGTAGGGCAGCGACTCCAACCAGATCGTCGTGCCTGGCAGCAGTTCGTTGTTCTGCACGAGCACGCCATTGTGGAAGACGGTCAGCCGAGCAGGCGTGAGCACGTGGCCTGCGTCGTCGAAGCGAGGCATCCGGAAGGCCACGTCGTAGCTCTGCCACTCGGTCGGCGGGCGCGTGGCGTCCGCGAGGGGGGGGAACTGGCCGTAGATGCTGCCCGCACGGCCGTCGGCGTAGGTCGGGTTCTCCCAGTTGTCCAGGATCTGGACCTCGTAGCGACCGTCGACCAGGAAGAGGCCGGAGTTGCTCCGGTCCTGGCTCGACTTCTCGGGCTCAGCGGCGGGCATCCACTCGATGTGGATCTGGGCGTCCCCGAACGCGGCGCGGGTGCGGATGGGCCCGGCGCCCGGCACGGCCACGAGCGCTCCGTTCTCAACCTGCCAACGGGCAGGATCGCCCTCTCCGCTCATCCAGTTCTCGATCCCCGTCCCGTCCGGTCCGATCAGCACAACGGCGTCCGACGGCGCGGCGATCGGGAGGGCCTGGGCGGTCGGCTCGACGCGCGGCGGCGCGGGCCGGGTGATCTCGTGCTGCCGCCAGCCGGGGGGCGCGGGGGCATGCGGTGCGGCTGGTGGGGCGGCCGGTGGCACGGAGGCGCAGGCGCCGAGGGCGGCGAGGACGACGGCGGCGGCGAGGCGGACGGTCAAGGCGCGGGCGGCGGGTGCGCGCGGAGGATACGCGGGCAGGACACACAGGACATGGTCGAGCGCTGAAAGCTCCCCCGAGGGCGCGCGGCGCCCCGCCAGTCCCGACCCCGTCCCGACTCGGTCCGCCTGTTGCCCCACGACTCACGCCCCTTCTACCCCGCCACCATCCGCCGCTGTGTCGCGTGCCGGTCGCCGTCGGCCGGGCAGACAGGGGCGTCTCGGCGGGGGGCTCCACGGGGGACGTGTCACGGGGCGCCCCACGGTCCATAGGCGCACGTCCGGGGTCCCCCGCACTCGCCGCCTCCCTGTTCTGCCTCCTACGCCGTCACATGCTCCCTTTTCGGCCGGGCAATCCAGTGCATCGTCGGGGCCGGGGTGCTGGCGCCGTCGCCGTGGACCCTCCCGCTTCCCACGACCGCTGCGTTCTCGGGCCGGTAGGTCGGGACGAGCCGGGCGAAGGCCGCACGGATTGCCTCGCCGTCGCCGGAGATGGCCTGCGCTTCCAGGTCGTCGATGAGCGGACCGAGGTCGCCAGGGGCCATGAGCCCCCGGGCCATGAGGATCTTCTCGTGCGGGCCGGGCTCCGTGCCCTCCTCGGCCATCAGCAGCTCCTCGTAGAGCTTCTCACCCGGGCGCGTGCCGGAAAACTTGATCTCGATGTCAACGCCCGGCTCCAGCCCGGAGAGCAGGACCAAGTCGCGGGCGAGGTCGGCGATCCGAACGGGCTCGCCCATGTCGAGGACGTAGACGCGGCCGTTCTCGGCCGACGCCCCTGCCTGAAGGACGAGTTGGGCGGCCTCGGGGATCGTCATGAAGTAGCGGACCATCTCGGGGTGCGTAACGGTCAGCGGCCCGCCCCGCCCTATCTGCTCGCGGAACAGCGGCACGACGCTGCCGCGGCTGCCAAGCACGTTCCCGAACCGGACCGATACCATCGCGCAGTCCGCGTCGGCGCCAGCCTCCGCGACCACCATCTCGGCGGCGCGCTTGGAGGCGCCCATCACGTTCGTCGGGTTGACGGCCTTGTCCGTGGAGATGTTGACCAAACGGTCGACGCCAAACGCAGCCGCGAGTTGGGCCACGTTCCGCGTCCCGAGTACGTTGTTGAGCACGGCCTGCGCGGGGTTGTCTTCCATCAGCGGCACGTGCTTGTGGGCCGCGGCGTGAAACACCACGTCGGGCGAGAACCGCTCGAAGACGGCCGCCAGCGACGCCCGGTCGCGGACGTCGCACACGACGGCGTGGCGCGCGAGCTCGGGCCACTCGCGAGCAAGCTCGCGGTTGATCTGGTAGATGCTGTTCTCGCCGCGTCCGAGCAGGACCACCGACGCGGGGCCGAACGGCGCGATCTGGCGTACGATCTCGGACCCGATGGACCCGCCGGCCCCGGTCACGAGCACGCACCGTCCGGCGACGTAGTCGCGGATGGGGCCGGCGTCGAGGCGGACCGGATCGCGGCCCAGCAAGTCTTCGAGATCGACGTCACGCATCTGGCTGATGCGCACCTTGCCCGCGGCGATGTCACCCAAGCGGGGCACTGCGCGGCTTGGGACGCCGGCGGCGCGAGCGGCCTCGACGATCCGACGAATGACCGCGCCCGGCGCCGTCGGCAGGGCCAGCAGCACCTCATCGATGTCGTACTCGGCGACGACAGGGCCGAGATCGGCCAGGGCCCCGAGCACGGGCAGGCCAAGGTGGAGCTGTCGGGCCTTCGACGTGTCGTCGTCGAGGAAGCCGACCGGGGTGAGGCCGGAGTCGGGCTGGCGGAGCAGCTCTCGGACGAGCAAGACGCCCGCGTCGCCGGCCCCCACGATGAGCGCACGGCGCGTGTCGGACTCGTCGGGCCGCCGGGTCCGCTCGTGGCTCCGGCGGCGAGAGAGCCGGACGGCGCTCAGCATCAGCACGGCCAGCCCCGCCTCGATGATGGGGACACTCCGGGGGACCACGGTTCCGTCGAGCAGCGCGGCCGAAACCCCCAGCAGCGCCCCCACCGACCCGACCTTCAGCAAAATGCCGTGCAGGTCGCTCACTCCCACCCACCGCCACGGGCGGCGGTAGAGCCCGAACGCGGAGACGGCGGTGGCCTTCAGCACTGCACCCACGGCCGCGTAGGCAACCAGCGCCGGGACGAACCCGGCCACGTCGCCCTCCAGCCGGAGCAGAAACGCGAGCGGCGCAGCGGCCACCCAGACGGCTACATCGATCGCATATTTCGACCACGCATTCACGTTCGTGTTCGCGATCAAGCCGGTCATGCGAGAGGATCGAGGCGGGAGGGATTCCATAGATGTGCAGCCTCCCGTCTGGTGTGGTGGGACCAAACGGCCCTCCAAGGTACCGGGACGGTGGCCAGGTGCCCCTCTGCTATCGGTGGAATCCCGATGAGATGAAGGCCTATGGGCGAAAAGACTCCCGTCTAGGCCTGTGTGCACGTGCCCACACACACATCTAGGGCATCACCCTAGCACCGCCCGTACACCGGCCACCACGCGGTCCACATCCTCGGCCGACATGGCGGATCCCGACGGGAGGCACAGCCCGTCTGCGAAGAGGCGATCTGCCACGGCGCCGCCGACGGCCGGGTACCCGGCGTAGACCGGCTGGGCGTGCATCGGCTTCCACACCGGCCGCGCCTCGATGTCGTCGGCCTCGAGCGCCCGTCGGACCTCCTCCCGGGTGCCCGCCGCGACGGCGGGCTCGATGGTGAGGCAGGTGAGCCAGCGCGTGTGCACCCCCCAGTCCGCCTCGGGCATGAAGGCGACGCCGGGGAGGTCGCCGAGCGCGTCGCGATACGCAGCGAAGACGGCGCGGCGCGCGGCCACCCGGTCGTCGAGCACGCGGAGCTGGCCCCGGCCGACGCCCGCCAGCAGGTTGCTCAGGCGGTAGTTAAAGCCGATCTCCGAGTGCTCGTAGTGCGGCGCGGCGTCGCGCGCCTGGGTCGCCATCTTCTTGACGTGCGCGGCGGTCTCGGCCCGGTCGGTCACCAGCATCCCGCCGCCCGACGTCGTGATAATCTTGTTGCCGTTGAACGAGAAGATGCCCGCCCGGCCGTCGATGCCCGGCGACCGCCCGCGGTAGCTCGCGCCGAGCGCCTCGGCGGCGTCCTCGATCAACGTCACGCCGTACCGCTCGCACAGCTCCGCGAGCACGTCGAGGTCGGCGGTCTGGCCGTAGAGGTGGACGGCGACGAGCGCCTTGATCTGCCGTCCGCTGGCGGCGCGATCCCGAAACAGGTCCTCGACGAGCGACGGGTCGAGATTCCACGAGTGCGGCTCGCTGTCCACGAAGACCGGCGTGGCGCCCTCGTACAGGATCGGGTTGACGCTGGCGCAGAACGTCAGGTCGGAGACGGCGACCTCGTCGCCGGGCCCGATCCCGAGGTCCCGCAGGGCAAGGTGGAGCGCGGCCGTCCCGGACGACAGGGCGACGGCGTGCTCGGCCCCGACGTAGGCCGCGAACTCCGCCTCGAAGGCGTCGACGTGGGGGCCGACGGGGGCCACCCAGTTGGTCGCGAACGCCTCGGTGACGAACGCCAGCTCGTCGGTGCCGATGTGGGGCGGAGAAAGGAAGAGACGAGGCATTCAGGAAACAGACTTGAGGGTTAAAGGTGCCAGCCGGCCGGGCGCTCTTTGATGGGCCGGGCCGGGGCACCCACGGCTGTCACGTTTGCCGGGAGGTCCTTCACGACCACGGCCCCCGCCCCCACGACGGTCCATTCTCCGATGCGCTTCCCCTGGATCACGACCCCGCCGGTCCCGAGGTCGCACCCCTCTCCCACATCGACGTTTCCGGACACGTTGACGCTGGGAGCGCCGGTCACGAAGTCGTGCAAGACGGCGTCGTGCCCCACCGTACAACCCAGGTTGAGGATGACGTGGCGGCCGATCTCGATGTCGGTCGTGACCATCGTCCCGGCGCAGAGGACCGATCCCTCGCCTATGGAAACGTTCCGTCCAACCCACGCGCGGGGGTGGACGAGCGTCGCGAACGGGGCGTCTGAGACGTCGCGAATGCGATGGACGACGGCCCGGCGGACGGCGGTGGCGCCGATCGCGACGACGGCAGAGACCGAGTCCCGACCCGCGAGCCAGTCGACGCCGCCGAGCACGGGCAGGTCGTGGACCATGGCGCCGCGGAGCTCCGGCCGGTCGTCGAGAAAGCCCGCGATCCGCCACTGCGGATCGACGTCGTTGAGGTCGAGGGCCACTTGGAGCACTTCGCGGGCGAAGCCGCCCGTGCCGACGATGACGAGGTCACGCATGGAGTGAGGGGGGCGAGTGGGTGTCCGGCGTGCCTTCGAACTCCGCCATCGTCGCCTGTCCGTCGGCGGCGATGCCCTCGCGCACGATCACCTTTCTGAGGGTGAGCGCCAGGATCTTGAGGTCGAGCGCGAGTGAGGCGTGATCGACGTACCACGTGTCGAGGGCGAACTTCTCGTCCCACGACAGGGCATTGCGCCCGTTGACTTGGGCCCACCCGGTGATGCCCGGGCGCACGTCGTGGCGACGGGCTTGCTCGGGTGTGTAGCGGTCGAGGTAGCGCATGAGCAGCGGCCGGGGGCCGACCAGGCTCATCTCGCCGCGCGCCACGTTCCACAGCTCGGGCAGCTCGTCCAAGCTCGTCGCCCGTAGAAAGCGGCCGAAGGCGGGGAGGCGATCGGTGTCGGGCAAGAGGGTGCCGTCGGGGGCTCGGTCGTCGGTCATCGTTCGGAACTTGACCATCTCGAACGGGATGCCACCGAGGCCGGGGCGTTGCTGGCGGAAGAGCATGGGCGCCCCCAGCTTGACGCGGACCGCGACGGCGAGCGCGAGCAGGACGGGGCTCAGCACGGTGAGCCCGAGCACGGCCGCCGTGCGGTCCAGCACCGGCTTCCCGGTGCGGGCGTAGAGGGTCGGCGTGTCGGCCAGCCCCGATGGGCCGCGAGCGGGCGGGTCAGGCATCTCGGGTGGGGGGCTCGGCGGTGGGCAACCGCTCGCCATAGTAGCCGACGAGCGCCGCGACCACGCGCTCGGATCCGAAGAGATCGAGCGCCCGCTCGCGGGCCTGCCGCCCGAGGCGCCGGCGCTCGTCCGGGTCATCGGCCAAGGCCTCGATGTGGGCGCGCAAGCCCGCGATGTCGCGCGGCTCGTGGAGGAGCCCGCTCACGCCCTCCTCGACGGCATCGACCACGCCGTAGATCCGGGACGCGATGGCGGGGATGCCGACCGCCGCCGCCTCGATGACGACACTGCCGAACCCCTCGCGGTAGCTCGGGAGGCAGAACACGTCGACAGCGGCCATGAACGTCTCGGGAGCGGGCGTGAACCCGACAAACCGGACGCGCTCGCGGACCGGGCCCGTGACATCTTCGATCTCGGCTCGCAGCCCGTCCTCGTCGGGACCGACGACCAGTACCTGAATGTTGGGACGCGAGGCCGCCGCGCCGACGAACGCTCGCGCGAGGTCGGCCACGCCCTTGTCGCGCGAGAGGCGCCCTAGAAAGAGGAAGGCCACGTCGTCAGGCCCGATGCCGTGCTCGGCGCGGATCCGGGCTCGCGTCTCGGGGTCCGGCGCGAAGCGCGCCGTGTCGACGCCGGCGATCGACCCGTTCGCGAGCACGTCTCCGTTGTCGCGAGCGACGACGCCCTCAGCGACCAGAAAGTCGAGCTGGGAGCGGCTGTCGGCCAGGACGTGCGTGGCCGACCGAGCCGTAAGCCGGTCGATGGCCTTGAGAAGCGTCCGCATCGGCCCCGCGCGCGTCGCCCAGACCTGCCCCGTGAACGTGTGCGTCCGCACTGGGACGCCCGCCAGCGCCGCTGCCGTCATCGCCAGCAGCCCCGCCTTGGGGGTCACGGAGTGGACGGCGTCGAACGCCTCGTGGCGGAACAGGGCGCGCAAGCGAAGGAGCGCCGCGAGGTCGCTCCGTAGGTCGATCGGCCGCTCGATGCGCACGGGCACCACGGTCCCACGGATCCCTGCCTTCGCGAGCAGCGCCGTGTCGTCAGTGTTCGCGACGAGGGTCAAGTCGTAGCGTTCCGAGAGGGCGCGTAGGTGGCCGAGGAGGAACGCCTTGGCGGTCGTCTCGGAGGCGACCACGAAGCAGACGCGGGGGCGGTCCGGGGTGTGATCAGACAAGGGATCCACCGGAGGAGGGGACATTCGTCTCCAGGATCTGGGCGATCTCGTTCGCGTGCTGGGCGGCCTCCGCGTCGGTGAGGGCGGCCACGTTTCGGCGGGACCTCAGCAGGTCCAACTGACCTGTAGCCGCAAGGGCCCGGGCCGCCCCGCTCCGGGCTAGGCTCGACAGGTACGCCAGCGCGCGGTCTCGCCACCCGAACCCGCTGGCGGCGTGGGCGATCGTGCCCCGGATGACGCGGTGGTTCGCGAGTTGCTTCTCGATCGTCACATTGCCGTCCTCGCGGTAGTAGTACAGCGGCTCGGACACGAACCGGACGCGGAGGTCGTCCTTCGCGAGGGCGCGCACCCACAAGTTCGCGTCCTCGGCGATCGGCAGCGTCTCGTCGTAGGCGTTCCTCCGAACCCACGCCCGGCGCGCGACCACCGACGCGTGGACGATCCCGCCCTGCCCGGCCAGGACACTGGCCGGACTCAGGCGGTAGCCGTCCGGGACACACCGGATCCCCACGGGGGTCCCATCGTCTCGGATGGAGCAAACGCCGGTAGACACCAAGTCGGCCGTCGGGTCGGCGGCGAGGGCTCGAAGCTGCGTCTCGATTCGATTGCGGGCCATCAGGTCGTCCGCGTCCATCCGGGCGACGAGCTCGTAGCGCGCGAGCCCGGCGATCTGGTTCAGCCGCGCGCCGAGCCGCCGGTTCGTGCCGTCAGAGTAGACACGGACCCTCGGGTCATCCACGGACCGGGCGATCTCCAGCGACCGGTCCGTGGACCCGTCGTCGACCAGGATTAGCTCCCAGTCCGTGTGAGTCTGGGCGAAGACGGACTGGATAGCGCCTGCCAGAAAGGCTTCTGCGTTGTAGAACGGGAGGCCGATCGAGACCGGGGGCAGGGCGCCGGGTGTTGCCGAGGCGAGAAGGGTCACCACTGGAACAGGTCCGGGTTGACGCGGTACGGAACCAAGTCGCTGAAGGCCATCGTGGTGAGCACGAAGAAGACCAACGTGAGGGCGGTCGCGAGGTAGTTCACGGCCACCTTGTTGCGGGCGGTTTCGGCGGAAGCGAAGAGCATCGGCCACATCAGGATGGCGACCGGGCTGAAGTACATGTGGAGCCGGAACAGGCCCGAGGGGTTGACGCCGGAGAACACGGACGCCAGCGCGGGGATCAGTCCCACGAGGTAGAGGTTGAGCAGCAGCAGATAGACCTCGGCATACCTCGCTTGGACGCGCTCCCGAAATACCAGCAGCGCAGCGCCCTGCACGACGAGGTAGGCCAGGAACACCTCTCCCCCCCCCCCCTCGCCGGGCTGGGCGTACACGTAGTAGCGGTCGCTGATGAAGTCGCCCGCTAGCTGGATGATCGGCTGAAGCAGGGCGATGGCCGCTATGCCTGCCGCGCCAAGGAGCAGCAGGCGATTGAGCGTAAAACGTCGAGACGCGAGCACGTACATCGGTAAGGCCACCACGGCAGAGTGGTGGAACGTGGCCGCGATCGCCACCATCACCACGTAAAGGATCGCCTTCCGATGGATGAGGGCGGGCAGGGCGGCAAAGCAGATGGCTGCCGCGAGCCCCTGTCGGGCCCCGTTGAAAAAGAAGGTGTACACGCCCAGCGTCACCAGCAGGTAGATCGCCCAGTCGACGCGGACCGCCAGCCGGGTGATCGTCCACATGTAACAGCCGACCACGATCATGGCGATGAGTAGCAGTATCGCGGCGTACGAGTCCGAGATCGACCGCGCTGCGAACACCAGCAGGTTGAAGCCGACCTCAGTTGACCTGACGATGTGCGCCGACGAGGTCGCGACAGAGAACTCATAGACGTAGTTGCCCGTGTCGAGCCCGACGCTCCGTTCGCGGAGCCCGGCGAATGCGGCCAGGATGACAGCGACCAGCCACAGGCTCAGCCGGCGGGTGGCCAATGACCGAGACGCGCGGCCGGCGGCGGCCAGGAGCGAGACGGCAAACAGGACGAGGAGGTAGGGGGTCATGCGCTCGCATTCATCGATTCAGGACGCCGCGCGCCGGATCGGGCGGAGTCTCCTCGGTTGCTCAGCACCCCGTGGCGGGCATCCGGGGTAGGCACCGGCCCGGAGGCAGCCCGGACGATGCGATTGGCCCAGTGGGAGGCGAGCGCGTCGAGGGCGACGACGCTGATCAGCCCGAGCCCGAGGTCAATCTCGGGTGAGATGGCATCCGACAGGGCGGCGGTCAGACCCGCCACCTGCAACTCGGACAGCACCACCAGAAGGTCTTCGTGGATTGATAGGGGAAGCAAGACGTCCGCTTGGGCCATGAGCGCGGCGATGTCGTCGCGCAAGCCGAGCGCGGTCGCATGGGCCTCTAATTCCCGGGCAGTGATTTCGAGGCCGATCTCGCCGCGAGGCTCGCCGTCCCCCAAAAAGAGGTCAAAGTCCGTCCCTGCGTCTCGGAGCTCGGCCGTGATGTCGGAGAGCCCGAGACCTTTATCCGGCTGCAATCGCAGACCCTGTAGCACCACGGTCCGGCGCGAGCCGTCCCCTTGGGTACCCGGATCCGCTTGCGTTGACGGGGCCGCGAGCGCTTCGTTGTCGATGGCATTGGGAACGATCACAACGTTCGAATCCCCCGGGACGTGGTACGCCGCGTCTCCGCGGGAGACGGGATGACGGACGCTCCCGAGTCGATGTATCGGTCAGTCGACGTGGTGGCATCGAACTTCGCCAGCAGAACCATCCGGGCGCGTTTCACTCGTTCCCGATGCCGAGGGTCCCCGAGGACCTGCCGGAGCGCAACGGCAAATGTCTCGTCCAGCGGATGCTGCTCAGCATCAAGGCGTTCCGTGTAATGGGGTGTGATAAGCCCGCCCTCAACCTCAATAACTGAATCCACGGTCTGGCTGCTCAGACCAGCAACGCTCATCAGTTCTGCGATCCCCTGAGTACAGTAGGAGGACACGACAGGAACGCCCAGTGCAATCGCCTCGACGATGACGTTGGGCGTGCCTTCAAATCTAGAGGTCAGGGCGAGCGCGCTACTCCTCGCGAGGAGCTTGTACGGGTTCTCCTTCCGGCCGAGGAAGAACACACGATCTGAGATCCCCTTCGTGAGAGCCAGCGCCTGCAGCCTATCGAGGACCGCTGGCGATCCGTCCCCAATGAACACCAGGTTGCAGTCCACTCCGCTGCGGACGACATGAGCGAAGGCCCGGACCAAGCGCCATGGGGCCTTCTCATCTGAAAGGCGCCCGACAAAGGCGACTGCTGGCCGCTCGAACGCGACCTCCTCCTCTTCGGATACGGCCTCGTCAGCTCGTTCCGTGATCAAGTCAATATCGTGAGGATTATAAATAATAGACAAGTTTTCAGTAAATTTGTATCCGCAATTATCAACCACATCATCATGTATTCCCTTGCTTATACAAACAACTCGGCCAAACGCCCCATACAAGTGTCGATACGCAAATCTTGAAACCCGATTGAGCAGAGTGTCCTGCTCAAACTCTGAACTCTTAAGAGAATGTATACTGGCAACCTTGAATTCGCGAGTGAATGTCAAACAGGAAAATAAATTGGCAACATCTCCAAAGGCAATCGAATGCGTTATTTTTAAATTATTTATATATCTCCGAATACGAAAAGGAGATTTTATATAAAACAACGTTCTTTTAATTATATTCATCTCGTAAAGATCTATTTCACTAAGGTATATTTCGTCATCACCAAAACTGACCACGTCATCAACACGCTTTATAATCTTGACTACACTTACCACGTATCCGCGGCTCACATATTCCGTGTAGAACGTTTTCACTAAGCGCTCGATGCCCCCCACGCCCCCGTATGGCATAATAAGAAGTATTTTCTTATCTACGGACATAGACTCTCGAACAACTGATACCACTCTTTGACAATCTCCCGGGGCGAGTAGTCCTGCGATTTTTCTCGCGCCCGCTTGCCCATGCGCTGACGCTTAGGCGAGTCCTGGATCAACACACTCAAGGCGGAGGCTAGGCCATGGGTGTCTGCCAGTGGGACCACGACTCCTGTTTCGTCGTGATCGATGATGTCCGCGGGCCCATGTGGGCAGTCGAACGTCACGCATGGCACGCCACACGCCATGGCTTCGATGAGGACCATGCCGAATCCCTCGAACCGAGAGCTCAGCACACAGATCGATGCCTGTAGAAACTCTGCCTCAATGTCCTCAACCGGGTCATGAAAGCCGACACTGTCGGAGATTCTAAGATCGTCCGCAAGCGCGCTTAGGCGTAGGTCAGGGTCCTGCTTCCCGTAAATGTCGAGCGTCCAGTCTGGGTGGTGCCGACTGACGTCAGCCCACGCCGGAAGCAAGAGATCGTATCCCTTCGCGTATGCCTGGCGCCCGACGGCGATCACTCGCTTGTGATCAAGCGGCGCGACCTGGGAAGGGAAGAACGAGAGCGGATTCCCGATGGTTCGTGTCGGAAACGGCCACTCCCCCGCATTCCCTTCCGAAAGCACGACAAAGACATCGAATCGCCGACCGAGCACATTCATCAGCCTAAGCTGAGCGCGTGCGAACAGGTTGCCAGCCCCGCTCTTCGACCCGATCACGATGCTCTTAGCACAGTGACGCTCATACACCCAGGCTGCGTCTGTCCGGATCAAGTACGGCAACAGGAACGCCTTAATAGCATCATCGCAAACACAGATAACATCTGGGCCAAATCTTTCAATGACCCCCTGCAATTGACTACGATAGGAGGCCAAATAGCCAACAGGATCACCAGACGCGACCACTACCGACTCAAAACCGATCTTGCTAGAAAATGTGAAAAACCTATCATCTACATCTTCGTTGAGCGAAAGTATCAGCACGTCGCAGCCATAGTCATCAGCGAGAGATGACGCCTTGACGGAAAGAACACGCTCGAGGCCGCCGCCGCCAGTTATCCCATTGGTGATGTAAGCTATTCGCATTTATCTACATTTATTGACCTGCGACTCCTCGACTCACGCTGCAGGCGCGAGCTCACGAATCTGACAAAAAGGACGAACAGGTTTGCTTCATGGGTCCCACGAGCATCCTGAAGTCGGGAGGGTTCTCCATCACGGTGTCCTCGGTCACCTTGCCTTCCAAACCAAAGGTAGACGTATAGTGACCAGTCTTGACATTCATGTCAATACGGTTGAACAACTCATGGATCCCGCCGAAACGACACGAGTCCACTTCTGACTCAAACCCGTTCACAAAAACGACCGGTGTCCCAAGCGCAAGGCACGGCAGGGCACAGTGAATCCTAGATGTTATAACCAGCTTAGCTTTGGCATAACGATTCAGAAGTCCCTCAGCCATTTCAAACTTCTCGCCATCCGTGTACGTCTGCGCGGGAGGCTCCTGCTCGATCCACTGTGCCCTTTCCCTCAACTGGGGATCCAGCAGTTTCTCAAGATGGCGACGGCGACGACCGATCGTTAGAATTTTGCCATCCACAACACTCCGCACAAAGCGCCGCGGACTGTACGTGACCTTGTTCCACGTGGTATAACCGTACAGCGGATCTACAATGTAGATATCATCAGTCCGAGCAGCGTCTGAGACCCGATAGTTATCAAGCGTCAACGTCAGGCAGCCGCTGAAGTAGGCCTCGACGCCTACTCCCTGCAGCAGGTCGACGGTAAACTGATCTCGGCAACCAATCGGTTGGTGCTGCTTTAGATAGGCAATCCCCTGAGGACTAAGCATTAGGGGCGCCGCCGTGTTGTTCACGTGGAAGGATACAAACTTGGGCTCGATGTCCCTTGAGGGCACCCAGCCAGACGCATTGTGCGTGAACCACCCGTTCATGATGAGCTTCGTTGGTCCGCCGGAGTATTCGCCCAGTGACTCCCTATTGACATACTCATCTACCTGCGGCAGGAACTGTCTCGCCGCAAGACTTTGGATGTAATCCCCCACATTGAACGATTTTCTGTTTTCGTCGTACGTCAGCAATCCGTATTTCATGAAAACCACCTTCTGACTGATAGGTAAATTGAAAATAGTTTAGGGAACTTCGCAATCAGCGCCATTTTCGTGGTACTGAGTGACTTCGCTTGAACGGGGGACTCGAGCTGCTGGGCGAGGATATTCTTGAGCCTCTCATAGTCACCCTCCGAACCCAAGAGATAAGCATCGCCAGCAGGTACGGTTAGCATTCGCTCGTGCAGTTCCCACCAAAAATAACGAGATCCCGCAGTTGCGAATCCGCACTTTACGAGCTCCGAGATTCGAGTGTATGCATCTGACCCAACACTGAATCCGTACGCACCCGGATTAACTCCACTGAGAGAAATTCCAAGTATCGTTCTAAAGCATTTTTCGCAAGAAGAACAATTCAGTCCATAGTTTAATTCGGAATAGCATACCCGCAATTTGATATTTACTGCGCCCGCCTCGGACTCCGTAGCGATCAGATCAATTTTGTCAATACGCTGGAGCTCGTAGCCATCGTGCACAATCTCACATCCGGACCAAGCTATGCTGTTGTCTATCTCGGGGGTTGAACCCCATTTTATCTGAATCGATTCGGTATATGACGAAGCGATATACACCTTTGAATACCCACGAGCATTTCCGAGAGGAGCAACCAGCGCGTTCAGTGCAAGTCCGTGCTGAACAGTGCCCCACCACGCCTTGGATTCGACCAACAGGTTGACGTGGTAGGTATAAAAACCCAGCAGATTGGATTCTATGTGCCGCTTCGGGTGCGGGGCCAGCACCGGCTCGCGCGCCGTGAGATCGACGAGCGTCTGCCACTGCGCCTCGTCGTCGATCGGAATGTCCGCACCATGTATTGAGACAAGGTCGAGGTTCTCATCGCGGTGTCGAAAGAAGGTAGCGTAGGCATCCACGCCTCCACTGAAGAGCATGGCGTGCTTGGGCCCGCTTGCAGGAGTGTGGACGAGCCTCTCAACGTCGAGTGAGGAGTCTCCCTCCCCGACCGATGTATGGTCCCTCGCAAATATCTCCCTTACCTCCCCGAGAGAATCCGCGAACCGTTTGTCCAAGGTTGTTACTTTCAGCGAGGCCCCGCTAAACCATGCAATGGGCGCAAGGTTGGCCACTAGCGGGATCATCAACATGCTTTCCGGCACAGCACTGAGGTCCGTGTCGTACTTGGCGTAGAAGGATGGGCGCCCATCGAAAAACTTCGCGGCCTTCCCATACGCCTGGTACGCGTAGTTGATACGTGTGCCACCCTCGGTTAACCAGACACGATTTACTGTGATTCGCGATTCCACGTGAGTGCTCAGCTATGGGATGGGTCGACCTGCGTCGCGTGTTGAGCATCCCCATTGTCGGAGTTGGCCAATGCCCGGAACGCCGCGCTCCGCAGTTCGAGAACATCGTAGGTGCCCTGGTCCTGAACGACTCCCTGATTCAGCACGTAAATGAGGTCAGCGTTCCGAATTGTGCTCAGCCGGTGAGCGATGATCACAATGGTTTTCCGACCTGCCAGTGCTTGAATGGCCTCCATCACGGCTCCCTCCGTTCCCCCATCAAGGGCACTCGTCGCCTCGTCCAGTACGAGGACCTCGGGGTCGTGATACAGCGCTCGCGCGATCCCGATCCGCTGCCGTTGCCCCCCCGAGAGTCGTACGCCACGCTCGCCGACCACGGTCCTGTAGCCGTTCTCCAAGGTCAGAATGAAGTCGTGCAAGTGAGCGATCCGCGCGGCCTGTTCAACCCGAGCGGGGTCCACCTTGCTAGGGAGTACACCAAAGGCGATGTTATGCGAGAGCGTGTCGTCGCTCAGGAAGATGTGCTGGGGCACGTAACCCACTTGCTTCTGCCAGCCACGGATTGTCTCTGTGGTTAGGGGCACGTCATCGACCAGGATGCGGCCGCCCTGCGGGATATACAGCCCGAGCAGCAGATCCACGAGCGTCGTCTTGCCGGACCCACTCGCCCCGGCCAGCCCGATCGTCTGGTTGCGGGGGATGGTGAGCGAGAGGGAATCCAATGCTGGCCCGTCGGCGCCGGTGTAGCGAAACGTTACGTCTTCAAACCGGACGGCATCGGTGAACGGCAGCGGCAGGCTGACCGGGGCTGGCGCAGCAGGTGGGATCCGGCTCAGGTCGGCTGTCAGATCGTCCAGGGCGGCCCGATGAAACCGGATGGACGCCACGCTCCCAAACAGCTGCTGCAGTTCGGGCATCAGCCGATAGCCAGCGAACGCGTAGAGGCTGATCGTCGGGAGGATGTGCGAGAGCCCCTCGCCGGCCTGCAGGTACAAGAGCACGATGAGCACAATCCCTCCGAACGAGATCGTCTCCAGGAGGTACCGCGGCAGCAGTGAGATCGTCAGGTTCGAGGCGGTGGACGTCGAAAAGGACCACGAAGCCGGCTCGAAGCGCGCCGCGAAGGCGGCCTCCCGCCCGAGCACTTTCACGTCCTTGATCCCCCCGAACGCCTCGGCGGTGGTCTTGAATCGCTCCTGGTTTGCGGCGACGCGCTCCTGCCCGAGACGCCTCTGCTTCGTCCGAATGAGGAGATAGAGTCCGACGTACGCTCCGCCCAGCACGAGCACGATGACGAGCGCCAGCATCGGGTCGAGCACTATGAGGAGCCCTACCAGCGCCACGACGACCAGCGAGCGCCCCATGATGGTCAGCACCGGCGTCAGCACGCCCTGGATGACGGTCAGCACTTCCGTGAGGAGCGTCTTGCTGAACGCCGCGCTGTTGCTTTCAACGAACACGCTGTACGGCTGAGCGAGATAACCCCGGAGCAGCCGGTTCGAGATCCGGTGGTGCGTTCCGTATGAGAAGCGCAGCATGCCCCATGTGGTCAGGGCGCTGATCGCGTTGCTGACCGCGAGCATGGCCACCACGGCCACACCAAGCGCGGTCAGAAAACCCGTCGTGGAGCTGAACCCGAGCGCCTCGTAGGCCGCGCTCAGGTACGCGTTGCTCTGCACGACAGACGGGTCCGCCACCACACTCATGAATGGCGCAATGCTCCCCACACCGATCATCTCGACCCCAGCCCGCACCACCAGCGCGACGGAGAGAATGGCCAGTTGCTTCCGCTCTCGGAGGTTGAACAGACTGTTGATCTGCCGGAGCAACATCATGTTCTCAGGCAGCTCCCCGCTGTCTGAGGCGCCGAGCCGACGGGGGAGGCGCAGAGACAAGACTCGCCAGGCAACGGTCCGTAACGCATAAGCTTGCGAACCTTAGTTGACGACGCGGTCGGTGGCGATGACGACGGCGACGGCGGCCGTAACAATGCTCAGCCCGTCGCGCCACGTGAACGACGAGCGGCGCCGGTTGACGACCGTCAGCTCAACGACGTCACCGCTTTGAAGCGCGGGCGTCGGGCGGGCATAGGTCTCGGAGAGCAACGCCTCGAAGGCGACGTTGCCCGCACGGTACAGCCGAACCGTCGTCGTGGTCTCGACCGCCGTATCGAGTTCCCCGCCGCGCGTCCCACCGGCGAGCGCCAGCAGGTCCGCGACCGTCGTGCCGGGGTCGACGGCAAAGCGGCCCGGTGCGGTCACGGCGCCGGCGGCCGTCGCCACAATCGGTTCGGCGTCGGGCGACGAGTGGACGTAGTAGCCGGGCGCGGTCGATGTCAGGCCGACGACTTCGACGACGTCGCCCTCGCGCAGGACGACCGGCGCGGCGCCGTCGCGGTACAGATCTTGGGCCCGAGCCTCGACGACCCGGCCACCCTCGCGGTAGACCCGGACGACAGCCGTCGCGGCGCGCTCCGGTGTCGCCCCGCCGGCGAGCGCCAGCAAGTCCACGACGGTCGCGCCTTCGCCGACGGCGTAGCGGCCCGTCGCGCCGAGCGCGCCGACGGCGGTGACGGTCACGACGCGCTCGCCGGGGCGGGCGAAGGTGAAGTAGCCCGGGGCCGACGCCTGGACGTCATCGACGGCGCTGTAGGTCTGCGCCCCGAGGGGGGCCGCCAGCACGAGGCTGAGGGCGGCGATCAAAGTGCGGGTCATGCGTCGTCGGAGCCGTAGGTGTACTTGGAGCCGTACTTGTACGAGTACTGATAGCGATAGCCGTATTCCTGGGTCACGTCGAAGCGGTTGAGCACGACGCCGACCACCTGGCCGCCGACGGACTGGATCTCTTCGACGGCGTGCTGGAGCTCGAAGTCCTTCGTGGACCCGGCCGCGGCGACGACGACGACGGCGTCGACCTGGGTCGAGAGTAGCACCGGATCGGTCGCCGCCATCACCGGTGGGGCGTCGATGATGACCAGGTCATAGGCGCCCTTGAAGGTCTCCAGCAGGTCGCGGAAGGCCCGGGAGCCGAGGTGCTCGGTGGGGTTCGGGACCGTGGTGCCGGCCGGAAGCACGTCGAAGTCGTCGGCGACCGTGAGGTCGCGCTCGGTGCCGGTCCCGGAGATGTAGTCCGCGAGGCCGGGCGAGCGCGGCATGCCGAAGAGCGTGTCGACGCGGGGCCGGCGGAGGTCGGCGTCGATCAGGAGTGTCCGGCGGCCGGACTGGGCCATCACGACGGCGAGGTTGGCGGCGACGGTGCTCTTCCCCTCGCCCGGGCTCGCGCTCGTGACGAGGATGGTCTGGACGACCGCGTCGGGCCGCGAGAACTGGATGCTGGTGCGGAGCCCGCGGAACGACTCGGCGGCCGTCGACATCGGGTTGATGATGCTGACGATGCGGCTGTCGACTTCCCAGCCCTTGATGCCCATGGCGGTGGCGCCCTCGTGGTCCTCCTCGATGAGGCGGGTCATGTCCGGGATGACGCCCAGCAGCGGGTGGCCGAGCTCGCGGAGCTGGCTCGGGCGGCGGATGGCCTGGTCGAGCTGGGAGCGGCCGACGGCGATCACGAGCCCGAGCCCGAGCCCCACGATCAAGCCGATGAGGGCGGTCCGCGGACGGTTCGGGGCGACCGGCGTGTCGGGCACGTCGGCGGAGCGGACGACCTCGGCGTACCCCAGCTCGGCGCTCTCGGCGACGCGGGCTTCCTGGAGCTTCTGGTCGAGCCCGAGCGCGAGCCGCTCGGCGCTCTCGCGCTGGCGGACGAGCCGCGCCAGCTCGACGGTCTGGCCGGGGATGCGGTCGAGCTCGCTGCGGTAGCTGGCGATCCGGCCGTTCAAGATGCCGACGCGCGAGCGGTGGCCGCGGAGCGAGACCTCGGCGGCGGTCAGGCGGTCGCGCAAGGCGGACAGCCGGGGCAGCCCCTCGGTCGCGGCGTCGACGCCGCCGGCGGCGATGGACTCCTGGACGAGCCGGCCGCTCTGCTGGCGGACGCGGGCGTCGAGCCCGTCGATCTGGGACCGGAGCGTGGCCACCTCGGCGGGCACGTCGGGGCGGTCGCGGAGGGACGGGTCGCGGAGGTAGATCGCCTCCAGCCGGCCGCGGAGCGTGCTCAGCTGCTCCTCGTCCTGCCGAAGGGCGCGGTCGGTGCCGGAGCCCATCCGCTGGGCCACGTTGCCCTGGAGCTGGGCGATCTGCGCGCGGAGCTCGGTGATGCGCGAGCTCTCCATCCCGGCCTCGACGCGGGCCTGGTCGCGGGCGGCCTCCAGCGTCGCCAGTTGGGTGACGATGTTGGCGGCCTCATCGTCGAGACGGACCGCGCCCTGCTCGTCCATGTAGGTGAGCGCCGCGTTCTCGCGCGTGGCGAGCTCGGAGGCGACGGAGTCGGCCTGGGCCTCCAGGAACTCCCGGCTGGCGGACACCGACGCGCGGCTCGAGTTCTGGGTCCGGGCCACATAGGCCTCGGCGTACAGGTTGGCAATCCGCGACGCCTCGGCGGGCACGCGGCTCCGGGCCGAGATCCGGACACCGTTGGCGCCGCTCCCATCTTGGCGGATCTGGAGGTACTCCTCGGTGATCCGATCGGCGACGGCCCCTGCAGACGCCATCTCGCCCGACTCGGTCTCGAGGATGGTGAACGCCGGGGCGTCGGGGGCGCCCGCCTCCTCGATCAGCCGATCCGCCGTGGCCAGGGCGAGGTCCTCAGCGTTCTGCAGGATGTAGAGCTCGTCGGAGATGCCGCGGTCTTGGCCGAACATGGCCTCCCCGGCGTCCGAGGGCAGGACGCCCGCAAGCGGACTTCCCGACCCCGTCTCCACGTACAATTGTGCCGAGGCCTCATACACGTCTGGAGCGAACGCGAGGTAGGCACCGAGCGGCACCACGACGGCGACGATGGCCCCGAGAATCAACCAGCGCCCACGCGCCACGACGTCGGTCCACTCACGAAGCTGGGCGGCGAAATCGGACGGAGGACGGCTTGGAGGACCAGACCCGTAGCCCAGACGGGCGTAGTCGGGAGTTTGCTGAGGCGGCCCGAACGTCTCAGGTGGGAACGGCGTGGGGGTCGGCATGGAAGACATGTGGGGGGACGAAGGCAGTCGACCATTGACTGCCGCAATCGCGGACTCGTGTGCGGCCAACATATGTTGGCGCTCCCCAGATGATCGATGAACTCATGCCCAGCTTAGTAGGGGGGACCACTAATTCTCAGCATTCCGCTCCCCCACACTCGTTACGCAGCCGATCGCCGCGCGATACGGAAGCTGTTCTCCCGGCCCCGGCCGTCTCGGACGGCCTCTCGAAACCGTGCGGCCCGAAGCCGCGCGGTCGGCGTCAGCCCCAGGCGCCACCACGCCACTCGCAAGCGAGATGCGATCGAAAGCGGGGGGCTGTTCTGGGAGGAGTTTGCCACGTGTCGAGAATCGGGAGCAGAGATTGAGTACGCCGAACCACCGGCCCGGGTGCCGCCTCCGTCGTGGAGTCCACGGATCGTCCGCCGTTCCGGGCCTCCGCCGAACGACGGCGCCCTCCCCGATACCGAGGAGGGCGCTGGGAGCCAACGGTCAGATTTGAACTGACGACCTGCTCATTACGAGTGCGCCCCGGAGGTGGGAGCCCAAAGGTAGAACCGGCCTCATGAGGGCACCATGGCCGATCCGTGAAAGCGCGGTGTGCACCGTCCCGCACCGTTCCGCACCTACTTGCCCGGATCGTGCCCGGACCACTTACGGTCCGCCGTTGCTCGACGGGCGGAGGACGGTTCGCCCGCCGCCATCGTCGTACAGCAGACCATCCACCCGATGCCTCGTGAGATCGGGCGCAGTCCACTCTAGGGCGTACGGGTAGGGCTTCGTGGCCACGCCGTCAAAGTCGATCCACGCGTCGGCCGAGTCGCCTGGGGCCATGTCGCGGGGGAACGTCTTGTGCAGGTCGTAGAACGGGGTCTCCCCGGGGCCTCCCCCGTTCTCGATCGTGAGAGCGGCGGCAGGTACGTTCCCGGTGTTCGTGATGCTCATGAAGCCTCGCACATCGACGACGACGGTGAACTCGGCCCGATCCGCCCGTGCGGCCTCCGCCTCCTCCGCCTGAAACGCCAGCACCTTCGCCTGGAGCCGGTGCATCTCCTCTGCCCGGTCTTCCGCCCTGGTCGCTCGCTCCTCTGCTCGCGTTGCTCTCTCGTCGGACGAGGCTCCCCTTTGCTCGGCTCGCGATGCACGGCGGTGTTCGGCAAACGCAAGCGCAGCCAGCACGCCGTTCAGTATGAGCGAGCCGAGAGCGATGATCTCTGCCCCGCTCACGCTTCCTCCCTGGCTACGGCCTCCTTAGCCTGATCGTCGTCAACCCCGAACACCCGGGCGACGTGGGAGGCCCCGCGCGCCGGGTCGTAGTGGCCGTAGTGCTTCTCGATCATCACGGCCGACGTGCCCATGATCCGCGCGAGGTCGAGCAAGGGGACGCCCGCCGCGCTCATCCGCGTCCCGTAGCTGTGCCGGAGCGAGTAGGCCGTCACGTTCTTCCCGACGTTCGCGCCAGCCGCCAGCGCCTGGAGACGGCGCGAGAGCGACCGCATCTCGACGGGCCCGCCGCGAGCGGCCGTGAACACCAAGCCTCCCCCCTCCCCCGTCCGCGCGGCGTGCCGGCGGCGGAGCACCGTGAGCGCGTCGCCAGCCACGGGCACGACCCGGTCCGACTGCGCCGTCTTCGTGCCGCGCACCCTCACGGCCCCCTCGGCGAGCCGGACGTCGCGCCAGTCGAGCGCCGCCTGTTCGCCCGGCCGCAAGCCCGTCCCGAGCCCGAAGACGAACCAGTCCCGCACCCAGCCGACCGAGGGCCCGTCGAGGACCTCGGCGGCATCGAGCGCGCGGAGCATGGCCCCGGCCTCCGCCTCGGTGACGTGGTCGCGCCGGTTGGCCCGGACCGTCGGGGCCGAGAGGTCCGCCGTCGGGTCGCGCCGGGTGAACCCGCTCCGGACGGAGAACCGGAAGAAGTGCCCGAGCACGGCGAGATACCGGCGCCGGGTGGCCGCCGACTTCGGCGGGCCGGGCTGCCCGTCCTTCCCCGGCTTGGGCGCGGCGACGAACCGCTCGACGTGGCCGCGCTCGACGTGGGCCACTTGGGCACCGGGCGGGAGCGACCGGCCGAACGCCGCGAGCAGCCGGCGGGCCGCCTCGACCGTCTTCTCAGCCCGCCCGGCCTGGCGCTGGCTGGCGAGGTACGCCTTCGCCGCGTCGTCCATCGAGGCGCCGACCGGGGCGGCGTCGGCCCACGGGTCGTAGGTCCCGAGCGACCGGGCGCCCGCGAGCTCCATCGCCTTGCGCATGGCCGCGCTCTTGTCCTTCGTCCGGAGGTTCACGCGCTTCCGCTTCGGCCTCCGGTCGGGGTCGTAGACGCGCCAGTACCACGACCCGTAGCCGACGGCCCGCTCGCCGTCGAGCTTGTAGTCGCGCTCGAGCCGGGACCCGTCCGCCAGCTCCGCCCTGTACTTCGCCGCGCTCACGTTTCCGCGGACACGTCGGGCCCGCCGGCGCGCTGGCGGTGCGCCCGGCCGCCCGTCTCGCGGACGGCGTAGGCCGCGAGCGCCGCGTCGTCGACGACGGCCCAGACGGGCCCCAGCTTGCTCGCGTTGAGGTCGCCGCGCTCGATGGCGTTGATGATGGCCTGACGGGTGCAGCCCTTCCGGGTGGCCGCCTCGGTCGTCGTGATCAGGTCGGGCATCGTCGGGATGGTGGGGAGGGGCGGCGGTGCCCTGAGAGTACGTCTTCTCTTGACCGGGCGCAAGACAGAGGGCTACGTTGCGAGCGCCGCCGACTGCCCTCAGGGCGCAACCTGATCGAAGCCCGAACCCCGCACGTTGTCGCGACGACGGTGCCGCCTGGCCCCGTCGTTTACCTCGACCTCTCGGAAGTGGACTGGCGAGGGGCGTCGGGGGTAGTCCCAGACCTCCGGCCGATACCAAGCGAGCGGGACGAATACACCCGAGCCCTCGACGACTTCCGGCGGTCCGACGTGGCGACCCTGCTTGCGGTCCGCACGGCACTAGAGGAACTTGACGCTGCGTGGGAGGCGCGGGCCGACGCCAACGAGAGAGCCGGAGACGCACTCCCTAACCGGGGCGACGCTTGGTATCGGCCGGAGCGCTCGGGCGCGCGCGCGGTGTGCGGCCCAGTATGTGACCTCTTGGCACGCATGGCCACGGCCGCCGCTGCTTACCGCGCTGGTGCCGCCCGGGCCAACGTCCGCCGCCGGGCCGTGTCCGTGTTGCTCGCACGCCGGGTTGTCCTTGGCTCCGCACCGGTCTACGTCGGGTCTGGAATCACCCCGCCCGAAGACCTCTCGGCCCATCGCCCGGAGTCGTTCAAGGCCGCTGACGTCGCCAAGTGCGAGGCAATCATCGAACTCAGAGACCGGAAGCCGAGCACGCCGACACAGTATGCCGACTGGATTGGGGCGCGGTGCGTGGGTGCATCGGGCGAGCGCCTCGGGAAGCGCGCAGTTCTCAACTGGCTTGGCCGCCGTCACCTGTTCACCGGCCGGGGGGACACCGCACCAGACGTGCAGAGGCGTGCCGAAGCGTTCGCCGAGGCATGGATGGAGGATGCGCAGAAATAGTCACGCCCCACACCGCTCGTGAGCGGGAGGCAAGGGCCGGCATACCTGGCAGGTTCACGCCGATTCACGTGAACCTCCCGGTCCGCGCCCGGTAGGGCCGGGCAAGGACGAGCAGGAGCCGGGAGGAATCGTGACGCAGTAATCGGCATCCTGTCCTAGCCGCTGACGATGGCCGGCGGGCACGCCCCCTGGCCAACTCCGACCTTGCCTCCGCTCCGGCCTCGCCGAGCGAGCACGAACGGGCACCCCCTCACGTCGGCGGCACCGATACGGTAGGGGGTGCCCGAGTCGTGTTCGTCAAACGGGGTCGCAGCTCCAGACACCGTGCCGCCCCCCAGCCCGGCCCCTGACCGCCCGCTCGCCGGACCCGACGCCCCGCCGTCGGACGCGCCCGACCTCGACGCGCTCGCGGCCCAGCTCGCCGACCGCGTGGCCCAGCTCGTCGACGCGGCCCGCACGCCCCCGCCGTTGCTCGACCTGGCAGGCGCCGCGGCCCGGCTCAACGTGAGCACGCGGACCGTCGAGGCGTTGGTCGCCAGCGGCGACATCCCGGTCACGCGCATCGGCGCCGGGCGTGGCGTCCGGCGTTTCGACCCGGCGGCCGTCGAGGCGTTCATCCGTCGCCAGACCCGGACGCTGTGAGCCGCCCGCGCTTCCTGTTCAACGTTCCCCGGGTCGCGCTGGTGGCGCTCGTCGAGCTGGCGAAGGAGGCGGGCGGCGCGTACCCATTCGAGGCCGCGGTCGCCGACCTGCAGCTGACGATCGACGCCGGGAAGACGTACGGGCAGCGGACGTACGCGATGCGCTGGCGGTGGGGGTACAAGCGGGTGCGCGGGCAGTGGCCCGACCTCACGGCCGAAGCCGCCCGGCGGGCCACCGTCGACGGGCGCCAGCTCGACAACCCGGCCGCGCGGAACGTCCCGGCCGACTGGCTCGAAAACGCTGGGCTCGCCACCCCCAAGGGCGCAATTATCGACCAGGACGCTATCAGAAACGCCGATCCGGGGCGCACTTCAGCCGGAGGGGCGCACCGAGGGCGCACCAAGGGCGCACCTGGGGCGCAAGAATCGACCCCAGGGGCACCGCCAACCCCGTCCGAGGGCGCACCGAGGGCGCAGCAAGGGCGCACCGAGGGCGCAGACCTACCATCCCTCATCCCTCATCCCGTATTCCCTAATCCAAATCCTCGAAAGACCGACCGACCGGACCCCGCGCGCGAAGCGCAAGCGGACCGCGCCAGCAGGTCGGTCGGTCTGGAAAAGAATGACCGGGGGAATCCCGAGGTGGTCGCCCGGCTCCGCCAGCTTGGCGAGACAGACCGGGAGCTGAGCCGGAAGGTGGCCGACCTCGATGCGCAGTTCCCCGGCCGCGTCCTGCCGATGGTGCGCGAGTTGGAGGCGCAGGACCCGGCCACCATCCGCAGCCCGTTCGGCTGGCTCCGCACGGCGGTCCGGCGCGACAGCCAGGGGCAGCACCGCCGGACCGTCGAGTCGGCGCCCCAACTCGTCGACCGCGAGACCTACCCCGACTCTGTGCGCGAGAAGGCCGTAGAGGCGGGCGTTCCGGCCGGGCACTTCTACCCCAGGGGGACCGACGGCCGGGGGCGACCGCAGTTCATGTACCTGCCCAACGGGCCGCGCCCCAGCCTCGCTGCCAACCTCCGCCAGGCCGACCCGGAGCCCTCCGGCGACGGCGCCGCCAGCCCGCCGCCCGGCGTCGCAAGCCTCGCCGACCTCGCCGACCTCGCCGCCTTGATCGCCACCCCTCCCCCGGGCACCTCGCCACGACCCGAGGGCCCCGCGCCCCCTCATCAGAAGGCCCCAGATGTTGACAGATGACAGGGTGCCCATCCCGCCCGACCCGGACAGCCAGAACGAGCCGCCCCCGCCCCGCCCACCGGAGGTCGTGTTCGCCGACCTTGAATGGACCCCCACGACCACCGTTGACGGCGTCAACGGGGAATGGGAGCCCGTCGTCGCGTGCGTGATGGACGCGCTGCACGCGGGCGCGCTCGTCGTCGTCGGGCCCGGTCTGCCCGTCGGGCTCGCGCGCGTCCGGATCGGACGGGAGGGCGGTTCGGCGTGGAAGATGTACGGGCCGGGCGGCACCGCCAGCTGGCACGGCCGGGGGACCTGGAACGTGACGGCCCACGTGCCCGGGTGGCCCCAGGGCGGAGGCACGGTGCGCGTTCACCTCGGGAAGTGGCGGACGCCCGGCGACCGCCGGCCCCTCCCACCGAACGCCAAGCCCGACACCCCGGGGCCCCTCTCCGTCGCTGGCATCCGCCGAGCTGTCGCGCGCATTGAGGCGCGCATCGAGGGGCGTCCGCTCCCTCCCTGACCCGGCTCAGAATGTCCGGAAATGTCCGGTGTTTTCGGGCCCCGCGAGCCGGTCAAGCTTTCCGCTGGTGGCCGTGCGCGTCGGGACCGAAATCGGCCGACGGCGAGCGTAGTGGTTGATTCGTTCTCAGCCTCTCTCAACCAGATTGCCGCAGCTTTCCGCCCCTTTCAAGCGGCGTCCGGCTCCCAAGACTGTCCGGAGTTGTCCGCCCGTTCCGAGGGGACCGTCTCTCTCCACCGCTTCCCCCTGACGGAACACCCGTCACGGCCTGGCGCTACGCTCTGCCCCGCAACCAACCCGCCCGGACATGGACCGCACCGACCGCCAACGCCCCGCCGCGCTCCGCCCCCTCGACGCCCTCCCGCCCGCGCTCCGCGACGCGCTCGACGACGACGGCCGGCGCGACGTGGCCGACCTCGGCGCCGACCTCCAGCGGGCGCACCGGGCCCGGCTCCGGATCGGTCTACCCGGTGGGGCCGACTGCCCGCCCTTCCTGCAGGCGGCCGAGGCGGACGCCCCCGGCGCGGCCCGGCTCTACGTCGCGCTCGACGGGCTCCGGTTCACTGCCGAGGGCGCCCTTGACGTCGGGGCCCGGGTAGAGCTCGAGCCCGACGCTGTGGCCGCCGCGCTCTCGGCGCTCCGCCGCGCCGAGCTGGTGGCCGACGGGTCGGAGAGGATGCGAACGGTCCCTCCGGCCTCGGTGCCGTTCTAGACGTCCGCCTCACCGCGCGACGGTGATTCTGGACACCGCGCTCGACCTCGCGTCCGTAGCCCGGATCACGTACACCCCCGGCGACCACGACCCGACCTCGATGTCGAATCGTGCCCGCCCTGCTATGGAATCGAGGCTGCCTTGTGAGACTGTGCGCCCGACAACGTCGAGGACTTCGAGCGCTACGCCGCCTTGGGTCCCGATGGTCTCGACGACTACGCGGTCGGCCGTCGGGTTCGGCCACGCTGTGATTTGGAGCGTGGCCGCCGGGGGACCTGAACCGTCCGTCCCAACGGGGACCTGGCCTCGGTCCCATGCCCCGTCGCCTGTCCGCCGCCACACGGCCTGATCCGCCAGCGCCAGAAGCGTTCCGGACTCCGTCCGGTCGAGGGTGCGGACCGAGCCGC
The DNA here is from genome assembly GCF_046845665.1 of Rubrivirga aquatilis. Classification (GTDB taxonomy): domain Bacteria; phylum Bacteroidota; class Rhodothermia; order Rhodothermales; family Rubricoccaceae; genus Rubrivirga. The sequence continues at coordinate 1,887,299 of NZ_CP177355.1, read as the reverse complement.
GGAGGCCGTCGGCCGTCCACGTCCCGCCGAGGTCCTTGGAGACGTACACGCCATCCTGGGTGCCGACGTAGATGGCTCCGTCGTCGGCGACATCGAGGGCGCGGACGAACGCCGTGGGGAATGGGAGCGAAACCGGGACCCAGACCGAGTCCGACGGGGGGAGCCGGTAGACGTCGCGGTAGTCCTCGGCCGGGTCGTACCCCTCGGTCCACCCGTAGAGTGAGCCGTCGGGTCCCAACGCCAAGCGGTTGGGATTGGGATTGGCCCCCGGATAGGCCCCGGCTGCCAGGGACGCCGTCCACGTCTCGCCCCGGTCATCGGACCGGGCGACGCCCGCGCATGGGGAGTAGGGGCCGTCTGGGCATCCCTCGAAGAACAACACCTCGTCGAAGAGTGCCGCGTGGTCCCCCCGGGCGGCGATGGCGCTGACACGACCCACGTCGAGGAGGCCACCGTCAGGGTCCGTGACCGCCCCCCACGTCCGGCCGTCGTCGACGGACCGGGTGACCCCGTAGCGCGTGTTCATCGCGTCCCCGCTGACCGAGACGACGAACCCGCCCTCGACGGACGCGGCGAACAGGTCGGACGGGCCGCCTGGGTCGATCCTAGCGTCCCACGTCAGGCCCCCGTCGTTGGACCCCGCGACTCTGTTGGACCAGAACGTGTTGAACCGACGGATACCGTTCCAGATGATGAGGGTCCCGCCTCGGGTCACAACGGGCCCTCCAGGGTAGGAGTAGAGGACGTCCCCAGGGACACGTAAGAGCGCTCCGGACCGCTCCCACGAGCGGCCCCCGTCATCGGTCCGGTAGATGAGGGTGTCGCCCAAAGCATAGGCGGTGTCTCCGGGGCCGGCAGACAGCTGGGTGACAGCCCTCGGGCTCCCGGTCTGAGCATCGGCCACGCCCGTGAGCACACAGAGCAGAACGATTCGTGAGAGGTACGGGCTCATGGCGACCGAGGTGGACTGGGACGGCGAGACGGTACGTAATCCACGGTCGAAGCGTACGGGGGGCGTCGTTTTGCATCAACGGTCCCCAGTCGAGCGAAACTGGGGACCGCGGCTGGTGTCGTCCAAGGGCGCCCGTTCTAGGCGGCCTCCGTCGCGGCCTCCACCGCCGCGCGGCTCCCCGACTCGTACGCGGCGCTCTGGCGGGCCTCCGTCTCCGCCGCGCAGTAGAACGCCCGAACCGCGTCGGCCGCCCCGTGGATCGCCACGTTGACGCCCCGCGTCGGGCGGTCCGGCGTCCCGCCGGTCACGGCCGTGACGTAGACCCGGATCGGGGTAGACGCCTCAGTGACGGCGCCCGTGTTGGGGACGGTGCCGAGGATGGGGGCGATCCATGCGGCGTGCTTGTCTGCCAGCATCCCGAGAGCCCGGAGCGAGACCGGATCGCCCGGCACCGTCTCCGCCATCACGACGACGACGAGGGCGCCCTTCGCGTCAGTGCCCTTGTGGAGACGGGCGGGGTAGGACCGTGCCGCTCCCGGGGTGAGGGCGTCCAGGTCCGCCAGCGCCGACGCGAGCCGGGACACGTCGCCCTGGAAGGCCGTGACGCCGGACAGCTTCGACGGGATCGCCAGAGCGGAGCCGCCCCGGAGGAACGAGAACTCCTCAGCGTCGGCGACCTTCTTGCGGGCGTCGAAGGTGACGCCGACGGCGTTGATGTGCGCGAGCACGAGCGCGGCGTCCTCGGCGATCGCTTCGGCGCGGGCCTCGATCGGTGAGAGCGTCGGGCCGTAGGCGGGGGCGTCGCTGGCGGTCACGCCCGGGAGGCGCACCGACTCGTACCCCTCGCGGTAGGCCGCTTCCCCCTCGGCATCGGCGGGGGCGTCGAAGGCGTAGCCGTTGAGGGCGTCGTCTTCGCCACGGGTGTAGAGGGCGTCGGTGCGGTCGTCGGGGTTGAACATCTGCAGGTGGCCGGGGCCGGTTGGTTGTTGACCCCAAGGTAACTCTGCATGTTACCAATGTCAAGGAACATCCGTAACTTTTATTGTTGCGGACGGCCTTGACGCCCGTACCGTCTGGCGTTACACTGGGGCACGGGACAAGCCCGCCCCGCAGCCCCGACCCTCGACCCATGTCCGACCGCTCCCCGCCCTCCCCCCGCCCCGGCGTGACCGTCGACGACGCCGCCGGGCTCGCCGAGATGGTCCGCGCCCTGCTCGACCGCAAGGGCGTCACGCACGCCGCCGCCGCCGAAGCGATCGGCGTGAAGCGCCCCGCCGTCTCGCGCGCCCTCAGCGAGACCTCGCCCGGCGTGCCCATCTGCCGGCAGCTCCTGGAGCACTACGCCGGGTACACGACGGACACGCTCTACCGACTCCGCAAGCTGGACTAGCCGGACCCCAAAAACGACGAACGGCCCGCCCCCGTGGAAGGAATGCGGACCGAACGCCGAACAACCAACCGATCAGATCGGCCGGAGCGCGCAAGCTACGCAGCGCCCCAGGCCGGTTGCCACACCCGCCCCTGCCCATGCTCCGCGCCCTCGACGACCCCGCCGACCTCGACCGTTTCCTCGACCTCCGCGCCGAGCGCGAGCGGATCGACGACGCCCTCGCGCAGCTCGCGCCCGTCATCCTCGCCGCCCTCGACGAAGAAGACGACGGCCGCACCGAGACCCGGGGCTACCTCATCGAGTCGGCGACCCGTCGCACCTACGACTACCCGCCCGAGGTGGGCGAAGTCGCCCGGTACCTCGCCGAGATCAAAGCGACCGCCCGCGCCGACCGCTCCGCCAGCGTCGTTGAGGTGACCGAGTTCGTCCGCGTGAAGCGGTCGCCGACCGTGCGCGCCGACCGGGCCCGCGCTCTCGCCGCTGACGCCGTGACCGCCACGCTGGCGGCGTGACTCGCCGGCGCCGGCGCACCGAACCGCGATCCCACCAACACACACGGCCCGCCCCCCTCGCCTAGACAGCATTCAGGGGACGGACCGCTTTCACCAGACCGAAGCCCGGCGGGCAACCGTACGGGATCGCCGCCCGCCGGTTTCGGTCGCAGCCCAGCTCACGCTATGGCTACACCCAAGATGACCCCCTCCCCCGACCGTCGGCCGCGCTGGCTGGCCCACACCGACGACGACGCCGCACTCGACGCCGAGGCCGCGTTGCTCAATGCCGCTGGCGCCCTGCTCGACGCCGCCCACGCCTTCGACCTCGCGACGACCTCGGCCGAGAGCGCGGCCGAGAACCCGTGGACCGTGCCGCACGCCCTCGGCGCCGTCGCCTCCGAACTCGCGCACCGGCTCCACGGCGCCGGCGACATCGGGCTGTTCGTCGGCCCCCACGTGGACAAGGTGACCGGCGCTCGCGCCGTCCCCTCCGGCCTCCCCCTCCACGCCGATGGCGACGCGCTCGGCGTCTACGTCATCGGCGGCCACGGGGCGGACGGGCACCCCGGCCTGCGCTGCCCCGTCGACCCGGCCGACGTGGCGCTCGGGCCGCGCGGCCTCGCCGAGCGCGCCACCGACTCCGCCAGCGACATCGCGACGGAGCTGTGGCACGGCCCGTTCGGTGACCTGGTGGCCACGTTCGCCCTCGCCGAGTGCGGGATGGCCATCGAGATCGGCGGGACCGACCCGCACGCCGTCCGGCCCGCGTCGCCGTAAACGTGGCCACCGACCGCGCCCCCGTCCGCTCCGGCTGGCGGGGGCGCTCGCGTTCGTGCCGCACGCCATGGCGCCGAGGCGGAGGGGCGGGGCGGATCCCTACCCCTCGCGAGGCTGGGGACCGAGGGGGCAGTGAGATTTTTGCGCTGTCAGGTTGTGGTGCCCAAGTGGCACTGGGCACCTGTTCGCCTTTGGGTTACGCCGCGTGACGGCCACTTTGAATGAGCGCCTTCAGTCTCTTGTACCGGCTAGTCACTCTGAACGCGCCCCAGCCAACGCTGATGGTCGCTGACATAACAGTTTCGTTACCGAGTGTGACCTTTTCCACTAAGCCAGTGCGACTTAATCGCTGGATGAAGTTTTCGGTTTCCGACTCAGGAATACCCAGTTCGTCTCTGAGCCTGTCACTGACACTGGGGAGATGCCGCCTCACCCAAGTCAAGTCATCGTCACTCGCAACTCGGGCGTTCGCTGTCTCTTCCGAATCAATGACAAATAGAGACTCTATCTCCCGAAGCGACATCGAGTCCATCACGGCGACGAGCTCTTCGTAGTCATCACTTTCGTCCAACGAGGCTTCCCGGACTCCGCCAACGAGTAAGTTTGCAAAGAGGGCAGTCTTCTCTCGCCTCCTTGAGCGCAGAGCTGCAGATACTGTAGAGAAGTAGCTGTGCAGAAAGTCTTCTGACTGCACAAGTTCTGTAGTTATCTCAGCCTCCCCCGAAGCCAGCTGGTCGAAGAAAGTCCGCGCTCGATCCTCCCTGATTGATTTAATCTTACCGGCGATGGCAACGTCGACGGCTGACCCTACGCTAAACGGAATGAGTTGAACGAGAGATCGGATCACCGGGGAATCAGCATAGCGACCTGCCAACTCCATAGCGACTTTAGTGGGTTTCATTGAGCAGCGGTATAAAGGAAGGCCGTTCAGCGGCCGAGGGCGAACAGCGTGAAGGTAGGTCGGAGCGCTAGAAGCGGCGACGGCAGGTCAAGGCCAGACCGCCGACAACCTCGGTCCGCCTGCAGCGGAATGTTCTGCAGCCGGGGCGGGGCGGTGGTCTAGGGACGGTCCCCACTCATCCTTAGTGCTACCTGGCTCCAGACCGAAGGGGCAGCGAGTCATTACCCCGTCAGGTTGCGGTCCAGAAGTGGTAACGTGGGCGGCTCTGAGGAGGTCGCCCTTTCCCCAAGCACGACTGATGACAATACCTGAGCCCCACGTCACTACCGATGAGGTTCGACGCGGCATCGATGACGGCCGCCAGTACTGGGCCCTCCGGGGGAATCCTCCGGGCAGGGTCGAGCTGTTCCACGCGGAGCTCGATGTCTCTGACCCAGACGAGGAGCCCTTCCCGCTTATCCATTACTCAGGAGGCTATTGGATGGACTCGTCGGGTGAGGAAGGAACGGAGGAGTTCGATGACTACGTAGAAAGCTTTGGACTCCACGATGTCCTCTGGCACGAGACGGACCTCGGTTACAGCGGCGAGATCATCGCGTTCGACGTCCACCGATACCTCGGCTTACCAGACCCGGACTGACGACCGGGCAGATCGCGTGCGTGCAGCGGCCCGAAGAGCTCGGGCCGGGTTCGCCTTAACTGCTCCCTCCCCCATTACTATCGCCCCAACGAGGTTGTAGAGCGGATACAGTGCTCTAGTCGCTGAACGTAAAATCGTTCAGCTCGATCGACACGCTATCCACTCCCGCGCTCGGCGCGGACTCGAGGTAGGACTCAAACTCCTTGACGTAGCCCGGCCGGAGCGGAGCGTCGAGTTCAGAGCCCAGCAGGTACACCATCTGCTCGCCGGTCCGCCCGCCGTCAGGACCATGGAAGTACGCCGTGCCTCGGAGTGAGGAGACAGTCTGGCTACCTGCGTTTCGGACGGCCCCTGTCACGAACGTCATCTCGTACTCGGTGCGGTGCGCGACGCCGGAGAGTTCCAGGTACTGGCCGTAGTCCCACCCGCGAACGGCTCGCCAGCTGCCAGCCTCACGTACGAGCTCGACCGTCTCGCGCTTCGTCGTCATCGGGGGGGCGCCTGAGTACAGCCGGTCCATAGCCGACTCGACCGCGGCCTCGTCGGGGTCCTGACCAAGCCGGCCCGAGAACAGCTCGGCCATGAAGTCCTGCCCGATCGCGTCGGTGTCGACCACCTCCAGCGTGACGGGAACCGAGGCCGAGTCCCCGATGACAACGGGCTGCCCCAACTGGTAGGACGAAGCTTCCCGCCCGGCCCGCCAGACGGCCGTGTTCGTGTTCGGCGCGGTGGCCACGTATGCCGAGCTGTCCCGGGCGGCCCGGTCCGTCGACGAACTCAGGGCGTAGGCCTCTGGGTGATCGCCGTCGAGCCGTGCGAGGACCACCGCCTCGGCAACCTCGGCGGGGCTCCGGTCATCGGCTTGCGGTCCGGCCGCGTCTCCGTCAGGACCGCAAGCGGAGGCGGAGAGAAGGAGAGCGGCGACGAGAACCAGGCGCATTGAGTCGGTCATTGAAAGGAGTCCGGCGGGCGGTGAGAATCCGCAGCCAAGCGCGCCGTTCCGCGCGGTCTTGCCCGGAATGTGCCCGGACGCGCCCAGCGACACGCTCGCGGCACAGAGGTCGCCGCGCAAGAAAAACGGCCGCCCCGGTATCAGGACGGCCGTTTTTGGCGGGGAGCCAACGGTCAGATTTGAACTGACGACCTGCTCATTACGAGTGAGCTGCTCTACCCCTGAGCTACGTTGGCAACGGCCGGGGGCCCGGCGCGAGGTCGAAACCTACGCACCCGGCCGGGGGGCGGAAAGCCGAGCGCGGCCGAAAACCCCGTGAACCGTGGCGAGGCCCAGCGCCTACGCCCGGCGCTCGTGGCGCTCCAGCGCGGCCACCAGCGGCGCGAGCGGAGTCGAGGCCGCAAAGATCCGGCTGTCGGCCCCGGCGTACGGCACGACGAGTTGGTCGCCGACTGCGAACGCGGCGCACGAGAACACCACGTCGTCGACACCGAGAGCCGGGTCACCGAGCCGCTCGGCGTCCCCCTGGGGGAGCAAGAGGGGCGCGAGCTGGGCGCGCACGGGGTCGTCCGCCGCCGGCTCCACGAGCGCGGCCGAGAGGTGGTAGAACCGCTGCCCGGCGGCGTCGCGGTGGCCGTGGTGCGTCAGCGCAAGGAACCGGCCGCCTCCAAGCGCGACCGGTGGGCCCGCCGCGCCGACCCACGACGACGCCCACCCGGCAAATTGGTCCGACGCCAGCACCGGCCCGCGCGAGCGCCATGGGCCGTCGGGGGACGGCGCCGACGCGAGATGCATCGCCATCGCGCCGGGCCCGGCCATCGGTCGGTGCCACAGGTACCACGTGCCGTCAACAGGCTCCGGGAAGAGCGCCCCGTTTTTGTCGTCGACCGCGTTCACGCCCTGCGCGCCGTCGCTGGCCAGCGGGCCCCGGAGGTCCCACGTCAGGAAGTCGGTCGTCGTGGCGAGGCAAAGCTGGACGCGGCCGGCGGTCCCCGGCTCGCGGTCGGCGCTCGTGTAGCCGGTGTAGAAGAGGTGATACGTATCCCCGAGGCGCGTGCAGCGCGGGTCCTCAGCGCCCAGGTCGTGGAACGGGGCGTCGGGCGCGATCACCGGCGAGGGCCAGCGGCGGACCAGGTGCATGTCGGGCGTGAACACGGCGAGCCCGAGCGACGACGCCTGAAGCGGACCAGCCGGCGTCTCGCGCGGGTGCGCCGTGCCCTGGGCGCGGTAGACCATCACGCACGCGCCTCCCGCTTGCGTCAGCGTCGCGCGCTCGTCGGCATCGAGTCCCCACACATCGGCGAGGGCCCCGAGTTCGGCGGGGTCGTCGACCAGGACGGCGGCGGGGTTGAGGACGATGCCGCTCTCCCACGGATGATCGGCGACCGGCTCGAGAATCGGTCGCCCCCCGTGGAGGCGGTCGACAGGCACAGCGGGCGGGCCGAGCACGCGGGGCGGCGGCGGCCCGTCGGAGCGGTCTTCGTGGAGCCGCGCGAGCACGTCCGCCAACGGTGCCGACGCCTGGCCGGCGCACGCGTCGGCGGCGCCGTAGAACAGGGTGAGGTCCCCGCCCTCAACGACGGCGCCCGTCGGGAAGACGACGTTGGGGATGTCGCCGACCCGCTCGAACGCCAGCTGGGGCTCGAAGACGGGCGCGCGCGTCCGGGCGATCACCTGCAGTGTGTCGCGATCGAGGAGCACGAGCCCGGCGCGGTAGACGTGGTCGGCGTCGACGCCGTGTGTGACGAGCAGCCACCCCTCGTCGGTAGAAATGGGCGGCGGGCCGGCGCCGATCTTGGTGCCCTCCCACGGCTGCTCAGGGCGAAGCAGCGTGTGGCGGTCGAGGTGCGCGAGGTGGCGCTCCCAGTAGTCCGCGCCGGGCGCGCGGAGCTGGCCCTCGTCCTCGAAGAAGGCGACCTGGATGTCGGGCTCGATGCGGTGGAGCATGGCCACCCTCCCCCCCACCAGCTCGGGAAACAGCACGGCGTCCTTGTCGCGGATCGGCGGCCCGATCCGGCCGTGCCGCTCGACCGTTGCCCAGTCGGTCGTCGACGCAAGCGCGATGCCGACGCCGGCATCCGCGGCGTGCGCGGGCTCCGCGAGCGCGGTGTACGTGAGGTAGATCGTGCCGTTGAGCCGCGTCACGCGGGCGTCCTCAACGCCCCAGTGGTCGACGTCGCTGGCGGGCGAGAGCAGGGGCTCGGCGTCGAGCGCGAACGTGCCGTCGGGTCGGCGCGTGGCGAGGCCGAGGTGCGAGATGTAGTCGCGGTACGGGAAGCCGGGCTGGCCGTCCGGCCCGGGCGGGGTATCGGCGCGCCGATACCCGGCGGGCACGCCGCGGACGACGAGGCGGAGCGTGCCGTCGGGCGCGAGGTCAGCGCCGGGGTTGAACGCGGCCCCGCTCGCCCACCACGCCTCGGGGCTAGGGGCAACGACGGGGGCGGGCTGGCGAGTGAAGAGGTCCATCAGGGGACGAGAAGAGGAGAAGACGAGGGGAGGAACAGAAGCGTGGGCAGTCAGGCAGAGCGGGCGGGGGTCGTTCGAATCGGGCCTCTTCTCTTCTTCGCCTTTCGTCCTCTTCTCTCAGCGAGTCCGGGAGGCTGCCAAAAAGGCCTGGGCGTCGGGGCCGACGAGCACGTGGGAGGCGCTCGCGTCGGGGTCAAGCACGACGACCGCCAGCGATGGGCCGTGGAACTGGCGCGAGCGGACAGTGCGGCCCTGCCAGAGCCGGGACTCGGGGGGGTCGGCGGTCGCCCACGCCCATGCGGCCGCCTCGGGGTGGGCGGCGACTTCGAGGAGCGTGAACTGCGCCTCGATCGTGCTCTCGGCGCCCGCGTTCGGGTTCGTACGGTCCGGCCCGAGCACGCCGTCGTAGCCGCGCCCCGTCGCCGGGTCCGCCATCGTGGCGCTGGCCGTGTTGAGGCCGTGGAACCACGCCGCCGCCAGCCCCGCCATCACGGCAAAGCGCTCGTCGCCCGTGGCCTCGAAGAGGCGAACCAGCCCGACCGCCGCCGGGCGCACGTCGTAGGCGATTTGCTCGAACCGCACGGCCTCGCCGGTCTCGGCGTCGAGGTGGTGGAGCCAGCCCTCGACGAGCAGGTAGGCGTAGAGCGTCTCGGCCTCGGCACGCGCGCTCGCGAGCGCGTCGGGCCCGGCGTGCCCGAGCCGACCCGCTTCGGCGAGCGCCTGCGTCTGGCTGTTGCCCCACCCGTGCCAACCGCCGGACCACGAGGCATGGCCGCCGTATGGGGCCGTCGCGAGGTCACCGAAGCACAGGCCCGCGAGGCCCTCGGCGAACAGGCGCACGCGGCGTCCGCGCGCCGTCGTCGGGGCGACGTCGTGGAGCGCGACCAGGCCGAGGAGCAGTTCGCTCGTCGCGTCGGCGGCGGTCTCTTGGACGAGCCACGCCGGAAAGATGCGGGCGCCATCGCCGGTCACGTCGACCGTCTCGGGGTAGCGCGCCAGCAGGCGGTCGAGGTGGGGCGCGACGCGGTCGAGCGCAGCAACGGCGAGGGCCGCCTCGTCGGGGTCGGTCGCCCCCAGCACGCGCGCGCCCTCGCCGAGGGCCCACACCGCCCGGGCGGTCCACCACGAGACCTCGTCGGCGACGCTGTTGGGGTGCGTCGTGTTGACCCGGAGGGCGCGGTCCCAGACGAAGTTGTAGAACAGTCCGCTGGGGGCCTGCAGCCGCCGCACGAACCGGAGCAGCTTGATGGCGGTCGCTCGCGAGCCCTGGTCGCCGGTGAGCGCGAAGTGACGGAGGTAGACCACTGCCGCCCTCGCCGCGTCGTCGACGCACGCGAGCCCCTCGTCGTCGTCGCCGACGAACCGCCAGTCGGGGGCCTCGGCGTAGATGTGGACCAAGCGGAGGGTGTCGCCGTCGACGACCACGTCCTCGCCCAGGAAATCGAGGTGGTCGAGGTTGAACCCCACGCTCGCGAGCCCGGCCTCGACGCGCGCGCGCGCCGGCTCGGCGGGCGCCGGGACCAACGCGGGCGAGCAGGCGCCGAGCGCCAGCACCATCGCAAGCGCCAGGTGCGGTCCGCGGTCCGCCGTCCGTGGTCCGTTCACGCTCATTTCAACCCCGTGGTGGCCAGGCTCTCCACGAACCGGCGCTGGAAGACGAGGTACGCCAGCACGACGGGCACCGCCAGCAGGAGGGCCGCTGCGAGCTGGGGGCCCAGCCGGCTCTCGGCCCCGCCGCCGACCGCGAACAGCGTCACCATCTGGGGCATCGTCATCATGGCCTCCTCGCGGACCACGAGGAGCGGCCACAGGATCTCGTTCCAGCTCCCGACGAACACCAGGATCCCCGCCGTCACGAGCGCGGGGACGGACAGCGGCCAGACGATCTGGAACAAGATCCGCATCTCCCCCGCCCCGTCGATCCGCGCCGCGTCGACGAGCCCCTGGGGCAAGGACAAAAAGTGCTGGCGGAGGATGAGAACGGAGGTCGCGTTCATCATAAAGGGGACCACGAGGCCGGCGTACGAGTCGGTCCACCCGAAGCCGACGACGAGCGTGTACAGCGGAATGAGCAAGACGAGGAACGGGACCATCATCGAGAACAGGACGAGCCCGAAGGCGGCCTCGCGCCCGCGCCACGCCAGCCGCGACAGCGCGTACGCCGCAAGCGACCCGAACACGAGCGCGAACACGGTCACCAAGCCGGTCACGACGACGCTGTTCCAGAAGGCGCGGCCGAGTGGGATGGCGTCGAAGACGAGCCGGTAGCTCTCCGCCGTCCACTCGCTCGGGATCGGCGCGAGCGCCCCGATCTCGGCCTCGGGCGTGACGGTCGCCAGCGCCATCCACACGAACGGGTACGCGAAGACGACGGCGCCGACGACGAGGGCCAGGTAGGTGAGGGCGCGTCTCATTCGGTTTCCACGACCTTGCGCTGCAGGAGAACGACGACCAGGATCATCAGCGCGAACGCGAGCCCGAGCGTGGCCGCGTAGCCCATGCTGTTGAAGGTGAAGGCCTGGTTGTAGATGTAGAGCAGGCCCGACAACGTGCTATTGAGCGGCCCGCCGCCGGTCAGCACGTAGGGCTCGACAAAGAGCGAGAACCCGCCGATCGTCGACAGCACGACGACGGTGACGAGGTGAGGGTTGAGCATGGGCAGGGTGATGAGCCGCCACGTCTGCCAGCGCGTGGCGCCCTCGACCTCGGCGGCCTCGTACAACGTCCGGGGGATGTTTTGGAGGCCCGCCAAAAAGAGCAGCACGTAGAGCCCGACGTTCTTCCACGTCGCCACGAGGGCGATCGAGGGCATCGCCCAGGCCGGCGACACCAGCCACGGCACGCGCTCGCTGCCCAGCGCCACCAGCATCCGGTTGACGTAGCCGGAGTCGAAGGCGAACAACTGGCCGAACAGGATCGTCACCACGACGCCGGAGACCACGACGGGCAGAAAATAGACGGCCCGGAAAAAGGCGCGGCCGGGGAGCTTCTGGTTCAGCAGCTCGGCGAAAAACAGGGCGACGGCGATCTGGAGCGGGATGTGGAGCGCCAGAAACACGCCGGTGTTCAGCATCGCGCGAGCGAACAGGTCGTCGGCGACCAGCCGCGCGAGGTTGCCCAGCCCGACCCACTCCATCGGCGTGACCACGTCCCAGCGGTGGAAGACCAAGACGAGGGCGAAGACGAGGGGGTACCCGAAAAACAGCCCGAGGTGGAGGAAGTAGGGCGCCGCGAGCGCGGGCCCTCGCCAGTCGACGCGGCGGTGCCAGGGGCGGCGTGCGGGGACGGCCGCGAGCGCGGCGGCCTGCTCGACCTGAGCGGCGGATCCGGTCGTCGGCGTCATCGGCGGGCCCAGTCCTGGATGACCTCGATGCGGTCGAGCGCACTCGCGACGGCTTGGGCGGGCGTCTGCACCCCGTAGATCGCCCGCTCGAAGCTCTGCGCGATCGCGTCCAACGTCTCCGGCAGCGACGGCACGGCGTCGACGCCGCGTGTGTGCGGGGCCTGCTCGACAAACCGGCGCAGCACGGGGCGGGCGGCGAACAGGTCGGCGAGCGCCGGGTCCGCCAGCAGGCCGTCGCGGACGGGGATCTGGCCGGTCATCTCCAAGAGCAGGCGGTCGGCTTCGGGCGAGACGAGGTACTGGACGAAGGCCCACACCGCTTGGGGGTGCTGGGTCGTGGCGAAGACGGCGATGTTCTTGTAGTCGCCGTACGTGACGGCCGGACCGTCCGCCGGCGCGTCGTCGGGGACGGGGACGGGCGCGTAGTCGTAGCGGACGTCGGGGGCGTTCTCGTCGAGCCACGCCGCCGTCCACGGGCCGGTCAGTTCGGTCGCCACGCGGCCCTGGGCGAAGGCGTTGCCCTGCAACGTCGACAGCGGGTACAAGCCGTCGGCGTACAACGTCTGGAAGAGCCCGTAGACGCCTTCGAGCGCCGCGCGGTCGACGGCGAGCCGGCCGTCGGTGCCGAAGAGCGTCTGCCCGCCCGAGGCCGCGAGGTAGAGGGGGTACACGTCGAAGTAGCGCTGGTACCAGATCGGGCGGATGTCGCGGGCCGCCATCCAGCGGTCGGTCTGGCCGTCGCCGTCGGTGTCGGCCGTCAGGCGCGCGGCGGCGTCGAGGTAGTCGGAATAGGTCCGCGGCGGGTCGAGGCCGGCCTCGGTGAACAGGTCGACGTTGTAGAGCATCAGGATCGGGTTCGTCTTCCAGGGCATCTGGTAGACGTGCCCGTCGGCGGCGCGGAAGCGGGGCGCGAGCGCGGGCGGGACGCGGGCGGCGAACAGGCTGTCGAAGCCGGGCATCCGGTCGAGCGCGAGCACGCCGTCGGCGCGGACGAGGTCGCTCAGCACGCCGGGCCAGATGTTGGAGCACAGGTCGGGCGTGGTCCCGGCCACGACGGCCGCCAGCAGGACCTCCTCGCTCGACTGCCCCGCCGGGAGCGGCTGGGCGACCACCTGGACGTCGTGCGTCGCGTTCCACCGGGCGACGAGCGTGTCGGCCCAGGCGCGCTCCTGGGGGTTCTGGCTCGTCCAGTACGTCAGCGTCACCGGGCCCGCCTCGGGGGCGTTGGGGCCGGGGTCGCAGCCCGCCAGCGCGACCACGAGGGCCAGCGCGAGCCAGCGTGCGACGCGCGAGGGTCTCCCACCGGCGGGACGAACCGTCGCATCCGTGAGGACTCGGAAGGAGAGGACCGGCACGGGGGGATGGTACGGCGGCCGGGAGAGCGAAGGCCCGAAACAACCGAGACCACCGGAGAGCGCCCGCCGCCCTTCTCCCCTCCTCTTCTCCTCTCGCCCCGTCCCGCCCCGCGATCTTCCAGCCCCCCCGCACGCCGCACCATGGCCCTCCTCACGTTCGACCGCGTCCACAAGAGCTACGGCACCAAGCCCCTCCTCGACGACGTCTCGTTCGTCATCGAGTCCGACGAGCGCGTCGGCGTGGTCGGCGCGAACGGCGCGGGCAAGACGACGTTGCTCCGGCTGGCGGCGGGGACCGAGCCGGCCGACGGTGGGCGCATCCTGACGGCGGGGGGCGCCCGCATCGGCGTGCTCTCGCAGCGGCCCGACCTCGACGACGCCGGGACCGTCCTCGACGCCGTCGTCGCGGGCGACGGGCCGGCGGCGGTCGCCGTGCGCGACTACGAGCACGCGCTCGCCCGCCTCGACCGCGAGCCCGGCGACGCCGAGGCCGGCGCCGACATCGCGCGGCTGTCGTCGCGCCTCGACGCCGTCGGCGGATGGGACCTCGAGTCGCGCGCCCGCGCCACGCTCGACCGGCTGGGCCTGACCGACCCCGAGGCCGTCGTCCGCACGCTGTCCGGCGGCCAGCGCAAGCGGGTCGCCCTCGCGCGCGCCATCGTCGAGCGGCCGGACCTGCTGATCCTGGACGAGCCCACGAACCACCTCGACACCGAGACCATCGAGTGGCTGGAAGGGCTGCTGACCTCGTGGACCGGCGCGCTGATGCTCGTGACGCACGACCGCTACTTCCTCGACCGCGTCACGAACCGGATGATCGAGGTCGGCGGCGGCGGCGTCCAGCGCTACGTCGGCTCGTACTCCGACTACCTCGAGCAGAAGGCGGCGCAGGCCGTCGTGGAGGCGGCCGAGGAGTCGAAGCGCCAGAACCTGGCCACGCGCGAGCTGGCGTGGCTCCGGCGCGGCGCCAAGGCGCGGACCTCGAAGTCGAAGTCGCGCATCGACCGCGCGCACGCACTCCTCGACGCCAAGCCCGAGGCGGGCCCGGGCGACATCGCCATCGAGTCGGTCAGCACGCGGTTGGGCAAGAAGGTGATCGAGCTGGCGGACGTGGCGAAGGGGTGGGACGGCAAGACGCTCTTCTCGGACCTGACGTACACCCTGACGCGGGACGACCGGCTCGGCATCATCGGGCCGAACGGGACGGGCAAGACGACGCTCTTGGAACTGGTCGCGGGCCGGACCGAGCCGGACGCCGGGACGATCGAGCGCGGCCCGACGGTCACGATCGGCTACTACGACCAGCAGAGCCGGGCCATGGCCGCAACGGCGACCGAGGGCGCGGACCAGCGGATGATCGACTACGTCGAGGAGATCGCCGAGACGATCGCGATGCCCGACGGGTCGTTTATCTCGGCGGCGCAGATGCTGGAGCGGTTCCTGTTCCCGCGCGAGCAGCACTACACGCCGGTCGGCCTGCTCTCGGGCGGCGAGCGGCGCCGCCTCTACCTGTTGCGCGTCCTGCTCGGCGCGCCGAACGTGCTGCTGCTCGACGAGCCGACGAACGACCTCGACATCCCGACGCTCGTCGCGCTCGAGACCTACCTCGACACGTTCAACGGCGCCGTCGTGGTCGTCTCGCACGACCGTTACTTTTTGGATCGGACCGTCGGGCACCTGTTGCGGATCGAGGGCGACGGCGGGCGCGTCCGCGAGATCCCGGGCTCGTACAGCGTCTGGGCGGAGATCGAGGCGCGCGAGGCGGCGGCGGCCGAGGCGGCAAAGTCCGCGAAGCCGGTCGCCGCAGCTGCGGCCCCTCCCCCACCGACGCCGGCGGCCCCGGTCGGCAAGAAGCTGTCCTACAACGAAAAGCGCGAGCTGACGATGCTGGAGGAGCGGATCGCCAGCGCCGAGGCCCGCCAGCCGGAGATCGAGGCGGCGCTGGTGGAGCACGCCACGGACGGCGAGCGCATCGTGGCCCTGTCGGCCGAGCTGGCGGCGCTGGCCGCGCAGCTGGAGGCGGACGTGGACCGGTGGGCCGAGCTGGCGGAGCGCGCGTAGGCGCGCTGCGCTGGCTCCGCCGACCTGCGGTTCGCGGGAAGGGGGATGGGGCATGAGGCAAGGGGCGAATGCCCGCCTCCGCGGCCTGTCAGCCCTCCGAGGTCGTCGCGCCCACCGTCTGGCGCAAGCCGGGTGCGTGTCGCTCGGAGCCCCTTCGCTCTTCCCGCTTGCCCCTTGCCCCCGGTGTCCCCGCCGCCCGCGCCGTCGTGATGAGGGCCACGGCGGCGACGACGGCGGCGCCCGCCAGCACCACGCGCGGGCCGAGGGGCTCGTCGGCGAGGGCCCACCCGAGCAAGACGGCGACGATCGGGTTGACGTAGGCGTACGTCGCGGCCTTCGCGGGCGTCGTCACCTTGAGCAGCCACACATACGCGGAGTACCCGACGATCGCGCCGACGAAGACGAGGTACGCCAGCGCCCCGGCCGACTTGGCGGACACGGCGCCGACATCAAGCCGCTCGCCGACCGCGAGCCCGACCGCCAGCAGCAGCACCCCGCCCGCCAGCATCTGCATCCCGACGTTGAGGAGCGTCGACGCGGCCTTGGGCGCGCCGCGCTGGTAGACCGAGCCGAGCGCCCAGAAAAACGCCGCCGCGCCCACCGCGAGGGCGCCGACCGGGTCGACGGGCTCGCCGCCCAGCCGCTGCGGGCCGACCAGCAGCACGATCCCGAGCAAGCCCAGCACCAAGCCGGCGAACACGGCGGGGCGCGGCCACTCGCGCAGGCGGACAGCGTCGAGGAGCACCATCCACATCGGCGTCGAGGCCACGATGAGCGCGGCGATGCCGGAGGGCACAAACTGCTCGGCCCACGACACCAAGCCGTTGCCACCCAGCAGCAACAGCGCGCCGACGACGACGGCGGTCTTCCACTGAGGCCGAGTGGACCGCCCGGCGCCCCGCGCTCGCGACCACGCGTAGAGCATCGACCCGGCGGCGACGAACCGGATGCCCGCCATCGTGAACGGCGGCATCGTCTCGATGGCGAACCGGATGCCGAGGTACGTTGAGCCCCAGATGACGTAGAGGGCCGCGAAGGCGGCCAGGACGGCCACCAGCGGCGGAGGGGCTTCGTCAGTCATAGCGGTGAAGGGCGAGGCCCGAGGCTACCTCTCCCCGCTTGCGAACGCACTGCGACGGGGTGGACTCGCGGCGTCTCCCCACGCTTGCGTCCGTGCTCCGAGGTACCCGACGCAAGCGGGTCAACGTGGCAGCGCGAGCGTCATCCAGACGCTGACGGGGTCATTCGGGTAGTCGGCGAAAGGCGGGCAGTCGACGAACCCGAACCGGCAGTACAGGGCGCGCGCGGCGACGAAGCCGTCGCCCGCCCCGGTCTCCAGACTCACACGGGCGTATCCACGAGATTCCGCCTCGTTGAGGAGCCGCGCCAGCAGCGCCGCCGCTACGCCCCGGCGCAAAACGCGCGGCGCCGTCCGCATCGACTTGACCTCGCCGTGCCCAGCGTCCAGCTCGTTGAGCGCGGCGCACCCCATGAGGTCGTCCCCGTCCCAGGCCGTCCACATCGTGATCTCGGGGCGGCGCAATTCCTCGACCCCGAGCGCGTGGGCGCTCCCCACCGACGGCATCCGCGTCAGCGCGTTATGACGGTGGTACCGGACCAAGGCCATGACCGACGGGTGCGAGAGGTCGTCGACACGGATCTCCATGGCGTGTGATGCGGGATACGGGCTCCACAATTCTGGGCGCAGCGGCCCGGAGGCGCCGACCCCGCCTCTCTGACCACTATGACCTCCGCCCGCACCGCCACCTCGCGGCGTACGACGGGCGCAACCTCCTGGCGAAGATCTCGATCGCGCGGAGCATACCGGCGTGTGAGGGCAGACCGACGGTGAGCGGGATAGAGCCACAGCCGTGCCAATAGAGATCGCGCCAAAGTCCCACTCCCCAGTAGGCCAATGACTCTGCAGCGCGTGCATTGAAGCTGAACCAGATATCGCCCACCACGCGCAGCACGGCTTTACACCTCCGGACCTTCATCAATCGGCCACCACTCATCCAAGAGCCGGGTGTCAGCGGACACAACTCGTCTCGACTCCCAGGCAGAACCTCCAAATCGATAGTACCCCAGTCACAAAGGGCTACAAGATATCAAAACGATGCTTGACCATTACTTATCTCGCGACTATAATCAAAGCTGTCCGGCAACCCACCCCCACGAACGCCATTTACCATGCGCTTCCCCACGCTCGCCTGTCTTCTTTCGCTTTCGGCCTCATTTGTCCTCACCGGCTGTGACACGGCGCTTTCGGAGCCGTCTCATTCGATGCGGACATCCATCGACATCACCTCCGACAACGTCACCCTCGTCGAGGGAAGCGTGGATCTGGACCTTGACGACCAGGACCTCTACGATTCCATCGCACGAACGGCGATGACCTCGGTCTCTGCTCACTTTGACGTGCCGCTGAATCTTCAGATGCGCGTCCCCGGCCGGACCGTCGTAGAGGTGTTGAGCCCTCGTCTGGAGACGGGCGGAACGTCGACTGAAAAGGTTCAGATCTCGGACCCCTTGCACTACTCCCAAGCGGCACTCACGTCGATCCTCGACTATGCAGCTCAGAACCTCGGCGCCGAGACTTACAGCGGCCAAGGAGTGCTCGTTCAAGGCCTAAGCGAGTGCCAGAAAAGGGCAGTCTCGGGAGGCGGCCAGCCCATGACCAATCTCGAGCCCGGTGGCTGCTCGACCCGCTGCGGTGCCTGGACCTCGTGCGCCTTCGGCCCCTGGGGCTGCTCCAGCCATTACGGCTACATCACCAATTGCGACAACGGGAGCACCATCTATACCCCATTTGACGCCTACGACGACAGAGCCCAGCTCTGCGGTTGATCCCGTGACACATGGGCTGACCTGCCCGGCCCACACGGGTCGAACACAAGGCTAAAGGACGGGAAGAGAGCCGCTGATACCAGCACCTCTCTTCCCGTTCTCAGATGACCCCCCGCACACGCTATCTGGCCCTTCTGTTCCTTGTTGGGATCACAGGGTGTGGCCCCAGCTCCGATTCAGCGCCGACTCGCGGTCTAGAAGCGGAAGCGGACCACCGCGCCGCCGTGGACTCGGTGTGGTTCGAGCACACGCAGCATGGAGAGCATGATGCCGCCATTCTCCGGCTGAACTCGCTCGCCGATCGAGGGAACCCTCTCGCGATGCGAGCCCTCGGCACGACGTATATGTCCGGCATTGGCGTCGGTCCGGACGAGGAGCGCGCGGCGGAGTGGTTTCGGCGAGCGGCCGCACACGGCGACGTGCGAGCCCAAGAGCTGATCACAGCCTACGACTCGACACAGAAGGAGAGGCGCTGACCTCTTGCGAGCCTTGAGTCCCTACGCTGCCGTGGCGCTCGCCACCTCGCGGCGGACCACGGGCGCGACCTCCTGGCCAAAGATCTCGATGGCGCGGAGCACTTCGGCGTGGGGGAGCGGGCCGACGGTGAGCTGGAGGAGATGCCGGTCGTGGCCGAAGAGCTCGTGCTGGTAGAGCAGCTTGTCGATGGCCTGCTGGGCGCTCCCGAGCACGAGCGCGCCGTCGAGCGCGATCTCGCCGTCGAACTGGGCGCGCGACGTCGGCGGCCACCCGCGCTCGCGCCCGATCCGGCCCATCGTCTCCATGAACGGCCCCACGGCCACCTCAGCGGCGTGGGCGGCCGTGTCGGCGAGGAAGCCGTGGCCGTTGATCGACACCTTGAGCATCGCCGGGTCGTGACCGGCCTCGGCGCCCGCCTGGCGGTACAAGTCGATGAGGGGGCGGAAGCGGTGGGGCTGGCCGCCGATGATCGCCAGCGCGAGCGGGAGCCCGAGCCGGCCGGCTCGCGCGACGGACGCGGGCGTGCCACCGACGGCGATCCACACGGGCAGCGGGTCCTGTACGGGCCGCGGGTAAACGCCCTGTCCGCTGAGCGCCGGCCGGTGCCGCCCGCTCCACGTCACGCGCTCGGACTCGCGCAAGCGGAGCAGCAGATCCAGCTTCTCGGAGAACAAGCCGTCGTAGTCCTGGAGCGCCTGCCCGAAGAGCGGGAACGACTCGGTAAAGGACCCACGGCCGACCAAGATCTCGGCGCGGCCGTCGGAGAGCTGGTCGAGCGTGGCGAACTGCTGGAAGACGCGGACGGGGTCGTCGGACGAGAGCACTGTCACGGCGCTCGTCAGGCGGATCCGCTCGGTCCGCGCCGCGATGGCGGCGAGCACGACGGCGGGCGCGGAGGACGCGTAGTCGGGCCGGTGGTGCTCGCCGACGCCGAACACGTCGAGCCCGATGGCGTCCGCGAGCGCGGCCTCCTCGACCAGCTCGCGCAGGCGCGAGCGCGTGGTGCCCGAGGGCGGGACTTCGGCGAACGAGAAGAGGCCGAGCTCCATGGTCTCGATTGGTTGTTGCACCAACCAAACGCCGGCGGCGGAGGCTGGGTCCCTACGCCAGCGGGCGGCTCGGTATCCTGCGCCGTGCCGCTGCCCTCCCCCCGCTCGTGATCCAACTCCGTGGTGTCGCCAAGCGGTATGGGGCGGACGTCGCCCTCCACCCGACGGACCTCGACGTGGCCCGAGGCGAGGTCGTGACCCTGCTCGGCACGAGCGGCGGCGGCAAGTCGACGCTGCTGCGGATGGTGCTCCGACTCGTGGTGCCCGACGCCGGGACGGTGGCCGTCGACGGGACCGAGGTGACGGCGGAGACGGCGGACGCGGTCCGGCGGCGGGCGGGCTACGTGGTGCAAGGCGGAGGGCTGTTCCCGCACCTCACCGTCCGCGACAACGCAGGCCTGGTGGCCCGGCACCTCGGGTGGGACGACGGGCGTGTCGACGCCCGGCTGGCGGAACTGGCCGACCTCGCGGCCCTGTCCCCCGCCCTGCTCGACCGCTTTCCCGGCGAGTTGTCGGGCGGCCAGCGCCAGCGGGCGGCGCTCTTGCGCGCGCTCATGCTCGGGCCGGATCTCTTGCTGCTCGACGAGCCGCTCGGCGCGCTCGACCCGATCACGCGCGAGGCGCTCCAGGCCGACCTCGGCCGCGTGATCGCCGACCTCGGGGCGACCGTCCTCCTCGTCACCCACGACCTGCGCGAAGCGGCCCTGCTGGCGGACCGCGTGGCGGTGATGGACGGCGGCCGGATCGTACAGCGCGGGCGGCTGGCGGAGATTGCCGACGCGCCCGCGACGCCGTTTGTCGAGGCGTTCGTGGAGGCCCAGCGCTATGCGTTGCCATGAGGTGGATCCCGAGCACCTGCCGGATCCGTGCGGTAGGGGCGTATTGCGATACGCCCCTACGCCTTGCGCTTGTCTGCCTGCTGGCGACGGCCGCCCACGCGCAGACCGAGCCGGTCGTCGTCGGGTCGAAGACGTTTACCGAGGGCGTCGTGCTGGGCGAGGTCGCCACGCAAGCGGCGCGGGCGTCGGGCGTGGAGGCCGTCCACCGGCGCGAGATCGGCGGGACGCGGGTGCTGTGGAGCGCGCTCCTCCGGGGCGACATTGACGCGTACCCCGAGTACACGGGCACGCTGAGCGAGGAGATCTTCGCGGGCCAAGAGATCGACTCCGACCAGGCGCTGGCGGCGGCCCTCGCCGCAGAGGGAATTCGGATGACGGCGCCGCTCGGGTTCAACAACACGTACGCCGTCGGTATGACGGCCGAGCGGGCGGAGGCGTTGGGCATCGCCACGATCTCCGACCTCGCCGACCACCCCGCTCTGCGGTTGGGGTTCTCGAACGAGTTCCTGGATCGGGGCGACGGCTGGCCTGGCCTGCGACGGCGCTACGGGCTCCTGCAGTCCGACGTGCGGGGACTCGACCACGACCTCGCGCTTCGCGCGCTCCAGGGCGGCGGGCTCGACGCGACCGACCTGTACTCGACCGACGCGGAGATCGCCGCCTTCGGCCTGCGCGTGCTCGCCGACGACCGCGCCTTTTTCCCCCGCTACGACGCCGTCATCCTGTACCGCGCCGACCTCGAGGACCGGGCGTCCGCTGCTGTCGCGGCCTTCGACGCGCTCGCGGGGACGCTCACGGCCGACACAATGGCGGCGCTCAACGCCCGCGTCCGCATCGACGGGCAGCCCGAGGCGGCCGTAGCCGCCGGGTTCTTGCGTCCGCGCCTTGGAGACGTCGCCGAGGTGGCCGTGGCGAGCCGAACGGAGCGCGTGTGGCGGCGCACGCGCGAGCACCTCGGGCTGGTCGGCGTGTCGCTGCTGGCGGCGATCGCGGTCGCGATTCCCCTCGGCGTGCTGGCGGCGAAGGTGCGGGGACTGGAGCCCGTCGTGCTCGGCGTGGTGAGCGTGGCGTACACGATCCCGTCGCTGGCGCTGCTGGTGTTTATGCTGCCGCTGCTGGGTATCGGCGCGGCGCCTGCCCTCGCGGCGCTGTTCCTGTACAGCCTGCTCCCGATCGTCCGCAACACGCATGCGGGGCTGACGGGCCTCGCACCCGTCCTGCGCGAGAGCGCCGTCGCGCTCGGCCTGCCGGCGGCCGTCCGGCTGCGACGGATCGAGCTCCCGCTGGCGTCGCCCTCGATCCTGGCGGGCGTGCAGACGAGCGCGGTCATCAACATCGGCACGGCGACGCTGGGCGCCCTCGTCGGCGCGGGCGGCTACGGGCAGCCCATCTTGACCGGCATCCGGCTCGACGACCTGGGGCTGATTCTGGAAGGGGCGGTCCCGGCGGCGGGGATGGCGCTGGCGGCGCAGGGCCTCTTCTCGGCGGTGGGACGCTGGCTGGTGCCACGCGGCCTGCGGCTGTGACGCCGCGCAGTACCGACGGGCGTCTCGGGCACGGTCGGGACGGATCCGGCGCGCCCGTCCGGTCCGGTACGGCGCGTCACGTGGGGCGCCGGGGGTCTTGTAGCGGCCCCTTCGGCGACCGACATTTGCGGCACCATCGAAGCCGTCGGCTTCGGCACCCACCCACAACCCACGAGGGCCGCCATGATGACCAAAGAAAAGCAGGTGCTCACCGAGTGGTTCGAGGAGGTCTGGCACCAGGGGAATGAGGACGCCCTGTTTCGTCTGTTCGCCGAGGACGGGGTCGCCCACGGGCTCGAAGACGACGAGGGCCGCCCGATTGTCGGCCCGGAGGGCTACCTCGCTTTCCTGAGGGCTTACCGGAGCGCCTTCCCGGACATCCGCTTCGAGATCGTCGACACGGTCCAGGAAGAGGACCGGGTCTCCGTGCGGTGCGTCGTGCGGGGGACGCACACGGGCGAGGGCCTGGGAATCGCACCGACCCACCGGCGCGTGGAGATCACCGGGATGACCTTCGGCGTCGTGCGCGATGGCCAGATCCAGGAGGCCTGGAACCTCTTCGACTTCCGGTCGCTGATGGGCCAGCTCGCCGAGGGCCCCCTCGACGACGCGCCGTACGACCACGCCTGAGAAGAGCCCGCCAGCGGGGAGCCGGAGCACCGCACCGAAATCCGTCGCCCGCCACGGGGTGCAGACGACCGCGGGACCCATTGTGGTCTCGGATCGTCCGCGTGCTCCGGCCTCCCGTCTCCCCATGTCCCCGCTCCTCCCCCTCCGTGCCCGCCTTGCCGAGGTGGCCGACGTCTCCCACGCCGCCGCCGTCCTCGAGTGGGACCAGGAGACCTACATGCCGACCGGCGGGGCCGGTGCTCGCGGTCGACAGGTCGCCACGCTGCGGCGGATCGCGCACGAGAGGTTTACGGACCCCACCGTCGGCGAGTGGCTGGCGGGGGCGACGCCCGAGACCGACCTCGACCGTGCCCTCGTCCGGGTCACGAAGCGCGACTGGGACCGGGCGACGCTGCTGCCCGCGCGGTTGATCGCCGAGAAGGCTGAGGTGTCGGCGCGAGCCAAGGAAGCGTGGAAGGCGGCGCGCGAAGCCGACACGTTCGAGTTGTTTGCGCCCCACCTCGACGCCGTGCTTGGGCTGGCGCGAGAGGAGGCGGACGCCGTCGCCCCACTGATCGTCGCCGAGCGCGGACCGGGCTACGCGCCCTCCGCCAGCGACGCCCGCTATGACGCCTTGCTCGACGCGTTCGAGCCCGGCGCCTCGACCGCGAGTGTCGCCGCCGTGTTCGACCAGCTCCAGGCCGGGCTCGTCCCCCTCGTGGCCGCCGTCGCCGACGCGCCCACGCCGGACGACACGTTCCTGCACGCGCCGTTCGACGCCGATGCGCAGTGGGCCTTCGGACTGGAGGTGGCGACGGCCTTGGGTTACAGCCTCGACCACGGGCGCCAGGACCTCGCCGCGCATCCGTTCACGACGGCCTTCGGCCACACCGACGTGCGCGTCACGACCCGCGTCGACCCGGCGTTTTTCCCGACCGCCTTTTTCGGGACCGTCCACGAAGTCGGGCACGCGCTCTACGAGCAGGGGCTGGCGCCGGAGCTCGCCCAGACGCCGCTGGCGGACGGGACCTCGCTGGGGGTCCACGAGAGCCAGTCGCGGCTGTACGAGAACTTGGTCGCGCGGTCGGCGCCGTTCTGGGACTGGGCGTACCCGGGCGTGCAGAGCCGATTCCCCCAGCTCGCGGGCGTGGAGCGCGGCGCGTTCGTCCGGGCGATCAACAAGGTGGCGCCGTCCCTCGTTCGTGTCGAGGCCGACGAGTTGACGTACCACCTCCACGTGCTGCTCAGATTCCGGCTGGAGCGGGCGATGCTGGCGGGCGACCTCGCCGTGGCCGACCTGCCCGAGGCCTGGCGCGAGGAGATGCGCGAGCTGCTCGGGGTGGTGCCCGAGACCGACGCCGACGGGTGCCTGCAGGACATCCACTGGTCGCTCGGCGCCGTCGGCTACTTCCCGACGTACACGCTGGGGACGCTGATGTCGGTGCAGCTGTGGACTGCAGCGGACGCGGCGCTCGGCGGTCTCAACGCTCAGGTGGCGGCCGGCGACTTTGGGCCGCTGCTGGCGTGGCTCCGCGAGCACGTCCACCGCTGGGGGCGGGCCCGGACGGCGGACGAGGTGTTGGTCGGCGCGACGGGGCAGTCTCTCGACGCCGAGCCGTGGCTGGCGTACGCCCGGGACAAGATGGCGGGGCTCTACGGCGTGTCGGTGTAGAGGCGGGCGACGGCGGTCATGTTGCGATCCCCGAGCCCGGCGGCCTGGGCACGTGCGAACGTGGCCCGGGCCGTGGCGACGGCCGGGGCGTCGGTGCCGGACTCAGTCGCCATCCCGAGCGCGTAGCGCAAGTCTTTTTCCAACAGGTCGATGGGGAAGAGCGGAGCATCCTGGCCCTCCGTCATCAGCCGCATCGCCGTCGCCACGACGGGCGCAGCCGCTGGCGTCGCGCCGATGACCTCGGCGGCGGTCGCGCGGTCGACGCCCGCCGCAGCGAGCGCCGCCAGCAGCTCGGCGGCCGCGGCCACCTGCACGCCCATCAGCGCGTTGACGGCCAGCTTGACGAGCGCGCCGTGCCCGACGGGGCCGACGTGGTGGACGGCCCCGCCCATCGCGTCGAACGCGGGCCGGGCGACCGCGAGGGCGTCGGCCTCGCCGCCGACGAGGTAGACCAGGCTGGCGGCGTCGGCCTGCGGGCGCGAGCCGGAGACGGGGGCATCCAAAAACCGGGCGCCGCGTTCGGCGACGAGGCCCGCCAGCTCGCGGACCCAGCCCGGGGTCAACGTGCTCGACTCGACGGCGACGGCGTCGGGCGCGAGCCCGGCCAGGGCGCCGTCCGCTCCGGTCCAGACGGCGCGCGAGGCGGCGTCGTCGGTGACCATGGCGATCACGAGGTCGGCGCCCGCGGCGGCGTCGCGGGGCGTGGCGGCGACGGTCGCGCCCCGCTGGCGGAAGGGCTCGGTCGGCCCGGGCGAGCGGTTCCAGACGGTGAGGGCGGCGGGGTCGAGGTGGGCGGCCATCCGGGCGCCCATGGCGCCCAGGCCGAGGAAGGCGATCTGCATATCGAGGAGAGAGCGGCGCTAGCGACCGGCGGGGCGGATGGAGCGGACGGGCGGGGGCGGCTCGGCGAGCCGCTCGACCGGGTTCGCGTCCAGCATCTCGAGCGCGAGGTCGACGGCGCGCTCCAGCTGGGCGTCCCGGCCATCGGCCCAATCGCGCGGCGTGATGTCGACCTCGACGTCGGGCGCGACGCCCTCGTTCTCGACCGACCACCGGCCGTCGAGGTCATAAAAGCCGCCGCGGGGGGCGGTGATGTAGCCGCCGTCGACGAGGCCCGGCGTGTCCCAGATGCCGACGAGCCCGCCCCACGTCTTGGTGCCGACGAGCGGGCCGAGCCCGCGCGCGCGGAACATGTAGGGCAGGAGGTCGCCGCCCGACCCGGACATCTCGTTGATGAGCATGACCTTCGCCCCCCAGATCCCCGCGATCGGGGTCGACCACGGCTCGCGGTCGCCGACGGGGTTGTTGAAGTAGCCGTACCGCTCGCGGGCGAGCACGTCGATGATGTAGTCGGCGGCGGTCCCGCCGTTGTTGTAGCGCTCGTCGACGACGGCGCCGTCGCGGTCCTGCTGGGCGAAGTAGTAGCGGTTGAACGACTCGTACCCGCTGTCGCCGGTGTCGGGGACCCAGGCGTAGGCGAGGCGCCCGCCGGACCGCGCGTCGACGAACCGGCGGTTGTCCTCGACCCAGGCCCGCTGGCGGAGCCCGGCCTCGCTGGCGACCGGCACGACCGTCACGCGCCGCGCGCCCTCGAACGCCGGCCGGTCGTTGACGTGGATCACCGTCTGGCGGCCGGCGGTGCCCGCGAACGGGCGGTACAGGCTAGTCGCCGCCGTCAGCTCGACGCCGTCGACGCCGACGAGAAAGTCGCCTTCCGACACGTCGACGCCCGGCGCCGCGAGCGGGGCGCTCAGGCCGGGGTTCCAGCTTTCGGCCGTGTAGATCCGCGCCAGCCGGTACCGCCCGTCGACGACCTCAACGTCGGCGCCGAGCAGGCCAACGGCCACGCGCTCGACGTCGGGCTCGTCGCCGCCGCCGGTGAACGAGTGGCCGACCGAGGTCTCGCCGCCAAGCACGTCGAGCAGGTACGTGAGGTCGCTGCGGTGGCGGACGTGCGCCAGCCACGGCTCGTACATCGCGCGGACGGCGTCCCAGTCGGCGCCGTGGAGGTTGGGCGCGTAGAAGTAGTCGCGCTGGAAGCGCCAGGCGTCGTCGAAGATCTGGGCCCACTCGGCGGCGGGGTCGACCTCGGCCCGGAGCCCGAGCGCGAGCGCCCCGTCCCCGGGCTCCGGCGGGGCCTCGGTGCCGACGACGCGCCAGCCGCCCCCCGCGCCGACGGCCATCTTCGACCCGTCGTGCGAGACGGACGCGGCGGTGACGCCGGTCAGGAACGGCGCGGCCTCGCGGTCCTCCAGGCTCCAGCGGTGGAGCGTGGCGCCGTCGTCGCCGGCCTCGGCCAGGAACAGGACGCCCGCCGGGCCCGCGAGCAGCTCGGCGTACGGCGCGTCCGGGAGGTCGAGCGCGACCGTGCGGTGCAGGATGCCGTCGAAGGCGATCTCGACGGGCGCGGGCTCCTCGTCCTCTTCCTCCTCATCGCCGTCCTCGCTTGCGGCGATCGGCTCCTCGTCACTCCGGGGCAGGAGCGGCGACGGCTCGTCGGCGGCCAGGACGATGAGGTAGGGCGCGGCCGTGACGTCCGGGCCGAAGGCGCTCATGTCGAGCCAGCCCGAGGCCACGCCGAGGTTGGTGCTCGCGAGCACGTAGAGGTACTTGCCGCTCGCGTCCCAGGCGGGCGAGTAGGCGTCGGAGAGCCCGTCGGTGACGGCGTGCGTGTCAGCGGTCTCGGTGTCGTAGACGACGACGCGGCGGAGCTGGTTGGAGCCGCGCCGGGCATACGCGAGGTAGCGGCCGTCGGGCGACCACCGCGGCGCGAGCGTGCGCTCGGGGTGGGCGAAGGCGTCGCCGTCGACGCGCCGGGCGGCGCCCGAGGCGACGTCGAGGACGAAGAGGTTGCGGTCGGTGTCGGTAAAGGCGATGTGGGCGGCGTCGGGGGCCCACTCGGGCTCGTAGTAGAACGCCGGGCCGGGCAGGTCGAGGGCGCGGGCGGGCTCGACGCCGGCCGGGTCGCCGATCATCAGCTGGTACTCGCCGGAGGCGTCGGAAAACCACGCGACGTGCCGGCCGTCGGGCGACCACGCGGGGTAGCGGTCGGCGGCGCCCGATGTGCGCGAGAGGTTGCGCCAGTCGCCGTGCTCGACGGGGACGGAAAAGACCTCGCCGCGCGCCTCGACGAGCGCGCGCTGCCCGGTCGGCGAGAGCGAGACGCGGGCGACGGCGTCGTCGACAGACTCCCAATGGGGGCGGGCCCAGGGGAGGTCGCCGGTCGCGGTGATCGCGAGCGCGCGGGGCTCGCCGTCGGGGTCGAGGCGGTGGAGACCGCCGGCCTGCTCGTAGACGACGGTCCCGCCGCCGGCGTCGAGGTGCTTGACGTCGTAGTCGGCGTGGAACGTCCGCTGGCGGAGCGTGCCCGACGCCGTGTCGTAGCTCCAGACATTGGCGGCGTCGTCGCGGTCGGACAGGAAGTAGACCGTGTCGCCGAGCCAGACGGGCTCGGTGTCGACAGTGCCGCTCCAGGGGATCGTCGTCTCGTCGAGCGTCTCGAGGTCGAGGATCCGGATGGGCTGGGTCTGGCCGCCTCGGTAGCCGCGCCACTCGGGGTCCCAGCGGTCGATCCGCTCATACGCGAGCCGCCCGTCGAGGAGGTCGCCCTCGAAGCCGCGCGGGAGGGGCAGTCGGACCGGCATTGGGTCGCCAGGGGCGATGGTGAAGAACGCCGACTCGGGGCGGGGCGCGTTGTCGCGGCCCGAGATGAAGAGGACGCGGCCGTCGTCGGTCCAGCCGCGCGCGCGGTCGGCGCCGGGGTGCCAGGTCAGCCGCCGGGGCTCGCCGCCGCCGACGGGCACGACGTAGACGTCGGTGTTGCCATCGTAGTCGCCGGAGAACGCGAGCCAGGCACCGTCGGGCGAGAGGTGCGGGTCGGCCTCGACGCCGGGGAAGGTGGTCACGCGGCGGGCCTGGCCGCCGTCGCGGCCGACGATCCACAGGTCGCCGCCGTACGCGAAGGCGATGTGGCGGTCGCTGACGGTCGGCTGGCGGAGCAGCAACGTCTGGGCGCCGGCGCCGGCGGCGAGGGCGAGGGACAGCAGGAGGGCGGGGACGACGCGCATCGGGGTGGCGGGGTGGGATCCGATGGTACTGCGGCCCCGCTCGGGGCGACAAGGGCGCGGCGCGTTCACCGGGGCGCGGAGGTCGGTGCTCGGCAGCCCCCCCGCTCGGCCGTGCGCGCGGAGCGCCATCCAGCAAGGCTGGCGTTACGCGTCCAAGCTGTCCCCCTTGTCAAGAAGGGCTGCTACGTTCTGTCGCTCCCTTCATCCAACGTCATCCCGAACGCACGTGAGGGATCTCAGCAGGAGGTCTCAAATCGTAGATGAGGGCAGGACAGGCGAGGCGCTCAAGCTGAGATCCCTCGTCGCTTCGCTTCCCTCGGGATGACGCTGTGGGAAGGTTTCGGGCTAGCACTTAGCAGCCCTGCCCTTGCCAAAGGGGACCGTCCGCGCGGGGTCGCTCTGGGCGTGCGGATCCGCTCGGGGCTGTCGCCAGCCATGTGCATGGGCGACGTGCGGACGGGGGGGTGCGGGCGGGCGCCAGCGGTTGCCGCCTGCCGGTTACCCTCCCCCGGCCCCTCCCGTCAGGGAGGGGAGGATCGAATGGGGCTTGTGCGAGCCCACCTCCTTCGTCATCCTGAGCGTAGTCGAAGGATCTCTGGTGCGATCGCCTCGCCTGCTAGCGCCGGAAGCCTTGCTCGGCGCGCACCGCTCGCCAGAGATCCTCGGCTCCGCCGCCGCTCCGCGTTCGACTCCGGGCTGCGCCCTCTGCTCAGGATGACGGGTCTGGGACTGGCTTGCGCGAGCCGGCCCGCTGGCGGCGACGCCCCCCTCTCCCCGGCCCACCTCGGGGCCGAGGCGGCGCTACTCCCCTCGCAACGCCAGCGCGGGGTCGGTCTTCGACATCTTCCAGGCCGGGTACAGCCCCGCCAGCAGCGCCGCGCCGACGGCCAGACCCACCGCTTGCAGCAGCACGGCCGGCGACACCTCGAACGCGAGCGTCCACCCGAACGAGCGGACGTTGACCACGAACACGAGCACGGCCGCGAGCGCCAGCCCTAGGGGCACGGCCAGCAAGCCCGCCCACAGGCCGAGCACGCCGGTCTCGGCGACCACCATTTTTCGGACTTCCCACGGCGTCATCCCCTGGGCGCGCAGCATCGCCAGCTCGCGCGTGCGCTCCAGCTGGATCGCCATCAGCGCCGAGAGCACGCCGACGAACGCGACGGCGACCGCCAGCAGGCGCAGCACGGAGGTCACCACGAACGTCTGGTCGAAGATCTCGAGGCTCGCTTGCCGCAGGTCGCGGTTGGAGCGCACGATGACGCGCTGGCCACTCGCCTCGGCGAGCGCTCGGGCGCGGGCGACGAGGTCGGCGGGGGCGACGCCGGGCGCGGCGGTGAGGGCGGTGCCGGCGAACCCGGGGTCGCGGTACGACTCCAGAAACGGGGCCTCGTCCATGAGCACGACGCCGAGGTCGTTGCCGTAGTCGTAGTAGATCCCGGAGATCGGGTAGCGGCGGTCGCCGCGGTCGGTCGGGAGCGTGAGCGTGTCGCCGACGGCCACGTCGAAGCGGAAGGCGAAGGGCTCGGAGACGGCGACGGCGCGGTCGGCCGATTCGGCGACGGCTTGGGCGGAGCCCTGCTTGTAGCGGTAGATCCCGGCGCGCGTGCCGTCGATGCGGCTCACGACCAGGTCGAAGGGGCCGCTGCCCAGGTCGAGCGTGCGGACGCGGATGGCGTCGGCGCGCTCGACGCCGTCGAGCGCCGCGAGGCGGGCCGCGAGCGAGTCGTCGAGGACGGCACCGCCCCGGCGGAAGACGGTCGCGGGGGGCTGCACGTAGACGTCGGAGACGAGGACGGCGCCGAGCCAGTCGGCAACGGTCGTGCGGAACGAGGACACCATCGTGGCGACGCCGACGGTCGCGGCGACGGCGACCGCGAGCGCGGCGACGGCGACGGCGGTGCGGCTGAGGCTCGCCGAGATCCCGCGCGCGGCCATCCGTCCGACGGGTCCCAAGAGCGCGCCCAAGAGCGGGCCGGTCATCCGAGCCCACTGCATCGTGAGCCAGGGCACGACGAGGGCGGTTCCGGCCAGAATCCCCAGCATCCCGGCGTACGCGCCGGCCACGCCGGCGGGGATCCACAAGACGCCGACGCCGACGGCGAGCGTCGCCAGCCCGGCGAGCGCCAGCCGGGCCGCGTTCGCGCCCGCCGACTCTTCCTGGGTCGAACGGCGGAGCGCCGTCGCCGGGGCGGTCGAGGCGGCCTCCCAGCCGGGCCGCAGGGCGCCGACGAGCGTGGCGCCGAGCCCGAGCGCGACGCCCTTGACGATCGCGAGTGTCGAGATGTCGAGCTCGCGGACGCGGACGACGAAGTAGAGGTCGCCGATCGTCTGGGTGACGAGCCGGACAAGCCCGCTGCCCATCACGATCCCCAGCCCGATCCCGACGGCGGTACCGACGACGCCGACGACGAGCGCCTCACCGAGGACGGCCCGGAAGACCTCACCGCGCGTGACGCCGAGCGCGCGGTAGGTCGCCAGCACGCGCCGCCGCTGGACGACGGCGAACGTGACGGTGTTGTAGATGAGGAAGACGCCGACGACGAGCGCCAGCAGGGACAGCGCGGTCAGGTTGAGCCGGAAGGCGGCCGTCATCGTCGAGAGCGCCTCGGCCTGGGTGGACGCTGGCCGGACCTCGGTGCCGGGCGGGAGCCGCTGGCGGACGGCCGCGACGGCCGCGTCGGCGTCGAGGACGAGGTCGATGCGGGAGAGCCTCCCGGCCATCGGGGACCGGGCATCGGGCATCGGGGTGTCCGTCGCGTCCCCGGTCGCCGATCGCCGATCCCCGGTCGCCATCCCAAACCACTCCTGCGCCGTGGACACGTCGGCCACCAGGAGGTTTTGCAGGGCGCTGGCGCTGCGGTCGTCGTCGGCCGTGAGCAGACCGACGACGCGCGCCGTCTCGTCGCGGCCGTCGATGGTCAGGCCGAGTGTGTCGCCGACGGCCACGCCGAGGTCGGCGGCGGTGCCTTGGGACAGCAGGATGGCGCCGGGGACGGTCAGGAAGGCGCTGGCGTCGAGGCCCGACGACGGGCCCCCGACGAACGGGCGGAAGGCCGACTCGGAGAACGGGTCGACGCCGAGCACAGACACGACGAGCGACGGCCGCCGCGCCACCCGGGCGTCGCCCTCGACGACGGGGGCCACGGCGCCAACGCCCGACGCCACCAGTTCGGCGACC
Source organism: Rubrivirga aquatilis (assembly GCF_046845665.1). GTDB lineage: Bacteria > Bacteroidota > Rhodothermia > Rhodothermales > Rubricoccaceae > Rubrivirga. The sequence continues at coordinate 1,855,701 of NZ_CP177355.1, read as the reverse complement.
AAGCCGCCATCCACGCCGCCCGGCCCGCCGACGACCTGGTGCGTCGCCCGCCCGGTGACGGCCTCGCCGGACAACTCGAAGGCGCGCAGGGCGCTCGTGTTGGCCAGGTCGACGGCGACGCTGACGGCCACGCCGAGCGCGACGCCCAGGATCGACAGGATCGTCAGCAACGGGTGCCGCGTGAGGTAGCGCCGGCTGGAGCGGAAGAGCGGTCGGCTCATGCCTCGGCCCTCGCCCCGCGCGTCTCCGTCACGCGCCCGTCCGCCAGCCGGAAGACGGTGTCGACGCGGGTCAGCGTGGACTCGTCGTGCGTGACCATGAGCAGCGACCGGCCGCGCTCGCGGGTCATCGTCTCCAGCAGGTCGAGGATGCGCTCGCCCGTCCGGGCGTCGAGGTCGCCGGTCGGCTCGTCGGCCAAGACGAGGGCGGGGTCGTGGGCCAGGGCGCGAGCGATGGCGACGCGCTGCTGCTCGCCGCCGGAGAGTCGGTCGGGGAAGGTGTCGGCGCGGTCCGCCAGCTCCACCTCGTCGAGAAGCGCGGCCGCCCGCTCGCGAGCGTCCGGGGCGCCGTCGAGGTCGAGCAGGAAGCGGACGTTCTCGGCGACCGTCAGGGTCGGGACCAAGTTGTAGAACTGGAACACGAACCCGACGTGGCGGCGGCGGAACAACGTCCGGTCGCGCTCGGACAGCGCGCCCAGCGACACGCCGTCGACGGTGACCGTCCCGCCGTCGGGCCGGTCGATGCCGGACATCACGTTGAGGAGTGTCGACTTGCCGGCGCCGCTGCGCCCGACGAGCGCGCCGACGGTGCCGCGCGGCATGGCGAGGTCGACGCCCTGGAGCACGTCGCGCGTGGCGTCGCCCTCGCGGTAGCGCTTGACGACGCCGCGGAGGTCGAGGACGAGCGAGCTGGCGGGGTCGGGCCCCGTGGGCGGGATTTGCAACATCGGTCCGGGGGGTGGCCCGTCGGACGCGCCCGGGTGCGCGGGGTTTTCCCTATCGGACGACCGACGCGCGCGCGGTGGCCTGCTGACCGTCGGCGCCGACCCAGCGGACGAGGTACTCCCCGGACGGCTGGTCCGAGAGGTCGAGGCGGACGGGCCCGGGCGGGCTCCCCTCGCGCCGGGCCACCTCACGGCCGAGCGCGTCGACGACGACGAGCGTGCCAGGGCCCTCGGCCGCTGCCGTCAGCGCGCCAGCCGTCGGGTTCGGGTACAGACGCAGCGCCGCCGCAGGGCGGTCCGGGCCGGGGTCCGCCGCGACGACGCGGGGCTCTCCATACTCGACGCCGTCGAGCCGCGCGTACGTCAGGTAGCGAGAATCCATTACGTACACCTGCGTGCGGTCCACGTGGTTTGTCGAGTCCCGCATCACGTACGCGTGCCGGATCCCGACGCCTGAGAGCGTCTCCGACGCCGTCGTGACGCGGACCGAGTAGACGGAGCCGAGGGAGCCCTGATCTTGCCCCGACTCCCCTCCAGACCCGCAGAGCGGCCCGGTGCCCGTCGGCGTCTGCCATGGGTCGCCGAGGTCGTAGCAACCCGGGATACCGACCCTCGCGACGTAGGACCGGTCAACGCCCGGCACATCGCGGATCGCGAGGTCTCCGAACGAGCACGGCCCGGTCACCGAGAGGAGAAAGTCGTAGTTGCCGGCATTGGTGGTGGCTACGAGGTCACAGGCCCGCTCTGGCTCTGGCAGGCGTCCGCCGACGATCGTGAACCGGCGCTCGCCTCCGGCGTCGTCGAGCCCGACGATCTCCCAGCGCTCGTGCCCGGCGACGCGGTAGTCGCCGCCCCACGGCGTCCCCTCGGCCCGCGCGTACTCCCAGACGTTGCCGACGGCGAGACCGAACTGGGTCTCGGCGTCGGTCGGGGCCTGGGCCGCCGCTGCCGTGGCGAGCATCGCGACGGCGAGCAGGGCGAGTTTCATGGCGGGTCTGATGAGGGCCGAGGGGTCAGAAGAATACGCGGGTCAAGTCGCTCCGGATGCGCGCACCGGCTCCGCTACGCCACTCTATCCCGCCGGTATCAGGACAAGCGGTACCGCGACTGCACCATGCCGTCGTCGAACGCCTGCGTCTCGACGTGCTGGAGGGGCACGTCGGCCGAGAGCGGGCCAAAGAGCGGGACCCCGTCGCCGAGCAGGACGGGGACGCGGGTCACGATGAGCTCGTCGAGGCAGCCGGCGCGGATGAACCGCTGGAGCGTCTGACCGCCGTCGACCCAGACGCCCCGGGCCCCGGTCGCCCCGAGGTGGTCGAGAAGCGCGCCCGGCGCCAGCGCCAGCACCTCGACGTCGACGCCAGACGTGTCGGGCGTGCCGCTGCTCAGCACGACGACCCGGAACGCGTCGTACGGCCACTCGCCAAAGCCGCGCACCATCTCGTACGTCTTCCGCCCCAGCACGAGTGTGTCGACGGAGGCCACGAAGGCGTGGTAGCCGTAGTCCTCGTCCCCAGTCGGCGTGGGGAGCCAGTCGAGTCCGCCATCGGGCCGGGCGATGAAGCCGTCGACGCTGGCGGCGATGTAGGCGGCGGCGTGGGGACGGTCGGGCATGGGCTCTGTTTACGACGCGTGCATGGGACGCTGCAAGGCCGGCCGAGGACGGCGCGTGAGGAACGCTCCCCGCCGCGCTCGCCACCCCTCGCCTCCGCCTCACAGGGAGCCCGCACCGATGGCCGGCCGCGACTCGACGCCCGACGGGAACGGACGAACCGTGGCCCGTCACGCGCGGCGATTTCGGCGGTGTCCAGGGCGGGGCGATCCGAATGCGTTGGAAAACTCGGTCTGGAGGATGCCCCCCCTCCACCCACCCGCAGACCCATGAGCACCCAGCCTCAGCGCTTCGTCATCCGCCACCTGTCCGGCTCGAAGGCCCACCAGGTCGAGGAGTTTCCCTTCGCGACGTTCGACGCGATCACCCTCGGACGTGGCGGCAGCACCGACGTGGTGTACGACCCCGACCAAGACGAGCTCGTCAGCCGCGAGCACGTCAAGATCACGCGCGACGGCAGCGATGCCTACTCGATCACCGATCTCGGCAGCCGCAACGGCACGTTCGTGAACAAGGTGCAGGTCGCGGGCACCGCCTCGGTCCGGCCCGGCGACACCGTCCAGCTGGGCAACGACGGCCCCGAGTTCGTGTTCGACGCCGAGCCGCGCCCCGCGCGGGAGACCGTGATCGCGTCGCCGCGGGCCGGCAAGGCCACCACGCTCTCCCCTTCGCTGGCGGCGGCCACCGACCGAGCGCCCGCCAAGGCCGGCGTGGGCCGCGAGACCGTCGAGCGGATCGTGACCGAGAGCCGCCGCCAGTCGCAGAAGTCCATGACCGGCATGGTGATGGGCGTGAGCGCCGGCGTGATCGCCTTGGTGGCCGCGCTGTTCTTCGTCCTCCGCCCCGACCCCGAGGAGGCCCGCACGTTGGCGCGGAGCGACACCCAGGCGGCCCTCGACTCGGTCGAGGCCAACCGACAGGTGGCCCTGACCCCGTCCGACATCACGCGCGAGCACGGCGAGGGCGTCGTGTTCATCGAGAACAGCTGGCGGCTCATCAACGCCGACACCGACAAGCCGGTCTTGCACCAGTACGAGCAGGTCCCGATGAACGGCTCGATGCAGACGATGGCCGTCTACCTCCAGCTCCCCGACGGCCGGGTCGAGCCCTGGATCACGTACGCCGACCCCAACGGCCTCAACAAGCCGATCCGCGGCGCGGGCACCGGCTCCGGCTTCGTGATCAGCCAGGACGGCTTCATCCTGACCAACAAGCACGTCGTCGCGACCTGGGACTACCCCTACAGCTTCCCCGAGGACGCCTTCCCGGGCGTGATGTACTCGCTCGACCTCCAGGGCAACCTGGTCGCCCAGCGGGACAACGCCGGCAACGTCGTCCGCGACCGATCGGGCGCGCCGGTGCCGCAGACGCAGGTCCTCCAGCGCGGCCAGATGCCGTCGTGGGTGCCGACCGAGACGCAGTGGGTCGAGCAGCGGCCGGTCCAGAACGTCCGCGCGCTCCGCGGCGTGCCGAACATCCAGGTGACGTTCGAGAACTCCAGCATCCCCTTCGAGGCCGAGCTCGAGCGGATGTCGCCCCGCGCGGACGCCGCGACGATCAAGATCGACGCCCAGGAGCCGCTCCACGCCGTCTCGCTCCACGACTCCTACGAGTCGACCGAGGTGGGCGACGCCGTGGTCATCATGGGCTATCCGGGCATCAGCGGCACGGACGTGGTCACCGGCAACAACCGCGAGGTGCTTGGCCAGCAGGCGCGGGCTCGGATCGTGCCCCGCCTGACCTCGACGCCCGCGAACGTGTCCTCGATCGCACGGAGCCGCCGGACGGGCGACCCGGACGAGCGTGTGGTGTCGGTCGGCTTCCAGGACGTCTACCAGCTCTCGACCAGCGCCACCGGCAGCGGCAACAGCGGCGGGCCCGTGTTCGACCACGAGGGCCGCGCGATCGGCATCTTCACCTACGGCGTGAACACCCCGGGCGACGCGGCCGTGACGTACGCCATCCCGATCAAGTACGGGATGGAGCTGACGCGGGCCAGCGAAGGCCTCTAGCCCGCGCCCTCAGGGCCGCCGGCGGTCGGCTGGCGGCCCGTCCCTCTCGCCTCCGGACTCGTGGACCTCCGCCCCGACACCATCCTCGGTGACTACCGCCTCGACGCGCGCGTCGGCCGCGGCGGGATGGGCACCGTCTGGCGCGCGCGCCACCTCCGCATCGGGCGGACCGTGGCGCTCAAGGTGCTCCGCGACTCGGACCTGTCGGCGCGGTTTCTCAACGAGGCCCGCATCCAGGCTGGCCTCCGGCACCCGCACGTGGCGACGCTCTTCGATTACTTCGAGGCCGATGGCCACGCGTGCATCGCGATGGAGTTCGTCGAGGGCGAGACGTTCGCGGACGTGCTGCGCCGCGGGCCGCTCGACGCCGACCGCGCGGTCCGGCTGCTCCAGCCCGTGGTCGAGGCCGTCGCCTACCTCCACGACCACGGCGTGATCCACCGCGACCTCAAGAGCCACAACGTCAAGGTGACACCCCAGGGCCGGGTCGCGCTCCTCGACTTCGGGATCGCCAAGGACCTCACTCTGAAGGGCCTGACGACCGGAGGCGCGGTCCCCGGGACGCCCGAGTACCTCTCGCCCGAGCAGGTGCTCGGCCGGCCCCCCGACGCCCGGTCCGACGTCTGGGCGCTCGGCGTGCTGCTCTACGAGCTGCTCACCGGCGACGTGCCGTTCCAGTCGCCCTCGACCTTCTCGCTGTTCGAGCAGATCACGCGGGCCGAGTACGCGGCGCCGTCGACGCGGCAACGGGGGGTGCCGGCCTGGGCCGATGCCCTCGTCGCGCGCTGCCTCCGGCCGTCGCCGTCGGACCGCTTCGCCAATGCCGGGGCGCTTCTCGACGCGCTCCCTCTCGCGCACGCGCCCCGCCCTCCGGTCGCGGCGCCTCGTCGCCGACGGCGCCCGCGCTGGGCGCTCCCGGCGATCCCGCCCGTCGCCGCTTGGGTGTTCGCCGCGCTCGCCGTCGTGGCGCTGGCGGTCGCGATCGGGCTCCCGACCCTGCCCTCACCCCCGGCCGAGGTCGCCCCGCCGCCGCCGGCGCGGATCGTCCCGCTTGGCGCGACGCCGGCCGACGTCGTCATCGACGCGATCGGCGCGTCGGCGGAGGTGTGGATCGGCGGTCGGCTCGTCGGCCAAACGCCGTACACGCTGTCGAGCTACGTCGGCGAGTCCGTCGACATCGAGCTGCGCCGGGGCGATGCGCTCGAGACCGTCCAGTTCCTGACCTCGCCCGGCAAACGGGCCTACACCGTCACGCTCCCCTAGCCATGTGGTGGCCCTTTTCGCGCCGTTCCCCCGCCGCGCCGACCGCGGCGACCTCCCCCGCGCCCGCGTTCGCGCTCGACCTCGCCGTCGTCTCCGACGTCGGCCACGTGCGCGACCAGAACGAGGACCGCGGGCGGAGCGTCCGCCCAGGCGATGCGGAGACGCTCGCCAGCAAAGGCGTCTTGGTCCTGGTGGCCGATGGCATGGGCGGCCACGAGGCCGGCGACATCGCCAGCACGACGGCGGCGGACGTCGTGTCGGAACGGTACTACGCGCTCCCGGCCTCGCCGCGCGCGGCGCTCGAACGCGCCTTCACCGAGGCGAACGCCCGCATCTACGCCGCCGCCGGAGCGCCGGGCCGGACCGGCATGGGCACGACCTGCACCGCGCTCGTGCTCCGCGGCGCGGAGGCGTACTGGGCACACGTCGGCGACAGCCGGCTCTACCGCTTCCGCGACGGCGCCATCGAGCGCCTGACCATCGACCACTCGATGGTGGCCGAGATGGTGGCCGAGGGGATGCTCACCGAGGAGGAGGCCCGCCACCACGACGCCCGAAACGTGATCACCCGCGCCCTCGGCATCCACCCCGAGACCGAGGTCACCCTGGCGGGCCCCGACGTGGTCGCGCCCGGCGACGTCTACGTGCTGATGTCGGACGGGCTGTACGACCTGGTGTCGGACCTCGAGATCGCAGCGGCGCTTGTCGCCCCGAGCGTCCACACCGCCGCGCACGCGCTCGTGGACCGCGCCAAGGCGCGCGGCGGCCACGACAACGTGACCGTCGCCGTCGTCCGCGTCACGTCCGAGCGACCGCGCGTCGACTCGCGCGAGACCGCCCCTGCCCCCGCCCTCTCGTGATCGGTCGCACCATCGGCGCGTATCGCATCGAGTCCCTGCTCGGGCAGGGCGGGATGGGCGCGGTCTACCGCGGCCTCGACCTCATGCTGGACCGGCCCGTCGCCATCAAGGCCCTCCGGGCGGACATCGCGGCGTCGGCCGGCCACGTCGAGCGGTTCCGCCAGGAGGCCCGGACGCTCGCCCGGCTGCTCGACCCCCACATCGCCACGCTCTACGCGTTCCTGCGCGACGGGGACGACCTGTACATGGTCATGGAGTTCGTCGAGGGCGAGACGTTCGAGGCCCTCCTCCACCGCGAGCGGCGGCTGGCGCCCGACCGGGCCCTCCCCCTGTTCCGGCAGGCGCTGCGGGGCATCGACCACGCGCACCGGCGGGGGATCGTCCACCGCGACGTGAAGCCCGCCAACTTTATGCTGACGCCGGGCGGGACGGTCAAGGTGATGGACTTCGGGATCTCCCGGCTCCTCGGCTCCGCCCGGATGACCCAGACGCGCCACGCCATCGGGACGGCCGAGTACATGGCGCCCGAGCAGGTCCGGGCCCGCGAGGTCGACGCGCGGACGGACGTCTACGCGCTCGGCGTGCTGCTCTACGAGATGGTCACCGGCCGCGTCCCCTTCGACGCGCCGAGCGCGTTCGAGACGATGCAGGCGCACCTCCAGGTGCAACCGCCCGCCCCCAGCCGCTGGGTGCCCGACCTGCCGACCGAGGTGGCGCGCGCCATCCTGACCGCGCTCGCCAAAGACCCCGCCGACCGGTTCCCGAGTGTCGCCGCCTTCCGCGACGCCCTGCCCGACCTCGAGGCGCCCCGGCCCATCGGCAGTCCTGCCGAGCGGCCGTCGACGAGACCGGCTGCCCCCACGACCCCCGCCCCGCCCACCGTCGTGGCCGAGCGCCCGAAAGCGGCCCCGCCCGCCGAGAGCCTGGACACGGACGAGCCGCCGGCGCAGGAGATCGGCGAGCGTGCCCCGGGGTCCTCGGACGAGGCGCCGTCGGACGACTCCGCTCCCCCGGTCGCGGCGCCGCCTACCGTTGGGGACGAGGCACCGGCTGCCGCCGAGCCCGGCGAGACGCTCCCGGACGACGACCCGGTGGCCGGCCCCCCCGTCGACCCGGAGACCGGGGCCGCCCCCGAGGCGCGACGCCAATCCCCGCCCCCGACCGTCGTCGCAGACCCGCTGGCGACCGTCGAGGGCCCGCGTCACCGGATGGCGCCCCCAACGACCGTCGTGGCGGGCACCCCCGCGACCGTGCTCGCGCCGGCGCCGGGCGCCCCGGGCCGCCCGGCGTGGCGCTCCCTCCGGCCGGTGCCCCGAGCCGTACTCGCGGTCGCTGGCGCGGCGCTCGTGGTGGCTATGGGCCTGTGGACGTGGCGCCCGTCGCCCACCCCGGACCGCGCGACCGACGACCGCCCGGAGCGTGTCGCGGAGCAAACGGCGCCCGGTGGCCCGGCCACCCCGGTCGAGGGTGCCGCGGCGTTCGCCCTCCCCACCGGGCCTCCGCCCGCCATCGACTCGGCACCGACCGGCCCCACCGACGCCGCCGAGGGCCGACCGCCCGCCGAGCGGGCTCCGGAGCCGCGCCGCACGCCGGCCGCGACGCCCGACCAACAAGCGCCGCCGCCCGACCGGCGGCCCGAGCCGCCGCCGCCGCCCGCGCCGGCCCCCGAGCCCGCACTCCGCCCCCAGACCGGCACGGCCCGCATCGTGGTCCGTCCGTTCGGCGACATCTACCTCGACGGCCAGCGGCTGGCGCGCGCCACGAACGCCGCTGTGAGCGCCGAGCTCGCGCCCGGCACCTACACCGTCCGCGCCACGCACCCCGACTTCGGCGAGATCACCGAGACCGTCCGCGTCCAGGCCGGGCGGACGGCCGACGTGCAGCTCCAGTTCGCCACCCCCGTCGAGGTCACCGTGACCTCGGACCCGCTCAACGCCGAGATCCTGCTCGACGGGCGCCGCACCGGCCGCTACACGCCGGCCGCGATCACGGTCCCGCCTGGCCGCCACACGATCGGCGCCGAGCGCGAGGACACTTCCGCCTCGACCACCATCACCATCACCGCCGGGCAGTCCCCGGCTCGCGTGCGCCTCACCCTCCAGACCCCCTGACCCATGACCCGCGCTTTCGTCCTCGCCGCCCTCGCCCTGTGCGCGGCCCCGGCCCTCGCCCAGACCTGCTCGCGCGCCCTCCCGAGGGCCCAGGAGAGCTACCAGACGGGCGACTTCGACGCCACCATCGACCGGCTCACCTCGTGCCTCGACGCCGACCGCTTCTCGACCGAGGAGCGGCGGAACGCCTACCGCTTGATCGGCCTGAGCTACATCGGCAAGGACCGCGAGGCCGACGCCCGCGACGCGGTGGCGCGGCTGCTGGAGGTGGCGCCGAACTACGAGGCGGACCCGGCCCTCGACCCCCCGCCATTTGTCCGGCTGGTGTCGGAGGAGCGGCGGCGGCGGCCCTCCGCGACGGGCGGGCCGAGGCGCGCCGCGTCGTCCCGGTTCGGCGCGGCCGTCCGAGCCCACGGCCTGAGCTACTCCGACTCCGACTCCGACTCGTTCACCGGCGGCGGCGGCGACCTCACGCTCGGCTACGACGTGACGCCGTCGATCACGGTCTACACGCAGCTCCGAGGCTCCAGCGGCAACGGCGACGGCGCCCTCTCGGTCGCGCTCGGCGGCGTCAGCCTCGGCGGGCGGTTCGCGTTCGGACACGGCAAGGTGGTCCCCTACATCGGGGCGGGCGCGGCCTACCAGACGGCCACCTTCGACGCCACCGGCCTCGGCTCGCTCGACTACTCCGGCCCCGGCGGCGAGCTGGAGGGCGGCGTGCTCTACGCGCTCTCGCGGTCGCTGTCGCTCACCGGCGGGGTCGGGGCCACGTTCACCACCCTCTCCACGGATGGCCGACCGGACGACATCTCGGCCACGACGATCCGCCTAGGAGTTGGCCTCTCGTGGCGCCCGTAGCGCGTGCGACGCCGGGCATGCCCGCGGCCACCCCCCGCACAGCGTCAAGGCGGAGCCTGCGGCCGTGGACCTATGCGGGCCCTGCCGACAGGCGGTCGCGTCCGCTCGCCCTGAGTTCACAGGCGGTGACGCACCGCTGTCGCGGGGGGCGCGCGTAGGTTCGACGCCCCCCCCGAGATCGTCCCGTTGTCCGTCCCCGCCCGCCCGCTGCCCTCCGGCACGGACGTCCTCCCCGGCGTCCGCCTGCGCGACGGGTTCGCGCTGCGCGAGGGCCAGCGGGTGTTCCTGGAGCGGTGGGCGACCCTCCTTCAGGGGACCGAGCGGAACGCGCTGGGCGTGTTCGTGCCCGGCTACGGCAAGACGATCACGGCGCTCGCGGCGTACGTGGTCGCCCGCGCGCTCGGCGTCGCCGACCGGCTCGTCGTGTTCGTGCCGCGCGGCAACCTGCGCGACCAGTACGCGGACGTCGACGAGCTGGCGCAAGTCTTCCACTGGCTCGGCGCCGAGTCCGTCTCGTTCTGCGCCGCCGACTCGGACCGGGTGTTCCTCAAGAACCTCAAGACCGAGGTCGTGGTGACGACCTACCAGTACGCCTCAGGCGAGCGCGGCAACGACGCGCTCCAGGCGTTCTGCCGCCAGTCGAAGGCGCTGTTCGTGTTCGACGAGGTCCACCACCTCGCGCACGACGGGACGTGGGCGCAGGCTATCGAGCGGTTCCCGCACGCCGCCTCGGTCGCCCTCTCGGGCACCCCGATGCGCGGCGACTCGAAGTCGCTCTTCGGCGTGCCGACGACGACCGACGCCGAGGGGTTCGAGTACTACGACGCGCTCCACGAGGTCGGGATGCGCGAGGCGCACGCCGAGGGCGGCATCCTGAAGCGCGTCGAGGCGCACGTCGTCGACTACGCCGTCCGCATGGTGCGGACCGACACCGGCGAGGAGGTCGAGGTGTCGCTGACGGCCCTGCGCGACGACCCCGAGGCGAGCCGCGACGTCGACGCGTACCTCGCACGGCGCAAGCTCCGCTTCCACGAGGTCTACCTCGAAACGCTGCTCGGCCCGGCGTTCACGCGGTTTGCCGAGAAGCGGGGGCAGCTCGCGCGGCAGATGGCGCGGTCCGGCGGTTGGGCCGGCTACCGCGACCACCAGATGCTGGTCATCGCGATGAGCAACGCGCACGCCGCCGCGATCCTCGATTTCGTTCGCCGCCGCCACCCCGACGTGCGCTCGGCGCGCATCGGCCAGGACGTGCCCGCCGCCGAGCGCCAGCAGCTTCTCGACGCCTACCGTGGCGGCGACCTCGACGTGATGGTGCAGGTCGACATGATCGGCGAGGGGACCGACATCAAGCCGATCTCCGTGCTCGTCAAGGCCGACTTGGTCCGCGCGGTCGGTAAGACGATGCAGCAGGTCTTCCGCGGGATGCGCTACGTGCCGGACTGGCCCGAGGAGGCGAACGCCTGCGACCTGTACGCCGCCGAGGACTCGGGCGTGGCCGAGACGCTGCGCTGGATCGCGGCCGAGGAGACGATGGGGACCAAAAAGTCGAAGAACGGGACGGGCGGGGGCGAGGGCGCGGCCGTCGAGCCGTCAGAGGCGTCGGTGTGGGAGCTCAAGTCGGTCCGCCAGGGGACCAGCCAGACGCTGTCCCTCGACCAGATGCCGGGCTACCGCTCGTCGGACCAGTTCCACCGCGAGGTGCCCAAGGAGCGGGCCCGCCCGGTCGCCATCGACGTGGCGGCGCGCGAGCGCGAGCTGCGCCAGGCGTGCGCCGACCTCGCCAAGGAGCTGTCGTACGCCGCCGACGTGTCGGTCCGCGAGGTCCACGCGGCGTGGAAGCGGCAGGTCCGCGGGCAGGCGCAGGCCGACGCCAGCATCGTGGCGCTGGACAAGAAGCGGGTCTGGCTAGAGCGCTCCCTCCGCGCGGGCCGGCTGGCGTAGCGCGCCGCGTGGCCGAGCTGGATAGGGCTCTCGTCGAGCGGTGCGCGATGGGGGGCTGGGTGCCTCGACCGGCTGCTGGCCCGGCTCGACGAGCGGACGTGGAAGCGGGCGGCGTGATGATGGCCCATCAGGAGTGCAAGCGAAGCGCCCGGCTCATTCAGGTTCAGCGCGGCTGGTTGAGCCGGACGTGAGCGGCAAGCCGCAAGCCGACCCGGCTCACCTCAGGGTTCACGTTCCCGGACAGGTCTAGGCCGAGCCCGAGCCCGCCCCCGACCTCGTAGACCGCCGACCCACTGATCCCTACACCGACGGTCGTGTATGGCTCTCGACCCGGGCCGACCCTTTGGAGATCGAACCGATCCCGCCCCCACACGACGGCCGAACCCGCGTAGGCCCCGAAGCGCATCCGCCCCCGCTGGGCTCTGACGCCGCCACTCACGCCCACGGCCTGCACGGTCGTCGGGTCCGCGCCCAAGGTGAACTCGACGCTGGAGTCGATCCCGAACCGGACGGCGAGGAGGCGCCCCGTGCTCACATACAACCCGGCCCCGGCCCAGAGGGGGGACGCCTCGACTCCTCCGTTCGCCTCCAGCTGCCAACGAAGCTCGTCCTCGTCACGTGGGGTGGCTTGACACCAAGCGGGGGCGGTGGTCGTGGTGAGCGCGAGGAGCAGGTAGAGCGGTCGCACGACGGGTAGGGCGTTGGTCCGGTCAAGCTCTCCCCCGCCCCGGGCTCTTCCATAGTCCGTTTGCGCTACGTGGCGAGCGCGGCAGAACAGGTTCTACCGACGCTGACGCCCATCATTGGTCAGACCCACCGAGCGAGTCCCCTTCCGTGCCGGCCACACGGGCTGGCAGGGCGGGAGACCGCCCATAGGCGAGGTCGAGGAGGGCTCCATAGGTCGGGAACGGCCAGATAGACCGGTTACTCATTACGGCCACGACCACTCCGCCCTGAGGCACCCGCCAGAACACCGTCGTCAGCCCGTCGCCCGCCCCGCCGTGACCGACGACGGTCACCGAATCGGAGGGCGCCGCGCCCGGCATCTCCCAGACCGCCACACCGTACCCGTAGCCCAGCGACGGCCGCGGGCCGTAGTGCTCCGCGACCCACTCGTCCTGCACCCGGGGGCTCGCCATCCTCGCCTGCCCGGACGCGGACAACAGGCGCCCGTCGCGGAGCGCCGCGTCCAGCCGGAAGAGGTCGCGCACCGTCGAGTACCCGACCCCGTCGGCATACACCGAGTGGTCGTAGCGGACGTGCCAGGGCTGGCCGTCCTCCGTCGCGTACTGGGTAGCCATGCGTGGGATGACGGCCTCGAACGAGCGGCACCCGCTGTCGGCCATCCCTGCCGGCTCGAAGATCTCCTCGCGGAGCAACGCGCAGTATGGCCGCCCCGTCACCGCCCCAGCACGAGGCCGAGGAGGACGTAGCCCGTGTTGCTGTAGTCGCTTCCCCCGCCGGGCTCGAACTCGAGCGGGCGCGCGAGCATGTCGGCGACGATGGTGTCGGGCGGGACGGGCCGGGGGAGGTAACGGGCCTCGTACTCGGCCCACGGGAGGTCGTTGGCGAAGTCGACGAGGCCGGACCGGTGGGATAGCAGGTGGTCGAGCGTGATGCGCGGGTCGAGGGCGCCGGCGAAGCGCGGGAGGTAGTCCAGCGCTGGGGCCTCGAGGCTCAGCGCCCCGCGCTCGGCCTGCTGGAGCACCAGGAGGGCCGTGAGCGTCTTCGTGATCGAGGCGAGTCCGTACTTCACGTCCGGCCCGTTCGGGACGCCCCACGTCTCGTCCGCCTCCCCGACCGCTCCTTCGTAGAGGACGTCTCCGTCCCGCGCGACGAGCACGGCCCCGTGTAAGCGACCGCTCGCGTGGGCCTGGGCGACGTACTCGGCGATCTGCTCGGCCTCCGTTTGACTGCGGACAGGGGTTGCGAGGGCCCCCATCATGGCGCACACCGCGAGGATGAAAGCGGTTCGTCTGGCCATCAATGCAGCCGGTTATGAGCGCGGTAGAACAGTTGACCGCTCAGCCGCAGCACGCTGACGACTGGCGGGTGGGACGAGGCAACGTAGACACTGGCGCTCGGACGAGGTAAGAACGCTCACGCGTGCTGTCGGCCTGCAGCGGTGAGTTAGGCCGCCTCCTGGCTACTTCCCTGTTCTCCGTCACCGAAGTCGGCAGGCACTAAGTCGATACGCGAGCCACCTTGACGAATCGATCTGATCCTCCAGTTCGCCTTGAGGCCTACTGGGAACGACTCAACCATATCGGGTGGCTCAACACTATCGAAGTTGCTAATGTGGCACATGCCCCGCTTGCCATCTTCGAACTGAACTAAGCAGTAGTCGGCTTGGCATTTAACTACCTCGCCTTCAATTGTTGCGCCTTCCGATAGGCCGCCACCGAGATTCTCAATGAGCGACAGAGAAATGTTAGCGTTATTTGAGTCAACCGATTCGACCCTCGCCCTCACTTGGCCGCCAACATGGAGCTCCTCTGCTCCTATCTGGTTTGAAGGAAGCAGACCGTTGAATCGATCCTCGATCTGGACGAACGCTCCGAAGTGGTGGATAGCGACAACTGTGCCCACGAACTCCGACCCTTGGGGGTGATTTGATACGAAGTCAGGCCATGGGTCGGGCCACTGGTGCTTTACCGAGAAGCGTCTTACACCGTCCCTATGGCCGATCAGAACTCCGCGGGCAGAGTCGCCAATGCTGAATTTGTGCCTAAGATCTCTGATCTTATAGTGCCACGAGAAGTCGTCCGAGTGGAGAGTAGCGTTGTCGCCGGTCGAAAGCCGCAGTGACACGCGCTCTGGTGTCACGTTCATTACTTGTGCCTCGATCCGATCGTTTGCGTCTGCGAAGCTGTTTTCCTGACTATACGGTACGATTTGAGCCTCAGAGAAGCTGTCTCGTCGCAGTGTCTCCAGCGTCGATGTTAGATTTTCCTTCAGTCTCTCTGCACCGCCAATAGAAGGTTCATAAATAACCAGTCTATAACCCTTTAGGTCAAATGGCACATCTTCTGCATCTTGCGTTATCAATATCATTTTCTTCCACAGGCAATGACTGAGCCCGAGTTCGTACATCACATTCGGATTTCTGCCTGTTAGGTCGGCAATAACCACCTCTGCACTTTGAATACTCTTCCACACATCCGCCATAATAGGGCTGGAGCCAAATAGCTCGTCGGCTCGTCGGCATTCGAGCCCTTGATGCTGCGCCCAAGGCTGGATTACGAACTCGTAGAGCTGTTTGAGCTCGGCCTTAAACGGCATGAGCACGAAGCAGGTGTTGGGCTGCATGTCGTGCTTGCGAACAAAGAAGTCAGAGAGGTGCTCCATTTGCAGGGCGTTTGGTGCGGGAGCGAATATAGCCGGAGAGCGGGAATTCGGTCGAGAGGCGGCCTAACGAAGGGCCGCTCAGCGGCCGAGGGCGGACAGCACGAAGGTAGGTCGGAGCGCCGAAAGCGACGACGCTTGGGCAGCGCGAGAACGCTGACGCCCTCGGTCCGCCTGCAGCGGCGGGTTAGGCGGCCTGGGCATGTTCGGAGTTGTCGACCATGTGCATCAGAAGGCTACCCAAAAATAGAAGGTGTACCGCATCTTCGTGTCCAATCTCAAGGTTTGCATGGGCCTTTGGGTTTCGAACACCCGTCATGACTCCTGCAAATATCTGCATGTATCCTTTCTGGGTGTTCTTGCCGCTCTCAGTGCTTGTATCTCCTAGGCGTAGCACATGATTATCGAGAGAGAACACGTGCTGCATCAACCGCGCGCCTGACAGGCCGTCCCCGATCTCGCCACCGGCTTTATCTCTGACTCGGCACTCTAGCTCTTTTAATACTGCTTCAACTGAGTCTGCGTAGTGGCCTGCTTCAAATCTGCTTTTTGAGACCGTCCGAGCAACGGGGTGGAGCATGGGCCAGAAGTTCAGTTCGCCTACTGGATCACGCTGGACGTCAGGCCAATATTCATTCACCTCGTCGATCATCGACTCGATCAAAGCGATCGCACTTCTAACACCAGAATGCTTTGCTGCCTGTTGCTGCTGAGCAGAGGGCCGAGGCGATGGGGTGCCATCGTGGTACACCACGCTCCCCCTCCGCCGAAGCGAGTACTGCGTGGACTCAAACTCCTTGAGGTGGCCTGAATCCTGTCCAAATATGTATTTGATAGCCACAGCCGTATCGCGCCTCCACTTCGCGAAATCGATGGATGTAGTCTCCCGAAGCATCAGTCGGGCCTGATCAGCACGCTGTTTCAGCTTTTCGACCGCCTCGGGTTTATTCAAGCTCATCGGGCTAGATCACATTGGTGGAAGAAAGCCGCCTAACCACTGCTTCAGCGGATTGGGCAGTCACCATATCTGGTGACCGGTTGGCAAATGTAGTGACGGTCTCCACATCTGGTGACCTCTCACCCGCCCCGCTCGAAACGCCAGCTTCAGACAGTCTGCCCCACTCGCCCTCGCAGCATCTGCGCCCCGCCGCTGATCCCTACGTCGCCTTGCGCGGTCGCCCGACCTCGTAGCGCAGGACGACGATGCCGCAGTCGTAGACCTGGGTCTCGGTGAGCGTGAGGGACGTCAGCCCGGCGCCCGGGGCGACCAGCGGGATGCCCGCGCCGAACACGACGGGGTTCAGCTTGACCACCAGCCGGTCGATGAGCCCGGCCCGCGCCAGCGTCCCGGCCACGTCGCCGCCGCCGCAGAGCCAGACCGGCGCGTCGGCCTGCGCCTTCAGGTCACGCACGAACGCGGCGAGGTCCCCACGCGCGAGCTCCACGGCGTCATCGGGGCTCGCGGCCATCGTCCGGGAAAAGACGACCTGGCGCATCGCGGGGTACGGGCTCGTCGTGCCCGCCGCCAGCCCCACGTCGTACGTCTTGCGCCCCATCAGCACCGTCCCGAACCCCTCCAGCTCGGCGAAGAAGTCGGCGACCACCTCGTCGTCCCACTCGAACCCGTCGAACGACCCGTCGGGATGGGCGATGAAGCCGTCCAGGCTGGCGGCGACGTAGTAGACGAGATCGGCCACGGGGCGACGGAGCGACGGGAGACGCGCAACCTAGCGCCAGCGGCCGACACGCCGTTTCTCCGCTCGTTTGGCTCGCGGGCCAGAGACACCGGAGCGCGAGCACGCGCTGCCGCCGGCATCCCCACCACGCACACCGCCCCGCCGGCGGCAAGCACCAGCGGGGCGGAACGATCCGAACAGAGACGGAGGTCTAGCCCTGCGCGAGCATGCGGACGGCGTCCGCGAGCATCTGAGCCTTGGCCGGGTCGCCCGAGGCCATCGCCATGCCGGCGACGCCGTCGGCCAGCTCGGTCAGCGTCCGCGCGCGCGTGGCGCCGGACTGGTTCTCGGCGTTGTACAGCGCCGTCCGCACCAGCAGAAGCTCGGCCGGCGACATGGCGTCGGCGCGGTCCAGCTGGTCGGTGTAGGCGCGCGCCAGCGCGAACGTGGCGGGCCACTCGTAGACCGGCTGGCCCTGCGCGTTGAGGTAGTCGAGCTCGACGGTGTTGGAGGCGTCGATCTCGTTCTGCGTCAGGTACGGGCTCGGCGTCAGCTGGAACACGTCCAGGCCACGCGCGATCTCGGAGCTGACGAGGTCGCCGTTGTACCAGTAGACGGACCAGCTGCCGCCCGACGCCATCTGCTCGGCGTCGGCCGGGCCGCGGTCGTGGAACGCGATCTCGATGGGGTTGGAGGCGTCGGTCCAATCGAAGACCGAGATGCCGCCCTGGTACCAGCTCTGCACCATGATGTCGCGGCCGGGGACGGGGATCAGCGAGCCGTTGTGGGCCACGCAGTTCTCCTCAGACGTCTGCGGTGCGGGGAGCTTGTAGTAGCTCTGGAAGTCCATCTTGCCGTCCGTCAGCGTAAAGATGGCGTTCGCGCCCCACTCCTTGGGGTCGGTCGCGCGGCACTTCGGCTGGCCGCCGCCGCCCCACTCATCGGTAAAGAGGACCTTGGTGGCGTCGTTGTTGAACGTCGCCGAGTGCCAGTACGAGAAGTTCGAGTCGGCCACGGCGTCGATCCGGCGCGGCGCGATGGGGTTGGTGATGTCGAGCAACAAGCCGTAGCCCTCGCACGCACCGCCCGCCAGCCCGACGGCCGGGTACAGCGTGATGTCGTGGCACTGGTTCGGGCCCGGGCCGGGCTCGCCGTCGTCGTCGTCGTCGCTCCCGACGGTGATCCCGAAGCGCTCCTGGACGAGCGCCGGGAGCCGCTCGCGGAGCAGCGTCGAGTCGGCCGCCGTGGGCTCGCCCTCGCCGCCGCGCTCGGCGACGATCTCGGCCAGGAACATGCGGACGAAGCGGTCCGGCATCACGCGGTCCTGGCCGCCGAAGTACAGGACGTAGGCACCGCGCGCCTTCGCCTCCTCGATGGCCGCGATGTCGGCGGGCGCGAGCCCGTGGCTCGGCGCCTCCGTCAGGCCCTCAAAGATGCGGGGCGAGTTGACGATCTCGGCGGCGGCCGGGTTGGCCAGCGGCACGCGGATCACCTCGATCCGGAACAGCGCCGTGTTCGGGTCCTCGCCGGGGGCCGCGCCTGAGCAGCCGGGCAGCTCCTCGGCCGGGCGGACGCCCGCCGAGCCCGACACGTAGACGTAGACGTTGTCGTCGTCGTTGGGGTCTTTGAGGACGGAGTGCGTGTGCGAGCCGCGGCAGGTCTGCACGTTCGAGACGTACTCCGGATTGCGGATGTCCGTGATGTCGAAGATGCGGATGCCGCGCAAGCGGTCCGCGCTGACGGCCTCGGAGACGCCCTCGGTGCCGCAGTCGAGACGGCCGCCGAGGCCTTCGCCCGAGACGAACATGAGGTCGCCGTAGACCGAGACGTCGCTCTGCGACGCCGGGCAGACGTACTCCGTGACGACCGACGGGTTGGCGGGGTCGCTGAGGTCCCACACGACTATGCCGTTGTAGTTGCCCTGGATCGCGTAGTCGCCCTTAAAGGCGAGGTCCGAGTTCGTGACGCCGAGGAAGTCGGCCGGCGGCGGCGTCGACGAGACGACGCGCAGGTTCCAGGTCGCCTCCTCGGCGTCGAAGAGCCCGGCAGCCAGGCCGACGCGGGGGTCGGGGCTCGGGGCCATCGTCGGGAAGGCCGGCACGGTCACGCGCGCGCTGGCGGGGGCCTCCATCGCGGGGGCCGTCATGGGACGCTGCGCGCAAGCGGCAGTCCCCAGGAGGACGGCGGCCACGGCCAGCGTGGAGGGGAGGGTGGAAAGACGCATCAGGGTGAGGGGGGTGGCTGGGGTGGGGGGACGGTTGGGGGCGGGTCGCCTAGTCGTCGGCCATGCCGTCGAGCATGAGCTGCATCCGGGCGATCTCGGTGCGCTGGTCGACCTGAATGTCGGACGCCAGCTTGAAGGTGTTGCCGTTCTGCGCCGCGCCGTCTTGCGCGAAGAGGTGCTCGACCATCGAGACGGCGCCGGCGTGGTGCTGGATCATAAACGTCAGGAAGAGGCGGTCGAAGTCGGCGCCGCGCGCCGCGTCGAGCTCGGCGAGCTGGGCGGCCGTGAGCATCCCCGGCATCGGGGCCATGCCGCCGTCGGCCGAGTCGCCGTGGTCCATCCCGGCGTGGTCCATGCCGCCGTGGTCCATCCCGGCGTGGTCCATCGACATGGAGGTCGTTCCGTCCTCGGCGACGGCCGGGGCGGGCAGGCCACGGTCCACCAGCCAGCGCTGCATCGTCGCGATCTCGTCGTGCTGCGCGTTGTCGATCCGCGCCGCCAACCGGGCGACGGCCGGGCCGGCGCCGTTGCGCCGCGCCATCTCCGCCATCACGAGCGCCTGCGCGTGGTGGTGGATCATCCCCGCCATGAACTCGGCGTCGTCGTCGGAATAGCGCTGGAGGTCGGCCTGCTGGCGGGCCCGGTAGAGCGCCTCCAGCTCGGCCACCGACGGGCCGGAATCGGAGGCGTCGGGCGAGGAGACGGACGGCGACGACGTATCGAGGGCGGCGGACGGGGCGCAGCCGGACACCGCCAGCACGGCGGCGACGGCCAGGACGGGCAGGACTCTCATGGCGGGGTGGCGGGGGGTAGGCCCAAGGTACGTGGCGTCGGGCCGACGCCCACGCTACGGGACCGCTCGCGATCGGTTGCGCGGGCCGCCGGACGACACGGTGACCGCCCGGCTATCTTCGCGGTTTCGCCCCCCGCCCCGCATGGACATCGTCTCGATCGGCCGCGGCCTCCTCGGCCTCGCCGGCATCGTCGCCCTCGCCGTCGTCTTCTCCTCCGACCGCCGCCGCATCCGCTGGCGGACCGTGGGGGCCGGGCTGGCGCTCCAGTTGCTGTTCGCCGTCCTCTTCCTCAAGGGCGAGGCGCTCGCCGAGGTGTTCTCGCCGTTCGGCTGGCCGAAGGCCGCGTTCGCGGCGGTCGCGGGGTTGTTCGTGGCGTTCCTCTCGGCCGTCGAGGCCGGGTCCACGTTCGTGTTCGGGGGGCTGGCGCTGTCGCCGGGCACCGAGGGCTCGCTGGGGTTCTTCTTTTTCGCGTACGTGCTGCCGACCGTCATCGTGTTCGCGGCGCTGATGTCGATCCTGTACTACCTCGGCATCATGCAGTGGGTGGTCCGGGGCGTCGCCTTCGTGGTCCAGCGCGCGCTCGGCACGTCCGGCCCGGAGTCGCTGTCGGTGAGCGCCAACATCTTCGTCGGCCAGACCGAGGCGCCGCTCGTCATCAAGCCCTACATCAAGAACCTGACGCGCTCGGAGCTGATGGCCGTGATGACGGGCGGGATGGCGACGATCGCGGGCGGCGTGCTCGCGAGCTACGTCGCGTTCCTCGGCGAGCGCTACGCGAGCGTCGCCGGGATCGCCGTCGAGGCCGGGCAGCAGTTGTTCGCCGAGCAGCTGTTGGGCGCGAGCGTGATGGCGGCGCCAGCGGCGCTCGTGCTGGCGAAGATCCTGGTCCCCGAAAAGGCCCAGCTCACGGCCCCCGATCACCTCGACTCCAAAAAGACCGTCGTCCCGGTGACGGACGCCGGGGAGGCCACCCAGCCCTCGACGGCCAGCGACCTCGCGACCGAGGCCACGCTCGAAGACCTGGCGGACTCGGGCCCCAAAAACGTCATCGACGCCGCGGCCACGGGCGCCGCCGACGGGCTCCACCTCGCGCTCAACATCGGCGCGATGCTGATCGCCTTCCTGGCGCTGATCGCGATGCTCAACGGCATCCTGGGCTGGGGCGCGGGCCTGTTCGGCGCCGAGCTCTCGCTGGAGGGCATCCTGGGCGTCGTCCTCTCCCCCATCGCCTGGATGATCGGCGTCCCGACCGTCGACATCACCACGTTCGGCAGTTTCCTGGGGACGAAGGTGATCGCCAACGAGTTCGTCGCCTACAGCCTGTTCGCCGACGCGCTGGGCGCGGGCACGCTGCAACCCAAGACCATCGTCATGGCCACGTTCGCGCTGTGCGGCTTTGCCAACCTGTCGTCGATCGGCATCCAGATCGGCGGGATCGGCCCCCTCGCGCCGGAGCGGACGGGCGAGATCGCAAGCCTGGGCCTCAAGGCCGTCTTCGCGGGGACGCTTGCGAACCTGATGACGGCGACGATCGCGGGCGTGTTGCTCGGGTGATCAGGTTCGGGGTTCGGGGTTCAGGGTTCGTGCCGTGCGCCCCTGTGCCCGGACCCAGAGCGCGGCGCCGAGCGCGAGCGCGAGCGCCACGGCCGCGAGCACGGCGGTCAACCGTCGGTCGGGCAGCGGGAAGCGGGCGGTGATGTGGTGCAGACTCGTGAGCGCCGCCGCCGCCATCAGCACGGCCGTCGCCCCGCGATCCCGCCAGCGCGTGGACAGCACGGCGGCGGCGGCGGGGTAGACGGCCCAGATCGCGGGCTGCATCAGACGCTCCTGGTCGCCGCCGAAAAAGGCGCTCGCCAGCGTCAGACCGAAGAGGGCGACGAGGTGGAGGTGGCCACGCATCCAGATCCACGTCTCGCGTGGGAAGACCGCCAGCACCGCCACGGCGGGCACGAACGCGTTGACCAAGAGCCGCGCCCACGTCCCGGGGTCGGCGGCTTTCCCGCTGGCGTTGAGGAACGTCTGGACGAGGTGCGGGCCCTCCTGCTCGGTCAGCAGCAGGCGGGGGACGACGAACAGCACCACGACCGGGACGAGCGCCAGCGCCAGCTTCCACCCGTCCTGGCGAAGCCGCCGCCGCTCCCACAGGTACACCGCCGCGACGGGCGCCATCAAGATCGCCGGCTCGCGCGCCAGGACGGTCACCGCGAGGACGACGGCGAGGGCGGCGTACCGGCGCTGCCACAGCAGCCACAGCCCGGCGCCGAGCCCGAGCTGCGCCAGCAGGTCGCCGAGTTGGTACATGTTGAACACGTTGAACCCGAACAGGTACGGGTTCGCCGCCAGCAGCAGCACGGCCAGCGCCGAGGCCCCGGCGGTCGCGCCATCCGACCGGCAAACACCGTATGTCAGCGCCGCCAGCGCCAGCGAGCCGACGACGGCCCAGACGTAGAACGCGGTCGGCACTGCGAGCGGGAGCAGCCCCGCCAGCCACGGGCCCAGCCAGCGGAAGACGTAGGGCTGGTTCTGTCCCAGGTCGAGGCCGGGCGCGGCCTCGGCCATCGGGCCGTAGTACTTCACCCCGGCCTCGGCGAAGACGAGGGGGTCGAGCGCGCCGTAGCCCCACACGAGCGCGGCGACGACGGCGAGGGCGGGGACGAGCGGGCGGGAGGTCAAGGGAGACGGCGGGTGGGGGACGGAAGGTGGCCTCGGACCCCTCCGACGCGCCAGCCGCTCGCGCGCAGGAATGCGAGAAGGCCGACGCGCTCGACCGTCGGCGCTGCCGGGCCGGAACCCGCCCCGCCCTCTCGCCCTACCTGGCATTCCGGCGGACCCGCGCCCTCCCCTGCTTTTCTGCGGCGCCCGCCGCGCTCCCCCCGCACGCCTTGCTCCTCGCCGTCGACCTCGGGCTCCGCACCGGCTTCGCCCTCTACGGCCGCGACGGGCGGCTCGTCTCGTACCGCTCGCAGAACCTGGGCAGCCGCGCCCGCTTGCGCCGCGCCGCCGGGTCGCTGCTCCACGACCACGCCGACGCCCAGCGCGTCGTGCTCGAGGGCGGCGGCGACATCGCCGAGATCTGGCAGCGGGCCGCCGAAAAGGCCGGGCGCCGGGCGCGCGTGATCGACGCCCACGTCTGGCGGCAGGCGCTCCTGCTGCCCCGGGAGCAGCGGTCGGGGTCGGGCGCCAAGGAGGCGGCCGACGGGCTGGCGCGCGCCGTCATCGAGTGGAGCGGGGCGCAGCGGCCGAAGGGGAGTCTGCGCCACGACGCCGCCGAGGCCATCGCCATCGGCCTGTGGGGCGTGCTCGACGCGGGCTGGCTGGAGGCGGTGCCGGAGGCGATCCGGCGACGCTAACCCTCGTCGACCTCGTGCCCCGCCGCCCGCAGCGCCGCGACGGCCTCCCCCAGCTGGCGGTCGCGGACGAGCAGGACGTCGGTGTCGTAGGTCGAGAGCGCGAAGATGGAGACGCCGGCCTCAGCGAGCGGCGTCGCCAGCCCGGCCAGGATGCCGGTGAGGGCAAAGTCGAGCGGGCCGCGGACCGCGAGTACCCGCCAGCCGCGCTCGGCGACGGCGTCCGGGGGGACGGCGGACTCCGCGCAGACGACCGACAGCTCGGCCGGCGTCCGGGTGATGCTCGACACGGCGCCCGTCGCC
The DNA here is from genome assembly GCF_046845665.1 of Rubrivirga aquatilis. Lineage (GTDB taxonomy): Bacteria > Bacteroidota > Rhodothermia > Rhodothermales > Rubricoccaceae > Rubrivirga. The sequence goes on along the minus strand of NZ_CP177355.1, from coordinate 1,832,412 downwards.
ATCCAGTCCGCCAGTGGAGCGTCCGGAGTCAGGCGACAAACCGCCAGCCGGCCAGGAAGGAGATCGAGCGTCATTCGCCCGTAAAGTCGGTCTCGACGTGGACCCAGCCCTCGATCTCGGTCCCCTCCACGCGCCCCGCGCGCTCGCGGACCCAGGCGTCGGAATACGACCCGTCGAGCACGCGGCGCATGAACAGCTGGTCGAGCGCCGTGCCGGTGCCCTCGACGAGCCAGATCGCGACGGGCTCGTTCGCCTTGTTGACGTAGACCTGGGCGGCGACGCGCCCGCTCACGTTCGCCAGCTCGGCGGGGAGGGCGAGCGGCTCGGCCGGGGGCTGGTACCGCGAGCCGTTGTAGCGCTGAAAAAACTCGGTCTTGATCCGGTTGACGAGCGCCTCCGACGCTTGCTGGTCGGCACTGCTGGAGACGCCCCCCTCGATGTCGTCCATGAATTCGGCGGCGAAGACAGAGTCGACCACCTCGGGCTCGCTCCGGTAGAGGTCGGTCATCCGCTCCTGGACCCAGCGCACGAACTCGCCGTCACGGGCGACGCCCATGGCCTCGATGGTCGACAGGTCGCGGAAGGCGCGCGTGGTGTCGGTGCCGGGCGCGTACCAGCGCGTGTCGCTGGCGGCCACCCAGCCCTCGGGCGGCGTGGACGGCGGCCCGCTCTCGGCACAGCCGGCGGCGAGGGCGACGAGGACGAGGGCGGCGAGGAGCGGGCGCATGGCGGAGTCGGGCGGGAGGCCACGCAAGCTACCGAGCGTAGGAGCGCATGAGCGCAGGACGCCCGCCCCCCGTGTCCGCCTCGGACCCGAGGTGGGCGCACCCGCGCGGAGTCCCCCCGCTCTGCCGCCATCGCTGCGCTCAAGGGGGCAAAGCTGTCCCCCTTTGAGAAAAGGGGGACAACCCGAAGGGTCGGCGAAGCCAGTCCGCGCGGCGTCGTGCCATGCATTCGGGAGCGCTCCGATGCCAGCGCCAGCGACGCCGTCGTCGCGCCGCGCGGACGGGGGGGGTTGCCGAGCACCACGTCAGGGCCGACGCCCCACGCCCCTACTCCCCAGTCCCCCTTACACCCAGTCCTCCCCGAGTGTCGTCACGTGGATCATGTTCGTCCGTCCCATCGCCGGGAGCGGCAAGCCGGCCGTGATGACGACGCGGTCCCCCTTGTTGAAGCCGGGCCGCGCCAGCAGCTCGCGGTGGACCGCCCGGACGCCGTCGTCGGTGTGCTCCTGGAACGCGATAGCGATCGGCTCGACCCCCCACGTCAGCGCGATCCGGCCGAGCGCCGTCTCGTCGTCGGTGAAGGCGTAGATCGGCACGTCCGGGCGGTGGCTGGCGATGGAGCGCGCCGTCGAGCCCGAGTGCGTCAGGCAGCAGATGGCCTGCGCGTCGGTCTCGTCGGCCAGCTTGACGGCCGTGAAAGAGACGGCGTCCGTGATCGGGTCGTCTTGGTGCGAGACGGCGACGAGCGCCGCGCGCCCGCCCAGCTCGCCGCGGCTGGCCTCGGCCGCGCGCACGATCTCGTCCATCACGCGGACCGCCTGGATGGGGTACTTGCCGGCGGCCGTCTCGCCCGAGAGCATGACAGCGTCGGACCCGTCGAAGACCGCGTTCGCCACGTCCGTCGACTCGGCGCGCGTCGGGCGCGGGTTGTCGATCATCGACTCCAGCATCTGGGTCGCCGTGATGACCGGCTTGCTCGCCTCCAGGCACGCCCGGATCAGGCGCTTCTGGACGATGGGCACGTTCTGCATCGGGATCTCGATGCCCAAGTCGCCCCGGGCCACCATCACGCCGGCCGCCGCCGCGAGCACGGCCTCGAAGTCCTCGACGGCCTCGGGCTTCTCGACCTTGGCGATGACGGGGATCTTCTTGCCCGCCGCCGCGATCCGCCGGGTGAGGTCGTCGACGTCGGAGCCGGAGCGGACGAACGACAGGGCGATCAGGTCGACGTCGTGGTCGAGCCCGAAGGCGAGGTCCGTCAGGTCCTTGTCGGTGAGCGACGGCCGCGCGCTCTTGAGCTGGGGCAGGTTGACGCCCTTGCGCGAGCGGAGCGGCCCGCCGACGATGACCTCGGTGTGCACGTCCGCCCCGTCGATCCGCGTCACGACCAGTTCGAGGTGGCCGTCGTCGAGCAGGATCCGGTTGCCCTCGGCGACCTCCTCGGCGAGCGCGTCGTAGCTGACGTGGACGCGCCGCTCGTCGCTGGTCTCGACCGGCTCGGAGGTGAGCACGAGCGCGTTGCCCTTGTGGATGAGCACGCCGCCGTCGCGGACCAGGCCCAGGCGGATCTTCGGGCCCTGTAGGTCTTGGAGCACGGGCACGATCTTTCCGGCCGCTTTCGCCTCCTCACGGACGATCTCGATCATCCGGCGGTGGTCGTCGTGGCTCCCGTGCGAAAAGTTGAGCCGCGCCACGTCCATGCCCGCCCCGATCAGCGCGCGGACGCCCTCTTGCGTGGACACCGCGGGGCCGAGCGTGCAGACGATTTTGGTGCGACGAGGGGTGGGCCGAGCCATGGCAAGCGAGGGGGGTGGACGGGCGCCCCGGAAGCCGAGACGGCGTCAACCTACGGCCTCCTACGCCGGTCGCGTCGCGGAAGGCGTAAGCGCTTTCTCCCCTCCCGCCGGGCCGGACGCACGCGCCTCGGCACGGGGCACGATCTCCGTCCTCTCCGCTGTCGCTGACTAGTTGTCCGTGATCCGGATCGCGGTGCCCTTGCCCTGCTGGCGGCCTTGGGCCGTCCCGGTCCCGTTGCCCGTGCGGAGGCCCGCCGGGAGCGTACGGGCGGCGGGCGCCACGCCAACCGTCCCCTCGCCCGTGATCGTCCGGCCACCGACCTCGGCCTCGGCCGTCACGCCCACGACGCCCGCCATGACGCTCTGGACGGCGCACGCCATGAGCGCTTCCGTCGCCACGACGGCCGCCTTCTCGACGGCCGGGGTCGCGGCCTCGCCGCGCTCTTCGAGCACGTCGACGGCGGCGTCGAGGTCGGCCGGGGCGACGCCCTGGGCCAGCGCGCCGCTGGTCGCACAGCCGCACAGGGTCGCGCCGTCGATGCCCTCGGGCGCGTCGGCGGCGACCGAGGCGAGGCAGGTCGCCGCGAAACGGTCCTGCGCCGCTGTGGGCAGGGCGAGGACGATGGCGAACAGCAGGGCGAAGACGAGGCGCATGAGTCGGGAGGGTGGATCCGCTCGGGTATCGACCGCCCCGCGCCCCGCATAAGGCCCCGCGGGGCCTACGCCTTCTCCAGGCCCAGCTTGCGCTTGACGTTCGTCAACTCGCGCGTCGACACGTCCTCTCCAACCAGGCGTCCTGCCAGCCCCCCGGATCAGTTGTGGAACGCATCTCCGGAGACGACCCATCCGGCCCAGTACAGTGGCGCCTCCCACCCCTCCGTCGTTCGAACCTCGGCCTGCGCCTGGCGGAGCGCGTCCGCAGGGCTCCGCCCCTCTGCCCACAACCCGCGGTAGAAGGCCGTCATCAGCGCAGCCGTGCTCGCGTCTGGCACGGACCACAGGCTCATCAGAACGGCGCGTGCGCCGGCCGCCGTCAGGGACGCCTGGAGGCCGAGCACGCCCTGGCCCGCGACTTGGGCGCCGCGGCCGGTTTCGCACGCTGAGAGCGCGACGAGCCGGGTCCCGGACAGGTCCAGCCCGACGAGTTCCTCCGCCGTGAGCGCCCCGCCACCAAGAGCGTCGTCGGGCGTGTTGGCACCGGCCAGGGCGAGGCCGCTCAAGGCGAGGGGGCTGCGGCCCCAGTTGCCCGCGCCCGGTGACCCGGGCGTGCGAGACCCGAACGAGCCGCTCCGGAGGGCCTCCTCGCGGGCCTCCCGGACGGGGACCGGCTCGGCATAGACGAACCCATGCGTCGCGAGATGGGCGTAGGTCGCGGACGAAAGCGACGAGGCCACCGCCGGCACCGTCGCGGCGTCGCCGGCGAGCCTCGACACCGCGATCCCACCGCTCGTTGCGAGAGAGGCCACGGCGTCGGCCTCCGTTACCGTGGCGGGCAGAGGGTCCCAGTCGGGCCCTGGACCGAACGCGACGCCGCCCACGATGAGCACCGTCGGGGCGGACTCCGGCGTGGCCGAGTCCGTGAGGAGGGTAAGGAGCGCGCGTGCGCTCGGGACCTGAGCCACGAGCTGCGACTCGCCGCTGGCGACCTCGGCGAGTGTCGCCCACGGCACGCCCGCGAGCGGCCCATCGGGGCTAACCCACACGCGGTCCGCCGCCTCGGGTAGGGCGTCGCCGATCGGCGCCCACACCGCGTCCGCCAGCGCGGCAGTCTCCACGGCCGCATCTTGGCCTCGAGTCACGGCCACGCGCCACCCACCGACGGCCTCGTCAATGGTCTCGGCCGATCCGAGGTCGACGAGGGAGGGGCCGGCGGTGGGCCCCGTCACGACCGCGGCGTAGCGCCACTCGGAGAACTCCCCGCGCTCGCGGTGGCCGTAGCGATAGATGTCGACCAGGACACCATCGGCGGGGAGCGCAGTGTGGAGGCCATCGAGACCCCGGTCACCCCACGGGTCGCGGAACTCGCCGTCGGGGAGCGCCGCCAGCAACTCCCGCTCGAGGACTTCCTTCTCCGCAGTGAGGTCGGAGAGCGCCGGGTCGCCGTTGTGGTACGCCCGGGCCACCCGTGTGCGGAGGGCCCGAAGCCGCTCGGTGCGCTCGGCGTACGTGGAGTCGGAGGCCAGACCCGCGAGGGCCGCCTGGCGACGGAGGCCGCGCAGAAGAAGTCCTTTCCACCCTCCGAAGTTGGCATACGCCTCCTCTAACGACGGACCCGTTCGATGAGACGACAGGAAGGCCCCGGTCTGAGCGCCCAGGTCGACTTGGACGTAGGCACGTTGCTCCGCGGCCGACAGCGTCGGGAAGACTCGGTCCACCATCGTCGTGCGGATCTGTCCGACTCGGAGGGTGTGTCCCCGCGCGCGCTCGGAATCACCTTGCGCGTACAAAACAGTCGCGAGGTTGTTGAGCGACTGCGCCACGTCGGGGTGATCCAGGCCGAGCGCCCCCTCCCGAATCGCCAAGGCGCGCTCGTGGAGCGTCCGTGAGCGCGCGAAATCCCCTTGAGCATAGAGGACGGTCGCCAGATTATTCAACGCCAACGCTACATCGGTGTGTTGTGGGCCGAGGGCTTCCTCCCAGACCGCCAGTGCCCGCTCGTGGAGCTCCCGTGCGCTCTCGTAGTCGCCAAGGTTCTGGAGAACGAGCGCGAGATTGTTCAGCGAAAGCGCCACTCTGGGGTGGTCCGGTCCGAGCGCCCCCTCCCAGATCGCCAGCGCGCGCTCCAGATGAGACCGCGCACGCGCGAAATCGCCTTGGGCCTGGAGATTGACGCCAAGGCTATTCAACGCATCCGCCACCTCGGGGTGGTCTGGACCAAGCTCCCTCTCCCGGATCGCCAAGGCGCGCTGATGGAGTGCCTCCGCACGCCCAAAATCGCCCTGGGCCCCGAGGACTAGGCCAAGGGCATCCAGCACCTCCGCCACCAGAATGTGCTCCGGACCGAGCGCCTCCTCCCGGATCGCCAGCGCGCGCTCCAAGAGCGCGCGAGCGCGCACGAAGTCGCCCTGGTCCTCAACGACAGCCGCGATGTTGGTCAATGACCATGCCACCTCGAGGTGGTCGGGGCCGAGGGCCTCTTCGAAGATCGCCAGAGCGCGTTCCTGAAGCTCCAGTGCCCGCTCGAAGTGACCCTGGGCTTGGAGAATGACGCCTAGGGCGTCCAGTATCCCCGCCACCCCGGGGTGGTCCGGACCCAGTGCCCCCTCCCGGATCACCAGCACCTCCTCGAGGAGATCCATAGACCGCGCGTAGTCCCCTTGGGCGTGCAGGCTATGGGACAAGGCAAGCAGAGAATCGGCGCGCACCTGACGTTTAACGTTCCCATACGTCTCATCGTCAAGCTCCCTGGACGACAGAGTGAATGACCCGATCTCACCACGGCTGTACGACGTGACGCTCACCTCCCTGTGCCCTCTATCTCCTTTCTCGATTGCCACGCGAGATTCCGTGGGCCCACCCCAGTCGTCGTTCTCGACGCTCTCGTCGTCTGGGCCCACTACGATCAGGTACGTGTCGAACTCTGAAGATTGCAGCGCAACCTCGAGCGCCGTCTCCCCCGACACGGTCAGCGCATACGTCTCGACAAAGCGCCCATCGTCAAGCGTGTCGCTCGCGGCCGTGAGCGCCCCCTCCACCGTCTCGCCCAGCGGCAGCTGGCGGTCGGTCTGGGCGAGCCCGGGAACCGCGAGGAGACCTGTCCAGAGAGCAAGAGCGCGGCGGATCACAAGCATGTCCATGGCCGATACGAGAGCGGGAGAGTGCGGCATACTACAGTGAAACAGGTAGATAGTAACCGTCGAGGACGGAGCCAGGCTCGCGGTGGAGCGCGGCTGCGCGGCCTCGCCCATGCTCAGCCCCTCGGCAGGGACACGGTGATCGTCGTGCCCGCGTCCGGCTCGCTCTCGACCTCGACCCGCCCCCCGTGGCCTCGGACCGCGTCGCGCGACAGCGACAGGCCGAGACCGACGTTCCCCTGGCCGGTCGGCTTCGACGTGTAGAAGGGCTCGAACATCCGGGACTGTGCCTCGTCGTCCATCCCGACCCCGTCGTCCTCGACCTCGATCCGCACGCCCTCGCCGTCCTCCCGCGTGCGGACGACCACGCGCCCGCCCCCCTCCCGCTCCTCGACCGCGTCGAGCGCGTTGGCAACGAGGTTCACCACGACACGGCCCATCCCGCGGGGCGCCACCCGAACGGACCCGACGGCCGGATCGAGATCGCACGTGACCTCGACAGGTACCTCCTCCCGCCCGTCCACCCACGCCTCTTGTGCGAGCCGCACGTGCTCCTCGACCAAGGCGTTGAGGTCGACCGCCCGGACCTCCTCGGTCCCGCCCTGGGCGTGGTCCATCATGCCGCGAACGATGGCGTCGGCCCGGCGGCCGTGCTCGGCGATCTTCTCGGCGTTCGACCGGAGGTCGTCGAGGAGCGCCGCCCGCTCCTCGGGGTCGGCCTCGCTGGCGGCCTCTTGCGCCAGCTCGACCGAGAGGTCGGCGAAGTTGGTGACGAAGTTGAGCGGGTTCTTGATCTCGTGCGCGATCCCTGAGGTCAGCCGCCCCAGTGACGCCAGCTTTTCTTGCTCAATCAAGCGCGCCTGCGCCGCTTTCAGCTCGTCGATGGCTTGGGCGAGCGCCTGCTTCTCCGCCGCGAGCTCGTCGTTTCGGAGGCCGAGCTCCTCGGTCCGCTCGGCGACGCGCTCCTCTAGGGTCTCGGCGTAGGCGCTCAGGGCGTCGCGCGACTCGCGGAGCGAGGCCGTCATCCGGTTGAAGTGCTCCGTCAGCTGGCCGATCTCGTCCGCCGCCGAGACCGGGACCGAGACCGCGAGGTCCCCCTCCCCAACCCGGCGCACGCCCGCGAGCAGCCGACGAACCGGTCGCGTCACGCTCGTCTGCAGCAGGAGCGGAATCCCGACGAGGGCGACGCCTGTCACCCCAAGGACGAGCCCGACCCAGGGGAGGAGCCGGCGGCTCACGTGCTGGTCGTACGCCGCGCCAGCCCTCTGGATAAACCCGCCCGGTGGGACCCTGGCCGGCAGCGGCTCGCCCGCACCGACCTCGGTACCTCCCCCCCCCAGCCCACGGGGAAGCACTCCACGGACGAGCGTCCGCACGAACCCGACATCCCCGTAGCGGAGCGTGACGCGCCCTTCGCTGTCCAGAACGAGCTGGAAGGTGGCGTTCTCTCGGGCCTCCGCGATCGACGACGACGCCGTCAACCACGTGACGGCGATCTGATCGGACTCGCGCCGGACGAACACCGCCTCTCGCCCCCAGGACTCCGCCGAAGACGGCGCGTAGAGGGGAGCGATCGTCGGCGAGACGTCGGTGCCTCGGTCCCCAAACGTGACGTGCCCGCTCGCCGCGACGCGCATCGACGTCCACACCGAGTCGCCGAACGCGAAGGCAAACCCGAGGTCGACCTCGCTGGCGTCCCAGGCGTTGACGCGGAGGGGCAGGCCCGGCGAGCCGAGGGGGACGTCGGTGCGTTCGAGCCGATACCCGCCGCCGGCCTCCGGGGTCAGCAGGACGGCCTCTCGCTCCGGGGCGTCGACTCCCGACGACCGGGCGAGGTCGTCGGGGCGGTTCCCGAGGGCGACCGCTCCGGACAACGCCGTCAGCGCGGCTGCCAGCACGAACGCCACCACCTTCGCACCGAGCGTCGTGGGCTCGCGTCCGTGGTTGACGTAGAGCACCACGATCCCGAGAAGGAACGCCAGCACGGCCAGCCATCGGAGCACCTCCCCATCGACCGCCCTCTGCGCCCAATAACTCGTCGCCCCGACGACGGCTCCCACGAGCATTACACCGGCTGCCATCCGGGTGGCCCGCACCCCCGCGTCGCCGCGCGACGGCTGTCGGAGGAGCACCACCGCCGCCCACACGAAGGCGACGACCGTGAGGGCTAGGCTCCCGGCGACCACGCCCGACGCCAGGGCGGGCTGCCCGACCGCGACCGTCAACAACACGACGAGCGCTCCCGCCGCGACCCGTAGCGCCCATCTCCCCTCGCTGCCAAGCGTCCCGCCAAACGACGTGTATGCAAACCCTACGCCTGCGACCCCGACCCCCGCCAGCAACGCGGCGTCCAGTCCGAGGAGCGCAGGCACCGCCGCCGCCAGCCGCTCGAGGTCGAGGACCGAGAGGGCGAGGTGGACGACGAGGTGGGCGGAGAGGACACACGCCGTCGCGGCCAGCCACATCGTCCCCTTGGACGCCCGGCGAACCGAGAGCAAGTACCCCGCCGCCGTGACGGCGAGGACCACGAGGCACAGGTAGACGACGTCCGTGTTGTTGAGACGGAACCAGTCCATCGCGGGGTCTCAGTTAGGCGTTCCACTCCCGAGCACATCCCGGCTCGTCGCTCGCCGTTCGTGGGGCCAGCGGCCTCACACACCGCGCGCTCAGTTGGTCACGAGATGATACGGGTTCTGCCGATCTCCTCGATTCCGGACGCGCAGCGTAAGGCGCTGGCGGTAGGGGACGTACCAGAACAGGGTCGCGGAGTCGGACGGCCCCTCGTCGGAGGCGACGAGCTGACCGTTGGCGTCGTAGAGGTAGTAGTCGAGGTCGCTGGCCCCGCTCCCGATCAGGTGGAGACGGGCGGTCTCTCGGCCCCGGAAGCGAATCGCGAGCCGGCGGTCGCTGTCGCCATCGGACGCTCCCGCGTACTGGATCGGCCCACGCTCCGCCCCACGAACGGCGACCGGAGGCGGATGTGCCGCTGCGGAATCTCGGAGGGCCGCGATCTGCTGCCGGATCGGGTCGGCGGGATCCGTCGCAGCCTCCGCCTCGTCGAGGAGAGCGACCGCGTCCAGCGGGAGTGCGGCACCGCTCGACAGGGGCAAGCCGTCCTCGGACGTGAGCCGCCCCAGATACGGCGGGTTCTCCGTGAGCAGTGCAGCGGCTGCGACGAGGGCATGGGCCGCCCCAGACCGGCGTCCGTAAGCCGCTAGCGACGCCGCCAAGGCGACGGCGTCGGCGGCGACGGCCTCGGGCGTCTCCGCAGCCTCGGCCTTGAGGCTATCGGCAGGTTGGGCTACCGCCGCGGGGACCCCAATCCACAGTACGGCGGCGAGGAGGCGGTATGACATCGCAAGGCGGGCGTGATCTGAACGGAGACTAGGGACGCCGACCGTCTCGGCGCCAGTCCTCAGGCCTCGGCGTGCCACAGCCGTCTTGAGACGGACACGAGCTGCCTGCGACCAGCGGCCCGAATGCGCTCCTCCGCTCCCCGGTGTCGCGGCCCTTCGACACGGCCGACCGGCCTCGACTGAACGTCACGCCGACTCCAGCCCCATCGTGCGGTTGACCCAGTCGTAGGCGTAGCGCGCCAGCTCCGACCCGCTCTTGAGGCCCAGCTTGCGCTTGACGTTGGCGCGGTAGCTCTCGATGGTCTTGACGGACAGGCTGAGCTCCTCGGCCACCTCGCGCGTCGACAGGCCCTCCCCGATCAGGCGCACGACCTCCGACTCGCGGTCGGACAGCTGCTCGGCGACCCGCCCGCCCTCGTCGCGGCCCTCCACGGCCCGGCGCACCAACTCGTCGGCCAGCGCGGCGCTGAGGTACAAGTCGCCGGCCAGGATGCGGCGGATCGCGGGCACGATCTCCTGGGGGTCGGACTGCTTCATCGCATAGCCCTGGGCCCCGGCGCGCAGCACGCGCTCCGCGTAGAAGCGCTCCTGATGCATCGACAGGACCAGAATTGGGAGGTCCGCGCGACGCGAACGGATCTGACCGATCACGTCGAGACCGGAGCCCTTCTTGAGGCCGATGTCGAGCACGACGAAGTCGATGCCGCCGCCGTCGACGGCCTGCAGCACGTCGTCGGCGGTGGCGGCCTCGGCGACGATCTCGAGGTCGGGCTCGGGCCCGATCAGGCGTTCGAGGCCCTGTCGCACGATGGGGTGGTCGTCGGCGATCAGGATGCGGGTCAGCGAGTCGGCCATGGTGGCAGGAGCGGGCGTGCCCGAGAGTACGGAGCGGGACGGGGCCATCGGTCGTTGTCCGTCTCAGGCATCCCCTGAGCCCTATGGGCGGGTGGGGCCGTGGAGACCGCGCGCGGCCCGACTCCGAGGGGCCCTGCGACGGACCGATGGCACCGGGCGGCGGTATCTTCGCTGAGATCGTCCGAGCCCGTTTTCGTCCCCCCACGGCCCCCATGGCAGAGATTCCCGACAGCTCCTCCCGGATCATCCCGATCAACATCGAGGAGGAGATGAAGTCCTCGTACATCGACTACTCGATGTCGGTGATCGTCAGCCGGGCGCTGCCCGACGTGCGCGACGGGCTCAAGCCGGTGCAGCGCCGCGTGCTCTACGGCATGCAGGAACTGGGGCTGGCGGCGGGCCGGGCCCACAAGAAGAGCGCCCGTATCGTGGGCGAGGTGCTGGGCAAGTACCACCCGCACGGCGACCAGTCGGTCTACGACGCGCTCGTGCGCATGGCGCAGGACTTCGCCGTGCGCGGCCCGCTCGTGGACGGGCAGGGCAACTTCGGCTCGGTCGACGGCGACTCCGCGGCGGCCATGCGGTACACCGAGGCGCGGCTGACGCGGATCGCCGAGGAGCTGCTCCGCGACCTCGACAAGGAGACCGTCGACTACACGCCCAACTTCGACGGGTCGCTCAACGAGCCGTCCGTGCTCCCGGCGGCGCTGCCGAACCTGCTGCTGAATGGCGCAAGCGGCATCGCGGTCGGCATGGCGACGAACATCCCGCCGCACAACCTGGGCGAGCTGGTCGACGGGATCGTGGCCTACATCGAGGACCCGGACATCGAGCTGGACACGCTGATGGCGCACATCCCGGCGCCGGACTTCCCGACGGGCGGCGTCATCTTCGGGGTCGGCGGCGTGCGCGAGGCGTACCGGACCGGCCGGGGCCGCGTCGTGATGCGGGCCAAGATGCACGAGGAGGAGATCAAGCGGCGCGGCGGCGACGGCATCGTCCGCGATGCGCTCGTCGTCACCGAGATCCCGTACCAGGTCAACAAGTCGACGCTGATCGAGAAGATCGCGAACGCGGTCCGCGACAAGAAAATCGAGGGCATCGCGGATCTGCGCGACGAGTCCGACCGCGACGGGATGCGGATCGTCCTCGAGCTGCGCCGCGACGCCGTGCCGGCGGTGACGCAGAACCAGCTCTTCAAGTACACCCAGCTCCAGCAGACCTTCGGGATGAACATGATCGCCTTGGTGGGCGGTCGGCCGAAGACGCTGGGGCTGAAGGACATGATCGGTCACTACGTCGAGCACCGGCACGAGATCGTGGTGCGGCGGACGGAATTCGAGCTGCGCAAGGCCGAGGAGCGGGCGCACATCCTGGAGGGCCTGACGCTGGCGCTCGACCACCTCGACGCCGTCATCGCCATCATCCGCCACTCGGCCGACACCGACGCGGCGCGGGACAACTTGATGGCGGGCGTGTACCCGCAGCGCCTGTCGGCCGAGCAGCGCGAACGGCTGGGCCTGCCCGAGGCCTCGCCCGTGGCGATCACCGGCGAGCGCCAGTCGGTCGGGTACGCGATGACGCGCGACGACTTTACGCCGCGCCCGTGGCTCTCGTCGGCGCAGGCCGACGCCATCCTGGCCCTGCGCCTCAGCCGCCTGACCGGCCTGGAGCGCGACAAGATCGCGGCCGAGTACGCGGACGTGCTCAAGGAGGTCGAGCGGCTGATGTCGATCTTGGCGAGCCGCCCGCTGCGGATGCAGATCATCGCCGACGAGCTGCGCGAGGTGGCCGACAAGTACGGCGACCCGCGCCGGACCGAGATCGACATCATGGGCGGCGGCGACATCGACCTCGAGGACCTCATCGAGGACGAGCACGTCGTGGTCACGATCACGCACCAGGGGCTCGTCAAGCGGACCTCGATCGACGAGTACCGCGCGCAGAACCGGGGCGGGACCGGCCACCGGGGCACGGGTACGCGCGACGAGGACTTCGTCGAGCACCTCTTCACGGCGGGCGCCCACGACTACCTCTTGTTCTTTACCGACCACGGCCAGTGCTACTGGCTGCGCGTCTACAACGTGCCGGAGGGGACGCGGACGGCGAAGGGCCGCTCGATCCGCAACCTCATCCAGATCGACGCCGAGGACCGCGTCCGCGCCGTCGTGGCGATCAAGAAGGAGGACTTCCGCGACGACGCGGAGGATGGCTTCCTGGAAAACCACTTCGTGGTGATGGCGACGCGCCAGGGGCTCGTCAAGAAGACGGCGCTGGCGGCGTTCAAGCGGCCCATGGTGACGGGCATCATCGCCATCGACATCGTGGACGGGGACCAGCTGATCGAGGCCAAGCTGACCGACGGCGACACCGAGGTGCTGCTGGGCGCGTCGCACGGCCAAGCGATCCGGTTCCACGAGGGCGACGTGCGCTCGATGGGCCGCAAGAGCCGCGGCGTGCGCGGGATGAAGCTGCCCGACGGCGAGCGCGTGGTCGGGATGATCACGGTCCGCCGCGACGGCGCGCAGGTGCTGACGATCTCGGAAGGCGGCTACGGCAAGCGGACCGACCTCGACGAGTACCGGACGCAGAGCCGCGGCGGCAAGGGCATCCTGACGCAGAAGACGACGCCCAAGACGGGCGGGCTCGTCGCCATCAAGAGCGTTTTGGAGGACGACCAGCTGATGATCGCGACCGAGGCCGGGATCATGATCCGGATGGCCGTCGCGGACATCTCGGAGTACGGCCGCAACACGCAGGGCGTCCGGGTGCTGAAGCTCAAGGCCAACGACGCGATCGCGGACGTGGCGCGCGTGGTGATCGAGGACGACGAGGACGCAGCCGTGGAGGCGACCGAGGCGGGCATGGAGGCGATGCCCGCGGACGCGGCGCCGATCGAGCCGGCGGACGACGCGAGCGAGTAGGCGTGTCCCCCGCTGGCGGCGGTGTGTCGCCAGCGGGGCGTGGGCCCGCCTCGGGCCCGAGGCGGAGGGGGCTGGCGCGCCCCCGGCTTCTTCGTCATCCTGAGCGGAGTCGAAGGGTCTCTGGTGCGATGGGGTCTCCCGCTGGCGCCGGGAGCCCAGGCTGGAGCACGTCGCTCGACAAGGAGCCTCGGCTCCGCCGCCGCTCCGCGTTCGACTCCGGGCTGCGCCCTCCGCTCAGGATGACTGGCCGGGGGGGCTTGCGCGAGCGTGGAGCGGGCGCAAGCGGATGGCCGTCTAAGCCGCGGCCGCGAGGGGGAGGCGGGCGCGGACGGTGCAGCCCTGGCCCGGCCCTGCGCTCTCGATCCACAGCCGCCCGCCGTGCTGGATCATGACTGCGCGCGCGACGGTCAGGCCGACGCCCAAGCCCTCGTGGTCGCGGGAGTCGGGGTCGGCGACTTGGTGGTAGGGCTCGAAGACGCGTTCGAGGTCGCCCGCCGCCAGCCCCCGGCCGTGGTCGGACACGGCGACGTGGACCTCGCCATGGGCCACCTCCGCCGCGAGTCGGACGGGGCCACCGCTCGAGAACTGGACGGCGTTGCGGAGGACGTTGGAGAACGCGAGCCGGAGCCGGTGGCCGTGGCCCTCGACCAGGAGCGGGCCGTCAGGCAGCGAGACGCTCGCGCCGGGCGCGGCGTGGTCGGCGGCTTCGCCCAGGATCGACGCCAGCGACGTGAGCGTGCCGGGATGGATGCCGAGGTCCTCGTCGAGCCCGGCCATCACGTCGAGGGTCTCGACCACGTCCATCATGCGGTCACCAGCGCGGACGATGGCATCGGCGTGGCTGTAGAGGTCGCCGCGAAGCTCTTCGGTAAGGATCTGACCGAAGCCATGGACGGCCGTGATGGGGGTGCGGAGCTCATGGGACGCGATGGCCATGAAGTTGGACTTTAGGCGGTCGAGCCCGGCCATGCGGTCGTTGGCGCGCTGGAGGGCGGCCTCGTGGCGGGCGTTGCGGATGGCGACGGCAGCCTGGGAGGCGATGATCAGCAGGGCCTCGGCGTCGGCGCGGTCGAAGGCGGCGGCGTGGGGGTTGAGGGCCTGGAGGACGCCCACGGGCCGGCCGTCGACGCGCATCGGGACGCCGAGCAGGGCGCGCGTCTCGAACCCGGTGGCCTCGTCGGCCGCGCGGTGGCGGCGGGCGTCGGCCCCCGCGTCGGCGGCGTGCAGGATGCGGTCTTCGAGGAAGGTGGTGCCGGCGAGGCTGCCCCGGAGCGGGACCTCCTCGCCGACCAGCTGGGCCCCGGCCTCGCCCGTCGCGGCCGTGAAGCGGAGGGCGCCCGTGGTCTCGTCGAAGAGCAAGATGGAGGCGGCCTCGCAGGCGAGCACCTCCGTCGTGGTGCTGGCGATGAACCGCAAGAGGTGGTCGGTGTCGCCGAGCGCGTTGAGGGCCACCGACACGTCGAGCAGCCGGCGGAGCCGCGCCAGCGTGACGGCGGGCGCCTCGGACGGGCGAGCAAGCGGGCGGGTCTCGGTGAGGACCATGCGGGGTGTGCGGGGGGGCATCTTCGGTATCGACTCTGCCCCACCCTTCCTAAGCAAAGGCGGCCTCGCGGGACGCTCAGGAGAGCGCCTTCAGCCGCCGCTTTAGCCCGACCGCCGCCCGCGTGTAGCCGCCGCCCGCGCCGTCGACGAAGTGGACCTGCTGGCCCATGCGCTCGTAGACGAGGCAGGTAAGCACGGCGCGGTCGGAGACGTGGACGCCGTAGGCGAGGCGACGCTGCTGGTAGAGGCGTTCCAACAGGGTCTCCAGCCGCTCGCGGTCGGCGGGGGCGCCCGCGAGCACCATCCGCAGGACGCCGTCGAACTTGCGGTGGTCGGTGGCGTCGCGGAAGAGCGTCGGGTAGCGGGCCCAGTCGGTCTCCGACGTTTTGATGCCGAACCGGATGAGGACGCGGCCGATGAGGTTGAGGGCCCAGAGCTTGGCGCGCGTGCGCAACCGCCGGCCCGGGTGCCGCAAGCGGACCTCGGGGCCGAACTTGGCGGGCGAGACCGCCAGCCGGAGGCCGTCGAGAGCGACCGGGTGCGCCGCGTCGTCGTCGTAGACCTCGGCGATGGCACCGAGCACCTCGCGGTAGGTGTCCGCCGCGTCGTCGCCGAGGGCCTCGACGAGGAGCGAGACGGTCTCGCCGCGCGGGCTCTTGACGTCCTGCCAGCGGCACTCCAGCCCCTCGTACGGGTCGCCGCCCTCGGCGAGCGGCTCGGCGTGGCTGGCCCAGCGGTCGGCCGTGGCGGGGTCCTTGACCTGACGCTCGGCCCACCCGACGCCCTCGCCAAAGAACAGGGCCTGGGCGTAGGTCGCCGAGGCCTGGTAGCGCGCGACGGCGATCTCGTGGCCCTCTCCGCGGGCGACCGCCACGGGCACCGCGCCCACGCGGAGGTCGAGGGCGAGCCGCTCGGAGGCGTGGCGCTGGAGCGCCGCCAGCGACGACAGCGCCGCGTCGAGGTACTCCGGCGGCACGACGAGCGTGGCGCCGTCGCCGCCGAAGACGAACGGGAGGTCGGCCCGGCCGGAGGCGTTGAGGACGGCGGCGATGGAGGCGGCCCCGACGTAGTTCACGTCGCGGTAGCGGCCGGCCGCGACGGCGACGGTCGAACCGATCACGTCCGTTAGCACAACGGTCCAGTCGTCCGGGACCGGGGTGTAGGCGTCGGGGTCGACCAGTTGGTCGAAGCGCTCGACGACGGGGAGACGGGCGTAGAAGTCGGAGGCCATCGGCCGGCAACGTAGTCCGCTGCGCGTTAGTCCTCGCGTCCGGCGGCGTCCGGGGAGAAGGCCGGTGCACAGACAGCCCAGTACTCGCACTCGGCGTCGGCGGACGGATTGAGGTAGCGGACGCGCTCGCCCGCGCGGCACAGCACCGTCTCGCCCGGGCCCACGTCGGTGTGGCCACCGGCGTGCTCGACGCGCATCGCCCCCCGAATCACGATGGTGACCTCGTCGAACGCGGGGGTCTGGACCGGCTCCTGCCAGCCCGGCGGCGCCAGCATGTGGGCGACCGACACGGAGCTGGTGTCGCTGGCGACGCGGCCGACATGCTCCTCGATGAGCTTGCCACCGGGGACGGGGATGCGGACGGGGGTCGGGACGAAGGGCATGGGGACGAGGACGAGGACGAGGACGAGGACGAAAGATGCGGCTCGCGGGGCCTCGGCGCCTAGACCACCACGGCTCAGACTGCACCGAGTACGTCCCAGCTCGCGATACGACAACTCACCCGCTTCGGCGTGACGCGCGCAACTCCGATGGCGTCTTTACGAAAGCAGACCCGTCCCTACACGCCGCCCGCCGCCATGATCCTCGCGCTCCAACTCGCAGTGCCGGCGGCCCTTCTCGCGCTTCTCTTCCTGGCCGCTGCCCCCTCGCGCTCCCGGACCCGGGATTAGCAGAGGCGCGCGGTTTTCGATGGCCAGCCTTTGCCCTGGGGAACGAATCGGGTCGCGTGTGTGGGACCGGCTGAACACCGATCCGAACTCACAGGGGGATCCTCTACCAAACTGCCCGGCGCCGTTTACACTAGGGGGGCCCTCCTTTGCGTTGAGTTCCCCCACGACGACCGCGGAGAGGCTCTGTTATAGACGCCATTCTCCGCACTCGTCAGGCGACCGGAGGACCGTCCCCGCCATCGTCTCCCCCCCGTCTGAGGCGGAGGGCCGCCCTCCCTTCCCGTCCGTTCAGCGACGCATGTGGGGGCGCCAGCCCAGCGACTCTTCCCGTAGTTTGACCGCGAGATGAACCGCTTTGTACTGCCCTCCCTCCTCCTGCTCGGCGTGGTCCTGTGGGGCTGCCTGGACGGCGCCCCACACGAGAACCCCCTCGACCCGCTTTCGGAGCGGTTCCGGAACGTTGGAGTCATCGAGGGCCGAGCGACAGGCGTGTACGCGGTGTCCGAGGGCCGCGCCGACGTTCGCATCCGCCTGCTTCCACTCGGGGGTGGCTCGGAGCGCGTCACGACGACAGACGAGACCGGAGCGTTTCAGCTGACGGACGTCCCGGCGGGCACCTACCTCCTACGCGCGGAGGCCGACGGCCTCCAGCCTGAGGAGGTCGAGGTCGTGGTGGCCGCTACCCTCGCGGTGAGGGTAGACCTCCGCCTCAACGCTGAGCCCGTCGTCCTTTCGGCCAGCGCGCGGACGGCCCATAGCGTCCAGGTCTTCCCCGACGCGGCCGTCTACACGCTCATGGTCGAGGCGGACGTGACCGACCCCGACCGCTCCACCGACGTCGAGACCGTCGAGGTGGTCTCTGCCGAGCTCAGGTTCCGCGCGCCGCTCGCCAAGGGACCCGACGGCCGCTACCACGCCACGCTGGACGAGTCGGTCCTCCCCGGCGGGCGGATCCAGTCGCTCTTAGGCCGGACCTTGAGGATCGAAGTGACGGACGTGTTCGGGGCAACGGCGCAGGGCCCGACGTTCTCCATCGCCCGCGTGATCGAGCTGACACCAGTGCTCGTGAGCCCTCAGGGCTCCGAGGTGGTTTCCACGCCGACGCCGACGTTCGAGTGGCGCGAGGTGCTCCTCCCCTTTTCGTTCACGCTCGCGGTCGAGATCTCCCTCGTCGACGCATCTGGCGTCCCCAACCTCGTGCAGAGCGTGGACGGCCTTCCCCCCTTCGCCACCTCCTACACGGCCGAGGTCCCCCTCTCCCCAGGCGACTACGTCTGGACGCTCCGGATCACGGACCCCGAGGGGAACACGAGCCGGTCGCGACGGGCGGGGTTCCGCGTGCCCTCGCCCTCCGAGTAATGGCTGCGCCTGACGAGCCCCCCGTCCCCGCGCTGGCGGCGCTCACCGAGATCGCCGCGGCCCTCAACTCCGTTCGTGACCCGGCGGCGATGCTGGAGGTCATGCTCGACGCGGCGCTCGACGTGCTCGAGGCCGAGCGCGGGTTCGTGCTGCTCGAGGCCGACGGCGCGGGCGGCGGCGCCGTGTTCGAGGTCCGGGCCCAGCGCAACTTCTCGGGGGACGACCTCGAAGGGGTCCGCCCGCTCTCGACGAGCGTCGTCCAGGAGGTGCTCCAGACCGGCGAGCCGGTCTTGGTGTTCGAGGCGGAGGCCGACGAGAGGTACGGCGGCGTCGAAAGCGTGGTCCTCCAGCACATCCAGTCGATCGCGTGCGTCCCGCTGCGGCTGCGGGGCCGGCAGATCGGGGCCGTCTACCTCGACGCCGTCAAGACGCGGGGCCGGTTCACACGCGACCACCTCCCGTTCTTGCGGGCCGTCGCCGACCAGGCCGCCATCGCCCTCGACGCCGCCCGCCGGGAGGCGGCGCTCCGTGAGGAGAACCGCCGGCTGCTCGCCGAGGCCCGGGACCGCCACGGGTTCGACGAGATCGTTGGGACGAGCTCGGCCATGGAGGTCGTCTACGAGACGCTCCGCCGCGTGCTCGACACCGACGCGACCGTCTTGATCGAGGGGGACACGGGGACCGGCAAGGAGCTCGTGGCCCGGGCGCTCCACTACGAGGGGCCGCGCGCCGAGGGCCCATTCGTGACCCTGTTCTGCGGGTCGCTTCCGGACGACCTCCTCGAAAGCGAGCTGTTCGGCCACCGCAAAGGGGCCTTCACAGGCGCCGACATCGACAAGAAGGGGCTGTTCGAGGCGGCCGACGGGGGCACCGTGTTCCTCGACGAGGTCGGCGACCTCAGCCCGAAGCTCCAGACGGCCCTGCTCCGCGTGCTCCAGACCGGCGAGGTCCGGCGCGTCGGCGACACGGCCGGGCGGCGCGTCGACGTCCGGGTGGTGTCGGCGACCAACCGGCCGCTCGACGACCTCGTCGAGGCCGGGCGGTTCCGGGAAGACCTGCTCTACCGGCTCAACACGATTCGGGTCGCGCTCCCCCCGCTCCGCCAGCGGGGCGACGACGTGATCCTGCTCGCGACGTACTTCCTCGACCGGTTCGCCACCGGCCCCCGGGCCCACGTCACGACGTTCTCCCCCGACGCGCTCGACGCCATCCGGCGGCACCGGTGGCCCGGCAACGTCCGCGAGCTTGAGGGCGCCGTCGAGCGGGCCGTCGTGCTCGCGCGCGGGACGACCGTCGAGGTCGCGGACCTCCGGCTTCCCGAGCCGGCGCCGGGTGAGGCCCTCGACGTGTCGCCGGGGATGACGATGAAGGAGGTCGAGCGGCTCGCCGTCGAGCGGACGTTGGCCGCCTCCGAAGGGAACGTCTCGGCGACCGCCAGGACGCTAGGCGTCTCGCGGCGGTGGATCCAGTACCGCCTCAAGGAGTGGGCGGAGGAAGACGCCGCCGAGTTGGCGCCGGCCGGCGCGCAGGAGCGGTGACGAGGGGCCCGGGCCACCCGGGATCCCGTAGACTTGTCCGGCCGGCACGGTCGCGCGACATCCCTTCAGACGCCCGGGCGTACTGAGCCCCCTCCGCCACGCCCGCCGCGTGCTCCGCCCTCCCACCCCACCCATCGCCCCCCACACCCCCGACGTCCGGCCGTTCGCCGAACTCGCGCGCGGGCCCGCAGCCACGGTCTACAAGGCCCTGGACGTGGAGTCGGGCTCGGTCGTGCTGCTCAAGCGGCTCCGGGGCGTCGACCCCGAGCGCCGGCGTCGGTTCGCCGAGGAGGCCCGGCTTGCGGCCGAGGTGGACCACCCCAACGTCGTCCGCGTGCTCCGGGCCAGCGACGACGCCCTGGTGGCCGAGTGGGTGGAGGGCGCGGACCTCGGGGCGGTCGTCCGCGACCGCCCGCTCCCCCCCCCGCTCGCCGCGCTCGTCGCGCGAGAGGCGGCGCGCGGACTGGCCGCGATCCACGCCGCGGGCATCTTGCACCGCGACATCTCGCCCGGCAACCTGCTGCTGGGTGCCGACGGGGCGGTCAAGCTGACGGACTTCGGCCTCGCCTCGCTCGACGGCGACTCCGACGGCGAGGTCCGGGGCACGCTGTCGACGCTGGCCCCCGAAGTCGTCCGGGGCGAGGCCCCGAGCGTCCGAGCCGACCTCTTCTCGCTCGGCGCCGTCCTCGCCCACGCCGTGACGGGGCGGGCCCTGTTCTTGGCGGCCGACTCCTCGGCCACGCTCGACGCGGTCCTCCACCACGACCCGTCCGCCGCGCTCGCCGCCGACCCCCGCCTCCCCGCCCCGCTCGTGGAGGTCGCCCTTGACCTGCTGGACAAGGACCCCACGGCGCGTCCGGACGGCGCGGCGGATGTCGCGGATCGGCTCACGGCCGTCGTCGCGATGTTGGGCAACCCGAGCCCCGACGACCTCGCTGCCTACCTCGCCGACCCGGACGCATACCGGCCGCCACCGACGCCCGCCCCACTTCCGGCCGCCACTCCCGACCGACCGGCAGCACCCGACCGGCCGGCGCGCCGGCCGAGCGCCGCGCCGCGCCGCCGGTGGGCAGCGGTCGCCGCCGTCGCGGCCATCGTCAGCACCATCGCCGTCGGCATCGGCCTGTCGGCCGGGCCTGAGCCCGACGCGACGGTTGCGAGGTCGGCGGAGCCCTTGCCCACGGCCCCCGTCGAGATCGTCGCCCAGCCCGACGCGCCGGACCCAGCGGCCGAGCCCCTCGGCGCGCCCGACGAGTCGACGGAGCGCGCCGCGCTCCCGCCGCGAGGCGCCCCGCCGCCCCAGCCCCTCCCCCCCACCGCCCCCAACCCGGACGCGGACCGGCCCCGCCCCCAAGATCCGGACCCCGACCGCCCACCGAGACCGCCCTCACCGTCGGCCGCCGTCCCGCCCGCGGCGGGAACCTTGGCCGTGCGCGTCGAGCCCTGGGCGCGCGTTCGTGCTGGCGACCGTGACCTGGGGATGACCCCGGTCGAGGACGTCTCGCTCCCTGCGGGCACCTATCTCGTCACACTCACGAACCCCCAGTTCCCGGTCCGCACCGTCCGCGTCGATGTCGTCGCGGGCGAGCGGGCGGAGACCTCCGTCTCCCTCTGGGACCTCGTCGCCCAGGTGACCGTCGAGGTCAGCCCGTGGGCCGAGGTGGCCGTCGACGGCGAGGCGTGGGACACCACCCCCCAGGAGCGGCCCCTCATCTTGACCCCGGGCGACCACGTCCTCCGGTTCACGCACCCCACGCTTGGCACGCGCGAGGTCCCACTCCGGGTCGCGGCGGGCGAGCGGCGGACCGTCCGGGTCCGAATGGCCTCGGAGTAGATCGCCCTGCCCGACGGAGGGCGACCGGCGCCTTCTGCCTCCCGCCACCCCGCGATGGACCGAACGCGGCGTTCGTCCGTTCGGGGCCCGCGACGCCCATGGCCTGCGTCGCTATTCTCCCCCGATGCGCGCGCCCACCATCACTCGCACACCCTCCGCTCGCTCCGCAGGACGAGCGGTCCTCGCGCTGGCGCTTGTCTGGGCCGCGGGCGTGGCCCCCGTACGGGCCCAGGCCGGGGTGCCGTCCACGCCCGCCGCGCTGATCCAGGCGATGGAAGCGGCGGCGGGCCGGCTCGACTACGACGAGGCCTCGAGCCTCGCGCGCACCGCCCTCGAGCGCTACGCCGAGCTCACGCCGGACCAGCTCATCACCGTACACACCGCGCTTGGTGTCCTCCACCACACGCGAAGCGAGCCCGTGGAGGCCCGCCGCCAGTTTGCGGCCGCGCTCTCCATCGACCCCGAGCTACGCCTCGAGTCTGTCCTGATCTCCCCCAAGACCGTCGAGTTTTTTGACGCCGTCCGCGCGGACCTCCGCGCGGCAGGCCGGGCCGCCGATCCGGCGCTCGCCGAGACGCGCTACGTCGTCTTGGTGGACCGCCGGCCGACGGCCGCCGTCCGCTCGCTCGTGGCCCCGGGCTGGGGGCAGTTCCACAAGGGCGACCGGACCAAGGGGTGGGCGTTCGCGATCTCGGCGGCCGCCACGGCGGCCGGGGCCCTGACCACGACGATCTCCCGCGCCGACGCCCGCGCCGACTACCTCGCGGCGGTGACACCGGAGGAGATCGACGAGACCTACCGCGTCTACGACCGCTGGCACCGCGCACGCGGCGCGTTCGTGATCGGCGCCGCCGCCGTGTGGGCCGCGGCCCTGGCCGACGCCCTTCTCACGGGTGCGCCGGACCCGCCGCCCGTGTCGATCGCCCCCTCGTCCGACGGCACCGGGCTCAGCCTCCGGGCCACGTTCTAACCCGCGGCCCGTCGTCTTCGCCAGCGGCCGCCTCCGACGCCGCCCCGCCCCACCCGGCGGGGCGGTTTCCGGTTGGGCTCGCCACGCGGCGGAGCTTGCGCCATCCGGCCCGCGTAGCGGACCTTGACCCTCCGTTCACGCCCGAACGCTCCCCTCTCTCCCCCGCTCATGCGCGTCCTCTCGACCAACGTCTACGTCGGCCCGAACCTCTACGCCCGCTTCCCGGTCATCCGCCACACCATCGACCTGGGGCCGCTGGAGGACTACCCGACGCGCAAGCTGGGCGACTTCGCCGAGCGCCTCGTGGAGGCGCTCCCGGGGCTGGAGGAGCACGGGTGCTCGTACCGCACGCCCGGCGGCTTTATCCGACGCATGACGGAGGACGAGGGCACGTGGCTGGGCCACGTCTGGGAGCACGTCGCGCTGGAGCTGCAGAGCATCGCGGGCCACGACGTGACGTTCGGCAAGACGCGCTCGACCGGCCGCGCGCGCGGCGAGTACGACATGGTCTTCGAGTACCAGCAGCGCGAGGTGGGGCTGGAGGCGTCCGAGCTGGCGCGGCGCCTCATCCTGCGGCTGCTGCCCGACGACGTGCAGGAGCTGCTCGACGAACAGAAGGAGGACGACTACGACTGGGAAGAGGAGCGCGACGCCTTTATCCGGGGCGCCCAGCGCTACGCCTACGGCCCGAGCACACAGTCGCTGATCGACGCCGCCGTCGAGCGCGACATCCCGTGGATCCGCCTCAACCGCTACTCGCTCGTCCAGCTCGGCCACGGCAAGTACCAGGACCGCATCCAGGCGACCGTCACGGGCCAGACCAAGCACATCGCCGTCGAGATCGCGTCGGACAAGGAGGACACGCGGTCGCTGCTGGAGTCGCTGGGCCTGCCGGTCCCCCAGCAGGCCCTCGTCTACGGGCCGAGCGACGCGGTCCGCGCCGCGCACCGGATCGGCTTCCCCGTCGTCACCAAGCCGCTCAACGCCAACCACGGGCGCGGCGTCTCGATCCGCCTGACGACGGACGCCGCCGTCGAAAAAGGGTTCGACCACGCGAGCCAACACGGCTCCAGCTCCGGCGTGCTCGTCGAGAGCTTCGTGTCCGGCTTCGACCACCGGATGCTGGTCGTCGACGGGCACTTGGTGGCCGTTGCCAAGCGCGTCCCCGGCCACGTCGTCGGCGACGGCGAGCACACCATCGAAGAGCTGGTCGAGATCGTCAACGAGGACCCGCGCCGCGGCGTGGGCCACGAGAAGGTGCTGACGCGGCTGGCGTTCGACGCCCAGGCCGAGCGGCTGCTGGCGAAGGCCGGCTACGGGCCCGAGACCGTGCTGCCCGCAGGCGAGACGTTCTACCTCCGCTCGACGGCCAACCTGTCGACCGGCGGCACGGCCATCGATTTGACCGACGTGTGCCACCCCGACAACCGCGACATGGCCCAGCGCGCCGTCCGCGCGGTCGGCCTCGACGTCGGCGGCGTCGACTTCCTGAGCGACGACATCACCCAGAGCTGGCGCGACGTGGGCGGGGCGATCGTCGAGGTGAACGCGGCGCCGGGCTTCCGCATGCACGTGGCGCCCTCCGAGGGCACGCCGCGCGACGTGGCCGGGCCGGTGATGGACATGCTCTTCCCGCCCGGCGCGCCGTCCCGCATTCCGGTCGCCATCGTGACCGGCACGAACGGCAAGACGACGACGACGCGGATGGTGGCCAACATCTTGCAGATGGCTGCCGTCGTGCCCGGCATGACCTCGACCGACGGCGTGTTCGTCGACGGCCGGCTGTCGGTGAAGGGCGACATGACCGGGCCGATCGGGGCGAAGACCGTGCTCCGAGACCCGGCCGTCGAGGCCGCCGTGCTCGAAGTGGCGCGCGGCGGGCTCGTCCGCTCCGGGCTGGGCGTCCGTCGCTGCGACGTGGCCGCGTGCCTCAACGTGTCGTCGGACCACCTCGGCCTGGGCCGCATCGACACGCTCGACCAACTGGCGGAGGTCAAGCGGATCCCGATTGAGGTCGCGACCGACACCGTCGTCCTCAACGCCGACGACCCGCGCGTGCTGGCGATGGCCGAGCACACCGACGCCGACCACATCTGCTACGTGACGCTCGACGCCGAGCACGAGCTGGTGCGCGAGCACGTCCGCCAGGGCGGCCGCGCGGTCGTGCTGGAGCGCGGCATCGCGGGCGAGATGATCACCATCCACGACGCCGGCCGCCACCTCCCGCTCGTCTGGACGCACCTGCTCCCGTCGACCATCGACGGGAAGGCGACGCACAACGTCCAGAACGCCATGTTCGCGGCGGGCATCGCGTATGCGCTCGGGAACGGGCCGATGGAGCTGACACTCGACCAGATCCGCCACGGGCTCCAGACCTTCACGACCAGCTTCTACGAGGCGCCCGGCCGCCTCAACGTCCACGACGGCCACCCCTTCCGCGTCATCCTGGACTACGCCCACAACCCGGCGGCCGTCCAATCGATGGCCGGGCTCGTGGACCGGCTCGACGTGCGGGGCCGCCGCATCCTGGCGCTGGCGGCGCCCGGCGACCGCCGCGACGAAGACATCGAGGCGATGGCGCAAGCTGCGGCCGGCCACTTCGACCACTACGTCTGCAAGCGCGACGACCGCTTGCGGGGCCGCGAGGCGGGCGAGATCCCCGAGATGCTGCGCGCCGCCCTCTCGGCTGCCGGCGTCGCCGACGACGCCATCACCGTCCTCCCCGACGAGGCCGAGGCCGTCGAGCACGCGCTGTCGCTGGCGGAGCCCGGCGACTTGGTCGTCGTGTTCGGCGACCAGATCGAGCGGTGCTGGGGCCAGATCGTCCACTTTGGCGAGCCCTCCGGCGACGGCCAGGACACGTCCGAGCCGGAGACCATGGTCTCCCCGATCTCGCCCCCGACCCCCTCCGACGACGACGGCGCCGGCGACGCGCCCGAGTCCAGCCCGGTGACAGCGCCCGTGGAGCTCGGCGAGACGTTCGAGGTCGGCGGCCACCGCGTCGTCCGCGACCACCGCGGCGTCCGCATCACGTCCGACGAGGAGGCGGACTGAGGCCGGTACGGGGTACCTGTCCCCGGCCAGCCCTCGCGTACCTCGTCCCCCGTCCCCCGATCCTGTGATTTCCGACGCCCTCGACAGCCGCCGCCAGACCGGCGCGGGCTACCTCTTGGATGGCCCCGGCGCCGCGCTCGAAGGGCTCGTCCCGCCGGACCGCCGCGCCGACGCCGCCGACGCCTGGCGCCGCCACGCTCGCGCCCTGTGCGACGCCCTCGGCTGGACCGACGCGCCGCTCGTCGTGCGCGAGTTTCCACGCGGCCTGTCGCTGGCGCTCGGCTCGCCGGTCGACCTGCTGTACACGGCGACCGACCTCAACGAAGCCGCCTGGGCCGCCACCCGCGCCGAGCTGGCGGGCGCGTCCCCCGAGCCCCGCAACGCCGTGATCGCCCGCTTGCGCGCGAGCGCCGACGACGAGGCCGACGTAGCGCTCGCGGCGCTGATCGCCGAGGCCGAGCGCCGCGCGGTGCCCCTGGTGTGGGACGACGACGCGATCACCGTCGGGCTCGGCGCGCGTGGCCAGACGTTCGCGCCCGACGCCTTGCCCGACCCCGCCGCCCTCGACTGGGACGCCGTCTCTGCGATCCCGACCGCCTTGATCACCGGCACGAATGGCAAGTCGACGACGACGCGGATTCTCGCGGGGATGGGCCGCGCCGCCGGCCACACGGTCGGGTTCTCGACAACCGACGCCGTCACCGTCGGCGACCACGTCGTCGAGCGCGGCGACTTTTCGGGGCCCCTCGGGGCGCGTGCCGTGATGCGCGACGAGCGCGTCACGCTGGCGATCTGCGAGTCGGCCCGGGGCGGGCTGCTGCGGCGCGGCGTGCCGGTCCCCATCGTCGCCGCCGCCGCCCTGACGAACGTCGCGGCCGACCACCTCGGCGACTACGGCGTCGAGACCGTCGCGGCGCTGGCGGACGCCAAGCTGGTCGTGGCGAAGGCGCTGGCGGCCGGCGGCACGCTCGTCGCCCCCGCCGACGAGCCCCCCGCGAGGGCCGCCGTGCTCCGCCAGCGGGAGGGCCTGCTCGCCCGCGGCGTCCGGATCGCGTGGACCGCCCTCGACCCCGCCGCCGATGCCCCGGACGGGCTGGCCGCGACGGTCCACGACGGCCAGATCTCCCTTCGTAGCGACGACGGTTGGCGCGCCGTCTGCCCCGTCGACGCCATCCCCGCCGCGCTCGGCGGCGCCGCCAAGCACGTCGTCCGCAACGGCCTGACCGCCGCCTCGCTCGCGACCGCGCTCGGCCTCTCCGACGACGCCATCGCGGCCGGCTTGCGCGCCTTCAAGAGCGACGCGTCCGACAACCCCGGCCGCGCCAACCGCTTCGAAGTCGACGGTGCCACGGTCGTCGTCGACTATGCCCACAACGCGCACGGGCTGGCGGCGCTGGCCGACCTGGCCGACCACTGGGACGCCACCCGCCGGCTCGTCCTATTCGGCAGCGCCGGCGACCGGTCCGACGACGACATCGCGGCCATGGCCGACGGCCTGGCCCGCTTGCGGCCCGACCGCGTCGTGCTCGTCGACGTCCCGGGCTACCTACGGGGGAGGGAGCGCGGCGACGTCCCTGCCTTGCTGCTCCGCTTGCTGGGCGAGCGTGGCATTCCGACCGACGCCTGCACCGTCCTCGCCGACCCCGTCGCTGGCACCCGCTTCGCCCTCGACTGGCTGGCGCCCGGCGACCTTGCGATCCTCCTCGCGCTTGCGCAGCGCGACCAGGTGCTGGCCCTCGTCCGCGAGGCCGAGGCGTCCCACGCGTAGCGGCCCACCTACGGCTCGCGCAGCCCCACCGCCACCCCCGCTCCGATTCCCTGGCTAACCGGCACCGCCAGCCACAGCAGGCTGGTCTCAGACCCGCCGAGCGCGGCCACCAGCACGCCGGGGACCGTTCCGACCGCCGCGCCCACGAGGGCCCGCCGCCAGTCGCCCGACCCTACGTCGACCGATGGAAAAAAGGACCGGCCCTGCGGCGTCGCGCTCATCCATCCGACCACCATCGCCGAACCGACGGCCCCGCCCACCACACCGGAGACCGCCGCCAGCCTCTGCACTTCGCCCTCGTCCTCCGAGCACCCGCTGAACCCGCACTGCGACGCCGCCGCCAGCACCACGACGACCGCCGACAGGCTCGACCCGATCAGGCTCCCGGCCGTCGCCATCGGCCCCTTCGAGGCGCACGGCGACGGGTTGGGCGCTGGCGCTGGCAGCCACGAGCAGGGCCAGAACGAGGGGTCGCATCGGTGGGTGGGACTGGGCGTGCCAACGTCCGCCACCTGCGCCCGGTCGCCGTGGTGCAGACGGACTACCGCTCACAGGCCTTGGTCGGCCTCTCCGTCCACTCTCCGCCCGGCGCCGCCCGCCCTCCGGTAGCTTGCGCGCCCCCCGGACTGCCGTGCTGACCCTTCTCCTCAACGCCGACCTCTACGCGCCCGCCCCGCTCGGGCGGCGCCACGTGCTCGTGGCCGGAGGCCACGTCGTCGCCATCACCGAGCAGCGCCCCGAGGTTGCGGGCGTCCCCGTCGAGGTCATTGACCTTGAGGGCCGACGCCTCATCCCGGGACTCGTCGACGCCCACGTCCACGTCACCGGCGGCGGCGGGGAGGCGGGGCCCGAGACCGCCGCGCCGGCGCCCACCCTCAGCGCCTACACGCTGGCGGGCGTCACCTCCGTCGTCGGCCTGTTGGGCACCGACGACACCACGCGCACGACCGCGGGCCTCCTTCGCCAGGTCTACGGCTTGCGCCGCGAGGGCTTGAGCGCCTGGGCCTGGACCGGCGGCTACCACCTCCCGCCGACGACGCTCACCGGCGCCGTCCGCACTGACATCGCGACGGTCGAGCCCATCGTCGGCTTCGGCGAGCTGGCGGTCTCCGACCACCGAAGCTCCCAGCCGACCATCGAAGAGGTCGCCCGTGTCGCCGCCGATTGCCACGTGGGCGGGCTGATGACCGGCAAGGCCGGCGTGCTCCACCTCCACCTCGGCGACGGCGCGCGGGGGCTGGCGATGCTCCGCCAGATCCTGTCCGAGACCGAGATCCCCGCCCGGACGCTCCACCCGACGCACGTCAACCGCCGCTCTGGCCTGTTCGACGAAGCCTTGGAATTCGCCGCACGTGGCGTCACCATCGATGTGACTGCCTTCCCACCGGAGTTCGCGACAGACGACGAAGTCCCCGCTGCCGACGCCCTTATCCGTGCCCTCGACGCCCGCGTCGCAGTCACCGTCTCCTCCGATGGCGGCGGCTGCCTCCCCCACTTCTGCGACGGTGTCTTGCAGCGCATGGACTTCGCCACCTCCGTCGCCTTGGCCGACTTGCTGGGGACGCTTCTCGACCGAGGCGTCCCCCTCGACGCCGCCCTCGCGCCGTTCACGGCGACGCCCGCGACCTACCTCCGCCTGCACGGCAAGGGCACGATCGCCGTCGACACCGACGCCGACCTCGTCGTGCTCGGCGACGACCACCGCCCCACCGACGTGATGGCGCGCGGCGCCTGGCACGTCCGCGACTCCCGCCCCGTCCGCCGAGGCACCTTTGAAGGAGGAATAGACGAGTAGAGGACGAGAGGATGGGGGGCCTGCGAACGCTCGTCGCAACGCTGGCTCCCCTCTCCTCCTCCTCGCCTCTTCTCCTCTTCTCTTCCATCCTCTTCTCCTCCCGAATGCCCTCCCCTCCCACCGACACGCCGCGCGGCCCCATCATCCCCATCGGCGGCGCCGAGGCCAAGACCGGCACCCGCGACGTGCTCGCCCGCGTCCTCGCGCTCGCCGGCGGCCCCGAGGCACGCATCGTGGTCGTGCCAACCGCCAGCGAGCTCCCCGACACCGGCGACCGCTACGCCAAGCTCTTCACCGACCTCGGGGCTGCCCACGTCGACGTGCTCACCATCACCGAGCGTGAGCACGCCCGTGTCCCCGCCGTCGTCGAGACCGTCGAGCGGGCCACCGGCATCTTCATGACCGGCGGCAACCAGCTCCGCCTGTCCACCATCCTGGGAGGGACCCCGCTGGCGCAGGCCATCCGCCGCGCGAACGCGGCCGGCACCGTCGTGGCCGGCACCTCGGCCGGCGCCGCCGTCATCCCGGAGCACATGATCGCCTCAGGCCGCACCGGCCCCACGCCGACGACGGAGAAGGTGGTGCTGGCGCCCGGCCTCGGCTTGTCCAACCGGCTCGTCATCGACCAGCACTTCCGCCAGCGCGACCGCCTGGGCCGGCTCCTGACCGCCGTCTCTTTCAACCCCTTCGCGACCGGCGTCGGCATCGACGAGGACACCGCCCTGGTCTTGGGCCCCAACGACGTGTTCGAGGTCATCGGCTCCGGCACCGTCACCGTCGTCGACCCGTCTGAGTTGGCGTACTCCTCGATGGACTCCGCACGCGACGGCGAGCCGGTCTCGCTCATCGGCTTGCGCGTCCACGTGCTCGCGGCCGGCTGCACCTACGACACGGAGGCCAAGACCGCCTCGGCCCCGCCCCGCGTCCCGTTCCTGGACGAGGACGAGGACCCCGTCCCCGACGACGCCTAGCCTGCTGGCGCCTCTGACTCCCGCGTCCATGGGCCCCACCTCCCTCGTCGCCTCCATCCTGGGTGCCGTGATGCTCGTCCTCGCCGCCATCCTCGGCTGGGTCGTCTTCCGAGGCGGCCCCAAGCCGTAGCGCTCAGTTGAGCCTTCCCCTCTGGCGCTGGCGACATCCTGGAAAAGACAGTCCCTCTCCTGGACAACGCGCAGCGTCGGCGCAGTCAAGAGGGGCTAGGAGTGGTGGACCAGCCGACCGCGAGCGCCCCACCGCGCAGCGACGCCAGCAGGCCTCCCCCAGACAACGTCATCCCCGCGAACGCGGGGACCCAGAGTACCGGCACCACCGCCCACGACGCTCGCCAGCATGCCGGACGCTCACCTCACGCGGGCGCCCCATCCAACCGGCCCCTCTGACTTACCCCGTGGTCGGCTCAACGCGGCGTCGATACACGTCGGACGCCCCCCACGCGAGCAGGAAGTAGTAGCCCGACAGTTCGTACGCCTCCCAGTTTTCGAGGCCGCGAATCCCGACCGCGACGGTCGCCACAGCGAAGCCCAGGGTCGCAAGGAGGAAGAAGGTGGCTTTCGACATCGGTACCTCGGATGGGTCACGACCTACGACGAGGGAGATCGGCGGTTGCAACGCTCGCGCACAGGCCGCCGCACGTCGCCCGCCGCCTCCCCGCCGACTGAGCCCGCTGGTGCCGACGCCAGCCGGTCGATGAGCACCGCCACCGGCTCGCGCTCGGCCTCCCGCAGCGGGCCCAGCACGGCCCCCAGGCGTAGCGGCGGCCGACGGATCCCCGCCGCCGTCCCCGCCACGCGGCCGTCGTCCCGCCCGATGACGCGCCGCGAACAGCCCCAGCCGCCCCCGGCAGTCGTCGACGATGCCATCCAGTGCCGAGACGACCTCGTGGAGGTCGCGGGCAGGACCGGGAGAGGTCAAGGCATCGGGGCGCAGGGATCGCCACCAACCTAGCGGAGAACCGCTTCACACCCACGCGCATCTGTGGAGAGACGGCGAGCGGAGTCCACCCGCTGGCGCGCCATCACCGGCCGGGAGCGGCTCTGCCCACGTCCCCGCTCTCCTCTCGGGTCGCCTCCGTGGCGAGAGCCCGTTCCGGCAGGCCATCACGCGCCAGCCCTTATTCCTGGCTCGGACGCAGGTGGGCTTCGAGCCAGCCCACGACCGTCGGAATCTCTTCGGGGCGCAACTGGTGTCCCCCCTCGAAGGTGATCATGCGTTTGACGCCACTCGGGATCAACCCCCAAACGGTCTCCGCTTCGTCGATGGTGTAGAACGGGTCCTCCGTCCCGGCCACCATCAGAACGGCGTTGTCTCGCACTCGCTGCGCGAAGTGACCGGGATACAGGAGCGGGTCGTTCTTCCGCATCGGCGTCGCCCACACGACCGCCGCCCGCACCCGGGGCTCGACGGCGCTGAGGTAGAGCGTGTGCATCGCGCCCTGGCTGAAGCCGAGCGCCCCGACACGGGCGGCGTCGATGTCGGCGCGGGTGGCGAGGTAGTCCAAGGCTCGCCGGTGTTCGGCCACTGAGCGTGTGGACATGTCGCGCAGCCGATGGAGTTGCCCGCTCAGTACCAGGTAGGGGGGGTCGGCGTAGCCGTTCTCGTGCAGCCGTTCCCCATGGTAGGGCGTGTCGAGGGCGAGCACGGCGAACCCCGCCGAGTGCAGGGATTCTCGCAGCGCACTGGCAGCACTGCCCTCCGCCCAGAAGTCCGCCTTCGACCCGTTCAACCCGTGCTGGAGCACGACGACTGGGTGGGGACCGGATGTGTCCACCGGCAAGGCGAGGTAGGCAGGGACGGGAGTCCCGTCCGGACCGTCGAACACGACCTTCTCGCGTACGTGGGTGCCCCGGTCGTCCGAGGGCGAGCACCGGCCCCTCGCGCATGTCAGAGCCGCCCTCGCATTCAGAGGACGACCACGGTCGTAGTCGAAGAACTGGGCGAGGATGGCGAACTCAGCGTCGCCAATCGGCTCGGGCAAGGGGCCGTCGAGTTGGGGCTGCGCGAGGGCGAACGCCGGCAGCACCGCGAGAGCGGCGAGGGAGAGGGCGCGGAGGGCCATAGAGTCCCGTGGGCGGTTTTATGCCCCATGGTACCCGCCCGTTGATAAACGGAGAGGCCCGCCCCCAACAAACGACGGCGGCCCCTCTCCGGAGGAACCGCCGTCGCACCATCCGACCACCGATCACTGGCGCCGCTAGCCCTCCAGCGTCGCCTTCAGCGCACGGTCGAGGATGTCCAACCCCGTGTCCAGGTCGGCCTGCCCGATCGTCAGCGCCGGGCGGAAGCGGATCGAGCGCGGGCCGCAGCCGAGCGCCATCAGGCCGGCGTCGTAGGCCGCGCTGAGGACGCCGTTGCGCATCTCCTTCGAAGGGAGATCGAACGCGCAGAACAGGCCGCGCCCGCGCGCATCCGTCACGCCTTCGTACGTGTCCTCCATCGTGCGCAAGCGGGCCATCAGGTGCTTGCCCTGGGTGTTCACGTTGTCGATGAGGTTGTCCGCCTCGATAACCTCCAGGATCCGGTCAAAGCGCACCATGTCGACCAAGTTGCCGCCCCACGTCGAGTTGATCCGGCTCGACTTTTCGAACACGTGGTCGTCGACCTCGTCGACGCGCGGGCCGGCCAG
Organism: Rubrivirga aquatilis; assembly: GCF_046845665.1. Taxonomy (GTDB): domain Bacteria; phylum Bacteroidota; class Rhodothermia; order Rhodothermales; family Rubricoccaceae; genus Rubrivirga. The sequence goes on along the minus strand of NZ_CP177355.1, from coordinate 1,799,578 downwards.
GATGCCGCAGACCTGGGTCTTCTTGCCGAAGGCGATGATGTCGGGCGTCACGCCGAGCCCCTGCCACGCCCAGAAGGCGCCCGTCAGGCCGACGCCCGTCTGGACCTCGTCGAAGATCAGGAGCGCGTCCTGCTCGTCGGCCAGCTCGCGGAGCTGCTGCAAGAACTCGGGCCGGAAGTGGTTGTCGCCGCCCTCGCCCTGGATCGGCTCCAGGATGATGGCCGCGATCTCGTCGGGGTGGTCCACAAAGGCCTGCTTCGCCTGCCGGATCGAGACCTCCTCGCGGAAGGCCACGTCGCCGCCCCGGATCTTGGGGTTCGAGATGCGCGGCCAGTCGAACTTCGGGAAGCCCGCCACCTTGTTCGGGTCCGTGTTCGTCAGCGACATCGTGTAACCCGTCCGCCCGTGGAAGGCCTCGCGGAAGTGGAGGACCTTCGAGCCGCGCTCGCCAGAGTACCCCTTGGCGCGGTTTTTCCGCACCTTCCAGTCGAAGGCCACCTTGAGCGCGTTCTCGACCGCCAGCCCGCCGCCGGACACAAAGAAGGCGTGGGGCAGCTCGGCCGGGATCCCGACGCGCTCGAACGTCTCGACGAAGCGCGCGAAGTGCGGGGTGTAGATGTCCGAGTTGGCCACCTTGTTGATCGCCGCGTCCATCAGCCGCTCGCGGAAGCCGACGGCCTCGGGCGCGTCGCCCGCCAGCCCGGGGTGGTTCATCCCGAGCGGGTTGGAGGCGAAGAACGTGAAGAAGTCGATGTAGTCCCGGCCCGTCCGCGCGTCGCGGAGCCGCGAGCCCTGGCTCTGCTCCATGTCGAGGACCATCGGGTACCCGTCGGTGAGCAGGTGGCGGCCCAGGATGCCGCGGACGGCGTCGGCGGACGGGAGGGCTTTGGTGGGGTCGGGCGCGGTGATCTGCATAGACGTAGGTCGGTGTTCGTGGGGCGCGGGAGACGGCGTGGGGCGTCTCCGGGCGGCAGGGCGTCAAGATAGAGGCGGGGGCTCCGGATCCTCGCCCTCCCGCCCTCACAGCCCCCTCGCACCCCGGCCCGAACCTGACGATGCTCGACTCACGGGGTCATCAGCAGCGCCGAGACTCATGCGTACACCCGTCACTGAGAAGTCCGCTACAGCGTCATCCCGAGCTTGTGAGAGCTTGGCAACACCCCCCACCCGCAACTGCCCGCCTGCTGGCGCCGTAGCCTCCGCCCCACCCCACCGCCGCCATGGACCCCGCCCACCGCTTCTCCACGCCCGAGATCGAAGAGGTCTTCGCCCGCGCCGCCGCCGCCCAGCAGGCCGACCACCAGACCGACCTCGGGCTCTCGGTCGAGGAGCTCCAGGCCGTCGGCGCCGAGGCCGGGCTCGACCCCGCGCACGTCGCCGCCGCCGCCCGCGCCGTGGCCGCCGGCCAGCCCGACGACAGGCGCGAGACGCTCGTGGGCGTGCCCGTCGGCGTCCGCCGCTCGGCCCACCTCGACGCCCCGCCGTCCGACCTGCTCTGGGAGACGCTGGTGTCCGACCTCCAGGAGACCTTCAGCGCGCGCGGCAAGGTCGAGCGGATCGGGGCCTCGCGGATCTGGCGCAACGGCAACCTCCGGGCGACGCTCTCGCCCTCCGGCGACGGCTCCCGGCTGCGGATCCAGTCGAACCGCCGGAAGGACTCGCAGAGCCTGCTCACGATCGCGGCCGTCAACGCCGTGCTGGCGGCCGTCTTCACGCTCAACGTGTTCGGGCCCGAGGCCGACGCGGCCGTCTTCCTGGCCCTCACCTCCGTGTTCGCGCTCGTCTTCGTGATCGGCCGCCAGCTGGTGTGGTCGTCCGCGCGCGAGCGCCAGATGGAGGCGGTCGCCGCCCGCGCCCAGCGGACCGCGCGGGCGACGGCCGCCGAGCCGCTCGCGACGCGCGCCCCGGTTCTGGACCTCATGGACTTTGAGGAGGCCGACGACCGCGAGCCCACCCGCTCGCGCCGCCGCACGCGCTGAGCCGTAGAGCCAGCCGGTGGGCTCGTGCCAGCCCGCCCACCCCCCCCTGTCCCCTCCTCATCCGAGGAGCGGGGACGTCACGAGCAGCGCCAAGTTCGGGCAGGACTGCGACGCTGCACTCGGAGGAGCCCCCCTCGGATGAGGGGGGCGGCCGGCAGGCGGGGGGTCGGGGCTCGCGCCGGCCGGCCGGCTCGTGCTAGCGAAGGCCCCCCTGCCCCCGCTCCACACGAACGGCACACGGTGGGCCGTAGCTTCGGGGTACGGTCTCGGCGCGACGCCGCGTCGGCCCTCCCCCCCGCCTCCGCACGCATGGACACGCCCGCCAAGGCCCCCCTCCGCCCCGGACAGGTCGCCCTCAAGAAAGCCGCCGTCGGCACCGACTTCGCGGCCGAGTCCGAAGGCGACGGCTTCGCCCTCGAACTGCCCGTCGTCCAAAAGCCCCAAGTCGCCAACCGCCCCGGCGGCCGGCCCAAGTGGCTCCGCGCCAAGCTCCCCTACGGCGAGACCTTCCGCGACGTCCAGAAGACCATCGAGGAGTTCGACCTCCACACCGTCTGCTCGTCGGCGCGGTGCCCCAACATGGGCGAGTGCTGGAGCGCGGGCACGGCCACGTTCATGATCCTGGGCAACGTCTGCACGCGCGGCTGCTCGTTCTGCGCCGTGCTCACGGGCCGCCCCGAAAACCGCGAGCTCGATATGGACGAGCCCCGTCGCGTCGCCGAGGCCGCGCGCCTCATGGGCCTCCAGCACGTCGTGGTGACCTCCATCAACCGCGACGACCGCGAGGACGGCGGCGCGCCGGTCTTCGCCGAGACGATCCGGCTCGTCCACGCCCAGGGCCAGACCATCGAGGTGCTCATCCCCGACATGCGCGGCGTCCGCTCCGCCCTCGAGACCGTCTTCGACGCCCGTCCCGAGGTCTTGAACCACAACGTCGAGACCGTCCCGCGCCTGTACCGCCGCGTCCGCCCCCAGGCCGACTATCAGCGCTCGCTCGACGTGCTCCAGCTGGCGAAGACCGAGTACGACCTGCGCACCAAGTCCGGCATCATGGTCGGGCTCGGCGAGACGAAGGACGAGGTCGTGTCGCTGATGGCCGACTTTGCCGCCCACGGCATCGACGTGATGACGATCGGCCAGTACCTCCAGCCGACGCGGCACCACCTGCCGGTCGAGGAGTTCGTCCACCCCGACACGTTCGCCTGGTACAAGGAGCAGGGCGAGGCGCTCGGCATTGAGCATGTCGAGAGCGGCCCGCTCGTGCGGAGCTCGTATCACGCCGAGCGGCATGTTTGATCCGGGCGCGCGCCACGAGGCATGGGGCATGGGGCGGGCACGCATCGTGCCCCTTGCCACATGCCTCGTGACGCTTGCCGTCTCGGGCTGCTCGACGGTCCTCGACACCGTCGCCGGCGTGTTCGGCCCGGGCGAGGTCGGCGGGACGGTCGACGCCCACGTCGTCTACCGCTTGCGGCCCGGCTGCCCCTCGCTGCTGGCGCGGACCATCGACCACGGCTACACCGTCCTGCGCCCCCTCGACGCCGCCACCACCGGCATCCCCGAGGTGCCCGAGTTCGTCGGCGGCGCGATTGAGGAGAGCGGCGTGTTCGAAGGCCCCGTCCGTACCGGCGAGGTCGTCTTCCGCTACATCCCGCCCGCCGCCTCCCAGACCTGGGCCACGGGCCCCATCGACGTGGTCGCGGAGGTGGACGCGGTCGAATTGGATTTAGTGACGGCGAATCGCCGGATGCTCCAAGACTGCGGCCCGCCCCCGCCGCCCCCGGCCGACACACTGCGCGTCCCCGACCCGACCATCCCCCGAGTCCCGGCCCAATGACGCCCCGCTACGACCCCGCCGACCCGACCGCCTACGTCCGCCACGTCCGCAGTTTGGTCGGCGGCCGCGACCCCCTCGAGTTGCTGGCGACGGCCCCCGAGCGCGTGGCGCGCGCCGTCGCCGGGCTCTCCGAGGACGCCGCCCGCGAGACGCCAAGTGAGGGCGCGTGGTCCGTGCTCCAGATCGTCCGCCACCTCGCCGACTCCGAGATCGTCTACGGCTATCGGATCCGGCTCATCGTCGCCGCCGACCGCCCTGCGATCCCCGGCTACGACCAGGACGCCTGGGCCGACTCGCTCGCGTATCACCGAGGCACCGTCGCCGACGCGCTCGCTGACTACGCCGATGCCCGCCGGGTGACGCTGGCGCTCCTCCACGCCTTGCCCGACGACGCCTGGGATCGCTTCGGCATCCACTCCGAGCGCGGCCACGAGTCCGTCCGCGACATCGCGACGCTGCTGGCGGGGCACGACCTCAACCACCAGGGCCAGATCGCCCGCACGCGCGAGGCGGTCGGCGCGTAGCGGCCGCTCACACGGTGCGCCGTCGCGTGCCCCCCCCTTTCGCGCTTCGCGGGGATTGGCCCGACGATCGGCGAGTTCTGCCTGCCCTAGCCACCCGCGTCCCTGTCGGGCGCGGCCCTGAGGGACTGCCACCACCTCCTCAAGCGGAAGCGGTTGACCCACTGCAGCCCGAGCGGGTGGCGAATGAACTCCGTCTGGTCCAGCAACCGCTGGTACGCCCACGCCCGACGACACCGGTAGTGGTAGAGGACGTCGTCGATGAACACCTCGGTCTGGAGCGCCCCGTCACGGCTGAGGCGGAGCGCCCAATCCGAGTCCTCCGACGTGCGGACCGGCTCGAACGGGTACTGCCGGGCGATGTCGGCTCGGATCGGGTTCAAGTGGTGGGGCGGGCGTTCGTACACCCCACCCCGCGTCCGGTACTCCCCGTAGCGAATGGAGTAGACGAACCGCCTGGACGTGTGCTCCCGGAACGTGACCCGGCCCTGGATGCCGACACAATCGACGTCCGGGGTGGCGCGGATGGCCTCCACGATGAGGGCAACGTAGTGGCCGTGGACGTCGTCGTCGTCGTCGACGGAGGCGACGAACCGGCCTCTCGCCTTCTCCATGAGCAGGTTGCGTTTGACGCCTGTAGGGAGTTCTCCCCCGTCCACTAGCGACAGGACCTCGACCTCGTCCTCCAACCCGCCCTCTCGGATCTGCCGGGTCAGCTTAGCGTGGATGAACGCGAAGGACTCGGCCCGTTCCTCCAGGGTGGGGATGAGGATGCTGAGGAGCATGGGGGTGCTACGCTGTGAGGAACGCCTCGACCTGGCCGCAGAGGTCGTCCATGAAGCGCTGCGCGGAGAAGAGGTCGGCCTGGCCCTGGAGGTGGTCCCGGAGGTCCCGTTGCTCGTCGGGCCGTTCGATCACCCGGAGCACCCGCCGCGCGGCGTCCGCGGCGTCGTCGTAGAGCAGCCGCTCGTCGCCCACGACCTCGACCTGCCCGCCGCTCCGGTGCGTGAACGTGATACAGCCAGCCTTGACCATCTCGGCCACGCCGATGCCGAAGTGCTCGTCCTGCTTGGCGTGGATGCCATAGCGGTGCCGCGAGAGGAGGTCGAGCATCGCCTCACGCGCGAGGCTCTCGTCTATCCGCAACCACCCCGCGTTCTCGGACACTCGCCGGCGGAGGCGGTCGTAGTACGCCGCCCCCCCGTGTTCCTCAGGCATGGGGGTGCCGACGAGGTGGAGGTGGACGTGCGGGTGGCGCTCCCGAACGGCCGCGACGGCGTCGATGATGAGGTCGTGGCGCTTGTCCCCGTTGAACCGCCCCACACAGACGAACCCGTCCTCACGCGCCTCCCACGGCACGTCGGGGAATACCCCGGGGACGGGCGGGTAGACGGTGTACGTGGGACCTCTGTAGTACGTGCGGTACACGTTGCCAGTCCAGTCGGAGTTGACGAGCGTCCGGTTCTCTGGCACGGAGTTGTGTCGGAAGCCCGCGATCGTCTCCCAGGGACGCCTCGCCCCCCAGCCCCGTCGCCGGGCCGCCTCGGCGATGTAGGGGTAGTGAACGTACTGGATCCCCGGGACGCCGAAGACGACCTCCCCGTTCGTCGTCAGGACCGCGTCGAAACGGGGCGCGAGGCGACGCGCGACGCGCATGAGCAGCGCCCAGCGCTGGATGCTCCAGGGGTCCACATCGAGGCGGGACGCGAGGTCCCCCCCCCATCGGACCAGGGCTGGGGGGGTGAGCAGCCGGAAGTCGTCGCGGTGGAGGGCTGTCCCGAACAGCCGGTTCCCCTCCTCGAAGTCGACGGCTCCCCACGCCAAGAGCGACACGTCGTAGGAGCGCTTGAGCCCCTCCAGCGCCCAAAACGCCACGGCCGCTCCCCCTCCCTTCGGATGGCGCAGGGGGTCGACGAGGAGGACCCGTTTACGCATCGGCTCCCCGTAGGACGAGTTCGGTGTAGAGCGCGTGCAAGCGGTCGGCCGACGCGCCCCAGTCGTACTGCTCTTCGACCCGCGCCCGCGCCCGCCTCGCAAGGCGCTGGCCCTCGAACGGGTCCTGGAGAAGCCGCACCACTTCACGAGCGAGCGCGACCGGATCGTCGGCGACGAGGAGGTGCTCGCCGTGGGAGACCGCAAGCCCCTCGCAACCCACGGTTGTGGACACGACGGGGCGCCCGAGCGCCATCGCTTCGAGGATCTTGAGCCGGGTCCCACTCCCCGCCCGCAGCGGAACCACGCACGCCGCCGACGCCCCGTAGTACGGCTCGACGTCGGGGACCAGGCCGGCGACGGTGACACCGGGCCGGTCGTCCAGCGCCTGAACCCTGGCCGGCGCGCCGGCCCCGACGATGGTGAACGTCGCGTCGGGGACGTGCATCTGGACGCTCGGCAGCACTTCGTCGCAGAAAAAGTGGACGGCCTCGGCGTTCGGACTATACGCGAGATTCCCCACGAAGAGGAGGCCGTGCCCAGTTGCGGGTGGAAGTGGCCTCCGCAACCCGGTATCGACGCCATTCGGGACGACGCAGAGATGGAGGGACGCGTCCCGAGCGAGGAGGTGGTCGCGGTCCGCCTCGGAAACGACGACCGTGCTGTCGTACCGTCGGGCTCTGTCGACCTCCCACCCCCGCATCGCCCGACTCTTCAGACCAGCCACCGCGCGCGCAACGATCCCGTCGGCGGACTCTCGGATGCGTTCGTACTGCACTTCTCCTACGTTGTGCATCGAGAGGACCGTGCGGCACGGATCGCCGGGCGGGACGGCGGCGAGGTAGGGGGCCAGGAAAGAGTGTTCCACTTGGAAGATGTCCGGCTTCCACTTGCTCATGATGGTCCGCAGGGCGGCCACCGCCGACGGTCGGACGAACGGGAGCGTCGCCGGGGGTCGGCCCGCCCAGAGATGGCTCGGCAGGCGCCGGAGGAGCCGGGCAGAGAGCGCCGTTGGGACGACGATGGCGTCGACCTGTTCGACCACTCGCGCCATCTCTTCCATGGCGCCCGCCTCCGGGGCCGATTCCGCCAGCGCGACAACGCGGACGGCGGCCCATTCCGAGATCCGCCGGACCAACTCGAAGTCTCGGATCTGCGCACCGACCACCGGGGGGTACGGGAGTCCGAGCGTGACGTACAGCACCTTCACGGCTCCTCCGGAGGGCCGCCTCCGGACCTGGCCTTCGCCTCGGCCCGGCCACCGGGTTGGGGGGGACGCCGGCACACGGCGAGTTCGGTGGTCGGCCCCTCGTGGAGGAGGTACGTGAGGGCCCGGTCGATGGGGTACAGAGCGGCCCCCGCCAGCCAGCCGGCCCGTTCTCCGCGCTGTGCGAACGCGGTCAGGAGGCGCCACCACCCGCGCAAGAGCGGGCTGGTCGAGTCGTCCGGCGCGTTCATGAGCACGAACATGGGGCGCCGGCTGTGCAGCTCCAGACCCGCCGCTTCCACGCGACGTTGGATCTCCGTGAGTGTCCGGCTGTAATGGTACGGACTCGACTTCGGTCGCTCGTGGTGGGCGAAGTTGTCCGAGAACAGAAGGGTGCCGCCCGGCCTGAGAAGGCGTGCAATGCCGTCCAAGGCCGCCTGGTACTTCGCGTCGTCGACGATGTGGAACAGGACGTCGAACGCGCTAACGATGTCGAACGGACCCTCCCCCCCGTCGCCCGCCCACTCCGAGATGTCAGCACGGTGGAACCGGAGGTCGGGGAACCGGGACCGGAGGTGCCCGACCGCCGCCTCGGTAAAGTCGAGCCCCTCGAGGTGCCTGGCCCCGAGGCGGCTCCACTGGTCGAGGTAGAACCCCGTCCCCGAGCCCACGTCGAGGACGCGGCAGCGGTCCACCTCCAACCCGAGCGCCTTCACGGTACGCCGGAAGACGTGGGCTCGGAGACGGTACAGCCAGCGGTTGTACTGACGTCCGAACCCCGCGCACCCGACGCTCGACTCGTCCACCGTCCCCTGCAGCCGTTCTTCCCAGAGCGCCCGCGACTCGCTCCCGTCGATGGCGGGCCCATCGGCGAGGGCGTCTGGGTTCACAGCAGGGCTGGGCTAGGGGGAGCGCGTTCGAACCCCGAGGCGGTCGGGAAGTAGAGCTTCAGGAAGCTTCTCATGAGCGCGACGAGCAGGCGGCCACGCCACCCGGTGGGGAGGTCGTCGTTGAGGCAGAGAAACTTGGGGCGGAGACGCCAGACGGCAGCGAGTTCTAGGAACCGACGGAACGCGCTCCCCCTCAATCGCAAGAATACATAGTCCTCGCTGCCCCAGTCCAGCAGCCGCGGCCTCTGGTGACGGCTCGTGAAGAGGGACGCGTATGCGATCCGGAGCACGAAGTCGTCGTCCGCACGAAAGCGGCTCCCCCGGGTCCGAGCGAATTCGTCGGCAAACGAGGTCTCTATCGCTTCGATCAACGTCCTGTCGTAGAGTTGGGGGACATGCGCGGGCATCCAGGTCAACCGTGGCCGCCCGAGACGTCCGGCGACCACGTCCGCCGTCCAGGCGCAGGCGCGGTCGGTGACGTGGTCTCGACTCAGGTCACGGTCCAGGCGGATCCGTTCGAAGTACGTGACGCCGTGACCGGCGTCGAGGTAGTCGTCGGCCACGCACTCCCTCCCGAAGAACACGTCGTCGTTGAGATAGAGAAACCGGTGGGACAGCCCCGGAATGCGGTGGACGTTCAGTTCGATGGCGTGGGAGTTGAACGTCGGGAGGACGTCGGGGTCAGGGAAGATTGACTCGTGGGAGACGACCTCGATCCGGGGCGCCTCGTCGCAGAGCCAGTGGGGGCGCTGCCCCGAGGTGACGACGAACACCTTCCGGACCCACGGCGCGAACCGCTCCAAGGAGCGGAGCGAGTAACGGAGTTCGTCGTGGTTGCGGTAGCGGTGTCGCCGGCTGTCGATCGCCAGGGGAGACCGCCGCTCTTTCCCCAGCGCGCCCTCCTTGCGGCGCTGCCATGTCGGGTCGTCGGCGTCCACCCAGGTATAGACCGCGTCTATGGCCTCCGGGGGGGCCTGGGAGCCCGAGAGCGCACGCCTGCGAAGGCCAATGGGGAGCGTCACACCGTCAGTGGGCATCGCGACCAAAGGTCCAACCTACGCGTTGTCGGACGGACCGGATCTCCGGCGCCCCACGCCTCTGGAACTCCGACACCGCCCATCCACCACGCCCTCACCGACCATTGGGGAAGCCGTGTCCAGGGACTCTTCAAGCGGCCTCAGAGCCAAGCCGACCGGTGGCCCGACCACCGCGAGAGGCTCGGCGCCACGCCAGAGCACCCGCTCAGCTGCGACGGAGTCGTCTCCAGGAAGCCGAGGTCGAGCGGCTTGTCGGCCACCCCGAGGCGCACCGGCGGATCGGGACGTGGCACGAGAAGTTGGCCGCGCCCTCAATCCGTCAGACAGAGCTTAGTACGCCCTCACCTCCAGCGGTGCGTAGGCCGTCACGCGGTAGGTCACCTCGTCGTCGGCGATCTCGAACGCGCCGTCGATCGACAGCGACACGAGCAGCGGCGGGGCGCCCGGCCGGACCCGGACCTCGGTGAACGCGGCCTCGTCGAGCGACGCGATGGCCTGGTCGTAGAGGTCCGTCACCCGCAGCGGCACGACGAGTGACCGCTCGGGCGGGGCCACCTCCCCGTTTAGCCGTGTCTCGAGGATCTGATCCCCAACCACGCGCACGTCGACGACGGTCGGCGCGCAAAAGCAGACCACCTCGTAGCGGAGCCAGTACCCGTCGGGCCGGTCGGCGACCCAGGCGGCGCGGAGGCCAGCCAGCGCCGCGGCGTCGGTCACCTCGACGCCCGCCTCGGCGTCGACCTCGGCGCCGGGAAACGGCCAGTCGTCGTCGGTGGAGTCGCAGGCGGCGAGGGACAGGGCGAGGGCGGCGAGGACGAGCGTGCGCCCCGCAAGCGGGATCCGAGACATGGCTATCGGCGATGGGACGGCGCGAACGTAGCGCACCACCGCCAGCGCTCGATCTTCCACCGGCGCGAGCGGTCGCTGGCGGTTTGCGAGCGGCCTAGGCGCCGCGCCTGACGGCCGTGCCCATGTAGCCGACTGCGAGTGTACCCGTCGTCGTGAACGCGAAGTCGGGGTCGAGCCGCCGCCGCAGGACGGACCGCAGGAACGGCCCGTCGAGGCGGGGCCGAACGCCCGTCAGGTGCGTCACGTCGAGCCCAGCCGTGTCGGCCATCGCTTCGAGGTCCGACGGCGGCAGGAACAGGCGCCAGACGTGGATGTGGTCCGGCGCCTCGCGGACGACGAACCGGAAGCCGTGAACGGCCACCAGCCACGCCAGAGGCGTCTGGTTGAACGTGTTGAACAGGACGAGCCCGCCCGGCCGCACCACGCGGCCCGCCTCCGCGATCACCGTCGCCGGGTCCTCGACGTGCTCCAGCATGTCGAACAGCAGCACCGCATCGTGGCTGGCGTCGGCCGCGTCGAGCGATGTCGCGTCGCCATGTCGGAACGTGGCGTGGGCGCCCTCCGGGACCCGCTTGCGGGCTTGCGCCAGCGAGCCCTCCGACAGATCCACGCCCTTGACGCGGTACCCCGCCTCCGCCAACGGCAGCGCGATCAGCCCACCCCCGCACGCCACGTCGAGCACGCGCGCGCCGGGCCCGATGTCGTGCTGCGCAAACACGTCGTGCGTGTACGCCAGCTTCAGCCGGCCCTCCGCGCGCAACAGCGCGATCGCGTGGTCGTCGCCCTCGAACCACGTGTCCCCGAGGTCGTCGTAGAAGCGGTTGTTGATCTCGGGCATCGGCGTCGGCATGGACGGGGGGGGTCTGCATGGCGGCGGCCGGAGCCGCCCCCCTCACCGGCGCTCCGTTCCCTGCCCCGTTTGCGATCAGAGCTTGCGCATCAGGTTGGCGACGACCGTCAGGCCCGGCCCGAAGGCGATCGAGCAGACAAGGGCGCCGGACGGCGCCTCGTCGTCCTGGGCGATCCGGTCCCAAATGTGGGGCAGCGTCGTCGATGACATGTTGCCGCGCTCGCGGAGCACGTCGTGGCTGTGGCGCGCGCGGACCTTGTCGTCCACGCCGAGCGCGGCCGACGTGCTCTCGATCACGCGCGGGCCGCCGGGGTGGATGGCCCACACGTCGACGTCCGCGACGCCGAGCCCATGCTTCTCCAAGAAGCCCTCGATGACGCCCGCGACGTTGCTCCGGATGTGGTTCGGGACCTCCCGGCTCAGCGTCATCCGGAAGCCGTCCGACGCCGGCCGCCACGTCATCTCACCGAGCGTGTCGGGGATGATGGCCTCGAGGTGGTCGAGCAGAGCGAACTCGGCGCCGTCGGGCGACGAGTCCACGTCGATGCGGATGGCGCCGTCGGCGAACAGGCACTGCTGGACGATCTGCTCGGGGTCCGTCGTCGCCGGGTAGTGGTGCAGCGTGCAGAACTCGACGTCGACGATGACGGCGTTCGCGTGGCCGTCGGGCTGGCGGGCGGCCTCCGCCGTCACCACATCCGCGGCCGTCGCGAGGGCCGGGAGCGCCGCGTAGCAGCCCATGTGGCCGACGGTCAGCACGCGGACGTGGTCGGACCACCCCCGGTCGGCAAGCGCGCGCTGGACGGCGCTGGGACTGTCGTACCCCGTGCACGAGACCTGGAAGGCGATGTCGGGCGGCGTCTCGTCGTCGGCGAAGGCGTCGCGCGCGACGGCCTCGGCGGTCTCGCAGTAGAGCTCCATGCGGCGGTCGAGGGGGGCCTGGTACCACGGCGCCGGGAGCCCGTCCTCGCCCGTCGCGGGGCGGTGGAGCTGCATGGCGTCCCAATCGCGGTGGAGGTAGTCGTCGATGGCGGACCGCCGCGACGTAATGCTCGAGCGCCGCGACACGATGTCGTAGTACCGCGAAGCGCGGTGGGCGTCGATCGTGTCGTCGGTCTCGGCCGCGCGTTCGAGCGCCGCCTTCATCCACTCCACCCCGCCCACTTGGTCGAGCTGGTGGCCGAAAGTGAGGGGCCGGCAGGAGAGGTAGGCGCGGGGCGTCATAGATCCGATGGGTTAGGCCTGCAAGATGCCACCGACCACCGGCCGGTGCCCGTGCTTCGCGCCCTATCCGCAGGGCCCCTAGGGGACTGGCAGGGTCCTAAGGGGGGGCTCGGATCAAGCGACGTGGGGCACGGGGCACGGGGTGCCCTTTGCCACAGTATCCAGGCCCATGCCACAGCGAGTCCAGGGCGCGCCGTATCGAGGCTACTGGGCCGCTCGGGCTGCTCCCTTAGTTCACCCCCACGTACTTGAGCTTGGCCGCGCCCGCCGCCAAGTCGAGCCGCTGCTCGAACCGCGCCGAGTCGCCGGCGGCCACGTTGCGGACCTGCACCAGCACGTCCTCCATCGGCCGGTTGTCGGCGTCGTAGAGCGTCACGAACACGTCCGCCGACGCGATCCGCGCGTCGCCGCTGTTGACGAGGACGCCCGTCAGCGTCGGGTACGCGGTCCCCTTTCGTTGCAGCCGGAGGTCGGTCACGTCCGCCTGCGGGGTGCCGGCCCCGCCACAGGCGGAGACGAGGAGGGCGAGGGCGACGAGGAGGAAGCGCTGCACGGGCGGGTTCGGGTAGGCGACCACCCAAACAACGGCGCGCGGCGTCCGCATTGCCTGACGGGCGCCTGAAGAATGGGCGAGGGCCGCTAGCGGCCGGCCGGCTTGAGGTCGGAGACGCCGTACGCGATCTCCTCGTCGGCCATCCTCGAGCTGTAGTCGATGTTGATGGCCGACGGGTAGCCGAGGTCGGGGTCGAAGGAGACCTCGACGACCTCGGCCTCTCGGGCGTAGGCGTCCTCCAACAGCTCGAACAAGTCCTCGACCGACATCCCACGCTCGGCCGGGACCGTCGCGCCGTCGAGGCGGACCGTGGCCACCTCGCCGTCGCGGACCGTCACGGAGAACGGTCCGGTGTAGTCGGGCGTGGGGCAGAAGCACATCCGCCGCAGCGTCATCGTGTACGCATCGAGCTCTGCGTCCGCCCACTTCGCCATGGCCGCGTCGAGGTCGGGCGAGCGGACGGCAGCAGGCCCACCGGGCAGCATCGGCGGCTCGATGGGGTCGATCTCGGCGGGCGCCGGGCAGCCCGCGAGCGGGATGAGGACGGCGGCGAACAGGGCGAGGCGAAGCATGGGCGTGGTGGGGGGACGGGAGAAGAACGGGTGGGACGAGCGGAATTGTCCGTGCGCAGGGGTCGCGCGGCGGGCGGCGGTCACCCCAGCTCGGCCAGGCTGGCCTCCAGCGCCCCGATTTCGGCGAGCGCGTCGGCCGCCTTCTGGCGCTCCTTCGCCACGACGGCCTCGGGCGCGCGGCTCGTGAACGCCTCGTTGCGCAGCTTGCGCTCCACGCTGCCCAGGAAGCTGCGCTTGCCCTCGATCTCCTTGCGGAGCCGTGTGCGTTCGACCTCCAAGTCGATCATGCCTTCGAGCGGCATGTAGATCGTGTGCGCGCCCACGACGACCGCCGCGCTCGCGGCCGGCGCCTCAAGGTCGGCCCCGATGACGAGGCCCGAGAGCCCCGCCAGCCGCTCGACGTACTCGCGCGCCCCGTCGAGCGCCTGGGCCGTCGCCGCGTCCCCGATCCGGCACACGGCGCGGACGGCCTGCGACGGCGGCACGTTGTACTGGGCGCGGACCTGGCGGATGGCGGTCACCACGTCCTGCACGGTCGCGAACGTCGCGGCCGCTTGGGCATCCGTCTCGTCGGCCGACGGCGCGGGCCAGTCGGCGGCGATGAGGGCGTCGCCGGCCGGGCGCGGGCGCAGCGTCCACCACAGCTCCTCGGTGACGAACGGCATGAAGGGGTGGAGCAACTGGAGGATCTGCTCGAACACCTCGACCGACAGCGCCAGCGTCTCTCGGTCGGGCGTCTCGCCGTGCGGCGCCTTCGACACCTCGAGGTACCAGTCGCAGAAATCGCGCCAGACGAAGTCGTACGCGAGCTGCGCGGCCTCCGAGATGCGGTACTTGTCGAGCGCCTCGGTGACCGCACCGACGGTCTCGTGGAGGCGCGTCAGCAGCCAGCGCTCCGAGAGGTCGAGGTCGGCAAAGGCCCGCTCGCGGCGCAGGTCCTCGGTCGGCCGGCCGGCGGCGTCGCGCTCCACAAACCGGCCGAAGACGCGGCTCGCGTTCCAGAGCTTGTTCGCGAAGTTGCGCCCGCCCTCGAAGGCCGCCGGGTCCAGCTTGATGTCCTGGCCCTGCGCGCACAGCTTCGCGAGCGTGTAGCGGACGGCGTCGGCGCCGTACGTCTCGATCATGTCGAGCGGGTCGATGCCATTGCCCAGCGACTTCGACATCCAGCGCCCCTGCTTGTCCTTGATCATCCCCGTGATGAACACGTCCGTAAAGGGCGCCTGGCCGGTAAAGTGCGTCCCGGCCATGATCATCCGGGCGATCCAGAAGAACAGGATGTCGTAGCCCGAGACGAGCACCGACCCGGGGTAAAACGCCTTCAGCGCGTCCGTCTCCTCGGGCCAGCCGAGCGTGGCGTGGGGCCAGAGCCACGACGAAAACCACGTGTCGAGCACGTCCTCGTCCTGCTCGTAGCCCGGCCCGGGCGAGTCGACGGAGACGACGAACGCCTCTTCGTCGCGCACGCCGTCGGCGTCGACGGGGTACCACACGGGGATCCGGTGGCCCCACCAGAGCTGGCGCGAGATCGGCCAGTCGCGGATGTCGTCGAGCCAGCGGCGGTACTCATTCGCCCACCGGCTCGGGTGGAACGTGACGGTCCCGTCCTCGACGACCGCCAGCGCCTTGTCCGCCAGCGGCTGCATCGAGACGTACCACTGCGGCGACAGCAGCGGCTCGATGACGGCCTTGCTCCGCGACGAGATCGGCGTCGTGACGGTGTAGTCCTCCGTTTTGACGAGCTGCCCGGCCGCGTCGAGGTCGGCGACGATCTGCGTCTTGGCCTGCTTGCGATCCATCCCCGCGTACGGCCCGGCGAGCTCGTTGAGCGTGCCGTCGAGGTTCATGATGGACAGCGTCGGCAAGTCGTGGCGCTTGCCGATCTCCCAGTCGACCTCGGAGTGCCCGGGCGTCACCTTGAGCGCGCCCGCGCCGAAATCTTGCTTGATGCTGTCGTCGGCGATGATGGGCACGGTCCGGTCCGTCGTGGGAACGCGGACGCTCTTGCCGACCAAGTCCGTGAAGCGCGGGTCCTCGGGGTGGACGGCGACCGCCGTGTCGGCCGGGATCGTCTCGGGCCGCGTCGTCGCGATGTCGATGTGCTGGCCCGTCGGCGCGCCGGCCTCGTCGACGACCGGGTAGCGGACGGTCCACAGCGACCCCGGCCGCTCGACGTTGTCGACCTCCTCGTTCGAGATCACCGTCTGGTTGTCGGGGTCCCAGTTGACGAGGTACTCGCCGCGGTAGACGAGCCCTTGCTCGTGGAGCGTCACGAACACCTCTTGGACGGCGCGGCTCAGGCCGTCGTCCATCGTGAACCGCTGGTAGCGCCAGTCGCACGAGTCGCCGAGCCGGCGCTTCTGCTGCAGGATGATGCCGCCGTACTGCTCCTTCCAGGCCCAGACGTGCTCGAGGAAGGCCTCGCGGCCGATCTCCTTGCGGTCGACGCCGTCCTTTTTGAGCTGGCGCTCGACGACGTTCTGCGTCGCGATGCCCGCGTGGTCCATGCCGGGGATCCACAGCGCCTCGTAGCCCTGCATCCGCTTGTAACGGATGAGCAGGTCCTGCACGGTGTCCTGCAGGCCGTGGCCCATGTGGAGCCGCCCGGTCACGTTCGGGGGCGGCATGGGGATCACGAACGGCGTCTTGCCGCCCTCGGTGACCGCGTCCGGGTCGGCGTGGAAAAAGCCGCCGGTCTCCCAGTACTGGTACCACGCCTGCTCGACGGCCTCGGGCTCGTAGGGGCCGTCCTGCGGGGCCGGCGCGGGCGCGTCGGGGGTCGCGGGTGTGGCGTGGCGGTCGCGGGGGATCTCGGTCATCGGGCGCGGCCGGGGACGATCCCGGCGGGGAGAGTCGACGAAGCTAGCGAGGCGGGCGGGGAGGGCCGGTGAAGCCCAGGGCTCCGGACGCGCCCCGCCGGGCGACGAGCGGCGGCCTATCCTCTCCCCCGCCCTGCTGGCGGAGGGTCTCCATCCCCCCGCCTCACCACCGCAGGCAGCGTCCCTCGGCGGCGGTGACCGTGGCCCGCTAGCGCCCTCCCCCGGCCGGGAGGGCGCCCCCCGCCGCTAGCGGACGACCACGACGGACCGGGTGAACCGCGCCTCCCCTGCCCCGACGACGATCACGTAGACGCCGGCCGGGAGTCGGTCGAGCCCGAGCCGCAGGGTGTGGCGCCCCGCTGGCTGCGCGCCCGCCGGGACGTGGAGCACGCGCCGCCCGAGCGCGTCGTGCACCGCGACATCGACGTCGCACGGCGCCGCGAGCGCGAGCCGGACTGTCACGGCCGAGCGCGCCGGGTTCGGGCCGACGCCCTCGAGCGCCGTCTCGTCGGGCGCGGGCTCGTCGGCGACCGGATTGGCCGAGATCTCGACGGCGTAGTCCTCGACCTCGCCCTCGGTCACGAACGGCACGGCCGTCGCGTCGACCGGCCCGCCAGCCGTGAACGGGAACGGCACGCGGCTGACGCGGAACCGCGCCCACGTCGGGCCCGGCGTCGCCCCGAGCGGGACGGCGACGGTCACGTCGTGCGTGCCGGCCGCGAGCGCCGTCCCGTCGAGGACCTGCTCGCCGGCGTCGTCGAAGTCGCCGTCGGCGTTGAAGTCGACGAACCCGTAGAGCGCGCCCGGGGCGTCGCCCGAGACCACGACCGAGACGGTCGCGTCGCCGCCGCGGCCCAGGACGGCCGGGAGCGCCACGCCGTCGTCGTCGTCGGCCGCGAGCGCGTCGGGCTCGTCGGAGGCCGCCGTGCCGAGACGGACCGCCCCGACCGCGTGGCGCGGGCCGCCGTCGGCGGCGGCCGAGGGGTACGGCGCCGGGGCGTCGCCCCAGTCCATCGGCGCGAACGTGGCCATCAGGTAGTCCTCGACCTCGCCGTCGGGGGCCACGCCGACGGGCCGGAGCGCGCCGTTGCGGCTGAACCGGAACCGGGCGTGGTAGAAGCCGGGCGGGGCCGTCGCCGGGGCCGTCACGTCGAGCGTGGGCGGCGGGGTCGACGGGCCGATCCGCTCATTCGCGAAGACGTGCTCGCCGGGGTCGTCCCAGTCCCCGTCGCGGTTCCAGTCGAACCACCCATCGAGGCCGCCGTCGACGTTCGGGAAGATGGTCAACGTGCCCGTCGTCCCGGCGACGAGCCCGTAGCGCGTGAGCGGGTTCGGGGCCGACGGCTCGGCCGTGCCGACGGGGAGTTGGATCGTGAACGGGACGAACCCGTCGCCGAAGGCGATGCCGTCCTCGTCGTCGCGCGGGCCGTCGTTCTGGTTGTCGTCGGGGTCGTTGTCGTCGCCGGTCGCCGTGTTCGAGGCGAGCCCGACCTCGGCGCCGAGCGCCGCGTTGAGGTCGGTCTCGGCGTCGACCCGCTCGCCGATCCGGACCAGGTCGTTGGTCAGGTGGCGCGCCCCGTCGGCCGAGATCCGGACGGGGTAGCCGAACGGCATCCCGGGGATGATCTCGAGGGGGTCCTGGTTGGCGTCGCCGAGGTCGAGCCCGAGCGTGAGGTGGTCCTCGACCTCGCCGTCGGCGACGAGCCCGGCCGGGCCGACGCCGCCGGGCACGTCGTGGACGCGGAGCCGGAGCATCCCGCCGCGCGTGGCGCCGGTCGGGATCGTGAACGTGAACGTGGTCTGGCCGAACCCGAGCGCGCCCGCCGCGACGATCTGGTTGTCGGGCTGGTTGAACGTCCCGTCGTCGTCGTGGTCGAGCCACGCGTCGAGCGTCCCGCCAAAGGGCGCCTCGACGGTGAGCTCGCCCGCGTTGCCCGCCCCGAACGTGATGCCGACGAGCCCGTCCTCGTCGTCGACCTGGTCGGGCGGGATGAAGAGGTCGTCGCCCGACGCGTCGATCGTCGGGACGCCGTCGTCGTTGGGGTCGACCTGGACGCCCAGGATCGGCGGGAAGAAGCCCATCAGGAAGTGGGCTGGGCCGCCCACGGCCGCGGTCGTGAGGTAGGTGTCGGGCGCGTCGCCCCAGTCCGTATCCGGCGCGACGTCGGGGCGGTTGAAGAAGTCGAGGGCCCCGACGGGCTGGTCGGCCACCTGGATCTCGTGGACGCCGCCGGCCGGGACGGCCGTCCACCCCGACGGCAGGGCCTCGGCGACGGTGTACGCGCCGGGCGCGGGGAGCGGGAACGCGTAGACCCCCCGCTCGGCGAGGGGGTCGATGGCGCCGTCGAAGTCGAGGTCGAACGGGCCGGTGACCGTCGAGGCCGCGACCGAGCCGTCGGACGCGAGCAGGTCGACGGGCCACCCGTCGACGGGCCCCTCGCCGTCGTCGCGGGCGCCGTCGCCGTCGGGGTCGTACCACTTCTGGCCATAGACGATTTCCGGCGGGGTCACGGTCACGGTGCCCGACGCCGTGTTGTTGGTCGGGTCCGGGTCAAACTCGTTCTGCGTCATCGTGATCTCGAACGGCTGCTCACCTGGGCGAACCCCGGCGACCTCAACCTCGAAGTCGAAGACCTCATTGGGCTCCATGGGACCTGCCTCGAGCTCTAGATGGCAGACCTCACCCCCACCTGAAGCCTCGCATGACACCACGTCAGACTCAACGATAAACGATCCATCTTTACGTCTTATAATTCGAGCTCCTTTAATTTGAAAAAAGAAGTCGTTGTTTTCTATAATATCTGTAAATATTTGCAACCCCAAGGCTTGTATAGCAGTTGGGCCACCCCCGGCCCTGCTTTCATTCCGCAACTCCCCCTCGATGGTGGCGAGCGACGCCACAGCCAAAAACAATGCGGGGGTAAAGAGGTTGACCTCCGTGTCGCTGCGGTGGGTGTCAAACCGGACGCCGGTGATCTCGACCGCCAGGCCGCTGCCCACCGTAGGCCCGACGGTGGCATGCGTCGGCCCTAGGGGCGCGGGCGCGGCGACGGCGTCGAGTGCGGGGGCGGCGGCGAGCAGGACGGCGAGGAGCAGGGCGGCAGGCATCTCACAGAAGGCGTATGCCCTGTAAAGAAACAGGTTAGCACTCGACCCACTCATTGATCGGAGTGCCCTCTGCCCCAGCGCCCCCGTAGAAGCCACGCGCACGACTCCCTAACGCTTGTGCGAGGGTGCACCGCTCGCGCCCTCCCCCACCCCGGGCCCGAGGCGGACGTCCCGCCCCCAGCGCCAGCGGAATCACATGATCGGGTGAGGCGGCCGCCCGGCCCGCCCCGATACGCTGGGCTCACGCTCACCGGACCCTGCCATGCCGACCCGCCTCCTCGCCCTCGCCGCCTTCACGCTGGCGGCCTGCTCGCCCGGCGCCATCGCCGACCGCGTCACCGACCGCGTCGCCAACAACATCGACACTCGGGTCGAGCGCCAGGCCCTCGACATCGCCAACCGCACGCTCGACCTGGCCAAGGGTGCCATCGCGTGCGTCGTGACGGACGAGCCGTGCATCGAGGACGCGCGCCAGCAGCCAGGAGCCCGTCGTGGTGAACGAGGACGACGAGCCGGACTCGGACTTCGAGCCCGCCAAATCCGGCGGCTCCGCGAGCGGTGGGACGGTCGCGAGCGCCCCACCGGCCGTGAGTCGCCCCACAGCGGTCCTGGCGCTCGGCACGCCGCCCGGCATACATCTCTCGGGGAGGAGCGGCGGCTTCGTGGGACGGCAACCTATCGTGCGCCAGGGCTCGGCCACCTTCACCGTCGCCCGACGGACGACCGGCCGGTGATCGCGATCCCGGTGGGCGCCAGCACCCGAGGTACGGGCGGTGTGCGTAGCCTTGCGCCGCCCTCCGCCCCGACCCATGCCCGCCGTCGTCCCCTTCGACACCGCTGCCCAACTCGCCCGCCGCCTGGCCGCCCACTACGCCGGGACCGGCAAGGCCGCGCTCGGCTACAAGGACAAGGCCACCAAAGAGTGGACTGACATCACGTGGGACGAGCTGTCCGCCGACGTCGAGGCGTTCGCCGGCTTCCTCGCCGCGCGCGGCGTCCGCAAGGGCGACCGGGTGGCGATTCTGAGCGAGAACCGGCCGGAGTGGGCCGTGACCGACCTCGCGACGCAGATCCTGGGCGCGGCGACCGTCGCCCTCTACACGAGCACGCCCGCGTCCGGGGTCGCCACGATCCTGGCCGACAGCGGGGCCAAGGTGCTCGTCGTCTCCACCGGCTTGCAGCTCCGCAAGGCCGACCGCGCCTTCCCCGACTGCCCCGAGCTGGCGGCGGTCGTGTCGATGGCCGAGCCGCGCAAGGCCCGCCCCGAGACGCCCATCACGACCTGGGCGGACGCGCTCGCCGAGGGCGCGCGGCAGTCGCTCGACCTCGACGCGCTCGCCGACGCCGTCACGCCGGACGACGCCTCAGCGCTGATCTACACCTCGGGCACGACCGGCGAGCCCAAGGGCGTCGTGATGACGCACCGCAACCTGATGTCGAACGCGCACGCCGCACTCGCGCGCGTCCCGGTCGGCGAGAGCGACGTGCACCTGTCGTTCCTGCCGCTCAGCCACGCCTTCGAGCGGACGGCCGGCTACACGACGCTGCTAGCGGCGGGCGCCCAGATCGTCTACGCCGAGTCCGTCGACGCCATCTCGAAGAACCTGCCCGAGGTGTCGCCGACGGTGATGGTGTCGGTCCCCCGCCTGTTCGAGCGGATCTACACGACGATCCAGCGGTCCGTCGCCGAGGGCTCGCCGATCAAGCGCGGGCTGTTCGCGTGGGCGGTCGGCGTGGGCGTGGCGGTGTCGGAGCGGGAGGCCGCCGGGCGCTGGGTGCCGCCGCACTTGCGGGCGCAGCACGCGCTCGCGCAACGCGCCGTGTTCGCCGGGCTCCACGCCAAGCTGGGCGGGCGCGTCCGGTTCGCGATCTCGGGCGGCGCGGCGCTGCCCCAGGAGATCGGGACGTTCTTCGCGGCGGCCGGCGTCCCGCTCATCGAGGGCTACGGGCTCAGCGAGACGGCCCCGATCCTGGCCGCCAACCCCGTCGACGCGCCGATCTATGGGACGGTCGGCTGGGTGATGCCCGGCACGACGCTGGCGATCCGCGACCTCGACACGGGCCGGATCCTGGCCGAGGCGGACGGCGACGACTACCCGCTCGACCTGACGACGGGCCCGGGCGAGATCCTGGCGAAAGGCCCCGGCGTCATGCCCGGCTACTGGCAGCGCCCCGACGAGTCGGCCGCCGCCTTCGACGGCGACGGCTGGTTCCGGACGGGCGACGTGGGGCGGTTCGAGGGCGGCTATCTCCGCATCACCGACCGCATCAAGCACATGATTGTCTCGGCGGGCGGCAAGAACGTCTACCCGGGCCCGATCGAGGCGGCGCTCTCCCGCGATCCGTTCGTCGAGCAGGTAATGGTGATCGGCGAGGGCCGCCCGCACCTGACGGCGCTCCTCGTGCCCGACCTCGACGCCCTCCGCCTGTACGCCAAGGCCGAGGGGCTGAAGGCCCGGTCCGGCGACGACCTGCTAGCGGAGCCGTCGGTGACGAGCCACCTCGACGCGATGCTCCGTGAGCATGGCCAGACGGTCCCCAGCCACGAGCGCGTCCGCGCCTTCCGCTTCGCGCCCGAGCCGTTCACGACCGACAACGGCCTGCTGACGCCGACCTTAAAGCTGAAGCGCTCCCTCATCGAGGAACGGTTCGCGGAGCTGGTCGAGACGATGTACGAGGCCCGCTAGCCCGCCGGCGACGTTGGGGCGCGCAACGCGTCGGCCAACGCGCCCAAGCGGACGGGCTTGGTGAGGTAGTCGTCCATGCCGGCGGCGAGGCAGGCCTCGCGGTCGCGGCGCAGCGCACGCGCGGTCAGCGCGACGACGCGGGGCTGGCGGTCCGTCGGCAGCTCCCGACGCAGGCGGCGCGTGGCTTCGAGCCCGTCGAGCACGGGCATCATAACGTCCATCAACACCACGTCGTAGGCCGTCTGGTGAACGCGCGCGAGCGCGTCGGCGCCGTCGACGGCGATGTCGACCTGGTGGCCCAAGGCGTTGAGCATCTGGAGCGCGAGGGCCTGGTTGTCGGGTTCGTCCTCTGCCAGCAGAATGCGGAGGGCCGGCCCCATGCGGGCGGACGTGGCGAGCGATACCGTCAGCTCGGCGGCGGGGACCGAGGGGACGACCAACGCCCCGTCGCCTGCGGACACGCGATAGGCGAGGACCCGGCGGAGCAGGCTGTGCATCGCCGACGAGGTGATGGGCTTGGCGACGGTCGCCGCCACCACGTCGGGGGCGTGGCGGAGCGGCGTCTCCGACGACAGGATGACGAGCGGGAGGTCGGTGGGCGGGCGGTACGCCCGGATCGCCTCCGCGAGCGCCAGCCCGTCCAGCGCGGGGGTCTCGAGGTCGAGCACCCCGATGTCGAACGGAGTGCCGGCCTCGACCCAGGCCAGCGCCTCGGCCGGGTCGCCCGTGTCGGTGACGTCCAGGCCCCAGCGATCGAGCCGATCCACCAGCGCGCGGCGGCTGTCCGCGTCGGCGTCGACGACGAGCGCGCGCCGGCCGGCGAGGGCGGCCTCGCCCTTGGGCGGCATCACCACGCGGCTCGCGCCGACAGGCGCCAGCGGCAGGCGCACCCGAAACAGGCTGCCCTCGCCCGGCGTGCTCTCCACGTCCAGCGCGCCGCCCATCCGCTCCACAAACCGCCGTGTGATCGAAAGGCCGAGGCCGGTCCCGCCGTACGCGCGCGTCATCGAGGCGTCGGCCTGGACGAACGGGTCGAAGATGGCCGCCAGCCGGTCGGGCGCGATGCCGATGCCGGTGTCCCGCACGTCGAGCGCGACCCACACCGCGTCGTCGGGCGCCGTTTGGCCCTCGACGGCCTCCGACAGGTGGACGGCGACGTCGACCGAACCCGAAGCGGTGAACTTGACGGCGTTCGACACCAAGTTCGCCGCCACCTGGTGGAGCCGCTTCTCGTCCGCCAGCACGCGGGTGGGCAGGGCCGGGTCGATGGTGTAGCCCAGTTCGAGCCCCTTGGCGCCGGCGGCCGGCGAGGCCTCGTCGAGCACGCGAGCCACGAGGGCTCCGAGCGAGACCGGTGCCTCGTCCAGTTCGATGCGGCCGGCCTCGATCTTCGAGAAGTCCAGGATGTCGTCGATGAGCGACAGCAGCCGCTCGCCCGCGCGCTGCATCGTGCGGACATACTCGCGTTGCAAGCCGTCGAGCGGGGTCGTTCCCAGCAACTCGCCGAACCCGATCACGGCGTTCATGGGCGTCCGGATCTCGTGGCTCATCGAGGCCAGGAAGGCGCTCTTGGCGCGGTTCGCGACCTCGGCCTGATCCCGCGCCTCGGCCAAGGCGACCACCGACTCGCGCAGCCGCTTCTCCGCCTCCACCATCTCGGTGATGATGCGCCCCTCGGGGATCAGCAGCACCACGTCGCCGGCCTCGTCACGGACCGGCTTGAGCGAGAAGTCAATCGGGACGACCGTGCCGTCGGCCCCGCGCACCTCGGCGGTGTAGCGAACGAACGCACCCCCGGCGGCCTCGGCGATAGCGTCCCGGAGCCGCTGGCGGGCCGGTTCGGTGGTCTGCCACCAGCGGCCCTCCCAGAACTTGCGCCCCACGACCGCTTCGCGATCGACCCCTGCGAACTCGATCGCCGCGTCGTTGACCTCGACGAGCGTCCCGTCCGGCGTCATCAACCCTTGGAACTGGTACTGCGAGTGGAAGATGGCCTGGTACCGACGCTCCGCCCCGTCGAGGCGGTGCTGACGGAGGTCCCGCTCGACGACGCCGCCCACCCAGCGCGCCGCCAGCCGGACGAGTTGGCGGTCGGCGGCGGAGAACCCGCGCGGGCGGGCCTCCGTGGCCGAAAAGTTGATGGTCCCGTACCGTTCGCCGTCGACGACGACCGTCGCCCCGATGTGCGACTCGAGGCCGAATTTCTGGAAGCTCGGGTGACGACTATGGACCGAGGACGACATCTCGTCGATGGCCACGACCTCGTCGTCGGCCGAGTACACGATGTCCGCGTACGTGTCGCTGAGGGCGAACACGTCGCCGGGTGCCAGTTCGGACCCCTCGGGCGCCGCGCACGCGACGACTTGGAGGCGGTCCTCGTCGGCATCGATCCGACTGAAGATGCCGGTCTTGAGGCCGAGCTGAGCGCGGAGGGTCTCGATGACCTCCCCGACTTTGCCTGCGTCATCGGCAGAGCGAAGCGCGAAGGCGTCGGCGAGCGCTTCGATGCGCGCGATGTCGGCCTCGGCCTCCTGCTGGCGGAGGTCCCGTTCGAGCAGGGCCCCGGCCCACAGCGCGGCCATCCGGACCAAGTCCTGGTTGGCCTCCGAGAAGGCGTCCGTGGCCGACGTGGCCCAGAAGCTGAGCGCCCCTGCGACCGCCCCGTCGATCACCACCGGCGCGCCCACATAGGACGCGAGCCCCTCCGGGAGCCGGTCGGTCGGGTCCAGGTGGGTCTCGGCGAGGTCGGAGATGGCGACGAGTTCGCCCGAGGCGACGGGCAGCAGGCAGTACGTCCGCCCGATGGGCAGTTCCGTCCCGACCGCCAACGGCTCGCCCTCTACGGCGTGGCTCGCGAGGGCCGTGTAGACGCCGCCGGACACCGTCGCCAGCAGCCCGAACTCCAGGCCCAGCATGTCGGTCATCTCGCGAAGCACGGCCCCTGCCCGCTCGTCCAGGGGGCCCTCGACGGAAGTCGTCGCGAGCAGGCGGCGGAGGTGGGCGGCCTGGGTGGCGGCGCGCTCCTCGGCGCGCACGCGCTCGGTCACCAGGTTCGATACGGCGACGGCGCCGCCGCCCTCAATGGGGACCGCCGTCGTCTCCATCACGTGGTCGGCGTAGCGGGTAGTCCACGACTGAGGCGTTCCGGCGAGCACCGCCTCGAAAGGGTGCCCTGGACGCTCCTCGGCCGGGATAAAGTCCCAGATGGAGGCCCCGACGGTCTGGTCGTCCTCCAGCCCCAGCGCCCGGAGGGCTCGCCCGCGACTGGTGGTGATGGTGCCCGCGGCGTCGCAGGCGTACAGGACCATCGGCGCGCCAGTGAGTGCGGTGTCCAGGAGTCGCTGGCGCTCGACGGCGGCGGCGTCGGCGGCGTTGCGGTCGGTGACGTCGAGGCTGATGGCGACGCCGCCCGTGACCGTGCCCTCATTGTCCCAGATGGGCCGGGCCGTCGTCTCGAACTGCCGGTCGGCGAACGCGACGGCCCACTCGGCCGGCTCGCCCGCGAGCACCTGGGCTACCCCGTCGAGGATCTCGGAGTAGTCGGCGTAGAGGGCCCCCACGCGTTCCCCGATGACGAGGTCTGGCTCGATCCCGATCCGTTCCAGAGGCCGGCCGCGCATCAGCGTGACGCGGCCCTCGGCGTCGAAGGCCCACACAACGGCGGCGGCCTCGCCGACGGCGTCGAAGAGCGCCTCGCGCTGCTGGCGGTCGGTGTCGGCGGCCACCCGCTCGGTGGCGTCGACCGAGACGCCGATTCCACCCTCGACCTGATCGCCTGGGCCGAGCAGCGGGGCGACAGTGGTCTCCAGCACGCGCCCGGCGACGGAGATCGTCCAGTGGACGGTCTCGCCCGCCAGCACGCGCGCCACCCCGTCGGCGATCGTCTCGTCGCCCTGGAACCGGTCGACGACGCGGTCGCCGATAAAGTCGGAGGGGTCGCTGCCGACGGCCTCCAGCACGCGGCCGCGCCGAAGTGTGATGCGGCCGTCGGCGTCGAAGGCGAACACCAGGACCGGCGCACTCGCGAGCGCGGCGTCGAGCAGCACGGAATCCTGTCCCAGCTTTTTGACGGCCTTGACCTCGTCGGTCAGGTCCTCCACTTCGATGATCAGCCCGGCGACCTCGTCGGGCGCCGAGTACCACGGCTGGATCGCATAGCGCACCCACTTGGTCCCGGTCGGCCCGTCAACCGGCGCGGCGTCCATGCGCTCGCTCTCCCCGCGCAGGCACGCCTCGTAGATCGGGCTCCACTCCTCCATCACATGGGGGTGGACCTCGTAGATGGTCTGCCCGAGGAGCGGCGTGCCCGGCTCCACCCCGACGCCCCCCCCCCACGTGGGGCTGTGCGCGAGGAACCGCATCTCCCGGTCGAACAGCGCCTTGGGGGTCGGCGAACTTTCGACAAAGAGGCGGAGGGAGTCTGTCGGAGCCATGAGTGGCAGCTGAAGCGAGCGGGAGAGGGTCAGAGTATCGAGGATCTGCCCCCGGGGCTTAGTGGGACAGCCCGATATCTGGGCCCAGCGCTCCGCACACCCAGTATGCGTGGCTCCGGGTTCGTCGGCGCTTCACTGCCTCCCGGCTAGGCGGGCCGTCCGCACCGTCGTAGCTTCGGGTCCCGCCAGCGGATGCGCTGGAGTTCGGGATGTAGCGCAGCCCGGTAGCGCGCCTCGTTCGGGACGAGGAGGTCGTGGGTTCGAATCCCGCCATCCCGACCACGCCGGCTCTCTTCGGAGGGCCGGCGTTTTTTGTGACTACCGCCGGACGAACGTGTCGAACCGGAACGCGGGGCGGCCGCCGTCGGCGGGGTGAGGCTCGCTGGCGGCGAGCCGGTACGGGCCGTCATCGCCGACGAGGTGGCGGTACTCGGGGAAGTAGGTGTCGCCCGAGAACGTGCCCTCGACGAAGGTCAGTTCGAGCCGGTCCGCCAGCGGCTCTGGGCCGTCGAGCGCGGCTTGGTAGAGGCTGGCGCCGCCGCCGACAAAGACTCGCTCGCGGTCGGCGAACGCCGCCAGCACGGGGTCGAGCCCGGAGTAGACGTGGATGCCGGGGTGGTCGACGCGGCTCGCGGAGCGCGTCAGCACGACGTTCTCGCGGTTCGGGAGCGGGCGGCCAAACTGGTGGAGCAGGCTCTCGAACGTCTTCCGGCCCATCACGAGCGGCCACCCGGTCGTAAGCGCCTTAAAGCGCTGGAGGTCGGCCGGGAGGTGCCACGGCAGGTCCATCCCGTCGCCGATGAGCCGGTCGCCCGGCGTTCCGGGCGCCTCGGCGACGGCGGCGATGACGACGATCTCAGGCATGGGGACGGGGGACGGGGGACGGGGGACGGGGGACGGGGGACGGGGGACGGGGGACGGAAAATGCAAACGGTTCGTCAACTGGGTGGGCGCTGTGGCGTCTCGCCAGCACTCCCCAATCCCGCGAGCGAAGCGAGCCAATCCCTAGTCCCCGGAGCGCTACACGGCGACAGGGAAGCGGATGGCGGGCTGGGGGTCGTAGCCCTCCAGCGTCACGTCCTCGAAAGCGATGTCGTCCAGGCCACGGGGCGCCCCGTCGGGGCCGGGCGCGATGTGGAGCCGGGGCGCCGGCGTCGGCGTGCGCGCCAGCTGCTCGCGCAAGCCGTCCACGTGGTCGACGTAGATGTGGGCGTCGACGAGGGTGTGGGCAAAGCGGCCGACGCGCAGGCCGGCGGCGTCCGCGAGCAGGCGCGTCAAGAGCGCGTAGCAGGCGAGGTTGAACGGGACGCCGAGCGCGAGGTCGGCCGAGCGCTGCGTAAGGTGGCAGTTGAGGCGGTCGGGGCCGTCGTCGGCGGGCGTCACCTGAAAGCAGAACGTGTAGTGGCACGGCGGCAACCGGCTGACGGCCGCGTTCGCCGGGTGCCACGCGCTGACGACCATCCGCCGGCTCATGGGGTTGGTGCGCAACAGGTCAAGCACGTGGCCCAGTTGGTCGAACGACAGCGACCCGTCGGCCTCGCGGCGGACGCGCGGGTGGTCGGCGTCGACCCAGACCTCGTCGCCGAGCGCGACGCCCGAGGCAGGCACGGGGAAGCGACGCCAGAACCGGCCGTACGCGGTCTGGAGACGGCCCTCGTCGTCGGCCCAGGCGTCCCAGATCTTGGTGTGGCGCTGGAGCTCGCGGATGTGGTCGGCGCCGGACAAGTACCAGAGCACCTCGCGGAGCATGGACCCGAAGTAGACCTTCTTGGTCGTCAGCAGCGGGTAGCCATCGGCGAGGTCCACGCTGTAGTGCTCGGCAAAGCTGGCGATGGTGTCGGTGCCCGTCCGGTTCGTCTTGCGGACGCCGGTCGCCAGCACGCGCTCGACAACGCCGAGGTAGGCCTGTTCGGCAGACGTGGTCGTGGGGACGGCGGTCTCGGTGGGCATCGGGGTCATAGTCGGTCGTCGGTCGTCGGTCGTCGGTCGTCGGTCGTCGGTCACAAGATGCCGAGCGGCGGGGGCGAGCGCCAGCGGCCGGAGCGTTCCCCGCAGGGTATCCACCACTCGGGACGGGCGCGGTCGGATCTTTCCCGGAACGGCCCCGTGCCTCCGCCCTCTTCCCCTCCCCCGCCATGGACCCCGGCCTCCACGTCAAGCAGGCGATCAACCACCTCAACAAGGTGCTCGCGTACTACCCCTACGTCGCCGCCGACGGCGAGGCGACGGTGGCGCTCACGCCCGAGGACTGGGGCGTCGTCGCCGACGCCTTTTTCCACATGGGCACCCCGCCCGAGGTGTTCCCGGACGCCATCGCGAGCTACCGGCTCAGCGACGACGGCGCGGAGATCCAGCTGACGGCCGCTGACGGGACGCTCATCCACGTGCAGGCCGGGTAGGCAGGACCGCGCGGGCCTCCGCCAGCAGGCCGCGCGGACCCCTTCAGGCCTCCGCCTGCGCGCGCGCTCTACTGCCGCACCTCCTGCCCCCGGGCGTACTCGACCGCCCCGACGAGTTGGCGGACGAACGGCTCGCAGACCGGGGCCTGCCACCGGCGCTCCTCCTTGAGGCCGGAGCCGACCAAGAAGCCGTCGGCGGCGTCGACGTAGTCGAGCAGGTTGGTGCCGTCGAGGCCTCCGCCACAGAACAGGGGCAGCGTGGCCGTCTGGCAGGCCGCCTCGACGGCCTCCGGCGTCGACGGCTCACCGACGGCGGGGCCCAGGATGATGAGCCCGTCGGGGCGCGCCGCCTCCGTCGCGGCCACCAGGGACGGCACGTCGTCGGGGCTGGAGGGCCGGATGTCGGCAAGGACCGGAATCGGCGACGCGGCGAGCGACTCGCGGTAGCGATGGAAGCGGGCGGCCTGCATGGGGTCCTCGGCCCAGCCATCGACGCGGACAAAGTGGCAGCCGGCGCCCAGGGCGACCGCTAGCGCGGCGCGGTCGGCGCGTAGGACGCGCACGCCGACGGGCAGCCGGTTCGCGTTGCGACGGACGGCGACGGCGATGTGGGTCATGTAGGCCACCACCTCCGGGCCCGTCTCCTCGTCGCCGAGCGCGGGCGCGTCGTGGGCGTTCTCGACCAACAGCCCGTCCACGCCCAGCTCGACGAGCAGCCGCGCCTCGGCGACGGCCCGGTCGACGGCCGAGCGGACGCTCCGAAAGCCGGGCACGCCCGGCGACGGGCCGGCGTGGATCACGGCGACCACGGGCTTCGGGCGGGTGAACAGGTCGCGGACGAGGTCGGACATGGGGCGGCGGCGAGCGCCGGAGCGGGAGGGGTCTAACCGGACGCGACGCCTCCGCTGTTCCGTGAATACCGGCGGTCGGTGCTGGCGGTCGGCTCGCGGCGCCCTTCCTTCGGGTGCACGCCCACCCGGCCCTGCCTTCGCCCGCTGCGCAGGCCTGGTGAAAAGGGCCCGTGGTGGGCGCCGAGACGGCGCTGACACGTACCGCCCGTCCCCGAATCACGGGCACCCGCCGCGCGTACCCGCCGCCATGACCGACTCCCCGATCCCCACCCACGCCCTCGACGACGTCGTCGTGCTGTTCGCCGGGGACTCCGGCGACGGGATGCAGCTGACCGGCAGCCAGTTCACGCTGGCGACCGCGCACGCCCGCAACGACCTCGCGACGCTGCCCGACTTCCCGGCCGAGATCCGGGCGCCGGCGGGCACGTTGTACGGCGTGTCCGGCTTCCAGCTCCACTTTGGCAGCCAGGCCGTGTTGACGCCCGGCGACGAGGTCGACCTGCTCGTCGCGATGAACCCGGCCGCGCTCAAGGTCCACCTCCCGCGCGTCCGGGCCGGCGGCGCCGTGCTCGTCAACACGAACGCGTTCGGCGCGCGCGACTTGTCGCTGGCGGGCTACGACGAGAACCCGCTCGACGACGGCACGCTGGACGGCTACGAGCGCCACGACGTGGAGCTGACGCGGCTGACCCACCAAGCGCTCGAGGACAGCGGCCTCAGCAAGCAGGAGATCGACCGGGCCAAGAACATGTTCGCGCTCGGGCTGGCGTTGTGGATGTACACGCGCCCCATCGAGCCGGCCCGCCAGTGGATCGCGCAGAAGTTCGCGGCCGTCCCCGAGATCCGCGACGCCAACCGCCGCGCGCTCGACAAGGGCTACCACTACGGGGACATCTCGGAAAGCTTCGTCGCCCGCTACGAGGTCGCCCCGGCCGACTTGCCGCCGGGCACGTACCGCGCCATCACGGGCAACGAGGCGCTCGCGCTGGGCTTGGTCGCCGCGTGTCAGAAGAGCGGGCTCGACCTGTTCTACGGCACCTACCCCATCACGCCCGCCTCGGACCTGCTCCACGCGCTGGCGAAGTACAAGGCGTACGGCGTCAAGACCTTCCAGGCCGAGGACGAGATCGCGGCGGTCGGCAGCGCGATCGGCGCCAGCTTTGGCGGCGCCCTCGGCGTGACGGCCACGTCCGGCCCGGGGATGGCGCTCAAGGGCGAGTTCATCGGGCTCGCGACGATGGTCGAGCTGCCGCTCGTGGTCGTCGACGTGCAGCGCGCCGGCCCGAGCACGGGGATGCCGACCAAGACCGAGCAGTCGGACCTGCTGATGGCACTCTACGGCCGCAACGGCGACGCGCCGACGCCGGTGCTGGCGCCGAAGACGCCCGGCGAGTGCTTTCTGGCCGCCTTCCACGCCGCCCGGATCGCGCTCGAGTACATGACGCCCGTCGTGCTGCTCTCCGACGGCTACCTCGGCAACGGGTCGGAGCCCTGGCTTTTGCCCGACGCCGACGCGCTCCCCGAGATCAAGGTGTCCTTCGCGACGCCCGAGACCGCCGCGCTCGCCGACGGCGCGTTCCTGCCCTACGTCCGCGACGCAAAAACGCTGGCTCGCGGGTGGGCAACGCCGGGAACGGCCGGGCTGGAGCACCGCATCGGCGGGCTCGAGAAGGACGCCCGGACGGGCGGCGTCAGCTACGACCCCGAAAACCACCAGCGGATGACGGAGACGCGTGCCGAGAAGGTGGCCCGCATCTCCGACGCCTTCCCCGACCTCGAGGTCGAGGGCGACGCCGAGGGCGACGTGCTCGTCGTCGGCTGGGGCTCGACGTACGGCGCGCTGAAGAAGGCCGTCGCCAGCGCTCGCGAAAGTGGGCTGGCGGTCGGCCACGTCCACCTCCGCTGGCTGAACCCGCTGCCGCCCAGCCTGGGCGACGTGCTCGGCCGGTTCAGGCACGTGCTCGTGCCCGAGCTCAACGGCGGGCAGCTCGTCCGCGTCCTGCGCGACCGCTTCCTAGTCCCGGCCGAGGGCCTGAGCAAGGTCCAGGGCATCCCGTTTACCGCCCGCGAAGTCGAGGCCGCTATCCGTAGCGCTGCCGCGACCACCGCCTGACCCCGCCCCGATGTCCGACACTCCCCTCTCCGACGACTCCGCGGCGCGGCCCGGTGGCACGCCGCCCCAGCCTCGTGGCGCCGAGGGCGCCCGCCCCGACACGCCCGAGCCCGCCGGCACCCGCAAGCCGGTCGACGCCCCCGCGCAGCCCGCCACCGACGGCGAGCCGGCCCGGCCACCGATCCCCGAAAGCGCGCCCGACACCGGCCGTCCGCCGAAGCCTGCTGGCGCGAAGCCTGCGGGTCCGCCTGCCGCCAGCCCCAAGCGCCCGCCGGTCCGCAAGCCCGCCCGGCCGCCCGGCGCCAAGCGCCCCGCCGTGCCCCCGGCCGCGCGGATCGTCGACCCGGAAGGCGACGGCTCGGCGCTCGGCCTGCCCGTGCTCACGCGCAAGGACTTCGTCTCCGGCTCCGACGTGCGGTGGTGCCCTGGCTGCGGCGACTACGCGGTGCTGGCGGCCGTCCAGCGCGCGCTCCCCGAGCTGGCAGAGAACCGCGAGAACGTCGTGTTCATCTCCGGGATCGGGTGCTCGTCGCGCTTCCCGTACTACATGAACACGTACGGCTTCCACAGCATCCACGGCCGCGCGCCCGCCGTGGCGACGGGCCTCAAAGCGACGCGCCCCGAGCTCGACGTGTGGGTGGTCACCGGCGACGGCGACGCGCTGAGCATCGGCGCCGGGCACACGACGCACATGCTGCGCCGCAACGTCGACCTCCAGGTGCTGCTGTTCAACAACCAGATCTACGGGCTGACAAAGGGCCAGTACAGCCCCACGTCTGAGGTCGGCAAGATCACCAAGTCGTCGCCGTACGGCTCCCTCGACCACCCCTTCAACCCGGCCGCCCTCGCGCTCGGCTCCGACGGCTCGTTCGTCGCGCGGACACTCGACCGCGACCCGAAGCACATGCAGACCGTCCTGAAGGCGGGCCACGCCCACCGGGGCACCTCGTTTATCGAGATCTATCAGAACTGCAACATCTTCAACGACGGCGCCTTTTTCGAGTTCACCGAGCGCGACACGAAGGCGCTGCGGACGGTGATGGTGGAAGACGGCCAGCCGATGACGTTCGCGAACGACACGAAGGGGCTCGTCCTCGACGGCCTGACCCTGCGCGCCGTCGACCTCAACGGCGACCGCACCGCCGACGACTGCGTCGTCTACGACTCGACCGACAAGGGGCTCGCGCTCCTCGTCGGCGACCAGACGTTTTGGAGCGCCGACCTCCCGCGCCCCTTCGGCGTGCTCTACCAGGAGACCCGGCCGACGTACGACGCGATGCTCAACGCCCAGGTCGAGGAGGTCCGCAAGCGGAAGGGCCCGGGCCGGCTGGCGGAGCTGCTGGCGTCCGGCGACACCTGGACCATCGAGTAGCCCCGCCTCGGCAGGGCTGCGGACGCCCCCGAGGCCGAGCTACCGCGCGACAACGGTGAACCGGAGCGCGACCGGGCGGCCCTGCGCGGCCGACACGCGGAGCAGGTACAGCCCTGGCGGGAGCCCGTCGGGGACGGCGAGGTCCGTCTCGCCTGCCTGGAGTGTGCCCCCAGCGACGACGGCGACGACGCGGCCGAGCAGGTCGAGCACGTCCGCGTCGACGTGCGTCGCCTCGGGGAGGTCGAGGACAGCGGACTGGCCCCCGACTCCGGGGTTCGGGCGGACCGGGCGGACGCCCTGGGCGACCGGCAGGGGCGGAGCCGGCGGGCCGTCGACGCGGCGGGACGGGACGCCGTCGCCGAACGCCGCCAGCAGCCCCCGCGCGACCCCGCGGAGCGCGGTCACGGACCGGAGGTGGTCGTCGGTCCGCGCGAACGGCATGGCGTAGAGGATCTCTGCCGTCGCGCCCGGCTCGATCCGGAACGGGCCGACCGACGCGAGAACCTCGCGGTAGTAGCCGCCCCCCGTCGTCGGCTCCCCCGTCCGGTTGGTCTCGGACCAGAACTCGCCCACGGTGGGATCGGCGGGGAACGCGTACCGGGTGGGCTCCCAGCCACTGCAGCCTGACGAGCAATCGGGGCAGCCTGGCCAACAGTATTCGCCGATGCCTGACGCGTAGATGGCCCCCCCCCGAGGAAAGAGCCCCTGCTGCACGTTCACCCACTCCCGCGGCGAGCGCGGGTATCGTGGGCCGTCGAGGAAGAAGGCGGGCGGGCTCGACGTCAGCCGAAGCCGCTCGCCGGGCTCGTCGGTCTCGCCGTCGCGGTCGTCGTCGCGGCGGTTGGCAAGCCCGACCGGCCCGCGCAGCACCTGCATCCCCCACGCCGCAGGCCGGTCGCTGTAGGCGTCCTCGTGCTCGGTCGCGTTGTAGATGTAGGCGACGTGGCTCAGTGTGTCCGTCCCCTGGAAGTCGTTGCCGAGCGCCCCCGTCCGGCCTAAGGCGGCGAGGCTGACGTAGACGCTGTCGAGCGGGACGTCGCGGCGGTTGACGAACTCGTAGCGGTAGAACGTCGCCTCCTGGAGCGGCGTGTCGGGCACGGTCGGGAACGGGCTCTGCTCGAAGGCGAAGGCGTGGACCCGGACTTCGACGCCGATCGGGGCGGTCCCCGGTTGGTTCCGGTAGCCGTGCTGGTTGCCCGCGTCGTTCATCACCCACCACACAGCGGCGTCGCCCAGCAGGTCGGGCTGGTCGCCGGCGGCGAGATCGTAGTTGTCCGGGATGCCGTCGCCGTCGAGGACCGGGGCGCCGAGATCGTGCGGCCACTCGGCGAGGTCGGTGGTCGCCTGGCCCGTCGCGACGTAGCGGTCGAGGTCGGCACGGGAGACCGTCCACATCCGGTCGTGCTCGGCGCAGGCGGCCGGGGGGGCGTCGGCGTCGGCGAGGGGCCCCGGCCAAAAGTCACTCTCATACGTGTCGGCGATTGTCGTCCGGAGCGAGTCCCCGACGACGGCGCTGACCCACAGGTTGACGATCTCGGCCGGGTACGTGCCCGACGACTTTGGGACCAGGTATTGGCCCCACTCGGTCACGCTCTCCCCGAGCCCGTAGAACAGCCGCCCCTGGTTCCACAGCCCCAGCCGCACGGTGTCCGTCTCGAGCGTGGCCCGGGCCCTCCCCTTCTCGCACGAGCCGACCGGCACCGGCTGCGCGGCAGCGGCTCCCCCGAGGGCGAGCAGGACAAGGAGGAGGGAGAGACGCATCGGTCGAGGGAGCTTGCGGGAGGAGTCTAGCGACCGACACGGCCCGGTCTCCGGGGAGACGCCGATTCGCCCGGGCGTGGACGCCTCTCCCCTCCCGCCTCGGCGCCGAGGCCGGACTAGCGGGCGGCGACGGTGAACCGGAGTGCGACCGGGCGGCCCTGCGCGGCCGACACGCGCAAGAGGTACAGCCCCGGCGGGAGGCCGTCGGGCACGGCGAGCACCGTCACGCCCGCGCCCTGCGTCCCGCGGGCGACCACCGCCAGGCGACGGCCGAGCGCGTCCAGCACCACGGCGTCGATGTACATCGGCTCGGGGAGCGTCAGGAGCGCAACCTGCCCGCTCGCGGCCGGATTCGGGCGGACCGGCGAGAGGGTGGGTAAGAAGCCTGCGGGTAGGGGCTGTGGCGGAATGCCGGCCTCTTCGGGAGTCACGAGCCGGGAATCGAACTCGCCATCACCGAACGCGTTGAGCAGGAGCGCGGCACGGTCGATCAGCTTGCGCACGGAGTCGAGGCGGTCGGTGCCCTGGGCAAAGGGCATTGCGAAGTCGACCGTCACGGACTCGCCAGGCTCCAGGCGCCCTGGCCCGATCGTCAGCATGATCCGTGAGTCGCGAGCCGCGTTGGCCGTCCCGTTGCCGTCGATGTTCTCCTCGGACCAGTACTCGCCCGGGAAGGCTGGGAACGCGAAGACCGTCGGCTCGCCGAGCGCGCTGGGATCGGGCGAACGACCGGAGCCGTAGTCGAGCATCGGCTGTCCGTTTTGGAGGAGGCCCCGCTGGAGCGCGTAGAACCCCTCCCCGTATCCCGCCCCCAGTCCCTTCCAGGGCATCGGCGCCGAGGTCATCCGCATCTCTTCGTCGGCCTCGTCGACCGTCCCGTCGAAGTCGTCGTCGCGTCCGTTGGCCAGCCCGACGAACCCGGACAGCACCTGGATGCCCCAGGCCGGTGGGGTCTCGCCATAGCCCCCGCCACCATCGTCGTCATCGTCCCCGTTGTAGACGTAGGTAAAGTGCCGCAGCGTGTCGACACCGACGAGATCGTCGTTGAAGTTGCCGAGTTCAGCATCGGCCCAGAGCGAGACACGCAGGCTGTCGATCGGCCGATCTCGGCGATTGACAATCTCGTAGCGGTAGAAGGTGTCCGTGGTGAGGTCGCTGGGGGCGGTTCGGTCGAACGCAAAGGCCTGAGCCCGGACCTCGATGCCGAGCGGGCCGAACCCGGACGTGAGGTGCTCGTTGCCCGCGTCGTTCATCACCCACCACACGGCCATGTCCCCGAGGAGATCGGGCTGGTCGCCTGCGGCGAGGTCGTAGTTGCCGGAGATGCCGTCGCCGTCGAGCACCGGCGCCCCGAGATCGTGCGGCCACTCGGCGAGGTCCGGCGTCGCCTCGCCGGTCTGGAGGTACGCGGCGACATCAGCGCGCGAGACCGTCCAGATCCGGTCGTGTGCCGAGCAATCGGCGGGCGGGGCGTCGGCGTCGGCGAGGGGGCCGGGCCAGAACTCCCACGGCCCATACTGTCCCGCCGCCATCCGAAGCTCGCCGTCGACGCGCCCGGACACCCAGAGCGAGGCCGTGAACACCGGGCTGATCCCCGCCTCCTTCGGGACGACGTAGCTCGCGCCACTCCCCCGCCAGAACAGTCCACCGATGTTGTAGAGCTCGGCCCGGAGCGAGGCCGTCTCCAGCACGCCGACGGCCGTTCCGGTGTCGCACGAGCCCGTCTGTGCCGTGGCACGTGGCGACGCCAGCGCGATGAGCAGCAGCAGCCGGAGCGGGAAGCGAAGGGGCACGGAGCGTACGAGGTGGGGACTGGAGTTTAGACGTTGCCCCCGGCCGCCAAACAAAGGGACTGGCGATTCGCCCCACCGTAGACTCGGCCATGCCCGCTGTTCTCGTCGCCGCCGCCCTGCTGGCGCTCGCCGCCTGCGAGCCCTCTCCCCCACCGCCTGAGCCCTCGACCGCGTCGCCGCAAGCGGCGGCCGCCGCTTGCGGCGACGCGTCGGACGGCGGGGCCGTCGCCCTCGACGCCGCTGAGGCCGCCCGCCTCGTCGCTGGCGATTCGTCGTGGGCGCGCGCGCTGCGCCTCCACTACGACGCGCTCGTGGTCGACGGCCACGTCGACACGCCGACGCTGATGCTCGACCGGGGCTACGCCGTCGGGGACCGGCACGCCGGCGACCACCTCGACCTGCCCCGGATGCGCGAGGGCGGGCTCGACGCGGCGTTCTTTTCGATCTACGTCGCCCGCAGCTACGGCGAGGGGCCCGCGGCGACCGACCGGGCGCTCTCGATGATCGACGCGGTCCAGCGCCAACTCGCCGGGCGCGACGACGCCGCGCTCGTCCGTACCGCCGACGGCGTCGTGGCGGCGAGGCGCCAGGGCAAGGCGGCCATCCTGCTCGGGCTCGAAGGCGGCCACGCGCTCCAGGCCTCACCCGAGACTTTGCGCCAACTGGCGGCGAACGGCGTCCGCTACGTCACGCTCACGCACTCGAACACGAACGCCTTCGCAGACGCCGCGACGGACGTCGCCCGGTGGGACGGCCTCAACGAGACCGGCCGCGAACTGGTGGCCGAGATGAATCGGCTCGGCGTCCTCGTCGACCTCTCCCACGTCTCCGACTCGACGTTCTTCGACGCCCTGGCCGTCACGCGAGCGCCCGTGATCCTGAGCCACTCGTCGGCGCGCGCCGTCCACCCGCACGTCCGCAACGCGAGCGACGCGATGCTGGCGGCACTCGCGGACAACGGGGGCGTGGCGATGATCAACTTGTACGCCGACTACCTCGGGCCGGGCGCGACGGTCGAGACGGCGCTCGACCACATCGCGCACGCCGTGCGCGTGGCGGGCGCCGACCACGTCGGGCTGGGCAGCGACTTCGACGGCGTCCCCCGCCTGCCCGCTGGCCTCGGCGACGTGACGCGCCTGCCGTGGCTCACGCACGGGCTCCTGCGGCGCGGGTTCTCGGAATCCGACGTCCGCAAGATCCTGGGCGGGAACGTCCTCCGTGTGCTGCGCGAGGCGGAGCGGGTGGCGGGCGAGATGCTGGCCAAGGGCGCCTAGCGGAGCAGCCGGGCCGCGACGGCCGGGTCGCCGCTGTTCGACGCGGGCGTCACACCCAGCACGCCCGCCAGCACGTTGTACACGTCGACGGTCGAGACGGGGCCTAAGGCGCCGGTCCGGAGGTGCGGGCCGCGCGCGAGCAGGATGCCGTGCAAGCCGGGCTCGGCGTTGTCGTAGCCGTGCGCCCCGCCCGACGGGCGGTCCGGGTTGCGGTCGAGGTAGCGCTGCGACGAGGCCGTCCAGCCGGGATCGACGAGGACGACGACGGGCGGGACGCGGGCGTGGTCCGAGTAGTGGAGTCGGGCGGGCACATCCGCCTTGCGCATCGCGGTCAGGTGCGGGAGCGCGGAGACGCGCGCGATGAGCGCCTCCACGTCGACGCCGGCGTCGGGCCACAGGCCGACGACCTCGCCCCAGTCCACGTCGACGGTCTCGTAGTCGACGGCGTCGTCGAGCAGCACGACACGATCGCGGGAGACCGGCACCATGCCGTGGTCGCTCACGACGACGATGTCGGTGTCGTCGAGGCGGCCTCGCTGGCGCAGGCCGTCGAGCAGGTGCGCCAGCGCCGCGTCGGCCTCCTCGATGGCGGCGGCGGTCTCCGGCGCGTCCGGCCCGTAGCGGTGGCCCGCGTTGTCGACGGCCTCGACGTAGAAGGTCACGAAGCCGGCGCCCTCGTCGAGCCAGTCGAGCGCCTGGTCGGCTCGCGCGGCGTAGGGCATCGCGCCGTCGTACGGCAGCCAGCGGCTGGGCCGGACGCCGTCGATTTCGGCCTCCGACCCGGGCCAGAACACGGGCGCGGCCGTCACGCCCTGGCGCTCGGCGGTCACCCAGATCGGCTCGCCCGCCCACCACCGGCCATCCGCGACCGCTTGGCGGTTGGAGAGCGAGAACCGCGCGGGCTCGCCGTCGACGAGCCGCTCCGGGTCGCGCATCGTGTTGCCGACGATCCCGTGGTCTTGGGGGTGGAGCCCGGTCACCAGCGAGTAGTGGTTTGGGAACGTCTTGGTCGGGAAGACGGGCACGAGCCGCTCGGCGCGCGCGCCCTCGGCCACCCAGTCGAGCGCGGGCGTGTCCAGGCCGCGGTCGAGGTAGTCCCAGCGGAACCCGTCGATGGAGACGAGCACGAGCGCGCGGTCGCTGGCGGTCTCCGCTTGCGGCCCCGGGGTGGGCTCGGCGCCGGCGCACCCCGCGAGCGTCTGCCCGACGTAGACCGCCAGCAGGAGGGCGAGGGCGGCGAGGAGCGTGCGACGGACTGGCATGGCGGTGGGACGGGAGCGGGCGCGCCAGGAGCGCAGGAGCGCAAGAGCGCAAGAGCGCAAGAGCGCAAGAGCGCAAGAGCGCAAGAGCGCAAGAGCGCAAGGTGAGTCGAGTCCGGGATCAACGCAAGCGGCGCCCTGGAACCCTGCGGTCGACCGCCCGACACCCTCACCCTGTCCCTCTCCCGAGGGGAGAGGGGACGCCGTAGGCCAGGCTTGCGTTCGCCCTGCTTGTGGAACCGCCCAACGCCTCAACCCCGACCTCCCCTCCCGGACGGGAGGGGCCGGGGGAGGGCGATCGGCACTGCGCCAGCCGAGGATGGTTGGCGACCGGGCGCTACGCCAGCACCGTCCCGCCACCTGCCATTCCCCTAATCCCCAATCCCGCGAGCGCGGCGGGCCTACTCGAAGTCCGTGTTCAGGCGGTACCGTGCGATCCGACCGTTGCCCGTGTCGGCGACGTAGACCACGCGCTGGTAGTAGGCGACGCCCTGCGGGTTGTCGAACTGGAGCGGGCCGGCGCCCGTCCCGCCGAACGAGGCGCGGACGGGGCGCGTGGAGCCCGAGCCGGGGGGCGGGGCCACGCCCTCGATCCCGTTCGGGTTGAAGACGAACAGGCTGTCCTTGCCCGCGTCGAGCACGAACGTGTAGCCCGTCTGGTCGGCCGCGTACGCCAAGCTCGTGGGGCGGACGAACTGGCCCGCCTCGAAGAGCGCACCGTCGCCCGCGTCCGGGTTGCCCGCGGCGCCCAGGCGGCCGGAGTCGACGCGGTACTCCGTCCCGTCGTTGGTTTCGACGACCGTGACGGAGACGACGCCGTACGTCGGCGTGGGCAGGCCGGCGGGCGGCCCGAGCGCCAGCATGAAGTCCTCGTTTAGCGCGATCGACGCCCGCTGCGGGGGGCCGACGAAGGTCATCACGTCGGACGGGTAGTACGCGCTCAGCAACGAGGCCCGGTCGGGCGTCAGGGCGCGGACGTACTGGATGTACTGGCCCGTCGCCGTGAACTGCAGGAAGGCGTTGAAGGGGCTGAACGCCTGGCTCGGCCGCCCCGTCGCCGTGGTGTTGACCGACCCGCGCCGGGTCACGTACAAGCGGTTGTCGGCGAGCGTGGCGACGCCCGTGAACTCGGCGTCCTCGTCGCTGGCGCCGGTGCTGTACACGTCGGGCAGCTCGAAGCGGTTGAACTGGCGGCTGCCGTCGTCGAAGGGGTGCCACAGGATGTCGGCGACGCGCGGCGTGCCGGTCGTCAGGCCCGAGATGCGATAGACGACGGCGAGGTCGCAGGCCTCGGGGCCACCGGCCGACGGGCAGTTGGCGCCCGTGACGGTCGTGTCGCGCCGCGCGGCGACGTAGAGGTCCAGCTTGCGGTCCTGCACGATCGCCGTGATGTCGCGGAGCGGCTGGCCCTCGACGGTGTCGAGCAAGAACTGGGGCCGCCCGGCCAGGTCGAGCACGTGCACGCCCCGGTCGTCGGCGACGTAGACGAACTCGTCGTAGCCCACGTACACGTCGACCGGGTTCTGGAAGACGCCCCCGAAGCCTTGGGTGTAAAACGGGTTCAGCGGGACGTAGCCGACATCATCCACGAGTGTCGGGTCGGTCTGGCCCTGCTCGAAGATCTCGTCGGTGGTCTCGTCCTGCTTCGAGCCCAGCACGGCGTCGCACCCGCTGGCGACGAGCGCCAGCAGGAGGACAACGGACAGCGGACGGAGAACGGCGGAGCGGAGCATGGGGGCGATGTGCGAGAGCGGGGCCGCGAGGCGGGCCGGTTCCTGATTCCTCATTCCTGATTCCCGGCTCAAATCCGGACGGAGACGCCGACGCGGTGCGTCGTGCCGAGTCGTTCGAGTTGCTCGAATCCGTAGTCCGCCCGGATGCGGCGCGTCCCCAAACCGGGGACCTCGACGCCGAAGCCGAGCGTCGGCAGGACGGCCTCCTCAGCGCCGAAGCGGTAGCCGGCGCGCAGGGACAGCAGCTCGGCGAAGACGTACTCGGCGCCCACGTTGAAGCGCTCGGCGTTGTCGTTCGGGTTGGTGAGCTGGCCTGAGACCGTCAGCGCGTGGTCGCCGCCCCGCATCACGTCATAGCCGACGCCCAGCATGAACGTCGTCGGCGGGACGACGTCCTCGAACTGGTCCTCGATGACGATCTCGCCCTCGACCGTCTGGCGCTCGATCTCGCCGTTCGCCTGCCCGTTGAGCCCGAAGTTGCGGATCGCAACGCCGATTCGCGCGCCCGTCTCACCGACGCGGTACGCGACGCCCAAGTCGACGAGGGGGACCGTCATGGCCACATCCGCGGCAGCCTCACGCGCCACCTTGGCCGTGATCCCGTAGGAGAACAGGTCCGTCAGCGCCTGCCCGACGGTGATGCCGCCGACCATGCCGAGGTAACGAAACGTCTGGCCGGTGCCCGAGGGCCCCGAGAACTCGGTCGTGACCGCCATGTCGCCCGAGTCCAACGTCTGGAGGTGGGCGCCGACCGTAAACGCGCCGACGCGCTGAGTGACGGCGGCGTAGTTGAGGCTGACGTCGGCGAAGTACGCGAGCGTGGCGCCAGCCACCTGCGTCCGGGCGCCGCGAGCAGCGAGCGCGGGGTTCCAAAAAAGCGCCGAGGCGTCGGTCGTGGTTGCCACGGCCGCCCCGCCGAGCGCCGCGCCGCGCGGGTCGACGGGCACTTCGAGAAACTGGAAGCCGGCCGTGCCTGCCCGGTCCTCGCCGTATGCGGGCAGGAGCTGGGCGCTGGCGGCGGCGCTCGTCAAGAGCAGCGCCAGCAGGCTGAGGCGGGAGAGCTGTCGGGTCATGGAGTCGTGGGTCGTGGGGCGTCGGCCGTGGGTCTCCCCCAGGCGCCACGCCCCACGCACTAGAACTTGTAGCTCAGCCCGAACACGATGTGCCGGGGGGCCAGGAAGCGGGCCGGGTTGAAGGGCGGGACGCCCGACGAGTTGGGGTCCTCGTAGCGGGGGTCGCGCAGGAAGCCGGGCACGTCGTAGCGGGCGTCGCCGCGGAGCGACTCGAGGTAGGCGCGGGGGTCTTGGCCCTCGGGCACCTCGATCTCGGGGTAGGCCTCGCCTGTCACCGGGTTGATGATGACGCTGTTCTGCTGGTTGAACAGGTTTTCGACCTCGAGCGACAGGTTGAGGTCGCTGGCGCCGAGGCCCAGCTTGCGCTCGACGCGGAGGTCGAAGTACCACCACGGCTTGCCGACTTCGGAAAAGCGGAGGGCGGGGTCGTCGACGGTCTCGTAGATCGGGCGCCAGTCGCGCTCGCCAGTGAACGGGTTGACCTCGTTGCCGATGAACTCGACCGGCGTGTAGCGCTGGCCGCTGCGGAACGTCGTCTGCAGGAAGACGCGGTAGCGGTTGAGGCCGGGGATCCCGAGGAGGGGCGTGTCGGCGTCGCGGCGGAACGTCCCTGAGATCTTGAGGTCGAGCGGGCGGTCCCACGCGAGCGGCGTCTCGAACGTGTTGTCCGTGTTGCCGTCCTGAATGAGATCCTGGAGCGCGTCGTTGTTGGTCGACGACAGGCCGGTCGCGCGCGAGTAGCTGCCCGAGAACTGGCCGATAAACCAGTCCGCGACGCGCTTGGTGTAGCTCAGCTCGATGCCGCGGACGCGCGCAAAGTCGCCGTTGACGCGCAAGGCGCGCGAGGTCTCGCGGCCCGTCGCGTCCGCGATCGAGACCGAGGCGACGGTGATAAAGTCGAACTTGTCGCGCCAGAACGCGGTCACGTTGAGCGCGTCGTTCGCCGTGATCTGGTTGCGGACGCCCAGCTCGTAGGCGATGTCGATCTCGGGGTCGAGCGTCGGGTTGCCCAGGTCGGAGAAGAACGAGCGGTCCTGGTAGAACGGGTCGAGGTTCGTGTAGACGTAGGTCGGGTGCGGCAGGCGCATCGAGTGGCCGTAGCTGAAGAACAGCACCTGGTTGTCCCTGATCGGGAAGCTGACGTTGAGCTTGGGCAGCAAGCGCGCCTTCCAGCGGAGCCCGAACAGCGAGGTCGTCTCGTCGAGGTACTGCTCGCGCAACGCGACCGGGATCGTGAAGGCCGAGTCGGCCACCAGGTCGTCGACGTACTTGCCGGCGGCCCAGCCCTCGAAGCGGGCGCCGACGCTCGCGATGAGCCCGTTGTAGCGGAAGCGGTGCGTCGAGTACATCGACGCGCGGCGCGGCTTGACGCGCCAGATGTCCGACGACTGGCCGAGCCGGTTCGACTGCGTAAACGTGCCGTCGGGCAGCTGGATCGGGGCGCCGACCCAGGGCCGCGAGATGTCGATCCACTGGTAGTCGTTGAGCGTCACCTCGCCGCCGGCCGTCAGCTCGTAGGCCTCGGACGCGGTGAAG
Organism: Rubrivirga aquatilis; assembly: GCF_046845665.1. Taxonomy (GTDB): domain Bacteria; phylum Bacteroidota; class Rhodothermia; order Rhodothermales; family Rubricoccaceae; genus Rubrivirga. Next base: position 1,755,919 of record NZ_CP177355.1, on the reverse strand, counting down.
TGGGTGAACTCGCCCCGGGCCGTGACCTGCTCGGCGAAGTGGTCATGCCAGTCGGTCGCGACGCCGCCGTTGTTGAAGAAGCCCGGGCCAGGGAGCACGAAGAGGGCCGTGTCGGCGGGGACGTCCGTGGGGTCGCCGAAGACGGAGCCGGGGAAGCCGGGGATCGAGAACGGGTCGAGCTCGGAGTCGACGTTGTCGGGGCGCCAGTCGCGGCCGTTGGCGTCGGCGCGCAGCCGCGTAAACAAGCGCGAGACCTGCAGTTCGTAGATCGACTGGCGGCCGACGGCGTGCGTGAACAGCAGGTACGCGAGATTGGCGTCCTGCGTGTACGTGTTGGCCTGGTCGGGCTGGAGCGCGAAGTTGTACTGGAAGCCCGGCGCGACGACGGCGTCGTTGCCCGTGATCCGCAGCATCCGCGTGTTCTGGTTGACCGCGAGCGACCGCTGGTAGCTGCCGACGAGCTTCATCCCACCGCGCGGGAGGATGACCAGCTTGCCGAGCCCGTTCCACCGGTTGCCCCGGCGCGGCGCCCACACGTCGCCGTCGGCGATGGAGCTGTTGACCTGGCTCGGGACGGAGGAGAACGACGAGTCGGGCGTGGTCAGCGTCCGCTCGAAGCCGTCGCCGAACGTGCCCTGGCCCGAGGCGAAAAAGCGGATCTTGCCCGGCCAGATCGGCCCGGCGATCGACGCCTCGATGTTGTCCTCGTTGAACGACGAGCCCCAGTCGCCGCCAAAGTCGTCGCGCTGGAGCGAGGCGGCGGCCTCGAACGAGTCGGTCCCCTCCCGCGTGCGGATCGAGACCACGCCGGACGTGGCGTCGCCCACGCTCGCGTCGGCGCCCGTCGTGACGACCTCGACCTCGCGCAACGCGTTCGCCCCGAGGTCCAGCCCGAAGCCCGTCCCCGCGAGCGGGTCCTTCGCGCTAACGCCGTCGACGACGTAGCCGGTCTCGGTCGCGCGGCCGCCCCGGATGTACAGGCCCGTCGGGTCCTGGGTGACGCCGGCCTGGTTCGAGATCACGTCCTGCACGTCGCGCACGGGCCGGGCATCGATCTGCTCCTCGGAGATCGTATACGCGCTCTCGGCGCGCTCCACGTCGATCAGCGGCGCCTCGCCGATGACCACGACCTCGTTCTCGGAGCCCAGCAGCGCCTCCTCCATCTCGACGTCGAGCCGGGTCGTCTGCCCGTTCTGGACGTTGATGCCGGTGAACTCCTTCGTCGCGTAGCCGACGTACGAGACGCGGACGGTGTAGTCGCCCGCGCGCAGCCCCTCGATGCGGTAGTTGCCGTCAAGGTCGCTGGCCGCGCCGCGCGTCGTGCCGAGCACGAAGATGCTGGCGTTGATGATCGGGAACTCGCTGTCGGGGTCGACGACCGTGCCGGCGATGGCGCCCTGGGCGGCGGCCGGGCCGCTCGCGGCGAGCGCCAGCAGGACGAGCGCGAGCGCGCCGAGACGGGAGAGAGTCATAGGAAAGGTCGGCATCAGCGCTTGGCGAGGCGGCCGGAGCCAGTCGGGAAGTCGAGGCCGTCGAGCATCATCGCGAGCGCGGCGACGACGCCGTCGGTGCCGGCGTCGGCGACAAAGAGGGGGTTGGGCCCGGCGAAGAGCGGGAGCGCGAAGAGCGCCGAGCGGCGGTCGGCGCGGATCGAGGCGACGACCTCGGGCCCGGTCCAGGTGTCGGTCGGCACGTTGTTCTCGTAGAACGACATCCGGTACAGGGGGATGTCGTCGGGGCCGACGGCGTACGGCAGCGCGCTCGTGATCAGACGGTCGGCGCGGAGGGTCGGGAGCGGCTGGCCGACACCGGGGACGGGCTCCTGGGGGCGGACGAGCGTGCCCGCGTCCGCGCGCAGCGAGCGGACGCCGTCGGGGAACGTGATCAGGTCGCCGAGCGGCAGGATGTCGATGGCCGCGTTCGCCGTCCCGCCTACGTCCGTGCCCTGTGGGAGCGTCACCGGGACCTGCACCAGGATCCGGCCGCCGTTCTCGAAGAACAGGTCCATCACGCTCGCGGCGCGCGGCAGGTTGTTGCCGACCGACGTGTTCGTGACCGAGCTGGAGACCCAGTAGATCCGGTCCCACAGCGCGACGATCTGGCGCAGCGTTGGGTCGGGCGTCGTCGGGAGGGCGGCCGAGAACTGCGGCGAGGCGGCCGTGAGCGGCGTGCCCGACAGGTCCCACTCGTCGTAGGACGCCGTCCCCTGCGCGCCGAGCGCGTCGCGGGCGACGCCGAGCACGGGGCCGGGGGCGCCCTGGCGGACGTCGTTGACGAGCAGCACGTCGCTCGTTACGCGGCGGACGAAGAGCACGCCCGTCGGTTGGCCGTCGGCGCTGAGCGCGGGGTAGCGCACGGTCCGGCTAAAGGCCTCGGCGGCGTCGACGGCGCGGAGGTAGACCACGTTGTCGGCGTCGAGCCGCAGGCCGGGCAGCGTCTCGCCGGTGTTGCGGAAGCTGCGCCCGGAGAACACGCGAGCGTCGGTCGTGCTCGCGCGCGGGTCGGCGGCGACGAGCGACACGAACGTCACGTCCGGGTCGAGCCGGACGAACGCCGTGGTGTCGTTGAGCGCGATCTCGATGCCTGCGAGGTTGGCCTCACCGTCGATGTCGTCGGCCGCGAACGAGAACGAGAGGACGGGCCACGTCGAGTCCGGCGGGGCCTCGGCGGCGACGAGCCGGAGCGTCGGGTTCGAGTTGACGATCGGGAAGATCGTCCGGGCGGGCGTCGGGTCGAGCGCGCCCTGGTCGTCGATGGCGCGGACCTCGACGACCACGTCCGCCGTCGAGGCGCCGGCCGGGATCTCGAGCCGGATGGTCGAGTCGCGCCGCGTCGTCCGGGCCCAGCCGGCCTCGGCGGCCGGCGGGGCGTCGACCTGGAAGGAGCGGACGTCATACGCCGTCACGACGCCGTCGGGGTCCGTCCCGGACCACGCGACGTCGACCGTCGAGATCAGGCGGCGCGTGCCGAGGTCCTCGCGCAGGTCGGTCGAGCGGACCGACAGCTCGGTCTCGGGGGCGGCGTTGCCGTCGGCAGTGCCGTCGAACCCGGCGTCGCAGGCAGCGACGGCGAGCAGCGCCAGCGCCAGCGGCGCGAGCCGCCACCTGCTGGCGACCGTCGGAGCGTGGGGGGTCGGTCGGGACACGTCGTCGGGGCGGATGGGTCGAGAAAAGGACCGGCCGGCGCTGTTACACGCCGGCCGGCCGGCAAGCAGGTGTCCGAGTTACCGGACGACGGCCAGGCGGGCCGTGGCCACGTCGCCGTCGGCGACCATGCGGAGCACGTAGACGCCCGAGGCGAGACCCGAGAGGTCGGCGCTCACGTCGTGGCTACCGGCAGCGCGGGCGCCGTCGGCGAGCGTCATCACCTGACGGCCCGTCGTGTCGAAGACGCGGAGCGAGACGTCGGCGGCCGTCGCCAGCTCGAAGCGGACGCGGGCGGTGCCGGTCGCCGGGTTCGGGAACGCGCCCACGAGGCGGGCGGCGCCCGAGGGGATGCCCTCCGTGCCGACCGCGTTGGCCGTGCCGATCGACTCCTCCAGCGTGGTCAGCGCGAGCTTGTAGTTGCCGAACGAGTAGTACAGCGGGCCGCGGATGAACTCGAAGACGTCCCCCTTGGTGAAGACCTCGGCCGGGTCCCCACCGGCGTACGAGACGCCGTCGCTGAAGTCGTCCGCCCGGAGGGGCGTGGCGTAGTCGCCGCTGGCGAACAGGAACTCGCCGAACGGCCCGCTCGGATCGTCGGCGTTCGTCGCCACGATGCTCGCGTTGGGGAACGAGAGCAGGATGCCCTCGTGCTGCTCGGCCGTGGCGTCGCCATCGGCCCCGCTGAAGAGGTCGGTCGTGACCTCCTTGTAGGCGTACGGCGTGCCGGTCCCGGTCGTCGTGAACGTGAGGTCCTCCAGGGCCGTGACCCCGAAGTTCTCGTCCACGCGCGCCTCGGTGATGGTGATCTGGTCGCCGACGGTGAGGCCGGGGTCCGTCGTGTCGAAGTAGATCCAGACGCCCGAGAAGGCCGCCAGCGAGGCGTCGTCCTGGATCGTCGCGTAGTAGCGGACGGTCCCGCTGCTCGACGTGCTCGTGAACGCGGACTGGACCGTCGCGCCGAGGTCGAAGGGGATCGGGTCTTCCGTCGTGATGCCCGAGCCGCCGACGCCGCCGTCGGGCGTGGCCTGGACCTGGAAGATCGACGAGATCGGCCCGTCGACCACCAAGCGCGAGACCGACGCGCTGGGCGTCGAGGCGTTGTTCTCGTTGTCGACCGCCGTGATCGAGTACGTCACGAAGTCGCCGGCGGCGACGCCGGTGATGGTCCCCTCGTAGAGGTCCCCGGACGTGTTCGTCAGGTCGACGGTGCCGGAGGCGCCGCTGGTCGTGGTGTACGCCACGGTGACGCTCGAGACCGTGTTGCCGTCGGTGCCCGGGAGGACGGTCGCCGAGATGTCGACGCCGGCCGGCGTGGCGAGGCCGGGCGTGTTGATGGTCACGATCGGCGGGGCGACCGCGATCACGAAGTCGGCCTCCTCGAAGGGGCTCAGCACGTAGTTCGCCTCGTCCGGGACGGCGTAGTCGAACGAGCCGTCGTCGCCCTGGAAGATCAGGAAGCCCTGCACGTTGACGATGCCCGTGGCCGGGGGCGTGAACGGCTCGTCGATGCAGCCCGGCGCGGAGCCGGCGGTCGGGAAGTAGTCCGAGTCGCGGTCGTTGCGGAAGCAGACCGACGTGTCGTACTGGTTGATCTGCGAGTCCTGACCCGGCGACGAGTACAGCACGTCGACGCGGTCGTTGGACGAGATGCTCTGGATCAGCTCAACGGCCTCCAGGCGGACGTACTGACCGTTGTACGACTCGTACTGGTCCCAGTCGATCTGCGACTTGACCTCGCCGGCCACGTCGAACGTGTCGTGGAGGTCGTCGGTCGTCACGACGACCGGCTGCACGAGCGGGTCCTCGGGGCCGTAGACGGTGCCCGTCGCCGTGGCCGACTCGACGGCGACCTGGGAGGCGGAGCCGCCGTTGCCCTCGAACACTTGGACCTCGCCGCAGATGATGAGCTCGTCGCCGGGGAAGAAGGCCTGGAGCGTGCCCGAGCCCGAGAAGTCGATGACCTGGGTGCCCATGCCCTCGACGCCGTCGGTGGCCGCGGCCACGTCGCGCATGTAGGTGTGGATCCCGCCGGGGATGCCCTGGGCGTTGAGGCTCCGGATGCCGGACTTGAAGGGGTCCGTGAGCAGGACGGCCGTGAACTGCACGCGTTCGCCCACGAGCACCGGGGAGACGAGCTCCTGGATCCGCTCGATGGTGAGCGAGGCGCCCTCCGCGTTGAGGAGGTCGACGTTGCCGGCCGGGATCGCGTTGATGTCGCGGATGGTGACTTCGGTGAAGTCGGTGCCGGCCGTGCCGGTGCACTGGGCCACCGCCGGAGCGGCGAGCGCCAACGCGGCGGCGAAGACGGCGAGAGTAGAGAGTCTCATTGGAGAGTTGGGATGTGTGGGGGTCGGGGGGACGACAGCGCCGAGGCGCCTAGCGAAGGATGACGAACTTGCCGGTCTGGATGTCTCCGGAGTCGAGATCCTGGACCGAGAAGAGGTAGAGGCCGGACGAGATCCGGAGCGAGTTGTCCGAGAGCAGGTCCCAGGCGTGCGTGCCGCCGGCCACCTCGCGCGCTCCGGCGGCGAAGTCGTTGAACCAGCGGATGTCGCCGGTGTAGGTGTCGGCGTCGTGGTCGAGTTCGGTGACGATCTCGCCGGCGAGCGTGTAGACGCGGATCTGGCAGCGCGCGGGCAGGCCGGTGAAGTACAGCTTGCGCTGGGTCGCCAGCGGCCCGTCCCACGCCGCGCGGACGCGGTACGGGTTGGGGAAGACGCCGACCGTCGCGGCGGCACCGGGCGCGGGGCCGGGGAAGACGCGGACGGCGTTCGAGACGACCGACGACTCGAGCGATCGCAGGCCCGACACGTCGTCGCCGCCGTCGAAGGCGGTCACGGAGAAGGCGTACTGGAAGCCGTCGAGCAGGCCGTCGGCGACGAAGCGGTACTCGTAGGTGGCGGGGTCGCCGGGGAACGTCGCGGGCGTGTCCAGGCGGATGGCCTCGAAGCCGTTGTTGAAGCCCACGTCGTTGCCCGGGCGGTCGTACTGGGCGATCAGCCCGGCCTCACCGAGCACGTTGCCCGCCCGGTCGTCGCCGGGGTCGGAGCGGTAGATGCGGTAGCCCTCGAAGTCCTGCCGCCCGGTGACGGGGTCGATGGAGCCCTCGGCAGCAGAGTCCCAGTAGAGCACGGCCGCGCCCTCCTCCAGCGCCACGCGCAACAGCGGCGACGACGGCGGGGACGGGATGAGGAAGCGGTCGAGCACGCCATTCCCGTTGAGATCCTCGCCGGGATCGAGGCGGCCGTCGTAGTCGGCGTCCTCACCGGCGTACGTCTCCTGGGCCCAGAAGACGTTGTTGCGGAGCTGCGCGCGCGAGGCCTCCGTGTCGGCCTGACGGCCGGCCGGGACCGTCTGGAACTCGTCGGGCTTGAGGGCGGCCACGAGCGCGAACGTGGCCGTCACGCTCCTGCCCGGCGCCAGCGACGGGAACGGGCCGACAGAGGTGAGCCCGATCCAGTTGCCCTGGGCAACGCGCCCGGCGGTCTGGATCTGGCCCTCGCCGGTGCCATCGCCGTAGAAGGCGTCGCGCGCGGCGAGGTACTCGGCTTGCGAGTCGAAGCCGGCCGGGGACGGGAAGGGCTGCTGCATGCGCTCGTAGCGCTCGAGGTCGTCGGCCGGGCGCGACAGGCCGGGCGTGGGGTCGCTAAAGAGCCAGAAGCGCGGGTTGAAGACCGGCGACGCCAGCCCCAGGCTGGCGTACTCGTCGGCCACGAAGGGGTGGAAAAAGCGGGTCTCGGCGGACCGCCCGGCGCCCCCGGCGTCCTCCCACTCGGCGCCCAGGAAGGCGACCGACCCGTACGTGTTCAGGCTTTCCTCGACGCCGCCCGCGTTGAAGGCGTAGCTCACGAACTGGCTGTCGGTCGCCGCCTCCAGCAAGGCGCCGGTGTCGGCGTCGTAGCGGGGGTAGCCGAAGACGCCGCGCGCGCCCTTGTTGAAGAACGCGCCGCCGCCCTCGGTCGTCGTCACCACGTTGCGGACGACGAGGTCGTCCCAGATGCCGACCCAGACGTCGTCGATGGGCTGGCTGGACGTGTTGGTGATCTTGTACTCGACGATCACGAAGTACTCCGTGAACGGGAAGCTCCAGGCGTACGACCGCTGCTCGACGGTCAGCCCCAGCTTGTTCTGCACGTCGGGCTGCGGCGTGTTCGTGCCCGGCAGGACAGCCGCCGTGTCGGAGTAGACCGTCAGGAAGTCCTGCTGGCTCGTCGCGAAGGGCGAGAAAAAGGGGCTCGTCGCCAGCGACGATTGCCGCGTGAAGACGGCCTCGGGCGCGAACTCGAAGCCCGCCGCGCCCGGCGAGTAGCCGCCGCCACTCGTGATGGCACCGGTGCGGACGGTGATGACACCGTCACCGCGCCGGCCGCCGACCCAGAGGCCCGCCTCGAACAGGTGCTCGACGCCCGAGCCCAGCGGGTACTCGAACGACGGGAGCCCGGCGGGGTCGTTGCGGACGCCGGGGCGGCCCAACGTCCCCACGTTCGTCTGGGACAGGCCCGTGTCGCCGACGTCGGTGGCGACGCGCTCGAAGGGCTGAGCGCTGGCGGGCGCCAGCAGGGCGCAGGTGGCCAGGAGCACGGCCGCGCGTGCGGCCCGCAGGATCGTCATGGAACGTGGAGTCGGTGGTGTGCCGCCGGGCGGCCGGACGTGAACAATGTATCCAGAGGTCCGGCAGACGCTAGGGAGCCCGGATGAAGTGACGGCCTGTGCCCGCCGTCCGCGCGGGGCGGATCGGGATGCCCAACCACAACCCCTTAAAACGAGGGCGGCCCCGCCCTCCGAAGAGAGCGGGGCCGCCGGGCCTTGCCGTGTCGGTCGAACGCTAGAAGTTGTAGCGCAGGCCGAGCTGCATCCGCCAGCGCGACGCAAAGTCGCTGACCTCAGCCACCGTGTCGGGCGTCTCGAACTCCAGGATCTGACGGCCGTCGGCCGTGTAGCCCTGGAAGTCGACGAGCTCGAACCGGTCGCCCACCGTCTCGACGTCGCCGAGGTCGGAGCCGAGCAGGTCGAAGACGTTCTGGATGTCGAGGGTGATCTCGACGTCCTGGCCCGTGATCGTCTCGATGCTCTGCGCGATGCGGGCGTCCAAGAAGTGGAGCCACGGCGCGCGCGTCGAGTTCCGCTCGAAGATCTGGCCCCGCTGGCTGCGGAGGTCCTCGTTGGCCTCGATGAAGGCGTCGAACGCGGCGTAGTCCGCGTCGCTCATCTCGACCTCGCTCCGGTCGGCCGGGATGTAGGCGAGGTCGGCCCGGTCGAACCCGTCGCCGTTGAGGTCGTCGCCACGGAAGTAGACGAACGAGTACGGGCGGCCGGCCTGGCCGTCGTAGATCAGCGAGAGCGTCGTCGCGAAGCGGTCCGCATACGCGATCCGGTACGAGGCCGTCGCGAGCACGCGGTGGGCCACCTCGAAGTTCGAGGTCGTCGACGGCGGGTCGTTGACGTCGAGCCCGACCGTGAGGTCGCGGACGTTGGAGCGGGCCTGGCTGGAGGTCACCGAGTTGATGTCGTTGACCTTGCCGAACGTGTAGCTCAGGCTCGTGCCGAGCGCGGGCATGGCGCCCGTGCCGATCGGCTTCTGGAGCTGGGCCGTCGCGTTGACCGCGTAGCCCTTGTCCGTGTTCGTCAGCACGATCACGTCCTGGTAGTCGCCCGAGATCGCCGCGCGGCGGACGCCGGTGCGGCCGTCGACCGTGGACGGGTCGAGCACGAACGGGGTCCGGTTGAGGCTCTTCCACTGGACGCCGTCGACGACGTCGGTGTAGAGGAGCTCGCCCGTGGCGACGAAGCCGCCCGGGAGCTGCTGGTCGACGGCGAGGTTCGAGCGCCAGACGGTCGGCGACTTGAAGCCGGGGTCGGTCAGGTTGATCTCGGCCGAGCCCTCGGCGAAGCCGAAGTCGGCGGCGGTGTACTGGTTGGCCGGGTCGGTCCGGAAGCCGCCGGCCGCCGCGATGTCGTTCGCGCTGAAGACCGCGACGCCGCCCAGGAGGGTGCCGTCGTTCGAGAACGAGTTCGAGATCCAGACGGCCGGGTTGGAGCCGTTGAAGAGGCCCGTGCCCCCGCGGACCTGGGTCTGGGACTCCGGCAGGGAGTAGTTGAACCCGAAGCGCGGCTGGAAGACCGGGTTGCCATTCGGCACCTCCGTGTTGTCGAAGCCGAACAGGCTCTCGAACGAGGCGCCGTTGCTGGCGGCGTAGGCCTGCGACGGCGAGTCGAAGTAGTTCGCCATGTCGACGCGCAGGCCGGCCGTCAGCTTCAGGTTCTCGATGCCGGACCACTCGTCCTGGGCGTACACGCTGAAGTTGGCGTACGCGAAGTCCGCGAGGGGGCGGTCCTCACCGGGGATCGCCGAGTAGTTCCGCTCGTAGCGCGAGGGCCGCGCGTTGCGGAAGTCCTCGAGGTTGTTGAAGCGGTAGTACCCGTAGAAGTTGCGGATGAACAGGTTCGAGAACTGCGAGAACGTGTTCTGCGTGCCGACCGTCACCACGTGGTCGCCCACGAAGTAGTTGAAGTCGTTCGCGATCTCGAGCACGTCGGCGTCGATGTTGTTGGCGCCACGGAACTGGTCCGGGCCCGCGACGACCGTCGAGCGGCCATCGGTGCCGAGGCCGCGGATCTCGATGGACGGGAACGCCGGGAACTCCAGGACGGAGGGCTGGCGGTTCGTCTGGAGCGAGGCGCGGAACAGGTTGGCCATGTTCTGGCCGAGGATGCTCTTGAGCTCGACGACGGACGAGGTGTTCGTGTTCTGACGCGTGTAGAGGCGGTCCTCGAGCGTGTAGAACGAGGAGCTCCGCGAGATGCCGTCGTCCTTACGTCCCTGGACGTAGTTGAACCGCGCCGTGAGCTTGTTGGCCGGGCTCAGGTTGTAGTCGAGCCGGCCGAAGAGCTTGGTCGAGGTCGTGGCCGCGTCGAAGGCGCCGATGGTGCCCGTCTCGCGGCCGTACTGCGACGAGAGGATCGACTGGATCTCCTGGGCGGAGGCGACGTCGTTGAACGTGCCCAGGATGGGCTCGTTCGTGTCGCCGATCTCGACGCTGCCGAAGAAGAACAGCTTGTCCTGGAGGATCGGGCCACCCAGGCGGCCGCCGTACGTCACGTCGGTAAAGTCGCCGAAGGCCTCGCCGTCGGTGTCGGAGCCGACGAGGTCCTGGTTGCGACCGAGGCCGTAGACCGAGCCCGTGAAGGTGTTCGTGCCGGAGCGCGTGATGACGTTGATGTTGCCGCCGGTGAAGCCACCCTGCGTCACGTCATACGGCGCAATCGCCACGCGGAACTCGCTGACGGCGTCGAGCGAGATCGGCTGCGTGCCGGACGAGCCGCCCGGCGAGCCGGAGCTCTCCAAGCCGAAGGCGTCGTTCAGCGCCGCGCCGTCCACCTGGATGTTGTTGTACCGGCTGGCGGTGCCGCCGACCGAGGTGCCGGCCTCGCTGCCGCTGCCGACCTGCGAGAACTGGGGCGTCAGGCGCGTAAAGTCCGTCAGGCTCCGCGAGATCGTCGGGAGCCGCTCGATCTCCTCCTCGGAGACGTTGGTGCCCGTGCCGATGTTGGACGACGAGATGATCGCGTTCGACTGCCCGACGACGACGGCCTCGCCGATCGTCGCGTTCTCGGGGGTCAGCTGCACGTCGATCTGCTGGTTCTCACTCAGCTCGAGGACGATGTCCGTGATCTGGACCGTCGTGTAGCCGACGAACGAGACGGTGAGCGTGTAGGGGCCACCCACGCGCAGGTTGCGCAGGTTGAACTGGCCGTCGGACCGGGTCGAGATGCCGTAGCGCGTGCCCGAGGGCTCGTGGACGGCGAGGACCGAGGCGGCGGGCAGGCCGATGCCGGCTTCGTCGATGACGGTGCCGTTGATGGCGGCCGTCGTGACGCCCTGGGCGGAGGCGGTGGGGGTGCCGGCGAACAGCGCGAGCGCCGCGAGGGCGAGGCTGAGCAGGCGGAGCGTAGAGGTACGCATGGAGGGTCGGGGGGGTCGGAGGACTCGGCGCCAGAGGGGCACCGCGGAGGACGGCGTGAACCTATCCCCCGCCTCCGGGGGAACCGGTGCAGATCAGGTGAGCCCTGACGGTTTAACGGCTCGATAACCCTTCCCTCACGGGGTCCTCACAGAGCGAGCGGGGAGGCTCGCCCGCCCAGACGATGGGCGATGCATGAGTGCCGCCCCTCGGGCGCCGCCCGATCCCCTGGCGCCCCCCACACGCTGAGGAATCACGAATGCCCACCCTCACCCTGGCGTCGCCGACGCCACGCGTGGTCCCCCTCTCTCCCGAAGCAGGACTGCTCCGTGCTTGGCGTAGAGCACCCACCTTGTCATCCTGAATGAATGTGAAGGACCTCAACGCCACCCTTCGAGTCGTTGGGGCCGGCTCGGAACGGCGTGAGGTCTCGGCGTTGAGATCCTTCGCAAGCTCAGGATGACAAGTCTCGGGCGGTGAGAGCTAGCACTCAACGTCGCTGCTCTCCCACAGGGGAGAGGGGACGTCATAGGCGACGGTGCTCCGATCCGCGAACGCGCCTCAGTACCCGACCGCCGCGTCCTCGCCGCGCGGGTCGGCGCCGCCCAAGAGCAGGCGGCCGGCCGTGCCCGCCTCGACGGCGTCTAGCCCGGAGGGGTCGGTCGAGGACCGCGCCTCGTCGTAGACCACCTCGATGGCGTCGACGCGGCTCCAATGGCCTCCCGACTCGTCGACGGACCAGCCCCGCTCGATGAGCGCCACGACGGCGTCGAGCGCCAGCCCCTGGTTCTCGTAGTACAGCACGTCGGGCAGCCACTGGTGGTGGACGCGCGGCGCGGCGACGGCCTCTTGGATGTCCATCCCGTGGTCGATCACGTTAAGAATGGCCTGGTACGTCGCCGTGATGATGCGCGGGCCGCCGGGGCTCCCGATGACCAGCCGGAGCCGCCCCTCCGGATCCTCCACGATCGCCGGCGTCATCGACGACAACATCCGCCGGCCGGGCCGGACGGCGTTCGCCTCGCCCTGCACGAGCCCGAACATGTTGGGCTGGCCCGGCGCGGACGTGAAGTCGTCCATCTCGTTGTTGAGAAAGAACCCGGCGCCCTCGACCACGACCAGCGATCCGAACCCGCCGTTCAACGTCGTCGTGACCGAGACCGCCGTGCCCTCGTCGTCGACGACCGAGTAGTGGGTCGTCTGCATCGACTCCGCCAACCCGCCGTCGACGCCTGTGCTGGAGTCGGCGCGCGTCGGGTCGAAGTCGGCCATGCGGCGGGCGGTGTAGGCCGGGTCGACGAGCGCGGCGGTCGGGATGTCTGCGAAGTCGGGGTCGCCGAGGTAGCGGGCGCGGTCGGCGAACGAGCGGCGCATGGCCTCGCCCATCAGGTGGACCGTCGCCGACGAGTTGAACCCGAGCCCGCCGACGGGGAAGGGCTCGACGGCGTCGAGCATCTGGATGAGCGCGATGCCGCCCGACGACGGCGGCGGCATCGACAGGATGCGGTGGCCCCGGTACGTCCCCACGAGCGGCTCGCGCTCGACGGGCTGGTAGCCGGCGAGGTCGTCGAGCGTGATGAGCCCGCCGCCCCGCTCCTGCTCGGCGACGATCAGCCGGGCCGTCTCGCCGGTGTAGAACCCGTCGCGCCCCTCGTCCCGGATCCGGCGCAGGACGGCGGCCAGCTCGGGTTGGCGGAACGTCTCCCCTGCCGCGTAGCCGCCGGGCTGGGTAAAGTGGCGGACCGTGCCCGGATACGGCGCGAACCGGTCGGCATACGCATTCATCAGCTCGGCCTCCTCGCGGCTCAGCGGGTAGCCTTCGGCGAGGCGGATCGCCGGCGCCAGCACGTCCGCGAGGGGGGCCCGGCCGTACGTCTCGTGGGCGTGGAGCAGGCCGGCGACGGCGCCCGGAACGCCCGACGCGAGCGCGCCCCGGCGGCTCAGCTCGGGCTGGATGGCGCCGGCCTCGTCGACGAACATGTCGCGCGTGGCCGCCGCAGGGCCCGTCTCGCGGTAGTCGATCGTCGTGGCCGTGCCATCGGGAAACCGGATCACCATGAAGCCGCCCCCGCCGACGTTGCCGGCGACCGGGAACGTGACCGCGAGCGCGAAGCCGGTCGCCACGGCCGCGTCAACGGCGTTCCCGCCGCCCCGCATCACCTCGACACCGGCGGCCGAGGCGTTGACCTCGGCCGAGACCACCATCCCGTTCTCGGCGCGGACCGGCGGCGAGGTCGGCGACCGCTGCGCGCGGCACGCGGACGTGAGGATGAGGGCGGCGAGGAGCGGGGCGAGGCGGGCCATGACGGGTGCAGTGGGGGCCGCAACCTATCGCTTCTGGCCCCGGCCGCGCGCGGACCAAACCCGACGCACCACGCGGGCGCCATCGGAGCGGAGCACAACAAATCTTCACAACAAGGACATCGCAACCTATGTTGCCAGGGATAACGGTCTACGCCGTCCGGCGGCACAGACCTCGGCCCGCATCCAAGACTCCGCCCTGTGGCCAGGATGAGGGCCCATTGCTCCTCACCACCAACGCCCCGGGACTATGCGACTTGCCACCCTCCTCTTCGCCCTCGCGCTCGCGAGCGCGGCCTCCGCCCAGACGGGCACCATCACCGGGACGGTCACCGACACGGGGGGCGGGCCCCTGACGGGCGCCAACGTCTCGCTCGCCGGGCTCGCCGTCGGCGGCGCCGTCGGGCTCGACGGCACGTACCGGTTCCAAGCGACGCCGGGCACGTACGAGCTGCGCGCCAGCTTCCTGGGCTACGCCCCGCAGCGCCTCTCCGTCGTCGTCCGCGCGGGCCAGACCACGACGCAGGACTTCATGCTCGCGGAGGACTTCGTGGGCACCGACGAACTCGTCGTGCTCGGCGGGCGCGGCGAGGCCCGGACCGTCGTCGAGTCGGCCGTGCCGATCGACGTGATCTCGCCGGCCGAGATCGAGGCGACGGGCTTTACCGACACCCAGCAGATCCTGGCCGCGGTCATCCCGTCGTTTAACGCCCCACAGGCGTCCATCACCGACGGCTCCGACCACGTCCGCCCGGCGACCCTCCGTGGCCTCGGTCCGGACCAAGTCCTCGTGCTCATCAACGGGAAGCGGCGGCACACGTCCGCGCTCGTCCACGTCAACGGCTCCGTGGGCCGCGGCTCGACGGGCATCGACCTCAACGCCATCCCGCCGGGCGCCATCGCGCGCATCGAGGTGCTCCGCGACGGCGCGGCGGCCCAGTACGGGTCGGACGCGATCGCGGGTGTCATCAACATCGTGCTCAAGAGCGAGCCCGGCTTCGACGCGGGCGCCAGCTACGGCCAGTACCTCAGCACGACGCAGCGGGGCTACGACCCGGACGAGGGGCTCCTCCCCGGCGAGGGCGCCGGCGACTACAGCTTCGACGACCCCGGCGAGGCCGGCTACCAGCTGACCGGCGGCCCCTCCGACGAGACCTACACCGACGGCCAGACGCTCAACGCCCACGTCGGCTACGGCACCATGGTCGGCAAGGGGACCGTCTTCGTGACCGGCCAGGTCCGCCGCCGCGACGAGACGAACCGCGCCGGGCTCGACCCCCGCCAGCAGTACTACGACGGCTTCCAGAACGACCCGAGCTTCGACCCCCAGTTCACCGAGGCGACGTTCGACCGGCTCAACCACCGCTACGGCAACGGCGACTTCACGGAGCTGAGCCTGTTCGCCAACGCCGAGGTCCCGGTCACAGACAACGGCGTCGAGGCCTATGCCTTCGGCGGGGCGACCACGCGCGACGGCGAGAGCGGCTGCTTTTACCGGCGCTCGCAGGACAACCGGACGAACCGCGGCCTGTACCCCGACGGCTTCCTGCCCAAGATCAGCGCCGTCGTCAACGACTACGCGCTGGCGGGCGGCGTGCGCGGCGCGGCCGGCGGCTGGGCGTTCGACCTCAGCGAGGCCTTCGGCACGAACGACTTCACGTTCAACATGACCGACACGCACAACGCGTCGATGAACGACGGCCAGACAGCGTTCGACGCGGGCACACTCGCGTTCACGCAGGCGACGACCAACTTCGACCTGTTCCGGGCCTTCCAGGTGGGCACGGCCTCGCCGCTCGGGCTCGGGATCGGGTTCGAGTACCGCTACGAGAACTACGAAGTGCGGGCCGGTGAGCCGAACTCGTACCTCGACGGCGGCCGGCTCGTCGCCGACGGCCCGAACGCGGGCGCCTCGACGTCGCCGGGCTCGCAGTGCTTCTCGGGCTTCCAGCCCGCGAGCGCCCAGGACGAGAGCCGCAACAGCGGCGCCGCCTACATCAACGTCGAAGCCGACGTGCTGCCGGGCTGGCTGCTGAGCGCGGCGGCTCGCGCGGAGACCTACTCCGACTTCGGCAACACACTGACGGCCAAGGTGGCCACGCGGCTGGAGCTCACCGAGGCTTTCGCCGTCCGCGGCGCGGTCTCGACCGGCTTCCGCGCGCCGTCGCTGGCGCAGGCGTGGTTCACGTCCATCGCCACCAACTTCATTGATGGCGTGCCCTTCGAGGTCGGCACCTTCCCGGTGACGAGCCCGACGGCCGTGGCGCTCGGGGCCACCCAGCTCGACGCCGAGAAGTCGCTGAACGCCTCGGCGGGCGCGACATTCACGAACGCACGCCTCTCGCTGACGGCCGACGTCTACTTTATCGAGATCACGGACCGGATCACGTTCACGGAGAACTTTACCGACCCGGCCGTCCGCGCCTTCCTGCAGGGCCGGGGCATCAACGCCTCTGGTGGCCGCTTCTTTACGAACGCGCTCGACACGGAGACCGTCGGGCTCGACGTGATCGGCCGCTACGGCCAGCCCGTCGGCCCGGGCACGGCGCGGCTCTCGTTGGGCCTCAACGTGACCGACACGCGCGTCACGAACCTCAACGCGGATGGCGTGGTGCCGGCCCCGGCGCAGCTCCAGGCCCTCAACCAGCCCGACCTGGTCGGCCGCGTCCGCGTGGGCGACTTCGAGGTGGCCCAGCCGGACAGCAAGCTGCTCCTCCAGCTCGACTACGACCAGGGCCCCTTCGGCGCCTTCGTCCGGACGAACCGCTACGGCGAGGTCACGTCGCTCAACGCCGACCCGGCGCGCGACCAGACCTTCGAGCCGCGCTTTATCACGGACCTCGAGGCGCACGCGTCGGTCCGCGACGGCATCCAGCTGGCGCTCGGCGCGACGAACGTGTTCGACGTGTACCCGGAGCGCCAGTTCAAGGCCAACAGCTTCAACGGCATCTTCGAGTACAACGGGTTCTCCCCGTTCGGCTTCTTCGGTCGCTACGTCTACACCCGCTTGCGCGTGGCGCTGTAACGCACGAGACCGTTCGCTGACCGGCCGAGCCTCCTCTCCTCCACGGGCGAGGGGGCTCGGTGATGGGGATGGCTCCCACTGTCGGAGCGCCCGCATCGCTCAGAAGTGGCGGGAGCCGTACCCTGGCGCATGACCCATCGCCGCGACTTTCTCCGCCGGGCCGGGCTGGCGTCCGCTGCCGCCCTCACCGTCTCGCCGACGACCGCGCTCGGTCAAACCGCCGACCGGCTCGCGAGCCCTCCGACGCCGCCCACTGGCCCGCCGCGAGAGGCCGCGAGCGACGAGGACTACTGGCGGCAGATCGCCGAGAAGTACCGCGTCACCGACCGGACAACGAACCTGGAGGCGGGCTACTTCGGGATGATGGCCGCGCCGGTGCTGGCGGCCTACCACCGGCATACCGACCGCGTAAACCGTGAGAGCTCGCTGTTTGCCCGGCGAGACTATCCCGAATTGGAGCGCGCGTCCCGAGACCGGGTGGCGGCGGCGCTCGGCGTGGCGCCGGGCGAGATCGCGTTCTCACGCAACGCGACGGAGTCGCTGCAGGCACTTATCGGCCAGTACAACCGGCTGGTGGCGGGCGAGACGGTGATGTACGCCGACCTCGACTACCCCGCGATGCAGCGGGCGATGGACGGGCTCGCGGCGCGGCGCGGCGCCCACGTCGCAACGCTGACGATTCCGGAGCCGGCGTCGCACTCAGCCATCCTCGCCGCCTACGAGCAGGCCTTGGACGCGAACCCCGGCACCCGGCTCTTGCTGCTCACGCACTGCAACAACAAGACCGGGCTCATCCACCCCGTCCGCGCCATCGCCGCGCTGGCACGCGCGCGCGGCGTCGACGTGGTCGTGGACGCAGCGCACTCGTTCGGGCAGGTCCCGCTCGCCCTCGGCGACCTCGGGGCCGACTACGTGGGCCTCAACCTCCACAAGTGGGTCGGCGCGCCGGTGGGCGTCGGCGCCATGTACATCCGGGCGCCGGGGTTGGACGGCATCGACCGGGCGCATGGCGACCGGGGCAGCCTGGAGACCATCGACAGCCGCCTGCACACGGGCACGACCAACTTCGCCGCCGTCCTCACGGTCCCGGACGCCCTCGACTTCCAGGACGCCATCGGGGTCGAGCGGAAGGCGGCGCGGCTCCGCTTCCTGCGCGACTCGTGGGTGGCCCCCGCTCGCGAGATCCCAGGCGTCGACATCCTGACCCCGGACGACGCCGACCTGGTGGGCGCCATCACCAGCTTCCGGCTGCACGGGCGCGGCTCACGCGAGGCGAACCTCGCGATCTCGGACACGCTCCAAGACGAGTTCGGCCTGTTCACCGTCCAGCGCGGAGGGATCGCCAACGGCGACTGCGTCCGCGTAACGCCAGCCCTCTACAACTCCCCCGCCGACGTCGACCGGTTGGTGGCCGCGCTGGCCGTGATGGCCGCGCGATAGAGGCCCAGAGGGGCTGGCGCCAGCAAGGACGGGGCGGGCGACCTCGCTCTTCTCAGTCCCCTCCCCCCAGCGGGGTGATAGCGGTTGGTATCGCTCTCAAACCCCATCCGCCGTCATTCCCGCGTGCGCGGGAATAGACGGCATGTTGAAAGATCCACGGCCACTGACGCCCCCCTATCAGCCCCAGCCGGGGGGAGGGGTCATGTTTCCGACAGTTCAGACGTTTCCGGCTCGGCTCCGCCAGCAGGGCTCAGCCCTCGGTCGGGTCGCCGCCGCGCTCCGGGCCAACGGTGTGCTCGATGAGGTCCAGGATGCGGGAGAGCTTGTCGGCCCACGAGGTCGGCTCGCGGTAGCCGTGGGGCTCGACCGGCGCGATCGCCAGCTCCCAGTCGCGCTTGCCGAGCTCGATGAGGCGCTGCGACAGGCGGAAGATGTCCTGGGGCTGGACGTTGTCGTCGACCAGGCCGTGCGTCATCAGGAGCGGGTCCTCCAGGCCGGCGGCGAACTCGATGGGCGACGACCGGAGGTACGCCTCGGGATCCTGGAGTGGCGTGTTCAGGATGTTGCGGGTATAGGTGTCGTTGTAGTGGGCCCAGTCCGTGACGGACCGCATCGCGGCGCCGGCGCCGAAGTGCTCGGGCTCGGTAAAGAGCGCCATCAGCGTGATGAACCCGCCGTACGAGCCGCCGTAGATCGCCACGCGCTCCGGGTCGATGCCGAACTCGGTGCCGACGTAGCGGCTGGCGTCGACGTAGTCCCCGAGATCGCGCCCGCCCATATGGCGGTAGACGGCCGTCCGCCAGTCGCGGCCGTAGCCGGCGGAGGCGCGGTAGTCGAGGTCGAGGACGACGTAGCCCGCGTCCGCCAGCAGGTTGTGGAACTGGAACTCGCGGTGGTAGCCGCTCCACCAGCGGTGCGCGTTCTGGAGGTAGCCCGCGCCGTGGACGAACAGGACCGCCGCGCCGTTCGGCGTCTCGGGCCGGTAGATCCGCGCCGGCACCATCGCGCCGTCGCTCGCGGGGACCTCGATGATCTCGGCCTCACGCCACGGGTAGGCCGTCCACTCCGGGTTGACGGAGTCCGTCACCTGCGTCGCGTCGCCGCCGAGCGGCTGGACGTAGACCTCCGGCGGGCGCGTCGACGACGAGTGGAGCAGCGCGAGCCGGGTGCCGTCGGGCGAGAGCGCGGCGTCCCACTTGCCGACGCCCTCGGTGACTTGTTGGCGGTCCGCCCAGCCGTCGGGCGCATTCGGCATGGTCCAGACGTGGCGCTGGCCGAGGTCGCCCTCCGACGTTTCGAGCACCCAGAACGAGCCGTCGGCCGAAAGCGTCGCCTCTTCGATCTCGAAGGCGCCCTCGGTGAGCGGCGTCACGGCGCCGGTGCCAAGGTCGGCGGCGTAGAGGTGGCTCCAGCCGGTCCGCTCGGAGTGGAACCAGTAGCGCCCATCGGGCAGGAAGCCGCCCGCGCTGCCGCCGCCCCACCACGAGATGCCGGGCCCGGCGACCCACGCCTCGTCGCGCTGGCGATCCAGGACCCGGAGCGCGCCGGTCTCGGCGTCGAGCCGGACGAGCCAGCGGTCCTTGTTGTCGACCGTGCGGATGTCCACGACGGCGACGCCGGGCGTCGGGCTCCAGGCCAGGAACGGCAAGAACTGGCGCGACGAGTCGGTGGCGGCGTCGGAATAGTCGGGTGCGTCGAAGGCGCCGGGCAAGGTCGAGAGGTCGATGCGGAGCGTCGTGTCCCTGTCCGTGTCCATCACGAACAAGTCGGCCCCGACGCGCGGGCCGCCGACCTTGGGGCGGGCGCGGATCTCCTCGGCGACGCCGCTGGCGGTCACGTAGTCGACCATCCGCGTCCGCTCGGCGTCCACGTCGTCAGCAAGCGTGAAGGCGACGAACCGTCCGCTGGCGTCCGCATCGAGGGCGCCCACCTCGCGGTCGCCGATGTAGTAGACCGGCGGGGCGTCTGGGGCGTCGCGCTCGCGCTCGATCTCCGCCAGCGAGTCGCGGCGCACGCCCTCGCGCACGACGTCGAGCAGGCGGCGCTGCTGGTCGCGGAGGTAGGCCTCGGCCTCCCCGGGCTCGGTGTCGCCGGGCTCCTTCCCCTCGCGGAGGTCGATCAGCTGGCGGACACCGCCGTCGGCGAGTTGAAAGAGGGCGTCGCCGGAGCGGTAGACGAGCGAGCCGTCGGCCAGGAAGACGGGCGACGACTCGCGGTCGGCGGTGCGCGTGACGTGCTCGACGCGGTCCGTGCCAGGGTGATAGACGGTGAGGTCGCCGCCGCTCGACGTGACCACGCGGCCGTCGGGCGCGGTCTCCCGACCGGGGGCGCCGCCGAAGCGGGGCGCGAGTGCCCGGCGCTCGGCCGGGGCCACGCGCTCGGGCGCTCCGCCGGTCGGCGCCACGCGGTACAGCGAGTCGGCCGGGAAGGCGCCTTGGGGGTTCCAGCGGAAGTAGACCGCGTCGCCGTCGACGGTCCAGAACGGCTCGCTGGGCCAGGACCCGACCCAGGTCTCGGGCCGCTGGGTGATGAGGTCGACGGTGAGCGTCGGGCGGTCCTGCGCGGCGGCGGGGACGACGACGGCGAGGACCGCGAGGGCGGCGAGGACGGAGCGCATAGGGGAGACGGGAGCGAGCGCCGAAGATATCGGCACCGGCGGGCTCCCTCCCACAGCGGCCGCACGGAGGGGCGGCGAGTCCCTACAGCAGGAACCCGACCGCCAGCATCGCAGCCAGGATGACGGCCACGCCGGGCGCGATGGCCTTCTTGAGCGCGCCGGCCCCGGCCGAGAGCACGATCCCGCCCTTGACGACGGTGTTGCTGGCGGCGGCGAGCACGACCGCACGGGCGGCCGTCTCGACGGGGAGGCTGCCGTCTGCGCTCAGCTCGGCCATCGACAGCGTCACCGCGTCCACGTCGGCGAGCCCGCTGGCGACGGCGGAGGCGTACAGGCCGGCGGTGCCGAGGTACATCTCGGCGGCCTTCGAGCCGACGAGGATGACGGCGTAGAGCGCCCCGAACGCGAGCGCGCTCTTGAGCTCGAACGGGTTCGTGAACTGGCGCTGCCCCTCCCCTTCTTCGGACTCGTCCGTTTCCGACCGCCCGCGCCACCACAGGACGCCGGCGTACGCCAGCCCGGCAACGCCGCCCGCCGCGATGGCTGGCCACACGGCGCGCAGCAACGCCGGGTTCACGACGGCGGCTTCGACCAGCACGCGCGCGAACATGACCGTCCACGCCAGCACGATGCCCAGCGCCAGCGCCGACGCGAGCGCGGCCTGCCCCCGGCTCCGCTCCGCGAACGTCAGCGTGACGGCGGTCGACGACGCCAGCCCGCCGACGATGCCGGTGAGGCCGACCCCGCGCTCGGGGCCCAGCATCTTGACCAAGACGTAGCCCAGGAACGAGATCCCGGAGATGAACACCACCATCAGCCACACCTTGAAGGGGCTCACCACGTCGAACGGCGCCGGGCCATACGTCTGGTCGGGCAGGAGGGGCAGGACGAGGGCGGTGACGGCAGCGAACTTGAGGGCGGCCGACACGTCGTCGTCGTTGAGGGCGCGGACGAAGCGTCGCGTCTCGGGCTTGAGCTCGAGGAGCACGGCCATCGCCACGCCGACGCCGGCGGCGACTTCGACGGGGCCAGTGACGCTCAGCGCGCCGACGAGCGCGGTCAGCACGAGGGCCACCTCGGTGGTGAGGCCGATGTCGCCGTTGCGGGCCGTCGAGCGGTAGGCGGCGACGGCCATCGCGCCGAGGACGACGACCGTCGCGGGGAGCACCCAGCTGCCGAGCGCGGCGCCGAGCAGGGCCGCCAGCGCGCCCGCGAGTGCGACGAGCGGGAACGTCCGGATGCCGGCGATGGGGCCGCGCTCGGGGTCGCCGTCGTGGCGGTGCTGGAACTCGCGCTGGGTGCCGACCAGCAGGCCGATAGCGAGGGCGGCGCCGAGGCGCGCGAACAGGGCGAGCGGGTCGTCGGGCATGGGCGGCGGTGAAGGCGCTGGCGCAAGCTACCCGGCGCCTCGGCGAGCGCCCAGCCCGCACACGACAGCCAACCTCGATCACAGGGGTGGGCTTCCCGGCTGGGGGAGGAGAATCGTTGTCCGAGGCCGCGGGCGCCAGCGGCTAGTGGTCGCCGATGACCTGGCCGCTGTGGGGCCGCGTGTCGTCGCCGATGTCGAGCCGGTCCGGCACGTCGTTCCGCTGGGGCTCCGGGTTCACGAGCCCGCCCGTGACGGGCGTCTCCAGCGCCTGCACGAAGGGGGCGACGGTGGCGAACAGGAAGTCCTGCTGGAACTCGTAGAAGTCGGGGTCGAACCCGGCCGCGTCGCCGCGGTGGCCGGCCACGTCGAGGTAGAACGTGCGGGGCCAGCCGGGGAACTGCTCTTGGGCCTGCTGAACCAACCCAAAGACGGCTTGCGCAGCGTCCTCGAACGAGTCGTCGGGGGCGACGACGTGGTAGAGGGCGACGGTGTTGTCGAAGCCCATGTGGACGCCGGGGGCGTCGGGCTTGGCGTAGGCGGGGACGAAGGCGTCGTCGGGCGGCTCGGGCGTGTCCACGGGGGCGCTGGCGGTGCGCCGGGAAGCTAGCCGAGGGACGGGGGGCGGAAGAGAAGAGGGATCGAGGAGAAGAGGATGGGACGAGAAGAAGCGCGGAGGGGCGGCCGCCCCGTTCCGCCAGCCGCCGCCCTTCCTCACGTCGACCCTTCTACTCCTCCCCTTCTCTAGCCTCCTCCGCCAGCCCAACCAGTTCGGGCGCGTGGCCGGTGTGACCGTCGGAGCCGAGGTCGACGACGGGGACCGTGCGCCGGGGGAGATTCAGCCTCCAGCCGACGCCGCCGTCGAGGGGCGTGGCGAGGCCGCCCAGGGCCTTGGCGATGCGCGGGAGGTGCCCGCCGTGGAGACCGGGGGTCTCGCCGGGCGCGCCGCCCGCGACCGACAGTTCGATCCGGTCGGCCTCGGCCCAGAGGCGGACGTCGACGACCCGGTCGGACGAGGCGACGGCGCCGCCGACCAGGATGCGCACGGCGCGCTCGAAGAGGGCGCCGTCGAGCAGGAGCGGCTCGTCGGGCAGCGTGCACCACAGGTTGAGCGAGACGCGGCGGGCCTCGGCGGCCGGGCGGCTGGCGGCGGCGGCGGCGGCCACGATGGCGACCACGTCGGTCGGGGCCGGGTGGCCGACGAGGTCGCCGTCGCTCAGGAGCGCGAGGTCGTCGAGGACGACCAGCAGGCGCTCTCCGGCGCGGGAGATCACGTCGCGGACCTGGGCGAGTTCGTCGGGCGAGGAGTGCTCGTCGAGCAGGTCGGCATAGCCCAGGATGGAGGTGAGCGGCGAGCGGATCTCGCGGTCGATGTCCTTGAGGAGCGAGTCGCGGCTGGCGGCGGCGAGGGCGTCGGGATCGGTGGCGTCCTCCACGACGAACGCGAAGCGCGGCGTGCCGTCGGCGGCGTCGGCGATGTGGGAGACCGTCGTCCGGAGGGTCCGGGGGCGCCCGGGCCCGTCGACGTCGAGGTCGAAGCGGCGGGCCGGGCCCTCCGCGAGGGCCTCGCGGCAGGCGCGGAGCCACTGGGCCCCGAGCCGGCTCGCGAGCGAGGTCTCGGAGCCGAGGCGGCCGGCCAACGCCTCGGAGGTGCTGCCGAGCGCCGCGGCCCCCGCCGCGTTGACGCGGACGAACTCGACGTCGGCGTCGAGCAGGCGGGCCACGCCCATCCCCATCGGAGCGGCATCGAAGAAGGCGGCGAGGTCAGCCTCCCGCTCTTGGAGTGCGATGGCCGTCCGGCGGCCTTCGATGGCCGAGCCGGCCCACCGCGCCAGCGACTCGACGAGCGACCGCTCGGCGCCGGTGAACCCCCGGCGACGCGGGCGGCCCGACAAGGCGCTGAGCGTCCCCGCGCACCGGCCGCCGACGAAGACGGGGGCGCCGAGGTAGCAGGCAGGGCCTGCCACGCCGAGGGTGTTCTCAGCAGCGTCCTCGACGCCGAACGGGCCGTCGGACTGGGTGGTGACGGCACAGAACGTCTCGGCGAGCGGGACCGGGCCGACGGGGACGAGCGCGCCGGAGGGGTCGAAGGTGGCGTGCGGAGCCCAGGCGCCCTCGTCGGTCCAGGCGAGGACGGCGGCGTCGAGGCCGAGCGCGCCGGCCATGCGCTCCAGCGCGAGCGCGAGGCGGGCGTCGAAGGGGCCGGGGTAGATCGACACCTCGTGGAGCAGACGGCCCGGATCGGTCCCGCCGGGGGCCGTGCGGACGAGCGCGAGGGCGGCCTGGGCCGACTCCGCGAACGCCGCGTTCCAGTCGTCGTCGGGCTCGCGGGGGTCGGGCGCGAGCACGACCAGCGCCCCCTCGCCGTCTCCGAGCCGGGCGCCCGCCGCGAACCGGGCGCCCTCAATGGCATCGGTCAGGTCGCCACTGCCCTCCCCGTCCGCCAGCGCCTCGACCAGGTCCTGCAGCGCCGACGCGTCGCCGCGCCAGCCGCCCACGCCCGCGACGGCCTTGAGGGCGCCGCCCGCGCCTGCCGCGAACAGCAGGGCGGCCGGCACGCCGAGGCGGTCGGCGATCAGGCGGAGGCCGGCCTCCGCCGGAGCGGAGGGCCGCAGGTCGGGAGCGGGGGCCAGGGGTCGGTACGGGGTGGAGGGCTCGTATCGGCCAGCCCTCGACCGGCCTGAAACCCCTGCCGACAGCGATCCCTGACGGAATCCGTGCGTGCCCGTAGCGCCCGCTAGCGGTCAGCGGACGACGGCGAGCGCGCGCGTTCGTCGCGTCGCGCCGTCGACCACGAGCGTGTACGCCCCGGGCGCCAGCGCCTCGGTATCGACCACCAACGCGCCCGTCCCGACCGGCACCGTGCCGATCGTCCGCCCGGTGGCGTCGATCACGCGGGCCGTCGCCTCGCCCAGCCCGACGGCGTCGAATCGGACGGCCGTGCCCCGACGGGCGGGGTTCGGGTGCGCCGTGCCGAGGCGGGCGGCGTCAGGCCCGTCGTCGGCAGCGACGGGGGTCACGAGCACGTCGGCGGTCTGGGTGTAGATCAGGTCGCCGGAGGAGCCGCCGTTGCCGTCCGCCGCATTCCCGACCACGTAGATCCGGGCCGCGCCCACGCGCTCCCCACCTGGCGTCCAGTCGAACTGCCACGTCGTCTGTCCCGTGCCGCCGGCCGTGTGGGTCACATACGCCTCGGCGGAACCGGAGAATCGCGTGCTGGCAGCGTCGACGAGCGCCAGCGTCCCCCAGACGGACCCGCTCGGGTCGGCGGGGTCGCGGACGGTCGCCTGGAAGCCCTGGCGGCGCGAGCCGGCCGTGGCCGGGTCGGTCTGGTTGTCGACGGTGACCGTGATCCGCACCACGTCGGCGCTGGTGGCCGCGGCGGGCGCGTCGATGACGACGGAGCCGGACCCCGTGTTCAAGTCGGCCGTCGAGTGGCACACGTTGCAGGTCTGGGGCGAGCCGTCGCCACGCGTCAGGTTGCCGGCGAAGCCGGGGTTCGAGCCCGACGAGTTCGCCACAGCCATGCCGGGCGCGCCCACGACGATGCCGAGGGCTGCGATGGACAGGGTGGCGAGCAGAAGGGTGGGGCGCAGCGTCATCGGAGCGGGAAGCGGGCGTGGATGTATCGACGGAACGGCTGCCGGCTCAACGAGGTCACCGGGCACGGACCACCCAGCGGACCGTCGTGCCGGCCGCGCTCCGGGCGACGATGGCGTACGCCCCCGGCGCCAGCGCCCGCCCATCGACCACAAGCCGGTCCCGGGCGGGCCCGTCGTGCAGCACCGCCACCTCGCGGCCTCGCACGTCGACGACGGACACGCGGACCGCGCCGGCGCCCTCGACGCGGACGGCCGTGGCGTCGCGGAAGGGGCTCGGGCCCGCCAGTGCCAGCGCCGGGCCGCGGGCCGGGCCGCTCTCCCCTGCCGTCCCGGCGATGACGAGGCGGTAGATCGTCCCCCCGTAGTCGGTCAGCAGAATGTCGTTGCCTTGTGGGCCGGGGTCGATGGAGGCAATCAGCGGGGCTCGCTGGCCGCCGTTGGAGGTCGGCACGGCCTCGAGCAGCAGGATGGGCTCGACGGAGCCGAGCGGGAGCGCCCACAGCCGGCCCGAGACGAAGTCGCCGTAGAGGTAGTGGAACGAGAGGGCGAGGTCGGTCACCTCGACGACGTAGCCGCCGGTGATGGAAAACCCGCCTTGCGAACCGTGGTCGTAGGACACGACGGGCGGCTCGTAGGCCGCGAGATCGCAGCCCGAGCGAAAGCACTCGGGCCCCTCCACCTCGTTCCAGCCGTAGTTGCCGCCGGCGACGACGAGGTCGACCTCCTCCCACCTGTTCTGTCCCACGTCGCCGACCCAGACGCCGCTGGCCTGGGCCGAGAACTTGAACGGGTTGCGCAAGCCGTAGGCGAAGATCTCGTCGCGCTCGGGCCCATCGGTGGCGGCGAACGGGTTGTCATCGGGGATCGCGTACGGCTCGCCCTCAGGCACGTCGTCCACGTCGATGCGGACGATTGTGCCGAGCAGCGTCGTCGGGTCCTGGCCGTTCTCGAACGGGTCGCCGCCGCCGCCGCCGTCGCCTAGCGACCAATAGAGGAAGCCGTCGGGGCCGAACCGGACCGTGCCGCCGTTGTGGTTGTCGGCGGGCTGCTCGACCTCCAGAACCACGCGCTCGGTGCTCAGATCGGCCACCAGCGGGTCGGCCTCGGAGCGGGTGACCTCCGACAGGCGCGAGACGAAGACCGGGACGCCAGGCACGTCGGCGGTGTAGGACAGGAAGACCCGCCCGTTCGTCTCGTACTCGGGGTGGAACGCGAGCCCGAGCAGCCCCGCCTCGCCACCGGCGGCGGCGCGGTCGGACACGTCGACGAAGACGGTCGGGGCGGCGTCGCCCGGGACGACCGTGCGGACGCGCGAGGCGGCCGTGCCCCCCCCCTGCTCGACGATGTAGAGGCGGTCCGGCTGGCCGGGCGCCATCTCGACGCCGACGGGGTTGCGGAACCGGATGCCGGGCAAGGCCTCTTCGACAAACGCGATCTGGGCGATCGCCGGAGCGGCGGCCACCGTCAGCAGGGCGGCGGCGAAGATGGGGCGGAGCATGGGGTCGGGCGTGGCGGGGTAGCCAATCTAGGCGGCGTAGCTTCTGCACGTCGCCCCCCGCTCCCGTGCCCCGCGCCCGCCTCCTGCTGACTGTGTGGACCCTGGCCGGGTTGGTCGCCGCCTGCGGTCCCGACCCGGCCGCCGACCTCGACCGCACGGCCTTGCGGGCGGGCTGGACCCAGTGGGTCGCCGCTCGGGACTCGCTGTTCCGCTCCGAGGTCTCCCCGCTCGTCCCCGAGGACCTGCCGGGCTTCGACGGCATCCCGTACTTCGACTACGACCCTGCGTACGCCGTCCCGGCCGTGCTCGTCCCGTCGCTCACACGCGACACGGTCAACTTCCCGACGACGACCGGCGCACTTCAACGCCACGTGACGGCCGGCCACCTCGTGTTCACGCTCGACGGCGTGCAGCGGCGGCTGGAGGCCTTCGAGTCGGTCGGCGACACGCGCCTGTTCGTCCCCTTCCGCGACGCCACCAGCGGCGACGCCACCTACGGCGGCGGGCGCTACCTCGACCTCGAACTGGAGCCGACGGGCCGCTACGCGCTCGACCTCAACCGGGCGTATCACCCCTACTGCGTCTACAACGTGTCGTACTCGTGCCCGTTGCCGCCCGCCGAGAACACGATGTCGACCGACGTGCCGGCTGGCGAGCGGCTGCCGTAGGGCGAGCGGCTGCCGTAGCCCGAGCGGGACGTCGGTATCGGGTTTGTCCGCGTCGGCGCTGAGGTCGGAGCGCCCCCTGCGGGGCGGGCCTAAACGCAGCGCGCCCACTCCGAGGAGCGGGCGCGTGCGGGGGGGACGAGGGCCTGAGCCTAGTCGTCGTCGTTGTTGCCACGGCGGCGGTCGTTGCGGCGCGAGTTGCGGCGGGACTGCGCGCGGTCGTCGTCGCTGCGGTCACGCTCCGCCCGGCGGTCGTTGCCTCGGCGGTCGGTGTCGCGGCGCGAGCGGGCGCGGTCGTCATCGTCGTCATCGTCCCGGTCGCGCTCGGCCCGGCGGTCATTTCTGCGCCGGTCGTTGCTGCGACGAGAGTCGCGACGCTCGGCTTCCTGTCGCCGCTGCGCTTCCTGGCGACGCTGAGCCTGTTGGCGGCGCTCGGCTTCCTGACGTCGCTGGGCGTCGCGGCGAGTCTCCGCCCGGCGGCGGTCGACACGGTCGTCGCGGCGGTCCTCGCGCCGGTCCGCCCGGCGCTCCTGCGCGCGGCGATCCTGGCGGGCGTCGGTGCGGCGGCCGTCACGGTTGTCATTGTCGTACCGCTGCCGCGTCTCGTACCAGCCGCGTCGCTCGTCGTACCGCCGGTTGCGGTAGTAGTCGTTGTAGCGCGCGCCGCCGTAGCGGTTGTAGTACGCGTAGGGCTCGCGGTAGCGGCGGTCGAGGAGCCGGTCGATCTCGCGGTCCGTGTTCGCCCACCATCCCCGGGCGCGGCTCGAACCCCGTGGGAACGGGTAGACGCTGCCGTGGCGGCTGTACGCGGTCTGGTCGAGGAGCCGGTATGTCCGGCTGACCAGAAGGTCGCGGATGGCCCGCTCCTCGCGGTTCGAGATCCGGAGGTAGCGGTCCAACTCGTCGACGTAGTGGCGCGCGTCGCGCTCGACGTTGCGGCGGTAGTCGCGGCCCGTGCGGCCGTAGTTGCCGTCGTGGTTGCCACGGGGGGCGCGGCGGTAGTCGCCGTAGTCACCGCTCCCGTAGCGGTCGCCGTAGGCGCCCAGCCCAGCACAGCCGGAGAGCGCGACGAGCCCGGCCAGGGCGGTCAGAGAGAGTAGGGATCGGTTCATGACGGAGAGGGCGGTGGGAAGTCACGGTCGCGCTGGGTGGTGCGCACGAGGGGAGCCGCGACAGGGCCGGGTGAGGTCACACTCCCAGTACACAACGGCCATGCCGAGCGCCGGAATCGTCCCAAACGCGCCAGACGTTGCCTCGCCTGTCCACGCCGATGGACACGCCCCGTCGCCGCTGCCCGACTCCCGCGCACCCATCGCAACCCTTTCCCGCCCGGGTACCGACACCCTCCCCTGCAAGCCGTTCTAAGGAGAACCAGCAACGAGGGACCGCTATCCGCCGGGGCCCGTTGAGATCTGCCCCGACCACCGGGCCTTGATCGGTCTGCCGATCCCTGACCACCGATTCACCGACCCGCCGACGTGCTCGCCCTCCCCTCCGTCTTCGGCGCCGCCCCCACCGGGGATCGCCGCGCCGCCGTCCGCCGCTCCCCGCAATGGGACGGGAAGGCGTTCCAGAACCCGATCCCCGTCAAGATGTCGGCCTCGCCGAGCGTGATGTGGGAGTTCGTCACTGGCGGCGCAGCCACGCGGACGCCCGACGGCGAGGTCCCCACCGAGCCCCGCACGCGCGCCGACTTCGACGAGCCCCAGGCCCTGCGGCTGACGTGGCTCGGCCACGGTACGACGCTCGTTGAGATCGAGGGGCGGCGTCTGCTCATCGACCCCGTCTTCAGCGACCACGCCTCGCCGGGGCGGCTGTTCGGCGTGCCCCGCTTCCACGCGCCGCCGCTGCCGCTGGCGGAGCTGCCCGCGCTCGACGCCGTCGTCCTCACACACGATCACTACGACCACCTCGACCACGCGACCGTCCGCCATCTCGCGCCGTCCGTCCCGCGCTGGGTGTGCCCCCTCGGCGTCGGCGCGCACCTGGAGCGGTGGGGCGTGCCGGCCGACCGGATCACCGAGCACGACTGGTGGGACGAGGCGGAGGTGGGCGGGCTCCGGCTCGTCTGCACGCCCGCGCGCCACTTCTCGGGCCGCCAGCTTCTCGACCGCAACCGGACGCTGTGGTGCGGGTGGGCGGTCTTTGGAGACGGGGCGCGTCTGTATGCGACCGGCGACGGCGGCTACGGCCCGCACTTCGCTGAGATCGGCGAGCGTTTGGGCCCGTTCGACGCCACGCTCGCGGAGTCCGGTGCCTACGATGCCGCGTGGGCGGACGTCCACCTCGGGCCCGAGCAAGCGGTCCGCGCCGTCGTCGATGCGCGGGGCGGGGTGATGGTGCCGGTCCACTGGGGCACGTTCAACCTCGCGCTGCACGGGTGGACGGAGCCGGTCGAGCGGGTGTTGGTCGCCGCCGAGTCCGGGGGTGTGCCGGTGGCCACCCCCAAGCCGGGCCAGCCCGTCTACGTGGCCGCGCCACCGCCCGTCGAGCGGTGGTGGCCCGCGCTCGACTGGCGGAGCGCCGACCAGGCGCCCGTCGTGTCGTCCGGGCTGTAGCGGCGCCCTACCTTCGGGCCTCTCCCCCCTCCGACCCGATGCGCCTCCGATTCCTCCCCCTGCTCGCCGTAGCCCTGCTCGCCGCCGGCTGCGACTCGAGCGACGACGACGCGCTCCGCCTGGACGCCGCCTTCTACACCGGCACCTGGGGCCTGGTCAGCGTCGCCGACGCGACCGGCGACCGGACGGGCCAGACCGAGCCGTTCTTGGACGACTTGCGCGTGACCTTCACCGCCGACGGCACCTTCACGCTCGTCGCCGATTTCACGGCCATCGTCAACCAGACCGTCCGGCCCGACGAGACGATCACGGGCGATTACCAGGCCTCGGCGACGGCCAAGACGCTCGTGCTCATCTCCGACGGCGTCGCGGCGCTCTTCCAGGCCGACGCGACGGTCACCAACCAGGTCGCGCTGACGGCCCCCGCCAGCATCGTCACGGGCATCCTGGGCGAGCTCCCGTTCGACCTCCAGGGCGACGTGACGCTCGTTG
Organism: Rubrivirga aquatilis; assembly: GCF_046845665.1. Classification (GTDB taxonomy): domain Bacteria; phylum Bacteroidota; class Rhodothermia; order Rhodothermales; family Rubricoccaceae; genus Rubrivirga. The sequence goes on along the minus strand of NZ_CP177355.1, from coordinate 1,725,248 downwards.
TCCAGCGCCGCTAGGTGCGGCGTCTCGTCCTCGCTTTGGCCCTGCTGGCGGCGGGCGCCAGCGCCCAGACCGCTCGCGTCGCCGGCACCGTCACCGACGCCGAGACCGGGACGCCGGTGATCGGCGCGGCCGTCACGGCGACGGTGGGCGATGCGACGACGGGCCGGGCGACCGACGCGGCCGGGCGCTTTTCGGTCGCGGTGCCGCCCGGGTCGGTCGCGCTCCAAGTCTCGGCCGTCGGCTACGCCCGCCTCGACACCACGCTGGCCCTGGCCGCAGGCGAGCGAGCCGAGCTCGCGCTGCGGCTCCGCCCGGCCGTCTCCGGCATCGCCGAGGTCGTCGTCGAGGCCCGGCAAAGCGCGACGGCCACGCGCGCCGAAGCGCCGGTCCGGCTCGTCCCTCAGGCGGTGTCCGTGCTTTCGTCCGGCGTGCTCGACGCCCAGGGCGCCCGCGACACCCGCGACGCGCTCCGCAACGTGCCCAGCGCGACGACGAGGGCGAGCGGCGAGCCCGGCGCGATCCCCGTCTTGCGCGGCTTCGAGACCGACCAGACCGGCGGCGGCGTCCGCCGCGACGGCGTCGAGGTGCCGTACCTCAGCGACGGGCTCCGCGCGAACGTCGCCCGCGTCGAGGTGCTGCGCGGCCCGGCGTCCGTCCTCTACGGGCGGCTGGAGCCGGGCGGCGTCGTCAACTTTATCACCGAGAAGCCCCGCGCCGGGCGCCATGCGGAGGCCGAGGCGGACGCGGGCACGCTCGGAACGGGCCGGCTGGCGGTCGACCTCGGCGCGCCCGTCGGCGGGCTGGCGACGCGGCTCAACGCCTCCGTCGAGCGGACCGCACTCCGCGAGGGCGTCACTGGCGACGCCGCGTTCGTGGCCCCGGCCCTGCGGTGGACGCGCGGGCGGCTGCTCCTCGATGTCGACGCGGAGGCGGAGAGGACCGAAGTCGGCTACGACCCTGGGATCGCCGCGCTCGGCGACGGCACCGACGCGCTCGACGCCGTCCCCGCCGACCGCACCTTTGGCGAGCCCGACGCCCCCCGCCGCTGGCGCTCGGGCGGGGTGTTCGTGAACGCCGCGCATGCCACGCGGCCCGGCCTGGCCCTGCGCGCCCACGCCTCGGTCTCGCGGAGTGTGCTCGACCGGGGCCTGCTCGCGCTCGACAGCCTGACCTCACGGCAGGAGATCGGCGCCCCACTCGTCGCGCGGTCGCTGCGGTCCGAACGGCTGGCGTTCACCTACCTCAAGGGCGCCGCCTTCGCGGATGCGCGTGTCCGGACGGGCCCCGTCGCCCACACGCTCACCGTCGGCGCCGAGGCCATCCGCGCTTGGGCCCAGGCCGACGGCGACGCCGCCCTCACCATCGCCGACGGCACGACGACCTTCGCCGCGATCCCGCCCGTCGCCCTCAACGCCCCCGCCCCCACCGGCGTCGACCACACGGCCGACGTGCCCTACCTCGACGCCAGCGTCCGGGGCCTCGACGCGGGCGCCTTCGTGCAGGACCGCGCGACGGTCGTCCTGGGCGCCGTGCCCGTCCATGTGGTCGGCGCCCTGCGCCTGTCGCACGTCCGCGCCGAGGCCACCATCTTCGCGCTCGCCGACACACCAGACGCCCCCGCTGGCGTCAGCGAGCGCGTAGCATCGGTGACGGCCGCGACGCCGTCGGCCGGACTGGTCGTCGAGCCGGCCCCCGGCTTGGCGCTCTACGTCTCGTCGGGCGCCTCCTTCAACCCCGTCGTCAACCGCGTCGACCGCGACGGCCAGCCGTTCCGCCCCACGCGCGGCGTCCAGGTCGAGGGCGGTGTCAAGGTCGAGGGCGCCGTCGCGGCGGCCTCCATCGCGGCGTTCTGGATCCAGAAGGACGACGCGCTGACGGTCGGCCCGGGCGGCTTCTTCGAGCAGACGGGGCGCCAGCGGAGCCGGGGCGTCGAGGCCGAGGCGCGCGCCCAGCTCGGCGGTGTCACCGCGCTCGCCAGCTATGCCTTCACCGACGCCGAAGTGATCGAGGACGACAACGTGGCGCCGGGCACGCGGCTGCCCTTCGCGCCGCGCCATGCGGCGAGCGTGTGGGCCGAGGCGACGCGCGGGCCGGTCGCGCTGCGCGGCGGCGTCTGGGCCCAGTCCGACCGGACGGGCGCGCTCGCCAGCACCGTCGTCCTGCCCGCGGAGGCCGTCGTCGACCTCGGCGCCGGGCTGGCGCTCGGGCGCAGCGTCGCCCTCCGCCTCGACCTGCGGAATGTCCTCGACGCCCGCGGCTACACCGCTGCCCGGACACGTCCGGGCCGGGGCGACGGGCCCCTCGTCGTCGGTTGGCCCACGCCCGGCCGCGAGGCCCGCGTCGGCATCGTCGTTCGGTAACCGCACTCCCCCCCGGGAGGAGCGGCTCCGCCAGCGGGCGGCCACTCCCTGCCCCCGCGTTGAGCGGAGCGATGCACGAGTTGGCGGGGGGGTGCCGAGCGAACCCCTCCGGCCCTACGCCCCCTCCGGCGAGGGCGCCGGCGCGTCGATGGGCAGGCACACCGTGAACGTCGTCGCCCCCGGCTCGCTGACGACGTCGATCCGGCCGCTGTGCTGCGCCACGATCCGCTGGACCACGTCGAGCCCCAGGCCCGTCCCCGCGCCGGGCGCCTTGGTGGTGAAGAAGGGCTCCCAGATGCGCGCCAGTGTCTCCTCCGGGATCCCGTCGCCGTCGTTCGTCAGCGCCACGCACACCAGCTGCCCCTCGACCCAGGTCCGGATCGCCAGCGTCCCGCCCTCGTCGGCCGCGTCGATGGCGTTGTCCACGAGGTTCGTCCAGACCTGATTGATCTCGCCAGGGAAGACGCACACCTCAGGCAGGTCGTCGGCGTAGTCGCGCTCGACCGTCAGGTTCTTCGCGCGCACGCTGTGGCCCAGCATCGTCAGCGTCTGATCGATGCCCTCGCGGAGGTCCGTCGCCTGGCGCGCCGGCGCGCGGTCCATGTGCGAGTAGGACTTCACCGAGGCCACCAGCTCCGAGATCCGCCCGGCCGACCGCTCGATCTCGCCCACCAGCCGCTCGACGGCCATCCCCTTCTCGATCCACAGCACCATGTCGCCGACCGCGCCCTCGGGCACCTCGGCCGCGAGCTGGTCGAGGGCGCTCGGCGTGGCGCCCTCCTCGGCCAGCACCTCGGCCACCATGTAGGCGTGCGGCACGCCGTGGTCGTCGAGCCAGTCTGCCAGCTCGTCCTCCCTCGCGCTCCGGTCGAGCGCCGACATCGAGCCCGGCGACGGGGCCGTGCACGTCCGGAAGGCGGCGCGCGCGGCCTCCACCTGGTCCGGAGAGAGCCCGTGGCCCACCAACCGCGACACGAGGGGCATCATGCTGGCGAACCGCTCCCCGAGGTCCGACGCCCCACGCGCGATCGCAGCGGCGGGGTTGTTGAGCTCGTGCGCCAGCCCGGCTGACAGCTTGCCGAGGGCCAGCATCTTTTCGCGCTGCTGATCGAGACGCGACGTCTCGCGCACGCGGTCCGTCATCCGGGCGACCAGCCGCTGGCCGACCTCGGGCATCCGCTCCATCATCTCCCAGAAGTGCCGCTTGTGGAGCACCGCGATCCGCACGGCCTCCACCACGACGCCTTCGCCAGCGAACGTCTCCATGCGCGAGAACGGGAGCAGCCCGGAGATCTCGCCCGCGCGGATCGTTGCGAACGGCAGCCGCTGCCCGCCGTCCTTGGCGGTGAAGATCTGGAAGGACCCGTCGAGCACGATGAACATCTCCTCGGCCACATCGCCGCTCTCGAAGGGCCGGGTGCCTTTGGCGTGCGTTCGCTCCTCGGTGGTCTCCGCCAGCCACGCGAGATCGGCGGGGGCTTGGTCCCGAAACTCGGGGACGATCTCGAAATCGGCGGCGGTCAGCATGGGAGTCGGAGGGATGGAGGGGTACGGGATGGGAGAGCGATCCGGGGCTCGCGATGGGCGCCTCTGCCCATCTCTCGATCCCGCATCCCTCTTACAGCGACGCGAGGTGGCGGTGCATGAACGCGACGGCGACCGAGCCCTCGCCGACGGCGGACGCCACGCGCTTGACGGACTCGTGGCGCACGTCGCCGGCCACAAAGACGCCGGGCACGCTGGCCTCCAGCAGGAACGGCGCACGGTCGAGCGGCCAGCCCGAGAGGTCGGCCCCCGCGAGGTCGGGCCCGGTCCGGAGAAAGCCGCGCTCGTCCCGAGCCAGCAGGTCGGCGAGCCACTCGGTCTTGGGCGCGGCCCCGATGAACACGAACACGTAGTGCGTCTCGACCTCTCGCGACTCGCCGGTGCCGTTGTCGCGGATCGTCACGCGCTCCAGCCGGTCGTCGCCGTGGCACGCCGTGATCTCGGCGCCCAGCAGCACCTCGATGGCACCGTGCGCCTCGATGCGGTCGACGAGGTACTGGCTCATGCTCTTGGCGAGGTCGCCGCTGCGGACCAGCATGGTCACGTTCGAGGCGTACTCGGCAAAGTGGAGCGCCGCCTGCCCCGCCGAATTGCCCGCGCCGACCACGAACACCTGCTCGTCGGTGCACGACATCGCCTCGGTCATCGCGGCCCCGTAGTACACCCCGCGCCCTTCGAGCCGGTCCGCCCCGTCGGCGGGCAGCTTGCGCCAGTCGACCCCGAGCGACAGCATCAGCGTGTGGCACGCGATCTCGCCGCCGCCCGCCAGCTCCAGCACCTTGTACGGGCCCTCGACCCGCACCGCCGCCACCTCGACCGGCGACAGGATCTCGACGCCGAACCGCCGCGCCTGCGACACGCCCCGCCGCGCCAGGTCGGCGCCCGACAGGCCGGACGGGAAGCCGAGGTAGTTCTCGATCCGCGACGACGTGCCGGCCTGCCCGCCCGGCGCCTCGCGCTCCACCAACACCGTCTTCAAGCCCTCGGACGCCCCGTAGACGGCGCTCGCGAGGCCGGCCGGGCCGCCGCCGATGATCGCGAGGTCGTAGAAGTCGCGCTCGGCCTGGTGCTGCAGCCCCGCCGCCTCGGCCACCTCCACGTTCGACGGGTTCGCCAGCCGGCCGCCCCCGGGCGTGAGCACGAGCGGGAGCGCGTCGTCGCCCGCGAGCCGCTGCGCCTCGTCGTCGCGCTCGATGTCGAGGAACGTGTACGGGATCTGGTTGCGGGACAGGAAGTCGCGCAAGCGGTGGCCGTCGGCGCCCCACCGGTCGCCGACGACACGGAGCCCGCCGTAACCGGGCCGCCACGCCGCGCGCCAGTCCGCCAGCAGGTCGTCGAGGACGGGGTACAGCTTCTCTTCGGGCGGGTCCCACGGCTTGAGCAGGTAGTAGTCGACGCGGCCCTCGTTGAGCGCGGCGAGGGCGGCGTCGGTGTCGGCGTACGCCGTCAACAGGGCGCGCTTGGCGCCCGGCGCGTGCTCGGCCGACTCCCTCAGCGTTGCCACGCCGTCGAGACCGGGCATCCGCTGGTCCGAGAGCACGAGCGCCACGGCCTCGCCCCGCTCCGCCAGCTGGCGGACGGCGTCGACGGCCTCGGCGCCCGACGTGGTCCGGATAACGCGGTAGTCCTCACCGTAACGCCGCCGTAGGTCCCGGGCGACGGCGCGGAGCACCTCGGGGTCGTCGTCGACGACGACGATGGCGGGGTTTGGGCGGGCGTCGGCCATGGGTCGCGGGCAGAGAGAACGCCGCCTACGCGGATCGGACGGCGTGGCTCCGCCGGCCCGCCTCGGTGAAGCGTCCGCCGAGGCGGACCCGCTGACACGACGGCGGCACCGGGCCGTGCTAGCTCTCCGGCTGCGCCGGACGGAACGGCGCCCCCCACCGCCGGTTCTCACCGGCCGCCTCCCGCCTCTCCCCGGACGCCTCCGCATGGACGACCGAATCTTGATCCGCGGTGCCCGCGAGCACAACCTCCAGGGCATCGACCTCGACATCCCCCGCAACGAGCTGGTGGTCATCACCGGCCTCAGCGGCTCCGGCAAGTCGAGCCTCGCCTTCGACACCATCTACGCCGAGGGCCAGCGGCGCTACATGGAGTCGCTCTCGTCGTACGCCCGCCAGTTTCTGGGCGTCATGGAGCGGCCCGACGTGGACTTTATCGACGGCCTGAGCCCGGTCATCGCCATCGAGCAGAAGACGGTGTCCCGCAACCCGCGCTCGACGGTCGGCACGGTGACGGAGATCTACGACTTTATGCGCCTGCTCTACGCCCGGGCGGGCGAGGCGTATTCGTACAAGTCCGGCCGGCCGATGCGGCGGCAGTCCGACGACGAGATCATCGACGCCATCGCGGCCTTCCCCGAGGGCACGCGCGTCCAGATCCTGGCGCCGGTCGTGCGCGGGCGCAAGGGCCACTACCGCGACCTGTTCGAGCAGGTCGCCAAGCAGGGGTTCGAGCGGGTCCGGACGGATGGCGAGGTGCGCGAGATCACCAAGGGCATGCAGCTCGACCGCTACAAGGTTCACGACGTCGAGGTCGTGGTCGACCGGCTGATCGTCAAGCCCGAGATCCGGCCGCGCGTGGCCCAGGCCGTCGAGATCGCGCTCGGCATGGGCGGCGGGACGCTGATCGCGCAGGTCGACAAAAGCGGCGATCCGGAGGCGCAGGCGGAGGGCGACACGCTGTTCTCGCGGCACCTCACCGCGCCCGAGGACGGCCTCAGCTACGACGACCCGTCCCCCAACTCGTTCTCGTTCAACAGCCCGTACGGCGCCTGCCCGGCATGCAACGGACTCGGCGTGCGCAAGGAGATCGACCCGGACCTTGTCGTCCCGAACCCCAAAAAGAGCATCGCCGAGGGCGCGCTCGCGCCACTGGGCAAGCCCCGCGACGTGTGGGTCTTTAGCCAGCTCGCGGCGGTCGCCGAGGTCTACGGCTTCGACTACGAGACGCCGTTCCAGGACCTCACCGACCAGCAGCGCGGCGTCATTCTCGACGGCGCGGGCGACGAGCAGTTCGACATCGCGTACCGCTACAAGGGGCGCCAGGTGACGTACCAGCACCGCTACGGCGGCGTCTACGGGCACGTCCAGCACACGCTCGACAACGCGTCCTCGAAGTCGCAGCGGCAGTGGGGCGAGGCGTTCATGCGCATCCGCGCCTGCAAGGTGTGCGAGGGCGGCCGCCTCAAGCCCGAGTCTCTGAGCTACCGCATCGGCAACACGCACACGTACGACGGTGACGCCTCGATCGCGGACCTGGTGCAGATGGACCTGCGCGCGGTCCGCCAGTGGTTCGACGACCTGGAACTGGAGGGACGGCAGGCCACGATCGGCGAGCCCATCGTCAAGGAGATCCGCGAGCGCTTGGACTTCCTGCTCAACGTCGGGCTCGACTACCTCACGCTCGACCGCCCCGCGCGGACGCTGTCGGGCGGCGAGTCCCAGCGGATCCGGCTCGCGACCCAGATCGGGACGCAGCTCACGGGCGTCTTGTACGTGCTCGACGAGCCGTCGATCGGGCTCCACCCCCGCGACAACGCCAAGCTGATCGCCAGCCTGACCGCCCTGCGCGACCTGGGCAACTCCGTGCTCGTCGTCGAGCACGACCGCGAGATGATCGAGGCGGCCGACTTCGTGGTCGACCTAGGGCCCGGCGCGGGCGAGTTCGGCGGGCTCCTGCTGGCGGCCGGGCCGCCCGAGACGATCTCGACGTTCGAGGGCGACGGCGCCCCGCCCGAGTCGCTGACGACGGCGTATCTCGCCGGCCTACGCGCCGTCCCGACCCCCAAGGAGAGCGAGCGGCGCACGGGCAACGGCACGTCGATCACGCTCACCGGCGCACGCGGCCACAACCTCGACGCGGTCGACCTCGAGGTCCCGCTCGGCACGCTGACGGTCGTCACCGGCGTCTCCGGGTCGGGCAAGTCGTCGCTCATCAACCAGACGCTCGCGCCGATCCTGGCCCAGCACTTCCACAACGCGCGCACGGTCCCGCTCCCCTACGCCGACATCACCGGCCTGGAGCACGTCGACAAGGTGATCGCCATCGACCAGTCGCCGATCGGGCGGACGCCGCGCTCGAACCCGGCGACCTACACGGGTTTGTTTGGCCTGATCCGGGATCTGTTTGCACGGCTCCCCGAGTCCGAGATCCGGGGCTACAAGCCGGGGCGGTTCTCGTTCAACGTCAAGGGCGGGCGGTGCGAGACGTGCAAGGGCGCCGGCATCATGAAGCTCGAGATGAACTTCCTCCCGGACGTCTACGTCGAGTGCGAGACGTGCAAGGGGCGGCGCTACAACGCCGAGACGCTGGGCGTCAAGTTCAAGGGCAAGAGCATCGCCGAGGTGCTCGAGATGCCGGTCTCGGAGGCGCTCGACTTTTTCAGCGCCGTCCCCCGCATCGCCCGCAAGCTCCGCACGCTCGACGCGGTCGGGCTGGGCTACATCCGGCTCGGCCAGCAGGCCACGACGGTCTCGGGCGGCGAGGCCCAGCGCATCAAGCTCTCCAAGGAGCTCTCGCGCCCCGGGACGGGCCGCACGCTCTACATCCTGGACGAGCCCACGACCGGCCTCCACTTCGAGGACGTCCGGCACCTCCTACTCGTGCTTCAGGCGCTCGTCGACAAGGGCAACACGGTCCTCGTCATCGAGCACAACATGGACGTCGCCAAGCAGGCCGACTGGGTCGTCGACCTCGGGCCAGACGGCGGCGCGGGCGGCGGGCACATCCTCTATGCCGGCACGCCCGAGGGGCTCGCGCAAGCGGACACGCCGACGGCGCCGTTCCTCGCCGAGGAGTTGGAGCGCGCCAAGACGGAGGGCGGCCTCGGCCTCAACGTCCGCGAGATCGACCTCGACGTGCTCAACGGGGGCGAGGTCGACGACGACGAGTCCGACGAGGTCGAAGAGGACGAGCCAGAAGATGCGGAGGCGTAGCGCGAGCGGACGTCGGAATCGGCCGTGACTGTCTAGCGCTACCCGTGCCGCCGCTCGACCGCCACGTCGTCGATCCAGCCCTCCATCGCGGCGGGCGCCCGGTTCGGAAACCGGCGCAGCGCGTACGGCACCACGCGCCGGTGCGTCGGCACGACGAGGCCATCGAAGGCGCGCGGCGCGTGGCAGAAGTGGGCGCCGTGAGCGATCGGCCCGAACACGTCGGCCGTGTAGTCGAGGCGGCGCAGGAGACCGTCGGGCCCGAAGGAGAACGTCTGCTCGCGGCTGTGCGTCGGGATCGACGGCGGGAAGGTGGCGACCAAGCGGCGGAGCGGACCGCCGGGGCCGTCGACGGGCGGGAGCTCGCGCGTGGCGATCTCGGGGCGAGCCAGGAGGAACGGCGTCGTGCCGTAGTTCCAGAAGGCGTAGGCGAGGAAGTTGAGCTCGTCGAGCGCGTCCCAGAGCCGGCCCTGGCGCTGGCCCGCGGGCGTCCGCGGGCGGCGCTGGAGGACGGTGCCGTCGGCGTCCTCGATCCAGACCTCGTCGCCGTCGAGCACGCCCACGCGGCCGGGCCCGGGGAACGGATCGAGGCGGGCGTGGACGCGGTGCGCGGCGAGCGACGCCGTGAGCGCGCGCGTCCGCGGCGACCGCCCCCGGAGCATCAGGATGTTGCCCCGCACACGGAGCCGAAAGCGGAGCGTGTCGACCGTGCGCCACGTCTCGGCGCCGCCGTGCGCGGCGATGGCGGTGTCGAGGAGGTCGGACATGGAAGCGGTGGCGGGGTCCGGCCAAGCTAGGCGGACGAGGCGTGAGACCGCCGGTAGCTTGCGGGGTCTCCCCTCTCGTGCCCGTGCTCCCCATCCTCGGCATCCTCGGCGGCGGCCAGCTCGCCCGCATGACCGCGCTCGCCGCGAATCGCTTGGGCGTCTCGGTCCGCGTGCTCGCCGACCACGAGAGCGGGACCGGCCGCGCCTTCGCCGACATCACCGTCGCCGACTGGTGCGACGCTGGGGTCCTCGCGGACTGGGCCGCCGGCTGCGACGCGATCACGGTCGAGAGCGAGTGGGCCCCGGCCGACGCGCTCGTCGCCGCCGCGCCGGGTGCCGTCGTCCGGCCGGGCGTCGCGCCGCTCGTCACCATCCGCCACAAGGGGCGCCAGCGGGCGGCGTTCACCGACGCCGGCCTGCCCCAGCCCGACCACGCCTGGGCACGGACGCTCCCGCAAGCACAGGCGGCGGTCACCCGCTACGGCGCCGCCGTTCTGAAGCGCTTTGAGGGCTCGTACGACGGCTACGGCAACGCCACGTGCCGCACGCCCGCCGACGTCGACGCGGCGTGGGAGGCGCTCGCGGCCGACGACGGCCTGCTCGTCGAGTCGTTCGTCGACTTCCGCGCCGAAGCGGCCGTGACGGTCGCGCGGCGGCCGGGCGGCCAAGCCGCCGTGTACCCGGCCGTCCGCAGCGAGCACCGCGACCACCGGCTCTGGGCCGCGACCGCGCCGGCCGACCTCGGCGACGCCGCCGAGGCCGAGGCCCGGCGCGTGGCGCTGGCGACGGTCGCCGCGCTCGACCTGACCGGCGTGGCGACGGTCGAGCTGTTCGTCGTCGGCGACGCCGTGCTCGTCAACGAGGTCGCGCCCCGGCCCCACAACACGGCGCACCTGACGATCGACGCGAGCCACACGTCGCAGTTCGAGAACCACGTCCGCGCCGTCCTCGACTGGCCGCTCGGCGAGCCGGGCCTGCGCGTGCCGGCGGCCTGCATGGTCAACGTGCTCGGCGACCGCGAGGGCGACACGGCCCCCGAGATCGGCGACGCCCTCGCGGTGCCCGGCGCGAGCGTCCACCTCTACGGCAAGGACACCGTCCGGCCCCAGCGCAAGATGGGCCACGTGACCGTCACGGCCGACGACGCCGCGACGGCCCGCGACCGCGCCGAGGCCGCCGCCGCCGCCATCCGGCTGTAGCGCGGACCCACAGCCGGGGCCAAGGAGTCGAACGGCCCCCCTCTCTCTCGCCATGTCGACCGCCGTCACCCGCCACCCCCTCGAAACCGCCGGCCGCATCGGCTACGCCTTCAAAGGCGTGCTCTACGTGCTCCTGGGCGCCCTGGCCGTCGACACCGCGCTCGACGGCGGGTCGACGGAGGGCCAGCGCGGCGCGCTCCAGACGGTCGCCGAGACCACGTTCGGAGGCGTCCTGCTGACGGCGCTCGCGCTCGGGCTGGCGGCGTACGCCGTGTGGCGGCTGGCGATGGCCGTGCTCGACCCCGAACGCGAGGGGACCGACACGGAGGGGCTCGTCAGGCGCGTCGGGTTTGTCGTCAGCGGGCTGTCGTACGCCGCGCTCGCGGTCGCCGCGTACCGGATCCTCCAGAGCGGCGGGGGTGGCGGCGCCGGCGCCTCGGAGGGCGCCCAGGCGGCGCTCGCGCTCCCGGGCGGACGGCTCGTGCTGGGGCTCGTGGCGCTCGCGATCGGCGGGTTCGGCGTCTACGAGATCGTCCGCGCCCGGCGCGGCGACTTTATGGACAAGCTGGCCCTGAGCGGGGAGGCGGCCAGTCAGCGCGAGACGGTCCGCCGGCTCGGGCAGGTCGGCCTCACGGCTCGCGGCGTGGTCTACGGCATCATCGGGGTGGCGCTGGCGGTCGCCGCGCTCCAGTCCGACGCGTCGGAGGCCGTGGGCCTCGACGGCGCGCTCACGACGTTGCGCGACCAGCCCTACGGCGCGGTCTTGCTCGGCGGGGTCGGGCTCGGGCTGGCGGCGTACGGGCTGTACTGCGGAATCAACGCCCGGTACCGGCGCTTCGAAGGCGACCAATAGCGAGTGTGGGGGGCGGACCCTCTGGGAGCGCGATCTTTCCCCTCCACCCTCCCCCTCTCCGATGTCCTCCCCTTTCGTCGGCCTCGCCATGGGCTCCGAGTCCGACTGGCCCACCATGGAGGCCGCCGCCGACGTGCTCCGCGCCTTCGGCGTCCCGTTCGAAGCGCGCGTCCTCTCCGCCCACCGCACGCCGGACGCGATGGCCGACTACGCCCGGACGGCCCGGGGCCGAGGCCTCAAGGTGATCGTGGCCGGGGCTGGCGGCGCGGCGCACCTCCCAGGCATGATCGCCGCCTCGACGACGCTCCCCGTGGTCGGCGTGCCGGTGCAGACGCGGGCGCTCGACGGGATGGACTCGCTGCTGTCGATCGTCCAGATGCCGGGCGGGGTGCCCGTCGCGACGGTCGCCATTGGGCAGGCCAAGAACGCAGCGCTGCTGGCGGTCCAGATCCTGGCGACGGCCGACCCGATGCTGGCGGTCGCGCTGGAGGCGTACAAGGCCGACCTCCGCGATCAGGTGGCCGGGATGGACGCGTCGGTGCAGGCGAAGGCCGCCGGCTAGCGGCAGTCCCCTCGGCTCGGTGACGCGGTCAGCCTGCGGGCGGCGCCCCGTCCCCGCCCGCGCCCTCGAACCGGTCCACGAGTGTCGCCAGCCGCGCGTACTGCCGCGCCTGCGCTTGCTCGCGCCGCTCGGCCACGCGGAGCGCCTCCGCTAGCGACCGCGACGCGGCGTCGAGCGCCTTGCGCTCCTCGGTGCTGTAGCCGCGCCCCTGCCCGTGCGTGCCCAGCGCGAGCACACCGACGACCTCGTCCTCGGCCGACCGCAGCGGCACGCGGAGCACGAACGTGGGGTCTTCCCAGACCTGCTCCGAGCAGGCCGGCAGCGCCGCCGCGTCGAGCGTGGCCTCGGCCCACGCCAGCGCCTCCTCCCGCGTCACGCCCTCGACGGCGACGGCCTCCCAGCCCTCGGGGTCGAGGTCGAGCACGGCCGCGCGGTCGGTGTGGAGCGCCTCGCGGACGGCGGCGATCGCGACGCGCCCGATCTCGCCCGGCGAGGCGACGACCTGGCGCCCCGCCAGCAGGAGCGGCAGCCGCTCGGTGATCCTCTCGCGCGCCCGCGCGAGGTCCGCATCGGCCCGGCTCGTCAGCCACTCGCGGACAGGGTTGAACACGACGAGCGCCACGACGGCCGCGAGCGCCGCCGCGACCGAGTCGGCCCCGTCGCCCATCGAGACCCGGAGCCCGACGCGCAGCGCCTCGGCGCCGCCCGCGAAGACGGCCGCCAGCCCCAGCGTCGCCGCGCCGACCGCGGCGGACCGGGCGATCCACAGGTCGGCGTCCCACGGCCGGAACTTGAGGGCGCCCGCGAGCACGCCGAGCGGGATGGCCGCCAGCCCGAGGTTGAGCAGGATCGTCGTGCCCTTCTGGAACAGGTACCCCGTCGCGCGGCGCCCAGGGTCGAGCGCCGGCACGAGTTCGTGGGCGTACGGGACGGCCACCAGCATCGCGACGAACACGCCGAGCGGGAGCACGACCCACTTCATCTGCTGGCGGACGTCGGCCGCCGCCGAGCGGCGGTACTTCTGGACGAGCCCCAAGACCGGGAGCCCGACGATCCCGATGAGGAGCCCCTGCCCCATCAGGTCGAACGCGGTGCGGGGCAGGTCGAGAAGGTCGGCTGCGATCACCATGCCGAGGACGACGGCCAAGCCGACCGCCGCGATCCGCCCGGTCCGCCGCGTCCACGGCGGTCCGTACCGGCCGTCGGGGAACCGGACGAGCGCGCTCGTCACGAGGGGCAGCGCGCTCGCGGCTACGATGATCGCCACCCCCACCACGGCGACGGCCCACATCCCGATGGCCCCCACGAGGTCCGTGTTCTGGAGGGGCCCGAACCCGAACATGCCGGCGACGGCGACGAGCGCCGTCCCGAGCTGGGCGCGGTAGCCCCGGCCCCGCGCCCGGACGAACAGCGTCGCCCCGGCCCCGATAAAGGCCAGCAGCGCCAGCACCATGAGCGCGTCGCTCACCGCGCTCATGGCGCTCCGGGACAGCCCGAACCGGCGCGCGTCGGCCGTCGCCTGCCGCCCGGCGACGACCGTCAGCGTCCGCTCGGCACCGCCGCGCTCGACGACGACCGAGAACGTGTCGCCGACGGTTTTGAAGCGGCGCAGCGTCTCCATCCGCGCCGCCTCGGCGCGCGTGATCGTGTCGCCGTCGACGACGAGCACCCGGTCGCCCGGCCGGAGCCCGGCCAGCGCGAGGTCCCCCCGCACGAGGTCGGCGACGACGACCGTGCGGTCGGGCCCGACCCGGATCGGCGCCTCGGCCCACGTCCGGTCCGGGAGCTGCGTCGCGGCGACCACGCCCGCGACGGCGACGGTCAGCACCGCGAGGGCGACGGCCCAGCGGACCGGCTGGCGAAGCCGTCGGGCGGCCAGGCGCCGACGCGTTCGGAGCGGGATCGACCGACGGGTGCGCGACATGTCTGGAGGCTAGCACGCCCCGGCCCGCTCGGGCAACAGGAGGAACCGAGGAATGGAGGCGCTACCGGGATGGGGGGGGCGCCTCCCCTCCCGCTACTCCAGCATCAGGTCCGTCTCGCGCTCGGCCTCGGCACCCGAGACCCGGTCGCGGACCGTGACGGTCAGCGTGTAAAGGCCGGGCTCCTGGCCGGTCGCGTCGAGGAAGAGGTAGACCGTGTCGTCGGGCCGGTCGCCCTGGACCTCGAAGGCCGAGGAGACGGCCGTGCCGTCGCCGCCGAAGACGCGCCGCGCCAGCCGCCGCAGGCCGCGCGCGGTGTCCTTGGGCCGCAGGCTCGCCTCGACCTCGTAGTCGGTCCGGCCGTCGGCCTGGCCGAGCCCGTAGGCCTCGAAGTACATGTAGATCGGGTCGCCGACGCCGAAGACGCCCCATGGGGCGGGCTGGACCGAGACGCCGTCGCGGAAGACGCGGCCCGGCACGGGCGCGTCGGCCTCCTGGGCGTCGTACGCCAGCAGCACGTCGGAGAGCGCGAGCCGGTCGCCCGAGAAGTCGGGCACGTCGACGTCGCGGCGCTGGACGGCGCTCGTCCCGCCGGAGGCGGTCTCGAACTCGAGCGACACCTGGTAGCCGTCGCCGGGCACGGCCGTCAGCGGCTCGGTGCTGGTCCACAGCCGGGTCTGCTCGAACGGCACGATCTGGGCGCCCCTGAGGCCGTAGACCGTCCGCCGCCGCTCGACGAGGAGGTCGCGCGCGGGCCCGATCAGGAACGCGCCCGTCTTGACGGTCACGTCGACGTCCTCCTGCACGGCCGTGTCGGCATTGGGCGCGGCGGCGACGGGGATCCCGTAGTTGACGTAGAGGTCGGTCCGGCCGGCCTCGCCCTTGAAGGCGGCCACGCGGAACGGGAGCTGCACCTGGCGGCCGGGCGCCTGGAACTGGTAGCGCTCGGGCTGGCGGCGGACCTCGGCCTGCGCCCGCTCCACGAAGTCCATGGCCCCAGGGTTGCGCGTGCCGACGAGTCCGAACACGTCGGCGGGCGGCGAATACAGGCGGAACTGGCCGTTGCGCCCCGGGTCCTCGAACACGAAGCGGACGCCGTCGCCGTAGTCCCACACGTTGAACCGGTTGGCCGCCTGCAACCCCGCGTCGACGGCGTCGATGGCGAACCCGTCGCTGCGCCCGGCGAACTGCTCGACGACCGCGCCGAACCCGCCCTCGATGACCACGTCGGTCTCGGGCGGCCCGTAGCGGACGTGCAGCCGGCCCCGCTCCGTGTCCCACCCGGCGATGTCGAGGTCCTCGGAGCGGTACAGCAGCTCGGCCGTCACCAGCCGGGCGTAGTGCTCCGTCTTGCGCTCGTTGACCTCGTTGAGGAACCGGGGGTCGCGGCTGGTCCAGTAGCGGTTCGCGAAGCCGTCGGGGTCGTCGCGGAAGGCGCGCCACTCTTCGGGCGGCAGGATCAAAGTGAGGTCGGTAAAGGCCTCCCGGGTGTCGTCGTCCATCAACTCGAGGGCCTGCGTGAACGCCACGTCGGCGGCCTCGTAGTTGCCGAGCCGGTGGTTCACCATCCCCGTGTAGAGCCACATCCCGGCCTCCTCGGGAAAGTGGACGTACATCTCGGCAAGGTCCGGGAGCACATCCTCGTACTGGCCTGCGAGCGTCGCCAGCCGGACGGCGTGGTCGTAGACCGGCCGTCGGCGCGGGTCGGCCTGCAGCGACCGGCGCAGGTGGAAGACCGCCTCGTCGTAGGAGGCTTCGGCGCGGGGCGCGAAGTCGGTGACCGCCACGCCCCGGCGGCGCAGTTCGTTGATGTCGAACCGGTCCGCGATCTCTTCCCCAAACTGGCCGCCCAACGCCGAGCCCACGTTGCCGGTGACGCCCGCGTCGGTGGCCTCGATGTTGGTGATTCCGGGCGTCCCGAGCTCGTTCTCTTGCGTTGGGGCCTCGACACCGTCCTCGTTGGCGGTGACGCCCGGGTCGCGGAACTCGAGGCCTTGGAACTTGAGCGCGTTCCGGTACTGGTAGTAGTCGACGATGGCCTGGACGCCGAGCTCCTCGTGTGCGAAGGCGTTGGTGGAGTCGATGGTCAGCAGGTGCTGGGCGATCTCGCGGCGGCGGCGCGCGCGGTAGATCTCCTGGAGCAGGTTCCAGGTGTCGGCGCGGTACTGCTCCAGCTGCGCGACGAGGTAGACGACGTTGTCGGGCTCGAGCGCGAGCGCCGCCTCGATCTCGTTGCCTGCGCGCCGCTCGTCGCGGGCCGGGTTGTTCTCGTCGTAGAGCACGCGCGCCAGCAGGTAGTGCGCCTCGGCGTCGCCGGGGGACGCCGAGACGGCCTGGCCGAGCAGGCGGACGGCGTCGCCGAAGCGGCCCTCGCTGTAGGCTTCGAGCCCGCGCTCCGTCGGCGTCGCGGTCTGCGCGGCGGGGGCCGCGACGGCGAGCGCGAGGAGGGCGAGGGCGAGAGCAGTGCGCATCGGGGACCGGGACGTGCCGGGGGCGGGAGGTGCCCCAACGTCGGGGCCCGGCGCGGCCGTGTCAAGGCATGCCGGGGAGGACGTGTGCGGAGCGTGCGCTGAGGCGTGCCTGAGGCGACGGGGTTCGCGCCAGGACACCCTCACCCTGCCCCTCTCCCGAGGGGAGAGGGGACGTCCTAGTGGGCTCAAGCCAGCCGACGGGCGGGGCCCTCCGACTGATCCTCCCCTCCTGGACGGGAGGGGCCGGGGGAGGGCGACCGGCTTGCGCCAGCAGGTGGGCTTGCGCTCGGCTCGACGCCGTTGCAGGCAACGGCGCTACGGGGAGTCTCGCGCCAGCAGGCGAAGGAAACGCACAGCGAGGCGCCGAGCCGGTTCTCGAATGAGGCAACCGGGGCCTCCTCTGCTCCTCGTCTCCTCCGCTCGCTCTCCCTACCGCTCCTTCATCACGCGGTCGAGCCGTCGCTTCGACTCGCGCTCGGCGATGGTATTCCGCTTGTCGACGGTCTTCTTGCCCTTGCCGAGCACCACCTCGATCTTCGCCCGGCCGTCCTTGAAGTAGATCTTGGTCGGGATGATGGTCATCCCTTTCTGCTCGGTCCCCTTGCGGAGCTTGTCGATCTCGGCCTGGTGCAGGAGCAGTCGCCGCGTCTGGCGCGGCTCGTGGTTGAAGTGCCCGCCCATCTCGTACGGTGGGATCGTCAGGTTGACGATGTCGGCGCCCTGGCGGGTGAGCTTGACGAACGACTCGGCGATCTGGGCCGAGCCCTGGCGCAGCGACTTCACCTCCGAGCCCGTCAGCACGACGCCCGCCTCGAAGCGCTCGAGGATCTCGTAGTCGAACCCGGCCCGGCGGTTCGTGGCGATGGTCTTGCGTCCCTCGGCCATCGCTACTCGTCCTCGTCGTCGGCTTCCTCGTCCGCCTCGGGGACGGTCAGGAAGGGGACGGCTGGGACGTCGCTGAGCGTGCCCGTCGCGAAGAGGTACTCCGCGATCTGGTCCAGCCCGTCGTTGGCGTAGCCGTCGAGCGTGAGTTGGTAGGCGAGCACGCCGTCGTGGTCGAGGCCGGCCGGCCCGGCGGCGCGGATGGCGCCCCGGATGCGCATCGCGGCGACGGTGTCGAGCGTTCCCGCCAGCGCCGCCAGCAGGCCCCACGGGTAGGGGCGCAGCGTCAGGTCGGTCCACTCCTGCCCGATGTCGAGCGCGAAGGCGCCCTCCGGGACCGGGTCGCGGTAGCCGACGAGCGCGGCCGACGACGTCGCGAGCGCGTCGGCGACGGGGGCCTCGGGGTCGGACAGCGCGAACGTCGCGGCGCTGCCGTAGTGCTCGCGCAGGACGAGCTGCGTTAGCAGGGCCTCCTGCGAGTCTCGGGGGTCAAAGGCGATCGTCTCGATGGCATCGAGGGCCGAGCCGACGACCAGTTGGCGACGCGGGCTCCGCTCGCCGGCGAGCACCACGCCCGGCACGACGGCGAGCCCGCTGGGGGCGCGCAGCACGTCGAGCGTCGGGACGAGCGCGAGGTCGACGCCGCCTTCGTCGAGCGCCGCGCGAGCCTCGTGCGGCTCGATCTCGACGGTCTCAGTGACGAGGTCGGCCAGGGCCGACGCTAGCGCCCGTGCGGGCGGAACAGGCCAGACAGCGAGACGCATGAGATCGCAGAGAGAAGGGAGAAAATGAGAGGAGAAGACGACAGAGCGCCGGCCCGCGCGGGCTGGAGCGCGTCCTCTTCTCCTCTACACGTCTGCTCGTCTCCTCCTGCCCTTAGGAGCGGCGGCGCTCGGTGATCCGGGCGGCCTTGCCGCGGAGCCCGCGGAGGTAGTAGAGCTTGGCGCGGCGGACGCGGCCGTAGCGGACGACCTCGATCTTGGAGACGCGCGGGCTGGCGAACGGGAAGATCCGCTCGACGCCGACGCCGTTCGAGATCTTGCGCACGGTGAAGCTCTCGGCCGTCCCGCCGTTCTGGATCGAGATCACGACGCCCTCGAAGAGCTGGACGCGCTCCTTGTCGCCCTCGATCACGCGGACGTGCACGCGGACGGTGTCGCCCGAGTCGAAGGTGGGGATGTCGTCGCGGAGCTGGGTGGCCTCCACGAGGCCCATGAGGTCGGTCGCCATGGCTGAATCGGCTGGGGTGAGTGCGCCGTCGGCGCGAACATGAAAGGTAGGGAGTGGCGAGGCAGAGACGCGCCCGGGATGCGGTCTACAGCGATTCTTCGCCCGCCCCCTCTGCGCCGTCGTCGGCACCGCCCAGGAGGTCCGGGCGGCGCTCGCGCGTGCGCTCCAGGCGCTGCGCCTCGCGCCACGCCAGGATGGCGTTGTGGTCGCCCGAGCGCAGGACGGGCGGGACCTCGAGGCCCCGGAAGTCGGCGGGGCGCGTGTAGCTGGGCGCGTCGAGCAGGCCGTCCTGGAACGAGTCGCTGAGCGCCGAGCCCGCGTCGCCGAGCACGCCCGGGACGAGCCGGGCGACGGCGTCGATGAGCACGAGCGCCGGGAGCTCGCCGCCGGAGAGCACGTAGTCGCCGACCGAGATCTCGCGCGTGACGAGCGTGTCGCGGACGCGCTGGTCGACGTTTTTGTAATGCCCCGCGATGAGCAAGAGCTTGCCCGTCAGCGAGAGCTGGTTGGCCATAGGCTGGGTCAGCGTCTCGCCGTCGGGCGTCAGGAAGATGACATCGTCGTAGGGCCCGTGCTCGGCCTGGAGCGCCTCGATGCACGCGAAGAGCGGCTCGGGCTTGAGCACCATCCCGCCCATCCCGCCGTACGGGATGTCGTCGATCTGGCGGTGCTTGCCGGGCGCCCAGTCGCGCAAGTCGTGGACGGCCACCTCGACGAGCCCCTTGTCCTGCGCCCGCTGCAGGATCGAGTGCTGCAACGGGCTCTGGACGAGGCCGGGCAGCGCGGTGACGAGGTCGAAGCGGATCATCGGGATGGGGACTGTGGGGACTCCGGGGACGGGAGGGACTCAGGGCTCGGGGCGACGCCCCTCAGTCCCGAGTCCCCACAGTCCCCAGTCCCTACTCCTCGATCAGCCCCTCCGGGGGGCGGACGTAGAGACGGCGGGCGGTGAGGTCGAGGCGCAAGACGAACTCCGGCACGTCGGGCAGGAGCACCTGCGCGGCGCCCGGCCGGTCGATGGCGAAGAGCAGCTGGGCCCCCTCGTAGACGTCGGCGACGGTGCCGAACGGCTCGTCGGCTTCGGCGCCGGACTCATCCACGAGGAAGACCGCCAGCCCGACCAGGTCGTGCAGGTAGGCCTCGCCCTCCGCGAGCGGCGGCAGGTCGTCGACATCCGCCCACAGCATCGCGCCGCGGAGCTCCTCGGCGGCCTCGATCGAGTCGACGTCGGCGAACGCCAGCAGGGGGACGGTGCGGCCCTTGGGGTACTGGAAGCGGACGCCGTCGAGGGCCATCTCGCGGGCGCGGTCTTCGGGGCCGACGAACAGGCGTTCGAGGTCGGCGAACCGCTCGGGCGTGTCAGTCTCGGGGACGGCTTTGAGCTCGCCTCGGACGCCGTGGGGGCGGCCGACACGGCCCATCAAGAGCAGACGGTCGGGGTCCATGGAAGGGTGGGTCTCGGTGGTCGGTCAGCGGTGGTCGGCGGCCGGTCCGGGCGGGACCGACGGCCGATCAGCGGCGACCGTCAACAGAAAACGGGCGGGGCCAGCACGCGCTGACCCCGCCCGTCGATCCTGCGGGTGCGCTACGCCTTGAGCGACTCGACGTAGGCGGCGTGCCCGTCGGTGTCGCCGGCGGCCAGCAGGCGGGCCTGCTCGCGCCACGCCTCCTCGTTGCCGCCGGTCGAGGAGCCGGCCTCGGAGAAGATCTCCTGGAGGCGCTCGTCGGACAGGTCGGCGAGGGCGGCGTAGGTCGTGACCCCGGCGTCGGTCAGGATGCCGGAGTACTTCGGGCCGACGCCCGAGAGCGCGGTGAGGTCGTCGGCCGCGTCGGCGTCGGCAGCCGGGGCCTCCTCGGCGGGGGCCGACTCAGCGGCGGCCTCCTCGGTGGCGACCGTCTCCGGCTCGGGCGCCGCCTCCTCGGCCGGCGCCTCAACGGCGTCGGCCTCGCTGGCGCCAGCGTCCGTCTGGTCCGCAACCTCCTCGCCCGCCTCGGCGGCGACGGCCTCGGTCGTCTCCTCGGTGGTGGCGGGCTGCTCCTCGGCGGCGTCCGGGGCGGCCTCGGCGACCGTCTCGGGCGCGGCCTCGGCGACGGCCTCCTCGGCGGCCTCCGGCGTCTCGTCCGGGGCGGCCTCGGCGACGGGCTCGCTGGCAGCGTCCGCCGCGGGCGCGGCGTCGGCCGGGGCCGACGTGTCGGCGGCCTCCGTGAGCGCCTCCGAGTCGGCGGCGGCGGCGGCGGCCTCGTCGCGGGCGGCCTCGGCGGCGGCGCGCTCCTCGGCCTCGGCGGCCTCGCGCTGGGCGCGGAGCTCGGCCTCGCGCTCGGCGCGGACCTTGGCGAGTTCGGCAGCCTTCTCCTTGGCGGCGGCCTTCTCGGCAGCCAAGGCGTCGGCGCGGCGCTCGGCCCGCGTCTTCTTACCGGTCGACGCGGCCTTCTCGGCGCGGCGCGCCTTGAACTCCTCGACGGCCGTCTCGATCTCCTCGGCGGTGGCCCCGGCGCGGGTCATCGACCAGCGCATCAGGATGCCCTCCTTCTGGAGCAGGTTGCGGACCGTGTGCGACGGCTGGGCGCCCTGGCCGAGCCAGTACAGGATGCGCTCGGCGTTGAACTTGACCTGCGCGGGCTCGGAGATCGGCTCGTAGCGGCCGAGGTCTTCGATGAACTTGCCGTCGCGGGGCGAGCGGCTGTCGGTGGCGACCAGGCCGTAGACGGGCAGCTGCTTGCGGCCCATGCGGCGGAATCGGAGCTTGACGGACATTCGGGGTAGGGGGTTAAACGTTGAAGGTTGAAAGGTTGAAGGTTGGCAGTCGGTTCGAACGTTCGAACCTTCCTCGTTTCAACCTTCGCACGCCGGGCTAGCGCCCGGTCAGGAGTTGGTTGGCGTCGACGGGACGGCCCTTGCCTTGGAGCTTGGACATCGTCTTCATCATCTTCTTCATCTCGCGGAACTGCTTGAGGAGCGCGTTGACGTCCTGCACTTCCAGGCCGGCGCCCTTGGCGATCCGGCGGCGGCGCGAGCCGTTCATCTGGTCGGGGTTGGCCCGCTCGAACGGCGTCATCGACTGGATGAGCGCCTCGATGTGCTTGAAGGCGTCGTCGTCGACGTCGATCTGCTTGATGGCCTTGCCGACGCCGGGGATCATGCCCAGAAGGTCCTTGAGCGACCCCATGTTCTTGATCTTCTGGAGCTGGTCGTAGAAGTCCTGGAGGTCGAAGTCCTGGGTGCGGAACTTGCGCTGCAGCTTCTCGGCCTCCTCGACGTCGAACTGCTCCTGGGCCTTCTCGACGAACGAGACCACGTCGCCCATGCCCAGGATGCGCTGGGCCATCCGGTCGGGGTAGAACTCGGTGAGCGCGTCGAGCTTCTCGCCGGTCCCGGCGAACTTGATCGGCTTCTCGACGACCGAGCGGATCGACAGGGCGGCCCCGCCCCTCGTGTCGCCGTCGAGCTTCGTCAGGACGACGCCGTCGATGTCGAGCCGGTCGTTGAAGGCCTTGGCCGTGTTGACGGCGTCCTGGCCCGTCATCGCGTCGACGACGAACAGGATCTCGTCGGGCTCGGTGGCCGCCTTGATGGCGACGACCTCGTCCATCATGGCCTCGTCGACGTGCAGGCGGCCGGCGGTGTCGATGATGATGGTGTCGCGGCCCATCCGGCGCGCCTCGGCGACGGCCTTGCGGGCCACGTCGACGGCGTCCTTGACCGGCACGCCGTCGGCCCCGCGGATCGAGAAGACCGGGACGCCGACCTGGCCGGCCAACGTCTCGAGCTGGTCGACGGCGGCCGGGCGGTACACGTCGGCGGCGGCGACCATCGGGCTACGGCCCTTGCTCTTGAGGAAGAGCGCCAGCTTGCCGACGAACGTCGTCTTGCCTGCGCCCTGCAGGCCGGCCACCAGGATCACCGTCGGCGGCTTCTTGGCGGTGTTGAGGTCGACGTGGACGTCGCCGAGCAGGTACACGAGCTCGTCGTAGACGTGCTTGACGAACTGCTGGCCGGGATTGACGGCCTGCAGGACCTTCTCGTCGGTGACGTGCGCCTTCACCTTGTTGGTGAAGTCCTTGGCGACCTGGTAGTTGACGTCGGCGTCGAGGAGCGCGCGGCGGACCTCGCGCATCGTCTCGGCGATGTTGAGGTCGTTGATCCGGCCCTCGCCCTTGACGGACTTCAGGGCGACATCAAGCTTGTCGGACAGCGTTTCGAACATTCGGAGGGGGCCTGGGGGACGGTGGGGGTCGCAGCGAGCGCCAGAGGTTCTGGCGGGCCGCGCGGGCGGGGCGGGGTCGCGGGGTGCCGCCCGATGTCCAGTCGGGGGTCCACCGGGGCGGCCGTAGCCCTGCCCGGGGGTGTCCGGGACGAGGCGACGACAAAAGTAGGGAGCGGCCCTGCGCGAGCCGGTGAAGGGCTGGCGGATATGGGCGGGCCTCCCGACTGGCGGTGCGGCCCGCGGCGGGGACGTTAAATGGGCTGGCGCGCGCCGCCGGCCTGACGCAAGCTGGCACGCCCCTCCCCTCTCAGTCATGCGCCTGCTCCTGCTCGCCGCCCTCGTCGCCCTCCCACTCGCCGCCGCCGGCTGCGACACGACGCGCGACACCTACGGGTGCACGCTGATCGGCTGCTCCGACGCCCTCCTCGTCCGGG
Source organism: Rubrivirga aquatilis (assembly GCF_046845665.1). Classification (GTDB taxonomy): domain Bacteria; phylum Bacteroidota; class Rhodothermia; order Rhodothermales; family Rubricoccaceae; genus Rubrivirga. The sequence continues at coordinate 1,701,881 of NZ_CP177355.1, read as the reverse complement.
TCGCGACGGTCGGCCCGCCCCCCAGCGGCCGCTACGTCGTCCGGGCCACCGGCGACGAGACTCGGTCGTGCGCGTTCACGCTGGCGCCCGACGCGACCGACACCGGCGACGGGTGCCTGGGAGTCTGGATCGACGACGGCGACTTGGTGGTGACGCTGGAACCGCTGCGGGGCGCGCTGCGCATTGATGTCGAGCGTGACGACGCCCTCGTCGCCCGGGGCTCGGGCGTGGCCGTCTACGAGCCGCAGTACCCCAACGGCGTCCGCTGCGGGGCCGTCTGCGAGGTCGCCCGCGTCACGGTCGGCGGGCTGTAGCGTCCGCACCCGCCGTACCCTTGGGCATGACGACCGATCCCTGGTGGGCCTTCGCCCTCGACCCCGACACCCGCGCCGATCTGGACGCGAACCGCCTGCGCGACGCCGACGGCACGCCGCTCGTCAACCCGCCCGGCCCGGACGGGCGGCTGGGGCTGGACTACGCGAGCTACCTCGGCCTCGGGGACCTGCTGGCGGCCGGGACCCCGGCGTCGTCGGTGCCCGACGAGCGGGCGTTCGTGATCGTCCACCAGCTGTGCGAGGTCGTCTTCAAGCAGATGACGTTCGACCTGGCCGTCGTGGCCGCGACGCTCGACCGCGTCCGCGCGATGCCCCAGACGGACCGCGTGGCGCTGGCGCTCGCCGAGGGCGAGATCGACGACGCCGAGAGCCGGGCCGCGGCGGTGTGGCGGCCGGCGATCACGGCCTCGAACCGGCTCCGGCACGCGGCGCGGCGGCTGCTCCCCCCGATCATGGAGTTGATGGGCCGCAACGGCGAGGACGACGTGCTGTTCTCGCGCTTGGAGTTCGCGCTGTTCCGCGAGCACCTGGTCCCGTCGTCGGGCTTCCAGGCGGCGCACCTCCGGCTGATCCAGCGGGCGCTCGGGAAGGGGCCGCTCCTCGACCTGCGCGTCTTCCCCGGCGACACGTTCAGCCGCCACTACACCGGCTCGCCGTGCGGGCACGTGGCGCTGGCGGACCCGGTCGTGCTCAGGGGCGGTGCCGAGATGGCGTCGCCGTCGCCGGGCTCGCCCGCCAGTGGGGCCGCCCGCCTGGACGCCGCCGCGCACGAGCTGCTGGCGTCGCTGCCCCAGTTGGGAGCGGACCTCCCCCCTCCCCCGGCCGTCCGCCGCATCCACGCCGAGGACGTCGACCGGGCCGTCAGTCGGTTCCGGGCGACGCTGGGGCTGGCGGCGGGCGCGAGCGGGACCGAGCCGGCCGCCGTCGAGGCGTTCCGGTCGGATCTGGAGGCGGCCGCGAGCGCGGAGAACGCGCGGCGCGACGGGATGGAGGCGGCGCGCGCGGGGGCGTACTACCTGCAGGCGCGAGCGCCGAAGTCCGCCCTCGCCCACGTTCTGGAACGGGTCGTGGCGACGGACGACGCCCTCCACGCCTCCTCCGACGGCAGCTTCCTGACGGTCCACCGCCGGACGGTGCGCCGCCACGTCGACGACGGCTCGGGCACGGGCGGCGGCGGGATGCCGTACCTCGTCACGAGCCAGCGCTACCTGCTCCCGCTCTTCCCGGCGCTGGTGGCGTGGCAGGACCTGGAGCTGTGAGGGTCGGGGGGACTCGGGACTGGGGATTGGGGGCCAGGGAAAAGCCTCCCGTTCCCCAGCACCACGGCCACCAAGCTGGCCCTCCCTCTGCCTTATTCCCCGTTCCCCGTCCCCCGCGCCCTCAACAGGTCCATCGTCTCGACGGCGTGGCGGAGGTGCGGGATGACGATGCTGCCGCCGACGACGAGGGCCACGTTCATGGCGTCCATCATCTCGTCGTCGGAGTACCCGGCGGCGGCGCACTGCTCGATGTGGTAGTCGATGCAGTCGTTGCAGCGCAAGACGGCAGACGCGACGAGGCCGAGGAGCTCCTTGGTGCGGCCGTCGAGCGCGCCGTCGCGATACGCGGCGGTGTCGAGGTTGAAGAAACGCTTGACGCCGAGGTGGGAGCCCTCGTCCAAGATGCGGGCGTTCATCCGGGCGCGGTAGGCGTCGAAGCGGTCGAGGCGGGTCTCGGACATGTCTGAGGCGGGCGTGGCGGCGAAGAAAGCGGCCGCGCGCGAGCGGTTCCGAGCGCTCCGCACCCGCACGCCGTCTCCGCACGCGGCGGCCGTCTCGGCGGCGATCGTCGACCGCGTACGCGCGCTGCCTGAGGTCGAGGCCGCTCGCGTCGTGCACCTGTTCTGGCCGCTCCCCGGCGAGGTCGACCTGCGGGCCCTGGCGGAGGTGCTGGCGGCCGAGGGCCGGACGGTCGCGCTGCCGGTCGTGGTGGGGCGGTCGCTGATGCACCGGCGGTTCGACGGCGCCAGCAGGCTGGTAGCCGGGGCGTTCGGGACGCGAACGCCAGCCGACGACGCGCACGCCGTCGAACCGGGCACCATCGACGTGGTGCTCGTGCCCGGCCTGGCGGCGGGGCGCGACGGGAGCCGGCTCGGCTACGGCGGCGGCTTCTACGATCGGTTCCTGGCCGGGACCCGCGCGCTCCGCGTCGGGGTGGTGCCGTCGGCGGCGCTGGTGGACACCCTGCCGACAGAGCCGCACGACGCACGCCTCGATGTGGTGGTGACGGAGGCGGAGACGGTCCGGGTCGTTCGCCGGTAGGTCGGTGGAGCGGTCCTCTCCCCGTCCCTCCCGGAGGGGAGAGGCCTCACGAGGGGCTCGCACCCGTCTCCCCTCCTGGGTGGAAGGGGAGACAGGAAGGCGGGCGCCGGCATGCGCCAGCGGAGTGGGCGCGCGCGCGCCGTGCCAATCGCCGACCCACACCTCTGCCCCACTGCACCCCTGACGCCCTGGCCCCGTAGATTGCCACCCACCGCTTGCATTCCCATGGCCACCCGTTCCCGCCGCCGGTCCTCCGAGTCTGAAGAGGAGGTCTACGACGACGACTTCGGCTTCGTCTCCGACGACGACATTGCGGCCTTCATGGCCGAGCAGGAGCTCGAGGAGGAGGCCCACGAGGAGAAGGAGGCCGGATTCTGGAACTTGCAGACCGCCTCGGGGATGGGGCTCATCGGGATCGGCGCGCTCTACAGCTTGCAGTTGATGGGGCTGCTGCGGATCGGGAGCGCGGTGCTGGGCCAGCTGGCGGCGGTGCTGCCCATCTTCGCCGCCGTGCTGATCATGCTGACTGGGTTCGGGGTCTTGTCTTGGAGCCCTGCCGCCCGCCGGAACCGCAAGGCGCGCGCGCGCGCCGCCAAGCGTCGCAAGCGTCAGCGCCGCACCCAGAGGACGACCGAGCGCAAGACGGTCGGCCGGAGCGCCCGCACGGACGCCGCCGGGCGCCAAGCCTCGCGCGCCTTCGCCCAGGCCGAGAAGGCGCTCCGCGGCGCCGGCGGCGCCGCCAGCCGGGCCGCCGAGGAAGCCCGGCGGCGCCGCGCCAAGGCTCGGCGCGAGGGCCGCACCAAGCTCATGAAGGACCGCAAGAACAAGAAGATCAGCGGGGTCGCCGCCGGCATGGCCAACTACTTCGGGCTCGACGCGACCGTCGTCCGGATCGGCTGGGTGCTCGCCGCCATCTTCAGCCAGGGCGGCGCCATCATCCCGTACATCATCCTGTCGATGATCCTCAACAACGACGAGACCGGTGGCCGAGACGACGACGACCCCGTCGTGCTGGTGACGGGCGACTGACCCGACGGGGGCGCGGCGAGCGTTGCTCGCCTTCGGGGCATGCCCATCGCCCATCGGGCCCCCACGGAGGCGGGTAGCTTATGGGCCGCCCCCGCTGTCCGATGCTCCGCGCCCTCATCGTTGCCCTGCTCTTGCTGCCCACGTCCGCGCTCGCCCAGCGTGAGGGGCTGCTGGAGGTCGGGAGCCCGCTCTCCGACCTCGTGCGGCGGCAGGCGACGGCCGGACGGCTCCCCCAGGGTGCAGGCGACGCGCTCCCGCTCTCGGCCGGCGAGGCCATCGCCATGGTCGACTCGCTCGCCGCCCATGGGCTGGCCGGACTCTCCCGCGCCGACCGCGAATTGGTGGACCGCTACCGCTCGCGGACGCCCGCCACGCTGTTCGGACGCCGCGTGCCCCTGGGGCTCTTTCGCGACGGCGTCTCGGCGGCCCGAGCCGAGGGCGACGGGTACGCGTTCGAGGCCTCGCCGGTGGTGTCGCTGGTGGCCGGCCCCGCTGCGCGCACGGCGGGCGATGGGCTGGCGTACCGGAGCTCGCGGGGCGCGCGTGCCGCCGGCCACCTGGGGCGGCTCTATTTCGAGACCCGGGCCACGGAGAACCAGCGCGTCCCCCTCGTCTTCGCGCGCGACCCGGCTCGCGCAACCGCTCCGGGCCTGGGCTTCGTGAAACCGCTCGGCGACGACGGCTACGACTATCTCGAGGCGACGGGCGCCGTCGGCTACCGCGACCGCTTTGTCGACGTGCGGCTGGCGCGCGACCGCAACGACTGGGGCGCGGGCACCGGGACGCTCTTCCTGTCCAACCAATCGGCCGCCTACGATCACCTGCGGATCGCCGCCGCCGCCGGGCCCGTCCGCTACACGATGGCCGTCGCGCGGCTGACGACGCCCGACCGCGACCCGCGCGGGAACGACACCGTGCTCCCCTCGAAGTACACCGCCTTCCACCGGTTCTCGGTCGCCCTCGGCCGCGTCCAGTTCGACGCCTTCGAGGCAGTCGTCTTCCACGACGACACGCTCCGCGGCAACCGGCGGGGGCTGGAGCTGGGCTACCTCAACCCCGTCATCTTCTTCCGGCCCGTCGAGAGCGAGCTGGGCTCGGGCGACAACGCCCTCCTCGGCGCGGGCCTCTCGGTCCGAGGCCGTGGTGTGCGGGGCTACAGCCAGTTCATCCTCGACGAGTTTCGTGCCTCCACCTTCTTCGCGGACGCCTGGACCAACAAGTGGGGCCTGCTGGCGGGGGTCCACACGGTCGATCTCGGGCTGGCGGGGCTGGAGACGCGGGCCGAGTACGCCCGGATGCGGCCCTACCTGTGGGGCCACCGGACCGAGTCCAGCGCCTACGTCCACTACGACGACGTGCTGGGGCACCAAGCGGGGCCGAACGCCGAGCGTGCCACGCTCGCGCTCCGCTACCGCCCAGATGTGCAGACGAGCGCGTCGCTGTCCATCGCCCGGACGCGCCGGGGCCGGGACCCCGACGGCGTCTACGTCGGCGCCGACCCGCGCATCTCGTACCTCACGCGCCGCGACGACATCGCCCCGACGTTCGTAGGCGTCCGCCAGACGGGCTGGGACGTGCACGCCGTGCTCAGCCGCGAGCTGCTGCCCCGGCTGGCGATCGACCTCGCCGGCACGTTCCGCTCGCTCGACGACGCCGAGCGCGGGCTGACCCGCAACGGCGCGATCACCGTCGGGCTTCGTTGGGAGATCGCCGCGCTCGGCCTCGGGGAGTAACCCAGGCCGGAGCGCCAGGTGTGGCCCCACGGACGGCCTCCGCACCGTTTCTGAGCGCTCGCGGCACGCGGGCCTCCCCCCTGCCCCGCGTGCTCATCAAAAAACGGGGCCGCCGCAGATCGCGACGGCCCCGCCCGGGGAAGAATGGAGAGCGCTGTCTACTCGCCGGCGGGGGCCCAGGCCGCCTGCGTCGCCGCGACCGCCTGCGGGCCCACCGTCGGGTCGATCGTCTTGTCCTCGTCGGTCAGCTCAGCCGCGACGACCGTGCAGACGACCTCGGACAGCTCGCCGATGGCGGCCGTGAGGTCGCGGAGGTTGCCGATCGCCAGCGCGGCGAGGTCGTCGGCCTTCAGCGCCAGCGCCGTCGTGTAAAGCATGTGGTAGCTGACAGCGGCCAGGCTCGTCGCCGTGTACGTGTCGCGGACCATGCGCGAGACCTTGTCGGTCTGGCGGAGCTGGTCGTAGAACCCGGCGGCGACGCCGAGCGCGCCGAACGCGGCCTCCTTGAGGGCCTCCTTGATGCCACCGCCCTCGGTGCGCTCGTTGTACGCTTCGAGCTCACGGACGTGGCTCTGGAGCTTGCTGCGGAGCGAGGAGAGCGACCGCTGAGCGGCCGGGTACCGTGCGGTGTCGTCCGACTCGAGCTGGCGCTCGACGGCCTCGAGAATGTGCGTCTCGACGGCCGCCATGTCGGTGACGTAGTTGTTCAGAATGGTGGTGCGATCCATGGGAAGAGGGGGAAGAGAGAGGGGGAGCCACTTCCACCGGACTCGTGCGCACGCGTTCCTCTGACACGGCTCGAACCGGGCGGATTCACCCCGTCTGGCGGGTTGTGGGGAATCTCCCGACGGCGGGGCGCCGCCCCAGACGGAGAACCCATCCCGACGATCTCTGGGCCATCGCCGAGCCTCGCTCGCCGTCGGCAGGGTCGCTTCGCGAGCACTGAGGCGGGCAGAGCGGGGGACGGGAAAGCGCACCCGGAGTACACTGTCTCTCGACATCGTAGGCTGATCTCCCCGCTTTCCCGCTGCTCGACATGCCGACTGCGTCGACCTCTTGGTTCCGGCTCGCGTCGCTCGCCGTGTTCTCCCTGGCCGCCGTTGGAGGCACCTTTGCCGCCCGAGTGAGCGGGACGCCGGTCCTGCCCGCGACGCCCTACGACTACGAGAGCGTCGCCCTCCCGGGCTACCTCATGCCGGAGGAAGTCCGGGACTGGGACACCACGCCGGCCGGCAACCCGGTTACCAACGCTGGCGCGACGCTCGGGCGCGTGCTGTTCTACGATGTCCGGCTGTCCCAGAACGAGTCCGTCTCGTGCGCGTCGTGCCACCGCCAGGATCACGGGTTCTCCGACCCCCGCCCCCGGAGCCCCGGGTTCGACGGCGTGCCGACCGCCCGCCACTCGATGGCCCTCGCCCTTGCCCGCTACGACCGGGCCCGCCGCTTTTTCTGGGACGCCCGGGCGCGGACGCTGGAGGACTTGGTCCTACAGCCGATCCAAGACCCCGTCGAGATGGGGATGACGCTGGACGAGTTGACGACTCGGCTGGCGGCGACCGACTTCTACCCCAGCCTGTTCGCCGACGCCTTCGGGACGCCCGAGGTCACGAGCGGCCGCGTGGCCCGCGCGCTGTCCCAGTTTGTCCGCTCCATCGTGGCCACCAACACGCGGTACGACGCCGCGCGCGGCGCCCCGGACGCCCGGTTCGGCCAGCCGCTCGCCGGCCTCACCGACCAGGAGAACCGAGGCCTCGAGCTGTTCTTCGGGCCCGGCCGCTGTGAGCAGTGCCACACGAACGACCTGTTCGTGGGCGGGGCGATCCTGAGCAACGGGCTCGACTCGGTCGTGACCGACCGTGGCGCCGGGCGCGGCCGGTTCCGCGTCGTGACACTCCGAAACATCGCGCTGACAGCCCCCTACATGCACGACGGCCGGTTCGCCACGCTCGAGGAGGTCGTCGACCACTACGACTTGGGGGTCCAGCCCAGCCAGTTCCTCGACCTCCGCCTGCGTGGGCACCGCGGCCGACCGCAGCGCCTGAACTTCAGCGCCGACGACCGGGCCGCACTCGTGGCCTTCCTCCACACGCTCACCGACACCACGCTCGCGATCGACCCGAGGTGGTCGGATCCGTTCTCCGCCCAGACGACGGCCGACTAGACCTGCGCGGACGGAAGGCGGGTCGCCAGCCTGAGCAGCTGTCTGGGGAAGCCGACCCCTCAACGTTGAGTCGTCCCCATGCAGGCGGGGATCCATACGGCGGCGCTCTGATGGCACCCCAGCGGCCCCTCACCCTCTCCCAGTGGGAGAGGGTGAGGGGCCGCTCCATTCCCCAGACCGTCGCTTAACGGATCACCGCGATTTTGCCGACCGTCGTCGACCCGTCCGAGCCGGCCGCGGCGACGAGGTAGACGCCCGACGGGACGGGACGGCCGGAGCCGTCGCGGCCGTCCCAGCGGAACGAGCCGCCCCGGACCTCACCCGAGAACACCACGTCGCCCGCAACGGTCGCCACGCGAACCTGCGAGATAGCCGACGGCAGCCCGCTGACCACCACGCCCTCGGCCGACTCCGCCGGGCGGAACGGCGACGGCGCGGTGACGAGCTCGCTCGACCCGACGACCGGCCGCGTCGCGTCGCCGGGTGCGCTAAAGAGGCCCTCCGCGGTCACGAAGAACACGCGCCCAGTCGAGGGGTCGACCGCGACGCGGAACACTTTGTCGCTCGGCAACGGGCTGTTCGCCGCGTTGACCGTCCGCACCAGCCCGTCGCCGGCGGCATTGAGGAGGTAGGCCCCGCTGGAGGTGCCGACCCAGATCTGGCCCGCCGGGTCGACTTCGAGGTCGAACACCTCGACGTCGCGCAGCAGGTAGTCGCGGCCGTCGGCGATGACGGGCCACTGGGGGAGCGCGAGCGCAGCGTCGGCGGAGAAGGCGGAGCCGGGGGAGAACACGAACGCGATGCCGCGGGCGGTGCCGAGCCAGACCCGGCCCTGGCGGTCGACGACGACGTCGCGCACGTCGGCGTCGGGCAGGCCGGTGCCGCCGCCGGTGACGCCGGAGTAGCGGACCCCACGGTCGTCGGCGCCCGAGCGCGGGTCGGCGCCCGTGTCCCAGGCGCCGAGCCCGTTACCGCCGAGCGCGAGCCACTTCTGGCCAAACGCGTCAATGGCGACGCGGAACGGCTCGGCCGTCGCGGGGATGCCGGGCGGGTACTGGAGGCCTGTCCACTGGCCGTCGGCGAAGACGTGCATCGGGACGCCAGACGAGTTGAGCACCCAGGCCCGGCCGTCGTCGTCGAAGGTCACGTCCCGAACGACGACGAAGCCAGGGTCGCTGAGCGCGTCCTCGAGCGACGAGTTGGCCTGGGTGTAGGTCGTGGGCGTGCCGTCGCGGAAGACACTCAGGCCGCCGCCCGACGAGCCGGCGAAGAACGCGCCGTCCGGCGCGACGGCGGCCGACAGCAGCGACGCGCGAACGATGTCGAGTGACCCGTCATCGGTGCGGTACGAGGTCCACGCACCGCCCTCCAACCGGCTCACGGACGCGTAGCTCGCCGACGCCAGCCGTTCCGTGACGAGCCACAGCACGCCGTCCTCGCCGATGTCCAAGTCGGTGATGGCCGTCGAGAGCGGGCCGGGGGGGGCGATCGTCTCGGGCGTCACGTTGTTCTCGCCGGGCGCGGGCGTCGACGTCAAGCGGAACAGCCCGACGGCCGCGTCGGACGCCCACGGCGCCCCGTCCGGCCCGAGCGCCAGCCCGGACAGCGCGCTCGCGCCCGCGATCCGGTAGAACGACGACGGCCCCGACGGCGGGAGCGCATAGACGAAGCTCGGCGCGAGCGCGTAGAGCACGCCGTCGCCCGGCACGAGATCGACGATCGGGTTGTTGGTGAACAGCCGGCGCTCGAAACCGCTGGCAGTCCGGCGGTAGAGGTCGCGGGCGCCGTCCGGCCCGCCGCCGACGTAGAGGTCGCCGTTGAAGAGGGCCAGGCTGAAAGCGGCGCCGTCGAGCCCGAGCCGGGTCCACGCACCGGGCGCCTGGAGCACGCCGCCGATCCGGGCCGAGTACGCGCCGCCGTCGGTGGCGACGTACAGCCCGTCGCTGCCGTCCGGAAGCGGCGCCGCCAGCACGTCGTTGACCGGCGTGCCCGCTTCCAGGTCGCCGATCCGGGCGTAGGCCTCAATCGTCCGCCCGGCGTCCCCGTCGAACACGACGACGCCAAAGTCGGTCGCGAGGTAGAGGAGGTCGCCGGCCACGACCACGCGGCGGACCCCGCGCGAGGCGTACTGGTCGGCCCGCTGGACGTCGAAGTACGCCGTCACCTCGAAGGTCTGGGCGTCGAGCCGTTCGAGCACGCCGTCCTCGTAGCCGATCCAGACCACGTCGCGGCCAGCGTCGTACGCCAGCGACCCGATGGGCCCGCCGCGCAGGTCGCCGGCCGAGGTCACCGTCGCCAGCTCACCCGTGCCGGTATCGTAGAAGAAGAGGCCCCCAGCCGTGGCCGCCCACAGCCCATCGGGCGTCGAGGTCAGCGCGGTGACCTCGTTGTAGGCCGGGTAGGCTTGCCAGCCCGGCGCCTGGGCGGCGGCGGGGAGCGCGAGAACGACGGCGACGAGGAGCGCGAGGAGCGTCCGCATGGGAGTGCAGAGAAAGTGCGCGTACCGTCGTCGGGGTCGTTGGGGGGCTAGAGCTGGCGGGCGAGGTTGACCATCTCCACGGCGGCGGCGGCGGCCTCGGCCCCCTTGTTGCCGGCCTTGGTACCGGCCCGTTCCCACGCTTGCTCGATCGAGTCGACAGTGAGCACGCCGAACAGGACGGGCACGCCGGTGTCGAGGGCGGCCTGCTGACAGCCGTTCGCGGACCCGCCGGCCACGTAGTCGAAGTGTGCCGTCGCGCCTCGGATGACGGCGCCCAGGCAGATCACAGCGTCGTACGTCCCGGACCCGGCCATTTTGTGGGCGACGAACGGGATCTCGAACGCGCCGGGGCACCACGCCACGTCGACGGCGTCGGGGTCGGCGCCGTGGCGGCCGAGTGCCTCGACGGCGCCCTCGAGCAGCCGCCGGGTGATGGCCTCGTTGAAGCGGCCCGCCACGATCGCGTAGCGCGCGTCGGGGGGCGAGACGAGAGAGCCTTCGAACGTCGTGGACATGGGGAGCGGTCGGTCAGCCGCAAGGTAACGACGGCTGGGGCGGCGTCCGGGCATCTCGGAGGGCCCCGGCGGAAGAGCGGAAGAAGCGATCGGCTGGCGTTGGCGTCAAGCCAGGCCCGGTGCGCCCGCTCTCGCCCGCCCGCTGCGCGTGCCCCTAGTTTTCGAGATGCCCGCTCCGACCGCCCAGCCCCTGCCAACGGCCGCTCTGCTGCCGGACCTGCCCCCGGCCGTGCCTCGGCGGGGCCACCCGCGCTGGCTCCGCGCGCTCGGGCGGTGGGTGTTCACGGCGATGGGCTGGCGCTATGCCGGCGGCTTCGCGGACGTGCCCCGGATGGTGCTCGTCGGCGCACCGCACACGTCGAACTGGGACGGGCTCGTGGGGCTGGCGGCCGCCGCGTGGTGCGACCTCTCGTTCGCCGTCTTCGCCAAGCGCCAGCTGTTCTGGGGCCCGCTCGGCTGGGCGCTGCGCGCGTTCGGCGGCGTCCCCGTCGACCGGTCCGCGCCGGGCGGGCTCGTCGAGCAGGGCGCGTCGCGGCTGCGGGGAGCGGGCCCCGCCATCGTGGCGCTCACGCCCGAGGGCACCCGGAGCGCGGCCCCGCGCTGGAAGTCCGGCTTCCACCGGATCGCCGTCGAGGCCGGCGTCCCCATCGCCGTGGTCGGCCTCGACTGGGGGCGCCGCGAGATCCGGATCTGCGGGACGCTCGTGCCCTCGGGCGACCTCGACGCCGACCTGGGCGCCATCGAGGACCTGCTGGCGGGCGTCGAGGGGCGGCACCCCGACCGCGCGACGGCGCCGACGGCGGGCCGGGCGGTGACGGCCTGAGTCCGACCCTACCGCCCCTCCCCTGTGTCTCCGGGCGCTGGGCCGCCGGTGCCGGGCTTGCCCTCGAGGTCGTTGCGGAAGAGCCGCGAGGTCGGGTACGCGAGGTCGATGTCGTCGCGCTCTGCGAGCCGGTCCAAGATGGCCTCCCACACGTCCTGCTCGCTCCCGCGCACGCGCCGAGGCTCGACGAGGTAGCGAAGCGTGAGCTGGACGCCCTCTCCCACGACCGTCGTGTAGACGACCGGCGTGAGCTTGGAGTAGAAGATGAAGTACTCCCGGGCCGCGCGGCGCAGCGTCCGCTCGGCGTCGTCGGACAGGTGCCCCGCCGTCTCCTGGGCGACCTCCTCCAGCATCGTCTTGGCCGCCCGCCAGTCGCTCTCGAACGTGACGACCACGGCCACCTCGTGCCACACGTAGGCGAACGCGCCGGTGTGGTTGACGACCGAGTCCGAGAAGACCCATCCGTTGGGGACGTGGATGATGCGGCCCGTCGACTGCCCCGCGCCCGTCGCCGTGCCGACCTCCAGGAGCGTGAACTGGAAGACGCGCTGGTCGATCACGTCGCCGGTGTGCTGGCGGATCGAGACGCGGTCGCCGGTCGCGAACGGGCGGCGCCACAGGACGAACGCCCAGCCGGCGAGGTCGACGAGCGGGTCCTTGAGCGCGATCGCCACGCCCGCCGTCAGCAGGCCGAGAAAGGTGCCGAGCCCGCCCGCCTCCGAGATCCAGATCGAGAACAGCCCGACCGTCAGCACGGCCGTCGCGATGTAGGTCGTGACCTTGCGCCAGCGGTAGATCCGGCGCGAGTCGTCAGGCGCCCGCTGGCGGATGGCGCGGAGCGCGAGCTGGCGGACGGCCCAGACCGCGACGATCAGGACGACCGACCAGATCAGGTTCTCGGTTCCTTCAGGCCCCAATTCGACAATGTCGTTGAGCGCGCCGCCGAATCTTTCCGTGATCGCGTTGGCCTGGGCCACGGGCTACTCGGCCTCGGCGATAAACTGGCCGAGGCAGCGCTCGCTGTACGACGCGAACGTCGACTCGACGACGCGGCCGTTGACGGCCAGCTTGGGAACGGAGATGCCGCCGTCCTCCCGAGCGAAGGCGCCGGTCACGGCATCCGCCTGGGCCTGGATGTCGGCAAGGTAGACCTGGAGCTGTGCGTCGTCGTTGAGCGTGGCCTCGAACGCCGCACCGTCCATCCCGACCGCGTTGACCGTGGACACCAGCTCGGGCAACGTCATGCCCCACGTCGCGTTCTGGCGCTCGAACATCTCGTGCATGAGGTCGAAGAACTTGCCCTGCTGCTGGGCCATCTTGAGCGCGACGACCTGGCCGAGCGACTGCTGGCGCAGTGGGTACGGCACGTAGTAGAACTTGGCGCGCTCGCCGTTCTCCGCGATCACGCCGTCGAGCGTCTCCGACAGCGCGCGGCAGTGCGGGCAGTTCGGGTCGAACACCTTGACAATGGTGACCGGCGCGTCGGCGCTGCCGAGGTAGGGGCCCGTGGTGAACGCGGACAGGTCCGCGATCGGCTCGTACTCCGGGTCGTAGGTGCACTCGCCGGTGACGTCCTGAATGCGAGGCGTCGGGACCGTCGGCACGTCGCCGGAGGCCGTCGCGAGCGGGGAGCCGGGGCCGTCGTCCGGCGCGGTGCGGGCGGCGAGGGCGAAGACACCCAGCAACAGGACCACGAACCCGCCCAGTACGGGGAGGTACGGGCGGAACAGGGCGAGGCCGGTCGGCTGGGCGGCGCGGCGGCGGCGCGGGGCGTCGTCGGGCGAGGGGGCGTCGGAGGGCATGCGGCGGTGTTCGAGCACGTGGAGGACGAGGAGGGTCAGGACGAGGGCGGCCGAGGTCATGCACAGCGCGCAGAACGAGCCGATGACGGCGGCCTGGAGGTAGACGAGGTACGTCGTGTACGCAGCGCCCACGCCGACGACGCCGAACGACGCCAGCCGGAGCCGGTCGTCGCGCACTGCGACGTAGGCCAGCCGGAGCCCGGCGATCAGGACGTAGAAGAGCAGCCCCAGCGTCACGTTCGGGATGCCCAGAAAGTCGGCGTACTCGCCCTCGGTGACGGTCGCGCAGCCCGAGCCCTCGCCCGTCGTCGCGGCGCCGGCCGAGAAGTCGACGCCGCCGAGCCCGGTGCAGCCGGCGGCGAACCCGTTGGCCTTCTGGAGGGCGAGGTGGGTGACCACGACGATGCCCAGCAGGGCGACGCCGAGGAGCAGCTTGCGGAGGAGGGAGGTCTGTGCGGGCAAGGCCATGGTCGAAGCGGGGTCGGTGAACGCGAGCGACGGGCGCGTCCGTCTGCGGGCCGAAGCTACGGCGGTGTGAGCCGCGCCTCGCTCTCCTGTGGACGGCCGCCCGATGGAGGCGCCGGCCCCGCTCCCGCCCGCAGGTCCACGCGCGCCAGCTCGCCAGCCGATGCAACCTTCCGGCGCTGCATCCGAAGAGCGCTCAGAGTTGTCCGGGAGTGTGGGTCTGTTAAAAAATTGGCAGTTCACTTGACTTGACGCGACAGGCGCCCTACACTCCGCTAACTTTTTAGCACACGCCAATGTCTGTCCCCGCCCTCTCCCGCCGCGAGCGCCAAGTGCTCGATGTTCTCCACCGTCTCGGCCGTGCGTCGGCGGCCGACGTCCGCGAGGCGCTTGCCGACCCACCCAGCGACTCCGCCGTTCGCACTCACCTCCGCATCCTGGAGGAGAAGGGCCACGTGCGCCACGAGCAGGACGGGCCCCGCTACGTCTACCTCCCGATGCAGACCCGCGACGCGGCCGGCCGTTCGGCCCTGCGTCATCTGATGACGACGTTCTTCGACGGCGCTCCGGAGCGCGCCGTCGCCGCCCTGCTCGATGAGGCCTCGGAGGACCTCTCCGAGGCCGACCTCGACCGTCTCGACACCCTCATCCGGAGCGCACGCTCCCAAGGACGATGACCTCTCTCCTGCTGACGATCGCCTTGAAGGGCCTGCTGGTCCTCCTGGTCGCCTCGCTCGCCGCTCGCCTGCTGCGTCGGGCCCCCGCCAGCGCCCGGCACGGCGTCTGGGCGGCGGCCTTCGGAGCCTTGCTGTTGCTGCCCGTGCTGGAGGCCGTCGGGCCGGACTGGACGCTGGGCGTGCTGCCTGCCGAGCACGAAGTGGTCGAGTTCGCGCCGCACGTCGCCGTCGCCCCGCTGGCGCCGCTCGCGCCCGTGCCCCCCGTTCCGCCGGCCCCGCCGGTCGCCCCCGCCCCGGTGCCGGCGTTCGACGGAGCGGACGCGCGGTTCGACGCCGAGGTCGCCGCCTTCGAGGGCGAGGTCGAGGCGGAGATGGCCGCGTTCGAACATGAGATTGCCGCCTTCGAACACGAGATGGGCGCCTTCGAGGCCGAGATGGAGTCCTTCGGCGAGGGCGCGTCGGCGTTCGCGTTCGCCCTGGAGCGACCCGCCCCGCCGGTGACGCTCGCCGGCCGCCGCGCCGGGTTCTGGGCCGGAGCCGTCTGGCTGCTCGGCGTGCTCGTCGTCGGCCTTGGTTGGCTGGCCGCATTCCTGGCCGCCCGTCGGATCGTCCGCAACGCCCGGCCCGAGACCGACGCCGACTGGGGCGTGCTCGCTGAGCGTGCGCGCCGGCTGTCCGGCATCGAGGGCCCGGTCCGCCTGCTTCGCACCGACGCGCTCGACGTGCCGATCGCGTGGGGCTACAGCGCGCCGGCCGTCGTTCTCCCGGCGTCCGCCGACGACTGGGACGAGGACCGCCGCGAGGCCGTCCTGCTCCACGAGATGGCCCACCTCCGCCGCCGCGACGCCTGGACGCAGGCGCTGGCGCAGGCCGCCCTCACGCTCCACTGGCTGAACCCGCTCGCATGGTGGGGCTACCGCCACTTCCTGGTCGCGCGAGAGCAGGCCTGCGACGACGCCGTGCTCGCCGGCGGCGCCCGCCCGTCCGACTACGCCGCGCACCTGGTGACCGTCGCCCGGGGGCTCCGGCGCGAGTCCCACGCGCTCGCCGCCGTCGCCCCGATGGCGCGGCGCGGCCCGCTCGAAGGCCGCATCGTCTCGATCTTGGACGCCGACCGCCAACGGGGCGCGCTCGGCCGACTTGGTGGGGTCGGGACGGTCGCCCTCGCCACCCTCGTGCTGGTGCCGCTCGCGGCCATCCAGCCCGTCGCGCGTGCCCTCGACACCGCGCCGATGGTCGAGACCGTCGCCTTCGCCGAGGTCGCCCCAGTCGCCGACCCAGCGCTCCCGGCCTTTGCTCCGGCCCCCGTCCGCGCCGACACCGATTCCGTCCGCGTCCGCTACCGCCCGGACCTCGAGGGCGCCCGTCGCGAGATCGACCGCGCCCGCCGCGACCTCGACCGCGCTCGCGTTGAGATGTCCGACAATGAGGTCTACCAGATCCGCCGCAAGGCGCTCGACGACGCCCACCGTGCCCTCGACGAGGTCGACTGGGCGGAGGTCGAGATCGCCCAGGCTGAGGGCATGCGCGCCGCGCGCCGCGCGATGGACGAGGTCGACTGGGAGGCCGTTCGGGAGGCTCAGCGTGAGGGCATGCGCGCCGCCCAGCGCGCCCTCGCCGAGGTCGATTGGCAAGAGGTCCACCGCGCGCAGGAGTTGGGGCTCCGTGAAGCCCAGCGCGCCCTCGACGAGATCGACTGGAAGGAGATCCGCGCCGCCCAGCGCCAGGCCCTCACGTCCGTCGACTGGGAGGAGATTCAGCGGGAGGCGATGGAGGAGGCCCGAGAGGACATCCGGGAATCCATGGAGGACATCCGCGAGGCGCAGAAGGAAGCCCACGAGGACCTCCGCGACGCCGAGCGCGAGCGCCGCGAGGCCGCTCGTGAGGCCGAGCAGGACCGCCGCGACGCCCGCCGTGACCGGATCGAAGCCAAGCAGCTCCCCCGCCCCCGGTCGTCTCCCCAGGCCCAGGCCGGCCCGAGTACCCCGCCGTCCTTCCGCGTGATGACGCGCGTGGCCCCGACCGTCCGCGTCGCGGCTCCGGCAGCGCCAACTGTTCACGTCGTCCGCGAGCGCTGCCCGGACTCGGTCTAGCCGCGTCGACGACGGACCTCCCTCGGTTTCAGTGGGAGAGCCTCACATCACAGATGTTAAAAAATTAGAACCATGACCCACCTTCTCCTGCGTCCCCTCGTCCTCGCCTCGCTCGTCTCCCTCGGCACCGCGCCCTCGCGCACGGCGACGCCCTCCCCCCTCGTCCCCTCCGCTCCGACGGACGACTGGTGCGACGCGCCCTGGGGCTGGACAGACGACGACCGGGAGATCGCGTGCGAAGTCCGCGAGCAGGTGACCCAGGCCGAGGGGCTCGACCTCGCGGCCACCAATGGCAGCGTCTCCGTCTCGCGGTGGGACCGGACCGACGTCCTGGTGCGCAGCCGCGTGCTGGCGGCGGCGCCGACCCAGACCGAGGCCGACCGGCTCGTCGACGAAACGCGGATCACGATCGACGGCGGACGTGTCCGCGACTCCGCGTCCCGGACCGAGCACGAGCGCGACCGCTGGGTGTCGGTGAGCTACCAAGTGTTCGCGCCGGCCGGGACCGACCTGGAGGTCGCCGTGCTCAACGGGCCGCTGGACGTCCACGGCTTGTCCGGGCGGATCCGGGCGACGGCCACGAACGGGCCGGTCCGGCTCGCGGGCGTCGGGGGCGACGTGGTGGTGAGGGCCACCAACGGTCCCGTCGACGTAAACCTGGAGGGGGACCGTTGGACCGGGCAGGGCTTGGACGTGACGGCCACGAACGGCCCCATCCGCCTCGCCTTCCCGGACGACTACTCCGCCCGGCTCTCGGCAGAGACCCACCAGGGACGCATCCGGACCTCCGGGTTCAGCCTCCCGGAGCGCAACCGAAAACGCGGGCAGTGGACCGGCGACTCCGTCGACACCACGCTCGGCGCTGGCGGCCCCGCCCTCCTCCTGCGGGCCCAGAACGGGCCTGTGCACTTGAGGCGCGGCCTCTAAGACGCCCGTCGGGTCGCTCGACGGACCCAGCCCTTTCTAGGCGGCGCACCGAACGCACCAGGCCGCCGCCCACCTCCGGCGCCCCACGCGGTGCGCCCGGGACGCCCGCACTCGCGCGGCGCACACACACCTGCACCTATGTCGTTGGGGCACAATCTCATGCACCTGCGATTTTTTTAGCAGCCCGAGTAACATTCGCCCGGCTCCCCCGTCAGGAAGGAGCCCCCTCCCTGCCCGCCATGCGTCTCTCTACCCTCCTCTTCGCTGCCGCCCTGCTCGCGGCCCCCGCCCTCGCCCAGCCGACCTCGCCCGACGGCTCCTCCGACTCGGCGAGTGCCTCCGGCCCGCGCGGCCTGGTGGCCTCCCCCCTCTCCGCCGACGTCGACCTCGACGGACGGCTCGACGAGGCCGCCTGGGCCGACGCCCCCGTCGCGAGCGGCTTCGTCCAGTTCCGCCCGTCCCCCGGCGACGCCGCAAGTGAGCGGACCGAGGCCCGCGTCCTTTACGACGGGACGGCCGTCTACATCGGGATGCGGATGCACGAGTCGCGGCCCGACGGCATCGGCGCCCCGCTCGGCCGCCGCGACGCCAACCTGACCGGCGACTGGGCCATGGTCGCCCTCGATTCGTACCACGACGGCCGGACGGCCTTCGTGTTCGCGCTCAACCCGGCCGGCGTCCAGCGCGACTTCCTCCTCTACGACGACGTCAACGAGGACGACTCGTGGGACGCCGTCTGGGCCGGCGCCGCCAGCCAGGACGAGACCGGCTGGACCGCCGAGTTCCGAATCCCCCTCAGCCAGCTCCGCTACGCCGCCGGCCAGGGCACCCAGGAGTGGGGCCTGCAGTTCGGCCGCACGCACCACCGAACCGGCGAGGAGGCCTTCTGGAGCCCGATGAGCCCCGACGAGAACGGCATGGTCTCCCAGTTCGGCACCTTGTCCGGCTTGCGCGACCTGCGCCCGCCACGCCAGCTCGAGATCATGCCCTACGTGGCCTCGTCGCTGACGCGCGCGCCCGGCGACGACCTCGACCCCTTCTTCGCCGACAACGACCTCGACCCGCGCGTCGGGCTCGACCTCAAGTACGGCCTGACCTCCGACTTGACGCTGACGGCGACCGTCAACCCGGACTTCGGGCAGGTCGAGGGCGACCCGTCGCGCGTCAACCTGGGCGGGTTCGAGCTCTTCAACCAGGAGCGACGCCCGTTCTTCGTCGAGGGCACCGACGTGTTCAGCATGCAGCCCCGGCGCTTTTTCGGGATGAACCGGCCGAGCCTGCTCTACACGCGGCGCATCGGCCGCAATCCGCAGCGCTCGAACTTCGTGCCCGACGAGGCCCACGACGCCGTGGGTGAGAACGGGACCGTCTACACCGACTCGCCCCAGCAGTCGACGATTCTGGGCGCGGCCAAGCTGTCCGGCCGCATCGGCGGGTTCTCCGTCGGCGTGCTCGACGCCGTGACGGGGCCGGAGTACGGGCGCTTTATGGGCATCGACGGCGACGGCGCGGTCGTGGCCGACGACCGCGCGCTCGTGGAGCCGACGACCAACTTCGCCGCCGCTCGCGCCAAGGCCACGCTTGGCAAGACGATCATCGGGCTGCTCGGCACGTCCGTCATCCGAAGCACCGCCGACCCGGCCATCGAGAGCGCCTTGCCCGGCCAGGGGACGGTTCTCGGGTTCGACGTCGAGCACGCCCTCAACGACGACTGGATCATCAACGGCCAGTTGGCGGGGAGCCACGTCACGGGCAGCGCCTCGTCCATCGACCGCGTCCAGCGCTCGTTCCCGCGCTTGTTCCAGCGCCCCGACGCCGACCACCTCGACTACGACCCGACGCGGACCTCGATCTCCGGGCTCACCGGCGAGATGAACGTCCTCAAGTCGGGCGGCGAACACTGGGTAGGATCCCTCCACGCCGAGTTTACCTCGCCGGGCTTCGACGCCAACCAGCTCGGTTTCCAGAGCCGCGCCGACGAGGTCGGCATCGGGAGCGTGATCGTCTACCAGCAGAACCAGGAGCAGGGCCCGTTCCAGCGCTGGAGCGCCAACCTCTTCGGCGGCACGCGCCTCAACTTCGACGGCGACCGCTCGGCGCTGTTCACGGGCGGCAACGTCAACGGCCGGCTCAAGAACTTCTGGGGCTTCGGCGCGAACGGCGAGGTCTACGCCGCGAGCACCAACGACCGGCTGACGCGCGGCGGGCCGATCGCGGCCTCGCCTGGCGGCTACGGCCTCAACGTCAACGGCTGGACCGACGACCGCAAGCCGGTCTCGGCCTTTGCCTGGACCGGCCTCAACCGCGACGACCTCGGCGGCCGCTTCAACGGTGTCGAGGTCGGCGCCGAGATCCGGCCCAGCTCGTCGGTGACCGTCCGCATCGGGCCCGAGCTGTTCCTGTCCGGCAACCCGCGCCAGTACATCACCAGCGACGACGCGCCGGGCCTGGACGCCACCTTCGGCCGCCGCTACGTGTTCGGGGAGATCGACCAGACGACCGTCTCGCTCGACACGCGTGTCGACTGGACGTTCACGCCCCAGCTCTCGCTCCAGGTCTACGCCCGCCCGTTCGTCTCGCGCGGCCGGTACTCCAACTTCAGCCAGATGACGGAGGCCCGCCAGCTCGACTTCCCGCGCTTCGGCGCCGATATCGGCACCATCGAGCCGCTCTTCGCCGACGGGGCCGACCCGGCGACAGATCAGCCCGAGCGCTACCGCGTGACCGGCCCCGACGGCGGGACCACGGAGTTCGGCAACCCCAACTTTACCGTCCGCTCGCTCCAGGGGAATGCCGTCCTGCGCTGGGAGTACCGGCCCGGCTCGGCGCTCTTCCTGGTCTGGCAGCAGCAGCGGAGCGGGTTCTCGAACGACGGCGGCTTCGAGTTCGACCGCGACGTGTCGGGGCTCTTCACCGACCCCGTCACAAATGTCTTCGTCCTCAAGCTGAGCTACTGGCTCGGCTAGACAGGGGCGACCAGCCGGACGAGCCACCCGGCCCCGCCCCTCCCCGCTGGCGGCTACGAGACGGGCCGCCAGCGGGACCCACGGCACGGGGTCGCCTTCGCGGGCGGCCCCGTCTCGCTTGGTGACGCGCGAGAACGGAGACCGTCCGACACGGGTACGGCTCCGGCCCCCGTTCGTCCACGCCGCCCCCGAACTCGATGCTCCGCTCGCTCGCGCTCGCGCTCGCGCTCCTGACGACGTGCGCCGCCACCGCTCAGCACGCGCACCCCGCGCCCGCTCCGGGCGAGGCGCAGGCCGTCGCCGAGACGTTCGTCGTCACCGGCCTGCGCCTCGACGAGGCCGCCCCGCCACCGGGGAGCGCAGTCGGGCGCGCCGGGCTCCGCTATGGCGACGGCGGCTACGCGTCGGTCGTCTACGGCCGGCCGTACGTCCGGGGCCGCACCGTCTGGGGCGGGCTCGTGGCCGACGGGACGGTCTGGGCCGCCGGCGCCCACCGCGCGACAGAGCTGGTCATGACGGTCCCGCTCGCGGTCGGCGGCGTCGAGGTGCTGCCGGGCGCCTACAGCCTATTCGTCACCCCCGGCCCCGACGCGTGGACGTTGCACGTCAACGCCAGTCTCGGGGCGCACCTCGCAGACGAGTACGACCCGGCGCTCGACCTCGCCACCGTCTCCGTCGCCCCCCACGCCCTCGACGCGACCGTCGAGGGGCTCACGTGGTCCTTCGCCGATGACGGCTCGGCGCTCGTGCTCGCGTGGGACCGTCGCGCCGCGGCCTTCCCGATCGCCCGCCTTCCATGACCGGCCCCCACGACCGCCAGCCCCTCGTCGCCGCCGGCGCCCTGCTCGCCGAGGCGCCCGCCGCCGTCGTCCTCGTCCACGGTCGGGGTGACTCCGCGCGCGGCATCCTGGGGCTGACCGCCGAGCTGCCCGACACGCTGGCGTACCTCGCCCCGCAAGCGGCCGCCCACGCGTGGTACCCGCAAAGCTTCCTGGCGCCGTTGGCGGCGAACGAGCCCGGGCTCAGCAGCGGCATCGCCGCCGTGCTCCGCGCCGTCGCCACGGCCGAGGCGGCCGGGATCGACCGCGGCCACATCGTGCTGGCGGGCTTCAGCCAGGGCGCCTGCCTGGCCGCCGAGACGGCCGCCCGGACCGGCGGGCGCTGGGGCGGCGTGGTCGTCCTGTCGGGCGGCCTGCTCGGGACGGGCCCCGGTCCCGACGACGCGCCGACGCTGCTCGGCGCCGGCGGCCGCTACCTCGACAAGGCGTTCGACTACGACACGTCCCTCGCCGGCACGCCCGTCGTCATCGGCTGCTCCGACGTCGACCCGCACATCCCCCTCGCCCGCGTCGAGCGGACGGCGGCCGTGCTGGCGGGGCTCGGCGCCGAGGTCGACGCGCGGATCTACCCTGGGATGGGGCACGCCGTCAACGCCGACGAGATCGCCGCCCTGCGCGCCCTGCTGGCGAGCGTGTCAGAGTAGCTGGATTACACCCGCTGGCGGCGCTCCAGGCCTGGCTTGGCCGCTTTATCGGGATCGCCGGGGGCGCGACGAAGGGTCAGCCCCAGCTGAGGGAGCGGCTCGGCTTGGTGGAGCGGACGTAGCCGACGGCCCCGCTGGCGGCCATCGCCAGCGGGGCCGGGCCGCGGAATCAGGGACAAAGAGATCCGGTGATGGGCACGGGTGACTCCACCCTGCCTCCTACCACACTCCCAGATTCGTCACGGAGGGAAAACGACGCTACCGGGCGGGTCGCCCTTCCAGGAAGCGGCAAGGACACTCTCGTCGACACACGAGCCATCTCTGTAGATCTGCGCAGGGTTGGCTGGCCCCCGGACAGAGTAGGTCGTTCCATTGGTCGTCGTCAGGAAGACCTGAAACTCGTGCTTGGACGGGTACTTCCCGTCTCGGGACGCATGCAGTGTCGTTTTGAGGGCGTACCGCCCATTCTCGTCTGGCTCCGGAAGAAGGTCGAAGGCGCCCGCCTGCACCGTAAGTTCAGCGATCTCACCATCTTCTGGGGCCAAATCAAGTGTGAGATACACCGTATCCCCAGGATCCACGCTGAGACGTTCATTCGTCTGGGTCGGCTTCTCGCTCAGCTTGTGGGCGTGGATCTCGTATAAGTTATTAACTTTCGAGATGCGAGCGTACTGGAATCGACCAGGGGTATCCCCATACCCAGGGGGCTCAGGACCGGGATCGTACTGGTATTTCGAGTCTGCCATGGTTGTTAAGGAGAGGTAGGTGAAGGGGGGACTAATCGGTGCCGCCGGAGCGAGCGACAAGTGCGGCGTAGCGCGACGTGCGCCGGAGAGCGTCGAAGCCGGGGGATGCGGCGACGGCGTCGATCGGATATCCCCCGTCGACGGCGCGCTCGATCAGGTCGAGCGCCGCGTCGGTGTCGCCAAGCTCCGCGAGAGCGTAGCCCGCTCGAAACTGCACATCGACATCGTCTGGGGCGAGGTCAGCGGCTCGCGTGGCGGAGCGGCGCCCGTCGGCTTCCCGGCCGAGGTTGACGGCATACCCCGCGAACGCAGCCAGCGTCGCTGCGTCGTTGGGGTTGACCGCCAGCGCCCGCTCCGTCTGCACGAGCGCCCGTCGGAGTGTCCGGTCCTGATGGTTCCGGGCGCCGGGGATGTCGGCGTACGCGGACGACAGATTGGCCCACGTGCGATGGTCGGTGCTGTCGAGTTCGAGCGCCCGGTGGTACATCTCGACGGCCTCCCGGGGACGCCCTTCATCCCGAAGGATGGACGCGAGGTTGGTATACGCCCCATAATGCGGGCGGATGTCAATCGCCCGACGGTAGGCCACCACCGCCGCTCCAAGGTTCCCGGTCTGCTGAGCGACGGCGGCGCGGCTGTAGTGGCCCTGAAAGTTCTCCGGTGCCAGCGAGACGACGCGCCCGAAGGCCGCATCGGCATCGCTGTACCGGCCGAGGCGCCAGTAGAGGTTTCCCAGTTCGGCGTGCCCCGACCACAGCCCCGGTCTGAAGCTCACCGAGCGCCGAAGGGCCGCTTCGGCGGCGGGCGCGTCGCCGCTGGCTTCGAGCGCACCTGCGAGCGCGACAAGTGCGTTCGTCGACCGCTCATCGAGAGCGAGGGCCCGTCGCGCCTCGCGGACTGCCAGCGGGTAGCGGCCGGTCGCGTGGTAGAGCCGCGAGAGCGCGACGTGGCTGAGTGGCTCGCGCTCGTCAAGTTCAACAGCCGTTCGCCCGGCCTCCTCGGCTCGCCCGATCCAAGTTGAGTCACGTGTCGTCCGGTACCGCTCAACGGCTGCCTCGGCGAGCCGGGCGTGGGCGGCGGCGAACGCCGGGTCCACGTCGATAGCCTGCTCAAAAAAGTCGATGGCGCGGTCGAGGTCTTCGGCGTCGCGGTCCCGTTCGAGGTACCCAACGCCCCGGAGGTAGTACTCCTGGGCCTCGGGGTCGGCGGTCTGCGCGGCGACCTGGTCCTCGTCGCCGTCGGGGAACTCTAGCAGGTCTGCCAGAAGTCCGAGCGCGAGGGCGCGCAAGCTCCCCTCCTGGGCGCGGGACACGGTCATCGTGCCCGAGCCGAGCAGGCGGGGGCGGTCACCAGCCGTCGCGAGCGACAGGCTCAGCGTCAGGCGGTCGCCGTCGCGGCGCAGGCGACCCGTGACGGCCAGATTGGCGCCGAGCGCCGCGCCGGCCTGGCGGGCACTCGTCACATCGAGGTCGCGGACCTCCGAGGCGGGCACCACCCAGACCTCGCGGCCGGGCGGGGCGAGGGCGCCGATGCCGCCCGCGAGCATCTCGGCTAGCCCCTCCGCGAACGCCCGATCGTCGGGGCCGTCCGGGAGCGTACTCGGGGGCAAGATGGCGAGGTGGACAGCGGCAGGGAGCTCCGTCACGTCCGCGGTCCGGATGGCCCACGCGCCTGCGGCGACGAGACCGACCAGGACCGCGGCGGCGACAGCTCGGGCGGCGCGCGAGCGATGGAGGGCGCTCGCGGCCGGGCCGAGGTGAAGGGTCGAAGCGCCGGCGTCGGCATCTGAGAGAGCGTGGCCGAGCGCGGCGGCATCCGCGAACCGGGCGTCGGGGTCCTTGGCCAGGCACCGCGCCACGACGGCGTCGAGCGCGGGCGGCACATCCGCGAGCGTACTCGGCGGGGGCGGGTCCTCGTGGAGGACGGCGTAGAGCACGGCCGCGCCGTAGGGCGCCTGGAAGGGCTGGCGGCCGGTCAGCATCTCGTACAAGACGGCGCCAAGTGCCCACACGTCGGAGCGCGCGTCGGCGGCGCCCTGCGCCTGCTCCGGGGCCCCGTATGCCAGCGTGCCCGCCGTCTCGCCGGTCCGGGTGAGCGCCGCGTCGGGCCGCTTGGCGATGCCGAAGTCGAGGACCTTGGGCGTGCCGTCCTCGCACAGGAACACGTTCGAGGGCTTGAGGTCGCGGTGGACGATGTCGCGGGCGTGAGCGGCGGCGACGCCCGCCGCCATCCCGCGCGCCAGGCGGACGGCCTCGGGCACCGGGAGCGGGCCTCTCGCCAGCCGGTCCGCCAGCGTCTCGCCCTCGTAGCACGCCAGGGCGATAAACGGCTGGCCCTCGTCGGTCTCGCCCACCTCGTAGACCGTGCACACGTTGGGGTGGTCGAGCGTGGCGGCGGCCCGGGCCTCAGCGAGCAGGCGATCTTTGGCACGGGGGTCGTCGGCGACATCAGCGGGCAGCACTTTAAGGGCCACCTGGCGCCCCAGCCTCTCGTCCTCGGCGCGGTAGACGACGCCCATCCCGCCCCGCCCGAGTTCGCCGAGCACGCGGTACCGCCCCACCCGACCGGAAGCCGAGACGAGAGGATCGGAAGCCGGAGCTGGGGGAGCCAAGGGTCACCAGCAGAGAACACCATAACGTACTGCAGAGGAGCCCACCCACAACCAGTGGCATCGCACGAGTTTGCGCACCCACACCGTGTAATATCGGACGGCGACCAGCGCACCCCTCTCCACACGTCGCTTGCCAATCACCGCACGGCGTCGCGCAGGGCGGCCGCATGCATGGACGGTCGGCGGAACCGCCGTAATCCTAGCGGCATCCCGAGCTTGCGAACGGACAAGCAGAGAGGATGAGGGGCACATCATCTCCGCCCCCCCCTCTTCTTCTCGTCGGTTCCCACCTCCTCCCCTCCCCTGCCGTGCCCTTCGTTCTCGCCGCCGGCGCCGTCCCCCCGTTCCTCGTCGAGGTCGTCGCGATCGTGCTGGCGGCGGCGGTCGTGGCGTACCTCAGCCAGCGCGTGGGGCTGGTGCCGATCGTCGGGTTCCTGCTGGCGGGCGTGCTGATCGGCCCGAGCGGACTGGGACTCGTCACCGACCCCGAGTTGATCGACGCGGCAGCCGAGGTCGGCGTGCTGCTGCTGCTGTTCACGATCGGCATCGAGTTCTCGCTCGACAAGCTCCAGAAGATCCAGCGGCTGATCTTCGTCGGCGGCGGGATCCAGGTCGGGCTCACGACGGCGATCGTGGCGGGGCTGTGCCTCGCGTTCGGGGTCGGCTGGCGGCCGGCCGTGTTCACGGGCTTCCTCGTCGCGCTGTCGTCGACGGCGATCGTGCTGAAGCTGCTCGGCGACCGGGGCGAGACGAACACCGAGGTCGGCCAGGGCGCGGTCGGGCTGCTCATCTTCCAGGACCTCGCCGTCATCCTGATGGTGCTGCTCGTGCCCGCGCTCGGCGTCGGGGACGTGTCCGGGGCGGAGTTGGCGTGGGCGCTGACGAAGGCCGCGCTGATCATCGTGTTCGTGCTCGTGGTCGCGCGGCGCGTGCTGCCGCCGGTCCTGGAGCACGTGGCGCAGACGTGCTCGCCGGAGCTGTTCCTGCTGACCATCATCGCGATCTGCTTTGGGACGGCGTACGCGGTCGGGCTGGCGGGCGTGTCGATCTCGCTCGGCGCGTTCCTGGCCGGGCTCGTCGTGAGTCAGAGCCGGTTTTCGGAGCACGCGCTGTCCGAGATCCTGCCGCTCCAGATCCTGTTCTCGGCGACGTTCTTCGTGTCCGTCGGGCTGTTGCTCGACCTCGGCTTCGTGTGGGACAACCTCGGGCTCGTCCTCCTGGCACTCGTGTCGGTGACGCTGCTCAAGTTCGGGACGACGTTTATCGCGATCCGAGCGGTCGGCCGGGCGATGCCGGCGGCGGCGGCGACCGGGCTGTGGCTGGCGCAAGTTGGCGAGTTCTCGTTCGTGCTGGAGCGCTCCGGCCGCGAGGCCGGGCTGGCGCCGCTGGGGATGGACGACGTGGGCGCCCCGCTCTTTATCGCCGCCACCGTCGTGTCGATGGCGCTCACGCCGGTCGCGGCGCCTTATGCGGGGCGGCTCGCGAGCAAGCTCCGGGGAATGTCGGACGCGCGCGAGCCAGAGGCGCCGGTCGTGGAGCCGGAGCACTTCGCCGACCTCGAGAACCACACGATCGTGGCGGGCTACGGGGACGCGGCCAAAAAGCTGGTCCACGTGCTCGACGGCTCCGGCGTGCCGTTCGTCGTCGTGACGCTGTCGCCGCTCGGCGCGCGCGAGGCGGAGGCGGCGGGCCTGCGCGTGCTCCGGGGCGACTACGCCAAGCGCCACATCCTGCAGGCCGTCGGGCTCGACCGCGCCAAGCTGCTCGTCATCCCCGACGACAACCCGCAGATGGCGCACCGCGTCGTCTCGGTCGCTCGTGCGCTGGCGCCGACGGCCCGCATCGTCGCGACGGCCCCGACGCCGCACGACGCCGAGGAACTGGTGCACGCGGGCGCCGACCGCGCGATCGCCGTCGAACTGGAGGCCGTCATCGGCCTGTTCGACGACATCCTACGGCACTACCGCGTCGCGCCCGAGGAGATCTTGCGCCACGAGGAGACGCTGCGCCACGGCACGTATGAGGCGTTCGACCACGAGATCATGGACACGCCCGCCGTCCGCTGCGAGCTCGATGGCGACTGCTTCTCGACACGCACGGTCACCATCCGGCCCGGCGCTCGCGTCGCGGGCCAGTCGCTGGCGGACCTCCACCTCGATGAGCGCTTGATCCACGCCATCGAGGTCGCTCGCGACGGCGCGGTGACCAAAGAGCCGACGGGCGGGTTCGTGCTCGAAGCCGGCGACGAGGTGCTGTTCGGCGGCACCCCGCAGTCGTTCATCGACGCGGCCGACCTGTTCCGCACCTCCGATGCCGGGACGCCCGGCCTCCCCGACCTCCCGCCCATGTCCACGCAGCGCGCCGACTGGATCGACACCGCCACCCCGGTCACCCTGCGGCCCGACCCGAAGGCCGACTGCTCGCACGGCGACCACGTCCACGCCGTCACGCCGAGCGCCCAGGGCTGCGAGGAGTGCCTGGCGCACGGCGACCGCTGGGTGCACCTCCGGGTCTGCATGGAGTGCGGCCACGTCGGCTGCTGCGACTCGTCGCCCGGCAAGCACGCCACGGCGCACTACCACGCGACGGGCCACCCGGTCGTGCGCAGCATCGAGCCCGGCGAGACGTGGGGCTGGTGCTACGAGGACGAGGAGATGCTTTGAGAGAGAGCAAGGGGCATGGGTGAAGAGGCGGGCGCAGGTCTCCTCGCGAGCCCGCTCCTCCACTTCTCACCTCGTTCCCGGAGCCGCCAGGCTCCGCTCACACCTTTCGCACGAACTCGGACTTGAGGCCCATCGACCCGACGCCGGGGACGCGGCAGTCGATGTCGTGGTCGCCGTCGACGAGCCGGATGTTCTTGACCTTGGTGCCCACCTTCACGACCGACGACGAGCCACGCACCTTGAGGTCTTTGATGACCGTCACCGTGTCGCCGTCCGCCAGCGGGGTGCCGTTCGCGTCGCGGACGACTCCGGTTTCGGCGGCCTCGGCGACGACCTCGTTCTGGGGCCACTCATGCGCGCACTCGGGGCAGACGTAGAGCGGGCCGTCTTCGTAGACGTACGCCGAGGCGCACTGCGGGCAGGCGGGGAGACTGGACATCGGCGCGGGGGAGCGGCAAGCTAGCCAAGCGGGCGCTCGGCCCCGGGCACGCCAGCAGCCCGGCTCGCGCCAGCCGGTCGACCACCCCCCCTGTCCCCCTTCCGCAAGCGGGAGGGGCGGCCGGCAGGCGAGGGGGCGAGGCTCGCGCCTGACCGCTCATACCCGCGTCGAACAAAAACCGCCGCCCGCCAGCAGGGCGGACGGCGGTCAAGTCGTCGGAGCGGTGCGGTCGATCTACAGGATCGAGCGGAAGGTGCTTGGCAGGCCCGGCGCGGGGGCCTGGGCGGTGTCCGGGCGCAGCGGAGCGTCAGGCGTCTCAGCGTCGTCGCCGCAGAAGGTCTCGTAGGCACCCTTGAGGTCGGCGGCGATGGCGCTGGCGGAGCGGCCCTCGATGTGGCGGCGCTCGATGGCGAAGACCGGGTCGCCGTCCTTGAGCAAGAACATCGACGGGCTCGACGGCTGGATGCCGGCCAGGAAGCCGCGCAAGCGGGCGGTCGCCTCGATGTCCTGGCCCGCAAAGACGGTCACGACGCGGTCGGGCTGGGGGTCGACGCCCTGCACCATCGCGACGGCGGGGCGGGCATTCGCGGCGGCGCAGCCGCAGACCGAGTTGACGACGGCGAGCGTGGTGCCTTCTTGCGCCTCAGCCAAGAGCGCGTCGACGTCGGCGGCGGTGCGGAGCTCGCGGACGCCCAAGCGGGTGAGTTCGTCGCGCATGGGGGCGACGAGCGGTTCGGGGTAGGGCATGATGCGGAAGAGAGTCGGTGGAACGGAGGGACGCGGAGTCGCTGGGTCAGCTTACCCTCGCCCGCTCCCGAGGTCGTCGAAGATGTCGCGGGCGTCGAAGTCGAGGGCGCCGGAGAGCGGGACGTGGCGTTGGGCGAGCGTCCGAGCGCGGTCGCGGGCGGACTCGGCGAGGGGCTCGGCGAGGTCGGAGGCGGCGGTGCGCGCGGCGTCGGCGGCCTCGCGCGCGGAGCCCGCCAGCTGACGCCGGGTGTCGTCGCCGGACCGCGGCGCGTGGAGCATGCCGACGATGACGCCCGCGCCGAAGATGGAGAGGGCCGCGAGCAGGCGGTCGAAGAGAGAACGGGGCATGGGCGTCGGGGGGGCGGTGTCGCTTAACGTCGCGGTCGGTTTCGCCGATCCCCTTAATCCCCCTGTTCACAGGTCTCTAACCCAGCTTTCGCACGACCTAGGGCACAGGAATCTCCCTACGCCCACGTCCGGGGGTTATGTTCGCAGTCCTCCACCACGCCCGCTCTTTCTCGCTTATGCCCTCGTCTTTACGCCGCGCGGCGACGCTCGCTGCCGCCGTCGCTTTGACTGGCCTCGCCTCCCCGGCCCAGTCCCAGGCACGCCCGACCGCCCCGCAAGTGTCCACTCAGGATGCCTCCGAGACGGCCGCGCCCCGCCGCCGCCCCGTCCCCCGCGCCCAGCGCACGACGGCCCGCACGCAGCCCGCGCCCCGCCGCGCCGCCGCCGACACCATCACGGTCCCGGTCACGCCGGTCTCGTCGCGCCCCGAGATGCGGGCCTTCGGCGCCGAGTCGGCCGCGCTCCGCCTGGCCCGCCGCGACCGCATGCTCCGAGGCGCCGCGCCCGAGTGGATCGGGATCCCCTACCGCTGGGGCGGCACCACGCGTCGCGGCATCGACTGCTCGGCGTTCGTCCAGCAGTTCGTGCGTCAGACGATGGCCATCGAGCTGCCGCGCACCACGGCCTCGCAACGCTACGAGGGCGTCGAGGTGTCCCGCGCCGACCTTCAGTCGGGCGACCTGGTCTTTTTCCGGCGTCGCGGCACGCGCCACGTCGGCGTGTACCTCTCCGACGGCGACTTCGTCCACGCCTCGTCCAGCCAGGGCGTGACGATCTCCAACCTCGACGACTCGTCGTACTGGAACCGATACTACTGGATGTCGCGCCGGATCGTGAGCGAGGCGCTCGTCGGCCTGAAGGCGCCCGCCAGCGCCCGCCGCGACTCCTCCGCCGTGCGAGGCTAGCGGCCCCCGGGCCGTATGACGGTAGGCTTTCAGCCCCCCGTCGTTATCTTCCGACCTGCACTCCGCATCCCGGCCCCTCGGTCGGGATGCGGTTTTTTTCCCCGTACCGGCCACCACTGACCCCCGCGACCGACATGGGCTCGACCGTCTACCTCACCGCCGAAGGCCTCCAGAAGCTGAAGGACGACCTCCACCACGCCCGGACGGTCGAACGCCAGCACATCTCCCAGGAGATCGCCGAGGCGCGCGCCCAGGGCGACCTCTCCGAGAACGCCGAGTACGACGCGGCGAAAGAGGCCCAGGGCCACCTCGAAGCGCGGATCGCCAAGATGGAAACGACGATCGCGAACGCTCGCGTCGTCAACGAGGACGAGGTGGACCCCTCGAAGGCGCGCATTCTGTCGCACGTCCGGGTGATGAACCGGAAGGCCAAGCGCGAGGCGACCTACACGCTGGTCTCGGCCCAAGAGGCCGACCTGAAGCAGAACAAGATCTCGGTGTCCAGCCCCATCGGCAAGGCGCTGCTCGGCCAGGAGATCGGCGACGTGGTCAAGGTGAAGGTGCCGGCGGGCGTCGTCGAGCTCGAAATCCTCGAGATCACCCGCTAGCCGGCGCCGGCTACCCGGTCGGACACCGACGACGCGGCGCCCGGCCCTCACTCCGAGGCGTCCTCGCGCAACCACCGAATGGTCGTACGCTGCTGCCCTCCCCGATTGCGGCCCCTCTCCGGGCAGAGGGGCCGCGTGCGAGGGGAGCACACGCACGAGCGCCTCCGATCCCAGCATGGCCCCTAAGCCCAAGAAGAAGCGCGGGTGCCTGTGGGGCGCCGTCCGGCTCGGGCTGGCAGTCGTGCTGGGGTATCTCGCCGCGTGCACGCTGCTGCTCGTCGCGTACCGCTGGGCGAGCCCGCCCGCGACGACCGTTCAGGTGCAGCGGGCCGTCGAGGCCGCGGTCGCTGCGGCGCCGTTCGACGTGCAGTACCGGCCGGTCGGGGAGGCCGGGCAGGCGACGGTCATCCGCCACGCCGTGGTCGCCAGCGAGGACGCGCGGTTCTACACACACGGCGGCTTCGACTGGGAGGAGCTCCGAAACGCGCGCGAGGCGTCGGAGCGGACCGGCGCGCCCATGCGCGGCGCCTCTACGCTCACGCAGCAGCTCGTCAAAAACCTCTTCCTGACGACGCACCGCTCGCCCGTCCGCAAGGCGGTCGAGGTGCCGCTGACGCTGCTGGCGGAACTGATCCTGCCCAAGGAGCGCATTCTGTCGCTCTACCTCGACGTGGCCGAGTGGGGCCCCGGCGTGTTCGGCATCGAGGCGGCTGCCGGCCACCACTACGGCACGTCGGCCGCCGCCCTCTCGCGCGACCAGGCCGCCCGGCTGGCGGCCGTCTTGCCCGCCCCGCTCGCGCGGCGCCCCCAGGACCAGTCCCGCACCTCGTCGCGCATCCAGACCCGGATGCGCCAGATGGGGTGGTGACGAGGCGCCAGGGGCAAAATGACGCGAGCCGTCCCGCGTCGCACGAGGCTGGCTGCCACGAGTCAACTGGAACCTTTCCCAGATCCCAGCGCCTGAGGGACCCCGAACCCCGAACCCCGAACCCCGAACCCCGAATGCCTCCCTCCGACTTCCGCTCCGACACCGTCACCCGCCCGACACCGGCGATGCGGCGCGCGATGGCCGAGGCCGAGGTCGGCGACGACGTGTTCGGCGAGGACCCGACGGTCGCCCGGCTGGAAGTGCGCGTGGCTGAACTGCTGGGCCAGGAGGCCAGCGTGTTCGTGCCGTCGGGCGTGATGGGCAACCAGATCGCGATCCGCATCCACACCAAGCCCGGCGACGAGGCCGTGGTCGCCGAGCGGAGCCACCTCTACCACTACGAGGCCGCCGCACCCGCCGCGCTGTGGGGCGTCCAGCTCCGCCCCGTCGGCGACGCCTCGGGCGTGCTGACGGCCGCCGACGTGGAGGCCGTCGTGCAGGGCGCGCACGACTGGGAGGCGCGGACGCGGCTGGTGTGCCTGGAGAACACCGTCAACAAAGCTGGTGGCGTCGCTGTGCCCGCCGAGACGATCGCGCCGGTCGTCGAGGCCGCCCAGGCGCACGGGCTGGCGCTCCACCTCGACGGGGCCCGGCTGTGGAACGCGGCCGTCGCGCTCGGCACGACCGTCGCCGCGCTGGCGGCCGGGTTCGACACCGTCAACGTGTGCCTGTCGAAGGGGCTCGGCGCCCCGGTCGGGTCGGTGCTGGCGGGCTCGGCCGAGCACGTCCGCGAGGCGCGCCGCGCGCGCAAACTGCTCGGGGGCGGGATGCGCCAGGCCGGCGTGCTCGCGGCGGCAGCTCTCGTCGCGCTCGACGACTACGAGCGCGACGAGCGCGCCATGCTCCGGGCCGACCACGCCCGTGCGTCCCGGCTGGCCGACGCCGTAGAGGCCGCTGGGCTGCCCCTGGTGCGCCGGCCGGACACCAACATCGTCCTGTTCGAGACGCCAGGCCCCGCCGCCCACGCCGTCGACAGGCTGGCAGAGGCGGGCGTCCGGATGGTGCGCTTCGGGCCGCACGCCGTCCGCGCGACGCTCCACCGCGACCTGGGCGACGACGACGTAGCGAGAGCGGCGCAAGCGCTCGCCGAACTTTCCGCGTAGTCCATAGATCCCTTAGCGTTACATCGGGGGATCTCCGACGCGCGGGGCTGTCCGGAACCGCTTCCTTCACGGCGGCTACATCACGTGAGGTTCCGAGTCCCCATGCCCCCCTGGTCCCACGTCTTCGACGACGACCGCGCACTCGCTGAAGCGAGACGCCGCGCGCGAGGAGCCGTCATCGCCTTTGCCCTGGTGAGCGGCGGTCTGGTGGCGGCGGCGCCCGTGGCCGCGTTCTCGTTCGGCGAGCACTCCGCGATCGTGGCCCTCGCTTGTGGCTTGCTGCTGTCGGCCGCTGCCGGGGCGGTCGCGCTCAGGCTCGCTCGTGAGAATCGGCGGCTGTGGCGGGTCGAGCTCTCCGCCCGACGGTTCATCGGCCACGACGCCGCCGGCCGCCGCCAATCGCTTCCCTGGACGCGGATCGGCCGGGTCGATGTCTGCGACGACGGGCTGTCCGTGGTAGGGCTCGACGAGCGAGGCCGCCGCGTCGAACTCCGGGTCTCGGCCGCCATGCCCGCCTTCGAGACGCTCGCGCGCCGCGCCGTCGCCCACGCCCGCGCGCATCGGCGGACGATCTGCGTGGACGGCTGCCCGCTTGACGCGATCGATCTCACGCCCATGCTCGACCCGTCCGCCAGTCCGGCCGGAGGGAGAGTCTAGGGACGAGCGGACGGCGTCTCGGAGCACGGGGCGCTTGAACAGACGTCCTCCCCCTCTCTTCCACCCTACGCAGCGAGGAACGCCTCGATGGCCTCGCCCTGCAGGAGCGCATCCGCCTCGCCAATCGCGAGCAGTTGGTCGACGTATCCCCGGTCGAAGCCGAGCATCGAGAGCCAGTCCGGGCTCTTGGCATCGCCTGAGGAGAGCCCCCCGAGCACCAGCCGCATCGACGGCGGGAGCGGCGGCGACACGTCGGCCGCGAGGGCGCCGAGGTCGACCGAGGGACGGAGCACCAGCAGATCCACCTTGCGGAAGCCATTCGAGGCCGCCGGCCCGAGGTGCTCCACCAGATCGTTGATGCGGTGGAGCGTCTGGGCGTCGCGGTCGATGACGTCGAGGAAGACGGCGTTCATCAGCACGCCGAGCACGCGGGTCGGGGGCGGGTACTCGGTCACCTTCGGCGCGTCCGCCTCGGCTTTGCTCTGGCCGTAGCGCGTGTTGATGACCAGGATCTTGTCCGCGCCGAGGTGGAGCGCGGGCGACAGCGGCGCGGTCAGGCGGATGCCGCCGTCCCCGTACCAACCGTGCCCGAGGTCGCCGTTCTCGATGGCGACGGCCGGGAAGAAGAACGGGAGCGCGGCGCTGGCCAGAATGTGCTCGGGCCGGAGCTGCGTCCGGACGGCCCGGCGCATCGGGCGGTCCCACGTCTCGACGCCCTCGCCCTGCACCCAGGTCACCGACTGGCCCGTCGTGTACGACGTCGTGGTGACGGCGAACGCGCCGAGGTGCCCGTCGGCGACGTTGCGCGCGACGGCCTCCATGGGCTGGCCGACGGGCCCGAGCAGGCCTTCGACGAAGGACTGGAGCGGGGTCGTGTCGAGGAACCCTCCCTCGGCGGGCGGCGCGATCTCGGCCGGGCGCCGCACGAACCGCGCCAGCGCCTGGGGCACGGTCGGGCGGTCGAGGCGGTACACGTGCTCGGCCTTGAGGTCCCGCCAGACATCGCCCAGGAGGTCGACGGCCTGGGGGAACGGCGTGTCGGCGTGGGCGGCGAGGTACCCGCCGTTGAGCGCCCCCGCCGAGACGCCCGTCAGGATGTCGGGCTGGAAGTCGGGCGCCAGCCGGGCGATGCCGCGCAGCACGCCGGCCTGGTACGCGGCCCGCGCGCCGCCGCCGGTGAGCGCGAGCGCCATCCCCCCCCCGCCGCCGGGGACGTCATCGGGGGTGTCGGGAAGGGAGGCCCCAAAGAGGCGGGCGAGACGATCGAGCACGGACATGGGGGGACGGACAAACCTACCGACTGGACACGCCGACGCGCGCTCGGAGCCCCCGGCCCCGAACGCGCGAGTCCGGCGCACACGTCGAGGTCAGGCCTCGATCCCGTCCGCGAGCGTCTCCATGAGCACCTGCCGCGTAAACGGCTTCGAGACGTAGGCGTTGAACCCGGACTCGAGCAGCCGCTCGCGGTCGCCGGGGAGCGCGTACGCCGTCAGGGCGATAGCGAAGACAGAGCCGTAGTCGGGGAGCGACCGCGCGATGCGGAGCACGTCCGCGCCGGTCTCTTTGCCGCCCAGGTTGATGTCGAGCACGAGCCCGGAGAACCGCTGGGCGTTCATGGCCAGCAGCGCCGAGCGCGCGTCGCCGACGGCCGTCACGCGGTACGTCGAGCGCAGGATCCGCTCCAGCAGCATCCGCGTGTCGTCGTTGTCCTCGACGACCAGCACGGTCGGGCGCGGGTCGGACTCGGCGACCACCTCGGCATCCTCCACAGGCGGGGCCGTGGCGAGCGGGATGGTGGGGGCCGGGGCGGGGTCCGGGTTCCGGACGATCATCACCGGCTCGGCCGCGGGCGGCGGCGGGGCAGGCGGTGGCGCGGCCGAAGGGGGCGCGTACGTCGGGGCCGGGGAGGACGCGGGCGTGGCGGCCTGGGGCGGCACTACGGGCTCGGCAGGCGGCGGGTCGGTAGACCGCCCGAAACGGAAGTCGAACATGTCAGTCGGGGGAGGCGCGGGGGAGTCGAGGGGGGGAGGCTCGGGGGCCTCGGCGACGGCGGACAGGGCCGGCGCCGAGAGGAACGTGAAGTCGAAGGGTTCGCCGAGGAGGTTGCCGGGGTCGGCGAGCGGCTCGGGGAGGGTGTCGCCGGACTGGCCGTCGCCGGCGGGTGGGGCGACGGGCGGGGCGGGGCTGGCGGGCTCGGGCGAGGGCACGCTCGCGAACGCGATGGTGACGACGGTGCCGCCGGGCCGCTGGGACTCGATGGAGATGGTGCCGCCGAGCAGCGACACGAGCCGGTCGGCGACCGTCAGGCCAAGACCGGCGCCCTCGTGGCTGCGGGCGTGTCCGGAGTCTTCCTGGTGGAAGGCCCCGGACACCTGGTCGACGAACGAGGGCGAGATGCCCAGGCCCGTGTCCGCCACGCGCAGCACGGCGTCGTCGCTGGCGCGCTCGACGGACACGAGCACGCCGCCCGCGTCGGTAAACTTGACGGCGTTGCCGGCGACGTGGCCGATGATGCGGGCGAGGGCGTCGGGGTCGAGTTCGGCGGCGACCTCGTCGTCGAGTTCGAGGTCGAAGCGCAGGCCCTTGGCCTCGGCCTCGGCCGCGATCTCGCGCGTCGCCTCACGCACGGCTGGCGCGAGCGCCAGCGGGCGGAGCTTGGCGGGGTACTCGCCCGCCTCCAGCCGCGACAGGTCGAGGACGCTGTTGAGCGTGTCGAGCAGCCGCCGCCCATTGCGTTCGATGAGCCCGACGTAGAGGCGGTGCTCCTCGGGGACCTCCTCGGTGAGGAGGTCGGCGAACCCCAGGATGCCCGTCAGCGGCGTCCGGAACTCGTGGCTCATGTTGGCGAGGAACGAGCTCTTGAGCCGGTTCATCCGCTCGGCGGCCTCGCGGCCTGCCTCGGCGGCTTCCCTCGCCTCCAGCAGCTCGGCGACGACGCGCTCGCGGTCGGCCCGCTCCATCGCCAGCGCGACGGCGTCGGCGACGGCGGCGGCGAACTCGGTCTCGGCGGGGTCCCAGTCGTGGGCCCGGTCGCGGTGGACGACCACCAGCCCCTCGACGCGGCCGTGGCGGCGGATGGGCGCGACGAGCAGCGATCGCAAGCCGTAGGCCCGGACGAATGGGTCGAGCCCGAGCGGGCCGATCCGGGGGTCGGTGGCGACCTCGGCGACGGCCAGGGCGCGGTGCCGGGCGACGTGCTCGACGGCGCCCTCGAAGCCTGCGGCCTCGACGTCCTCGACGGGCGAGGGGGCGTACAAGGGGCGGCAAGCACCGTCCTCCCAGGCCCAGAACGAGACGTCCGTAGCCCCGAGCGTGGCGGCAGCGATGGCGGCGGCTGGCGCGCCGAAGGCGTCGG
Source organism: Rubrivirga aquatilis (assembly GCF_046845665.1). Taxonomy (GTDB): domain Bacteria; phylum Bacteroidota; class Rhodothermia; order Rhodothermales; family Rubricoccaceae; genus Rubrivirga. The sequence continues at coordinate 1,664,983 of NZ_CP177355.1, read as the reverse complement.
CCCCGTCGAGGTGGGCGAGGTCGACGAGCGCGCGCTGGCGGTCGAGCGCGGCCTGGGCGGCGTCGGCCAGCTCACCCTCGCGGCGCTGGCGGTCGGAGACGTCCTGCAGCACGCCGACGAGCCCGACGGCCCGGCCGGTGGCATCGTACCAGGGCCGGGCGGCGTTCTCGACCCAGCGCTCGCCGTCGGCGGTGATCATCCGGTAGAGGGCCCGGTACTGGTCGGCGCCGTCGACGGGGCCGGACGCCAAGCCCGCGCCGTCGACCACGTCGCGCTGGAGGACGAGCGCGCCGAGCCCGCCCCGGGCCTCGACGTCTTCGCGCGTGAAGCCCGTCAGCCGCTCCACGGCGGGGCTCAGATAATCGTAGACCGGCCCCGCGTCGGTGTAGCGGAGCCGGTAGAGGACGTGGGGGGTGTGGGCGGCGATGGCGGCCAGGCTGGCCTCCGAGTCGCGCACGTGCTCCAGCGCGGCGGCACGCGCGAGGTGACCGCCGAGGTGCCACGCGATCGCCTCCCCGCCCCGGATCTCGGCAGGCGGCGCGGCACCCAAGGGCCGGCCCCAGACGAGCGTCCCGTCGGGCTGCCCGGCCGTGAGCACGGGGACCGACGCGAGCGCCCCGATGCCGAGCGCAGCCAGCGCCGCGACGGTGTCGGGTGCCGCGCCAAGCTCTGCGGGCGAGCCGGCGGTGATGGAGGCCATCGGAAGGTCTGCGAACGCCGAGGCCGCCGCGTACACGTCGGAGAGATCGGCCGGGAACGTCCCGGCGGTCGCGACGACAGAGGCGTCGCCCTCATCCCGGACCGCCAGCAGCGCCCACGATGCCCCCGTGGCGTCGACCAGGGCACTGACGGCGGCGCGACGCAGGGTGGACGCATCGCCCGCGAGGGCGGCGGCGGCGGTAAACGCGGCGACGGCCTTGTGCTGGCGGCTCATGGCCCGCTCTTCCATCTGGGCGTCCACCTCCGCGGTCACGTCCTCCATCGTCCCCTCGTAGGCGACGACGCGGCCGTCGGCATCGTAGAGGCAGCGGGCGTTCTCGCGTGTGTGGACGCGCTCGCCGCCCGGCCGCGTCCACGACACGACCAAGTTGCGGACGACGCCCGTCTCGCGGATCTCGGAGGTGAACGCCTCGCGCGGATAGCCCAGGTCCGTCCGCACGTCGACGTCCGACAGCGCCTCGACCGACGACGCGCCGAGCAGGTGGGCGAGGGCGGGGTTGGCGTAGAGGATCTGGCCGTCGGGCGTGCTCCGATAGAGCCCGACTGGGAGGTGGTCGGCGAGGGACGCCAGCGGCGCTGGCATCGCCCCGACCGCATCGGCGGCGGCCGTCTCGGAGCCCTCGATCACAGGCTCGGCGAGAGGCTCGGAGGCGGGACGCGGTTCGGGGCTGTCGATCGGCTCGGGGTCGACGGGCGGGGGCTCAGCGAGGACCGGTGCCGAGACGGCCTCTGCGGCGTCGGACGTCGCGGGAACGGGTGCGGCCGCTGGCGGGGGGGCCTCGTCCACAGGGGGAGCAGGCGCGGCGTCGGGAGCCGAGGCGGGCGAGAGCCGGTCGACGAGCGTCGCCAGCGCGGCGAGGGGCAGCGCGATGGCCGCCGTCTCGGTCAGCAGCAGGGGCACCTCGTCGGCGACGACGAACAGCGGGAGGTCGTCGGGCACGAACACGGCGACCTCGACCTCCTCGACGGGGCCGCCCGGAACGAAGACGACGGCATCGAAGGCGTTGCCCTCGACGAGAGCCAACCGGAGGGCCTCGGCGGTCGGCGCGAGCTGGCCGGCAACGGGTCCGCCCGCGCGGGCGGCGCCGAGGGCGTCGACGGCCGCCGACGGCTCGGCAACGAACAGGATGCGGGGCGGAGAGGACATGCGGGCGGTGGGAACGGTCCCCATCCCGCAAACCCGGTGCCGGACGTGCCACAGCGTGCCCGTCGCCGTCGCCGGGCGGAAACGCCCGTCCGCGCGCCGCCCCCGGCCCGATTCGTAACGTGACGGGCCCGAATCGCCCCAATGTCCACTCTTCCCACCCCCGCCGCGTTCGCGCTCGCGCTGCTCTCGCTCGACGGCGTCGGCCGCGTGACCGCCCATCGGTTGCTGGAACGATTTGCCTCGCCCGACGCCATTCGTGCCGCGCCGCGCGAGCAAGTGCTGCTCCGGCTCAAGGGCGTCGCCCACGCCGCCCAAACCGTCGACGCCGTCTGCGCCCCCGCCTTCGACAAGGCGCTGGCAACGGCGGCGGGCCGCATCGAGGCGCTGGCGGGGCGTCGGATCGTGGTGCTGGCGCCCGGCGACGCGCGGTGGCCCGCTGGCCTCGACGCGCTCGACCGGGGCGACCGGCCGGCCGTCCTCTACGCCTTCGGCGACCTCGCCGCGCTGGCGTGGCCGTCGCTGTCGGTGTTGGCCTCGGCCCCCCTCGCGGCCGAGCCGTTCGAGGCTGCCCAGGCCGTCGCCCGGGGCGTGCTGGCCCGGGGACGCGGGCTCGTCGTCGGCGCCACGCACGGCGTCGACCTCGCGCTTCAGAAGCTGTCGCTCGGGGCCGGCGTCCCAGCCGTCGCCGTCGTCGGGGCCGGGCTGGCGCGGATCGAGCGGTCGATGCGGCCCGGCGCGACCGCGCTCACCAAGGGCGGCGGGCTGATGGTGTCGCCGTTCCCGATGGCCCACGGCCCGTTCGACCACGACGACCGCGAGCGGGCCATGGTGCAGGCCGCGCTCGGCCGCGCGGTGCTGGCGGTCGCCCCGCCGTCGGGCTCGCCCGAGGACCGCGCCGTGGCCTGGGCCGCCGAGTCGGAGCGCCCGGTCTTCCTCGTTCCGCCCGCGCCGCCCGACGCGCCGTGGGCCGAGACCGCCCGGCCTGCCGACGACGCGAGCGCGGTGGCGGAGACGGTCGCCTAGCGGCGACAGGGCCAGAGGGGAAGAGGGTGGTAGACCCGCGCACGCTCCACGCCATCGTCCACTTTCCTCGTCTCGTCCGCTCCTCCCCTGTGTCCTTCCCCATGCTCCTCTTCCTGTTCCTCGACGGCGTCGGCCTGGGGCCTGAGCCCGACAACCCGTTCGCCACGCTCGGCCTCCCGGCCTTCGAGCGGCTCGCGGGCGGCCAGCGCTGGATCCGTGCCGCCCGCCCCGTTCGCCAGCCGGACGCGACGTTCATCCCCATTGACGCGACGCTGGGCGTGGACGGGTTGCCGCAGAGCGGGACCGGACAAGCGGCCCTCTTTACCGGGCTCAACGCGGCGCGCACGCACGGGAACCACTTTGGTCCGTATCCGCCGACGACCGTGCGACCAGACGTCGCCGAGCACAGCGTCTTCGCCCGGCTCGTCGCGGCCGGCGTGCCGGCCGCGCGGTTGGCGTTCGGCAACGCCTACCCCGACCGCTTCTTCCGGGCCGCCGAGGCACGCGGGCGGTGGACGGTCACCACGCTCGCGGCGCGCTCGGCGGGTGTCCGCCTGCGCACGGCGGACGACTTGTCGGCAGGGACTGCGCTCACGGCCGACCTCACGGGCGCGCTGTGGGCGCACCTGCTCGACGACGCCTACCGCCCGATCTCCGAGGCCGAAGCTGCCCAGCGGCTGGCGGCGCTCCTCGACGCGCACGCCTTCGTACTCCAGGAATACTTCCTGACCGACAAGGCGGGCCACAGCCGGGACCCCGAGCGCGCGGCACGTGTGCTCCTCTCCCTCGACCGATTCCTCGGCGCGCTCCTCGACACGCTGCCCGACGACGTGACGCTGCTGATCACGAGCGACCACGGCAACATCGAGGCGCTCGGCACCAAGAGCCACACCACGAACCCGGTCCCCCTGGTGGCCTGGGGCCCCGGCGCTGCCGCCTTCGCCGACTGCCGCTCGCTGCTCGACGTGACCCCTGCCATCATCGACTGGCTGACGACCGGCGATCACGAGTAGCGGTCGCCCCCCTTGCCCGACTCAGCGCCGAGGTGGAGGCCCCAGAGGCGGCCTGGCTCCTCGCTCCTCCACTACACCGACCACAACGCGGCCGAGCAGGATGGCGCCCTCACCACGAGCGGCATGGGCGAGATCACCGGCTCGCGCCTGAGCTTCGACGCCGACGACCCAGCCCAGGGCATCTTCTTCGTCGCCGAGGCCGACGGCACTACCACTCGTGCGGACGTGGTGGCCCAGAACGCCCCCTCGCGCCTGCTTTTCCAGGTGCCCAAGGCTCTGGCCGCTGGCGACTACCGCGTCGAGATCCGCGCCGTCTTTGGAGACGAGACCCGCACCGGCCGCCTGGACGCCGTGCTGACGGCCGTCTAGGGAGTTACAAAATTACAGCGGCGTCTCGGAGGCCGAGAGGCGGCGTCTCCGGTCCCGAGACGCCCCTGAAATGCCGCCGAGACGCACCTAAGTCTCGGATCGCTCCAGAAGGTTGCTTTAACCATATCCACGAGCAATCGGGTTAGAGAGCACACCGAAACACAACGTGTGCTCCTTCTCACCGGACAGGGCGCCGGGGAGAGGGACCGCTTACTGCGGGGTCGTCAGGCTCGACAAACTCGGGGGCAGTCAGCCGTGGACGGGGGCCTGCCGAGATCGCTTCCGAGCCTGGCGGCGCGTCTGGTACAAAGTCCAGGGACGCCTGCTCTTCGAGGTTGAGAAGGATGCTCCCAACCCGTCGGTCTTGCTCGGTGGTCTGTTCTGGCAAAGCGGGCATGGCCGCGAGGTCCGGCTCTATCCACTCAGTTGGAGCGTCTAGGCTGATAAGGAGGCGGGTGCCCTCGACCCGCGTGAGGATGCCTGCGGCCGTCTGCTGGTGATCGCGCGAGAGGACCGTCACCCGCAAGCCATGGTAGCCGGGCTCATCAAGGTCGGCGGCGAGCACGTTTATCGACCGGAGCCCCAAATGCTGCTGGTCATCGTCGACCCACTCGACCTTGAACGAGGCATCGCGCGCCTCGAGCTTGGCGACAAGGGAGCACTTGAGCGCTCGTTCTGGGTCCGTGGCGAGGGCGAGAAGCCGCTCATGAATCCGCTCTACCCGACCTTCCTCCCGTTCAAGAGCCTGTCTCAGCCCCTCGTTAGCCAACACCAGTTTGGCGTTTTCGCCTTGGAGGCGGGCGCGGTCCAGCCTCGGCTCCTGAATGAGACGGCCCCAGACTGCGTCGATGCCAAGCCAGATGAGGAGAATTAGGAGGATGACGAGCCCAACCCAGACCCAGGGCGGACTTTCCGGCCTCAACGCTGTAGCTAGAGCTGCAGGGACGGTCACGGCGGCGACTCCTAGCGTGGCGATCCCCTGCGGCGTCTTAGCCCAATCCTTGAGCCCGCTCATTGGGGCTGGGGGGATGCAGCCAGGTCCCTTGACCCGGCGTCTTGCTGGTGGAGGGCGTACAGAAGGTCCCACGCCACGTCGCGAACTCGGACATCCGGGCCGCTCGGGTTTTCGACGAGTCGTCCGCTTTCGAGGAGTCCTATGAGCGCTTCCTTCGTCCCCGGTGGAGGAATTTGTGTAGGCCGTTCCTCAAAAATGGAAGGAGCGAGGGCAGCGGCGGCGGGAGCCGACACGCTCCCGTCTAGGCTAATGAACGCTGCGATAAGGGCCCTGGCGGCCTTTTCCTGGGTCTCGCCCACCTGTCTCAGTGCATAGGCCGCGCTCTGCCGGACGGCTTTGGACTCGTCCCGGAGCAAGTCCATGAGGTCGTCCACGGCCGGGGCAGCCACCTCACCGAGACCACCCAGGGCATAAGCGGCACTCTGCCGGACGCCCTCGGACTCGTCGCGGAGCAGGGCCCGGAGGTCGCCCACGGCCGGGGCTGCCGCTTTACCGAGAAGACCCAGTGCATAGGCCGCGCTCTGCCGGACGCCCTCGGACTCGTCACGGAGCAGGGCCAAGAGATCGTCCAGGGTCCGGACCGCCACCTCACCGAGACGCCCCAGCGCAAAGGCCGCCAGTTGCCGGACGCCCTCGGACTCGTCGCGGAGCAGGGCCCGGAGGTCGCCCACGGCCGGGGCCGCCGCCTCACCGAGACCACCTAGGGCTGAGGTCGCGCTTCGCCGGACGCCCTCGGACTCGTCGCGGAGCAGGGCCCGGAGGTCGCCCACGGCCGGGGCCGCCGCCTCACCCAACTCACCCAGGGCATAAGCGGCACTCTGCCGGGCGCCCTCGGACTCGTCGCGGAGCAGGGCCCGGAGGTCGCCCACGGCCGGGGCCGCCGCCTCACCCAACTCACCCAGGGCATAAGCAGCACTCTGCCGGGCGCCCTCGGACTCGTCGCGGAGCAGGGCCCGGAGGTCGCCCACGGCCGGGGCTGCCGCTTTACCGAGAAGACCCAGTGCATAGGCCGCGCTCTGCCGGACGCCCTCGGACTCGTCGCGGAGCAGGGCCCGGAGGTCGCCCACGGCCGGAGCCGCCGCCTCACCCAGTCCGCCCAGAGCATGAGCCGCACTCTGCCGGACGCTCTCGGACTCGTCACCGAGCAGGACCAAGAGGATGGCCACGGGCAGGGACACCGCCTTACCCAATTCACCCAGGGCATAAGCAGCACTCTGCCGGACGCCCTCGGACTCGTCACCGAGCATGACCAAGAGATCGCCCATAGCTGGGGCCGCCGCCTCACCCAGTCCGCCCAGAGCGAAAGACGCACTGCGCCGGACGCCCTCGGACTCGTCACGGAGCAGGGCCAAGAGATCGTCCAAGGCTGGGGCCGCCACCTCACCGAGAAGACCCAGTGCATAGGCCGCGCTCTGCCGGACGCCCTCGGACTCGTCGCGGAGCAGGGCCCGGAGGTCGCCCACGGCCGGGGCCGCCGCCTCACCGAGACGCCCCAGGATGGAGGCTACCCCCTGCTGAGCGTCCCCGGACTTATCACGGAGCAGAGACCGGAGCCGTCCGACAGCATATGGCCAACTGCCTCCCACCTTGATCAAGGCTCCTCTCGCTAGCCCCTGTCGCGTTTGGTAGCCCCCCCACAGCCACTCCCGGATCAACTCATCTACGACCTGCTCCACCTCCGTGGGCGCGACCTCAACTGCATCCGCCAGTACCTCGGCTGCTGTAAAGAGGGGAGAAAGGAATAGGCCGCGCTCCTGTCTCAGCAATTCGCGAACGAGATCGGTCGCTTGGTCGAGACCTGCATAGAGGAGAAGGACTTCCTTCCACCAGGCGTCGTCTAGCCTTTCGATAAGAAAGGCCCGGCCAGCGTCACCCTGGCGGCGAAGTGCCAGGGCAGCGAGGTACTCTTGGAACGTCAGGTGCGAGAACCCGAACTCGTTTACGCCACGCTCCACGAGGAGCCCGCTCCGGGTCCGGATATCATCCAGGAATGCCTCTGCCTCTTCCGGCTTTTCACCCACCGAGGGCAGCGCCGCCCGCAGCCGATCCTCGACCTCGGCCCGGGTCAGCCAGGTAGTCTCCCTCTGGTGCATGGCGAGGGCCAGTTCTTCAAGCACGCGTCGCTTTTGGCGCCACTCCATCTGACCAGCGATTCCCTTGGCTGCGTCCCAGTAATTGAGTAGCACCTGCACGCACTCGTCGTAGAGTTCGACCCGGCGGTCCGGCAGCACAGCCCGGTAGCGGTGGACGAGGGCGACGATGGTCAACAGCAGCGGATTGACGGCGAGTTGCCGCACCCGGTCCTTCTCGCGGATGGCACGGACGAGATCCTCGGCCTGCTCCTCCGCAACCTCACGAGCCACTTCCCACACGACCTCGTCGGCCTCGGTCGCCCCGCGTGACGCCACCTCGACGGCCATCGCCCACTGCCGCGCAAAGGACTCCACGTCCTTATCGGAGAAGTCGCGGACGCGGAGGACCGTGAATCCGCTGAGCGAGACGCCCTCGTACCCGGCAGGTCGCGAGGTCACGACATAGTGATTGTTCGGGAAGGCAGCGACGAGTCGGTCAATCTGGCTGGCAGCCTCCGCTCGCTCTGCGTCGGATGACACCTCGTCCATTCCATCGAGGAGCACGAGGCAGCGCCCCGCGCCGAGGGCATTCCGAAAGAAGCTTGCAGGGCACTCCTTTTTGAGGGTTGGCCCGAGGACGTACTCACCGAGCGTATCCGGCTCTAGTTGGTGGTTGCCCTTGACCCAGTCGCGAAGCGGAATCAGAATGGGAAGGAGGTCACTGCTCACATCGAGCCGCTCCTGTCCCTTCCGTTCGGCAAAGGTGACGGCGAGGTATTTGACAAGCGTAGACTTGCCGGAGCCCGGGGCTCCGAGGATGACGATCCGATCGTCAATGCCGCGGAGAGCCTCGCCAACCTCGTAGGTCCTGTCGCTCGGCTCCAACGAGTTTGCCCCCAGGCTGCCTATAAGGTCGTCCGAGGCGTCATCCGGCGCACCGACGGCAGCCATCTCCTCCGGCGTTAGTGGCTGATACTGGGACCCGACACGCCGCAGCGATGACATCGAGGGCAACACAGCCCGTCGCTTCAGCTCAAGCCCGACATACACCCGATCGAGTTCTATAGAAACCTGTGTACGGGTCTTGATGCCAGCAACCTGGAGGTAGCGGTTTTCCTCGGCGACGTAGCGACGGTAGCGCTCCTCGAAGGAAGTCCGCTCCTGTCCGGTCGCGAGGTGTCCCCAGACTTTCTGAGCCCCGGCGCTCATCGCCTTCCCCAGCCACGGTAACAGTTTGGTCGCCAGCAGTGTCGCCACTGCCGTCGCTGCAATGAGGATGAGTTCCTTGTACTGGGCGTAGAGGTCAGCGAAGTCGTCCATGGGTTGGGCGGCGGCGTGCGGCGGGAAGGCTACGGCCAATGCGCATCGCAAGCCGTGGCGTTGGGACGGGCGCTCTCGCCACCGGGTAGGGGCGTATCGCAATACGCCCCTACCGTCGCCCCGTATCGGCGCCGCTGGAACGTCCGCGCCAGCAGGCCCGTGCCAGGGATCGGTTGCATCCCTCCTCCACATGGCGAGGCCGTCGAAGTACACCGCAGATAAGCTGGGCCCAGTGGTCGAGGCGCACACCTCGATGGGCCAGGTGCTGGATGCGCTCGGGCTCCGGCGCACGGGCGGCAACTACCGCCACATCGGCCAGCGGATCGCCGCACTCGGGCTCGACACCACGCATTTTCTCGGCCCGGGGCAAAACCGGGGAAAGACGAAGCACACCGATGCGGGGCTCGCGCGGATGGCCAACTTCCACCGGATACCCGACGACAAAGTGTTCCGGGAGCGCTCCACCTTCAGCCCGAGCAAACTTCGAGGCCGGCTCCTGCAACTCGGTTGGGACGAGTCGTGCACGATCTGCGGGCTGTTGGAGTGGCAGGGCGACGCGCTGACGCTCCACGTCGACCATGTCAATGGCGACGCCTCCGACAACCGGCTGGAGAATCTTCGATTCCTCTGCCCCAACTGCCACCAGCAGACCCGAACTTGGGGACGAAAGAAGCGCCGCTCGGCTCCCTAGCCCAATTGGCAGAGGCAACGCGTTTAGGGCGCGTACAGTCTGGGTTCGAATCCCAGGGGAGCTACCACGCCAGCAGGTGGCACCCACCTGTTTCGAGTCCGCTGATCGGCGCACTCCCACCACACACCGTGCCCGTGCGTCCGCTCCTCGTCCTCACCGCCCTCCTCGTCGCCGGCTGCGCGTCCACCGCCCTCCCGCCGCCCCCGGCGACGGCCGACACCGGCCGGCCGGCCGACGGGCTGCTCGCGCGGCCCGACCTCCAGGCGCTCGTCGACGCCCAGGTCCGCCGCGACGGCGCCGCGCTGGCGCAGGCCCTCGCCAGCCCCGACAGCACCGTCCGCGCCCGGGCTGCGTTTGCGCTCGCGTCGGTGCAGGACGCCGCCGCCGTCTCCGACCTGAGGCGCCTGCTCGACGACGCCGTCCCCGCTGTCCGCGCGGACGCCGCGTTCGCTCTGGGGCAGTCCGCCGACTCGTCGGCCGGGGTCGCGCTCGTGATCTCGCTGCGGCAGGAGGCGACGGCGTCGGTACTGGCCGAGTTGGTGGAGGCGCTGGGCAAGATCGGCGGGCAGGCCGATCTGCGGGCCGTGTTGGAGGCCCCGCTCCCGGACCTGCTGGAGCCCCACCGCACGCTCGCGCTCGCCCGGTTCGGCCTGCGCGACGTCACCAGCGACGCCTGGGCGGCGTTCTTGGGCGCCCGGCTCCAGGACCCCCATGCGGCGATCCGCGCGAACGCCGCCTACGCCTTCACCCGGTCGCCCGTCGACGCGTGGCGTGGACAGGCGGCGGCGATCCGCGCCGCGTTCGACGCCCTCCCCGGCGACCCGGCCCGGACCTCGCTGGCCCGCGCGCTGGGCCGCCTCGACGCCCCCGACGACGCGGCCCGGCTGGTGGAAGCGCTCGGCACCGACCCGCGCTGGCAGACCCGCGTCCAGGCCGCACGCGCACTCGACGGCCGCGACGACATCCCGTCACGCGGCGCCCTGGCGCGAGCGGTCGACGACCCGAACCCGCACGTCGCCCAGGTCTCCGCGGCCGGGCTGGCGGCGCTCGGCGGCGCCGACGTGCTCGACGTGGCGCGCGCGGCCCTCGACGGCGACCGGCCGTGGACCGTGCAGGCCGCGCTGCTCCCGATCGTGGCCCAAGCCGACCCCGCCGCCGTGCTCGCGTGGGCCGACCGCCAGCCGGATGTGTTCGCCCAGGCCGCCGCGCTCCGCGCCCTCGCTCGCACCGACGACGGGGCCGTCCTAACGCGCCTGTTCACCGACGCCCGCTCCGCCGACACCCGGCTGGCGACCGCCGCCATCGACGCGCTCGGCGAACGGTGGAAAGCGGGCGGCTACGGCCCGCGCCGCTTCTACGACGCCTACGCCACCGCCTTGCGCACCGGCGACGCCGCCCGCGCATCGACCGCCGCCCCGCTCGTGGCCGACTCGGCGTTCTGGGCGCTCGGCGCCGGCCCGCTCCTGCGCGAGGTCTACGGAACGCTCAGCTCGCCCGACGACCTCGAGGCCATGCGCGCCATCGTCAGCGCCGCCGGGCGGGTCCGCGACGGCGCCGAGATGGACTTCCTGATCGGCGTCGCGCTGACGGGCCCGGACGAGTTGCGGACGACCGCCCGCGACGCGCTCAACGAGCGGCTCAGCGACGGCGTTGACGTGGAGGTGCCCGATTCCGGGACGCCCGCCACGACCGCCATCGACTGGGCGCACCTCGCCGTCGTCGGCGCTCACCCCCGGCTCATTCTCGACACGGACCGGGGGCGCGTCGTGATCGAACTCGACACCGAGGCCGCGCCGCAGACGGTCCAGCGGATCACCACGACGGCCGCGCAGGATCTGTACAACGAGGTCCCCTTCCACCGCGTCGTCGCCGACTTCGTGGTGCAGGGAGGCGATTACGTCCGCCGCGACGGCTATGGCGGACCGGACACGCCCATCCGGAGCGAGTTCACCCGCATCCGCTACGAGACCGGCACGATCGGGATGGCGAGCTCGGGAAAGGACACCGAGGGCTCGCAGTTCTTCCTCACCCACAGCCCCCAGCCCCACCTCGACGGCCGCTACACCGCCTTCGGCCGCGTCGTCGAGGGCCAAGACGTGGTCGACGCGATCCTGCAGGGCGACCTCGTCCGCCGCGCCCGCGTAGAGCCCGACCGGAGCCGCTAAGTCGGTCGCCGGTGGATCGGTGGGGACTCAACGCACCTCGTCGTTCCGTTGCCCTACGGCGTGCCGACCTCGGTGCCGAGCGTCGACGCCTCTTCGATCAGCCGCTGGTGCCGGCGGCCCCAGTCGAGGACGGCCTCGAACGTGCCCGCGTCGACGCCGAGGTGGGCGGCCGTCGAGCGGAGCGAGGCGATTTCGGAGGGGTGGAGCCGGCCGTCGGCGTACGCCACGAGCGTCAGGTCGAGCAGGGCGACCACGCGCGAGCGGTCGGTGCCGAAGAGCAGGTTGAGGTCGCCCGCGCTCGACGGCGCGCCGGCCATCTCGGCGGGGAGCCCAGCTTCGACGTAGAGCCGATCGAGCCGCTCGACCTCCTGGATTGCCAGCCGGTTGTCGGCGTCGATGATGCCACGGGCGAGGACGAGAAAGGCGCGGCGTTGCTCGGGTGAGAGCTCGTGGAGAAACATCGTGAGGCTGGGGGGGGGACGAGCGCAGGGTACTCCCGGACCGGCGCGGGGTGCCCTGAGATCGGCGGGGAACGGGGCAGGGGCAAAGGGCCTCCGGAATCTGCGGGCGGCCGATCGGTGTTGGGGCCCCACTCCGCGTCGCCGGTCCACGCCGATGAACCCGGCCCCCGCCCTCTCCCTGCCCCCATGACCATCGACGTGTTCGCCGACATCGCCTGCCCGTGGTGCTACATCGGGGAGGCCCACCTCGCACAAGCGCTGGCCCAGCGGCCCGGGCTCGGCGTCACGCGCCGCTGGCGCCCGTTCCAGCTCCAGCCCGACCTCCCGCCGACCGGCGGCGACCCGGGCTTCCTCGACCGCAAGTTCGGCGGCCCCGAGCGGCGCCAGGCCGCGTTCGCGCACGTCGCTGAAGCGGGCGAGCGCGCCGGGCTCCGGTTCGACTTTGAGCAGCTCGCGGGCGCCCCCAACACGACCGACGCGCACCGCCTGATCCTGCTGGCGCGGACGTACGGGCGCGAGTGGGAGATGGTCGACGCCCTGTTCGATGGCTACTTCGCCGAGGGCCGGGACCTCCACGACACGACCGACTTCGAGGCGCTCGCCGAGCACGGCGGCATCCCTGGCGCCGACGCCATCGCCCTGCTCGCCGACGACCGCTTCCGCAAGGACGTGGCGACCAGCCAGGAGATCGCGCGGCGCTCCGGCATCGGCGGCGTCCCGCTGTACCTCTTCGGCGACCAGTTTGCGCTCTCGGGCGCCCAGCCCGTCGAGGCGTTCGTCCGGGCCATCGACCGCGCGACGGCGCCGAGCGCGTAGGTGCGCGCCGCACAGGGCACGCGCGAGGGACCTAGGCTGGGCTGCTCGCGTAGGTCCGGCTGCCCCTCTCCCGCACCATGCAAGCCGACTCGACCGCCGCCGACACCCTCTCCGCCCAGCCGCTCGACGTGAGCGACGCCGCGACCGGCCTGCTCGGCAAGCTCGGAGGATGGATCGACAGCTTCGTGCTCTTGCTGCCGAACCTGATCGTCGCCGTCTTGATCGTCGTCGCGGCCGTGTTCGTGGCGCGCATCGCGCGCCGCGTCGTTCAGGGGCTGCTGCACCGGACGACGGGCCACGCGCCCCAGGCCAAGAACGTCGTCGGGCTGCTCGGAACGCTGGCGTACGTCGCCGTGCTCTCGGCCGGGACGTTCATCGCGCTCGGCGTCCTCAACCTCGACGGCGTGGTGACGACACTGCTGGCGGGCGCCGGCGTAGTCGGGCTGGCGCTCGGCTTCGCCTTTCAGGACATCGCGTCCAACTTTATCGCGGGCATCCTGATGGCCGTCCGCAACCCGTTCCTGGTCGGCGAGATCATCGAGACGAGCGGGTTCACGGGCGTCGTCCGCGAGATCTCGCTGCGCTCGACCATCATCGACACGTTCACCGGCCAGAAGGTGATCCTGCCGAACGCCAAGGTCTACGGCGACCCCATCGTCAACTACTCGTCGCGCGGCGAGCGGCGCGTGGACCTGGCCTGCGGCGTCGGCTACGGCGACGATCTGGGGCACGCCCAGCAGGTCGCCGTCGAGGCGATCGAGGGGCTGGCGATGCGCAAGGACGAGCGGCCGGTCCAGCTCTACTTCACCGAGTTCGGCGACTCGTCGATCAACTTCGTGGTCCGGTTCTGGGTGGCGTTCGCCAAGCAGACCGACTTTCTGGAGGCGCAGTCCGAGGCCGTCAAGGCCGTCAAGGCGGCGTTCGACGCGGCCGGCGTCACGATCCCGTTCCCCATCACGACGCTCGACTTCGACCCCAGCGGCGGCGTCGGGATGCGGGATGCGCTCAAGGGCGGCAGCTCCGGGGACGGCGGCGGTGTCGACAACGGCGCCAGCGACCCGGCTCCGGAGAGCGACTGGCAGTAGGCGTCGCTTGCGGCGCACGATACGGGGCGCTATCGTACTCTCATGTCCGGTCGCGAATCCGACGAGCTGTTCCCGTTCCTCCCCGGACGGTGGAGCGCAGCATTCGTCGTCGCGTTCCTTGGCATCTGCATCGCCACGTCGTTCGTGGTGATGTGGGTCAGCGTTGACGAGCCGCTCCGCGGTTCGTTCGCGTGGGTGCTCGCAGGGTTCTTCTCGTGGGTGGGTGCGATGACCCTTCAACGGCGGGCAGGGCTCCCTGGCTCGCGCCGTCCGCGACGGTGGTGGCCTCTGGCGTACGGGCTCGGCATCGCCGCCGCTGGCGCCTTCGTGTTGGGCCGCGCGGCGCTTGGCGCCGAGCCGATCCCGGGCTTGCTCGCGGCGGTCATCTGGACCACGCTGACGACGCTGGCACCGCCCAAGCCGGAGGCGGCTCGCCTGTCTATCGAGGCCGATCAGCCGGTCGAGTCCGGAAGCTGACGGCCGCCTAGTTCCAGGGCAGTTCGACCAGCACGTCCTCGTGAAGCGCCGCGCGGACGTAGCCGAGCAGGGCCTCCCGACCGGGCCCGTAGCGGGCGACCCGCTCGATGTCGGTCTTCATGCGGACGCGGCACACCGGCAACCCGGGGATGGCCACGACCCCGTCGACGAGGGCGCGACCGGTGTCGTCCTCCTGCGTCGTGATGCGGACGAACTGGTCGGTGGGGTCGGCGAAGCCGAAGCCGGAGAAGTCGATCGGGAGGGCCATGGGGAAGGCGGTGAGCGCCTGTCCCCTATCGGTTGGCCACGCGGCGCATTAAGCGGCGCGCGCGTCAAATCGGCGTTCCGCGCGCGCCGCCCCCTACTCGCCGGCCGTCGCCAGTACCCAGTCCGCGATGGCGGCCGGGACTTCGGGGTCGACGACGCCCGGCAACGTCGCGTACTCGGCCGGCGAGCCGGTCTCGGCGCGCTGGAAGACGTGGTTGAGCCCGTCGAGCGTGACGACGGCCCAGTCGGGGCTGGCGGAGGCGCCCAAGGCCTCGCGGATGGGCTCGACATTGAGGGCCGGGTCGACTTGCTGGTCGAGTTCGAAGAACAGGGCGAGCGCGGGCACCTCGATCTCCCGAATCGTGTCGGTGGGGTCGAGCGCGAGGAAGGCGCGGAACCACGCGCCCGAGATCGCGGCCATCTGCTGGGCCACGACCATCGGCACGAGCGTGGCGCTCAGCCCGAGCGTGGCCGCGTCTTCGGCGGGCAAGGCGAAGAACGAGCGGCTGATCATGCCCTGCACGGCTTCGTGGTCGGCGTCGGAGAAGTCGCCGCGAGCGGTCGCCGCCAGCCGCGCGAAGGCGGAGTCGGCGGGCACGAGGAACGCCTCGACGCCCGCTGGAGAGACGCCCTGCGACGCCATCCCGCTCCGGTTCTGAGACAGGATGATGTCGCGTCCCGAGACCCCGGGCCCGGCCACCATCACGATCCCGTCGACCACCGGCTCGGAGGTCGCCACGAGCGGCGCGATAGCCCCGCCCTCGCTGTGGCCCACGATCCCGACCCAGCCGATCTCGGGACGGGCGTCCAAGACACGGGCCGCAGCTGCGGCGTCGTCGGCGTAGTCGTACGAGGTGACGGCCTCGGGCGTCGCGCCCGCCGTGCTCTCGCCCGCGCCGCGCTCGTCGTAGCGCAGGCTGGCGATGCCGCGCTCGGCGAGCGCGTGCGCGAGGTCGCGGTACATCCGGTAGCCCGGCACGAAGCTCGGGGAGTCGGGGCCCCCGTCGCGGTCCTGCAGGCCGGACCCGGAGACGAGCACGACGCCCGGGAACGGGCCGTCTCCAGCGGGCACGGTGAGCGTCGCTGCCAGCGTGACGCCCTCGACAGAGTCGAACGACACGGGCGATTCGGTGTAGGCGTCCTGGGCGCTGGCGCCAGCGGCGAGAAGGACGGCGAGGAGGAGTGTGCGGAGCATGGCGGTGGTGCGGAGACGCGGGAGACTACGACGGGATGGGACCCGCGATGCGGATCGACATTCCAACGCGCAGGCAGGGCTCAGAGCTGATGGCGGATGCGCTCAGAGGCGACATCCAGCTGCGTCAACACCTCCTCATTCGTCACCCGCACGACTCGGATCGCACGCGCCGCCAGCCACCGATGGCGCGTCCCGTCGTAGTCAGCACGCGACGGGTCGTCGTGGACCCCTCCATCAACTTCGACCGCCAGCCGCCGGTCGGGGCAGTAGAAGTCGAGCACGAACGAGCCAGCGCTGTGCTGACGGCGGAACTTGACGCCCGCCAGCCGGCGGCGTTTGAGGGCGCTCCACAGCACGGCCTCCGCCTTTGTCGGTCGGTTGCGAAGCGCGCGGCGGCGGGCGAGCAGTGCAGGGCGGTTGTGGAACTGGGCCACGGTAGTGTGAGGCGGGGCTTCCTTAGACCCGCGAGGAGGCTGGATCTAACGTCAACAGGTCAATTTTTACAGGGCCACTGGCCCCCACCACCCCCTGTCCCCCTCCTCATCCGAGGAGGGGGGACATCGCCAGGGGCATCGAGGTCAGCAACGAGTGCGACACATCTATCGAAGAGGCTCCCTTCGGATGAGGGGGGCGGCCGACGGGCGGGGGGTCAGCCCTCCGGCACGAAGTGGGCGCGGAGCCAGCCGTCCTCGACGCGCGCCGACGCCAGCTTGTAATAAGCCAGGAACGCCGGCAGCGTCACATTCCGGCGCTGGTTCGCGATCTGGACGACGAGGTCGTCGCCGAACTGCTCGGCCTCGACCGAACCGGGCTCGGCGCCCGGCACGCGTAGCGCGACCGTGTAGTCGTCCCCCTCGTTCTCGACCTTGTACGACGGCTCCGAGTGGTAGACCGCCGCCGGGTCGCGGTCGGCGTACAAGCCGTCGCCGATCCGCTTCAAGAGGTCGAGCCCGAAGACCTCCTGCCCGAGGTGCGGCACCTGAAGCACGGGCAGCGGGGCGAACGACCGCTCGATCTCGTCGAGGTAGCCGGCCTGCGCCTCGACGTACTTCGCCATCACGCCGCCCGCCTCGTCGGTCGGGATCACGCGGTTGACGATCGCCGCGTCGACGCCGTAGCCGTAGAGCTGGAGGTAGGTGTAGGCGCGCTTGGCCTCCTGGATCACCATCCGCTCCGGGTTCATCACCAACCGCGCCGAGGTAATCTGCGGGTCCTGCAAGATCTCCTGCACGTCGCCGAGCTTACCGAAGAGCCGGTCGAGCTCCTCGTAGCCGCGGTCGAGCGGGATGCCGGTCGTCTTGCGGACGGCGAACCCGACCGTCTTGATGGCCGTTTTCTGGAGGGGGAAGGCTTTTTGGAGCCACCACTGCGTCACCTGCGGGAGCGTGAGCAGCGTCAGCGTCTCGCCGGTCGGCGCGGCGTCGAGCACGATCACGTCGTAGTCGCCGGAGCGGTAGAACTCGTCGAGCCAGAGCAGCGCCGAGCCCTCGCCCATGCCGGGCAGCGCCGCCAGCTCTTCGGCCGCGACGGCGTCGGCGCCCTGGAAGCGGAGCACGGAGCGGACCAGCTCGCGCATGTTGCCCCAGTACTTCCGCATCGAGTAGTACAGGTCGACCTCCATCGCGTCGAGGTTCGGCGCGAGCGGGCGGGGCTCCGGGCCGAGCGGCGTGTCGACGGCGTCGGCGAGCGAGTGCGCGGGGTCGGTGGACAACACGAGGGTGCGCTGGCCGCGAGCGGCACACGCCAGCGCGGTCGCCGCGGCGCAGGTCGTCTTGCCGACGCCGCCTTTGCCGGTAAAGAGGAGGACGCGAGGCATGGCTCGGAGGGAGAGGAGTCGTGTGAAGGGCCGACGCCCGAGCCGCGTTCCGCTTGGGACCACGCTTCACGCCTCCCCTCCCCCCGCCTCGGTCCCGAGACGGGCGAGCTCAGAGCCTCCCGGCGATGCGGCGGGCGAGCGCTTCGAGCGTCCCCACCGCGCACACCCCTGCGCGGCCGGCCACGATCCCCGACTCCAGCTTCACGACCGTCGCCCCGGACGTAAATACGACGGCGTGCGTCACCAGCCCAATCCCGCTGGCGGCCTCGGAGACGTAACGAACGCCGCCATCACCGAGACCCGGGAGGTCGCGCGTGCGAGCTTCGTCGGCCGACACGGCCTCGGCAGGCGCCGCGCTGGGGTCCTGCGCCCCGAGGGCCTCGAACACCTGCCCTAGCACCTGCACCCTCTCACCACTCGCCCCGGCACCGGAGCGGCTCTGGTCGGCGGCCTGACCGAGGGCCCGCGCGAGATCGACCGTCGCCGCCGCGACCTGGGGATTCTCGTCGACGTACACGTTGAGCGTGAACGTGCTGACAGATCCGGGCCGCTGCGCCGTAGTGAGACAGCGGCCGTCGGTGCCCTGCGTGATGTCCACCGTCGCGTCAGCGACGCTGCAGGTCGAGCGGATCTCGGCGGCGGAGAGCAGGGTCTCGCAGGCCGGGAGCGCATCTTGGGCCGCGGCAGGACTCCGCCCGAAAGCGACCACGACGAGGAGTGCGAGAAGGCAGCGCATGACGAGGCCGGGGTGTGGAGAAACGACAGGCATCTACCTCCACAAACCGATATGGCGGCCTGAGATGGTCACGGCCGGCACGGCACAGCGCCGCGCGCAGGTCCGCCCGCCCCGGCGCCGAGATAGGCCAGGTGGCTCTGCGGGGGGCCGACAAGAGCCCCTCATCCGCATCGAGAAACGGCCCCAATCGGGCCTAGGGGTCGCCACTTGGCATCTCCCTACTCAGCCGCCGCCATCGCGGGCCTCGCGGAGGATCTCCTCGGCCGTCTTCCCGCCTCGGTTGTTGGGGTTCCGGATCGTCGGGTCGCCCACCGGACGGCGGGGCGTCGGCGCGGTGCGCGGGGCAGGCGGCTCGGCAGGGGCGCGCGGCTCGGGCGGGGTGTCCCAGCCGATGCGGCGCGGGCCGGGCGGCGGCTCTCGGAGCGCGGGGCGGTCCTCGGCGGGGCGCTCCACCTCTGGCAAGTCGATGGGGGCAGGCTCGTAGGGGTCCTCGCCGAAGACATTCTCGTACTCGTCGGCGTCGAAGTCGGCCACCTCCGGCTCGTCGACGAGCGTGGAGTCGCCGTCGGCGTCGAAGTCGAGCGCGTCGTAGCGGCCGGGCGGGGGCGGGAAGGCCACGTCTGGGAGGCGGTCCTGGACGCGCACCAGGAAGTCGGCGACGACGGGGAGCGCCGAGCGCGAGCCCTCGCCGGTCGCCTTCGAGCGGAACGTCACGCGCTGGTCGTTGAAGCCCACCCAGGCGCCGACCGCCAGCCCGGGGCGCATGGCGATAAACCAGCCGTCGGCGTAGCGCTGCGTCGTGCCGGTCTTGCCGGCGAGGTCGCCCGTCACGCCCATCTCACGCAGGGCGCGGCCGGTGCCGCGGTCGATGACGCCGCGCATCATGTCGAGGAGGTTGCGGGCGTCGCGGCGTGTGAGGGCTTGCTGGCCAGCGCCGCCGAACTCGTCGAGGACGGTCCCGGACGCGGTCTCGACGCGCGTAATGAGGCGCGGCCGCCGCCGCAAGCCGTCGTTCGCGATGGTGGCGTAGGCGGACACCATGTCCAAGAGGGTGACCGGGCTGGTGCCGAGCCCGATCGACGGCACCACGTCGAGGTCGCTGTTGACGCCCATCCGCTGGGCGACGAGCGCCACGCGGTGCGGGCCGATCTCCTGCGTGAGGCGCGCGGTGACGGAGTTTTTGGAGTACGCGAGCGCGTCGGCGAGGGTGCCCGCGGAGGATCCGCCTGCGGGCCGCCAGGTGGTCCCGTCGTCCAGTTCGACCTCGGCGGCGCCGCTCTCGATCTCGTCGTCGGGCCCGTAGCCGCGCTGGAGCGCCCCAGCGAAGACGAAGGCCTTGAAGGTGGAGCCGGGCTGGCGAAGGGCCACGCCCGCATGGTCGTACTCGTCGACGGCGAAGTCGCGCGAGCCCACATACGCGCGGACGGCGCCGGTCTCGGGCTGGATGGCGACGAGGGACGCCTCAACGCGGCGGACCGACTCGGCGGTGCGGGCCAACACATCGGCCTCGGTGCGGACGGTCGCCAGCGCGTCGTCTTCGGACTCGCCGCTGTCACGCGCGCGGGCGTAGGCCACGGTCCGGCGGAGGGCGGCGTCGAGGGCGGCGCGGGGGACGCCCCGTCGCCACTCGGCGTCGGCGGTGCGCTGGAGGCGCGCGCCGCGTGCGGCGACAGCCGCCTGGGCCTCGCGCTGCATGGTCATGTCGAGGGTCGTAAAGACCACGAGCCCGTCGCGGTCGATGTCGTAGCCGCGCGAGAGGGCCCAGCCTTCGAGTTCGGCCCGGACGGCGGCCGTAAAGTGGGGCGCGGCGCTGTAGGTCGAGGGCTGGGTGCGGAGCTCGACGCCGAGAGAGTCGGCCTGCAGGGCGGCGGACTCGTCGCGCGGGAGCACGCCCTGGTCGGCCATCAGCTGCAGAACGAGGTTGCGCCGCGTGGTCGCGGCCTCGGGGTGGCGGACGGGGTTGAACTGGTTGGGCCCCTTGAGCATGGCCACCAGCAAAGCGGACTGGGCGACCGTCAGGTCCGGGGCGTGCGTGCCGAAGTAGGTCCGAGCAGCCATCTCGACGCCGAAGGCGTTGTAGAGGAACGGGACCGTGTTGAGGTAGGCCTCGAGGATCTCGCGCTTGGTGTGGTCGGCCTCGATGGCGCGCGCGGCAATCGCTTCCTTGGTCTTGCGCTCGACCGTCCCCGCGTTGCCGATCTCGTCAGGGAAGAGGTTGCGCGCGAGCTGCTGGGTGATGGTCGATCCGCCCTGCCGGTCGCCCTTGATGGTGTTCCAGATGGCCCCGATGGTGCGCCGGACGTCGACCCCGCCATGCGCGTAGAAGGCGCGGTCCTCGGTCGCGATGAGCGCGTCGACGAGGTGGACGGGGATCGAGTCGAGCGGGACCCACTCCTGAAAGTCGGGCTCGAACTGGGTGATCCGCTCGCCCCGCACGTCGACGACGACGCTGGGCTGGGAGCGCGTGGCTCGCGCCAGCGCATACGCGTCGGGCGTCTCGGGCAGCAGCGACCACGCGTACAAGGCGACCGCCAGCACGCCCAGCGCGAGCGCGCCGGTGCCGAGCAGGAGGGGGACGCCGAGGGCGACGGCGACCCGCCGGCCCCACGAGGCCTCGTCGTCGGTGATGGCCTGCCAGTACCGCTTGAACGGGTTGCGGGTCGGCGGGGTCTCCGGCTCGGGCCGCCACGAGGGGGCGGGGCGGGCGATGGTGGGGCGGAGCGACACGGGCAGGCGGGCGGGGGGCACGGGCATCAACGTATCAAAGCGAATCCCGTGCCGCGGGGCGCGAGCAGACCCGGGATCGGTCGCGCAGTGGGGCCGCCTCACCGTGATGATCGGCAACCGGAGCCCGGCGCTTGGGAGGGACTCACCGGCGGTGTGTCTGTACGTCCACCGGAACGTGGTGGTCTTGCGGTTCCGTTGACCGGAGCGTCCCGCTCGGTAGGGGCGACCCGCCGGGTCGCCCCTACGCGGACCTCGCGATCAATCGCCCAGGGCCACGGCGTCGCGGTCGGGCCCGGCGGACTCCGCCAGCACCTGCGCCGTCTCGATCAGGCGGACGAACTCGGCGCGATCGCCGTGCGCGTCGTCGCCGCGAGCGCCCCGTGCCAGCGCGAGCGCGTGGTCCCAGCTCGCGCCCGGCGCGTACTCGCTCTGGCGAAGCAGGAGCGCCGACTCGGTCACGGCGACGGCCCAGCGCGTCGCCTCCGAGGCGCGGGCCAACGGGACGGCGGCACCCGCGACGGGGACCGCGAGCCGGACGCTGGTGTCGGAGAACGTGCCGCCGTCCGTCGCGGGCTTGTAGCGGAGCGCGACCGTCAGCCACTCGCCGGACGACGCGGCGGGCGTGAGCGCGGGCGTGGCCTGGTACTTCAATCCATCGACGCCCGCGGTTGGGACCTCGACGCCGACGGGGACGATCTCATACAGCGCCGTGACCGTGTGGCCGGCGCCTAATTCGCCCGCGTCTTTGGCGTCGTCGTTGAAGTCCTCGTTCGCGAGCGCCCGGTTTTCGTACCCGATCAGGCGGTAGCCCGCGACGCGGGCCGGGTTGAACTCGACCTGGATCTTGACGTCCTTGGCGATGGTGAACAGGGTGCCGCCAAACTCGCGGACGAACACGCGCTCGGCCTCACGCGCGCTGTCGATGTAGGCGTAGTTGCCGTTCCCATGATTCGCGAGCGTCTCCATCTTGGAGTCCTGGAGGTTGCCCGTCCCGAAGCCAAGGACGGACAAGAAGACGCCCGACTCGCGCTCGGTCTCGACGAGCCGCTGCATCGCGGCGTCGGACGACTCGCCGACGTTGAAGTCGCCGTCGGTCGCCAGGATCACGCGGTTCGTGGCGCTGGGGTCGAAGTGGCGGCGGGCGACCTCGTAGGCCAGGCGCAGGCCCTCGGCGCCGCCCGTCGAGCCGCCCGCGTACAAGCCGTCGATGGCGTCCAGGATGCGCGTCTTGTCCTCGCCCGAGGTGGGCGGGAGGACGAGCCCGCTGGCGCCGGCGTAGACGACGAGCGACACGCGGTCCTGGGGCCGCATCTCGCGGACAAGCAGGCGGAAGGCGCGCTGCAGGAGCGGCAGCTTGTCCGGCGACCGCATCGAGCCCGACACGTCGATCAGGAAAACGAGGTTGGCCGGGGGCAGGTCGTCGGTCTCAATCCGGCGGCCCTGGAGCCCGATCCGGACCAAGTGGTGCGCGGGCGCCCACGGCGCGGTCGTGACCTCGGTCCAGACCGCAAACGGGTGGCGGCCCGTCGGCCCGTCGAGCCCGTAGTCGAAGCTGTTGATGAACTCCTCGACGCGGACGGCGTCGACCGGCGGGAGCGTGCCGTCGGTCAGGAAGCGGCGCGTGTTGGCGTAGCTGGCGCGGTCGACGTCGATGGAGAACGTCGAGAGCGGGGCGTCGGCGGCCGTCTTGAAGCCGACCTCGTCGATGGGCGCGTAGCCCTCGCGGTCGACGGGCGGCGCGTTCCGCCAGCCGGGGTCGGGGCTCGGCGCCGACGGCGGCGGCGAGGCCATCTGCGCCATGTGGATCCCTCCGGTCGAGTGGCGCACGCCGATGGCGTCGCGCACCATCCGGGGCGGCTCGAACTCCACGACGACCTCGTCCATGCCGGACCGGCCGGCCGTCATCGCCACGTCCGCCCGGACGGTGCCGCCGGCGACGGTGACCGTGACCTGCGCCGGCTCGTAGCCGATGTAGCGGACCGCGAGCGTGTGCGTCCCGTCGGGCACGTTCGCCAGCCGGTACCGCCCGTCGATGTCGGTCGCCGCGCCCACGCGGAGCGCCTCGATCCCGACCGTCGCCCCGATCAGCGGCTCGCCCGTGGCGGCGTCGGTGACGGTGCCGATGACGGCGCCGGGCAGCGCCAGCGGCGGGCCGGACGCCAGCAGGGGCACGAGAAGGGCGACGAGCGCGAGAGGGCGGAACCGTGAGGTCGACGGCGTCAGCATGGCGACAAGCGTGGGTGAGACAGGGGGGCCCAACGGACGGACCGCTAAGTCCTTGCGCAGGGCACCGTCTTGACACCTCCGAGCCGCAATCGTCGCCCGGCTCGTCACATCACCCACGCGATGTGCCCTCTCCCCTACCCCACGCGGACCGTCCGAATAAACCGCCGAACCGCCACGCTCGACGCCAACAGGCCCAGCACGAGGCCGAGCACGAGGAGCGCAGCCATCGACCACAGCGGCGTCCCGCCCGGCCACCCGACGGCCGCCGCGCCGCTCTCGGTCGAGCGGATGAATCGGAGGAAGAGGTCGTAGAGCCCCCACAGGACCAGCCCCGCGACGACGCCCGCCGCGAGCCCCTGGAGCACGCCCTCGATCAGGAAGGGCCGCCGGATAAACGTGTTCGTGGCCCCGACCAGTTTCATCGTCCGGATCAGCATCCGGCGCGCGTAGATCGACAGCCGGACCGTGTTGCCGACGAGGAGCAGCGCGGCCACGACCACGAGCAGCGCGATCGCCAGCCCGACGCTCGAGAACAGCTGGAGGTTGCGCTCGACGGCCTCGACGGAGGCCCGGTCGTAGGCCACGTCCTCGACGGCGGTCCACCCGTCGACGCGGCTGGCGAAGGCCGCCAGCGAATCGGGGTTGGCGGAGTCCCCGCCGAGTTGGACGCGGTAGCTGGCGGGCAAAAACTGGGCGTCGTCGTACAAGTCGGCCTCCTCGCCGAACGCCTCGCGGAAGATGACGGCGGCCTCCTCGTGCGAGATGTAGCGGACCGAGTCGACGCCAGCGACGGAGCGCAGGCGGTCGCCGATGCGGGTGGCGGCCTCCGGCGTGGCGCTGTCGGCCAGGAACACCTCAACCTCGCTCGCTCGCTGGCGCAGC
Source organism: Rubrivirga aquatilis (assembly GCF_046845665.1). GTDB lineage: Bacteria > Bacteroidota > Rhodothermia > Rhodothermales > Rubricoccaceae > Rubrivirga. The sequence goes on along the minus strand of NZ_CP177355.1, from coordinate 1,640,760 downwards.
GCCTCGGCGACGTTCTGGCCCTGCCACCCGAGCAGGGCGAAGATGCCGATCAGGACGAGCGCGATCGCGAGGGCGACGACGCTCGTCGCGGCGGCCAGCTTGGCGCGTCGGAAGCCGGCAAGCCCCTCGCGGAGCGTGTACGGAAGAGCCACAGTAGGGGGCGTTGGGAGACGCTCGAAAGGTAGACCGCAGAGCACAGCACTGACCGCCGTCGGAGCAAGTGCCCCTGCCTACTCGTGAGCCATCGCAGGCCGCGAGTTGGAGCGGCACAGGCCCGCAAAAAGAGAGCGCCCGACGACGAATCGTCGGGCGCTCAGTCGGGGAGCTCGCCCTGGAGGGCGGGGCTGGGCGTGCTCAACCCGAGTCGGTATGACCACGAATGGTCGCTGCCGGAACCCCAAGGTACGCGCCGCCTGAGAGGCGGGCAAGAACCCTGGGTGAAGCCACTAGACCTGGCCCATGGCGGTACGGAGCCGCGTCCGGGCGCGGTCGCGCTCGGCCTCCAGCGCCGCCCGCTCTTCGGGGGTGGTGGCCTCCGTCAGCCGCGCGGCCGCGCTCTCCTCGGCGGCCCGGGCGCGCTCGACGTCGATGTCGCCGGCGGGCTCGGCCGTCTCGGCCAGCATGATGACGTGGTCGTCCAAGACCTCGACGAACCCGCCGGACGTCGCGAACGACACGCGGTCGCCGGTCAGCGTCGTCACGACGACGGTGCCGGTCTGGGTCGCCGCGAGCATCGGGGCGTGGCCGCGGAGGACCACGAACGAGCCCTCGACGCCCGGCGCGCGGAAGCTCCGGGCCTCGCCACGGTAGGCCGCACGGTCCGGGGAGACGATCTCGACGAGAAGGGAGTCAGCCATGGGGGGGACTGGGGACTGGGGGGACAAAGGGGACTGGGGGTCTCGGTGGGGAGCGGCGTAGCCAGTCCCTAAGTCCCGAGTCCCCACAGTCCCCGCAGAGGCTACGCCTCCGCGAGCATCTTCTCGCCGGCCTCGATGACCTCCTCGATGGCGCCCTTGTACAGGAACGCGCCCTCGGGCAGGTGGTCGAGCTCGCCCTCCAAGATCATCTTGAAGCCGCGGACGGTGTCCTCGACCTTGACGTACTTGCCGGGCGTGCCGGTGAACTGCTCGGCGACGAAGAACGGCTGCGACATGAACCGCTGGACGCGCCGGGCCCGGTTGACGACCTGCTTGTCCTCGTCGGACAGCTCGTCGAGACCCAAGATGGCGATGATGTCCTGGAGCTCCTTGTCGCGCTGGAGCAGCTCCATCGTGTCCTGGGCGACGCGGTAGTGCTCCTTGCCGACGACCTCCTCGGTCAGGATCCGCGACGTGGAGTCGAGCGGGTCGATGGACGGGTAGATGCCGAGCGACGCGATGGCGCGCGAGAGCACGGTCGTGGCGTCGAGGTGGGCGAACGTGGTCGCCGGGGCCGGGTCCGTGAGGTCGTCCGCGGGCACGTAGACGGCCTGGACGGAGGTGATGGCGCCGGTCTTGGTGGACGTGATGCGCTCCTGCATCGTGCCCATCTCGGTCGCCAGCGTCGGCTGGTAGCCCACGGCCGACGGCATGCGGCCGAGCAGGGCCGAGACCTCGGAGCCGGCCTGGGTGAACCGGAAGATGTTGTCGACGAAGAACAGGACGTCGGTGCCGCCCTGGTCGCGGAAGTACTCAGCGAGCGTGAGGCCGCTCAGCGCCACGCGGGCGCGGGCGCCGGGCGGCTCGTTCATCTGGCCGAACACGAACGTCGCCTGGCTCTCCTTGAGCTTCTCCATGTCGACCTTCGACAAGTCCCAGCCGCCCTCTTCCATCGAGTGCAGGAAGGCGTCGCCGTAGGTCATGATGCCCGACTCGAGCATCTCGCGCATCAAGTCGTTGCCCTCGCGCGTCCGCTCGCCGACGCCGGCGAAGACCGAGAAGCCGTCGTGGCCCTTGGCGATGTTGTTGATGAGCTCCTGGATCAGGACCGTCTTGCCGACGCCGGCGCCGCCGAACAGGCCGATCTTGCCGCCACGGGCGTAGGGCTGGATCAGGTCGATGACCTTGATGCCCGTCTCCAAAACCTCGACGGAGGTCGCGAGCTGGTCGTAGGTCGGCGGGTCCGCGTGAATGGGGCGGTACTCCGTGACCTCCGGCTTGGGGAGCCCGTCGATGGCCTCACCGACCACGTTGAACAGGCGGCCGCGCACGGCTTCGCCGACCGGCATCGCGATCGGCTTGCCGGTGCCGCGCACGGGCGTGCCGCGCGTCAGTCCGTCGGTCGAGTCCATCGAGATGGTCCGGACGCGGTTCTCGCCGAGGTGCTGCTGGACTTCGAGGACGAGCGTGCCGGTCTCGCGGTCGATCTCGAGCGCGTCGAGAATGTCGGGCACCTGGCCGGCGGGGAACTCGCAGTCGACGACGGGGCCGATGACCTGGAGGACGTCGCCGGTGCCGGTCGCGGTGGGCGTGGAGGTTTCCATCTTGGACGGGTCGGAGGGGACAGGGTGGAAAGCTAGTGTCCGGCGTTCGGAGCGACGGTGAACGGGGGCCCCAGGCGGGCGAAGCTTCGGCAAAGGCCAGGCGCTCGCCGGGGCCCCTATCGCTGCAGTACGGCGAGCGCGTGCTCGCGGCCGGCGACGCTCGCGTGGGAGATCCAGAGCACCGCCATCTGCTCCAGGGCCCGCGAGCGCTCGATCCCGCCCGCGTCGATCCCCTCGAACCCGAGCGCCTCCGCCAGCCCGAGCGTCGTGGCCTTGGCGTCGGCGTCCGCGCCGGCCACCCACATCGCGGGCCGGAGCGCGCCGAAGTCGGCGTCCGCCATCACGTCTGCCCCGACCGAGCTGAAGGCCTTCACCACGCGGGCTCCGGGCGCCCACGCCTGAATCAGCTCGCCAGCCGAGGTCTCGACGACGAGGGACAAGTCGGGGAACGCGAGCGGGTTCGTGGTGTCGAGCACGATCCGGCCGTCGAGGTCGAGCGAGCGGACGAGCGCCTCGGTGGCCTCCCACGGCGTCGCGATCACGACCACCTCGGCCTCGGTCGCGGCGTCGACTGGGAGCGCGGCGGAGGCAGGCGGCCCCGCCCTCGCGACCAAGTCGCGCACGTCCTCCCGCTCGGGCTCGCGGGATCCGTAGACGACCGTGTGGCCGCAAGCGGCGAAGGCCGGACCGAGAGCGGAGCCGACGCGGCCGGTCCCGAGAATCGCGATGGTCATGAGGGGCGTCGGCAGGGCAACAGAACTGTCCTCCCGCAAGCTAGGCCTGCTGGCGGTCCACCTCGTTGTGGATCGCCACCATCCCGACCGCCAGCGCCGCCATCGGGCCCACGACCGCGACGCCGATGCCCGCCAGCACCCAGCCCGTCCCGCTCGCGCCGTGCGCCTCGGTCCACGTCCCGAGCTGGATCAGCGCAAAGGCCACCATGCAGAACGCGGCCGTCGCATACGTCATCACCGCCACGCGAGCCAGCACGGGCGCGCGCCTGTCGGGCGGCAGCGCGAGGATCGCCTCCTTGTTGGGCAGGTTGAGGCCGGGGGCGCCGGGGCGGAAGACGGCGACGCGCATCATCCACTCCATAAACGCCGCCATCGCCAGCCCCACGAGCGGCAGCGCCAGCCACCCCCAGAACGAGCCCACCGACCAGTCGTCGGCGACGCCGTCGAGGCCGTAGTGCGTCGGGAAGCGCTCGGGCACCTGGGGCCAGACCGCCATGGCGACCGCGACCAGCCCGATCGCCAGCGTCCACATCGTCAGGCGGGAAAGGAGCACGGCGGCGAGGGGCGAGGGGTCGGGACCGTACGGGCCACGCGAGCCCGGGTTGCCGACGACCGAGCCGCTGGAAGTAGGATTCGGAGGACGCCGTTGGCGGATCTTGCGCCGGCCTCCCAGCCCCGTCATCCTGAGAGACTGTTTGGGGAATGACGCGAGCTCTCCCGATGCGTCCCCACGCCCGCTGGGAGAGGGGACGACGTAGGCGGGCTTGCACCAGTCCCGCTCGCGTCGTCCGATCCCGCTCGCGAACGCCAGCCCCTTGCCCCTTCCCTCTTACCCAGAGCATCCCGAAGGAGCTCTAGTAATGCTTGTAGCCGCCCGCGTGGAGCGGCACCCGGTTGCCGTCGGGGAGCCGGAGGACCACGCCCTCGTCGGGCTCGACGATCTGGCCGACGACCGCGTACGTGTCGGCCGCCAGCTTGGGCGCGTCGGCCTCGGCCATCGTGAACAGCAGCTCGTAGTCCTCGCCGCCGTAGAGCACGAACGCCTCGGGCCGCTGGTCGTAGCGCTGCGCCGCCAGCGCCGTCTGCACGTGGACCGGCAGGAGCCCGCCGTCGACGACGGCCCCGACCGTCCCCGCTTGCGACAGGTGGTGGGCCTCCGACGCCAGCCCATCCGACACGTCGATGAGCGAGGTCGGCCGGACGCCCGCCTCGGCCCAGAGCTGGACGCGGTCTAGCCGCGCCTGGGGCATCAGCTGGCGCTCGACGACGTACGCGAACTCCGACAGGTCCGGCTGGACGTCCGCCGCGCCGTCGCCCGCCTCGTCGGCGGCCTCCTTCCCACCGATCAGGATCTGGAGCCCCGCCGCCGCGCTGCCCAGGTCGCCCGTCACGCACAGGAGGTCGCCGGGCTGGGCGCCCGCGCGCGTCACGATCTCGTCCTCGCGCGCCTCGCCGACGACGGTCACGCTGATGGTCAGCCGCGCCGAGGCCGTGATGTCGCCGCCGACGACCGCCAGCCCGTAGCGCTCGCACGCCTGCCCGATGCCCACGTACAGCGTCTCGGCGCCCTCGACCGACAGGTTGTTGGGCAGCCCGAGCACGACCGTCGCGTAGAGCGGCCGGGCGTTCATGGCGCAGATGTCGCTGACGTTCGTCGCGATCGCCTTCCAGCCGAGCGCGCGGAGCGGCACGTACGTCCGGTCGAAGTGGACGCCCTCCACCATCGCATCCGACGTGACCACGTGGACGCGGCTGGCGCCGTCGGCGCCCGCGCTGCCGACGCGGTACACGGCGGCGTCGTCGCCGATGCCGACGAGGAGGTCGCGGGCGCTCGTGGCGTCGGCGAGCGTGGCGGAGAGCCGGTCGATCAGGCCGAACTCACCGACTTCGGAGACAGGGGTAAACGGCTGGGACTCGGGGATCTCGGACATCGGCCGGGGCAGAGGGGGCACCCGAAACCTACCCGTGCGGGCCGGGGCGGCGCCTCCGCACCGTCTTCAGCCAGCCACCACGACGGCGATCGCGAGCGCGAGACCGAGCGCGCCGAGCATGGCGGCGACGGCGGCGTGGCCGCGGATCAGCTCCGCCCACCACGCCTCGTCGCCCCAGTCGTCGTCCTCGACCTCGACAGGCGACCTCCACGCTCGAACGCTCAGAACCATAACAACCGCCGAGATCGCGCCGATGACGAGGGCACTCCCGTCGTTCACGTCAGTCCTCGTCCTCGTCCTGCTTGCGCACGGGTCGCGCCAGCATCAGTTGCTCGCGCGGGGGGACCAGAAGCGTCTGCGGGGCGCCGTCGTAGCGCTGGGCGAAGTGGCGGTCCGACATCCGCACGTAGCGGACGAAATCAACGATCCCGATGCCGACGGGGATCAGGGTCCAGCAGAACAGGAGCATCGCCACGCCCCACTTGGTCTGCCCGAGGTAGAACCGGTGCGCGCCGACGCCGCCGAACAGCAGCGCCAGCAGGGTCGCCGTCCCCTTGTTCTTGCCCGCGCCCACGAGCCGGGCCGGCGCCTCGGGCTGGCGCACCGCGCACGTCGGGCAGACGGCGGCGCGCGCCTCGATCTCCTCGCCGCACGCGTAGCAGTACTTGGTGACGACGGGCCGACTGGCCGGCGTCCGAGACGAGGCGACGGCCGCCAGCGCGGCCGGCTCGGGGGCGGGCTTGGGACGGCGCTTCCAGCGGCGGAGGCCGCCGCGCCGGGTCCGCTTGCGGCTCGGGTCGGGCCCGAACGCCTGCTCTTCGAGTTCGTCGGAGGACAGTCGATCGAGGCCGTCGTGCGCTTCGAAGTGGGTGCTGGACATCGGGTCGAAGGTGGGGAGACCGCGTGCGTTCCGCCGTCGGCGGCGGCTCGCCGTATTCGGCGCAACGCGGCGGGAGTTGCGGGGGCACTGCCCGCTCAGGCCCGGCGGCGCCCGCCTCGGGCGTTCTGGCGACGGAGCGAGTAGCCCATCTCTTGCTCACGGAGGTCGATGTCGAGGTCGGCGATGACGCTCGACAGCCGGCCCTGCGCGTCGCGGACGCCCTTGTTGTAGGCCGCCGGGCCGATCTCGTCGAGCGCGTAGTCCAGAAACGACTCGGCGGCAATGGTGCCGATCTCGATCTCGAGGTGCTCGCGGACGTAGTCCTGGATGGACTCGATGAGGTCCACGCGGGAGCGCTTGGGGATGTCGATCGGCATCGGTCGTCTTGGGAAGGGGTCGTTCTACGGCAGCGTCAGTGAGCCTTGGAAGGCGGCGGCGCGGGCGCCGGTGACGGCGGGCAGGCCGGTGCGAACGCCTTTGGCCCACTCGTGCGCGAGGACGGCGAACAGCACGGCCTCTTTGGCGTCGGGGTCGAGCCCGTGCTCGGCGGTCGTCTCGACGGGTATCGGCGCCAGCGCATCGCGCAGCGCCGCCATCAGCGTCGGGTTGCGGACGCCGCCGCCCGACGCGATCACTCGGGCCGCGCCGGGCGCGTGGCGGTGCACGGCGTCGGCGACGGACCGTGCCGTGAGCGCGGCGGCGGTCGCCAGCAGGTCGGCGGGCGCGGTGCCCGTCGCGAGCAGCCGGTCCACAAAGGCCGTCCCGAAGTCCTCTCGTCCGGTCGACTTGGGCGGCGGCGCGGAGAAGTACGGCTCCGCGAGCACGGCGTCGACAAACGTGTGGTCGGGCGTGCCGGTCGCCGCGAGCGCACCGTCGCGGTCGAAGGGTTCGCCCAACAACCGGGCCGCGAGCGTGTCGGAGACCATGTTGGCCGGGCCCGTGTCGAACGCCAGCGCCACGCCGTCGGGCGTGACGACGGACACGTTGGCGATGCCGCCCAGGTTGAGCAGCACGCGCGTCTCGGTGCCGTGCGCGAAGAGCGTCCCGTCGAGGTACGGCGCCAGCGGCGCGGCCTGCCCGCCCAGAGCGAGGTCGCCGGCCCGAAAGTCGGCCACGACGGGGACGCCGAGGGCCGTCGCGATCTCGGCCGGGCACCCGATCTGCAGCGTCGACCGCGTGGGGACGCCTGCGCACGCCTCGGCGACGGGCACGTGCTGGACCGTCTGGCCGTGGCTGCCGACGAGGTCGAGGCCGCCGCGTTCGATGCCGGCCGCGGCGCACGCAGACCGTGCCGCCGCGGCGAAGTGGAGCCCGAGACGGGCGTGGAGCTGGCTCACGAGCCGCACGTCGGAGGTCGCCACCTCGACGCACGCGCGGAGCGCGGCCCGGACCGTGTCGGAATAGGGCTCGCTGACGAAGCCGAGCACCTCGGCCGTCAGTCCGGCGCCGGTCCCGTCCACGCGGACGATGGCGGCGTCGACGCCGTCGAGGGAGGTCCCGCTCATCAGGCCCGCGACCACTCGGGGGCCGGAGCGCAGGAGGCGCCGGAGTGGGCTCATCCGCTCTTGCGCCGCAGCTCGGCCGCCCGCTCCAGCAGGTCGGCGGCGGCGTCGGGCTTCTGGGCCGCCAGCTTCTCGTACATCAGCGCCGCCTCCACGTACTGGTGCTGCGCCGCGTAGATCTTGGCCAGCGTCTCCGACGCGAGGTCGTCGACGCTGCCCGCGTTGGGGTCCACGGTCGGGCCCGAGTACGCGGGGTCGGGCTTGATGCGCGGGGCGACTTCGAGCTGCGCGATTAGGGAGTCGAGTTCGTCGGCCACCGACGGCATCGGCGGCGGCACGTCCTCGACGGTCGCCTCAGGGAGCGGGGGGGCCGGGTCGGCGGGCGGGGTGGGGTCGCCCTCGGGCGCGATCACGTCCGGCGAGACCTGCGCGGCGGGCGGAGGCGCGGGCACGTCGGACTCGTCGACCAACGACCAGCCGGCCGCCGGCGTGTAGACGTTCGGCACCGGCGGCGGCGTGCCGGCGGGAGTCTCCGGCGGGAGCACGGACGCCAGCCCCGTCTCGTCGCCCCAAGTCTCGGGCGACGGGGTAGGCGACCGGCTCGGCGAGGGCTCGCGCTCCGGCTCGGGCGGAGCCGGCGTGCCGAGGTCCGGCGCCTCAGCGGTGGGCGACGGGTCGAACACCAGGTCGTCCGCCGCGAAGGCCGTCGGCTCGCCGAAGCCGAGCAGGGGGCCGTCGGCGTAGTCGTCGTCCTCGTCGTAGGCGTGGTCCGGGGCCGGCTCGGTCGCGGGCGCCGGGGCCGGCGGCGCCGGGGCCTCCGCGATTGGCGGCGACGCCGGAACGGGCGGCGGCAAGCCCGGGGCCAGGTCGTCCTGAATCTGAGACGCGAGCAGGCGCGCCCGCTCGCGATGGACGAGGGCGCTTCGGGGAACGAGGGCGGCTGCCCGGCCCCACGACACCAGCGCATCGTCGATCAGGCCCGCGGCCTCCAGCGCCGTCGCCCGGAGCACGTGCGCCGCGGCATACGTCGGCGCCTCGGCCACGAGGGCCGCCAGGCGCGACGCCGCGTCGGCCGGCCGGCCCTCGGCGAGGAGGCGGGCCGCGCTCTGGATCTCAGGTTCGGGAAGGACGGACATGCGCTCGGGTGGGGCCGCAAACTACGGCCCAGCGCCGTCCGCTCAGGCCAGCCGGTACAGCTCTTGTGCCGCCGCCCGACCGCGCAGCCGGACCGCGCCCAGCGCCTCGCCCTCGAACTGCCCCCGCGGCAGCCGCTCCCAGACCGCCCGCGTCGCTAGCACCTGGCTCCCCAGCGCCTTGTTGAGCCCCTCGACGCGCGCAGCCACGTTCACCACGTCGCCGGTCACCTTGTACTCCTTGTGCTGGATCGAGCCGACCGTCCCGGCCACCACGTCGCCGGTGTGGAGCCCGATGCCGACGGTCGTCGGGCGAAGGTGACCGGCCTCCACCTCGGCCGCGATCCGCGCCACGATGTCGAGCGACGCCTCCACCGCGTGGGTGCAGTCTGCGGGCGACTGGATCGGCGCGCCGAAGATGGCCATGAACCCGTCGCCTAACAGCTGGTGGACGATCCCTCCTCGCGAGGTCACGGCGTCGACGGTCATCCCGAAAAAACGGTTCAGGAACGCCACGACCGCCTCCGGCTCGGCCTGCTCGGCAAAGGTGGTAAAGTCGCGGACGTCGAGAAACATGACGCACGCGGCGACCCGGCGACCCGGCGGGTCGGCTTCGTGGCGGATCAACTCGTCCACGACGGACGGCGCGGTGTGACGGCCGAACAGGTCGAGGATCCGGGTGCGCTCGGCCTCCCGCCGCGACGCATCGAGCGTCTGCGCGGACTGCATCGCCAGGATCGTCAGCAGGCGGGCGTCGCCCGCGGTGAAGGGCCCGGCGGTCTTGTTGTAGAGCGTGAGCACGCCCAAGAACTCGCCGTGGGCGATGAGCGGGGCGCACAGGACCGTGCGGACCCCGTCGCCCCAGTCGAACTGGGCGAACGGCTCCTCGCGGAGGTCGTCGAGGCGCAAGGTCCGGCGGTGGTGGGCCGCCCACCCGAGCAGCGCCTCGTCCGGGCGGAGCGCCTCCCGGATGCCGCGGACGGTCCGCACGTACGTCTCCGCTGCGCCCGTGGATTGCCGGTCGATGAGCGTCACGACGCCTTGCTCGGCGCCCATCGCCTCGATGGAGCGCCGGACGAGGGTGTGGACGGCCACGTCGAGCTCGCGGGCGCTGCCGAGCGCCACGGCGACTTCGTTGAGCAGCGCGAGTTCGTCGACAGACCGGCGGAGCCGCGCGAGCTCGGCGTCGGGGGGGGCGGGCATGGAGGGCATGGAGGGCTGGGCACCGGCCCGACGCGAGCGGACGCCCGTGGGCCGGCCGGCGCCAGGATCGGGAGACCGCACTAGTGGTGGCGCACTAACCCTATAGTACACTGCCAATTGGTCTCCCCCCATCGTGCCGCCTACGTGTCGACATCGAGCCCACCCCTACCCACGGACGCCCTCGTCGGGAGCGACGTGGGGCCGTACCGCGTGGTGGGCCGCGTCGGCGCCGGCGGCATGGGCGTCGTCTACCGAGCGACCGACACGCGGCTGGGTCGGGAGGTGGCGCTGAAGGTGCTCGCGCCGGGGTTGGTCGCCGACGACGGCGCGCGGGCCCGGCTGCTGCAAGAGGCCCGGGCGGCGGCGGCGCTCGACCACGTCCACCTCGCCTCGGTCTACGACGTCGGCGAGACGAACGGCCAGCCCTACCTCGCGATGGCGTTCTACGACGGCGAGACGCTGCGCGAGCGGCTCGACGCGGGCCCGCTGGCGGCGGCCGAGGCGGCCGACCTGGGGGCGCAGATGGCGCGCGGGCTGGCGGCGGCCCACCGGGCGGGCGTCGTCCACCGCGACCTCAAGCCGGCGAATGTGATGCTGCTGCCCCACGGCGGCCCCGGCGGCGGCCCGTGCGTCAAGGTGCTCGACTTCGGGATCGCCCACCTCGACGGCGGCGAGCTGACGCAGGACGGCGAGAGCCTCGGCACGGCGCTCTACATGAGCCCGGAGCAGCTCCGCGGCGAGCGCGCCGACGCCCGGTCCGACATCTGGGCGCTCGGCGTCGTCCTGTTCGAGATGGTGACCGGGCGGCGCCCGTTCGACGGGTCGTACGCCGCCGCGAGGGCCTACGCCGTTCTCCACGAGCCGGCCCCGCCCCTGGGCGACCTCCCGTCCGGGCTGGCGGATCTCGTGGCGGCGTGTCTCGAAAAGGCCCCCGCCGACCGCCCCGCGTCGATGGAGGCGGTTGCGGAGGCGCTGGACGCCGTGCGCCGCGGCGAGGCCTCTCCCCCACCGACCGGGGCGCCCCCGCTGGCGATCGCCGAGCCTGAGCGCGCCGCGAGTTGGCTCCGTCGGATTCCCCGCGCGGCCGTGCTGGCCGTCGCCGTCTTGGTCGCCGCCATCGGCGCCATCGCCCTGTGGCCTGACGCCGCCGTAGCCGAGCCGCACCGCCTGGCGGTGCTGTCCTTCCGGTCCGTCGGCGCCGAGGCCGAGATGCTCTCCGAGGGGCTCGTCGAAACGGTGACGGGGAAGCTGGGCCAGCTGGGCCCCCTCACCGACCGCTTCCGAATCGTGCCCGCCAGCGAGGTCCCCGATGGGCTCACCCCGACCCAAGCCCGCGAGCAGCTCGGCGCGACGCTTGTCGTGGAGGGGACGGTCCAAACGGAGGACGGGCGCGTTCGCGTCATGCTCTCGCTGGTCGACGTCGGCGGCGAGACGCCGAACACCCTCGGCTCGCGCGAGGTGGACGACACCAGCGGCAGCGCGTTCGCGCTCCAGGACGCGGCCGTCCTTGTGCTGGCCGATCTGCTGCGTGTCGAGGTCGGGGCGGAGACGCAAGCCGCGCTCGCAGCTGGGGGCACCGATGATCCCGAGGCCAATGCGTTCTACCTCCGGGGCATCGGGGAGCTGCGCAACCAGCAAGGCACGGACGACCTCGCCCGGGCGCGGGCCCTCTTCACCGAGGCCCTCGCCCTCGACCCCGTCTTTGCCTTGGCCCACGCCGCCCTCGCAGAGGCGCAGTGGCAAACGTACCGGCGGACCTCGGACGTGGCGTGGGCCGACAGCGCGATCGCCCGATCGCAACGCGCCCTCGCGCTCGACGATGGGCTCGCGGAGGTCCACCTCGCGCTGGGCATCATCTACGAGGGCCGGGAAGAGTTTGAACAGGCCCTCGCCGCCATCGACCGGGCGCTCTCGCTCGACCCCGTGAATGCCGAGGCGACGCGCCGGCTCGCTCGCGTCTACGCTGCCCTGGGGAGAGATGAGGACGCGCAGGCCTCGTTCCGCCGCGCCATCGAGCTCGCCCCCGAGAACTGGCTCCCGTACAACTCGTTCGGCTCCTACCACGTGCGGGCCGGCCGACCAGCAATGGCCGCCACCCTGTTCCGGCAGGGGCTCGACCGGTCCCCCTCGAACGTGACGCTCCTTTACAACCTCGGCGTCGCGGCGTTCGACGACGAGGACCTCGAGACGAGCCGGGACGCCTGGGAGCGCGTCGTCCGGCTCGACCAGGAGCACGCCGGCGCGCTGAACGGCTTGGTCTCGTCCCGCTTTATCCTGGGCGACTTCGACGGGGCCGTCGAGGCCGGGGAGCGGGCGGTCGCGCTCCAGCCCGACGATTACGACCTCCGTCTGGCGCTAGCCGAGTCCCGCCGGTGGGCGCCAGCACAACGCACGCGCGCCGAGGCCGACTACCGGACCGCCATCGCCCTGGCGCGCGAGCACCTTGCCGTCGCCCGCACCGCCGACGTGCTGCTCCGCATCGGGAGCGCCTACGCGGGGCTCGGACGGGCCGACAGCGCGCGAGCCTTTCTCAGCGAGGCCGAGGCCCTGCTCTCTCCCGCGGACGCGGATGTCCACGACGCCTACCACCTTGGGGTCGCTTATGAAATCATCGGCGATCGCGACCGGGCCCTGGTGTGGCTCGGGAGCGCCCTTGGCCGGGGGTTCGGCGGCGTCCTCGCCGAACGGTCTCCCTGGCTCCGCGAGCTCCGCGCCTCGGCGGCGTTCGCATCTCTCTCCTCACCCCAACCCCGATGAAACCTCTCTTGCTGCTCGCCACCGCCGTGCTGTGCCTGTCGGCGCAGGCCCAGGCCCCGCCGGACACGCCCCCGCCCGTCATCGTCCACGTGTTCTCGTCCAACGGCACCCCGTCGTTCGAGTTCGAGGGCGCCCTCGGGTCGAACGGGCCAATCCTCCGGGCCGGCGGTACGCTCGTGGTCCGGACGAGCCATGGCCTGAGCGCGCTCATCGTCGTCGAGCCCTCGATCTACGGTGAACTGGGCACCGTCGGCCAGAACGCCGCCATGGCGCACCCGGGCGCACCCGGCGCGCTCCAGGCCCCTCCACATCCTAAAGAGCCAGCGGGCCCCACCTACCACCGGGTCTCCGTCCTGGCCTGCACGGACGTCATCCCGGCGGACTACGAGGATGGTGTCCCCGCATGCGGAGCCTGGCAGGCCCTGCGTCCTCCCGGCTCGCCCGACGGGCCCCTCGGCTTCGAGTTAGAGGTGAACCACGGGCTTCAGGACTATGCCCTCCCCCCCGCCGTACCAGACCCGCCCGTCCCCGACCCCGACGACCCCAACCACTAAGCACACGCCCACCCCACCGACGGGTCCTCTGCCCGCCCCGACGGCGGGGTGGGCAGAGGGGATATTTACACCAACCTCCGGCTCGAGACCTCCTCCTCTGCTCAGCCCATCGCCGGGACGTGCGCCGGGCCGCTACACGTCGGCGCCCCGGCGCTCCGCGAGCGAGGCGAGGTAGAGCCGCAGGCCCTCGCGCTCGTCCCGGGTCATCCGGGCCGTCGCGGTCCACGGCATGACCTCGGGGTCGAGCGCGCGGCCGTCGGGCAGGACGCCCGTCGTCAGCGTCTCGTGGAACTGCGCCGGGTCCCACTGGCCCGCGGCCGCGAGGTCCGGGGCAAACGGGGCGCCCGGCTCCGGGGGCTGTTGCCCGACCACGCCCGCGCCGTGGCAATACGCGCACATCATCTCGGCGACGTACTCGCCGTACTCGGCCGTCGCGCCAGGCGGGGGCGAGGACGCCGTCGTGGGTTCGGCGTAGACGTTGGCGCTGGGGTCGAGGGGACCGGCCGCGAGCACCTTGCCCATGAAGCTGAACTCGGTCCGCCCGATGTCGTCGCCGGCGGGCTCCAGCGATTGGAGGTAGGCGATGAGGTCGGCGGCCTCGGCGTCGCTCATCTTGTGGTACGCGCCCGACGGCATCACCGTCACCGCGCGGCCGTCGGCGCGGACGCCGTGGCGGATGGCGCGGTCCCAGGTCGCCGCGTCGTACTCGCCGCCGACGCCTGCGGGCGTGAGGTTGGAGGCGACGAGACGGAACGGGCCGCCCTCCCCCATCACCTGCCCGCTGAGGTCGTCGCCGTGGCAGTCGCGACAGCCGTAGATGCCGGCGAGGTGCGCGCCGCGCGCGAGCGAGGCGGAGTCGGACGAGACCGCGAGCGGCTCGACGGCGAGGTCGTGGACGGCGTCGATGTTCGATCCGCCGACCATGGCGCCGACGCCGACGGCGACGGCGGCCAGAACGAGGAGGGCGCCGACTCCGAGGCCGGCCCATTTGAGAACGGTGCGCATGACGTGTGAGCGGAAGGTTCACGGACAGAGGCGACGGACTCCCCGCCGCCCCCTCACGACCTGCTCAGTTTCCCGCGACCGGCTCGAAGTCCGGCTCACATGCGCACTCGGATGGCCGAACGGCCACCCCCGGGTGATGCCTAACGCCCTGTCGCTGCCGCCGGGAGGTCGAGGACGGTCCGCAAGCCGGGCCGGGTCGCGCCGATCCGCCGCGCCGCGTTGACGACCGCCGCGACCGTCGCCGTGTCGCCAAACGTCCCGCCCTCGACGACGACCTTGAGAGGCGGGTCGCCCGCGATCGTCACCCGGTCCTCGTCGGGCGCGCCGACGGCCATCGTCAGCGTCAGCGTCGCCCGCGTCTCGCCGTCGACGGTGACGGTCGCCGTCTGGTGGATGCCTGCCACGTCGCCCGCCGCGACCGTCGCGTGCGGCGTCGTGTGGTCGGCCTCGGCGATCGACGGGCCGAAGGTCTCCGTCACCTCGGCGCGTGTCCACCCGAGCCCGGCCGCCAGCGCCTTCGCCGACTCGACCATCCCGATGTGGCCGAACCCGCCCGCCGCCTCGCGCTCGCGGAACTCGGCGACGGTGAGCCCGGCGCCGACCTTCTTCTGGAGCGGGCCTCGCCGCCGACCGGCATCGACCGACCGCGACACGTCGACGCGGTCGACGTGGGCGATGACCGAGTTGGCGAGAACGACGGGGAACAGGTCCATCACGAAGCCCGGGTTGACGCCCGTCCCGACGACGGACACGCCCGCCTCACGAGCGGCCGCGTCGACACGGTCGCAGAAGCCGGGGTCGCGGTCGACCGGCCAGAACAGCTCCTCCGACGACGACACCACGTGCGCGCCGGCGGCGACGCACGCCAGCAGCTGCCCCTCGATCCGGTCGAGGAACGACAGCGTCGTGTGGAGCACCACGTCGGGCGCCCACTCCGCCAGCGCGGCCTCCGCATCGTCGCGGACGGTTGCGCCGATGGGCTCGCGGCCCAGCACCTCACCCACGTCGCGACCGACGCGGTCGGGGTCGAGGTCGAGGGCGCCGACGAGGGTGTAGCCCTGGTCGAGGGCGAGGCGGGCGCAGGCCTGGCCGATGGGGCCGAGGCCAAACTGGACGATGCGGAGCGACATGAGTAAGCCGGGGGGAGAAGAGCCTCCAAGCTCTCACCGTTCCCACGGGGCCGTCAATAAAAACGGCCGCCGCCCCGCAACGAATGTCACGAGGCGGCGGAGCCGAGTACCGCTTCCCTGGCAAGGCGGGCACTCGGGGTCGGAGAGCGGGGCCTAGAACCCGCTCAGGAGCAGCAGCACGTCGACGACGAGGGTGGCCGAGACCATCCCGCCGAGGGCGGTCCGCGCCTGACGGTAGTAGGTGGCGACGGCAGCGCCGACGGCCTCACCCGAGCCCGCCGCGTCGACAGAGGCGTCGAGGCTGGCGCGGGCCGTCGTGGTGGCGCCCGTGGCGATCGACAACTGGCTGGCACTGACGCCCGACTCGGCCGACAGCTCGGCCTCGATCGTCGTGCGGTAGCGCGTCTTTGCAGCATCCCGCTGCGCCCGCGTGGTGGCCGCGCGCAGGGAGGCGACCATCTCGCCGCGGGCGGCGCGCAAAGCGGTCATCCGAGCACTCGCGGCGCTGCGGGCCTCGAACTGCGCCTCGACGGCGAGCGCGGCGGCCGAGGCGGCTACCAGGTCGGCGTGCGCCTCGATGGACGCGGCGGCAGCGGTGCTCGTCGACGACGCAAAGCGACGGGCGGCGAGGTACCGGGCGCGAGCGGCGCGCGCGCTCGTCGTGGCCGAGATCCCGACCTGCGCCTGGGCGCGAACGTAGCCGTCGATGAAGGCGTTGGCGGTGGCCTCGGCGCTGGCGCCGGAGGCGCGCCCACGGCGGTACTCGCGGTAGGTCACGTCGCGCTCGTCGTCGGCCTGCTCGACCTGCTCGTCGGTGGCCGGCTCGCCGTCGCCGGTGTCCTCGGTCGCGGCGCGGCGCTCGGCCTCCACCGAAGCCTCGAGCGCCGCGGCGACCGCCGCCGTCGTGGTGCGGCGCGTGGCGATCTCGGCGGCGACCGTCGCCGTCACGAAGGCGACAGCGTCGGCGGCGCGGGCACGGCTGCCACGGCCGCGGGCGGCGACGTAGACGTCGGCCTCGGCGGCGGTCTCGGTCGTCATCGGGGCCGGACGGACGGTCCCGGCGGCAAACCCGCCGGCCTCGACGAGCGAGGCGGACGCGAACGAGCCCTTGCTCGCGGTGACGACGACGGCGTCGGCCGTCGCGTCGGTGGACAGCGAGAACTGGCCGCTGGCCGACGTCGTGGCCGAGCCGCGCAGGGCGCGCGTCTGGCCGGAGGCGGAGACGGCGGCGGCGGCGACGGCCGCGCCTTCGACGGGGCCGGCCGAGGCGGTACGGGCGGCCGCCGCGTCGTCGGTCACGCGACCATCGACGGTGACGGCGCCTTCAAAGTCGCCGCCGGTCGTGGGGCCGCCACTGTCGCAGGCGGCGAGAGAAACGAGGGCAGCGGCAAGGGCAAAGCGCCCGAGGCGGAGGGTAAAGCGGGTCATGAGATGGGGCGTTGGGTGGCGTGGTGGGCCGGACCCGCCATCACTCGGGTCCGGACCAATCAACCCCTCGGGGGCTGGGATGTTGGCAAGTCCATCCGTCCCTCACCCGCGCTCAACGCCTCATCTCGTTGCGCCCCAACGAGTGTCGCCCCGCTGTCCGTCCCAGACCCACGCCCGTGTCGGTCGTTGTCCTACAATTCCGCCTCCGCTTCTAGGCGCGACACGAACAGATCCGTCATCCGCCCCATCTCGAACTCGACCGTCGGCCGGACGATCGCCCGGAACAGCCGGGGCACCCCGATGTCAAGCACGGCGTCGACGCGCAGGGTGCCGGTGGTGCCGCCGTTGCCGTCGGAGCCGATGGTGCTCGACCCGCCGAACTGGGCGTTGCCGGTGCCGGGGACCGGCTCCCACCGCATCGTGAGCGCCTCCGCATCGGGGTGATAGCGGCAGGCGTACTCGACCACGACGCGGGCGCCGGGCGGGCCGAGCGGTTCCATCGTCCACCAGTACGCGTTGTCGCCGCCCTCGGGGTACGGCCGGACGGCCTCGACGTGGGGGAACAGCGCCCCCCACCGGGGCACGTCGGTGAGGAACGCCCACGCCTCCTCGACGGACACCGGCAGATTCAGGGCGCGCTCGATGCTGGTCTCGACGGTGATCACAGGGTTCGGGGTTCGGGGTTCGGGGTTCGGGGTTCGGGGTTCGGAAAGATGACTCCGCAGCGGCACGGGGATGCGAGCGACGCGCCCGGGGCGGCCGAACCTTGAACCAATAACCCTGACCCGGCGACTACCCCTCGTCGCCGTAGATCATCGTGACTACGCGACCGCTGCGCGTGACGTAGCCCCGGTACATGCCCTCCGTGTTGAAGGGCATGGCGACGGTGCCCTGCGCGTCGAGCGAGATGATCCCGCCGGTCCCGCCCGCGCCCGTCAGCGCGGTGTGGATGACGGCGTCGCCCGCTTCCACGACGCTCTCGCCGAGGTAGGCCATCCGAGCCGCCACGTCGCGGGCGATGCCGAGCCGGATGAAGTACTCGCCGTGGCCGGTCGCCGAGATGCCGACGGCGCGGTCGGCGAAGGTGCCGGCGCCGATGATGGGCGCGTCGCCGATGCGGCCCCAGCGCTTGTTGGTCATGCCGCCGGTCGAGGTGCCTGCCGCGAGGTCGCCCGTCGCCGAGAGCGCGACGGCGCCGACGGTCCCGGTCATCTGCCACGGCTCGGGGACGGTCAGCGCCCCGCTCTCGCTCCGCTCGCGCGCCTGGACCGCCTCGAGGGATCGGCGGCGGCGCTCGGTGTGGAAAAACGTGTTGGGCACGATCTCGAGGCTCTGCCCGATGGCGAACTCCTCGGCGCCGTCGCCCGCCAGCAGCACGTGGGGCGAGGCTTCCATCACGCGCCGCGCCAGCCGGATCGGGTGGCGGACGTGCATCGTGCCCGTCGAGGCGCCCGCCAGCCCGCTCGCGCCGTCCATGATCGAGGCGTCGTGGCGGACCGTCCCGTCGGAAGCAAAGACGCCGCCGCGCCCGGCGTTGAAGTGGTCGCTGTCTTCCAAAATTGACAACGCGGCCTCGACGGCCGTCAGCGGCGACTCGCCCGACACGATGACGGCGTGGCCCGCGCGGAGCGACTCCTCGAGCGCGGCCCGGACGGCCGCGTCGGTCTCGGGCGTCATGTCGGCCCGACGAATGGTCCCGGCGCCGCCGTGGACGACGAGCACGACGGGGTCGCCGTCGAGCGCGGGGAGCACCTCGACCTGGGCGGACGTGGGGAGCGCCAGCAGGGCGACGGCGGCGAGGAGGCAGAGCGGGCGGAGCATCGGGCGGGAGGCAGTGGGCCCGCAGTATAGTCCGCTCGCGGAGTACCTCGTCGCGAACGGCTGTGCGTGCGGCTCGGCCCTCAGCTCCGGCCGCCGAGGCACGGGAGCGTGGCCCAGAACGTCGCGCCCTGGCCCGGCCCGTCGCTGGCGGCGCCCACCTCGCCGCCGTAGCCGCGGACGATGGCCTGCGCGATCGCCAGCCCCAGCCCGCTCCCCGCTTGCGCCTGGACCTCGGGCGTGTCGGCGCGGAAAAAGCGGTCGAACAGCCGCTCGCGCGTCCCGGCGTCGAACCCGGCGCCCGTGTCGGTGACCTCGAGCCGCGCCGTCCCGGCGGCGTGCGTCAGGCGGACCGCCACGCGCCCACTGGCCGACGTGTACTTGACGGCGTTCGACACCAGATTGTCGATGACCTCAGCGAGCGGCGCGGCGTCGGCGCGGACGCGGATGCCGTCGGCGACGTTGACGTCGAGCGCCACGCCCTTCCCCTCGGCCTCGCCGCGGGCGCGCTCGGCGCGGCGGGCGACGAGTTCGCCTAAATCGAGGCGGTCGCCGGCAGGCTGGGCCAGCGACTCGGCGCGCGCGAGCTGGAGCAGGCCCTGCACGGTCCCCGTCATCTCGGCCACCTCCTCGACGACGCGGCCCAGCGTCTCGCGGTAGGCGCCGGGCTCGCGCTCGCGGCGGAGCGAGACCTCGGCCTCGCTGCGGACCGTCGCTAGCGGCGTGAGCAGCTCGTGGGCGGCGTTGGAGGTAAACCGCCGCTCGCGCTCGACGGACGCTTCGAGCCGGCCGAGCAGGCCGTTGAAGGTCTCCGCCAAGTCGGTCAACTCGTCGCGCGTCTCGAAATCGGACGGCAACCGACCACCAAGCCGTGCGCCGTCGGCCGCCAGCCGGCCCGCCGCATCGGTGAGAACGGCGACCGGGCGCAGGGCGCGGCGCGCCAGCCACCACCCGCCGCCGAGCGCGAACAGCACGCTCAGCGCGACGCCCAGAGCCAGCAGCCGCCCCAGGTCCCGGAGCTCGCGGTGGCGGCTCCACTCGACGCCCGTCACCTCGACGTAGCCCACGACGGCGCCGCCCGACCGGAGCGGCTCGACGAGCGACCGCACGGGCTCGCCGCCCCACTCGCGGCTGAGACGGAGCGTCGCGCCGCCGTCGGGAAGCGCCACCCCGAGCGGGGGCTGGCCGCCCACGTTCGCCGACTGATACGCCACGTCGCCGACGGGCGTGAGCACGCGGACGAACGTCGCGTTCGGCCCGTCGAGCCGCGTCGCCACGGCCGGTGAGCGGTCGAGCGCGCTCGCGTCGACGCCGTCCGGCGACGTGCGCAAGAGCGGGGCCACGGCTTCGAGTTCGTGGTCGAGGTGGCGGTCGAAGCTGCGGTGCGCGGCCGCGTGGAAGCCGACGTAGCAGAACACGGCGAACGCGCTGAGCAGCAGCAGAAGGGTCAGCGCGTACCACAGCGCGAGCCGGGCCGAGATGGGGAGCGAGAGGAATCGGGCCATGGGCACAAGAAACGCCCCATGGGGCTACGCGCCGGGCGCGAGCCGGTAGCCCACTCCCCGGATGGTCTCGACGTGAGGCGCGTCTGGGGCGCCCGAGGCGCGGACGGCGTCGGCAAGCCGCTGGCGGAGCCCGCTCACGGTCACGTCGAGCGCGTTGTCGGTCACGAACAGGGCGTCGCCCCAGACGCGCTCCGCCAAGACGGTCCGCGACAGGGCCGTGTCGGCACTCCGCATCAGCACCTCCAGCATGGCGTACTCCTTGGGGCGCAGGTTGAGGACGGCCTCGCCCTGCGGTCCGGCCATCCCGACGCGGCGGCGCTCGCCGTCGAGCACGAGGGGGCCGACGGCGACCGTCCGCTCTTGATCGGACAATGGCGGGCGGCGCAGCAAGGCGCGGAGCCGGGCCACCAGCTCTTCAAAGGCGAACGGCTTCGGGAGGTAGTCGTCGGCGCCGGCGTCGAGCCCGGCCACGCGGTGCTCGACGTCCGCCAGCGCCGTCAGCATCAGGACCGGCTCCTCGCGGCCCGCGGCCCGGATCCGCTCCACCAGGGTCTTGCCGTCGCCCTTGGGCAGCCGCCAGTCGACCACGAAGGCGTCGTAGGCGTTCGCCAGCGCCAGCCGCTCGCCGGCCTCGGCGTCGGGCGCCACGTCGACGCGGTAGCCCTCCTCTTCGAGTCCGCGGCGGACCGAGTCGGCCAGGCGGGCTTCGTCTTCGATGACCAGGACCCACATTCGGGAAAGGCTGGGGAGAGGGGTGGTGGGGTACGCGCGAGGTGAGGCGGCGGTCGGCACCTGTCGGCCTTTTCAGGTTGGCCTGCGCCCCGTTGGCTAGCGCCAGCCCGTTGAAGGGGCTCATCGCTTTCGATCGCCGTGCTCGTCCTCGTCGCCCTGTGGTTCGCCGCCCTGATCGTCGCCACGGTCGCCGTCGGCCGCGCGCTGGCGCCCCTTCTCTCCGATCACTCTGAGCCTTCCTCTCTTCTCGATGCGCACGCTTCTCTCTCACACTGCCCTTCTCCTCGTCGCCTCCGGCTGCGGATCCGATGAGACGCCCCCGCCCGCCGTGTCTGCCCCTGCGGTCGAGGCCATCGCCCCCGACACCCCCACCGCCGACCTCAACGCTCTTGGCGAACCGGTCGATGTCCCCGCCGCTCCCTCCCCGCCCGCCACGATGCCGCCTCCGGTGCCCGACCCCACGCCTGCCCACGACGACCCGGGCGAGAGCAGCGACGAGATGGACGGCGGCCACGAGGTAGACGGCGGCCACACCATGGAAGACGGGACCCCGAGGGACGGCGACTCGCATCACGACGGCGGCCATGGCCACTGACGGCTCGCGCCCTTCGCGGGCTCTTCGCCGCCCACCTTAGCGCCTTTTAAGGCGATCCGCTGCACCTCGGCGGTGCCGGCCCGTTCGACCTCTGCCCCCGCCTCCCACCCCGATGGACCGCCGACTTTTCCTCCGCAACGCTGGCGCCGTCGGCGCCCTCGCCGGCCTGAGCGCCCTCACGCCGGCGTGGGCCCGGTCCGCGCTGTCGGGCCCCGCTCGCGTGGCGGGCTTGGCGCCGACGGTCCGCCGCCCCGGCTTGGTCGAGTACGACCTGACCATCGACCGGACGCGGCTGGCGTTCGGCGACGAGACCGGCACGGCGGTCACGATGAACGGGACCGTGCCCGGCCCGCTGCTCCGATTCACCGAGGGCGACGAGGCCGTCATCCGCGTCCACAACCGGCTCGACGAGGACACCTCGATCCACTGGCACGGCCTCATCCTCCCCAACGCCATGGACGGCGTGCCGCACGTCAACTTCCCCGGCATCGCGGCGCGGTCGACGTTCGAGTACCGCTTCCCGATCCGGCAGTACGGGACGTACTGGTGCCACAGCCACTCGGCCTTCCAGGAGCAGCTCGGCCACTACGCGCCGCTCGTCATCGACCCCGCCGGGCCCGAGCCCGCGCCGTTCGACCGCGAGCTGGTCGTCGTGCTCTCGGACTGGACGTTCGAGAATCCCCACGACGTGCTCGCCCACCTCAAAAAGCGGGCGAACTACTACAACTACCAGCGCAACACCGTCGCCGACCTCATCCGTGACGGCCGCAGCCTGTCGGACCAGCTCGACTGGGAGCGGATGCGGATGGACGCGTCCGACATCTCGGACATCACGGGCGCGACGTACACCTTCCTGATGAACGGCCAGGCGCCCGACCCGGGCTGGTTCGGCCAGTTCCGGCCCGGCGAGCGCGTTCGGATCCGGTTCGTCAACGCGAGCGCGGGGACGTTCTACGACGTCCGCATCCCGGGCCTGCCGATGAGCGTGGTGCAGGTCAGCGGGCAGCACGTGCAGCCCGTCGCCGTCGAGGAGTTCCGGATCGGGCTCGCCGAGACCTACGACGTGATCGTCGAGCCCGGCGACCGGGCGTACACCCTCTTTGCCGAGGCGATGGACCGCTCGGGCTACGCTCGCGGCACGCTCGCGCCCCGCGCCGGGATGACGGCCCCGGTCCCCGAGATGCGCGAGCGTCCGACGCTGACGATGATGGACATGGGCATGGACCACGGGGCCATGGGCGGCATGGAGGGGATGGACCACGGCGCGATGGATAGGTCGGGCGGCGCCGCGGCCGGTGCCGTCGCGAGCACGGACCACTCGGCCCACGGCGCGACGCCGGCCGCACCGACAGACCACGCGGCGATGGGCCACGACATGGCCACGTCCGGCGTCGACACCTCCGGCTTGCGCGCGCCGGGCACGCTCCCCGAGCCCACGATGCACGGGCCCGACGACCACGGCATCGCGAACGCGATGGCGCCGATGGAGACGCGCTCGCGCCTCCACGAGCCCGGCGTCGGGCTGGGCGACGACGGCCGCCGCGTGCTCGTCTACACCGACCTCAAAGCGCTCCACCCGGAGCCCCGCCGCGTGCCCGACCGTGAGATCGAGCTCCACCTCACGGGCAACATGGAGCGCTACATGTGGGGCATCAACGGCAAGACGTACGCCGAAGAGCCCCTCATCCCGATGGTCTACGGCGAGCGCCTGCGAATGACCATGGTCAACGACACCATGATGAACCACCCGATGCACCTGCACGGGATGTGGATGGAGCTCGAGAACGGCCACGGCGAGTACATCCCGCGCGTCCACACGATCACGGTCAAGCCCGCCGAGCGGGTCTCGCTCCTCATCGAGGTCGACGCGCTCGGCCCGTGGGCCTTCCACTGCCACGTGCTCTACCACATGGAGCTCGGCATGTTCAGGGTCGCGATGGTGCAACGCCCCGGCGAGGTGCTGCCCGAGGCCTTGGCCGCCAGCTACACGCCGCAGGGCTAGCGCTCGCTCTGCTCCGACGTCGCCCCTCTCGACCGACTCCTCCCATGACCCGCCTTTCCCTCTTCATCCTCGCCCTGCTCGTGGCGGCCGCCAGCGGCCCAGCGTCGGCTCAGGACCACGACGGCGACGTGCCCTTTCCCGAGTACCCGCACTTCGTGCTCGGCGCGGCTCACAGCCCCAAGAGCTACACGCTCGCCCTCCTCGACCAGTTCGAGCTCGCGCCCTCCGCCGACGGCCTGCCGGGCCGGTTCGAGGGGATGATCCGCACCGGCACCGACTACCGGCGGATCTACCTCAAGGGCGAGGGCGAGGGGCTCCTCTCTGAGGGGACCGGCGAGGCCGAGGCACAAGCGCTCTACAGCCGCCTCATTACGTCGTACTTCGAGGCCCAGGCCGGTGTCCGTGTCGACACCGAGTTCGGCGACGGCGAGGTCCGCGCGCGGCCGTTCCTGACCGTCGGGCTCGAGGGGCTGGCGCCGTACTTCTTCGAGGTCGAGCCCGCCCTCTTCGTGTCGGACGCCGGCGACGTGTCGGCCCGGTTCGAGGGCTCGTACGACCTGCTGCTCACCCAGCGGCTGGTGCTCCAACCCCAGGCCGAGCTCAACGTGGCCGTGCAGACCGTCGAGGACTGGGGCGTCGGCTCGGGCCTCAACGATCTCGAAGTCGGGCTCCGCTTGCGCTACGAGATCCGCCGCGAGGTCGCCCCCTACGTCGGCGTGACATGGCTCAACCGCTTCGGCGACGCCGCCGACTTTGCTCGCTCCGACGGCGAGTCGGCCTCCGAAGCGCTGCTCGTGTTCGGCCTCCGTCTCTGGCGCTGACCTCCCACCACCCTTCCCCCACTCCAATGACCACGACCCGACTCCTCGTCCTCGGCGCCGCCCTGGTGGCCGCGCCGTCCGCCCTCGCCCAGAACCATCAGGGCCACGGACAGGCCGACCATTCGCAACAAGACCACGCGGCGATGCCCGGCATGGATCACGACGCGATGCCGCACGACTCGCTGATGGCGCTCCACCGGCGCATGATGGCCGACCCGGAGATTCACGCGGCCATGAGGGCCGACTCGGAGATGAAGGCCCTCATGTCGGGCACGATGCCAGCGGGCGACCACGCAGGCATGGACCACGGCCAAATGAATCACTCCCAGATGCCGGGCATGGACCACGACGCGATGATGGCCCAGATGCGCGAGCGGATGGGCGCCATGTCGCCGGCCGACCACGCCGCGTTCATGGCCCGAATGCAGGCCGCCCACGTCCGCATGATGGCGACCCCGGCCATCCACCAGCGCATGATGGCCGACCCCGAGATGCACCGCATGATGCGGGCCATGCCGGGCGGAATGGACCACGGCTCGATGGAGGGCATGGACCATGATTCGATGGACCACGACGCGATGCAGGAGATGGACCACTCCTCAATGGAGGGCATGGATCACGACGCCATGCCCGAGACGGACCACTCCGGCATGAACCACGGCCAGATGGAGGGCATGGACCACAGCCAGATGAACAACGGCCGGGCCGGGGAGGGCATGGATCACTCCGCGGGCGTCGCGATGCAGCGCCGCAACGCGGGCGCGCACAACGGCGACGAGCGTCCGGCCACGCCGACCATCGGGACGGAGGCCTTCGGCGCGTCCGCCACGGCCGACCGCTTCCACGCCGCGCTCGCGGCGGGCGACCGGGCCGCCGTCGAGGCCTTGCTCGCGCCCGACGCCGTCGTGCTCGAGGGCGGCGGCCACGAGTCGCGCACCGAGTACCTCTCGCACCACTTTGCACGCGACGCCGAGAACCTCGCCGGCAAGACGGTGGAGTCCATCTTCCGCCGCACGACCGTCGCGGGCGACGCCGCCTGGGTCGCCTCGACGCAGCGGATCGGGGACGCCGAGATGGCCGAGCTACTGGTGATGCGGGCGTCGCCGGAGGGCTGGCGCGTCGCGGCCGTCCACCGGTCGTCGGCCCGCAACTAAGCAGGCCGGCGGGTCGTCCTGAGAGAGGCCCTTCCCCTTTGCTCGCGTGAGTCCTCACAAGCCGTTTACCCTGCTGCTCGGCGGCGGCGGTGCCCGAGGGTTCGCGCACGTCGGCGTGCTCCGCGCGCTAGAGGCGGAGGGTCTGCGGCCGTCGGCTGTCGTCGGCGTGTCGATGGGGGCGGCCGTCGCGGCGGCGTACGTGCTCCGCGACGATTGGTACGACGCCGTGCTCGCGATCGACACGCGGACGTTCCCGCCGCCGCCCGGCGACGGGACCGAGGCGTCGCTCTTCGACCGCCTCCGCGCCCGGCGGATGGGCGCCGAGTTCGCGCTCCGGCTCGTGACCGGCTGGGGTGTCGGCGTGCCCGCCTACGACGCGGGCCGCCAGGCGCTCGCGACGCTGACCGACGGCCGCGACTTGGCCGAGGCCCGGCTCCCCGTCGCCATCACGGCGACGGACTTGCGGACCGCCACGCGCCACGTCATGCGCGACGGCGACGCCGCCGATGCGGTCTACGCCAGCTCAGCGCTCGCGGGCATCTTGCCGCCGCTCGAACGCGACGGCCGCCTGCTCTCCGACGGCGCCTACGCCGACCCCGCGCCCGTCGACGTGGCGCGCGAGATCGGCCCGCCGCTCGTCATCGCCGTCGACGCCGGGCAGAGCCGCCCCGCGCTGTCGATCGACAACGGGTTCTACGCGCTCCAGCGGGCCGCCTTTATCACGAGCCGCAGCCACGCCGCCGCCCGGTTCGCGCTCGCCGACCTGACGCTCCGGCCCGACTTCCAGCGGGCCATCCACACGCTCGACTTCGACGCCCGCCGCGAGTGCGCGGCGGCGGGTGCGTGGGCGGTGCGGACTGCCCGGCCGGCGCTCGCGGAGTTGCTCGGGACGCAGGCCCGGTCGGCGGCGTAGGCAGGTCGCCCCGGCTCGCCGTGAGCGCGGCGCCCGCTCGCGCCGCGGGACTCCCCTCTCGGTTTCCCCCCGAGATCGGGAGGGCATGAGTTGGACGGATGCCCCCGGGGAGCCTACCTGAAGGCCTTTTCAGGTTCGGTTTCCGACCCCGACGCGCCCGTCCGCGTTGAACCGGTAGCCCCACCCGCCTCTCTCCGCATGGACGACTCGCCCGCCGACGCCCCCGGTCTCAAGCAGGCCGACCTCCGCGAGGCCGCCCACGAAGGCCCGCACGGCTCTCACGCCGACGGCCACCCCGGACCCGTCGAGGAGCACGACGCCGGCGAGGCGCGCCACTCCGAGATGGACCACGCGGCAATGGGCCACGGGGCCGCGGACTCCGCGCCCATGGACCACTCCACGATGGATCCCGGCGCGATGGATCACTCGAAAATGAACCACGGCGCTGGCGGGCGCGGCCACCACGACCACCACGCGATGATG
This sequence comes from Rubrivirga aquatilis, assembly GCF_046845665.1. GTDB lineage: Bacteria > Bacteroidota > Rhodothermia > Rhodothermales > Rubricoccaceae > Rubrivirga. Next base: position 1,614,019 of record NZ_CP177355.1, on the reverse strand, counting down.
GTGGCTGACTTCCGGCGCCGCTTCTGGATCTGCCTCGGGCTGACCGTCCCGATCCTCGCGCTGAGCCCGATGCTCCAGATGTGGGCGGGCGTCGAGTGGACGTTCCCCGGCTCGGTCTGGGTGCTCACCGCGCTGGCGTCCGTCGTCTGGGCCTACGGCGGCTGGCCGTTCCTGACGGGCGCCAAGGACGAATTGGCGACGGGCCGGCCGGGCATGATGACCTTGGTCGCGCTCGCGATCACGGTCGCCTTTGTGTACTCAGTCGCCGTCGTGCTCGGGCTCGAGGGCAACCTCTTTTTCTGGGAGACCGCCACCCTCGTCGACCTCATGCTGGTCGGCCACTGGGTCGAGATGCGGAGCGTGATGGGCGCCAGCCGGGCGCTCGAAGAGCTGGCGCGGCTGATGCCCGACGAGGCGCACCGCCTGGGCCCCGACGGCGCCGTCGAAGACGTGCCCACCGACCAGCTCCGCCCCGGCGACCGGATTCTGGTCAAGGCGTCCGAAAAGGTGCCGGCCGACGGGACGGTCGTCGAGGGCGGGAGCGCCGTCAACCAGGCCGCGCTGACGGGCGAGTCCGTGCCGGTCGAAAAGGGATCGGGCGACGAGGTGATCGCAGGCTCGGTCAACGGGACCGGGGTGCTGACCATCGAGGTCACCAAGACCGGCGCCGACGCCTACCTCAACCAGGTCGTGACGCTCGTGCGCGAGGCGCAAGCGTCGAAGTCCCGGACGCAAGACCTGGCCAACCGCGCCGCGTTCTGGCTGACGATTGTCGCCGTGACGGTCGGGGCCGCGACGTTCCTGGCGTGGTGGCTGCTGACCGACGGGCCGCTGGCGTTCGCGATCGAGCGGGCCGTGACCGTGATGGTCATCGCCTGCCCCCACGCGCTCGGGCTGGCGATCCCGCTCGTCGTCGCGGTGTCGACCTCGATCTCAGCGCGGAACGGGCTCTTGATCCGCGACCGCGCCGCCTTTGAGCGCGCCCGCGACCTCGACATTCTGGTCTTCGACAAGACGGGCACGCTGACCGAGGGCCGCTTCGGCGTCACCGACATCCTGCCGGCCGACGGCGTCACCGAGGGTGACCTGCTGGCGACCGCCGCCGCCGTCGAGCGCGGGAGCGAGCACCCCATCGCCGCTGGCGTCGTCCGCAGCGCCCAAGAGCGCGAGCTGGCGGTCCCCGCCGCGACCGACTTCGAAGCCATCACCGGGCGCGGCGTCCGGGCGACGGTCGACGGCCGGGCCGTCGAGATCTTGAGCCCCGGCGCGCTCGCGGATGCGCGCATCGCTGTGCCAGACGCGCTCGCGACGCAAGCCGACGCGCTTGGCCATCAGGGCACGACGGTCGTCTACGTCGTCCGCGATAGTGCCTTGGCTGGCGCGCTGGGGCTGGCGGACGTGATCCGCCCCGAGTCGAAAGAGGCCATCGACCGGCTCCACGAACTGGGGCTGGAGGCCGTGATGCTGACCGGCGACAAAAAGGAAGTGGCCGAGCACGTCGCCCGCCAGCTCGGCATCGACCGCGTGATCGCCGAGGTGCTGCCCGACGGCAAGAGCGCCGTCATCCGCGAGCTCCAAGCCGAGGGCCACATCGTGGCCATGACCGGCGACGGCGTCAACGACGCGCCCGCGCTCGCAACGGCGGACGTGGGGATGGCCGTCGGGGCCGGGACGGACGTGGCGGTCGAGACGGCCGACATCGTGCTCGTGGCCTCCGACCCGCGCGCGGCGGTCCGCGTGATCGCGCTCGCACACGCGACGATGCGCAAGATGGTCCAGAACCTGTGGTGGGCCGCCGGCTACAACATCGTCGCGATCCCGCTCGCGGCGGGCGTGCTGGCGCCGTGGGGCGTCATCCTGAGCCCCGCCGTCGGCGCCGTCCTGATGAGCCTGTCGACGGTCGTGGTGGCCGTGAACGCCCGGAGCCTGAGCGTCGACGCATGAAGGCCGCCTGGACCGTTCTCGCGACGCTCGCCGTCCTCGGCCTGCTGGCGCTCGTCTTCCCGTTTACCGGCTGGTACAACGTGGCCGCGACGAGCGGCGACAGCGCGCTCGGAGCGTGGGTCCTGTCGACCACCTCGCGCCGCTCGATCCAGACGCGAGCCGCTGACATCGCGCCAGCCGTCCCGATCGACTCGGCGGCCGTCCGGGCCGGGGCGATCGCGTTCGCCCAGATGTGCCAGACGTGCCACGGCGGGCCGGGCGCCGAGCGCAGCGTGACCGGACAGGGCCTCTCCCCGACGCCGCCGCACCTCGACGAGGCCGCTGCCGAGTGGTCCGACGGCGAGCTGTTCTGGGTCCTCGACAACGGCATCAGGATGGCCGGGATGCCCGCCTACGGGCCAACCCACTCGGACGATGAGCTGTGGGAGATCGTGGCCTTCCTGCGCCGCCTGCCCGACGTCTCGCCCGACGCCTACGCCGCGCTCGTCGCCCCGCCGGATACGACCGCTGCCGCGCCGGTGCTCGCCGACGACGGCCACAACCACTTGCACTGACCCTGGTGCACCTCCCGCCCGCCGTCCTCTGCGGCGAGCCGCTTTCCCCTCACCCACCCCACCCCTCTCGTGAACGACCCGATGACCGACAAGAAGCCGATGGCCGGCAAGATGAAGGACTCCATGAAGGGCTCCTACCCCCGGTTCTTCGCCATGATCATCACCTCGACGGGGGTGATGCTCGCGCTCATGTACTCGACGGTCTACGTCGCCGACCACATCTGGTGGAGCCAGACGAAGGGCTGGATGGCCCTCTACATGGGCGCCGCGATGGCCGTCGTGATGCTGGCGTTCATGCTCGGCATGTACGCCGACAAGAGGAAGAACCTGATGATCTTCGCCGGCAGCGCACTCGTGTTCGCCGTCGCCCTGTTCTTCGTCCGTGCCCAGACGACCGTCGGGGATGTAGCCTGGATGAAGGCGATGATCCCGCACCACTCGATCGCAATCTTGACGTCGGAGCGCGCCCAGATCTCCGACCCGCGCGTCCGCGAGCTGGCCGACGAGATCATCGAGGCCCAGCGCCGCGAAATCGCCGAGATGGAGGCGCTGATCGCCGACCTCGAAGATCAGTAGCGCCCCGAACCCGTTCGACACCGGGGCGTCCTACGCCCCTGACCCCCCGCGTTTCTGATGATTCTCCGACTCACCGCCCTCGTCCTCGTCGCCGGCCTCGCCGGCTGCACGTGGGACGACCGCCCCGACGGCGCCGAGGCCGTCCACTCCGCCTCCGACGGCTACTACGGCGAGTACGGCCCGCAAGCGACGCCGCTCGGCGGCGACCTGGTCGACGCCGAAGTGATCGAGCCGCTCGACGGCGGCGCTGGCGTTGACGCCCCGATTCCGACGCCCCAGCCCGTCCCCACCACTGGCCCCTCCGACACGACCACCGAGGTCGAGGAGGCGCTGACTCCCGGTACCGAACGATGACCAAGCTTCTCCCGCTCCTCGCCCTGTTCGCCCTCGCGGCCTGCCAGATGGAGGCGGCCACGCCGGAGACGGCCGCGCTCAACCTCGACGCCGCCGCCGCAGATGCGGCCGTGACGATGCCCGTCGCCCTCGTCGGCGACGACGCGCCCACGATGACGGTCTATAAGAGCCCCACCTGTGGGTGCTGCTCGATGTGGGTCGAGCACATGGAGGCGGCCGGGTTCACGGTGATCACCGAGGACCGCACCGACATGACAGCCGTCAAGGACAGCTTGGGCCTGCCGTCCGACCTGTCGTCGTGCCACACAGGCGTGGTCGACGGGTACGTGATCGAGGGGCACGTCCCCGCGGAACACGTCGCGCGCCTTCTCGACGAGCGCCCCGAGGCCAAGGGGCTGGCCGTCCCCGGGATGCCGGTCGGCTCGCCGGGCATGGAGATGGGCGACCGCAAGGACGCCTACAACGTGCTCATCGTCGGCGAGACCGGCGAGGCCGCCGTGTTCGCGGCCGTCCCCGGCAACTCGGCGCCGTAGCGCGAGCGACATCTGATTGCGGCCCGCGACCGATCGCTCGGCGCGGGCCGTGGTGTGTCGGCCCGGCGTGCCGTAGGCTTGCGGCATGACCCGACGCCTCCGCCCCGCCCTCGTCGCGCTCGCCGTCCTCGCGGCGTGTGCCGACGCCCCCGAATCCGACGCCCCCGCGTCGACCGCCAGCACCGTCGCAGGCGCCGTCGACGTGCCCGCCGACTCCGGGGCGCAAGCGCCCCGCTTGGTCCTCGACGCTGACGGCACGCCCGTGCTGTCGTGGGTCCAGCCCGACGGCGACGGGCACGCCTTGCGCGCGTCGCGATGGACCGGCGACGGCTGGGGCCCGGCCGAGACTGCCGACTCCGGCGCCGACTGGTTCGTGAACTGGGCCGACACGCCGGGCGTGGTCCCGACCGCGGACGGGCTCGTCGCGCACACGCTCGTCCGCCACCCCGAGGGCGACTCGCCCTACGCCTACGACGCGGCGGTGCTGGCCGGTGGCCGCCGCCAACTGTTGCACGACGACGGCCGCGCCGCCGAGCACGGGTTCGTCTCCACCGCCAGTCTCGCCGACGGGCGCACGGCATTCGTCTGGCTCGACGGCCGCGAGCAGTCCGGCCACCACGGCGGCGGCGCGATGACGCTGCGCACGGCGACCGTCGCGAGCGACGGCACGATCTCCGACGAGGCGCTGCTCGATGCGCGCACCTGCGACTGCTGCCCCACGGCGACCGTCGCGACCGACGCCGGGCTCGTCGTTGCGTACCGCGACCGGACCGAGGCCGAGGTGCGCGACGTCGCCGTCGTCCGGCTCGTCGACGGCGTGTGGACGGAGCCCGTCGTCCCCCACGCCGACGGCTGGACCATCGACGCGTGCCCGGTCAACGGCCCGGCGCTGGCGGCCGATGGCGACCGCGTGGCGCTGGCGTGGTACACCGGCGCCGAGCCGAGCCGAGTGCAGGTGACGCTCTCCGACGACAGTGGCGCGACGTGGACTGACGCGGTCCGCATCGACGGCGGGACGCCGATCGGCCGCGTTGGCGTGGCGTTCCTGCCGGATGGCGGCGCCGTCGTGAGCTGGCTGGAGATGGTCGGCGAGACCGCCGAGCTCCGCTTGAGGCGCGTCGCCGCCGGCGGCACGGCGGGCGACACGCAGACCGTGGCAACGATGGATGCCGGGCGTGCGAGCGGTGTCCCACACGTCGTGGCGCTGGGCGACCGGGTGCTGATGGCGTGGACCGATGCCAGCGCGGCGACTGTGCGAACGGCCGTCGTGGACCCGTGACCCCGGGCGCCCCGGCGCTCAGTTGGCTCGCGCTCGGCGCGGTGCTGGCGGCGGTGTACCTCGCGGGCGGAGTTCGCTGTACCGGCCGCCGGGCGCGCGCGTGGTGGGCGGCGGGCCTGCTGGTGGCTGCCCTCTTGCATGTCGGGTTCGCCATCGGGGACGGAACGGGCGCCGTTCTCCTCCAACTCGTCGGCGTGGCTTGCGCGGGCGGTTTCGCTCGGATGGGGCTTGCCGGACGAATGGGATGGCTGGCGGCGGGATGGCTGCTGCATCCGCTCTGGGACCTCGCGCTCGGCGGCACGTCGCCCGCGTGGTACGTGTGGCTGTGCCTCAGCTTCGACCTCGTGGTCGGCGCGACGCTCTACTTCCGCGCGGTCCGGCGATAGGGCCGGGGTGGCCTGCGAACGGGCGTTCCGACTGTCCCCCTCACGCATACAGCTTCCGCTGCACGGAACGAAGCGATGGGCGGTTGGACGGGGGGAGCCAATGCCAATGACCGCCGGCTCGCGGGAACGGGAGGCCCGGGGCTCGGCGTTTCCCCACCTCCCTCTCCCCTCTCCGATGGCCGACTACACCTTTACACGCACCCTCGACACCGACCTCGCCGACGCCGAGGCCCGCACACGCGCCGCGCTCTCCAAGGAGGGCTTTGGCGTGTTGACCGAGATCGACATCCAGGCCACGCTCAAGACCAAGCTCGATGTCGACGTGCCCGGTTACCGCATCCTGGGCGCCTGCAACCCGCCGCTCGCGCACCGCGCCATGCAGGCCGAGCCGCGCATCGGCGCCATGCTGCCCTGCAACGTGATCCTGCGCGACCTGGGCGACGGGACGACCGAGGTGGCCGCCGTCGACCCGGTCGCCAGCATGTCGGCCGTCGAGAACGCCGAGCTGGGGGACGTGGCGGCGGAGGTCCGCGACCGGCTCCAGCGCGTCGTGGCGGCGCTGTGAGGATCGGGGCCTTCGCGGACGCGGCCGGCGTGCCGGTCGACACGGTCCGTTACTACGAAAAGCGCGGGCTGCTGGCGGCGCCGCCGCGCACGGCGGGCGGCTTCCGCGAGTACGACTCGGACGCACTGCGCCGCCTGCGGGCCCTCCGCCGTTCCCAGGCCCTCGGCTTCACGCTCGACGAGGCCTCGAGCCTGCTGGCGCTCTCGTCCGACGCGCACGCCGACGCGGGCGCCGTCCGCCAGCGGGCGACCGACAAGGTGGCCGAAATCGACGCGCGCATCGCCGAGCTGACGCGCACGCGCGACGCGCTGGCCGCGCTCGCGGAGACCTGCGGCGGGGTCCACACGACGCGCGCCGAGTGCCCCGTGCTGGCGGCCTTGGCCGACGACCTCCCGGCGTCCGACCCGTAGGGACACGCGGGTGGCGTGCCCACGGGAGCGATCGGCACGGGCACGCCACCGGCGTGCCCCTACGCCCCCCCGTTGCGGTCGAAACGGACGGGGGCCGCGGATCCCGCGTCTCTGATTCACGGAACTCTGGAGTAGGGTCCAGGGCGTATACCCTCAAAACCGCCACATCCATGCCTGAGACCACTGCTCCCGCCCGCACCGTCACGCTCCGCGTCGAGGGGATGGAATGCGCCTCGTGCTCGGCGCGCGTCGAGCGCGTGCTGTCGCGCATGGAGGGCGTCGAGTCGGTCGGGGTGAACCTGGCGACCGAGCGGGCGACCGTCTCGGCGCGGCCCGGGCTCAGCGACGACGCGATTGCCGATGCCATCCGCAAGGCGGGCTTCGAGGCGGGCGCCGACATCGACCGGACGGAGCGCGAGGCTGACAAAGACGCCGAGCGCGCCTTGCAACGCGGTCGCGCGCTGTGGGCCGCCGCCCTCACGCTGCCGATCTGGATTCTCGAGATGGGCCCGATGCTGGTCCCCGGCGCAGGCGGCTGGCTGGGCCGGACCGTCGGCGAGACGACGCTGCGGTGGACGCTGCTGGCGCTCGGCACGGCCGTCCAGTTTGGACCCGGGCGCCACTTTATCCGCGCCGGTTGGGCCGCGCTCCGCTCGGGCGCCCCGTCGATGGACACGCTCGTCCTGCTCGGCACCTCCGCCGCGTACGGCTACTCGGTCGTGGCGACGCTCGCGCCCGGCGTGCTGCCCGCGGGCGCCGACCACGTCTACTTCGAGGCGGCGGCGACCATCATCACCTTGATCTTGGCGGGCCGCTGGATGGAGGCGCTCGCGAAGGGCCGCGCCGGCGCCGCCATCCGTGCGCTGCTGGATTTACAGCCCGCGACGGCGATCGTCGTGCGCGACGGCCGAGAGCAGGAGGTCGCGCTGGCGGACGTCTCCGTCGGCGACCGCGTGCTCGTCCGCCCCGGCGCGCGCATCCCGGTCGACGGCGTCGTGGTCGCGGGCCGCTCGTTCGTCGACGAGTCGGCGATGACGGGCGAGCCGGTCCCGGTCGAGAAGGAGGAGGACGCGTCGGTCGCGGCGGGGACCGTCAACGGGACGGGCGCGCTGACCGTCGAGGCGGGCGCAGTCGGGGGCGCGACGGCGCTGGCGCGGATCGTCCGGATGGTGGAGGACGCCCAGGGCTCGAAGCCGCCGATCCAGGCGCTCGCCGACCGCGTGGTCGGCGTGTTCGTGCCCGTCGTGCTGGCGACGGCCGCCGTCACGTTCGCCGTCTGGATGCTGGTCGGGCCCGAGCCTCGGCTGACGTACGCGCTCGTCGCGGCCGTCTCGGTGCTCATCATCGCGTGCCCGTGCGCGATGGGCATCGCCACGCCGATCTCCGTCTTGGTCGGGACCGGCCGCGCGGCGCAGAAGGGCGCGTTCGTGCGCGAGGGCGCGGGCCTGCAGGCGCTCGCGGAGGCCGACCTGGTCGTCTTCGACAAAACGGGCACACTGACGCTGGGGCGCCCCGCCGTCACCGACGTGGTCGGGCTGGGTGGCGCGAACGGGGCCGAGGCGCTCCGGCTGGCGGCGGGCGTCGAGCGCCAGAGCGAGCACCCGATCGCGCGCGCGCTCCTCGCGCACGTCCCGGACGCGCCCGACGCGAGCAGCGTCGAGGCCGTGCCCGGCTTCGGCGTCACCGGGACGGTCGAGGGCCGGGCCGTCGCCGTCGGCGCCCCTCGCCTGCTGGACCGGCTCGGGATCGTGCTGTCCGACGCCGACCGCCAGCAGGCCGACGATCTCGCCTCCGAAGGCAAGACCCCGCTCGTCGTCGCCGTCGACGGCGTGGCGGTCGCGCTCGTGGCCGTCTCCGACCCCATCAAGCCCGGCGCCCGGGCCGCGCTCGACGCCCTGCGCGCGCAGGGGCTGGAGCTGGCGCTGATCTCGGGCGACGCCGAGGCGACGGCGCGGGCGGTGGCGAAGACCCTCGGCATCGAGACCGTCCGCGCCGAGGTGCTGCCCGACGAAAAGGCCGCAGCGGTCGCCGCGTTTCAGGCCCGGGGTAGAAAGGTCGCCTTCGTCGGCGACGGCATCAACGACGCGCCCGCGCTCGCGGTCGCGGATGCCGGGCTGGCGATGGGGACGGGCACCGACGTGGCCATCGAGGCGGGCGACGTGGTGCTGGCGGGCGGCGACATCGAGGCGGTCGGCCGGGCGGTCGGCGTGGCGCGGGCGACGCTTCGCAACATCCGCCAGAACCTGTTCTGGGCCTTCGCCTACAACGTGATTCTGATTCCCGTCGCCGCCGGCGTGCTCTTCCCCGCCTTCGGGATCCTGCTCTCCCCCATGCTCGCGGCCCTCGCGATGGTCTTCTCGGACCTGTTCGTGATCGGCAACGCGCTTCGCCTTCGCGCAGCGTGAGACACGGGGCCCCTTGCCCCTTCCCTCCCCCTTCCCCTCCTCCCATGTTCAACCTCGCCCCCGACCGCCACACCGAAACGCTGGAGATCACCGGGATGTCCTGCCAGCACTGCGTCGGCGCCGTCCGCGACGCGCTGGCGGGCGTCCAGAACGCCGTCGTGGAGTCCGTCGAGATCGGTTCCGCGCGGGTCGACGCCGGCCCCGAGGCCACGCGCGAGATCCTGATCGAGGCCGTCGAGGCCGCCGGGTTCGACGTGGTCGGCGGCGCGAGCGCTCCGGCGCCCCGGTAGTCCACGGGCGAGGCGCTAGCTTGGCGCTGTCCCTCCTGAACTGATGGCCGACGATTCCGCTCCCCGCCCCGACCTCTCCAAGGGCGTCCTCGACCTCTCGACCGGCCCGGCGGCCCCGCCGCCGCCCGCCCCGACGCCGCGCCCACCGGCCGTGCCCGACCCTGCCGTCCGGGTGGGCCAGGCGCTCGACCTCTCGACCGGCCGCCCCCCGAGTGGCCCGCCGCGCAAGCCGTCGCTCGGCTCGCTAGGGTCCGGGCCTCTCATCCGCGAGACGGTCGACTTCTCGTCGCTGAAGCCACCGGCCCCGGCCGAGGCACCCGCCAAGGCCGAGCGCGCCCCGCGCGCAGAGCGCCGCGCGGGCCACGCCCCTCGCCAGCGCGACGACCGGAACGACGGGGGCCACTCGGGCAACCGGGACCGGGGTAAGGGCACGGCACCCGCCTCCTCGGGCTCGTCGCTGGCGGATCTGCTCGACCCCGAGATGCTGGCGAAGCTCCGCGGCGGCTGAGCCGCTACTTGCCCCGGCGCCAGAACGCGCGGACGCGGTCCTCGATGGCCTCCATCCCCGCCAGGTTCACGCCTCGGCGGAGCGCCTCGCGGACGATCAGCGAGCGCAGCGTCTGGTCGGCGGGCGGGAGCGGGTACCACATCTGCTGGATCGGATCCACGATCGGTCCGAGCAGGATGCTGACGAGGCCCAGGCGGAGCGCGATGAACCCGGCGACGCCGGTCCACACGGCCGCGAACTGACCGGCGTTCGCGAACGCGCTCAGCACGACCACGTAGAGCAGCCCCTGCACGACGGGGTGCTCCAGCACGCGCAGCGTGCCGATCAGGCCGGGTGCGACGATGCCGGGCGCGGCGGCGGCCCACAGTGCGAACAGCACCATCGTCAGCCCGGCCGCCGTCCACCACGGCAAGAGCGCCAGCAGAACGGGCAGCGCGAGCGCCGCCAGCGTGACCGGAGAGCGGAGCCACACGCCGGCGCGGGCCAGCAGCGTCCCCAGCCCGACCGCCTCGACGACGGGCCCGGCGTAGTCGCGCAGGAGGGGCTCCGTGGTGCGGTAGCGCGTGCCGTCGGCGGCCAGCAGGCCGGCGCGGGTGTCGACGTAGGCGGGGGTCTCGCGCGCCGGGCGCGTCCAGGGCAGCTTCACTTACTCGGCGGGGATGGAACGGCGCCCGCCCTCGGGCTGGATGTCGAGCGTGTCGCCGGGCGCGACGACGAACCGGAAGCGCACGTCGGCGAGGTCGACGCCGGCCGCCTCCAGCGGGGCCGCGAGCACGCGGCGCAGGGCGCGGGCGGAGTTGATGGCGGGCTGGTCGGAGGCGCGGAGGTGGGCCTCGGCCTGCTCCCGGAGCGCGGGCCGGACACGCCGCAGCGTCTGCTCGACGGTCCGTTCGGTGAGCGACGGCGTCAGGCGCGCCTGGCCGCTCAGGTCGATGTCGACCTCGGCGTCCTCCAACTCGGGCTCGACCGAGAACACCGACAGCGGCGGCAGCACCACTTCGACGAGGCCGCCCTCCCGGAACCGGATGTCGTCGGCGCCGAAGTCGTCGAGCGAGAACCCGTACGTCATCGTCGCCGGGACGCGGACGGCCACCTCGGCGCGGCCCGTCTCGATGTCGAGCAGCCGGATCCGCCAGCGCCGTGCACTCGACCCCGACAGCGTCGACGCCAGCCGCCCGGTGACGACGAAGCCCTCGGCCGCCTCGGCCTCGATGCCCGTCCGCACGGCAGACCGGATCTCGTCCTCGCTGATCCCGCCCCGGGTGAGCAGCACGGCGGCGGCGGCAACGAGCGCCGCGACAAGGCCCAGCCCCAGGAGGGCCCACGGGCGAAACGAGCGAGAGGAGTCATCGGGAATCATGGGCGACGTACGCCAGCCGGCGAGCCGGTGATTCAGTGGCGGGTGCGCTCAGATCGCGCATGCATTCCCCGTTGCTCGCCCCTCGTTCCCGGCGAGCGCAGGGAGCCCTCATCCCGCCAGCAGGACGAGCGCGACGCCCGCCAGCCCCAGCCCGACGAGGTTGGCGCGCGACAACGCCTCGCCCCAGACGAACCGCCCGATGATCGCGGCGCCGAACACGATGGCGACGCTGTTGGCCGGGAACGCGACGGTCCCGTCGAGCTGGTCGAGCGCGCGCAAGAGGAACTCGGCCGAGCCGTAGTTGACGACGCCGAGCCCGACGCCCCAGACCCACGCCTGCGCGCTCGGCCACCGCCCCGTCCGCACGCCCTTGACCCCGACGGCCACGGCGCCGACCAGGAACGCGACGCCGAAGACGAACAGCAGGAACGTCGAGATCGGCGTGTCGCCACCGGCAGCGGCCGAGAAGACCTCCCGGAACACCTTCATGTTGACGTCCACCAATCCGCCGGACAGGAACAGCAGCGCCAGCAGACCCACCGTCTTCGGCGCGTCGGCGTGGGGCTCGGCATCGGGGTCGCTCGTGGGCGGGCCGAGCTTGCCGGGCGGCGCGGCGGCGGGCCGGGCCACCAGGAAGAAGGCCGCGCCCGCCAGCGCCAGCCCGACGAACTGGAACGCCGTCGGCACCTCGCCCCACACCAGCCACGACGCCACGAACGGCACGACGACGGACAGCCGCATCACGCCCGCGGCGAGCCCCATCCCGGCCTCGCGGATCGCCAGCGAGAACAGCCAGAACCCGACGATGAACAGCACGCCTTGCCCTACCCCGAGGGCCACCAGCCCGCCCGAGAGCGCGCCCATCGGGGCGACGCCCTGCAAGCCGATCGCCAGCAGCGCACCGGCGAGGTAGTTCACCGTCAGCAGCGCCGTCCGGTCGAGGTCGCGCCGCTCGGCCACCTTGAAGACGACGGCGATCGAGAGGCTGCAGGCGACAGCGAGGGCGAGGTACAGCATCGGCGGGGCGAAGGGAGCCGGGGAGGATAGCGGGCGCCGCGTGGAGAGGCGGCGGATCCCACCCGAGGACTCGGCGGAGGGACCGGCACACACGCTGGCGCGAGCCCCCCCTTACGACGTCCCCTCCCCCCGTCGGAGAGCAAGGCCGGTACGTTCTGCCAGCAAAGTCGTCTTGCTAAGCCAAATCAATAGTCATCCCCCTGTAGGCGGGGATCCATTGGAGGCTGATCGCGAAGCACAACCGCCGTATGGATTCCCGCGCAGGCGGGAATGACGCATTCTTTTTGATCTTCGCCTGTAGAACTTGCCGGCCCTGCCGTGGGAGAGGGACAGGGTGCGGTCGCCCTCCCCCGGCCCCTCTTCCCCGCCTGCGCGGGGACAGGCTGGAGGGTCGGAGCCCACCGTGCGCTCGCATGCGCGGGACCGTTCGATGGCGCCAGCCCCCCGCTGGGGGGCCGTTACTCCTTGCCCGCCTGTGGCGCCGCGCGGCGCTGGATGAAGTACTCGACGCGCGACGGGCTCAGGACCACATCGCGCACGTCGAGGTCGGCGGGCTGGCGGACGGACACCGGGACCTCGCCGTCGGTCGGGTTGCGGCGGATGTCGAAGAAATCCACGACGGCGCGGAAGCCGGGGGTGGTGAGCGCCCGCTCGTAGGTGTCGCCGACGGTGGGGACCCGGTAGATGGCCGTGACGCGAGCGGGGTCGAACCGGACGCCGACGATGTCGTCGGGCAGGTTCTCGACCTCCACATCGAGCACGCGACGGCCCTCGGTGAACTCGCCCACGTCCACCGACACACGCGTGGCGCGGACGGCGGGCGAGAGCAGGCCGCCGAAGGTGTCGGCGAGGGCGACGGTCCGGGCCAGGCTCGCCTGCACGTTCTGCGCGCTCAGCACCTCGGTCGGCCAGTCGTCGAGGCGGCCCAGCAGCGACTGCGCGCCGGTGACGGTCACCGAGTCCGGGCGCAAGCGCGGGGTACGGAGCAAGTCGTACGACGCGACGGTCTCGATGGCCGAGCGCAGGCGGATGGGGAGCCGGCGGCTGGTCCGCACGTCGAGCGCGAGGGCGACGGTGGCCGGCTGAACGCTCTGGACCTCGATGTCGGGCGGGAGCCCGGCGTCCTGGAGCGCCGCCGCGAGGTCGATCGTCTCGCTCTCGGCGACGACGCGGAGCGTGGGCAAGCGGCGGGTGAGCGAGAGCAGCGTCCAGCCCTCGCCCCGGAGCGTCACCGTGACCTCCTCCGGCGGCGGCTCGCGCAAGGCCTGCCCGGCGGGCGTCTGGACGATCTCGACCGGCAGCCGCATCGTGACCGGGTACGTCTCGCGCATCGAGAAGCTGAACCACATCACCAGCGCCACGACGAGCGAGAGCAGCATCGCCAGCCCCCGTTCGCTGGGCGGCTCGGTGTCGTCGAGGGGCTCCGCGCTGGGCGCGAGGGTCCGGAGCCGGTCGCGGATGGCGAGCAACGTGCTGCGGGCCGGACGACGGGGCGTCCTCGCCCCGCTCACGACGTCGCGCGCAAGAAGGCCAACAGGTCGTCCTTCGAGGCCCGCGAGATGTCGCGGCCGCTGAGCCGGTCGTCGTCGCGGTCGCGCGCGAGCTGGCGCAGTTCCTTCACCGTCCGGTCGTCGTAGTCGTCGGCGGCGGCGCTGCGTGCGGCGGGCAGGGCGCCCGGCTCGGCGCCGACGAGCATCGTCCACACGCCCTCTCCGGGGCGCGGGATCAGGTGGGCCGCGACGACGGTGCCCACGCGCTCGCCAGCGGCGCGGCCGGCGTCGAGCGCGGCGCGCACGGCGGCCACCTCCCCAACAATGAGGTGCGTGATCAGCGCCGGGTTCGTCCGCTCCTGGCGGACGAGCCGGACGGCGGCAGCCTTGACCATCGCGTCCGCCGCCTCGATGGCGGCGACCAGGCCGTGCGTCTCGAGCAGGCCGAGCGCCTCGTAGTGCGTGGAGTCGGCCACCAGAGCTACTCGCCCGGCAGGATCGCCTCGACTTCCGCGTGCGGACGCGGGATGACGTGGACCGAAACGAGCTCGCCGACGCGCTCGGCGGCGGCGGCCCCGGCGTCCGTGGCGGCCTTGACGGCGCCGACGTCGCCACGGACCATGACCGTGACGAACCCGCCGCCGATCTGCTCCTTCCCGATCAGGTTGACGCGGGCGGCCTTGACCATGGCGTCGGCGGCCTCGATGGCGCCGACGAGGCCTTTCGTCTCGACCATTCCGAGGGCGGCGCCGATGTCTCCGTTGGGCATGTCTTCTACTCGTGAAAGTGGGGGGGCGGCGCGGACCTGCGCCGGACCGGCAATCTAGCCCCGCCGGACACCGAGCACCAACGCCCGGAGCACGGGGCGCCAGGGATGCGCGCGGGATGCTCCGACGGCGTGCGTCTCGTCGCCCCCACGCGCTCCGGCCGCGCTCGGAGTGCGAGGCCACCCGACGGCGCCCCCTCGCGGCCGGCTGGCGGGCCGTTCCACTCGGACACGCTACGTTCGGGGCGTGCCGCCTCTGTTCCGATGCGCGTTCTCCAGACCCTCCGCCCCGGCCACCGGGGCACCCGCCGCTTCGTGGATCGCTTCGGCGACCAGCTCGTCTGCGTCCGCTACCGGACCGACGGCGCGAACCGGCGGGTCACGACGGTCGAGTTGGTCGTCGACGAGCGAGCGTGGGCGCCCCGCGCGGCGACCGTCGTCGGCGTCCGTGTGGTGTGGGGGGAGGCCGAGGTCGCACGGAGGGTCAAGGCGAGCGGCGGGGTGTGGGACGCGAGCCGGAAGGTCTGGCGGCTCCGCGCCGGGGAGGCCCGGCGGCTCGGGCTTGCCGACCGGACGGTGCCGCTGGGTGAAGGCGTGCCGCGTAGTGAGTCACTAGATTTGGCGACCGGTCACTACCGATAGTGACTCACCACGCCGCTGAAGTAGTGGTTCTACCGCCCCTCCCACTCAGACCACGACAGCCATGAGAGAATGGGTAACCGAAACGGCGTTCTCGCTCTACGCGATCATGCAGCCAATCTTCGGATTTGCGTTCCTGCTGGTCCTGTTCGTATTCGTTCCGCTCGGGCTGATCCGTAAGACTCGGAGCTTCGCGTCTTCAGCGCTCATGATCTCGTCGTACGTGTTTGGCGCTACTGTCTAGCTGTTCAGTGTTGGAGTAGCCTTCGCTCTCCTGGGCTGGTTCTGGTTGATCGTCGGCCTCTTTTTCGCGGGAGTCGGCGTAGTCCCTGTCGCTTTTCTCGGCGCGCTGCTCAATGGGGAGTCAGGCATTGCGTTCATGGGCATCTTGCTGCCGGTCATTTTGACGTTTGGCACACGGATGCTCGCCTTGCACTGGGGGGAGAAGTCGGAGGCAGGGCGAGTCACATCATCGTACTAACGTTTGGTTCCGCATGGCTTACAAGCCTCTGGCTCTGCTCGCGGCTGGCTTCCTGGTCATCGCGTTGGCACCGATGCCGTACGGCTACTACACGCTGCTCCGTCTCGTTGTGTGTGGCGTATCAGCCTACGGAGCGTTCCGAGCCGCAGAGTCGGGTGCCACGGCGTGGACGTTGACTTTGGGGGTAACGGCTTTGCTGTTCAACCCCATCGTTCCGATTCCGCTGGACCGGGAGACATGGGCGCTCATTGATGTTGCTGCGGCTGTCCTCATGGTCGTCTCGGGCTTCAAACTCCGTGAGCCAGAAGGTGCTGGCCCACCGGGGCGGTAGAACCCGCCACTGCAGGCCGACACAACGCTCCAGCGTCCTTGCCTCGTTCTACCGTCAGCGCCTACGTTGCCTCGTCCAACCGCCCCGCCGCGATGTGCGGCTGAGTGGCAAACTGTTGTGCCGCATTCCCCTCTGTTTCAGTAACTTGACCTCGCAAAGCCTGAGCACGTTACGCCATGATGAAGCTGGTACTCTTTCCGCTGGTGCTCATAGCTCTTCTGGCGGCTGCGTTTGTTTTCTTTAGGCTTCTCAAGCTTGCTGGCTACGTCGCAGGCTCGACGGCACTCAGCATCGTGCCTCTTGTCTTATCTATTTTTATATCCTTACTACTAGATGTTAAATTCGTAGCACTAGGTTCCGGATTCATGTCATACATCTACTCGAATGAAGGCGGAGTTTGGGGTTTTTATGGCATAGTGGTGTCATTGTATTTGTTTATCATGTGCAGTTCTCTAGTCGTTACCTTAATGGTAGAGAACTTACGGAAGACTAGATGGGGGGCGAGGGCTAGGTTCCTAGAATCTTTCAGTTTCAAATTCGACAAGCTGGAGGAGGTTGATGAGCGGTTGCCAGATATGCTCAGAATGGGCGCGGCATTCTGGGGCGGCTTCGGGGTCTTCGTGTCTTACAGTTTGATAGTGTTCTTGCTTACAAACATTTACAACGTTTCCTTCTTTGAAACGCCCATGGTTGATACACTTTCGTACAAACAGTCAGTCAATCTTGCGATTCAAAATTGGTGCGACGCTATACCTGTCGTCCAGACTGCTCTCAGAAATCAGTTCTCACCACTAGATGTGTATTGGAATTCATTCGGTTCTGGAGCAATGATGTTTTTGACTCTGGCCTATCAGTTCCTGATTTGGCCTGCACTAGCAAATTTTGTTATTAAAGGATGGGAGGTGTTCACTGATTAATCTGCTTGTCTCCCCATGCGGCATAATCTGCTATTCCGCGGCCTCCTCCTGACGACTTATGGCCGGTCCGGCGCTCTCGGTAGAGACCATCCCCTCGGGGGGCGGCGCCCCGGAGTGGGCGTTCCAAACGAAGGAGTTGTGGAGGCCGGCCCTCTACGTCCTCATGGGGGCGCCAGGCACCACGGGCCGCTTCGCGGACGGCCGCGTCGCCGACGGGCGAGTCCAGGTCCCCGTGGATGCGGGGCGCGCCCATTTCGGCCGCCAGTACGAGAGCCTGTTCCGTTGGGTGCTCCCCGCCCACGGCGCGCTCGACCGTCTCGCCGCGGTCGGCATGGGGACCGATGTCTGGCGGGCCCTCCGGCGGGCGGCGGCCCTCTTCTCGAGTGAGGAACACCTCGACGTGCTCCGCCTGCTCGCGCGAGGTTATTTGTCAGCCGTGACCATCGCCGTCGATCTCGACACCCGGCGGAGCGATGTATCCTCGGCGTACACCGAGGCCGAAGAAGAACGGCGCGAGCGGGTCGATGCGTTCAACCGCATCCTGGGCCGTCTTGGTCGCGATGACGTGCGAGGACTACTCGCGGAGCCCGCGCTGGCGGTGGCCTCTCTCGACAACGACGCCGGGACTGGCGTGCTCCGGTGGTTGAGCAGCGAGAGGTACAGGACGGGGGCGCTTGACCACCCCCTGCTTACGGAGGAAGAGGTCCACCAGAGCGCCACCCTTCTGGCAGACTAGGCCGCAGAACGGCCGTCTGTTAGCTGGCTTTCCCACGCACCACGTCCACCGCCCGCGCGAGGTCCTCGCGCCCGTAGACGCCCAGCGCGAACAGCCCGGGCACGTACGCCGCCGCCAGCGCCACGCGCGCCGCCAGCCGGGGCACCGTCGCCCAGTCCTCGACGGGCCGACCGAGCACGTACAGCCCGGCCGTCAGCCCCGCCACCAGCGCGAGCGCCCGCCACGAGTACGCCACAGGCGCCGACGCTTGCGCCAGCCGCGCCGTCAGCACCGCCAGCGCCGCGTACGCGAGGAGGGTCGCCACGGCCGCCCCGGCGATGCCCATCACCGGGATCAACACCACGTTGAGCGCCAGGTTGAGCAGAGCCGCCGCGCCCACGCTCACGGCGACGGCCCGCGTCCGCCCGGCGGTGTAGAGCACGTTCACGACCACGAAGTACAGCCCGTAGAACGCGAACCCGCCAGCGACGAGCACCACCACGTCCGCCGTGCCGATAAACTCGGGGTCGTCGGTGAGCACCCGGCTGACGTCGGCGACAAAGAGGCCCAGGCCCAGCGTCACCCAGCCCGCGAGCGCGGCAAAGTGACGGAACGCCTGGCGGTGCAGCTCGGGCGAGCCGGTCTCGTCTAGCGCCTTCATCCCGAGCACGGTGAACGCCAGCACGAAGCTCTGCACCAGGAACGAGTTCACGACGCCCCCGAACCGTGCGGCCCACTCGTAGACCGCCGCGCCCTCGGCGCCGAGGTAGTGGAGCACCAGGAACCGATCCCCCAGATTTAAGAACCGCCCCGCGAAGCCGGACGCGATCAGCGGCGCCCCGAACGCCAGCATCGGCCGGATCAGCCCCCAGTCGACGGTCCGCTCGACACGAGCGACGAGGAGCGGCGTCACCACGACGGCCACCAGCGCCGCCGACGCCGCGTAGCCCTTCATCACGCCCACCAGCCCCTCGCCCCGCAGCAGGAACAGCACGACGAACGCGACGAGCAGCCCCGCCTCGACGACGCCGACCAGCACGAACGCCCCCGCCTTCTCCCGCTGCCGGAGCACCGTGTACGACACGTCGGAGACGGTCTTGACGCCGATGTAGACCGCCAGCCACCGCACGGCCTCGGCGCGGTCGGGCGTCCCGAACAGCGCCTCCGACGCCCACGGCGCCAGCGCCCACCCGAGCGCCGTCGACACGGCGCCGGCCACGACCGCGACGGTCAGCGCCGTCATCGGCACCGCCGCACGCTGGCCCTCGCTCAGCGTCGGCGACGACGCGAACCGCAGGATCCCCAGGGGCAGCCCGACGCCGGCGACCAGCAGCGCGAACATCTTCGTCGCGTCGAGCGCGCCGAGGTACCCGAAGTCGGCCTTCGCCAGCACCTCGGGGTCGCCGTAGTACGCCAGCAGGATGAACCCGCTCAGCTTGGCCCCGACGCTGGCGACGGCGTACGTGCTGCTCTGCTTGAACAGGCGCCTTAGCACGAGGAGCGAGGGTCGAGGAGCGAGGAGCGAGGGACAAGGGGTCGGCCCGCCCGCGCGCTCAGGTCGACCGAGGCCGCCCGCCTCGGCGTGACGATGAGCCGGGTCACGACGCCGCCGCGATCTCGGCCGCGAACGCCTCGGCGACGAGCGCGCCCGCGCCCATCGCGCTCAGCCGCATCCCCTCGACGCCCTCGAACAGCGCCGTCCGCGCGTCCGGGAGCGCGCCGAGCACGCGGTCGGCCGTCGCCACGAACGCCTCCGGCGTGATCGTCTCGATGTCCGTCACCCAGCCGCCCACGCCGAGGGCGCCGAACAGCTCGTGCGTCTTGTGCTCGTAGGCGACGGGCAGCACGGGCGTCCCCGCCGCTAGCGCCAGGATCGCGGCGTGCATCCGGGTCGCCACCACGAGGTCCATCGCCGCGTACGCGTCGCGCATCTCGATCGGATCGCGGGCCTCGCGGTCGACCGTCACCGACGCGCGCGCCTCCTCCGGGACGAGCGCGCGGATCTCCAGCCCGACCGCCGAGTCGTCGAAGCGGTAGCCGGGGCGGCCCTGGCAGGTCGACAGGAACGTGACGCTCGCGCCGTGCTCGCGGACCAGGTGCGTCGCCAGCGCCGCCACCGATCGCCGGAACCGGTCCATCCCCTCGGCCGCGTCCGTGGTGCGGAAGTGCGGCCAGTCGCGGACGGAGATGGCCACCTGCGGCCGCTCCGGCCACGCCCGCTCGCGGGCCGCCGCCAGCACGTCGGCCTCGGCGAGCGCGAACGCGGCGTCCGCCCGGACGTGCGTCGCGGCGCCGGGCGCCAGCGCCAGCACCTCCGCCTGCGACGGCTCGCCACGCAGCAGGACGGTCCGGGCGCGCGCAAAGATGGCCCCCAGCCGCCGCCGAGGCATGTCGTCGCCGATGGGCCCCACCGACTGGGTGTAGAGCGCGTACGGCTGGTCCATCGCGTGCAGCACCTCGAACTCCAGCAGCCGCGGCCCGAGCCAGTACGCCGGCACGAAGTACGTCCCGCCCGTGCTCACCACCACGTCCGCCTCGGCGACCGCACGGAACGAGGCGGCGCCGTCGGCCCCCGCCAGCCGGAGCGCCAGTGCGTGCTGCCCGGCCCGCCACGCCCGCGCCGCCAGCCGCAGGCGCGGGTTGCGGGTGAGGTACCGCGCCGCCCGCTTCGCCCGCGCCGGGATCCCCTTCGCGATCTGAGGGAACGCCAGGCTCGCGAACCCGACCCGCACGTCGTACTGCGGATACGCGGGCGCCGCCACCGACGGCTGCGTCTCCAGCAGCACCATGTCGAAGGGCGGCAGCGCGGCCCGCAACGCGCGCTCCAGCCCGAACAGGATCGCGGCGTCGCCGCCGTTTCCAAGCGTCACATTCGTAACAGCGACACGGAGGGTGCGGGGGGGCGTCGGCATGGCGCGAAGGTACCGGGGCCCGTGCCGGCGGATGGAGGATCGAGAGTGGAGAACGGCGGGTGGACGCCCCGCACGAGCGACGGCCCCGGAGTTGGCGCGCCCGCCCCGCCGGCGCTAGCCCACCCGCTTGCGCAAGCCGGTCGCCCCCTCCCGGCCGGGAGGAGAGGATCGAACGGAGGCCATGCCCCCTGCTGGCGCGATCCGAGGGCTACCCGCGCAGCGCTCGCACCACGCCCACCGCCGCGCCCGCGCCCGTCGCCAGCCCCCGGATCGCGCCGTGCAGCCGTCGGCGCTGCACGAGGGCTCCCGCCAGCCGCGCCATCCCTTCGGCGAGTTGCTTCCCCGCCTTGAGCGCGCTAAACCCCGCCTGCCGCGCGCGCCCGCCGTCCGCGTAGCGCCACGCCTGCCGGCCGTTCACGAAGGCGCGCCGCGCCACGTAGCCCGGCCGCTGCTTCCACGCCGGCTCCAGGTGGTCGACCCCCATCGCAGGCGCGTGCCAGGTCGCGTTCCCGAACCGGTCGAAGAGCCGCCCCGCGAGCTCGGTCTCCTCCCCCAGCCCCAACCGTCCGGCCACCATCCCCAGTGCCGGGTCGAACCCGCCGACCGCCGCGAGTGCGTCGCGGCGGACGGCCAGGTTGCCGCCCGAGAACCCCCGGCGCGCCGCCGAGTCGCTCAGTGGACCCTCGGGCCCGAACGTGCGGCGCACCGACGCGGGGTCGAACCACGCCGGCGGCGGCTCGGGAAACCGGGGCTCGATGGGCCCGCCCGCCAGCACCACGCCCTCCCGCGCGACCGCCCCGCGCAGCGCTGCCAGCCACCCCGGCCACACGAACGCGTCGTCGTCGAGGTACACGATCCAGTCCGCCCCAGTCTCCGCGAGGGCCCGGTTGCGGGCCGCGCTCAGCCCCGGCACCGGCTCCATCACGGCCCGGACGTTGGACTCCGCCAGCAACACCGCCGTCCCGTCTGTCGACCCGTTGTCGACGACCAGCACCTCGACGCCGGGCGCCCCGCCGACCTCCGCCCGCAGCGCCGCCAGCGCCTGGCCCAGGATCTCGGCCCGGTCGCGCGTGCAGACGGCGATCGTGATCGTCGGGCTCATCGGTCTGGGTTGAGCGCGCGGATGACGCCCGCCAGCGTCTCGGTCTGCGCCAGCCGCGTGTACGGCGCGACGGCGCTCCACTCGGCGCCCGCTCGCGGTGCCCCCGCCGCCCACGCCGCATAGTGCTGGCGGAGCGCGTCCGCGATCCCGTCCACGTCGTCGCGGGCGAACATCGCCCCGCCGCCGGTCTCCGCCAGCAGCGCCGCCGCGTCGCCGTCGGCGGGCCCGACGCCGAGCACGGGGCGGCCCGACGCGAGGTACTCGTAGAGCTTGCCCGTGATCATGCCCCGGTCGGCCGCGAAGGGCTCGATGCTGAGCAGGAGGGCTCCCGCCTGCGCCTGCTCGCGGATCGCTTGAGCGTGCGTCACGTACGGCACGGCCTCGACCGGCGCGCCCGTCGACTCGGCCGCCTCGCGCACGCCCGCGTCCGTCGTGCCCACCAGCCGGATCGCCAGCCGGTCGATCTCGCCCGCCTCGCGCAAGCGGCGGACCGCCTGCCACACAGCGCCGGGGTCGCGCGTCGCGTACAGGCTCCCGACGTGCGCCAGCACGAACGCGTCGTCGCGCACGGCCACGTCGTCCGCCGCGTCCAGGTCCGCATGGTCCACGCCGTTGTGGACGACCGTCACGGAGCCGCGCTGGATGCCGCCCCGGTTCTCGAGGTGCCGCGCCCACGTCGGGCTCACCGTCGTGACGGCGTCGGCGCCGCGCAGCACGCGCCGCTCCAGCCAGGCGTCGAGGCGGCGCGCGGGGCCCGACATCGGTAGGTCGTCGTAGAAGTTGATGGCCGTCCACGGGTCCCGGAAGTCGGCCACCCACGGCACGCCCATCCGCTGGAGCCGACGCCCCACGAGGTGCACCGAGTGCGGCGGGCCCGAGGTGACGACGGCGGCGACCGGCTCGGCGATCCGCAGCGACCGCCCGATCACGCGGCGCCCGGCCAGCTTGGCGAAGGGCACCCACCCGACGCGGGCGTCGGGCACGAACACGTTGGCCCGGACCCACAGCGCCAGCCGCGCCGCCCACCCGCTGGCGGAGACGGCGCCGGTCGGCACCTCCCCCTTCCCCGTCATCCGCCCATAGAGGCGCAGCGGGTCCGGCGCCCGCGTCCTCACCACGCGCACGCCCTCCGGGATGTCCGCCGCCAGCCCCGGGTCGGTCGCCGGGAACGCGCCGTCCTCGACGGTCAGCACGATGGGCTCGAAGCCGGTCTCGCGGAGGTAGCGGACCGTCTTGAGCGTCCGCTGCACGCCCGGCCCGCCGGCGGGCGGGAAGTAGTACGTGACGACGAGGACGCGGGGGAGCATGGACGAGGCGGGAGACGAGGGAAGATCACGGTTGCTCGCGTGCTGCGCGCTGGTCCCGGGGAAATCTGCGTTTTCCTCGCCGGCGAGTCCAAGCCGAGGCCGGGTGACCCTGCGGGCGCCCGCTTCGCGAAAGGACGGGCAGCCCCCCTTCCCACCCGATGCTCGCCCTCTTGCTGGCCCTGCTCACCGTCGTCCCCGCGGTCCCCGCCCCGCAGCCCGCCGACGCCTTCATCCTGGTGGCCCCGCGCGGGACGCCCGCCTACGACTTTGCCCAGGGCCGCGAGAACGGCTCGACACTGTTTGCCCAGCGCAAGCTGTGGCGCGCGCTCCAGCAAGCCGCCGAACTGCTCAACGAGGGCGGCGAGCGCACCGTCACGGTCGCCGTGGCCGCCGGCGACTACGACGGCGAGTTCGGCGCGGGCGTCCAGAAGGTGCCCCAGATCACGAATCCCTAGGGCACGCTCAAGGTGCTGGCGGGCTTCTCCGACGACTTCTCGGGCCGCCAGCCGTTCGTCTACCACGTCCGCATCCCCACCATCTGGGGCCGCGACGGCGCCATCTTTCAGCTAGAGAACCGCTCGTCGCTGCGCGAGCTCGTCGTGAGCGGGCTGATCATGGACGCCGCGCCCTCGAACTCGTATGACGAGGAGACGAACAGCCTCAAGCAGGCCGAGTCCCGCCACTACCCCATCCTGTCGTTCGGCGGGCCGGGCGTCGAGGTCCAGCGGCTCGTCATCGCCGACAACGTCTTTATCAACGGGGCCGTCGGGTCCGTCCGCCTGGGCGCGTCGCCGCCCCGAGGCGTGTCGGGCGAGGTGATCGTGCAGAACAACTTTTTCCTCAACAACATCCGCGCGTTCGACACCCAGACATTCGGCCAGCGGATCGGCGCCCCGTTCGGACGCCTCACCGTCCGCCACAACTCGTTCATCTTGAACTTCCCGTACCGCCCGGACAAGGACGCGGCCGACGTGTCGGCCATCAAGCTGTACCACCGCGACGCGTTCGACGAGATGGTGTTCGAGCGCAACATCTTCGCCTACAACCCCGGCGGCGTCTTCCAGCACGACTGGCCCCAGGACCGGATGGGCGACCTCGCCTTCCGCGAGAACCTCTTTTTCCTCAACGGGGTGTTGTGGGGCGAGAGCGCGCCCGAGGCGGCCGTGATCGCAGGCAAGTTCGGGACCGGCGCCGTCTACCGCGTGCTCGACCTGTACGACGTGGAGGACGACCTCGACGGCGACATGGACGGGAATGTGGCCTTCGATCCGCATATCCCCGTCGCCTTCGCCCCGCTTCAGGCCGGCGCCAGCAGCGGCGTCTCGGCCCAGCCCACGCTCATGAACGACGTCCGCCGGATGTTCGGCGTCAACACGGACGGTGGGACGGTCGGGATCGCCAACTTCGCGCCCCAGATGGCCTTCGACGCGCGCGCCCTGCCGCTCCCGCAGAACGAGGAGGCCCGGCCGTACGGCGTCCAGCCCGCCATCATCTGGGGATCGACCGGAACCCAAGACTAACCGGCCACCCCTCCTGCATACGCGAGCAGCGGCTAGCGCGGGGCGCGGACCAAGTCGACCCGCAGCGTCCCGCCGACGACGGCGAACGAGCCGACCGGCGCGGCCACGCCCGACACCTCGGCGCCCAGCCACACGGCGCCGCCGAGTTGGAGCTGCGCCTGTCCCGCCAGCCCGGCGCCGACGCCCGAGAACGATCCGCCCTCGACGCGGTCGCCCCAACTCAGCACGGGGCCACCGGTGAGCGCCACCGTCGTCGGCCCCCGCCCCCAGCGCGGTCCGGCCGCCAGCGCGAGGGCGCGGTGCGCCAGCACGGCGTCGGCCGGTGAGCTCGCGGAGGCGCCCTCGGCGCGCGAAAATGCGCTGCTGAAGTCGATGCTGTACCCGGCCGACTCGGCGTACGCCACGCGCGCCGTCCACGGGCCACGGGCCACTTGGAGCCCGAGCGAGGCGACGGCGAAGTCATCCGAATCCGACGCCAGCAGGGGGCCGGCGGTGACGGAGAGCCACACGTCGTCGGGCGCGGACTGAGCGGTCGCGGCTGGGATCAGCAGGAGCAGAAGGAGGGCACGCATGGGGATCGGGAAAAGGGGGACCGGGCCGGGCTCGCGAGCGGCTCGCGCTACGGGATGAACGTCTCGGCATCGGCGTACTCGTTGCGCGTGTTCGTGAACCCGTCGCCGGTCCCGCGTGGGTCGTCGCGGCGGACGACGACGGTGTACGGCTGCCCCGCCACCAGGGGCCGGGCCGGGATGTAGAGCTCGCCCCCACTCGGCACCACGCTGTAGGTCACCGGACCACGCAAGCCGTTGGCGCCGTCCACGGCCGAGACGCCCCACACCATCACGTCCGACCCCGCGTCGCCCGTGTTCGCGCCCTCGTACACGCGGAGGCTCTGGGCCCCGGCAGGCAGCCACGAAAACACGGGCGCCTCGCCGGTCACGTCGACGCGGACGGTCGGCTGCTGCGACTCGTCGAACGGGTTGACGTCGCAGGCGGCGAGCGCGAGCAGGAGGGCGAGCAGCGACAGGCGGCGCATCGGGGCGGGGAGACGGAAGCGCCAGTGTAGATCGCGCCGGATCCCCGGCCTCTGGTGCGATCGGACTAACCCCCACCGCTGGCCGAGGCACGGCTGGCGGCGTCGACGGTCGTCGCCTCTATGTTGAGCGCCCCTCCCCGCCGTGGCCGATGTACAGACGCCTCTCCCTCCTCGTCGCCGGGCTGCTGCTCGTCGCCCCGCTCGCCGCGCAGACTGACGCCAGCCAGCTGTCACTGGAGCGCTTGTTCGCCTCGTCCGACTTCCGGGGCGAGAGTGCGGGCGCCATCCGCTGGGCCGACGGCACGTCGCTAACGCGCTTCGAGGCCGCGTCCGACGGAGGCCGCGACCTGGTCCGCGTCGGCGTGGAGACCGAGGCGCGCGAGGTGCTGGTGCCGGCGTCGCGCATGGTCCCCGAGGGCTGGGACGAGCCCCTGCCGGTCGAGTCGGTGACGTGGAGCGAGGACGAGCGGCGCGTGCTGCTGTACACCAACTCGCAGCGCGTCTGGCGCGCCAACACGCGCGGCGACTACTGGGTGCTCGACCTCGACGGCGGCCCGCCCCGCCAGCTCGGCGGCGACGCGCCCGAGTCGTCGCTGATGTTCGCCAAGTTCAGTCCCGACGGCACGCGCGTGGCCTACGTCAGCGAGCACGATCTCTACGTGGAGGACGTGGCGACAGGCGCCATCACGCCGCTCACCACGAACGGCTCCGAGACGACCATCAACGGCACCTTCGACTGGGTCTACGAGGAGGAGTTCGGCCTGCGGGACGGGTTCCGGTGGAGCCCCGACGGCCGCCACATCGCGTACTGGCAGCTCGACGCGAGCGGCATCCGCGACTTCCTGATGATCAACAACACGGACTCGCTGTACAGCTACACCATCCCCGTGCAGTACCCGAAGGCGGGGACCACGAACAGCGCGGCCCGGATCGGCGTCGTGCTCGCGGCGGGCGGCCCGACGCGCTGGTTCCGGCTCTCCGACGACGAGCGCAACCACTACCCGGCGCGGATGGAGTGGGCCGCGGGCTCCGATGCCTTGGTGATCCAGCACCTCGACCGGCTCCAGCAGCGCAACGAGGTCCTGCTGGCGGACGTCCGCACGATGGAGGCCGCGCCCATCCTCGTCGAGACCGACGACGCGTGGACCGACGCCGTCAGCGACTTGGTGTGGTTCGACGACGGCGCCCGCTTTACCTGGATCAGCGACCGCGACGGATGGAAGCGCGTCTACGTCGCCAGCCGGGATGGGTCGTCGCTGACGCCGATCACACCCGCCGGGCACGACGTGCTGTCGGTCTTGGAGATCGACACCGACGGCGGGTGGGTCTACTACAGCGGCGCGCCCGAGGGCTCGACGCTAGGCCGCGCCCTCTTCCGCTCGCGACTGGACGGCTCGGCGACGGAGTCGCTCACCCCCGCCGACCAGCCCGGCACGCACAGCTACCGGCTGGCGCCGGGCGCCGGGTTCGCCGTCCACACGTGGAGCCGGTTTGGCGACCCGTCGCGGACCGAGATCGTGCGCCTACCCGGCCACGAGACTGTCCGCGTGCTGGCCGCCAACGACGACCTGCGCGCGACGGTCGAGGCGCTGGACCGTGGCCGGGCCTTTTTCACGACGCTCCCGGCCGAGGACGGCACGCCGCTCGACGCCTACCTCATGCTGCCGCCCGACTTCGACGAGTCGCGCCAGTACCCCGTGCTGATGCACGTCTACGGCGAGCCGTGGGGGCTCACGGTCAACGACAGCTGGGGCGGGGGCACCTACCTGTGGCACCTGTTCCTGACGCAGCAGGGCTACATCGTCGCCAGCGCCGACCCGCGCGGGACGCCGTCGCCCCGGGGCCGCGACTGGCGGAAGGTGGTCTACGGCCAGATCGGCGTCCACGCCTCGGCCGACATGGCCGCCGCCGCGCGCGCCCTGGCCGAGACCTACGCCTACGTCGACGCCGACCGGATCGGCATCTGGGGCTGGAGCGGCGGCGGCTCGCAGACGCTCAACAGCCTGTTCAAGTACCCGGACGTCTTTTCGATGGGCATGGCCGTCGCGCCGGTCCCGGACCAGCGGCTCTACGACACCATCTACCAGGAGCGCTACATGGGGCTCCCGCAAGACAACGCGGCGGGCTACGACGCGGGCTCGCCCATCACCCACGCCGAGGGCCTGGAAGGCGACCTGCTGATCGTCCACGGCACGGGCGACGACAACGTCCACTACCAGGGCACGGAGCGGCTGATCAACCGGTTGATCGAGCTCAACAAGCCGTTTACGATGATGGCCTACCCCAACCGCTCGCACGGTATCTACGAAGGCTCCGGTACGACACGGCACCTCTACGAGCTGCTGACGCGCTACCTGTCGGAGACCCTCCCCGCCGGTCCCCGCTAGCGCCGCCTACCAATTGTCATCCTGAGCGAACGCGAAGGATGTCGACGCCAGCGTGTCGGGCTATCGGGACCGGATGTCTGGGCTCGGGGGCTCGCGTTGAGATCCTTCGCAGGCTCAGGATGACAGGGTGGGTTGGTTCGAGCCAGAACGTCAGGTCCTCTCCCCGCCTCGGGGTGTCTCCGGAGGTCCCGGAGCCACCGCTACCGCATCCGCTTGCGGCGGTTGCGGGCGTAGTCCTCGAAGAGGAACCCACCCAGCTCGTCGAGCCCCGCGTAGTAGGCGCGGCCGTGGTTGACCTCCGTCAGCTCGCGGACGAAGTCCTGGAGATACGGGTCGCGCGCGATCATGAACGTCGAGATGGTGATCCCCTCGCGGCGGCAGATGGCCGCCTCGTCGAGCACCTTGTTGACGATCTGGCGGTCGAGCCCGTAGGCGTTGCGGTACATCCGTCCGTTCACGAAGTGACACGATGGCTTGCCGTCGGTGATCATAAAGATCTGCTTGTTGCGGTTCTTGCGCCGCCGCAGGATGTCGCGCGCGCGCTCGAGCCCGGCCCGCGTGTTGGTGTGGAACGGGCCCACTTGGAGGTACGGGAGGTCCTTCATCTCGACCTCCCACGCCTCGTTGCCGAACGCCACGATGTCGAGCGTGTCCTTGGGGTACCGCGTCGTGATGAGCTCCGCCAGCGCCAGCGCCGTCTTCCGGGCGGGCGTGATCCGGTCCTCGCCGTAGAGCACCATCGAGTGGCTGAGGTCGATCATCAGGACCGTCGCGACCGACGTGTGGTGATCGGTCTCGAACACCTGGAAGTCGTCCTCTGAGAGCGAGAACTCGCCGATGCCGCCGCGCTTGAAGGCGTTCTGCAACGTGCCCGTGACGTCGAGGTCGTGGACGTCGTCGCCAAAGTGGAAGGGCCGCGTCTCCGGCTGGCGCTCCGAGCCGGCGCCCGAGAACGGCGTTTTGTGGTCGCCGCGACCCGCCTTGCGGAGCTGGGAAAAGATCTCTTCGAGCGACCGCTCGCGCAGCCCGCGCTCGGCCTTGGCGGTGATCGAGACCACGCCCGTCTCGTCGTCGCGGTCGATGTAGCCCTGGTCCTTGAGCGCCTCGATAAAGTCGCCGAGGCCCATGCCCTCGTCGGTGACGCCGTACTCCTTGTCGATGGCGGTCAGCCAGCGGAGCGCCTCGTCGGCGTCGCCGCCGGTGTGGAGCAAGAGCTGCTGGAAGAGGTCGAACAGGGTGTCGAACGTGGACTTCGGGGACCCGTGGCGGTCCTCGTTCCAGTCGGCGTAGCGGAAGCGCATGGGATCGGGAGAAGGGGCGGCCGGCCGGCCGCCGGGCTCCCACGGAGAACGGGCCGCAGCGTTCCACCCGTGCCTCCGATGAGTGTGTCCGAGATATGGAGCGCTCCCCGCTTCTGGGCTATGTTTGGCGTCCCGCCCTCCCCGTCGAATGGCCCACCGCATCTTTATCGTCGAAGACCACCCGATCACCCGGGACGGCATCCGCGCGCTCATCCGGTCCTCGGGCGACCTCGAGGTCGTCGGCGAGGCCGGCTCGGGCCCCGACGCGCTCGACGGGATCGCGCTGAGCAAGCCGGACCTCGCGCTCGTCGACATCTCGATCGACGGGTCCGACGGCATCGAGCTCACCAAGCAGCTCCGGTCGATGTACCCCGACCTCCACGTGCTCGCGCTCTCGGCCTACGCCGAGCGCGTCTACGCCGAGCGCGCCGTCCGCGCGGGCGCTCGCGGCTACGTCGCCAAGCAGGAGGCGTCGGATACGTTGCTCGACGCCATCCGGACCGTCCTCGACGGGCGCCTCCACCTGTCCGACGCCGTCCGCGACCGCGTCGTCGGGAGCTACCTCTCCACGACCACGCCGACCGAGTCGACCGTAGCCGACCTGACCGACCGCGAGCTCGAGGTCTTCCGCCACTTCGGCTCCGGCATGACGACCGCGCAGGTGGCCGACACGATGATGCTCTCGCCCAAGACGGTCGAGACGCACCGCGTCCACATCAAGCAGAAGCTGGGCCTCAAGACGACCAACGAGTTCGTCCAGCGGGCCACGCTGTGGAAGGCCGAGAACGAGTTTTAGAGGGCAAGAGGGATGGGGCACGGGACATCCGATGCCTCCCGCCCCACCCCTCAGCCTTGCTCAGTCCGGCAGGTTGTACGCGGCCTTGACGGCGGCGTAGTCGCGCAGGTCGATCCGGGCGCCGGCCTGCGCGTTCGCGTAGTACAGGTCCTGCGGGATCACCACGAGGCGGAGGTCGATGTCGCTCGACTCGCCCGGGAGGCGCTGAGGCTTGAGGAAGTCGAAGAGGCCACGGGGGCTGTCTGCGAAGTCGCTGGACGGCTCCGACGAGACGATGTCGAAGTAAAGGTCCTGATTGTCGAACGAGTACTCGTAGGACGCCGTCAGCCCGACGACGGACACCGTCGAGTTGCCGGAGCCATCCTGGTCGTTGATGACGACCTCACGGAACGATCGCGACAGCGGGAGCGCAGAGTAGGTCCGGTTGCCCGACGCACCTTCGAGGGGCGAGACCAGTTCGAAGTCGATGTAGAGCATCACGAGGGCCCCGTCGCCGGCCGTGGCGAGCGCGTCATCGAGGTCGCCTCGGTCAACGATCGCCTCGCGGGCGTCAAAGGTGGCCGTAAAGAAGTCCGAGCTGACGTCGTAGTCGTCGGCGTCGAAGTGAAAGTCGGTGACAAAGACGCGCAGCGAGGTGTCCTCGTAGTACGGGTCGGAGTCGCAGGCGCCCAAGAGGACGACGGCGGCGAGGGCCAGAAGGGAGAGGCGGAGGGGCATGGGTCGGGGGGGATCGTGAGCACCTGGCGAGCCGCGCGAGCGGCCGGCCGGGTAACGGGGTGGGCGCGAACGGACGACGCCCGCCCGGACGTGCCGGACGGGCGTCGAGAATCGACGAGAGTGCGCGCTAGGTCGTCGCGCGCCGCGCAATCGCGTACAGCGAGCCCACGAGCGCGATCTTGGTCAGGTCCCACGGGACGAACCGGAGCCAGCCGTTCACGGCGGCCTCCGTCGCCGACAAGTCGGTCGCCAGCCACAGCCCGAGCACGCCGCACGTGAACAGCGCGACCGAGCAGCCCGCGAGCGCCAGCAGCGAGCGCCCAAACCCGCGCCGCTGGCGCGTAACGGCCCCGCCGATGGCGGCGACGAGCGGGAACGCGACGAGGTAGCCGGCCGACGCACCCATCAAGTGCGCCAGCCCACTCGCGCCGCCCGCGAAGACCGGCAATACCAGCCCGAGCGCCAGGTAGAGGAGCATGGCGAGCGCGCCGTTGCGCGAGCCCAAAAACAGCCCGGCGCCGTAGACGGCGACCGTCTGCAGCGTCAGCGGGACCTCCCAGAGGTAGATCCGCACCTCGAACTGGGCGAACAGCGCCGTCAGCAGCGCCGTGCCGACGACGAGCGCGGCCTGAAGCGCGAGCGGGGCGTCGGCCGCGCGCAGGCGGTCGACGGAGGCGGCGGAGGCGGCGGTGAGGGCGAGGGACATGGGCTTGGCGGCTGGGGTCGGGAAAGATACAGGGGCGCGCTGGCGGAGGCCTGGGGCGTGGGTGCACGACTCCACGGAGAGAAGAGGAACAGACGGGGCGAGGAGAGTGGACGTGACGGACGCGTAGCGATTGGACCGGAGCCCCTTCTCCTCCCTGCTTCTTCTGTTCCGATCCCGCCCCGCCCCGGGCGGCCCGCCCGCCCCGGTTAGCTTCGCCGCTCCCCTCCCCCGCCCCGATGTCCGACGAAACCCACGTCGCCGCCCACCGCCACGGCGCCGTCCTCCACCTCGTCCTCGACCGGCCCGCCAAGAAGAACGCCTTGACGCGCGCGATGTACGCCGCGCTCGCGGACGCGCTCACGGACGCCGTCACCGACGCGAGTGTCCGCGCCGTCGTGCTCAGCGGCCGCGACGGCGTCTTTACGGGCGGCAACGACCTGGGCGACTTCATGATGGACCCGCCGACGGGGCCCGACAGTCCGGTCTTCCGATTCCTGAAGGCGTTGGTGGGTTTCCCCAAGCCGATCCTCGCGGCGGTCGCCGGCCCGGCGATTGGCATCGGCACGACGGCGCTGCTCCACTGCGACCTCGCCTACGCCGCGCCCGACGCCGTCTTCAAGATGCCGTTCGTCGACCTCGGGCTGGTCCCCGAGGCCGCGTCGAGCGTGCTGCTCCCCCGGCTGGCGGGCCAGGTCCGCGCGGCGGAGCTCCTGCTCTTCGGAGAAAGGTTCTCGGCCGAGACCGCGTATGAGGTCGGACTGCTGAACGCGGTCGTCGACGACCCGGAGGCCGTCGCGCTGGAGCGGGCGGCCGTGCTGGCGGCGAAGCCGCCGGCGGCGGTGCGGATGACGAAGGCCCTGCTCCGCCACGACACCGCCGACGTGGTCGGGGACGCGATCGCCCGGGAGGGCGCCCTGTTCGTGGAACGGCTCGGCTCGCCCGAGGCGGCCGAGGCGTTCTCGGCCTTCTTCGAGAAGCGCGCCCCGGACTTCTCGGCGTTCGACTGAGACGCTGAGGGGACGAGCCCTCAGGATGTGGTGGGCGCCCAGTCCTCCAGTCGCTCGTCCGCCGCCTCAGCGCGTCCTCTTCTGAACCGGCCACACCGCCCCGTCGGTCTTGCCGTGGCCCGTCTCCTGGTCGAACCGCCGGTGCTCGGCTTTGATCTCGACGCCCAGCACTTCGAGCCGACGGCGGGCCTCGGAGTCGGCCTCTTCACAGGACGGCCGGTACAGCTCGGCGACGGCATCGAAGGCGCGTTCGGCGCCCTCGACGGCGATCGCGCGGTGCCGGTCCTCGTGCGCTTCGAGTGCGCGGCGGAAGCGGCGCCAGTCGCTCTGGAGGTCCAGCGCGAGGTCGGTCGCCGGGAGCCACTCGGGGAGCGTGATCACGATGTCGAGGTCGACCTCGGTGTCTCTGATGACGCAGCCGCCCGAGATCGCCGTCGGCTCGTAACGGACGTCGAGCTCTGTCTGGGTCAGGCCGAAGAAGATGTCGTCGCCGTCGCGTGGGCCTGCATCGAGGAGCGAGCGGAGCACCTCGCGTTCGGTCGTACCGGTGACGGCGTAGGTGCGGGTCGAGACGCGCGGGCGGATGGTCCGAGGCGGTGCAACGGGGGACGGCGAGGGGCCCCCGGGAGCTGTCGTGTCGCTCGACCACCCGTCGGCGGCGGCGACGGGCTGCAAGGCCTCGACCGGGTGCTCCGCCGTCGGCGCCAGCGGCCCGGCGGTCAGCGCCCAGAACGAGGCGCTGCCGAGCGTAGCGAGGGAGAGGCTGAAGGCGAGGAGGCGCATGACGGGGCGGGGCGAACCCGTGTATCGGCTCCAAGAGCCCGGTACTGAACCCTAGCACGGATCGGAACGGCGCATTTCCCATCCTTCCGGGTGCCCAAACCTCCTGCAGACACTCGGGGCACAGGGTCTTCCCAAGACGGATTGCGACCTCTTTGCGCAGATATTTGCCACGACCGTTACCGATGGGACAGGTAGACAGGGGTGCCTCATCCACCCCCATCTGTCGGGATGCCTACAGCCGCGGGAGGTCGTGCACGGTCCGGTCCGTCTCCACATCTCCCGTGTGCGCCGTCGACGCCGGCTCGAAGAGGACCACCTCGGCGGTCGGGAGGGCGACGGGCCGGTGCGCGACGCCGCGCGGGACGACGACGAACTCGCCCGGCCCCAGTTCGACCGGCGCGCGGCCGCGGAGTTCGATGCGGAGCCGCCCGCTGACCACCCAGAACAGCTCGTCCTCGTCGGCGTGGTCGTGCCACACAAACGCGCCCTCCAGCTTCGCCAGCTTGACGTGCTGGCCATTGAGCTCGGCGGCGACGTGGGGCGTCCACGTGGCGTCGAAGCTGCGGAAGGCGTTGGCGAGGCTGACGGGGGTCACAGGGCGGTCCACGAGAGGACGGCGGCAGCGGCCACAATGGACCAGCTGATCTCGGGCGGGAGCGCCACGAACGCCCCGGCGACCGCGCCCGCCAGGCGGCCCGATCCCGACGGCCCGGCCGCGCGGGCGCCCCACCGGGCGCTGAGCACGACCCCGACGACGAGCCAGGCGGCGAAGACGGCGATCACGACGGTCATGGCGCTAGGCGGCAGGTGTGATGCGCTCCGTACGCAAGGACTCGGCCTCGGGTTCGTACGCCAGCACCGGCCCGAGCCATCGCTCGGCCTCCGCCAGCGGCATCCCCTTGCGGGCCGCGTAGTCGGCGACCTGATCGCGGCCGAGCACGCCGACATTGAAGTACGCCGCGTCGGGATGGGCGAAGTAGACGCCGCAGACCGTCGCGGGCGGGGTCATCGCGAGGTGCTCCGTCAGCCCGGCGCCGGTGTGCTCGCGGGCGTTCAGGAGGTCGAAAATCGTGACCTTCTCGGTGTGGTCGGGCTGGGCGGGGTAGCCAGGCGCGGGGCGAATGCCGCGGTAGCGCTCACGGATGAGGTCGTCGGTCGACAGATTCTCGTCGGGCGCGTAGCCCCAGGCGTCGCGGCGCACAGTCGCGTGCAGGCGCTCGGCGTAGGCCTCTGCGAGGCGGTCCGCCAGCGACTGGGCCAGGATCGCGCGGTAGTCGTCGCCCGCGTCGCGGCCCGCTTGCGCGACGGCCTCGGCGCCGTGGATGGTGACGACGAAGGCCCCGAGATGGTCGTCGGCGGGGGCGACCAAATCGGCGAGCGCGCGGTTGGGCTTGCCGGGCGTCTTGGCGGTCTGCTGGCGCAGGGTGTGGAGCCGCACCTCGCCGTCGGCGTCGAGCACGAGGTCGTCGCCGTCGCGGCGGGCGGGGAACAGGCCGAAGACGGCGCGGGGCGTAAAGAGGGCGTCGGCCTCGATCTCGTCGAGCAACTCGTTGGCCTCTTGGAACAGCTTGCGGGCGGGCTCGCCCTTGTCCGGGTCGTCGAAGATGGCGGGGTAGGCGCCGCGCAGCTCCCAGGCGGCGAAAAAGGGGCCCCAGTCGATCCACGGGCGGAGATCCGCGACGGTCGCCGTGTCCGGGGTGACGCCGAGCGTGCGGGGCACGGGGAGGTCGTCGAACGCCAGCGCCTGGGCGTTGGCGCGGGCATCCGCCAGCGGCAGGATGGTCTGCGCCCGCTGGCGCGCCGCGTAGCGCTCGCGGACGGCGGCGTACTCGTCGGTGACGCCCTCGGCAAAGGCGTCGCGGCTGTCACCGACGAGTGCCGAGACGGTCGGGACCGACTTCGAGGCGTCGAGCACGTGGACGGCCGGGGCCGAGTAGTGCGGGGCCACCTTGACGGCCGTGTGCAGCTTCGACGTCGTCGCCCCGCCGATCAACAGCGGCAGCCGGATCCCGGCCCGCTCCATCTCCTTGGCGACGGCCACCATCTCGTCGAGCGACGGCGTGATGAGGCCGGACAGCCCGACCACGTCCACGTCGTGCTCGCGGATGGCGTCCACGATCGTCTGCGACGGGACCATCACCCCGAGGTCGATCACGTCGTAGCCGTTGCAGCCCAGCACGACGCCGACGATGTTCTTGCCGATGTCGTGCACGTCGCCCTTGACGGTCGCCATCAGCACCTTCGTCCGGGCGACGGCCTCGACCTGCTCGGCCTCGATAAACGGCGTCAGGTGCGCGACGGCCCGCTTCATCACCCGGGCCGACTTCACGACCTGGGGCAAGAACATCTTGCCCGCCCCGAACAGGTCGCCGACCCGGTTCATCCCGTCCATCAGCGGCCCCTCGATCACCTCGAGGGGTCGGTCGTACGTCAGCCGCGCCTCCTCCGTGTCGGCGTCCACGAACTCGGTGATGCCCTTGACGAGCGCGTACGCCAGCCGCTCCTCGACGGGCGCGTCGCGCCACGCCGCCGCCTTGGCCTCTTGCGCGGCGTCCGGCGCGCGGTAGCTCTCCGCGAGGGCGACGAGCCGCTCGGTCGCGTCGTCGCGGCGGTCGAACAGCACGTCCTCGACGGCTTGCAGCAGCGCCGGGTCGAGGTCGTCGTACACCGCGAGCTGCCCGGCGTTGACGATGCCCATGTCGAGCCCTGCCTGGACGGCGTGGTACAGGAACGCCGAGTGCATCGCCTCGCGGACCGGCTCATTCCCGCGGAACGAGAAGCTGAGGTTCGAAATCCCGCCCGAGACGCGCGCGTGCGGGAGGGTCGCCTTGATCCAGCGCGTGGCCTCGAGAAAGTCGAGCGCGTAGCGGCGGTGTTCTTCCAAGCCGGTCGCGACGGCGAACACGTTGGGGTCGAAGACGATGTCCTCGGGCGGGACGCCGACCTCGTCGACCAGCATCCGATACGCGCGCTCGCACACGGCGATGCGGCGCTCGACGGTGTCGGCCTGCCCGTCCTCGTCGAAGGCCATCACGATGACGGCGGCGCCGTAGTCGCGGGCCCGCTCGGCCTGCTGGCGGAAGCTGGCCTCTCCTTCCTTGAGCGAGATCGAGTTGACGACCGGCTTGCCCGGAATGCACTTCAGGCCGGCCTCGATGGTCGCCCACGAGGACGAGTCGACGACGACGGGGACGCGCGCAATGTCGGGCTCGGCCATCGCCAGCAGGAGGAACCGCTCCATGGCCGCCGGACCGTCAAGCATCCCCTCGTCCATGTTCACGTCGATCATCTGCGCGCCGGCCTCGACCTGCTGCGCGGCGACCGACAGGGCCTCGTCGTAGTCCCCGGCCTGGATGAGCCGCTCGAATCGCTTCGAGCCCGTCACGTTCGTCCGCTCCCCGATGTTGACGAGGTTCGTGTCGGGCCGGATCGCCAGCGTCTCCAGCCCGGCCGCGCGGAACGTCCGGACCGGCGAGGCCGGGACGCGCGGTGCGAGCCCCTCGACCGCCCCGGCGATGGCCTCGATGTGGGCGGGCGTCGTCCCGCAGCACCCGCCGACCAGGTTGAGCCACCCCTCCTCGGCGTAGTCGCGGGCCTGCTGCGCCATGAACGCGGGCCCCTCGTCATAGCCGCCGAGCTCGTTGGGCAGCCCGGCGTTCGGGTACAGGCTGGTGTAGACGGGCACGGCCGCCGCCAGCGCGGCGAGGTGCGGGCGCATCTGGGCACTTCCCAGCGCGCAGTTGAGGCCCACCGACAGCAGGTTCGGCGCGTGCGCGAGCGAGTGGTAGAACGCCTCGACGGTCTGCCCGACGAGGGTCCGCCCGCTCTGGTCGACGACCGTCCCGGAGAGCATCACCGGGGGCAGGCTCCTGTGCTGGCGGCGGTGCTCGCGCAAGGCCACGACGGCCGCCTTGGCGTTGAGCGTGTCGAAGATGGTCTCGACGAGGAGCACGTCCGCGCCGCCGTCGACGAGCCCGCGGATCTGCTCGGCGTAGGCCGCTTTGACCTGGTCGAAGGTGACCGCGCGCGCGCCGGGGTCCTCCACGTCCGGCGACAGCGACAGCGTCCGGTTCATCGGGCCGATGGAGCCGGCCACCAAGCGCGGCCGGTCGGCAGTGCTCGCGTCGTCGGCCGCGGCGCGCGCGAGGCGGGCGGCGGCGACGTTGAGCTCGTACGCCAAGTCGGACAGCCCGTAGTCCGCGAGCGAGACCGCCTGCGCGTTGAACGTGTTCGTCGTCGCGAGGTCCGCGCCCGCCGCGAAATAGCTCGCGTGGACGCCGCGGACCAGGTCGGGCTGGGTGAGGACGAGCAAGTCGTTGGCGCCCGCCAGCGATTCGGGCCAGTCGGCAAAGCGGTCGCCGCGCAGGTCGGCCTCGGTGACCCCGGCGGCCTGGATCATCGTGCCCATGCCCCCGTCGAGGAGCAGGATGCGGGCGTCGAGGAACGGGCGGAGCGTGTCGAGGGTCACGGGATCGGCGGAGGCGGGCCGCAAGCTAGGCCGGTGCCGGGGCCTCGATCCGGGCCGAGCGCCCCGGAAGCGCTCCCGATCCCACGATTCCGCGCCTAGAGCCCGAGCGCCTTACGGATCCGGTCGCCGTGGAGCGTCACCGACGGCACGACGACCACCTCGCCGTCGCCCGCCAGCGGCGACGGGCTGTAGAAGAGGCCCAGCTCGGGGGCGACCGCGAGGTCCGGCCACCCGATGCGCGCGCCGAAAAACAAGCCGAGCGCAGGCGCCGTCGCGAGCGCGTCGCCCGCGAACGGCGTCAGGTCCTGGAGCCGGACGCCGCCGTAGGGCACGACCTGGGGCGCGACCGCGAGCGGGCCGGGCGAGGCCACGACGGTCGCCTCGGCGTGCAGGTGGCGCGAGCCGATCACGCCCGCCCCGACGAGGACCGCGACGCCCTCCTCGGAGCCGAGCGGCCCGGCCACCTTGCGCTTGTACGTCGCCGTCAGGCTGCCCAGCCCGACCAAGCGGACGCCCACGTCGGACCGCTCGTCGAGCCCGAGCCGGGCCTCGTTGCCGACCGCGAGCGCGGCGCCGCCGGGCTCGTCGTCGGCCTGCAAGTCGCGGCGGGCGGAGGCCACCTGGAGCACGACCGACGGCCGGACCTCTTGAGGCGCGACGGTGTCGGGCGGGGCGCCGACGGCGTACGGGACGCAGCCGGACAGGCCGACGAGGGCGGCGAGCGCCGCGAGGCGGGGGGGCGACATGCCGCAAGCTAGTGGCTCGGCGGGGCCCGGGGCCGCCGGCCGCCGGCGGACTGGCTCGCGACGGCCCAGAGAAATATGAGGGCGGCCCCGACGGCCGTTCGCCGCGCAACCGCGGCCCGGCGCGCCCGTAGGGCACGGCTTCCGGCGTCCACCCCGACTTCACAGGGTTGACGCCACTCTGCGACAACTCCACGACGCGCGCCGCGTCGGAGGCCCTTCCACGTTCCCCCCGGCCATGTCTCTCCGTTCGTTCCTCCCGCTCGTCGCCCTGCTGCTGGCGGCCCCCGCCTTCGCCCAGGGCGGCCAGCCCCAGGGCGCCGTCACCGCCACCATCGTCGACGCCGCGACCGGCACGCCCCTCCCGTCGGCCACGCTGGCGCTGTACACCGCCCGCGACACGTCGTTCGCGACCGGCGGCGCGGCCGACGTCGACGGCACCGTCACGATCGACCCGGTCCGGCCGGGCGCGTACACGGCGCGCGTCAGCTTTATCGGCTACGAGACGGCCCAGATCGAGACGTTCACGGTCGCCGTCGGCGCGCCGGCCGCGCTCGGCGAGATCCGGCTGACGGAGGACGCCGCCGTGCTCGACGAGGCCGAGGTGACCGCCCGGCGCGACTTCGTCGAGCAGCAGGCCGACCGGACGGTCTACAACGTCCAGGAGCAGGCCGTGACGGCGGGCGGGAGCGCGCTCGAAACGCTGCAGACGCTGCCCTCGCTGGAGGTCGACACCGACGGCAACATCTCGCTGCGCGGCAACCAGAACGTCGTCATCCAGATCAACGGGCGGCCGACGCCGGTGCGCGGGGCCTTCCTCGCGGCCCTCCTGCGCCAGATCCCGGCCGACAAGATCGAGCGCGTCGAGGTGATCCCGAACCCGAGCGCGAAGTACGAGCCCGACGGCATGAGCGGGATCGTCAACATCGTGCTCGCCGAGGGCACCAACCGCGGACTCTCCGGCGGCTTCACGCTCGGGGCCGGGACCGAGGTGAGCGGGAATGCGGGCGCCAACCTCAGCTACCAGAGCGGCGACTGGGACCTCAACGGCCAGTACGGCCTGCGCTACGGCGAGCGCGGCGTGTCCATCACGTCGTCGCAGCGGTTCGTCAACGGGACCCCGGTCCTCAGCCAGCTCGGGCTCAATGACAACGAGGACCTGTCCAACTTTTTCAACGGCTCGGCCACGTACACGCTCTCCGAGGGCACGACGCTCTCCGCCGAGGGCTCGTTGGGCATCCGCTCAAACGGCTCGACCGGGCTCACCGACTTTACGCGGACCGTCGACGACATGCTGATCCTGTCCGAGCGGTCGACCGACAACGACGGCGACGGCATGAACGGCGACCTCGCGCTCGTCTTCCGCAAGCAGTTCCAGGCGGCGGGCGGCGGCCAGGGCGCAGCTGGCGGCACCTCGGGCGGTCGAGGCGGCTTCCGGGGTGGCTTCGGCGGCCCGCGCGGCGGCGGCGGCACCCAGGGCGGCCACGAGCTCGCCGTCGAGACGCGCTACACGCACAACGGTACCGACGGGCTCGGCCTCTTCACCGACTTCAACACCGGCCTGGTAACGGGCCTCCAGTCGCAGCTCCAGGACCAGACGAACGACGAGGCCTCGTTCCAGGTCGACTACACCCAGCCGCTCGGCGAGGGCAAGCTCGAGGTCGGCACCAAGCTCAGCTCCGAGTGGGTCGCCAGCGACAGCCAGGTCGAGACAGGCACGACGATGGGCGACCTCGTCGTCGACCCGAACCAGACCAACGCCTTCGACTACGACCGCCAGATCGCGGCGGTCTACCTCCAGGGCGCGCGCGGCTTCGGCAACCTCCAGCTCCAGGCCGGCGTCCGCGCCGAGTACGCCCGGCGCGCGTTCAACCTGTCGACCGAGGTGCCGGAGATCTACAGCGAGGGCCTCGACCTGACCGACACCGAGCAGGACTACACGAGCTTGTTCCCGAGCGCCTTCGTGACCTACGCCTTCGAGCCCGGCTCGCTCGTCAAGGGCTCGTACTCGCGCCGCATCGAGCGCCCGCGGACGTTCTTCCTCAACCCCTTCCCCGACCTCTCGGACACGACCTTCGTCCGCGTCGGCACACCCAATCTGCGGCCCGAGTACACGGATTCGTACGAGCTCACGCTCCAGTACAAGTTCTTCGCGACGCTGACCCCGTTCTACCGCCGCACGACGGACGTCATCTCGCGGCGTGTGTTCACCGACGCCACGACAGGCGTGAGCGTCTTCCGCCCCGGCAACTTGGACTCGGAGAGCAACTACGGCGCCGACCTGACGCTCTTCGGCCAGTTCCTCGGCGGCGCCATCCGAGGCTTCGCCAGCACGAGCCTCTACCAGTCGGTGACGACGGACCCGGACCCCGGCGAGG
Source organism: Rubrivirga aquatilis (assembly GCF_046845665.1). Lineage (GTDB taxonomy): Bacteria > Bacteroidota > Rhodothermia > Rhodothermales > Rubricoccaceae > Rubrivirga. Next base: position 1,573,336 of record NZ_CP177355.1, on the reverse strand, counting down.
CTGACACGAAGGCGCTCGCGTACGACGCGCGGACGAGCCTGCAGCTCAAGGTCCGCGAGGGGACGGAGCTCCAGCTCTTCGCCTTCTACCGGGGCCCGCAGAAGACGGTCGACGGCCGGCGCGGCGCGTTCGTGTTCTCGAACATCGGCGTCAACCAGACGCTCACCGAGCAGCTCCGGCTCTCCGCCCGCGTCAACGACCCGTTCGGGCTGGCGAAGTTCGAGTTCGAGACCAACGACGGCGTCTTCCTGCGCAACACGGAGTTCGACCCGAGCATCCAGAGCGCCTCGTTCACGCTGACGTACACGTTCGGCAGCAACCAGAACCGCCCGCGCCCGCAGCAGCCCCAGGGCGGCGGCGTCGACGACGGCGGGTTCGGCATCTAAACTGTCCGGACGGCTTGCATGAGGGGGGATGGGCTCGCGCCTGTCCCCCCTCGCCGTGTCTGGAGGTCGGCCGCGAGCCGGCCGAATGGGCACATCTGCCCATGCGGGGTGGCCGCGAATCGGGGGAGACTGGGAGCGTTCCGCCTGCCCCCTCTCTCCATGCCCCTCCTCGACCGCCGGTCGGCCCTCATCCTCTCGCTTCTGACCGCGGGGGCCGCCCCGGCCTCCGGCGCGACCTGCACCTGGCTCGGCGGCACGGCCTCGTGGGCCGCAGCCGCTTCGTGGAGCTGCGGCGCCGCGCCCACCGCCTCCGACGACGTCGCGATCGCTGCGGGCACCGTGACGATGGACACGGGCGCGCCGCGGACCGTCCGCTCCCTCACCCTCACGGGTGGCACGTTGGCCGGCGCGGACAGCCTGCGCATCACGGAGTCGCTCGTGTGGGAGGCCGGCACCATGACCGGCGCCGGGGCCACCGTCGTCGCCGGCCCGGCCGCCTTGCGGGGCGCCGCCAGCAAGGTGCTCGACCGCGAGCTGATCCTGACCGGCCAGACCGAGTGGTCCGACGGGACGCTGCTGTTCCGCGACGGGGGCCTGCTCCGCAACCGCGGCGTCTTCCTCGACACCGCCGTCGGCACGCACGCCATGGCCCGGGCGGGCGACGTCACCCAGGCGCCGCGCGTCCACAACCAGGGCCGGTGGCAGATCTCGTCGGCCGGGACCACCTCGAACGTCGACGTGCTCAACGAGGGCACGCTGATCGTGGGCGGCGGCGGGTTCTCGGTCCGCGCCCCGGCGCGGTTCGCGCACGAGCCGGCGGCCGTCCTCACCGGCAGCGCGATGCTGGACCTCGCCAGCGGGGCCGAGGTCGCGATGGGCGGGCGCGTCGAGCCCGGCGGCCCCGGCGCCGTCGGGTGGTTCGAGGTCCGCGGCCCGTACCCGATGGGCCCGCAGCACGTCCTCGACATCGACGTGACGCAGACGGTGCCGTCGAGCGACCTGCTCCAGACGCGCGACGGCACCGTGACGATTGCGGGCCGCCTCCTGGTGCGCGTCGCGAGCCCCGGGGTGCTCGGCCAGGGCCTCGCCGTGATCGCGCATGGGGGCAGCGGCGCCCTCGTCGGGTGCTACGCCCCGGACCAGATCGACGTGGTCGACACGGCCGGGCAGCCGCTCGGGCTCGCCGTGGTGGCGACGTGCACGGGCGAGGCCGTCACGATCGCGGCCGCGGCGACCGCCGGCGACGACCGGCCCGGCGCGGACGCCCCGTCGCTGGCGCTGCGGTCGGCGACCCCCGCGCGGCGTGGCACGCCGGTCACGCTCGACGCCTCGGCGCCCGGCGCCTCCGCCGCTCGCGTCGACGTGCTCGACGCCGTCGGCCGACAGGTGGCGACGCTGCCCGGCCCGGCTCCCGGCGCCCGCCGGGTCGAGGTCCCCACGGACCGCCTGCCCGCCGGCCTCTACGTCGTCCGCCTCGTCGCCGACGGCGCGACGGCCACTCGCCGATTCGTCGTCGTCGACTAACGCCCCGTTCCCCACCGGGCGGCTCTGCGGCCGCTCCCCATCCCCACCGACCATGCGGTCCCTGCGCGTGCTCCTCATCCTGACCCTGCTCGGCGTGGCGCTCGCCGCGTGCGCCGGGGTCGACGCCGACCCGTACCCCGAGGTCCCGCCGACCGTGCGCGGGGTAGTCGCCTCCATCCGGCACAGCGCCACCGCCAGCGGACTCCTGGTCGAGCCCGTCGGCGACCCGTGCGGGCTCCAGGCCGTCGCCGACGACTACACGCGCGTCTCGCGGCGCATGCGGTCCGGGCGGCTGGCGCCGGCCCGGATTGGCGAGGTCCGCCAGGGCGACACCGTCGAGGTGTTCGTGGACGGGCCCGTGGCCGCGATGTGCCCGCGCGAGGGCCACGCCGCCACGATCGTGATCGTGCCCTCGAGAGCGCGGACCTGACCGCCCGCCCCGTCGCCATGCCCACCCCCCCCCATCGCCGCCCGTCGGCGTCAGCCTTTCCCCCCGTCCGCCGGCGCGCCTCCGCGCCGGCGGCACCCGGCGGTACCTTTTTCGTGCCCGACGAGCCACTCCGCCGGCTCCTCGAGAACGCCTCCGACCTCATCCAGGTCGTCAGCCCGACGGCGGGCATCCTGTACTCGAGCCCGTCCGTCGAGCGGCTGCTCGGCTACACGCCCGCCGAGCTCCTGGGCCGGTCCACGCTCGCGTTCATCCACCCCGACGACCGCGAGCCGATCCAGCGCGAGATCGAGGCACTGCTCGCCGAGCCCGGCGCGACGCGCACCGCGACCTACCGGGTCCGCCACGCGGACGGCCGGTGGCGCGTGCTCGAGGCGCGGGGCCGGACACTCTCGCCCGCCGGGCCGGACGAGGGCCTCGTCGTCCACGCGCACGACGTGACCGAGCGCGTCCACGCGGAGGCCGCGCTGCGCGCCAGCGAGGAGCACTTCCGGCGGCTCATCGAGAACGCCTCGGACATGGTCCAGATCGTCGACGCGGAGGCGCGGATCGTGTACACGGGCCCCTCGGTGCACAGGCTGCTCGGCTACACGCCGGAGGAGATCGCCGGTCGCTCCGCCTTCGACTTCCTCCATCCCGACGACGTGCCCCAGGCGACGGACTCGCTGGGGACGCTGGCGGCGGCGCCGGGCACCAGCCTGACCATCGGCTACCGGGTCTTGCACAAGGACGGCCGGTGGCGCCACTTCGAGGCCAACTGCCGCACGCTCGCGCCCGACGGCGCCGACGAGGGGTTCGTGGTCAACGCCCGCGACATGACCGACCGCGTCGAGGCGGAGGCGGCGCTGCGGCGGGCGCAGGACCGGATCGTCCAGCAGGAGACGCTGGCGGGGCTCGGCCGGATGGCGGCGGGCATCGCGCATGAGCTGATGAACCCGCTCAACTTCGTGACCAACTTCGCCGACCTCTCGGTCGAGCTCGCCGACGACCTCCGCGCCCGCCGCGCGGCGCCGGACGCCGACGGGCTCCTCGACGACCTCGCCGCGAACGCCCGCGCCATCGCCGCGCACGGCCGCCGCGCCGACGCCATCGTCCGCCGCATGCTGGCGCATGCGAGCGCGCCGGGCGCCCGCCAGCGGGCCCCCCTCAACGGCCTCGTGACCGACTACGCGACGCTCGCCGCCAGCACCTGGCGCGCCGAGCACTCTGGGGCCGAGGTGGCGATGGACATCGCCCTCGACGCCGCGGCCGGGGACGTCGAGGGCGACCTCCGGTCGATCGGCCGGGCGATCGCCGGCGTGGTCACGAACGCGTTCGACGCCGCCGCCGAGCCGGGCCGTGCGGGCGCGCGCGGCGTGACGGTCCGCACGGCCGCGGCCGGGGACACGGCCGAGGTGGTCGTCGAGGACACCGGGCCCGGGGTCTCGGAGGCGGTGCGGGCCCGGCTCTTCGAGCCCTTCTTCACCACCAAGGCGCCCGGGAGCGGGCACGTCGGCCTGGGGCTCTCGCTCGCCCACGACGTCGTCGTGCGGGGCCACGGCGGGCGGATCGACGTGGCGCCAGCGGGCGGCGGCGGCGCGGCATTCACCCTCGTCCTGCCGACGACGCCCCGGCGCGCGCGCCGCCGGCGAGACGAGGCGCCGGCGTAGAAAAAACATCGGGTGGAGAGGGCGTGGCGGTCGAGCCCCGGCCGGCGCGACGTACACTCGCGGCCGCCCCCTGCGCCGTGGCCCGCGTGCCCGGCGCCCCGCGTCGCATGCGCCTCTCCACGAGCGACCTCGCCCGGCTCGGCGCCGCCAACCAGCTGCTCCTGAGCCCCCTCGCCGCGCCCGACCCGCAGGCCTGGCTGCTCGCGGCCGGGGCCGCCATCCGCGACGTGGTCGGCGGGACGGGCGTGGTCGTCCAGATCGGATCCGAGTCCTTCCCATTTGCCAGCCCGGACGCGACGGACGTGGTCGAGAGCCTCCAGATGATGGTCGACGCCGTCCAGGCCGACGGCGTCCGATTTAGCGACCCGGTGACGGACCTGTGGAACCGGCTCCGTCGCGAGAGGGGCCTCCGCACGTTCAGCTGGGACGCCAACCGCCACCTCGTCGAGGCGCACGGCGTGCAGCTCCGGCAGGGCCTGCTGATCGACGCGCTCCGGCGCCAGGGCTACCACGACTTCGTGGGCATGGTGGACCGCGCGCCCGACGGCGAGGCGATGGTGTGGGTCCTGCAGCGCCGCCACGGCGCCTTCCCCCACGCCGAGCGGACCGACGCGCTGCTGGGCGTGCTGCTCCCCGCGTTCCGCGCGGGCCTCGACACGGTCGCCCGCCTGGGCGCCCACCGCGCCGCGCTCGACGCCGTCGACGCCCCCCTCCTGGCGCTCGGCCCCGACGGCCGCGAGCGCCACCGCACGCCCGCCCTCGCCCGCCTGCTCGCGGACCCCGTCGAGGCGGAGGCGCTCGCGCCAGCGCTGGCACGGCTCGGCCGCCGCGCCCTGTCTCTCCAGGGCCCGGAGTCAGCACGGGCTGCTGGCGGCGAGGAAGCGGTGACCACTGCCCGGGGCCGCTACACGCTCCGTGCGACCGCTCTCCCGCCAGGTCTGTTCGGCGCTGAGCCTGCGCTGCTCGTCACCGTGGAGCCGCCGCCCGCGCCGTCGCTGCCGACGCCCGAGTCCGTTCGCGAGCGCCACGGCCTGACGCCACGCGAAGCCGAGGTTGCCGTGCTGCTCGCCCAAGGGTGCTCGAATGCCGACTTGGCCGACCGCCTGTTCGTCAGCCCGCACACGGCGCGGCACCATGTCGAGAACGTGCTCGCGAAGCTGGAGGTCGCCGGCCGGTCAGGCGTCGCCGCACGCCTGCTAGCGAGGTAGGCGGCCTCAATCCGGCGGTTGCCCCCAGCCGTTCGGCCCGGCCTCGCCGGCCTGCACCAGCCACACGCCCAGCAGGCCCCAGCCCACGACCGGGACCAAGAGCAGTGAGGTCCACAGGCTCGTCCGCCCGATGTCGTGGAGCCGACGCGCCGTGAGGGAGAGCGCGGGGAAGAAGGTGAGCGCGGCGTACGTCGCGAACACCATCCCACCGGCGACGAACCCCAGCGCCGCGCGGTCGGCGACGATGGCTGAGCCGATGAGGAGAATGAAGCCGATGCCGCCGTGGACCAGCCAGAAGCCCCAGAAATCGGCCCGCGACGCCCGGCCGTCGAAGTCGGCGAACGCAGCAAGGACGTGGAGGTAGGCGGCAGGAGGGGACACGCGGCGGGCGGGGCGGCGGGTGCAGGATAGTCGAGGACGAGCCGGCATACCTTGCGCCTAGATCTGTGCGCCGATCGATCTCCATGCCTCGTGCCCTCTTCGTCGCCCTGCTAATTTGGGGAGCCCCCGCAGCGGCCCAATCCGCCACCGTCCTCGGCCCGACTCGGGGCTACGTCGAGTTGCTCGGCAACGGCGGCCTCACCTCGATCAACGTGGAGCGGCAAGTGTCTGACCGAATCGCCGTCCGGGCGGGCGTGGGGTACCTCCCCCCGTTCGCCAACTACCTCGAATCGTCGCTGGCGGCCGGGGCCGTGAGCGTCCCGCTGATGGTGACGCTCACGCCGTCGGGCGCGAGCGGCCTCGAAGCGGGGGTCGGCTTCGTGGTGCAAAAGCCCGTCGACCGGGCCGGCGTCGGCGATCTGGTGCCGACGGCGACCGTCGGCTACCGAAGGGTCACCGAGGCGGGCGATCTCTTCCGGTTCGGCATCACGCCGTTCCTCATACGAGGAGGGAGCAACCCAGCCGTGGTACCGTGGGTGGGCGTCAGCTTCGGCGCGGCAATGTAGCGGCGCCCGCCTTGGCGCCGAGGCGGGCAGACCCGCCCTCTCCCCGCTACTCCACCCAGTCGGCGACGAAGACGTTGGTGTCGCGGCTGGGCGTGCGGTCGAGGTTGCGGTTCGAGGCGAAGACGAGCCGGGTGCCGTCGGGCGAGAACATGGGGAAGGCGTCGAAGGTGCCGCTGAACGTCACGCGCTCCAGGTCGCCCGAGGCGATGTCGACCAGGAAGAGGTCGAACTCGCGGCCGCCCTCGGCCATCGTGTGGTGGTTGCTCGCGAAGATGAGCGACTCGCCGGAGGGGTGGAAAAACGGGGCCCAGTTGGCGCCGGGCAGGCGCGTCACGCGGCGCACGTTCGAGCCGTCGATGTCGGCCACGTACAGGTCGAGGGCGCCGGGCTCGACGGTGTCGTCCGCCAGCAGCGCGCGATACGCGTCGGCGGCGGCGCCCGTCGGGCGCGAGGAGCGCCAAACGATCTGGGTGCCGTCGGGCGAGAAAAAGGCGCCGCCGTCGTAGCCGAGTGTGTCGGTGAGCTGCAAGAGGTCGCCGGTCGCCACCTCGAACCGCCACAGCTCGAGGTCGCCGGAGCGCGTCGAGGTAAAGATGACGAACCGGCCGTCAGGGCTGACCGTCGCCTCGGCGTCGTAGCCGGGCCCGCCGATCAAGAGCTCGGTGTTCGAGCCGTCCGCGTCGGCGACGAAGATGTCGTAGGTCGGGAAAATGTCCCAGACGTAGCGGCCAGTCGGCGAGGCCGCCGTCACCGGGCACGCCGGGCCGCCAGGGTGCGTGGAGGCGTACACGACGCGGTCGTCGGTCAGGAAGTAGCCACAGGTCGTCCGGCCGGTGCCCGTCGAAACGAGCGTTGCGCCGTCGCCGCTCTCGCCCGCGCCGTCGGCGACGGACATCACGAACTGCTGGTCGCAGCCCTGCGTGTTGATGGCGGTCCAGTCGCTCTGGAAGATGAGCCGGTCGCCGTCGGGGCTCCAGTACGCCTCGGCGTTGTTGCCACCGAAGGTGAGCTGGCGGACGTTGCGCAAGTGGCGCTCGCCGTCGAAGCGCAGCGGGTCGTCGCTGGCCTCGGCCACGTCGGCGGGGGCCCCGGTGATGGGCCGATCCGCGTTGGCCGACTGGACGGCCTCACGCTCGGTCTCGGCGAGGTCAGCGCGGACGGCCTGGCAGGCGGGGAGGAGGAGGACGGCGAGCAGGGCGACGAACGGGCGCATCGGGCGGGGGGGGGATCCGCGATCCAAACACGCTCGCGCACTTCCGAGTTGCCACCGCGGCCCGCTTCCCGGGTTCTTCGAGGCCCCGCCGCCGCACGCGGCCACGCGCCAGGGCGCTCTGGACGAACACCGGCGCCCCAACCCGGTACACGCGCGCCCCTCCCCGCTGCCATGTTCGAAGTCGTCCCGCTGGGCGTCGGCTCTGCCGTCCCCACCTCCTCGCGCCACCTGTCCGGCACGCTGGTCCGCCGCGAGGGCCGGAGCGTGCTCTTCGACTGCGGCGAGGGCACCCAGCTCCAGCTCATCCGCGGCCACCTCACGCGCGGCCAGCTCGACGCCATCTGCGTCACGCATCTCCACGGCGACCATCTCTTCGGCCTGCCCGGACTGCTGACGACGCTGGCGCTGCTGGAGCGCGACACGCCGCTCACCGTCGTCGGACCTGAGGGGATCGCCGGGATGACGGCGTTGCCCGGCGTCGCGAACCTCCCCTACCCCGTCACCTTCCGCGAGCTGACCGACGAGGACGGCGCCGTGGTCTACGAGGACGAGGGGGCCACCATCGAGGCCCGCCCGCTCGCGCACCGCGTGCCGTGCTGGGGCTACCGGTACCAGGAGCGGGTCCGGCCGGGGACCATCGACGGCGAGGCGGCGCGAGCCGCGGGCGTCACGGAGGGGTGGCAGTTCGAGGCCCTCAAACGCGGCGAGCCGGTGGAGCTGGCCGACGGGACCACGCTGGCGCCGGACGGGCTCGTCGGGCCCCCTCGCGTGGGCGCCTCGTTCGCATACGTCCTCGACACCCGTCCGTGCGACGGGGGCCGGGCGCTGGCGAGCGACGCGGACCTGCTGCTCCACGAGGCGACGTTCACGGACGAGCACGCGGACCGCGCCGAGGCCGTCGCGCACTCGACCGCCCGACAGGCCGCCGAGGTCGCCCGGGACGCCGGCGCGCGGCGCCTGCTGCTCACCCACTTCTCGGCCCGCTACGGCGACACGAGCGGGCTGGTGGCCGAGGCGCGAGCGGCGTTTCCCGAGACGGAGGCCGCCGAAGAGTTGGCGCGCTACGAGGTCCGCCGGTAAAGCCCTCCGGAGAGGACACGGCGGCGGAACCACGCCCGCCCCGTCCGGGGTAGGGAGCCCGTGGCCGATTCCCCGACTCCCGCAACGCCCGCCTGGCGCCCCCCGCGCGGGCTGGCGCGGCGCCTGGGCGCGCTGCTGTGGCCGTACCGCTGGCACGTCGCCGCCGCCCTCTCGCTGACGCTCGTCGTCGCATTCTTGGGCCCGCTCCGGCCGCGCCTGGTTCAGACCGCCGTCGACGACCACATCGTCACGGGCGACCTGCCGGGCCTGCTCCGCATCGTGGGCCTGATCGCGGGCGTGCTCGTCGCCGAGGGGCTGGCGTACTTCGCGCTCGGCTACCTCACGCAGTGGGTCGGGCAGAACGCGCTCTATGACTTGCGCACGCGCGTCTTCCGCTTTATCGAGCGCCAGCGGCTGGCGTTCTTCGACGGCACGCCCATCGGCACGCTGATCACGCGGGCCACGTCCGACATCGAGGCGCTGGCGGACCTGCTCTCGGCCGGCGCCGTCACGATCCTCGGCGACCTCGCGCGGCTGCTGTTCATCGGCTACTTCATGCTCTCACTCGACCCCGAGCTGGGCATGGTCGCGCTGCTGGCGCTCCCGCCGATGGTGCTCGTCACCGAGGTCTTCCGGCGCAAGATGCGCGCGGCGTACCGGGAGACCCGCAAGCAGGTCGGCCGCCTCAACGCGTTCCTGCAGGAGCACGTCACAGGCATGAGCGTGGTCCAGATCTTCGGCCGCGAGGCCGAGGAGCAGCGCCGCTTCGAGTCGGTCAACGACGCCCACCGCGACGCGCACATCCAGACCGTCCACTACTACGCGCTGTTCTACCCGGTCGTCGACATCATCGCCTCCGCGGCGCTGGCGCTCGTGGTGTGGTTCGGCGGGACCGAGGCCATGCGCGAGGCCGTCACCATCGGCACGCTGATCGCGTTCGTGCAGTACGTCCGGATGTTCTTCGAGCCGGTCCGCAACCTGTCCGACCAGCTCAACTCGATCCAGAGCGCCTTCGCGGCGTCGGAGCGCGTGTTCGACCTGCTCGACGACGACCAGTCGCTGCCCGAGCCCGAGGCGCCCGTCGCGCTCCCCGCCGCCCGCGCCGGTCGCATCGCCTTCGAGAACGTGTGGTTCGCGTACGAGAAGCTGCCTGCGGAAGCGGGACTGGGGATCGAAGGGACTACGGGGACTGCGGGAGAGCCCTCCGGCGATACAGCCCAGTCCCCAGTCCCTACGTCCCAACAGTCCCCTGAGCCCAACTGGAACTGGGTCCTGCGCGACGTCTCGTTCACCGCCGAGTCCGGGCAGACACTGGCGCTCGTCGGGGCAACAGGCTCGGGGAAGACGACGATCCTGTCGCTGCTGATGCGGTTCTACGAGCCCCAGCGCGGGCGCGTCACGATCGACGGCATCGACGTGAAAGACCTCCCCCTGGCCGAGCTGCGCCGACAGGTCGGGCTCGTGCTGCAAGACGTGTTCCTCTTCTCGGGGACGATCGAGGAGAACGTCACGCTCGGCGCCGACATCCCGGCGGAACGCGTCGCCGAAGCGGCGGCGCTCGTGGGGGCCGACACGTTCATCGACCGCCTGCCGCAACGCTATGCCTCCCCCGTCGGCGAGCGCGGCGCGACGCTGTCGCTCGGCCAACGCCAGCTGCTCTCCTTCGTGCGGACGCTCCTCTACGACCCGGCCGTGCTCGTGCTCGACGAGGCCACGTCGTCGGTCGACACCGAGACCGAGGAGATGGTCCAGCGCGCCGTCGACGTGCTGATGGAGGGGCGGACGGCGATCGTCGTCGCCCACCGGCTCTCGACGGTGCAGCACGCGGATCAGATCTTGGTGCTGCACAAGGGCGAGGTCCGCGAGCGGGGCAGCCACCAGACGCTGCTGGTGGCCGACGGGCTGTACCGTCGGCTCTACGAGCTCCAGTACGCGGACCAGGAGCGGGCGGCGGCGTAGGCTACTGTCGGGCACATCGCCACGGACGAAGCCCCGGAGGGCCCCGCACCGCACACCGCCACCTGCGGACGCACCACAGCGATACGGCACGGGCCGCCCAGCCCCCACCAGGTCTCGGCCGACGGCTCGGCGCTCGCGTCAGGCGTGCCCGTGCTCGCGACGGCCCTCCGAGAGCCCGCCACCGACAGGGGTTGACAGCGCCTCGCAAATGACTTATCGTTAATCGCCGATCAACGATCGGACTTGTTCCACTCACACCCCCCTCCCATGGCGAGCTTCCTCACCTGTTGCGACGACGACGACTGCTGCCCCGACGGCATCGACGATCGTACCTGTTGCTGATCCCTCCGGCGGCGGGCTTCGGTCCGCCGCCACCCTGCCCCATGACTGCCGACACCCGCCTCGCCGCGCTGGCGAAAGCCCTCGCCCACCCCTCCCGGATTGCCATCCTGCGCGTGCTCGGCACGCGGGGCGAGTGCGTATGCGGCGAGGTCGTCGAGGTCGTCGGCCTGGCGCAGTCGACGGTCTCGCAGCATCTGAAGGTGCTCCGCGAGGCCGGGCTGATCTCTGGGACGACCGACGGCCCGCGCTCGTGCTACTGCCTGGCCCCCGCCGCCCTGGAGACGCTTGCCTCCGACCTCCGCGTCTTTGTCGACACCTTAACGTCCGATGCCTGCTGCTGAACGCCGCTCCGTCTTGTTCGTCTGCACCCACAACTCGGCCCGGTCGCAGTTGGCGGAGGGGCTCCTCCGGTCCCGCTGGGGCGACCGCTACGACGCGTTCAGCGCCGGCACCGTCGCACGGGGCGTCCACCCCGGCGCCGTGGCCGCGCTCGCGGAGGTGGGGATCGACGCGAGCGGACAGACCTCTAAGACCATCGACAGCCTGGGTGACCGGCCGTTCGACATCGTGGTGACCGTCTGCGACAACGCGCGCGAGGCGTGCCCGTACCTCCCGGCGCGCGAGCGGAACCTGCACCACGCCTTCCGCGACCCCTCGGCGGCGCCCGAGGCCGAGCAGGCCGCCTCGTTCCGAGCCGTGCGCGACGAGATCGCGGCGTGGCTCGACGCCGAGTTCGGGGCATGACCGTCCCGACACCCGCCGAGTGGCCCGCCGTGCTCGCGCTCTTGCGCGCCAGCCGCCTGCCCACCTCCGACCTCTCAGAAGGCCACCGCGAGCGGTTCCTCGTCGCCCGCCGGGATGGCGATGTCGTCGGGTGCGTCGCCGTCGAGCCGTACGGCGGTGCCGGGCTGCTGCGGTCGCTGGCGGTGGCCCCGGAGGCGCGTGGCACGGGGCTGGGCCGGCGGTTGACGGCCGCCGCCGAAGCCGCGGCGCGGGCGGCCGGGCTGGCGCAGCTGATTCTGCTGACGACGACCGCCGCGCCCTTTTTCGAGTCGCTCGGCTGGGCCCCGGTCGACCGTGCCGACGTGCCGGAGGCGATCCGGGCGTCGACGGAGTTCGCGGGCCTGTGCCCGGCGTCGGCGGCGTGCCTGGGCAAAGTGCTGAGCCCTACGGGGATCGGGGCACCGGGGACGGGCAGCGGTCGTTGAGTCGGGGTCTGCCCTCCCACGCCATGTCTTCGATCCCGCTCGCGGGGCGCCCGCTCGTCCTCGCCGCCCTCGTCCTCGTCAGCCTGCTCGCCGCCGGCTGCTCCACGTTCGAGGAGGTCTACGGCCGCCCGGACCCCTTCGAGTGGACCTACTTCGAGGGCCCGCCCGAGGCCGTGGTCGACGCCATCGGCGCGACGTTCTCGCAGACCGGCGTGCGCGTCGAGTCGTACCGCGACGAGGCGGGCGGCGTCATCATCACCACGTCGTCGCGCCGGGGCTCGGCGCAGACCGCCGACATTTTGGTGCAGGCGACGACGGAGGAGGGGTTCGGCTCGCGCGCCCAGCTCTACCCGACCGGCGCGCCGCTCCCTCGGTGGCTGGAGATCGAGATCACCGGGCGGCTGTAGGCGGAGGGCGTGCGGACGGGAGTAACGTGGACACCATGCGCCACTCCCTCGCCCTCGCCCTGCTCGTCGCCGCCGCTGGTTGCGCGGGCCCTGCTGCCGTGCCCGCCCCTCCTGCCCAACCACTCGTGGAAGCCGTCGAGGCCATCGTCGCCCGCTACCCCGAGGCGACCGTCGCCGTGGCCGTACGCCAGGGCGGCGGCGACGACGAAACGCGATACGCGCGGCTCGGCGACCGTCCGTTCCACGCGGCCTCGACGATGAAGGTGCCGGTGATGATCGAGGCCTTCCGCCAGGTGGCTGCCGGGCGCCGCGCCTGGGACGACCCGGTCCGGGTTGAGAACCGGTTCCGGTCCATCGTCGACGGCTCGGAGTACGCCATCGAGGACGACACCGACGACGCGCTCTACGAGACGCTGGGCCAGACGCTGCCGCTCCGCAACCTGGTCGACCGCGCGATCACGACGTCGTCGAACCTCGCGACGAATCTGCTGATCGGGCTCGTCACGGCCGACTCGGTCCAGGCGACCGTCGACCGGCTGGGGGCATCGGGGATGCGGGTGCTCCGGGGCGTCGAGGACCTGAAGGCCTTCGAGGCCGGCCTCAGCAACCGGACCACGGCCGACGCGCTGGCGACCCTGCTGGCGGCGCTTCGCGACGGCCGGGCGGTGTCGGCTGAGGCGGACGCCGAGATGCGGGACGTCCTCGACGACCAGGCGTTCAACGAGATGATCCCCGCCGGGCTGCCGGACGGCACGCGCGTCGCGCACAAGACGGGCTGGATCACCGAGGTCCACCACGACGCCGCGGTCGTGTACCCGCGCGGCGGCGAGCCGTACGTGCTGGTGATCCTGACGGAGGGGGTCGCGGACCGCGAACGGTCGGCGCGGTTGGGGGCCGAGATCACGGCGGCCGTCCACGCGGTACTGGCGCGGTAGCGGCGCGGGCCGGCGCCGACATTTTCTCACACCCGTTCGCCGGGCCCAGGACGCACACTCCGGGCTCCTCCCGTGGGGGCGCGCCGGTGGCGTGCCCCGTTCCGAACACGGGGATTCACGAGACCAACGCTCGCGCAGGCGGGAGCGACGGTAGCCGATGCGCGTAGACTCCCCGCCCCTCTCCTCGTGCTCGTGCCCGTCCGTCGTCTCCCCCTTCTGCTCCTCCTCGCGGTCGCCGCGTGCGCCGGCCCGCCCGCCGCCCCGCCGCCCGCGCCGGCCCCGCCCGCCGTCGTGACGCCGCCCGCGCCACCCGCCCCCCCAGCCCCGCCGCCGGTCGACCCGATGGAGCGGGGCGAGATCGTCGACGCGAGCACGCTGCCCGGCCCGATGCGCGAATTCCGAGGCGCGTGGGTCGCGACGGTCGCCAACATCGACTGGCCGAGCGTGTCCACCCTGACGACGGCGCAGCAGCAGGCCGAGTTGGTGTCGCTGCTCGACCGGGCCGTCGCCGTCGGGCTCAACGCGATCGTGCTCCAGGTGCGGCCCGCCGCCGACGCCCTCTACTTCTCGCCCAAGGAGCCGTGGTCGCGCTACCTCACCGGCCAGGAAGGCCGCGCGCCGAGCCCGTGGTATGACCCCCTTCAGTTCGCCATCGACGAGGCGCACGCACGCGGGCTGGAGCTGCACGCCTGGGTGAACCCGTACCGCGCCGGCCACCCCTCCGGCCCGGGGCCACACGACATCACCCACATCGCACGTCAGCGCCCCGACCTCGTCCGCCGCTACGGCGACAACGTGTGGCTCGACCCCGGTGAGCCCGACGCGGCCGACCACTCGATCGACGTGATCCTCGACATCGTCCGGCGCTACGCCATCGACGGGATCCACCTCGACGACTACTTCTACCCGTACCCGGTGAACCTGCGCGGGCGGCGCGTCCAGTTCCCCGACGCCGACAGCTACGCTCGCGCACAAGCGGCGGGCGAAACCCTCGGCCGCGACGACTGGCGCCGCCAGAACGTGGACCGCTTCATCGAGCGGCTCTACCGTGAGGTCAAGGCCGAGAAGCCGCACGTGCTCGTCGGGATCAGCCCGTTCGGCATCTGGCGCCCCGGCTACCCGGCGTCGGTGACGGGCTTCGACCAGTACGCCGAGATCTACGCCGACGCCCGCAAGTGGTGGCGCGAGGGCTGGCTGGACTACCTCGCGCCCCAGCTCTACTGGGCCATCGACAGCCCGGGCCAGAGCTTCCCGGCGCTGCTCGACTGGTGGGCCTCGGAGAACGCCAGCGGGCGGCACCTGTGGCCGGGCCTGTACGACAGCCGGACGCTGCCCGACGTGGGCGGCTACACCCCTCGGGAGATCGTCGACCAGGTGGCGCTCGCCCGCCAGACCCCCGGAGCGACCGGCACGGTCCACTTCTCGATGAAGGCGATGTTCGAGGGCCGCGCGCTCGGCGACCGGCTGGCGACCGGCCCCTACGCCGAGCCCGCGCTCGTGCCTGCGTCGCCGTGGCTCGACGCCCGCGCCCCGGACGCGCCTCGCGTGGCGGTGGTCGCTCGCGGCCGGGCGGTCGACGTGATCGCCGAGCCGGGCGGAGCGGGCGCCGTCCGCCGGTACATCGTCCGTGAGCGCCGTGGTGGCGCGTGGACGTGGCGCGTGGTGTCGGCCGACGACGGGACGCTGGTGCTGCCGGCCGGGAGCCTGCCAGTGACGGACGTGGCCGTGTCGGCGATCGGGCCGTCGGGCGTCGAAGGCCCCGCGCGCGTGGTGGCCGTCGAGTAGCGCGACGGCGCCCCTCCCGTCCAGGAGGGGGCCGTTTTCTTGCCCCCCACACGTCCTGCCTGCTGGCGCGAGCCTCCCCCCAAGCGCGCGCGCTGTGACCCGGTTGAGCCTGCGGGCGGCCCGTCCGTACCATCGGTCCTCTCCCCCCGCCCTCGCATGGACGACGCCCCGCTCCCCGACGCCTCCGCCGCCACGACTGTCACCGACGGCGACCCACGCGTCGGGCTCGACACGGCCGGCGCGCCGGACCAGCGCAGCCCGTGGCGGTGGGTGCCGTCGCTGTACTTCGCCGAGGCGCTGCCGTACATGGCCGTGATGGCGCTGGCGGTCATCCTGTACAAGCGGATGGGGATGACGAACACCGACATCGCGCTGTACACGAGCTGGCTGTACCTGCCGTGGGTCATCAAGCCGTTCTGGAGCCCGCTCGTCGACGTGCTCAAAACCAAGCGGCTGTGGATCCTGGCGACCCAGGTGCTGATCGGCGGCGGGCTGGCGGGCGTCGCGTTCACGCTGCCCACGGCGGCCTGGGTGCAGGGCACGCTCGCGTTCTTCTGGCTGCTCGCGTTCGCCTCGGCCACGCACGACATCGCGGCCGACGGCTTTTACATGCTGGCGCTCGACGAGCACGACCAGGCGTGGTACGTCGGCATCCGGAGCACCTTTTACCGGGCCGCCATCATCGCCGTCTCAGGTCTGGTCCCGATGCTGGCGGGCGCGCTCGAAAGCTCGACCGGGCTGGGCGCCGTCGACGTCGAGGTCCGCGCCGTGCCGGCCGGCGCCGGCGACTCGCTGGCGCAAGCCACGGAGCTGCCCCTCGCGGCGACCGACCGGACGTCGGGCGCGGACGCCGAGCGCGGCGACCTGACGCTCTCCGCCTCGGCCGACGACCTCGCGATCCCGCTCGCGCTCCGGCCCACGGACGAGACGGCCGCGCTCATCGCCCAGGCGCGCGAGGCCAACACCGCCGCCGGGTTCTACCCCGTCGACGAGGGGCCCGCCGCCAGCGACGACGGGCCGTCGTGGTTCGGGCGCACGATCTCGGGCCCGCTCGGCGCCGCGCTGGAGGCGGCCTTCGGGACCGAGCGCGAGGCCGCCTCCGACGTGGCCGGGAACGTGGGCGTGGTCGCGTTCCGGCTGTCGGGCCCGCCGCCGGCCGGCGAGGAGGTCGCCGTCAACCTCGGGATCGAGGACGGCGACCAGAGCCTGAAGCTGGTCGAGGGCGGCCAGCGGTTCACGTTCAACGAGGCCAACTGGGACCGCCCGTTCCTGGCCGTCGTCCAGCTCGACCGGAGCCTCGATGCGCCGACCGCGGCGACGTTCCGGGCGACGTCCGGCAACATCCCGCTCGCGTGGTCGATCACATTCTTCGTGCTCGCGGGCGTGTTCCTGCTCATCATGGCGTGGCACACCGTCGCCCTCCCCCGCCCGGCGGTCGACGTGCCGAACGCCGACGGCGCGGGCGGCGGCAGCGGCATCCTGCAGTACCTCGCCTTCCTGGCGCTCTTTATCCCGACGCTGCTCGTCCTGCTGATCCCGATGATGATCGCCGGGCTCGTCGCGCCGCGCACGACCGGGCCGTGGGGCCGCATGTTCCGGGCGCTCCCGTTCTCGGGGAGCCCGTTCGCCGAGACCATCACGTCGTTCTTCAAGAAGCCCGAGGTCGGCATCGCGGTCGCGTTCGTGCTGTTCTACCGCTTTGCCGAGGCCCAGCTCGTCAAGCTGGCGGCGCCGTTCCTGCTCGACTCCGTGGAGGCCGGCGGGCTGGCGCTGACGACCGGCGAGGTCGGGTTCGTCTACGGCACGGTCGGCGCGCTGTGCCTGACGATCGGCGGCGTGCTCGGCGGGATCCTGGCCGCGCGCGACGGGATCGGGAAGTGGCTCTGGCCGATGGTCCTCGCGATCAACCTCCCGAACGCCGTCTACCTGTTCCTGGCCGTCGTCCGGCCCGACAACTTCTTGGTCATCAACGCGGCGATCGCGCTGGAGCAGTTCGGCTACGGCTTCGGGTTCGCGGCCTTCCTCCTCGTCCTCATCTACGTGGCCGACGGCGAGCACAAGACGGCGCACTACGCGATCGGCACGGGCCTCATGGCGCTCGGCATGATGATCCCGGGCATGTTCTCGGGCTGGCTCGAGGACATCATCGGCTACCAGAGCTTCTTCCTCTGGGTCTTGATCGCGACGATCCCGAGCTTCCTGGTGACCGCCCGGATCAAGATCGACCCGACATTCGGCCAGAAGAAGGAAGAGCCGGCGGCCGCGTGACCGTCCGCCCGCTCCGGCCCGACGACCTGGGCGCCGCGCACGCACTCTGGGCGTCCGGCGCCCCGCTCGACCCACTGGCGCCGGACGCGCTCGCGGACCTGCTCTGGGGCGACGGCGCAAACGCACTCGCGGCCGAGTCCGACGGCCGGCTCGTCGGGCTGGGGGCGGGCGCGCTGTGGCCCGTTGCCGACGAGGTCCGGGGCAGCGTCCGCGCCGTGCTCGTGGCACGCGACGCGCGGCGACAGGGTGTCGGCACGGCGCTGCTGGCGGGCGTCGAAACCGACCTGCGCCAGCGGGGCGCGGCCGAGGCGCGGCTCGTCGAGGGCGCCCCGGTCTACCTCACGCCCGGCGTCGACGCGCGCGCCACGGATGCGCTCGCGTTTGTGGACTCGCGCGGCTACGTCCCATTCGCCGAGTCCGTGGACCTCGCCGCCGACCTCGACCAGCCGCTCGGCACGGCCGACGACGAGACGCGGCTGGCGGCGGCGGGCGTCGCCGTCCACCGCGCCAGCGAGGCCGACCGCGCCGGGCTGACGGCGCTCTTGGACGCGCACTGGCCCGCGTGGCAGGCCGAGGCCGACCGGGCGCTGGCCCAAGACCCGCCCCCGCTCCACGTCGCCGTGAGGGACGCCCGCGTGCTCGGGTTCGCCGCCCACAGCGTCACCCCGCTGGCGCGCGGGCGCTTCGGCCCGATGGGGACGGCGCCCGAGGCGCGCGGGCTCGGCATCGGCGCCGTCTTGCTGCGCCGCTGCTTGCGGGACCTGCGCGACGACGGGCGCCCGCAGGTCGTCATCGGCTGGGCCGCCGCGCTCCCATTTTATGAATCGGCGGTCGGCGCGAGCGTGGCCCGACGGTACCGGCGGCTGGCGAAGGCGCTCGGATAACCGGTCTCAGCAAACGACTGACGCCTCGGCCATCGTAGGGGCGGACCGCGAGGCGCCCCTCCCGAGCGGTCCGCGTCTACTGGCCGCCCTCCGCCAGCCCGAGGGCGTGGACCATCAGCGCCGCGCGCAGGTCGTCGTCGGCGACGGCCTCGAAGGGGACCGCGTAGCTGACCGTCCGGCCGAACGCGACGGCGGCGGGCCGCGCGTAGTCGCCGTAGAACCGGACCGTCCGGGCGCCGGCGCCGGGCGCCAGCACGTCGGACGCGCGGACGGCCGTGTGGTCGGGCCCGTACTCCGTCACGAATGGGACCAGCGTGCCCTCCATCGCGAGAGCGCGCGTCGCCGGCGCCTCGCCGGGGGTCGCCACGCCGGCGGCCTCGACGCCCAGGCGGTTGCGGACCCAGGCCGCCGAGGCCGGGTCGCCCGCCGCGTCGCTCGCCCAGTGCGCGCCCGACACGACGAGCGCGCCGCCGCCGTCGAGGTACGCGCCGAGGCGGGCGCGCAGGGCGCCGGGCAGCGCCTCGAACGCGGGCGCGCGCTCGTCGTCCGGATCGGGCCACGGCGTCCGCTTTTCGAGTCCCAGTGCCAGGTCGACGGCGGCGAAGCCCGGGAGCGCGACGGCCCCGCTGGCGACGGCCTCGTCGGAGGCCGACGCAAAGGAGCGGCCCGCCAGCAGGAGCGCGCGGCCATGCGCCGCGGCGTGGTCGCGGTCGTTGCCCCGGATCGCCCGGCCCTCCAGCTCGCCCCCGCTGGCGCCCCACCCCGGCGAGGCGTCCGACGCGTACTCCGCCGAAGGGTCGAAGACGCGCTGCGCGCCCACCGCGACGACACCCAGCCCCTCGGGGACCCCCACCGGATCTACGAAGCCGGCGCGGTCGCGGCGGTCCACGGTCTCGGGCCCAGCGACGCGGTCAAAGCCGTCGACGATCAGCACGTGGCCCGTGCTGGCAGCCCCACGTCCCACCGCCAGCGCTTCCGAGGGCCGCCCTTCCCCGCCCGCGTTCACCCCGGCCACGCGGTAGCTCCGCACCACGCCGACCGGCGGGGCGGGCAGGCGGGCGCTCGTGCCCTCGACGCGCGTCCCCTCGTCCCACCCGCGTTCGCCGTCGCGCGTGTAGACGACGTAGGCATCCGGGAGCGCGTCCGGCTCGAGCGGGTCCGCCTGCGGGCGCCAACCGAGCACGGCGCGGTCGCCGTCGAGGAGGGCGTAGACATGGGTCGGTCGGAGGGGCTGGGGGACGAACGTCGCGCCTCGCTGCTCGGCGAGGAAGCGCCCCACCCCTTTGTAGACCGCGCGCGCCGCGTCGAACCGGAAGCGCGGGTCGAGCGCGTGTCGCATGTCGCGGAAGTTCTGGTGTGAGAGCAGCTCCAGCAGCAGCGACGGGACCGTCGGGCGCGTCGCCTCCGAGTACGCGCGGTCCCACAGCGGGCGTCGCGGCCAGTCGTCGCTGTAGAGCGCCCCCAAGTCGTTCACGACGCTCGTCTGCACGCCGTCGGCAAGGTCCCGATTCGCGAGGCGAGACACGCCGTTGGGGAAGACACGCGTCGAGTCCATCCCGGGCACGTTGTAGATCGCGAGCGTGCCGATGAGCCCGTCGCGGCTGATGCCTGCGTCGGTGTGCCACGCGAGCACCAGGTCCACGGGGATGCCGAGCCCCGGGTTGTCGCGGTCGTCGGTGGGGCCGAAGGGCGCGCCTCGAAGCCAGTTCGCCCACTCGGCGCGGCTGCGGTAGTCGTCGGTGTAGTCGTCGTCCGGCGCGCCGGTGATGTTGTAGACGCTCGGGGGGGCCCCGGCAAACTGCTCGTAGTAGCGGGCCGCCTCCAGCCAGCGGGGGCGCCCGCTCGTCTGACCCTCGCGCGCCACGATGCCCAGCCCGCCCCCGAAGCGGACGGCGTCGGCGGAGACGGTCTCTCCCGGAGTCTCGGCCGTCAGCGTGACGGATCCCGCCAGCCCGGCCTCGAACTCGAACGTGCCGAGGTAGACCCATGTCCCGGCGCCCATGGTCTGGTTGACGAGCACGTCGGTCGCCCCGCCCGCGTGGGAGACGCGGTAGCGCGCCGCTTCGGAACGGTCGGGCCCGGCGGCGTAGCTGACATGGACGGCGTAGGGGCCCGCGTGCGGGAGGTCCGGCGTCCACGTCGCGGCGTGGCTGGCGGCGGAGCCCCCGAGGGCGGCACGCGAGCGGCCCGCGCGGAAGGGAAGGACACCGTCGCCGTACTGCGCGCGCGCGCCGAACCCGGCCGGGCCGTCGACCCACCGGCCGGCTTCCGCATAGCCCGGCGCACCGTCGTCCACGATCACCTCGGCAGGCTGCGGGTCCCGCTCGCGCGGGAGCAGCGTCACGGCGCCGGCGCGCTCCATCATCGGCGCCAGCTCGCGCGTCACGAAGCCGACCGTCAGCAGGTCCTCGACGGTCGTGAAGAGGCGCGGGCGCTGCCAGCCCCAGGCATTCGAGGTGGCGTTGTAGAGCCAGCCGTGGCTGGGCCACAGCGCGACGTGCCGTCCGGCGAGCCCGGCCGCTGGCAGGGCCGCGTCCGGGCGGGTGAGCGGCGGGCCCGTGACGGGCGGGGCGAAACGGCGGCTCGCGTCGCGCGCGGCGGGCGCCCGCTCGGCATTCGGGATGAGCGCCGCCAGCGCATCGCCCCGCGTCTCGACGCGGACCGGGACGCCGGGGTACGCCCGCCGGACCGACCGCGCGATCGCGCGGTCGAACGCCGCCGCGCTGGCGGTGCGCACCGGCGCGTCCCCCAGGTCGCGCGACAACCGCACGACGACCGTGTCGCGCTCGACGGCCACGCTCTCGACCTCGACGCCGCTCCCCACCGGGATCCCGCAGGCCCCCGACCGACAGCCCGCCAGCGCAGCCACGACGCCCGTTCGCGCCTCCGCCGTCCGCGCCGCCGTCTCGACGACCTCCACGCGCGGCGGCAGCTCCGGCGGCATCGGCGGCTCGGGCTCGACGGCGGGCCCCGACGTGCCACACCCGGCGACAAAGACGGCAGCGAGCAGGGCGAGGCGGACGGTCATCGGCGCGGGGGGGAGGGTCGGCCCGGTACGCCCCGCGCCCCGCTCCGTTCGCCCCCTCCCCCACGTCGTTCTCTCTCCCCTAAGAAAGGGAGAGGAGGGGCCCCGCTGGCGCGAGCCTCCCACGGGCGTCCTCTGCCCCGCTCCTCATCCACAGTCCCGCGAGCCCCGTGAGGGCCCTACATCGACTCCGGCGCCGAGATGCCGAGCACCGTCAGCCCGTTGCCGATCACCGTCCGCGAGGCTCGCGCCAGCGCCAGCCGGGCCGTGGCCAGGTCGTCGGGCTCGCCGACGATCCGGCAGTCGCGGTAGAAGGCGTTGAACGCCGTGGCCACCTCGCGCAGGAACGTCGCCAGCCGGTGCGGCGCGCGCGCCTCCGCCGCCTGGCGGATCTCGTCGGGGAACAGCAGCAGCGTCTTGACGAGCGCCTCCTCGCTGGCGTGCGTCAGCAGGCTCAGGTCCGGCTCGCCAGCCGGCACCGTCTCGGCCGCCTTCCGCTCGATCGACGCGATGCGGGCATGCGCGTACTGGAGGTAGAACACGGGGTTCTTCTCCGAGGCCTCCGTGGCCAGGTCGAGGTCGAACTCGAGGTGCGTGCCGGGCGCGCGCATCAGGAAGAAGAACCGCACCACGTCGGCACCGACCTCGTCCATCAGGTCGTCGAGCGTCACGTACTCCGCCTTCCGGGTGCTCATCTTGACCGGCTGCCCGCCGCGGACGAGCGTCACGAACTGGTAGACGACCACGTCGATCCGCTCGGCCGCGTGGTCGCCCGCGAGCACGCGCACGCCCCGGATCACGTCGGGGTACGTGGCGATGTGGTCGGCGCCGAACACGTCGAGCACCAGGTCGGCGCGGTCGAGCTTGTCGAGGTGGTAGGCGATGTCGGGCAGCCGGTAGGTCGGCTCGCCGGTCGACTTGACGAGGACGACGTCCTTGCCCTCCTCCTCGCCGTCCGTCGTGACGGTCTTGCCGAGCGCGCTGGTCTTGAACCAGACGGCGCCGTCTTTCTCGTAGGCGAGGCCCTTGGCCTTGAGCTGCTCGACGACCTCCCACACGCGGCCCGGGTCGCCCTCGTAGAGCGTCCGCTCGTTGAAGCGGGAGTCCATGCGGACGCCCAGGCGGCGGAGCGCGGCCATGATGTCCCCGAAGACGGCGGCCTCGGCGGCCTCCTTGAAGGGCGCCAGCCCCGCCTCGTCGACGTCGCCGGTCGGGTGGATCTGGCCCTCGGCGACGGCCGCCGCGTTCCAGCCCTCGTCCGCGTCGAGCAGCGCGTCGCCGTGGTCGTCCGCCAGCCCCTGCGCCACCTCGGTGATGTAGTCGCCCCGGTAGCCGTCGTCGGGGAAGCCCTCGGGCACGACGAGCCCGTCGTCGAGCGTCTTCGTCGGCGTATCGGGCCGGACGATGGCCTCGTACCGGGCGCGGACGCTTTGCCCGAGCACGCGCATCTGGCGGCCGGCGTCGTTGAAGTAATACTCCCGGCGCACGTCGTAGCCGGTCCACGCCAGCAGCGTCGCCACGGTGTCGCCGAGGACGGCGTTGCGGCCGTGGCCGACGGTCAGCGGGCCGGTGGGGTTCGCGGAGACGTACTCCACGAGGGCTGTCTCGCCCACGTGCGCCTCCGTCCGGCCGTAGCTCGAGCCAGCGGCCAGGATGCTCGCGAGCCCGGCCTGCACGTGGCCGCTGGCGAAGCGGATGTTGAGGAAGCCCGGCCCGGCGATCTCGACGGCCGCGACGGTCGCCGGGTCCAGTTCGATGTGCTCGGCGATGCCCTCGGCGATGGCGCGCGGCGCGCGGCGGAGCGGCCGCGCGAGTTGGAGCGCGACGTTCGTCGCGAGGTCCCCGTGGCTCGGGTCGTTGGGGGTCTCGAAGGCGACCTCGACCGTCTCCGGGTCGAAGTCGGCGGGCAGGTCCGGGAAGCGGCCGAGGGCGGCGCGGACGGCGGCGGCGAGCGTGTCCTCCATAGTCGTCGAAAGGCGTGGACCGCCAAGCTAACCGGCGCGTAGGCACGTCCCCGGCCATCGCCCGCTGTTCACATGCGCCTCGCCCTCGTCGCCCTCCTCGTGCTCGCCGCGTGCACCGACGCGGGCGCCCCGGCCCCGCCCGCCCCGCCGACGCCGTCGTCCGGCCCCTCGTTCTCGGTCGGCATCGACTCGCTGGTGCGCCACGAGCCCGAGCGGAGCCACTCCGTGGCCATCGGCTACCCCCAGATCCGGGGGATGTCCGGCCCCCCGATGGCCTCGGCGTTGCGCGCCGTCAACGCCGCCATCCGGGACACCGTGGCCGCCTTCGCCGACGACTTCCGCCCCGAGGCGCCCCCCGCCCTCGCGGGCCCGCCCGAGTTCCCCGTCAGGGTGGCGGGCGGGCCCGAGCGCGTGTGGATCTCCGACGACCTGTTCAGCGCGCTCATCGCGGTCGCCGTGTTGACCGGCGGCGCGGAGGCCAGCACCGCCTTCCTGCCGCTCACCTACGACCTCGCGACGGGCCGCGCGGTGGCCACCGCAGACCTGTTCGCAGAGGGCACGCCGTGGGCCGACACGCTCTCCGGCGCCGTCGAGCGCGCCGTGATCGCGCGGATCGGGGCGGAGGCCACCTACGCCGAGGGGCTCGGCGCCCTGCGTGCGGGCCGGGTCGACTGGACGCTGGCGCCGGACTCGATCGTCGTCCACGTCCTGCCCCGTCAACTATCGGCGGTCGACGCGCGCCCGTTCCACATCGGCGTGCCGCTGGCGGCGGTGGCGCCGTTCGCCCGGCCCGGCGGCGTCCTGGCCCGCCTGACGGGCGGCCCGGCCGTTCAGCGGCCCGACACGTCGGCCGTGCGTACCCTGGGCGCCGACTGAGCGCGCGAGCCCCACGAGCGGGCGCGGCCTCCGCCACCCCCGACGCCCATGCTCCGCCTCGCCCTCTTCGCCCTGTTGACTTCGTCGACGCTGATCGGGTTGGCGGCCTCCGCCGGCGCCCAGGTCGCGCCCGACCGCGACGTCCGGCTCGACGGCGTCTCCCTCGTCGGCCGCTGGACTGCCGTCGAGGTCGTCGGTGATGGAGCGGCGACGGCCGACCTCGCCGAAGGGACG
Source organism: Rubrivirga aquatilis (assembly GCF_046845665.1). Taxonomy (GTDB): domain Bacteria; phylum Bacteroidota; class Rhodothermia; order Rhodothermales; family Rubricoccaceae; genus Rubrivirga. The sequence continues at coordinate 1,548,994 of NZ_CP177355.1, read as the reverse complement.
CTGTCGACGGTGCTGGTGATCAACCCGACGGGCCACGTGATCTTGCGCGGGGCGGACCGTCGCCAGGGGCGCGGGGCCCCGGCGCTGTTCACGGGCGTGCTGGTCGAGCACGTGCTGCGCCTCAACGACCTGCCCGGCGAGGCGGAGGTCCAGGTCGTCGGCCGCCGCCTCCACATCGTCGACCCGCGCGGGCGACGGACGGTGTTCGTGCGCGCCCGGTAGCGCGTGGGGCGAGGTCGCGGGGTGAGACGCTGTGCCCTCAGCGCTACAGGAATGGGGAACGGGCAGAGGTCTCGTGCCGGCACCCTCTGCCCATTCCCGGTTCCCTTTGCCCCGTTCCCCAGATAGGCGCCAGCCGCTACGAGTACACCGCGAACTGGTCGCGCTTGGCGTGGAGGTTCAGGGCGATCGCCAGCATGGCCGTGTTCGCCAGCAACGCCGACCCGCCGTACGAGATGAACGGCAGCGGGATGCCGATAACTGGCATCAGCCCGATCGTCATCCCGACGTTGATCAAGATGTGGACGAAGAAGATGCCTGTGACCCCGGCGATGAACAACCGTGGCAGCGCGAACCCGGCTTGGACGCCCAGACTGGCCAGCCGTATCAGCAGGAACCCAAAGACGAGCAGCACCGCCATCGTGCCCAGGAAGCCAAATTCCTCGCCGATGACGCAGTAGATGAAGTCGGTCGAGTTTTCGGGGATGTATGCCAGCTGCGTCTGCGTGCCGTTCGTGAACCCCTTCCCGAAGACGCCGCCCGACCCGATGGCCGCCTTCGACTGGATAACGTGGAAGCCGGCCCCGTAGCGGAACGCCTCGGGGTCGTCAAAGGCCACCAGGCGGTCGACCTGGTGCGGCTCCAGCACCTTGAACAGTCCGAACCACGCCGTAAACGCGACCGCGCCCACGCCGACCAGCAGCAGCACCGACATCGCCTTCGAGCGCGTCCACAGCAGCATGCCGACGGACGCGGCCACCACGAAGACGGCGGCGAACAGAGGGTTGACGATGACGAGGTAGACCGACGCCGCCGCGGCGGCCGCCAGCGCCATCCACGGCAGCGGGACGGCCCCGCTCCAGAACATCATCACGGGGATCAGGAACAGGAAGACGAGGCCGGTGCCCGTGTCATTCTGCATGACGACGAGGACGGTCGGGACGAGGATCAGCACGACGGCCGCGATGAGGTGCGGGATGCTGCCGCGCCGAGCCTCCTTGCGGGCGAGGAGCGCCGTCACAGCCAGGACGGTCCCGACCTTGGCGATCTCGGCGACCTGCAGGCCGACGGGCCCGATGTAGAGCCAGCTCTTGGCGCCGTTGACCTCGCGCCCGAACACCAGCGCCGCGCCCAACAGCCCCAGGCAGACCACATACGCGACCGGCGCCAGCTTGACGATGAACCGCGCCGGCAGCAGCAGGATCACCACCATCACGACGGCCGAGATGCCGAACCACTGGAGCTGGCGGTTGAAGTTCTGCTGGACGGACTCCAGCAAGAACTCGCGCGCGGGCCCGTGCGTGGCCGAGTAGATCGCGATCAGCCCGATGCTGACGAGCGTGGCCCACAGCAGGAGGCTCACCCAGTCGAGGTTCTTGTACCAGGGACGCATAATTCAGGGGACGAGGAAAGGGGAACTGGGAATGGGCAGGCGCGGACCGAGGTGGGCAACTCTCTGCCCGTTCCCCATCCCTCGTGCCCCGTTCCCTAAATCCGGCCGACGGAGCGCTGGGCGCGGACGAAGCCGATGCGGGCCTGGCGGTTGGGCGAGGCGATCGTGCCCCGGAAGTACTGCTCGATCATCAGGCTGGCGATGGGCGCTGCCGTGGTCGAGCCGTAGCCGGCGTTCTCGACGATCACGCCGACGGCCACCTGGGGGTCGTCGACCGGGGCGTAGGCGATAAAGACGGCGTGGTCCTTGCCGCGCGGGTTCTCGGCCGTGCCGGTCTTGCCGGCGACGGTGATCTCGGCGAAGTCGCCGAAGGCCGGGATCTGGGCGACGCGCGCGGTGCCGGCGGTGACCACCAGCTCCATGCCCTCGCGGACGACCTGCAAGTTGCGCGGCTCGATGGGGATCTGCTGGGGGCGGCGGCGCGAGGGGACACGCGTCTCGCCCGTCGCCGGGTCGGTCTGGGCCATCACCAGGTGCGGCGTGACGAGCGTGCCGCCATTCGCGATGGCGGCCGTGGCGCGGGCCAGTTGGAGCGGGCTGGCGCCCATGTTGCCCTGGCCGATGCCGAGGTTGACGGTGTAGCCGGGGCCCCAGCCCGCCGGGAAGACGCGGTCGTAGTACGCCGAGTCCGGGATGAGCCCGGTGCCCTGGTTCGGGAAGTCGACCGGGGCGAGCTGGCCGAAGCCGAAGCGGTTGGCCCACATACCCCACCGGTCGAGGTCCATCCGGATGCCCTCGGGGTGGCGGTCGTTGACGAACGTGTCGTTCATCAGCCGGAAGAAGAACGTGTTGCACGAGACCTGGATGGCGCGGCGGACCGAGATGTTGCCGTGCGTGCCGCCGTGGCACCGAAAGAACCGGCCCAGCATGTAGCCGCCGCCGCAGTACAGGTCGGTGTCCGCCTCGATCATCCCCTCTTCGAGCGCCCACGCCGCCATGAACGGCTTCCACGTCGAGCCCGGCGGCAGCGCCGTCTGCGTGGCCCGGTTGAAGTCGGGCTGCTCGGGGTTGCGGTACAGGAAGTCGACCTCGGCCTGCGTAAAGCCGTCGCGGTAGATGTCGAGGTCGTAGTCGGGCGCGGAAACCATCGAGATGATGCCGCCCGTCTTGGCGTCGAGCATCACGGCCCCGCCGCGCTTGTTGACGAACAGGCTCTCGGCGAGCGCCTGCACGGTCGCGTCGACCGCCAGCGTCAGCGCGGCGCCGGACTGCGGGGCGACGTCCTGCTCGCCGCCCTCGTACGCCTCGACCTCCATGCCGTGGACGTTCTTAAGCACGAACGCACGCCCGACGCGCCCGCGCAGCACGGGCTCGTACTCAGCCTCCAGCCCGGACTTGCCGATCCGGTCGCCGAGTCGGTAACCCTGCTCGCGCATCCGCTCCAGCTCCGGCCCGTTGATCTCGTTGACGAAGCCGAGCGCGTGCGTGAGCCGGGCGCCGCCCCGGTAGCGGCGCTGCTGGTCCTCGCGGAAGTTGATCCCGCGCAAGCGGTACTGGTTCTCCTGAAGACGGGCGTAGGTCCAGAACGGGACGTTCTCGAGCAGCACGTCCTCCTGGTACGCCGACCGCTCGGTGATCTCGGCGTAGCGGCCCGCGATCTCCTCGAGGGGCTTGCCCGCCAGCTCGGCGACGAGCGGCAGATCCGCCTCGTCGAAGTAGCGCGGCGCGACGGTCACGCTGACGGTCGTCTCGTTGTCGACGAGCAGGATGCCGTTGCGGTCGAAGACGTAGCCTCGCGCGGGGCGGACGATCTTGGTCTCGATGGCGTTGCCCTCAGCCTCGGTCGTGTACTGCTCGCGATCGACGATCTGCATCTGGACCAACCGCGCGCCCAGGAAGACGATGAGCCCGATGACGAACGCGCTGAAGACGCGGAAGCGGAGCCGCGCGTCGTCACGAGCGGTCTGAGCGAGAACGGTGGCCATAGCGGGTCCGGGGGAGGTGGGGCCAAACGGAGGGCCCTGGCGGGGGGGCGGTACGAACGGCGACCCGCCCCGGTTCGTGCAGACTGCGGGTTCTTCGCACCTCGACCGGGCCCGGCCCTCGGAACGCACCCCATCGGCGCCCCGCCGGAGAACACACCCGGCCCGCCCGGGTTCTCACGACGGCCCACTGCCGACGGTTCGGCACCGGGGCCAATGGCCGTGCCCTGGGGTAACTCCGCGCGCCGGTGCAACGGCCACCCTTTCCCCTGCCCTCGCTCCCATGCGCTCCTTCCTCTCGGCCCTCCTCGTCGCCGCGACCCTCGTCGCGCTCGCGCCGGCCGCCCAGGCCCAGTACTTCGGCCGCAACAAGGTCCGCTACGACGACTTCGCCTTCCGCATCCTGGAGACCGAGCACTTCGACCTCTACTACTACGAGGGCATGGAGCAGGCCTCGCGCGACGTGGCGCGGATGGCCGAGCGCTGGTACGACCGGCTCTCCAACATCTTGGACCACGAGTTCGACGAGCGCAAGTCGATCGTGCTCTACGCCGACGACGCCGACTTTCGCCAGACCAACATCGCCAACATCGGCGAGGGCACACAGGGCGTGACGGAGGGCGCGAGGCAGCGCGTCGTGCTGCCGATGGCGGGGACGTACGCCGAGACCGACCACGTGCTCGGCCACGAGCTCGTCCACCAGTTCCAGTACGACATCGCCCAGCGGAGCGGGCGGTTCTCCCAGTTCGTCCGGCTCCCGCTCTTCGTCATCGAGGGCATGGCCGAGTACTACTCGGTCGGCCGCGAGGACGCGCTGACAGCCATGTGGATGCGCGACGCGCTGTTGCGCGACGACTTCCCGACGATTGGCGACCTGCAGCGGACGGGCGCCTACAACGAGTACCAGTACGGCCAGCCGTTCTGGGCCTTCGTCGCGGGCACGTACGGCGATCAGGCGGGCGTCCAGATGTTCCGCGCGGCGCTCGAGAGCCCGCTCGACTCGGCGATCGTGACGGTCACCGGGCTCCCCGAGAAGGAGCTCTCGGAGCGCTGGGCGACGGCGCTCCGAGAGCAGCTCGTGCCCCCGGCCGCCGGTCGGTCGGTCCCGGCCCCGCCGCGCACCGACGAACAGCTCGCCGACATCGCCGAGGAGCGTGCCGAGCGCGCCCAGGCCCGCGAAGACGACAAGCGCCCCAAGCGCCCGCGCTTCTTGGCCTACCCCGACTCGCTCCCGGCCCTGACCGCGACGCGCCTGCTGGCGCGCGAGCGCGAGACGGGCGCCATCAACATCGCCCCCCAGCTCTCGCCCGACGGCCGCTACGTGGCCTATCTCTCGGAGCTCGACTTGTTCGGCATCGACCTCTTCCTGGCCGACGCCGAGACCGGCGAGGTCGTCGCCAAGCTGGAGTCCGCCACGACCGACCCGCACCTCGACGCGCTCCGATTCATCGAGAGCGCCGGCACGTGGAGCCCCGACGGGCGCCAGTTCGCGTATGTCGTCTTCGCCGGCGGCGACAACGAGATCGCCCTCTTGGACGTCGACCGCCGCGACGTCACGCGGCGGATCGCCGTCGAGGGCATCGGCGCCATCAAGGACCCCTCGTGGAGCCCCGACGGCTCGACGATCGCGTTCGCCGGCGTCAAGGGCGGCATCACCGACTTGTACACCGTCGAGCTCGCGACGGGCACGGTCCGCCAGCTGACCAACGACCGCTTTGCCGACCTCCAGCCCGCGTGGAGCCCCGACGGCACCCAGATCGCGTTCTCGACCGACCGCGGCTCGGGCACCGACTTTGTCCGTCTCACCTTCGCGCCGATGGGGCTCGCGCTCTACGACACGCGGACGGAGGCCATCGAGACGCTCGACCTGTTCGCGGGCTCGAAGCACATCAACCCGGCCTGGAGCCCCGACGGCGCCAGCTTGTACTTCATCTCCGACCGCGCCGGCTTCAACGACGTCTACCGCCTCGACGTGGCGAGCGGCGAGACCTTCCAGGTGACGGAGCTGGCGACCGGCGTGGCCGGCATCGCCGACCTGTCGCCGGCGCTCTCGGTCGCCGCCAACACCGGCGACCTGGCGTACTCCGTCTTTGAGGGCCAGCGCTACACGGTCTACAAAACGCTCGCTGCCGACGCCGTCGGGTCTCCGTTGCTGGAGGAGCGGTCGGCGGGCGCGGCCATCCTGCCGCCGGGCGACGCCTACGAGCGGTCCATCGTCCAGAACTACATCGCCGACGCCGTCGGCGGGCTGCCCGAGGCGACCGACTTCCCGACGAGGAGCTACGCCTCGAAGCTCTCGCTCGACTACATCAGCCAGCCGACCGTCGGCGTCGGCACGGACCCGTACTACAGCTCGGGCTTCGGGATCAACGGCGGCATCTCGTTCCTCTTCTCGGACCAGCTGAGCGACAACGTATTGGGCGTGGCCGTCGCGGCCCAGGGCACGCTCAAGGACATCGGCGGGCAGGCGCTCTACCTCAACCGGGGCAACCGCCTGACGTACGGCGCGATCGTGGGCCACATCCCGTACCTCCAGGTCTTCTACGACCGCCCGCCGCTGGAGGAGCCCGACGAGGTCGACATCGCCGGCTTCACGCGCTACTACTACCGGACGTACATCACGCAGGCGACCGGGCTGGTCTCGTACCCGCTCAACCAGAGCCAGCGGTTCGAGGCCGAGGTCGGCTACCGTCGCTTCGGCTACGACCTCGAGTACGACGCCTTCTTCCTGACCGACGGCGGCGCGCTGGCGCTGGAGCGCCGCGAGCTCGAGTCCAACCTCGACCCGCTCCACCTCGGGCAGGGCGGCGTCGCCTACGTCGGCGACACCTCGCTCTTCGGGTTCACCTCCCCCATCCGCGGCTCGCGCTACCGTGTCGGCGCCGACATCACGGCGGGCTCGCTCACCTTCGCGACGGTGACGGCGGACGCGCGGCACTATCAGTTTGTGCGCCCGCCGGGCTTCCCGCGCCGCGTGCCGGTCACGCTGGCGGTCCGCGCGCTCCACTTTGGGCGCTACGGCGACGACGCCAGCTCGGGCCGGCTGTCGCCCATCTTCATCGGCAACCCCCAGCTGATCCGCGGCTACAGCTCGCGCTCGTTCGACATCAACACGAACGAACAGTTCGACGACTACGTCTCGTCGCTCTTCGGCAACCGCGTCGGCGTGGCCTCGGCCGAGGTCCGGCTCCCCCTCTTGGGCGTCCCCCAACTCGGGCTGATCTCGTTCCCGTACCTCCCCACGGAGCTCGTCTTCTTCGCGGACGCGGGCATCGCGTGGGGCCAGTCGCCCTACTTCCGGGGCGTCACGGCCGACGGCCAGGAGGTCACGTTGACGTACGGCCGCGAGCTCAAGAACCAGGAGCCGGTCCTCTCGGCGGGCGTCTCGGCGCGCGTCAACCTGCTCGGGGCCATCATCATCGAGCCGTACTACGCCTTCCCGTTCTCGCGCTGGGACACCGACGGCGACCTCGCGCGGGGCAAGGGCGTGTTCGGGTTCAACATCTCGCCGGGCTGGTAGGCAGGGCACGGGTATGGGGAACTAGGGAACGGGCAGAGGGTGTGTCCAAAGCGCTCTGCCCGTTCCCAGTCCCCCGATCCCATTCCCCTTCCCTACCGCCTGCTCCGCCCGCTGCTGTTCCGGTTCGAGGCCGAGTCCGCGCACGGGCTCGGCGTCACAGCGGCCCGCCTCGGCCAGCGCGCGCCGGGCGTCGTCCGCGCCCTTTTCCCCCGTGCCGACCCGAGGCTGGCGCAGACCGTCTGGGGCTTGCGCTTCGCCTCGCCCGTCGGGCTGGCGGCCGGGTTCGACAAGAACGCCGAGCTGGTCCGGTTCTGGGCCGCGCTCGGGCTGGGGAGCGCCGAGGTCGGGTCGGTGAGCGCGTGTGCCTCCGTGGGCAACTCGCGCCCCCGCGCGTTCCGGCTCCCGGACGACCGCGCGCTCGTCAACCGGATGGGCCTCAACAACGACGGCGCCGACGCCGTCGCGGCGCGGCTCGCGGCGACGCCGCGCCCGCCCGGCTTCGTGGTCGGAGTCAACGTGGCCAAGACGCATAGCCCGGACATCCTGGGCGACGCGGGAATCGACGACTTCCGCGCCTCGGTCCGAGCGCTCGCGCCGCACGCCGACTACCTCGCGCTCAACGTCTCGTGCCCGAACACGGCCGAAGGCAAGACCTTCGAGGAGGCCGAGGCGCTCGACGGCCTGCTGGCGGCGGTCCAAGTCGAACTCGAGACAGAGTCCCTCTCCCGCCAGCCGCTCCCCCTCCTCGTCAAGCTGTCGCCGCCGCCCGCGAGCGGGGTCGACGCGGGCGCCGTCGACGAGCTGGTGGCCATCTGCCTGCGCCACGGCGTCGACGGGTTCATCACCTCCAACACGGCGTCGGACCGCGACGGGCTGGCGACCGAGGCGGGCGCGATCGAGCGGATTGGACGGGGCGGGCTGAGCGGTCGGCCCCTCGCGAAACGCGCCGCCGCGCTCACCCGGCACCTCTACCGGACGACCGACGGCGCCGTCCCCATCATCGGCGTCGGCGGCATCGACTCGGCGGACGAGGCGTACGCGCGCGTCCGGGCGGGCGCCTCGCTCGTGCAGCTCTACACGGCGCTCGTCTACGAAGGGCCGGGCCTCATCGGACGCATCCACCGGGGGCTGGTCGAGCGCCTGGACCGCGACGGGCTGGCGACGCTCGCGGACGCCGTCGGGCTGGACGCGGGGGAGTAGCTCGCGGCGCTCGCTAGGAACGAGGCACGGGGACCGAGGAGGTCCGCCCTTAGCGCGCGACTCGGCCCGTCGCCAGCCCCGGCACTGTCACTGGCAGCCGCCCGGTCGCCCGGTGCCGGCCGCGGAGCACTTCGGTCACCGCCGTGGCCGTCCGCATCGTCTCGTCGTAGGCGACCACCACGCCCACCGCCTCGGGCACGAGCGCGGCGGCGTAGGGATTCCCGAGCACGACCAGCACGACCGGCGTGCCCGTCGCGACCACCGCGTCGACGACCCCGCGCTGGGCCGGTGTGAGCAGCGGCACACTTCCCTGCCCCACCCGGAGATGGACCGCCAGCACCGCCACGTCCGCCCCAGCGGCCACCGAGACGGCCCGCTGGCGCCCGCCCCCAGTCGCAGAGACGCGGACGCGGGCATCGGCGCCCAAGTCGCGCTCGATCCGCGCCATCGGGCCGCCAGCGTTGAAGTTGGCGAGTTGGACGAGCGCGACGCGGTTGGAGGAGCGAAGGGGGAGACCGCCCGGGCGGGCGACGGTTACCGCCGCTCGCGCCAGCTCGTCCGCGAAGTCGGCGCCCCGGACCTCGGTGAGCATCGCCCGCAAGCGCTCGCGCGACGGCGCGGGGGCGACGTGCAGCCCGAGCCGCGCCTTCGCCAGCAGCACGCGGCGCGCCGAGGCGTCGACGCGGGAGGCGGGCAGGTCGCCGCTACGGACGGCCTCGACGACGTAGCCGATGGACCGGCGCGGCGAGGTCTCGTTGAGGATGACATCCGCGCCCGCCAGCAGGGGCAGCACGGCCCGATCGCGCGGGCCGTAGCGGTCGCGCACGGCCGCCATGTTCATCGCGTCCGTCGTCACGATCCCGTCGTAGCCCAGGCTGTCGCGGAGCACGTCGGTGAGGGCAGCGCGGCTGAACGTGGCGGGCGTCGGGTCGGCATCGAGCGCCTGCGCCCACAGGTGCGTCGACATCACGAAGCCCGGGCGGGCCGCGAGCGCCGTGCGGTACGGCGCCAGCTCGGTCCCCCACAGGCTCGGCCAGTCGCCCGCGACGGCCGCGAACGCGACGTGCGTGTCGGTGTCGGTGTCGCCGTGGCCGGGGAAGTGCTTGAGCGTCGCGAGGACGCCGTGCGACTGGGCACCCCGGACGTAGGCCGCCGCCAGCTCGCCGACGCGCGCGGGGTCCTCGCCGAACGAGCGCGTGTTGATGATCGGGTTTGCCGGGTTGTTGTTGACGTCCGCGACCGGCGCGAAGACCACGTTGACGCCCATCGCCCGGGCCTCCAGCGCCGTCACGGCCCCGCCCACCTCGGCCAGCTCCTCGCGGTCGGCCGCGCCGTACGCCATCGCCGCCGGGAGCTCGGTAAAGTTGGTCGACGGCTGCCCGACGCCCCACTCGTAGTCGGCGGTAAAGAACGGCGGGACGGGCGCGCGCCCACCGAGCCGGGCCGTCGACGCCCGCACCGCGTGGGGCGCCGTCCGGCGGTGGATGTGGAACCCGCCGACGCCCATCCGCGCCAGCCCGTCGGCGTCGCGGACGGCGCCGAGCTCGACAATGAACAGCTGGGCCACCTTCTGCTCCAGCGTCATCCCGGCCAGCGTCGCCTCGGCCCACGCGACGGCGTCCGCCTCGGGCACGCCCGCTGGCGCCTCGAAGCCAGCGTACGCCGCCAGCAGCGAGTCGGCGACGGCCTGGCGGGACGCCTCAATGGAGCGTGCGGCGGCGATATCCGCCAAGCTGTCGGCGCGGACCTCGGCGGGCGTGGCTTCTGGGGGGGCATTGAGGGTGCCGAAGCCGGCGGCGCCAACCAGCGCAGCGCCGGCGGCAAGAACGAGAGACAGGGCGATGCGCATCGGACGGGTCACGGGCGGGCGGGAACGGGGGGACCGCCGACATCGCGCCCCGAGCGGCCGGGTATCTTCCCCGCCGACCGGCGCCGTCGCCCCCCGACCCGATGATAGACCGTCTCCGCGCCGAGTGGCAAGGCTTGCGGGCCACAGTCTCCGGCCTCTCCCCCGACGCCCGCCGCGCCGCGATTGTGCTGATCGCGGCGACGCTGCTGGTGCTGCTCCACCTCCAGATCGGCAACCGGCGGTTCTACACCGGCGCCCTCGGCAACCCCTTCGGGTTCGAGGACCCCGCGTTCGGCGCGTGGGCGTGGTGGTTCGGGATGCAGGGCGTGCTCGGCTTCGTCGTCCCGGCGCTGATTCTTGTCGTCGGCTTCCGGTGGTCGGCGTCGAAGGCCGGGCTCGGGCTCGGCGACTGGAAGCTGGCGACCGCGCTGGCGCTGGGGTACCTCCCCCTCGTCGTCATCGGCACCTGGGTCCTGTCCGACGGCGCCTCGTTCCAGGCCCAGTACCCGCACTATTTCGGAGCCAAGGAGGACTGGCGCGTCTTCTTGGCCTACGAGGCGCTGTTCCTGTTCTACTGGGTCGGCTGGGAGTACCTGTGGCGCGGGTTCGTGCTGTTCGGCACCGCCCCCGCCGTCGGGGCGCCGCTGGCGATCGTGATGCAGACCGTGCCCTTCGCCATCCTGCACGCCCAGAAGCCGGCGGCCGAGGCGTACCTGTCGGTGCTGGGCGGGCTGGCGCTGGGCGCGCTCGTGTGGCGCTGCCGGAGCTTCTGGATCGCCGTCCCCATCCACGCCGCCCAGATGCTGGCGCTGGACTTTTTCGCGACGCTCCGCCACCGGACGGGTGCCAGCGGGATCGGCTGGGAGGCGCTGGCGACCGCGTTCGGCGGCTAGCCTCGCGCCGTCCGTCCGCAGGTCGAAACGCTGGCTCCGCCGACTTCCCGTTGTGCCCCTCACGCGTGAGCAGGACTGCGTACGTGCTGGCGTTGAGCTCCACCCTTGTCATCCTGAACGGACGGGAAGGATCGCAACGCCGGCCTTTGGAGCCTTCGGAGCCGGTTCTGAACGGCTTGGGGCATCGGCGCTGAGATCCTTCGCACGCTCAGGATGACGGTTCTGGGGAGGGAAGAGCTACAACGTTGCAGCCCTGCTCACGCGTGAGGGGGACAGTCCGAGCACCCTTGAGCGCAGCGCTGGGGGCTCGGACGGGGGGAGCCCTCGCCTACAAGCGACCGACGGCCCGCCGCCGGTTCTCCCGCAGGATCAGAGCCCGAGGCGGACGGTCGCGAGGTGCATCAGCGCGGACCCGAAGGGCTCGACGACGACGGCGTAGTCGACGCGCAGGTCGAGCTCGCCGACGCGCTGCTCCAGCCCGAAGCCAGCCGACGGGCGTAGCTCGCCGACCTCGCCGGCGCCGATCCGGTCGAGCCCGCCGCGCACGGCGAACCCGTCGGTGACCCACAGCTCGCCGCCGACGCGGCCCGTGACGCCCGCGATGCGGAACTCCAGGGTCGTGTCGGGAGTGGCGATCGAGGTCCCGAGGATGCGGATGCCGGAGGGGCGGATCGCGTCGCGCGGCTGGACCGCCAGCTCGGCCTCGGCGGCGACCGTGAACCGGGGGCGTTCCCCGACCGCGCCGCCTGCGTACGCCAGCCCGCCTCGAACGCGCGTCGGGAAGTAGTCCGTCACCGACGCGAGCTGCGAGCCGGACGAGCTCCACTCGTAGCGCGCGAACAGGTCGTCGACGGCGAGCCCGGCGGAAAGCCGCTGCGAGAGCTGGACGGAGGCGCCGAGGGCGATGCCGATGGCCGTCGGCGCGCGGACGCCCTCGAACAGCTCGTTGCGGTAGAGCCGAAGCCCGACGCCGCCCGAGACGCGCTCCGAGAACTGGGTCCCGAACGTCGCGAAAAAGGCGTACTCGTCGGTGCGCAACGTCCCGTCCTCGTTCTGGCCGTCGGTCGGGAATCCGCTCGCGTCGCGCCCGTCGATGTTGTCGACGCCGCCGTGGACGACGCCTGCGGCGATGCCGGAGCGCGGCTTGAGCGGCGCGGCCACCTGGACCGTCTCCAGCGACCGGTCGAACGCGAGTGCGCCGGCCGACAGCTCGACGCCCTGGGCGGGCTGGAACGGCGCGAGCGCCGGGTTCAAAAACGGGCTCGCGTAGCCCGAGCGGTCCGCGACCTGGGCCGGGAAGGCGGCCGAGCGGGCGCCCATCGCGATCCGCGCGAACGCGCCCGCGTCCTGCGCGGCGACGACGCTGACGGTGGCCGCCGCCAGCACGAGCAGGCCTGCGGCCCTCCCAAAGCGGCTCGCCTCGGCACGGCACCGGGCGCCCGCCGTGCGTCGTCCGTCGTCTGTGGTCCAGCCTCTCATTGAATCACCAGGATGCGGCCGGAGTACCGCTCGCCAGCGGCCTCGACGGTGTAGATGTAGGCCCCGTTGGCCACGCGCAGGCCGCCGTCGGTCTGGCCGTCCCAGAACACCTCGTTCGGGCCCGGCGGGCGGCCCGGCGCGTCGAGCGTGCGGACCAGGTTCATGGCCTGGTCGAAGACGCGGACCGTCACGTCCGAGCCGGCGTCGAGGTCGAGCCGGACCCGGAGGTCGCCGTTGCGGGGGTTGAACGGGTTGGGGTAGGCGTAGACGTCGACCGTCCGGGAGCCGTCGCCGGGCGCGCCGGGGCGCACGTCGGCGCGGAACAGCTCCCACGTGCGGGCACCGTCGGTGCTCTTGAGCAGGCCGCTGGCGGTGCCGACCCAGACCGTGCCGGGCGTCGTGGCGACGGCGGCCACCCCGGCGCTGGCGAGCGGGAGCGGGGTCCCGTCAGGGCGCCGGAAGGTCCGGACCACCCGCCACGTTTTCCCGTCGTCCTCGGAGACGTGCAGCCCGTCCGAGGTCGCCGCGTAGACGCGGGCGTCGTCGAAGGCGAGATCGCTCGCGACCACGCCCACCAGGACCGTCTCGAAGATGGCGCGGCCGTCGGCGTCGTCGCCGCGCCAAACGGCGATGCCCGGCTCCTCCTCAGCGGCCGTGAAGGGGTTGGAGGAGACTCGGCAGACCGCCCAGACCTCGTCGCGACCGCCCGCGATGGGGCGCGTCTCGAGAGCGATCACCTGGTTGCCCGGGAGCGCGCCGCCTATGAGCGCGTCGGTGTAGCGGAGCCACGCGAAGTCGGTCGCGCCCGGCACGCGGACCGACCGGTTCAGCCCGCCGTTCGTGCCGGCCCACACCGTCCCCGCCTCGTCTACGAGGACGGACAGGGAGACGAAGTTTTCGGAGAACTCCGCGAACACTGGGAGGTCCGGATTCCCGTCGATGAACGCGATGGGCTGGCGGACGTCCGGGTTGTAGAGGAAGTCGTAGGACTCGCGGGGGTCCAGCACGAAGAGCGAGTCCGGCGGGAGGACCACGCGCTCCCAGGTCGCGCCGTCGTTCGTGCTCCGGCGGAGGCCGGCGTAGAGCGTCGCAGAGTAGAGGGTGTCGGCGCCCGGTGAGAGGGCGAGGTCGAGCGGAGCGGCGCCCTGCGAGATCGTGGCCGGGAAGGCCGGCAACGTCGAGATGCCGTAGGTCACCGTCGAGTCGCGGCTCTGGTCGAGCGCGGCAAACCGGTAGGTGTAGCTCCGGCCGCCATCCGTAGAAATGGCGTAGCCGGCGGCCGTGTCCGGCGGTCGCTCGGCGTCTGCCGTGGTGTCTTTGAAGCCGAGCCCGACGGCAACCACGTCGCCCCGCGCCTCGATGGTGTACGCACGGGCGTCGAGGGTCGTCGGCGGGTCGAAGACCGGGTTGTCGCGGCTGGGCACCGACACCGTCCCGTTCGGGGCGATCTCGATGAGCAAGGGGCCCGCGCGCAGGACGCCGTCTTGGGCGTCGAGCACGAACACGTCCGACCGGGCGCCCTCGGGGAAGAGCGAGACCGGGCCGGTGCCGGTTTCGACGGTCTGGGCGCTGGCGCCGACGGCGAGGGCCGCCAGCAGGGCCGTGGAGAGGGCGCGCATCATCGGACCGTAAACGAGAAGGGGACCGGCGCGCTCTCGGCGCCGTAGCGGTCGACCGCGATCACTTCGAGGTCGTAGCGGCCGGGCTCAGTGCCCGAGTTGATTTCGAGGGCCCCCGAGTAGACGCCGTCGTCGGCGACCGCGTCCGGGCCCCGGCCATCCGAGCCGGGGCCATTGTCGTAGATCCGATCGATCACGCCGCCGCCATCCGCGAACTGGACGTACACGAGCCGCACGTTGGCCCGCCCGTCGGGGTCGGTGACCGTCGCAATGAGCGGCACGTCGACCGTCGCCGCGGCGCCCCTCGCGTCCGGCGAGGGCCGCGTGACCGGCGCGGGCTCGTTGACGGAGAGCGAGGGCGCGCCGAGGTTCTCGGCCGTGAAGCGGAGGAGGGCCGTAGCCTGGTCGCCCGCGCGGCCGTCGGCGCCCTCGGTGTAGACGCGGACGCTGTAGTCGCCGATGGCCCCGCGCGGCAGCGTGATGGGCGCGTCGACGGTGAACGCGCCCGGGTCGACGACCGCAAGCGTGCTCGTCACCAGCGAGTCGGTCTCGGCGTAGCGGACGAGCACGCGGACCTCGACGGGCGCCTCGGCCTCGACGGTGCCGACGACCGCGAGGGGGACGGTGGTGACCGGCGCGCTGCCGGCGAGCGCCACGTCGACGGGCGTGATGGTCACCTCGGCGAACACGGGCCGCGCCGTCGAGTCGGCGAACCCGGGGGCGGCGTCGCACGCGGCGAGCGCGAGCACCAGGAAGACGGCCGCGACGGGCCGGAGAGCTACGGACATGCGGAGGGAGATCGGCGGCGTAGCGGTCCGGCGGGGTCGGTCGTGGGGCTGGCGAGCGGGGTCCCGAACCTACCGCCGCTCCGGGCACAGGGGACAGCCCCCGTGTGGAGGGCCCAAGGTTTCACCCTGTCCAGCCGGGCACCGAGGCCGCAGAAAACCTTCCGCTTATCCCCCGTAGAACTGGATCGGCTGGAACGAGAAGCAGAGCAAGAAGATGGCGACGCAGAGCCAGCCGAGCAGCTTGCGGCCCGGTGTCAGCGGCTCGGACCGGAGCACCGGCGGGTGGTCGACGCGGATCACGAACAGGATCATCCCGACCCAGAACAGCCACCCCGTCCACTCGACGCGGAGCGCCAGCCCGGGGACGGCCAGCACGACGAGCGCCGTCAGCGCCGTGCCGACGGCGACGCCGAGCCCGACGAGTCGCCACTCAGGCCCGAGCAGCCGGGCCAAGGCCAGGGCGTAGACCAGCGCGACGACGGCCCACAGCGTCCACGGCGCGAGCCACGCCAGGTCGAGCGCGAGCCCGATCGTGCCGGAGACGAGGAGCAGCAGCGTCGTCACACGGGCGACGACCCGGTGGGCGGCGGGGCCGAACAGCGCGTACACGACGTGCCCGCCGTCGAGCTGGCCGACGGGCAACAGGTTGAGGGCGGTAAAGAAGAGGCCGAGCCACCCCGCCAGCAGGAGCGGGTAGTGGACGATCTCGTCGCCCGAGACGCGGAGGTCCCCGAGCCCGTTGAGCAAGCTGAACAGGACGGTGTCGCCGAAGACGAGCGCCGTCGTGCCGGGCGCGACGCTGTCGGGGTCGAAGACCGGGAACGCGCCCGTCGCCTGGATGGCGGCGACCACGTCTTCGTGCCCGACGACGCCCAACAGATACTCGGCCGGGGGCTGGAGGACCGCCGCCAGCACCAGCACGCCGACGGCGATCACGAAGCCCGCCAGCGGCCCCGCCGCGCCGATGTCGAAGAGCTGGCGCGTCCGGCGCAGCGGCTCCTTGATGCGGATGACGGCGCCGAACGTGCCGAGTGTGCCCGGCAGCGGGATCGGGATGAAGTACGGGAGCGAGACACGCGTCTTGAGCAGCCGCGCCGCCGTGTAGTGCCCGAACTCGTGGACCGTCAGGAAGAGCAGGAACGGGACGGCGTACATCAGCCCGTCGCGCACGAACGTCGGGTCGGCAAAGAGCGCCAGTTCGACGGGCCAACGGGCCGAGAGCGGGCCCCACAGCGCGCTCCGCCCCACCAGCAGGCCGCCGCACCAGACGCACGAGACGAACGTGGCGACGAAAAGGCCGAGGTGGCGCCCGACGCGGTCGCCGTCGGGCGCCGGCGGCTCGTAGTCGGTCAGGACGCTACCGACGCCGGGCCGGTGGGGGTCGCCGACGGTCCAGCCGTCGTGGCGCTCGGGGGGGGTCTCCACAGGGCGTCTCGGGGGGCGCGGGGGTACGCGAGCGCCCCGGCCGGGTTCGGCCCGCTGTCGTCGGCTCGCGCGGACCCGCTAGCGGAGCCCCGCGATGCCCGCCGCGAGCCGGTCGCAGCCGTCCATCAGCGTGTCCATGCCGGCGGCGTACGAGATCCGCAGGCCGGCGTCCGAGCCGAACGCCTCGCCGGGGACGAGCGCCAGCCCGTGTGCGTCGAGCAGGTACCCACACAGGTCGACGCTGCCCGAGACCGTGGCGCCGTCGGGCGTGGTCCGGCCGTAGACCGCCGACACGTCGGGGAAGAGGTAGAACGCGCCGTCGGGCGTGGGGCACGACACGCCCTCGATGGCGGCCAGACGGGCGAGCACGGCGTCGCGGCGCTCACGGAAGGCGGCCACCATCTCGGCGACGGGCTCGGGGCCCATCGTGAACGCCGCGAGCGCGGCGTACTGCGACAACGACGACGGGCCGCTCGTGAACTGGCTCTGGATCTTGGCCGTGGCGCCCGCCCACCACGTCGGCGCGGCGAGGTACCCCAGCCGCCAGCCGGTCATCGCGTAGGCCTTCGAGAACCCGTTGACGGTCGCCGTCCGCTCGGCCATCCCGTCGAACGACGCGAACGAGGCGGCCGTGACGCCGAACACGACGTGCTCGTAGATCTCGTCCGACACGACCAACAGCCGCGGATGCGCGCGTACGACCTCGGCGAGCGCCGCCAGCTCGTCGGGCGTGTAGACGGCGCCGGTCGGGTTGGAGGGGCTGTTCAGGATCAGCACGCGCGAGCGCTCCGTCAGCGCCGCCGCGAGTTGGTCGGGCGTGATCTTGTAGCCGGCCGCGGAGCCGGCCGCGATCATGACGGGCGTGGCGCTGGCGAGCCGCGCCATCTCGGGGTAGCTCACCCAGTACGGCGCGGGGATGACGACCTCGTCGCCGGGCGCGCAGACGGCCAGGATGGCTTGCGCGACCGACTGCTTGGCGCCGTTCGAGCAGATCACCTGGGCCATCTCGACCGCGAGCCCGTTGTCGTCGCGGAGCTTGGCCGCGATCGCCTCGCGCAGCTCCGGGATGCCGGGGTTCGGGGTGTAGTGGAACCGCTCGTCGCGCAGCGCCTGGTGGCCCGCCTCGACGATCGGCGCGGGCGTGGGGAAGTCGGGCTCGCCGGCCGACAGCGCGACGATGTCGCGGCCCTCGCGGCGGAGCGCGGCGGCGCGGCCGGAGATCGCCAGCGTCGCCGACGGCTGCATGGCCGCGACGGCCGGGCTGAGGGTCTCGAGGGCGGCGGGCATAGCGGCATCTGGGGGAACGGTCGCAAGCTAGACCGGCCGCTGGGTCTCAGGGGCGGGTTCTCTGGACTGAACGCCGGCCGTGGCCGATGCTCGCGCCAGCGCCTCGGACACCTCCTCCCCTCCCGGACGAGAGGGGCCGGGGGAGAGCGACGGGCTGGCGATATCCGGCTGGCGCCAGCCGGTGGGCTCGCGTTTGACAGGCCCCTCCCCCCTCCCACGGGAGAGGGGACGCCCTAGGGGTCCTTTCCGCCAGCCCCCAGCCCCCTTAAAAGTTGTACGCGAACCCGAGCCAGGGGAGGAACGGGACGCCCTCGTCGGCCAGCTCGGGGATCACGAACGCCGCCACGTCGGCCGCGAGCTGCTCGCCGAAGAACCGGACGCCGAGCGAGAACATCGTCGTGGTCTCGGTCTCGGTCGTCGTGGTGCAGGGCCCCTCGAAGAGGCAGGCGGTGCGGGTGCTGGGCGTCAGGAAGAGGTAGTTCTCGCTGAGCAGCTTGACGCTACCCGAGAGCTGGCGCTCGCCGCCGACCATCACCACGCCCACGCCGCCGTCGGAATCGCCACTGTCGGAGCCGAAGGCGAAGCCGTAGCCGGCGCCCACCGAGACCGCGCTCTCCGACGGCCCCAGCGTGCCGACACCGTAGAGCAGCCCGACCCCGAACACGTCGCCGTCGACGGCCGACCCGACGGGCACGACGCCGATGCCGCCGATCGCGAACGAGCCCGACGCTCCCTCAGCGACGGTGATCTTGGGCGCGGCGTAGACGAGTTGGAACTCGAAGGTCGGGAAGAGGCTGATGCCGCCCGCCAGCGTCACGCCACCGCCGACGCCGGTCGCCACGAACGGGAAGAAGACTTGGTAGTCGGCCACATACCCGCTCCCGTCGGGGATGGCGCGGCCGGTCGGGGCAAAGAGCAACCGCGTCCGGTTCGGGTCAGTGCGGACCGGGCGGCCGTCGACCATGCGCCCGTCGAAGGGCTCACGCGAGCGGATCCGCGCCGTGTCGACGGAGATGCGCGCCGATCCCGTGTCGAGCGTCAGCACCTCGGCGGTCTCCGTGACGATGCGGCCGGTAAAGCGTGTCCCGTCGGTGAGCACGACCACGACGAGCGCCGAGTCGGCTGGGCTGGCGCTGGTGCCAGGGGCGACGACGACGGGGCGGGGCGTCTGGGCGGTGGCCGTCGCAGCGACGAGGAGGCAAAGGGCGAGTGCGCGCATCGAAGAGGGGCGGGTGGATCCGAAGGAACGTACTCGCCCGGCGCGCGGGCCTCTGATACGATCGGACTAGTCCCGCGCCGCCAGCGCCTCGGCCACGACGGGCGGCACGAACGACGTCACGTCGCCGCCCCAGCGGTGCACGTCGCGCACGATGGACGAGGCGACAAAGGCGTTCGCCTCGCCGGGCATCAGGAAGACGGTCTGGAGGTCGGGCGCCAGCCGCCGGTTGGCGTGGGCCATCCGCATCTCGTAGTCGAAGTCGCTGACCTGCCGCAAGCCGCGCACGAGCGCCGTCGCCCCGCTGGCGAGCGCGTGGTCGACGAGCAGCCCCTCGAAGGCGGTGACGGTCACCCGGTCGTGCCCGTCGAGCCCGGCGACCGACGCCTGTACCAACCCCACACGGTCCTCCAACGGCAGCAGCGTCCGCTTGTCGGCGTTGACGGCGACCGTCACCTCGACGCGCGCGAACAGCGCCAGCGCCCGCTCGATCACGTCGAGGTGGCCGTTCGTGACGGGGTCGAACGTGCCAGGGTAGAGGGCGAGGGTGTCCATGAGGGGCAAGGGGCAAGGGGCAAGGGGCAAGGGGCAAGATGCGGGCTCGGGGCGCCGGCGGCAATCTCGCGGGCGAGGAACTCAGCACGAGCGCCCTCTCATCCCTCATCCCTCATCCCTCATCCCTCATCCCTCGAACACGCTGATCACCGTGTTGCCGTAGGCCCGCGTCAGGACGAGGCCCGGAGCGTCGTCGAAGGCGTGGCGCCGGTCGTGTTCGACGACCAAGAGTCCGTCGGGCGCCAGCAGGCGGCGCAGTTGGTCGGGGAGCGCCGCCATCTCGGCGAGCGCGTACGGCGGGTCGGCAACGATGAGGTCGAACGGGCCCGTCGCGCGGCCGAGCCACGACAGCGCGTCGGCCTTGGCGAAGGCGGCGCGGTCGGCGACGTCGAGCTGGCGCGCGTTGCCCCGGGCGACCGCCAGCGTGGGGCCGTGGCGCTCCACGAACGTGACGTGCGCGGCGCCCCGGCTGAGGGCCTCCAGCCCGAGCGCGCCGCTGCCGGCGAAGAGGTCGAGCACGCGCGCGTCGCGCAGCTCCATCCGGGCGCCCAACAGGTTGAACAGCGCCTCACGAACGCGGTCCGTAGTCGGCCGCGTCCGGTCGCCCTTGGGGGCGTCGATCGTGCGCCGCGCCAGCGCCCCGCCGGTGATCCTCATGAGGGCATGGGGCCCGAGGCATGGGGCTCGGGGCAGACACGTCGCCCAGCGGCTTGCGGTTGATCCGAGGCCCGCCCCTTCCCTCTTTCCCCCGGCCTCCTGCCTCTCACAGCGCCGCGCCGACGACGGGCCCGAAGGCCGCCAGCTCGGCGGGGTCGGCCTCGGGGCGGCGGGCGAACAGGGCGAACGGGTCGAGCCAGGTGCGCTCGCGGCCGACGAACTCGGCGGCCAGGTCCAGGCGCTCGTCCCTCGCATCGTCGCCGTAGGCGAGGAATCGGGCCACGTCGCCGGGCTCGACGCCGGCCTGCTGGAGGGCCGCCAGCGCGAAGTAGGCCGTGTCGGCGGCGGCGGTGCTGGGGCCGTGGCTCCCGAACCGGAACACGCCGTCGACGGCGACGGCGACCTCGGTGTGCGTCGCGAAGGCGCCGACGACGAGCGCGACGCCCGGCCCCCCGGCCGCCGAGGCGGCCGCCCGCGTCGTGTCGGCGAGGTCGTAGCCGCTGGCGCCGACCGCGAGGGCGAGCGCCGCGAGCCGGTCGTGGACGGGCTCGTCGACGTGGACCACGTGGTGCCACTCGTGGGCGCCCTCGGTGCGGACGGCGCGCGAGCGGACGCGGACGGCCTGCGTCGGCGCGAGGTCGGCCAAGAGAGCCGTCTCCTGGCGGAGCTGGCCGTCGCGGGCGTCGTCGGAGAGGGCGGCCGGCAGGCGCGAAAAAAAGCTCGTCGTCGCCGTCGGGTGCGCGGCGACGACGAGCGTCTCGAGAGGGGCCCCGCCGAAGCCGGCCGCGAGCGCCTCGGCCACGGCCTGGAGCGCCTCCGGGTCGCCGGTCTCGAAGACGGCCGCCTCCACGTCGAGCGTGAAGTCGGCCGCGCCGAGCCGGCGCAAGCGCGGGCCGTCGGGCCCGGGAGCGACCTCCGCGTAGCGGAGGGCCCGGCCGCTGAGTCCGGCGACGGCGACCGGGGTCATGGCACTACTCCCAGGAAGCGGCGTTGCGGAGCGCCGGGTTGGGGCTGCGCGAGCCGATCGAGTCGGCCTCCATGTCGGGGTCGGCGAGCCAGTAGATCTGGATGCCCGTCGTGTCCTCGACGACCTCGTAGAGGAACGGGTTGCCCGAGCGCGGGGCGATGCCGAGCGAGTCGGCCGACGGCGCGCGCAGGCGGTCCTCCTCGGCCCCGGCCTGGGCCGCGAACACGGAGTCGTTGCGGGCGAAGAGCACGAGCGAGTCGAGCGAGGACGGGTAGACCCCGAGCGAGTCGCGGTACGAGATGAGGGCCGTCCGGACGTCGGACATCCGCTCGCGGGCGACGTCGGTCTCGTACTGCGCGGCGGTGGCGCGCTGCGCGGGCACCACGGTCACGAAGTAGAGGACCCCGACGAGGGCGAGGATGAGGAGGCCGAGGAGGGCTCGGATCGCGAGGTCGGAACCGCTGGCGCCGGTTGTGGCCATCGGGAGGCGGGGTGGGCGAGGGAGAGGGGTGAGCCGGCACGCGCCGGGCCTGCAACGTACCCCCGCCGCGCGCACGTTGGCAAGGCGCCGGTCGCGCGCGGGCCACGCGTAGGTTGGCCACGCGCCGCCCCTCCTCTCCCGCCGTGACCCAGCTCAGCGTCAACCTCAACAAGGCCGCGCTCATGCGGAACGCCCGTGGCGGCGGCCGTCCCGACGTGCAGCGGCTGGCGGCGGTCGCCGTCGAGGCCGGGGCCGTCGGCGTGACGCTCCACCCCCGCCCCGACGGCCGCCACGCCCGGGCCGACGACGTGGCGGCGCTCGCGGCGTGGGCGCCGGGCGCGGGCGCCGAGCTCAACGTCGAGGGCAACCCGTTCGCCGGGCCGGGCACGACGGGCGCGTACGCCTTCCCGGGCTTCCTCGAGATCGTCCGCGCCGCGCGCCCGACGCAGGCCACGCTCGTCCCCGACGCGGCGGGCCAGCTCACCAGCGACCACGGTTGGGACCTGGCGACCGACGGCGCCCGGCTGGCGCCCATCGTCGCCGAGCTGCGGGCGCTGGGGTGCCGTGTGAGCCTGTTCGTCGGGCCCGAGCTCGCCACGGTCCGCGCCGCGGCCGAGATCGGAGCCGACCGCGTCGAGCTGTACACGGGCCCGTTCGCCCGGGCCCACGCCCACGGCGATGCCCGCGCCGAGCTGGCCCGTCACGCCGCCGCGGCGGCCGCGGCCACCGACGCCGGGCTGGTGGTCAACGCCGGCCACGACCTCGACCTCGGCAACCTGGGCGCCTACCTGGCCGCCGTGCCCGGCGTCGCCGAGGTCTCGATCGGCCAGGCGCTCCTCGCCGACGCCCTGCTCATGGGACTCGGCGACGCCGTCCGGGCCTATCTCGCCCTCACCGGGGCGGCGTAGACGCCGTCCCGACGGCCCGCCTCTACCGGCCCGACCCGCCCGCGGCGCACCGAGAGGCGGCGCTCTAGCGTGAGACGACGGAACGCCAGCGTTCCATTCGTTCCGGCCGCCGTCTCGGTTCTGGACGAAAACGTGCCCAGGGAGAGCATTGAACGGTGACCGGCCCGAGATGGAACGGGTCTGGCAGGGGATGGAACCGTCTCCACGTCCCTCCCATGCCGCAGACCATCCTCGCGCTCGCCGCCATCCTCTCGTTCGCCTATCTCGCGATGGGCCGCCAGCAGCACGACCAGAGCGTCGACCGCCACACCCAGGGCGTAGAGGCCGAGCTCGCGGCCGTCGACGTGGCGCGAGCCCGCATGACGGCCATGGAGCGGCTGGCGTTCGACGAGGCCGACACCGGCCGGCGCGGCGTCCGCACCCAGCCGTCCGACCTCGCCCTCGGCGCCGACGACGACGAGACCGGGCCGGGCACCTACGACGACGTCGACGACTGGAACGCCGAGCCGCCCTCCATCGAGGCCGTCCCCGTGGGGCTCGACTCGCTTCGGTTCAGGGTCGAGGTGGCGGTCCGATACGTCCGAGACCTCGAACCCACGCGCGCCTCGGCCAAGGCCACCCTCACCAAGGAGATCGTCGTGAGCGCCGTCGAGATCCCTGCCGGGGACATCGGCCGGGTCCCCGCCGAGGCCACCCTGACACGCGTCGTGACGCCCGCGAGCGTCGCCAGCTACCTCCAGTAATGCAGTTCCTCATCGACCACATCATCGCCGTCGTCGTCGGGAGCGTCCTCCTCGGCGGGCTCCTCCTGCTCCAGCTCCGGGGCAACGACGCGGCCATCGCCGCGACGGCGCAGTACCGCTCCCAGATGACGACCGCCAGCTTCGCGACGACGCTCGAGCGGGAGATCGAGAACATGCGGAGCCGGACCGAGACCGAGAACGCCTTCGCGGCCTCCGCCTTGCCGTCGCTGGGCACGGGCGAGGCCTACCGCTTCCGGCTGCGCACGGCGGACGACGGCGAGGGCAACGTGTACACGCGCCAGTTTTCCTTCCCCACGCTTGCCGACCCCAGGGGCCTCGACGCCTCGTCGATCGTCGTCGTCTCCTACCTCGTCGAGCCGACCGGCGAGACGGTCGTCGTCGACGGCCGCGACCGAGCGCTCTACCGGGCCACCCGCCACGAGTTCGCGCGCGGTGGGCCCGTCATCTGGACCGACGTGGTCGACGGGATCGTCGACTTCGACATCACGGCGTTCCTGGCCGACGGCACCGAGGTCCGCGACAACGCGGGCGTAGACATGGCGACGGCGGAGTCCCCGCCGCGCGTCGAGCTCGAGCTCCGCTCCGCGCCGTCGTTCGGCGTCTCGCGGACCGGCCAGGTCGCCACCTCGACGCGCCACGCGCGCTCCATCCGCGTCCCGGCGGCCCTGGCGGCCGCGCGGCCGTCCGTGCCCGACGCGACGACGCCCGGCGGCATCCCGCTCTTGCCCGGCGACCCGGGTGCCGTGGCCGCTCTCCCCGAATCGGCACGGCCCATCGGCACCACACCGCCCTCGACGGACCGCCCCCCGGTCACCCCGCCCACCACCGACCGGCCGCCCACGACGGACCGCCCCCCGGTGACCCCGCCCACCACGGACCCGACGCCGACAACCCCGCCCACCACGGACCGCCCCGGCGGCGGCAACACCGGCGGCGGCAACACCGGCGGCGGCAACACCGGCGGTACGGACCACCCGCCGACGACCCCGCCCACCACGGACCCGACGCCGACAACCCCGCCCACGACCGACCAACCCGGCGGCAGCATCCCTGGCGGCGACACCACCATCACCATCTGCCATGTGAAGCGGAACGGGCAGCGGACCATGCGAGGCACTCTAACGGAACTGGCAGCCCACCGCACGCACCGCAACGATTACCTCGGCGCCTGCCGCTAGCCGAGGGGCCGGTACCAACCGGCCCGCTGGCGTCCCCCTACCTCCCCCCTTTCATGGGCCGACTCACTCTCCTGCTCGTCATGGCCGCCGCGATCAGCGGCGCCATGTTCACGATCAGCACGCGCGGCGCGATGTCCGACACCGACCGCGCCCACGCCGAGGGCCAGGCCGACGTGCTCGCCCGCGAGATCGCCGAGGCCGGCCAGAGCGTCGCGCTGACGCAGATGATCGGGGAGGACGGGTTCATCGACCCGACCGCCGCGCTCGGCGCCGAGCAGCCCTACGACGGCGGCGCCTTCCAGATCGAGTACGCTCCTGGGGCCACCGCGCCGGGCGCGCCCGTCACCGAGGCGACGGTCCGGGTCACCGGGACGTTCGGCGGCGCCGTCCACACGGTCGAGAGCGAGTACCGGTTCGACCCGATGGACGCGCCGGGCCCGCTCTGGCTCGACGTCCCCCACGTGGTCTCGACGGTCGTCGGCAGCCCGACCATCTCGGGCACCACCGGCGACCACCCGGTCCACGTCGACCGCCGCAAGCACGACGCGCTCAAGCTGGAGGGGCTCGTTCCACTGGCGGAGCTGACCGCCAACGCCGCCGCCATCGCCGCGGCGGGCGGGAGCGCGCTCGCCATCCCCGAGGCCGCCGCCTGGACCGGCGACACGGGCCTGCTCGAGGACCTCAACGTGAGCGACGGCGAGGACCTCTACCAGCTCGCGGTCGCCGAGATGACGGGCGCCGACCGGAGCCTCGTGGGCGACCAGCTCGTCACCGGGCGTGAGACGTGGGGCCGCCGCCGCCAGGGCGACGACATCACGCACGTCGACGGCGACCTGACCATCACCGGCCACGTGAGCGGCCACGGGGCGCTCCTCGTCAACGGGGCGCTGACCGTGCCCGACGGCGGGAGGCTCGACTGGCACGGCCTGGTCGTGGTCCGCTCGGACGCGGACGTGCTCCCGGTCGAGCTGCTCGGCCGGGTCACCATCACGGGCATGCTGGTCGTGGCGCACCAGGCGTACGCGCCGGGCGGCCACCTCGACGTCTCGGTCTACCACGGCGGCGGCAACCCGATGGCCGCGGCCGAGCCCTGGGGCAGCCGCGCCCACCAGGTCAGCCCGTGGAATCGGCGCCCGGCCTCGTTCCCCTTCGTCCAGCACACCCACGCCTTCGACATCACGCCCACCGCCGCCCCGCGCGGCGACCAGGTCGTCTTCCTCGACGGCGGCGGCGGCGGCAAGCACGCCTCGGAGACCCAGTTCCGCGCCTTCCTCGACACCCTCGACCCCGACGAGCTCATCCAGCTCCGCTTCGCGAACGCCGACGAGCACGGGTTCTCGACGTTCGGGCTCGACGTCGACGGCGAGGGCGCCATGGAGCGGGGGACCGTCCAGCGCGGGTTCGGGGCGTTCGCCCAGGCCAGCGAGCCGACGCTCTCGCAGCCGTTCCGGGCCGGCGACCTCCGCGA
Source organism: Rubrivirga aquatilis (assembly GCF_046845665.1). Lineage (GTDB taxonomy): Bacteria > Bacteroidota > Rhodothermia > Rhodothermales > Rubricoccaceae > Rubrivirga. The sequence goes on along the minus strand of NZ_CP177355.1, from coordinate 1,523,146 downwards.
CCTCGACCTCGACGTCCGGAGCCTCCGTGCGCTCCGGCAGTCGTTCGACGACCCGGCCGTGTGCTCGAGCTACCCGGTCTGCATCGGGCGGGCCTGGGACCGCATGGGCTCGCTGGCCCTCCGGGTCGTCCGGGCCGGCGACGGGGCGCGTCTCTACGAGGCCTCGTTCTACTGGCACATGCGCCAGGACGAGAAGGCCGCCCACGAGGCCGAGGAGGCCGCCTGGCGCGCTCGGATCGCCGCCGGCGAGGCGTTCGGGACCACGATGGACCTGGGCGGCAGCGTGACGCTGACGTTCGACATCGGCGAGGTCTCGGAGCTGTCGGACAAGCTGGGCTTCGACGGCAACGAGGTGGTCCTGGTGTCGAGCCGGTCCAACCACGTGACCGCCGCCGAGGCGCGGGCCACCACGCCAGCCGAGGGCGGCACGCTCGTGTGTCACATGCCCGGCCGGACCGCCGAGCGGGAGATGGTCATCAACGACCCCGCCGACGTCGCCAGCCACCTCGGCCACGGCGACACGGAGGGCGCCTGCCCGACCGTGGGCATCCCGCCGGACGGGTCGCCCATCCCGTCCTCGCCCATCAACACCGGCGAGAACAAGGTCTGGATTTGCCACACGAACCAGGGCAACGGCGCCATCGGGTCGGTCTTCGCCAACGTCAACAGCCTCGTGAGACACGCCACTCACGTCGGCGACTACATGGGCCAGTGCCGCTGACCTCCCCATCGAATCCCCTCCGCCCGCATGGCCGCCGCCCACGTTCCGATTGACGCCCCCCGTACCTCCGCCGCACCTGCCCTCAGGGCGGGATGGCGTGCGGCACTGAGGGCCGTGCTCGGCGACGGCACGCTCGACGACCCCACGACGCCGACCCCGTAGACCTCGCTCGCAGTCCCTCAGGCTGGCGCCCCCCGCCGGCAGACCCCCGACGCCTCAGCGTCCCTTCCCCCCCCACCATGGGCCGACTTACTCTCTTACTCGTTATGGCCGCCGCGATCAGCGGCGCCATGTTCACGATCAGCACGCGCGGCGCGATGTCCGACACCGACCGCGCCCACGCCGAGGGCCAGGCCGACGTGCTCGCCCGCGAGATCGCTGAGGCCGGCCAGTCCGTGGCCCTGACGCAGATGGTCGACGACGACGGGTTCGTCGACCCCACGCGGCGCCTCGGCGATGAGCAGCCCTACGACGGCGGGGCCTTCCACATCCAATACACGCCGATCCCGGACCCGGGCAGCGGGGACATCCGGGAGGCCACCGTCCGCGTCACCGGGGAGTACGGAGGCGCGATGCACGCCACGGAGACGACCTACCGCCACGACGCGATGGACGCGCCGGGCCCGCTCTGGCTCGACGTGCCCCACGTGGTCTCGTCGGTCTCGGGACGGCCCCGCATCTCGGGCACCGCCGACGACCACCCGATCTACGTCGACCGCCGCAAGCACGACGAACTCGGTCTCGAGGGGCTCGTCCCGCTGGTCGAGCTCACGGCGAACGCCCAGGCCATCGCCAGCGCGGGCCGGAGCGCCCTCTCCGTGCCCGAGGCCGCGGCCTGGAGCGGCAACGACGGCCTGCTCGAAGACCTCAACGTGTCCGACGGCGAGGACCTCTACCAGCTCGCCGTGGCCTCCATGACGGGGGCCGACCTCACCCTCACAGGCGACCAGACCATCGCCGTCAACACCACCTGGGGGGACAGCCGCACCGGCGACTCGGTGACCCACGTGGACGGCGACCTGACGGTCTCGGGCAAGCTCCGAGGCTACGGCGCGCTCGTCGTCAACGGCGCGTTCCGCGTCACGGGCCACTTCGATTGGGACGGCCTCGTCGTGGTGCGCTCGACCGAGGACGTGCTCCCGATCGATCTCGGGGGCAAGGTCGACATCAAGGGCATGATGGTCGTCGCACACGAGGCGTACGCGCCGGGCGGCCACCTCGACGTCTCGGTCTACCACGGCGGCGGCAACCCGATGGCCGCGGCCGAGCCCTGGGGCAGCCGCGCCCACCAGGTCAGCCCGTGGAATCGGCGCCCGGCCTCGTTCCCCTTCGTCCAGCACACCCACGCCTTCGACATCACGCCCACCGCCGCCCCGCGCGGCGACCAGGTCGTCTTCCTCGACGGCGGCGGCGGCGGCAAGCACGCCTCGGAGACCCAGTTCCGCGCCTTCCTCGACACCCTCGACCCCGACGAGCTCATCCAGCTCCGCTTCGCGAACGCCGACGAGCACGGGTTCTCGACGTTCGGGCTCGACGTCGACGGCGAGGGCGCCATGGAGCGGGGGACCGTCCAGCGCGGGTTCGGGGCGTTCGCCCAGGCCAGCGAGCCGACGCTCTCGCAGCCGTTCCGGGCCGGCGACCTCCGCGACCTCGACCTCGACGTCCGGAGCTTGCGGGCGCTCCGGCAGTCGTTCGACGACCCGGCCGTGTGCTCGAGCTACCCGGTCTGCATCGGGCGGGCCTGGGACCGCATGGGCTCGCTGGCCCTCCGGGTCGTCCGGGCCGGCGACGGGGCGCGTCTCTACGAGGCCTCGTTCTACTGGCACATGCGCCAGGACGAGGAGGCCGCCCACGAGGCCGAGGAGGCCGCCTGGCGCGCTCGGATCGCCGCCGGCGAGGCGTTCGGGACCACGCTCGCCATCGGCGGCAACGTCAAGATGGAGTTCGACATCGACGAGATCGCCGAGTTGACCGACAAGCTCGGGTTCGACCAAACGGAGATCGAGGTCGTGTCGAGCCGGTCCGTCCACGCGACGGCCGCCGAGGGCCGCGCCTCGGGCAACCAGGTGTGCCACCGCGACGGCCCCGAGCGCGTCACGATCACGCCGCCCGACTTTGGTCTCCGGATGCACGCCGACCACGGGGACCGGGCAGGTCCATGCCCGCCTGACGGCGGCGGCAGCGGCAGCGGCAGCGGCGATAGCGGCGATAGCGGCGATAGCGGCGATAGCGGCGATAGCGGCGATAGCGGCGATAGCGGCGGCGGCGGCCTGCTCTGCGAATTGCTGGGCCTCTGTCGGTAGACCACACCGCTCGCACAGGACCCGGGGCCCGGCCGTCGTCGCTGACGAGGCCGGGCCCCGGGCGTTGCAGCTAATCCCGCCGGTCGGCCCGTCGATACCCGATGTGCCCCCGCACGATTCGCCATGCCCCTCGTCCGTTTCCAGATCGACGCCCCACGTGCCGTCGCCGCCCTCGTCTTCGGGATGGTGTGGCTGGCGGTGCTGATCGTGGTGCTCGATGTCGGCCTCCACCACGGCGGCGTGCTCGGCGACGACCTCGGCGGCTGGTTCGACGGAGCGAGCGAGCGCGGGCTGGGCTCCTTCGTGTCGGTCATGCAGACGGCCCTCCTCGCACTCACGACGTGGGGGGTGGTGGCGCTGGCGCGGGCCACGGGTGCCCCGCGCGCTCGGGTCTGGGGGTGGACGCTGCTCGCGGCGGCCTTCAGCTACCTCGCCCTCGACGACGGCACGATGCTGCATGAGCGCGTCGGGTCGGCGTTCGCCGACACCTCGGCGTCGGAAACGAGCGCGTTCCCCAGCTACTACTGGCAGCTGCTCTTGGGCCCCGTCTTCGCGGCGCTGGGGCTGTTTATGGCCGCGTTCCTGTGGCGCGAGCTGCCGCGCCGCCAGTGGGTCCGCGTCGTCGGGGCGCTCGCGCTGCTCGCCGTCGCGGTCGCACTCGACTTCGTGGACGGCCTCTCCCTGCTCCACCCGGCCAATCCGACCGGCCCGATCGCTGCCGCCCTCGGCATGGCGGACCCCACGCTCGGCATGGACGCCCCGGCGCTGGTGACGCACATCGCGCGCGTCGTCGAGGAGAGCCTGGAGATCGTGGCGATGACGCTGCTCTGGAGCGCGATCCTCGGGCACCTCCCGTCGGTGGCGGCGGGCGTGCGTGTGTGCTGGGCGCCCGACGTGGCGCCGGCCCTCGGCGGCGACGGCGCCGCGCGCGGGGCCGCGCCCGTATGGGAAGAGGCGGCCTAGACAGAACGGGCGGCGCCGTCGGGGCGTTGGCCTGCGCCCTTCCCCCGCCCGCATGGAGCCCGACCCCGCCCCCCTCGACGACGCCCTGCCCCCCCTGGAGGCCGCCGACGCCCCGGCCGAGGCGGACGGCCCCGGCCAGCTCGTCTCGGCCGACGAGGCCGCCGCCGCGTACGGCGTGCCGATCCCGCAAGCGGCCGCCGGGCCCGCCAGCCACAAGAGCGGCTACGTCGCGATCGTCGGCGCCCCGAACGTCGGCAAGTCGACGCTGCTCAACCGCTGGCTGGGGACCAAGCTGTCCATCGTCTCGCCGCGCCCGTCGACCACGCGCAACCGCGTGCTGGGCATCCTGACCGAGGAGGCGACCGAGGCGCACGGCGGCTACCAGCTCGTCCTGCTCGACACGCCCGGCGTCGTCCGCCCGAAGTACCGGCTCCACCAGCACATGATGCGCGACGTGGACCGCTCGCTCGGCGACGCGGACGTGACCGTCCTGATGGCCGACGCGACCGAGCGCCGCCTGACGCACGACGCCCAGAACGCCGCCGAGCGCGTGGCCGGCGTGCACGGGCCGGTCCTGCTGGCGCTCAACAAGGTGGACAAGCTGGGGCTCGTCGACCAGGCGCTGCCGCTCGTCGAGGTCTACGCCGAGGCGCTCGGCCGGGCGCCCGACGCCGTCGTCCCGATCTCGGCGAAGACGGGCATGGGCACCGGGGCGCTGCTCGATCTGGTGCTGGAGCGGATCCAGCCGGGCCCGCCGTACTACCCGGCCGACCAGCTCTCGGAGCACCCCGAGCGCTTCTTTATCGCCGAGATCGTCCGCGAGGCCGTCTTCAACCAGTTCCGCGACGAGGTCCCCTATGCCACGCAGGTCGTCGTCGTGACGTACCAGGAGAGGCCCGACGGCAAGGACTTCGTGGCGTGCGACATCGTGGTCGAGCGGGATTCGCAGAAGGCGATCCTGATCGGGAAGGGCGGCGCGGCGCTCAAGCGGCTCGGCCGCTCGGCGCGCGAGGAGATGGAGGCGTTCCTCGGGCGGGGCGTGTTCCTGCAGCTCTTCGTCAAGACGCGCGCCGACTGGCGCGACCGCGAGGGCCACTTGCGCGAGTACGGCTTCGGGAAGTAGCGGGCGCGCCCGGGCGCTCGTGAGCAGGCGGTTCTGCCCCGCGCGTGGGGAGTTCTGCACCGAGAGACGACGGTGACGGACGGCCAGACGACGATCGTGCGCCGCCAGCACGTGCAGCTCACCCCCTGTCCCCCTCCAGCCTCAAGGAGGGGGGACTCTGCGAGTACGGTCGGCGGGGACTGGCTGGCGGCTGCCCACGAAGAAGCCCCCCCTCGGATGAGGGGGGCGGCCGGCAGGCGGGGGGGTCGGGGATCGCGCCAGCGGGCGCGCTACGCCAGCGCCAGCGTCTCGATGGCCGAGCGCAGGATGCGGGCGCCGTCGGTGTTGCCCAACGTCGGGTCGCAGGCGCGCTCGGGGTGCGGCATCATGCCGACGACGTTGCCGGGCGCGTTGCGGACGCCGGCGATGTTGCGGGCGGAGCCGTTGGGGCTGGCGCCCGGCTCGCCGTCGGCGTCGACGTAGCGGAAGACGACGCAGTCGTCGTCCTCCAGCTGGTCCAGCACGTCGTCGGAGGCCGTGTAGTTGCCCTCGCCATGCGCGACGGGGACGGTCAGGATCTCACCGCGCGCCAGCCCAGCCGTGAACGGCGTCGCGGTGCTCTCGACGCGCAAGCGGGCGTCGCGGCAGGCAAAGCGCAAGCTGGCGTTGCGGACGAGCGCGCCGGGCAGCAGCCCGGCCTCGCACAACACCTGGAACCCGTTGCACACGCCGAGCACGGGCCCGCCCGTCCCGGCAAACCGGACGACGTCGCGCATCACGGGCGAGAACCGGGCGATGGCGCCGGCGCGGAGGTAGTCGCCATACGAGAACCCGCCGGGCACGACGACCAGGTCGGCGTCGCCGACGGAGCCCTCCTTGTGCCACACGAACCGGGCGTCCTGCCCGAGCACGTGCTTGAAGGCGTGGTAGACGTCGTGGTCGCAGTTGGAGCCTGGAAAGACGAGGACGGCGATGCGGGCCATGGGGGACGGGGAATGAGGAACGGGCGGAGGGAGGTCCGCCCGGCCGATGCGCGTGGGGTCCGTGGCTAATCTACCCGTCCGCACGAGGCGGCTCCGCGTCGGGAACGAATGCCTGCCCGTCCCCCTTTCCCCGGTCCCCGTCCCCATTCGCTGTGATCCCCAGGGAGCTGTTCCGCAAGATCCGCCACGTCGAGGTCCGCACGCGTGGGCTGGTCGACGACGTGTTCGGGGGCGAGTACCACTCGGCGTTCAAGGGGCGCGGCATCGAGTTCGCGGAGGTCCGGCCGTACCAGATCGGCGACGACGTCCGGACGATCGACTGGAACGTGTCGGCGCGGACGGGCGAGCCGCACGTCAAGCTGTTCGAGGAGGAGCGCGAGCAGACGCTGCTCCTCGTCGTCGACGTGTCGGCATCGGAGAGCTTCGGGAGCGCGCGCGCCAAGCGCGACCTGGCGGCCGAGGTCTGCGCCGTCCTCGGGTTCTCGGCGTTGCGCAACAGCGACAAGGTGGGGCTGGTGCTGTTCACCGACCGCGTCGAGCGGTTCGTGCCGCCCAAGAAGGGGAAGCGCCACGTGCTCCGGCTCGTCCGCGACCTGTTCGCCCACGAGCCGCGCGCGCGAGGGACGGACGTGGCGGCGGCGCTCGACCACGTGCTCCGCGTCCAGCGCCGCCGCGCGATCGTCGTGCTCGTGTCGGACTTCCTCATCCCCCAAGCGGCCGAGGCAGGCGTGGCGAAAGGGCTCCGGGTCGCCGCCCAGCGCCACGACGTCGTCGCGATCCGGCTGGTGGATCCGCGCGAGGAGGCGTTGCCGGCCGTGGGGTTGCTGAACGTGGTCGACGCCGAGACCGGGCGGGCGGCCCTCGTCGACACGTCCAGCGCCCGCGTCCGCGCCGCGTTCGCGGACCGCGCCGGGCGCCGGGCGGAGCGGATCGAGGCGGCCCTCAAGAAATCCCGCGTCGACCACGTGACGCTGCGGACGGACGTGGACTACGTGGAGCCGCTGTCGTCGTTCTTCCGCCACAGGATCCGATGAGAGGGAACGAGGAACGAGGAACGGGGCACGAGGGGCTCATCCGGGCGGCCATGCTATGCCTTGCGCTGGCGGTGCCCGCTGGCGCACAGACAGCGCGCATCGCCGTCCTGGCCGACTCGGCGTCGGCCGGGGCGCCGTTCCGCGTCGCCGTGGTCGTGGAGCGGCCCGCCGGGGCGCAGGTCACCTTCCCCGCTGGCCCGCTCGGCGACGCCGAGGTGCTGGACGTCGAGCGCAGACCGCCAGCGGTTCGCGGCGCGGCGCGGATCGACACGGCGCTGTACCGAGTCCGCGTGTTCACACCCGACACAGCACGCGTCGGCCCGGTGTCGATCCGCGTCGGGCCGGACACAGTCGTGGCTGCGACGGCACTCGTGCCTGTCCGCTCTGTGTTGTCCGGCGAGGCCGAGCCGTACGAGCCCGCCCCGGTCGGCGGGCCGCCGTCGTTCCCGAGCGCCATTCCGTTCCTGGTCGCCTTCGGGCTGCTGGCCGCCGTCGCGCTGTGGGCGACCGTCGGCTTCCTCCTACGCTCGTTCCGCAAGCCCGAGCCCGTCGTCGTCGTCGCCCCGGTCGACGCCGCGCTGGCGCGGCTGGTCCGCCTGGAGCACGAGGCGCCGGGCCCGAGCGCGCCGCCCGCCGAGACCGAGCAGCACGTGGTGGCCGTCCGCGACGTGCTCCGCCACTTTCTCGCCGCGAGGCTGGGCGTCCGCGCGCTGGAGGCCACGACGACGGAGCTGGCCGCCCGGCTCGATGCCGATGCCCGCGTCCCCGACGCGGCCGCCACCGCCGTCCGCGCCGCGCTCGACCCCGCCGACCTGGTGGCCTTCGCCCGCCAGCGCCCCGACGCCGACGCCGTCGCTCGTCTCCGGATGGCCACGCGCACGGCCATCGAGGCCGTCGAGGCGTCGCAGCGCACGCGCGAGGCCGCCAGCGGCGACGGGGCGCCTGCGGCGGGGATGAGGAACGGGGCATGAGGGACGGGCAGACCCCCACTCCGGAACCTCGGCGACTTTCCCCTTTCCCCTTTCCCGCCCCATGCACCAGCCTGTCGCCCCGCCGTTCTCCGAGACGCTCGTCCGCCGCCTGCGCGAGGCACGGTCCGTCGCCGTGCTGACGGGCGCCGGGATCTCGGCCGAGAGCGGTGTCCCGACGTTCCGCGACCCGGGCGGGCTGTGGCAGCAGTTCCGGCCCGAAGAGCTGGCGAACGTCGAGGCGTTCCTGGCGAACCCGACGCTGGTGCAGGGCTGGTACGCGCACCGCCGCGCGGTCGTGGAGGACGTGGCGCCGAACCCCGGCCACCACGCGCTCGCGGCGCTGGAGCGCTGGGTCGTCGCGCGCGGCGGCGAGTTCCTGCTGGCGACCCAGAACGTCGACGGCCTGCACGCCCGGGCGGGGAGCGAGCGCGTCGTCGAGCTCCACGGCTCGATCACGCGGTCGCACTGCATCGACTGCCACGCGCCCGCCGACGCCGCCAGCATCGAGGGCGGGGCGCTGACGTGCGAGGCGTGCGGCGGGCTCGTCCGGCCGGATGTGGTGTGGTTCGGGGAGGCCCTGCCCGAGGAGGCGTTCGCCGAAGCCGAGCAGGCGGCGGCGCTCGCGGACGTGTACCTGTCGGTGGGCACGAGCGCGGTCGTGTACCCGGCCGCCGGGCTCCCGCAGCTCGCGCGCCAGGTGGGCGCGTACGTGGCCGAGATCAACCCCACGCCGAGCGACATCGCGGGCGTGCTGAACGAGCAGGTGAGAGGGCTTGCGGGTGAAGTGCTCCCGTGGCTGGTTCGGGAACTGGGGACGGGGGATGGGGAACGGGCAGAGGGATGAGCGGCGAGCACGACCAACTCAACGAGCCCCCCGGCGGGTGCCGCGCCGTTCGTCACTACACGGATCTCGAGGTCTGGCGTCTGAGCATGGATCTCGCGGATGCCGTGTACGATGTGTCAGCGTCGTTCCCGAAGGTGGAAGCGTTCGGCCTGACCTCCCAAGTCCGCCGCGCCGCCGTCTCGGTCCCATCCAACATCGCCGAGGGGTGGGGCCGAGGCCGGACGAGGGAGTACATCCAGTTCCTCCGCTACTCTCGGGGCTTGCTCTACGAGGTCGAGACGCCGCTTCGGATCGCGCAGCGACGCAACTACCTGCCTGCCGGGGCGCTGCGTCCGATCCTCGAACTCTCCGCCTCGATCAGCCGGATGCTCAACCGCTTGATGCAAACGCTCGGCTAACCTCCGGCTCTGCCCGTTCCCCGTGCCCCTTTCCCCGATCCCTTGAGTTTTGCCTCTCCCCTCTGGCTGGCCGCCCTGCTCGCCGTGGCCGCGCTCGCGGTCATGGGCTGGCGGCGGCGCGGGCGGGCGCCGGGCGTGCAGTACTCCGTCGCCGGCGACGCCGCGGCCGTCGCGGGCGGCGGGTGGGGCCGGGCGCGGCGCGTGCCGGACGCCCTCCTGCTGGCGGCGCTCGCGCTCGGCATCGTAGCCCTCGCGCGGCCGCAGGAGCGCGACGCGACGGTCGAGCGGACGGCCGAGGGCGTCGACATCGTGCTCACGCTCGACGTCTCGACCTCGATGACGGCCGACGACTTCGTGCCCAACCGCTTCGAGGCCGCCAAGGCCGTCGCCGCCGAGTTCGTGCGCGGGCGCGAGTCCGACCGGATCGGGCTCGTGGTCTTCGCGGCGCAAGCGTACACGCAGGCGCCGCTCACGCTCGACTACCCGTTCCTGCTGACGATGCTCCAGGAGGTGCGAATGGGCCTCATCGAGGACGGCACCGCCATCGGCACGGCGCTCGCGACGGCGACGGCGCGGCTGCGCGACTCCGAAGCCGAGTCGAAAGTCGTCGTGCTGCTGACCGACGGGCAGAGCAACAGGGGGCAGGTCGACCCGCAGACGGCGGCGGAGGCAGCGGCGGCGCTCGGCGTCAAGGTCTACGCCATCGGCGTCGGCGGCGATGGGCCCGCACGGCGCGGCGGGCCGTTCTCGTCGCTCGGGCTGGCGCCCGCGCCCGAGGTCGACGAGGCCGCGCTCCGGCGCGTCGCCGAGACGACGGGCGGGCAGTACTTCCGGGCGACGGACCGCCAGGCGCTCCGCCAGATCTACGCCGAGATCTCGGAGCTGGAGCGGACCGAGATCGAGGAGACCGTCTTGCTCGACGTCGAGGAGCTGTACCCGTGGGCGCTGTGGCCCGCGCTGGCGTGCCTCCTGCTGGCGGTCGCCCTCTCGACGACGCGCCTGCGCGAGGTCCCCTGACCCCGCCCCGGCGGCGGGGCGGGGCGTGGATGCCTACTCGGACGGCGGGGCGTAGACCGCCTTCAGCGTCGCGAGGTACTCGGCAGCCGTACCCAGCCCCACTTCGGCGCGGCGCGCGTCGAGCGTCGCGTCGTCGACCGTCGGCGCGATGACCATCTCGCCGTCCGGCCCGGGCGCGGCCTGGGTGCCGTAGACCTGGGGCTCGCCCCGGCCGACGAGGACGCGGTCGAGGAGGAGCGCGTAGCTCTGGCCCGGGAGGTCGCCGGCGCGGAACGCAGCCTCCGCGAGCGGAAGCATCCGCGCCTGCACGTCCGGCGGGGCGTGCTGGACGATCAGGAACGCCGCATTCACGCCGTCGGCGCCGACGAGCGCGGGCGTCGGCCACCCGTGTGCGTCGACCAGGGCCTCGACGAAGGCGAGGTTGTCGGCGTCCGTCGTCATCATCTCGGCGAGGAGCGCGGCCACCTCGGGCGTCGGGTCGGCGAGGGCGCCGGTGGCGAAGGCGCCCGTGGCGATCAGCCGCTGGCGGACGTCCTGCTCGACGGCGAGCCGGTCGACAAGCTCAGCGCGGATCGCGGGCTCGGCGACGTCCTGGGCGATGGCCGGGGCGGCGAGGAGGGCGAGGGCGAGGAGAACGAGTTTCATCGGGGTGGGGGGTGGGAGGACTAGAGGCGGAGGCGGTCGCGCAAGGCCGCCGCGCGGCGGCGCGAGAACTCGACGGTCGTCCCGTCGGTGAGGCGGGCGAGCAGCCCGCCGTTGAGCGCGTCGTCGATGCCGACGACGTGCGCCAGCCCGACCAGGTCGGCCCGGCTGGCGCGGGCGAAGTGGGCGGGGTCGAGCCGGTCTTCGAGGCCCGACAGCGACCGCGCCACGACGGCGGTCTCCGGCCCGGCCGGCCCGTCGAAGTGGAGCCGCGTGTAGTTGCCGGCCGACTCGAACCGGCGGACGTCGCCGAGCCGGACGAGGTGCATCCGGTCGCCGTCCTTGACGAACACGCGGTCGCCGGGCCCGAGCGGGCCCCCAGCAGGGGTGGGCGCCTCGGCCGGCCGCGCCGCCGCCCGGGCCGCTACGCGGGCGACGGCCTCAGCCAGCCGCTCGGGGTCGACCGGCTTGAGCAGGTAGTCGAGCGCGCTCACGCGGAAGGCCCGGAGCGCGTGTTCGTCGTAGGCCGTCACGAACACGACGTCGGGCGCGGTGTCGAGCCCGTCGAGCAGGTCGAACCCGGTCCGCCCCGGCATCTGGACGTCGAGGAACAGGACGTCCGGGGCCGCGCCGTCGGCGGCGAGCCCGGCGAGGACGGCCTCCGCGGCGTCGGCGTCGACGGCCTCGGCGACGACCTCGACCTCGGGGTGGGCCGCGAGCAAGGTCCGGAGTTCCTGGCGGGCGAGCCGTTCGTCGTCCACGACGACGGCGCGGAGGGGGCGGGGGTTAGGCATCGGAAACGATGGGCAGGGTGACGGACGCCACGGCGCGCTCCGCGTCGACGGCGAGGTCGAGGCGGGCGGCGTCGCCGAACAGCAGGGCCAGGCGCTCGCGGGCGTTCGCGAGCCCGGTTCCGGTCCCGTCCGAAGCCGGCCCGCTCGCGGTCGGGTTCTCGACCCGGAGGGCGAGCCGGTCGCCGTCGCGCGCGGCCCGGACGACGACCTCGCCGCCGTCGCGGCGCCGGGCGACGCCGTGCTTGAGGGCGTTCTCGACGAGCGTCTGGACGAGCAGCGCCGGGACCGGCACGTCGAGCACGTCGTCGGCCACGTCGAGCCGGACGCGCAGGCGGCCGTCGAAGCGGAGGGCCTCGAGGTCGAGGTAGGTGCCGACGAGGGCGAGCTCGTCGCGCAGCGGGTGCGTCGTCTCGCGCCCGGCCGCCAACGTCCGGCGGAGCAGGCCCGAGAGCAGGGTCACCGCCCGGCGGGCCTCCTCGGGCTCGTCGCGGACGAGCGCGCGGACCGTGTTGAGCGCGTTGAACAGGAAGTGCGGGTTGAGCTGGTACTCGAGCGCCCGCATCCGGGACTCGGCGAGCGCGGCCCGCAGGCCCAGCCGCTCGCGCTCGGCGTCGGTGAGCCGGAAGGCGACGAGGCCGAACGCGTAGACCGTGGACCACGCCGCGAACAGGGCCGTCCCCATGAGCACGCTGCCGAGCGCCTCGACGGGCTCCGGCCACGGCTTCGGCCCGACGGCGTGGGGGTTCAGGACCGGCTCGGCGAGGCGGAAGAACACCGTCCCGACCGCCTGCATCGCCGCTGCGGCGGCGAACGACGCTCCGAGCAGGCGGACCGCGAGCGCCCACAGCGGGAGCCTCCGCCACCCCCGTCGTGTCGCGGCGAGGTGGATCCCGTGTGAGGCGCCGACGCAGAGGACGTAGGAGACCACGACCGCCGTCACGATCTCGAGCGTGCTGACGCCAGACCTCTCCCCGATCCCGCCCGTGAGCGCGGCGAGGCCGACCCAGATCCCGCCGAAGGCGGCCCAGCCGGCGAGCTGGCAGATCCAGTAGAGTCGGGTGCGGGTGGGGCGTCGGGGCATGGCCCGAGACTACCGCGTGACCCCGTCGGCGGCCGGCGGATTCGGACGGGCGGGGCGGCGGGGTGACGAGCGGCGGCGCGCGGGGATGGGCGGGGCACGCGCGCACCCCGCGCGGCGTTGGTAGCCTCCGTCCATGTCCTTCCGCTCCCCCGCCCTCCTGCTGCTGGCGGCCGTGCTCGTGCCGGCCGTCGTGGCCGCGTTCGCCGTCGCCGCGCGCAAGCGGGGCGAGGCGCTGCGGCTGTTTCTGGGCGACCGTGCCGAGGCGCGGGCGTCGGCGCTGCGGCCGCTCGCGCGGCACCGGCGGATCCGGGCGGCGCTCTTGGTCGGCGCCGTGGCTGCGGCCGCCGTGGCGCTCGCGGGGCCCCGGGCGGGGACGCAGCTCCGCGAGGGCCGCCAGGAAAGCCTGGACCTGCTGATCGCCCTCGACGTGTCGGACTCGATGCGCGCCGAGGACGTGGCGCCGTCCCGCCTCGACCGCGCCAAGCTCGAGATCGAGCGGATCGTCGAGGCCCGGCGCGGCGACCGGGTCGGGCTCGTCGTCTTCGCGGGCGACGCCTTCCTGCAAAGCCCGCTGACGACCGACCGGGGCGCGCTCCGCCTCTTTTTGAATGCCGCCGACCCCGAGCAGGTCGGCGTGCAGGGGACCGACTTTGCGCGCGCGCTCCGCACCGCCGAGGCGGCCTTCGACGCGGGCGCCGACAACGACCGCCGCCCCCGCGCCCTCCTCGTCGTATCGGACGGCGAGGACCACGAGGGCGGGCTCGGCGCGGCGGCCGACCGGCTTCGCGACAACGGCGTCGAGATCCTGGCGCTCGGCATCGGGACCGACGAGGGCGGCCCGGTCCCGGAGGTCTACCGCGGCCGGCGGCGCGGCGTCAAGACCGACCGGACCGGGGCGCCCGTCGTGTCGCGGTTCGCGAGCGGGGCGCTCGACGAGCTGGCGGGCGACGGGCTGTTCCGCGTCGAGCGCCGGAGCGCCGCGGACGCCGTTAACGAGGCGCTGGACCGGCTCGACCGGGCGGTCATCGCGCGCGACGAAGTGGCCGCGGCGGCCGAGCGGTTCCAATGGCCCCTCGGGCTCGCGCTCCTCCTCCTGCTGGCGGAGCGGCTCGTCGCCCTGCGCCCCCCGACGACGCGCGACGACGACGCGCCCACGATGGGTCCCGACGTGAACCGCTCGACGGCGCCGGTCGCCGCCGGCCTCGCGCTGCTCGTGCTGAGCGGGTGCGGGGATGCGTTCGTCGCCGTGTCACCGGGGGCGCGAGCGGGGCGCGCGGCGGTCTCGATGCTGGCCGACGGCGACGGCGAGGGCGCCGAGGCCCGGATCGTCCCCGCCCTCGCGCTGCCCGATCTGGGGCGGGCAATGCGCGCGAACCTGTGGCATACGCTCGGCGCCGCGCGCGCCGCCCAGGAGCGGTGGGCCGGGGCCGACAGCGCGTTCACGGCCGCGCTCGCCTTTGCCGACACGCCCGCCCAACGTGCCGCGCTCGCGGCCGACGCCGGGACCGCCGCGCTCTTGGAAGGGCAGCCCTCGCGCGCCGACTCCTTGCTGCGCGTCGCCCTGCGCTTGGATCCCGGACTCGCGCGCGCGCGGCGCAACCAGGAGATCGCGCGGCGCCTGATCGGCGAGGAGCCCCCTCCCCCGCCCGGTCCCTCCGACTTCGCCAAGGAGCTCAAAGCCCGCGCCGACTCGCTCGTCGCCGCGCGGCAATACCCGGCGGCCCTGTCCGTCATGCAGGACGGCCTGGCGCGCGACTCCACGGTCGCCGCCTATGCCGACTTTATCCAGCGTCTCGGCGGCGTCGCCGAGATCGAGACCTCCGTCCGATGATCCGCCCCCTTCTCCTGCTCGCGTCGCTGGCGCTGCTCGCGCAGGCGCCCCCGCCCCAGGCCATCGACCTCTACCACACCGGCGCGCAGGCCTTTATCGACGGCGACACCGGCCGCGCGCTCCAGGCCGTCCAGGCCGGGCTCGCGCTCGCCCCCGACGACGCCAAGCTCCAGGCCCTGCGCGACCTGATCGAGCAGCAGCAGGACGAGCAGGACGAGGGCGGCGGCCAGCAGGACCAGCCCCAGGACGGCAATGAGGGCGACGAGGGCGAGCCGGAGGGCGAGGGCGAGCCGCCACCGGGCGAGGGCGACTCGGACGCCGAGGCCGACCAGACGCGCACGCAGGACCAGCAGGCGGGCGAGGGCGAGGCGCCGCCCCAGCCGACCGGCACCCAGCAAGGCGCGATGACGCCCGAGCAGGCCGAGCGCATCTTGGACGCCGTCGGCGGTGAGGAGCAACTGCTGCTCCGCGAGCTCCGCCGCAACCCGTCGCAGCGCCAGCGCTCCGAGAAGGACTGGTGACCACTCCCCTCTTCCGCGCCCTCGTGCCCGTCCTGCTGGCGGCGCTGCTCGCCGCCGGCGCGGCGGCGCAGTCGGCGTCCGCGAGCCTGTCCGACACCCGGATCCGGGTCGGCGAGACGGTCACGTACACGGTCACCCTGGCAGGCGGGCGCGGCGAGCGCGTCGGGCCCCCGCTGGCGACCGGCGCGCTCCAACTCGTCTCGCGCCAGCCCATCCTCGACGCCATGACCAGCTTCAACGGGCAGGTCGAACGGCGCGTGGCGTGGGCGTACCAGGCCACGCGCCCCGGCACCGGACGTGTGGAGCGCTTCCGCGCGAGTGTGGCCGGCGTCCCGGTCTCCGCCCCCGCTCAGTCCGTCTTGGTCGTCGGCGGAGCGCCGATCGCCGGGCCCAGCGCAGCGCCGTCGGGCGGACGCGAGCTGTTCATCCGCGCCGAGCCGTCGCGGCGGACCGCCGTCGTCGGCCAGCAGATCGTCGTCGACTACGTGCTGTACTTCGAGCCCCAGGTGCAGCCCCGTGAGACGTCCCCGGTGGGGACGTGGGACGCGCCCGGGGCGTGGCGCGAGGAGCTCGACATCGGCCCGGCGTACCCGCGCCCGACGACCGTCGGCGGCGTCCCCTACGAGGCCGTCACCATCCGCCGCGTCGCTCTCTTCGCCACGCGCGCCGGGACGCTGACGCTGGCGCCGATGACGTTCTCGGTCGACCTCCTGCGGACGGACCGGAGCTTCTCGAACGACCCGTTCGCCCCGTTCTTCTCGCCCTTCACGCGCCGCCTGGAAGACCGCGAGGTGGTCGCCCCCCAGGCGACGGTCGAGGTTCACGCCTTGCCCGACGGCGCGCCCCCGTCCTTCGCTGGCGCCGTCGGCCAGTTCCAGCTCCGCACGACGCCGCCCGCCGTCGCCGTCGACGCCGGCGAGGCGGTCCGCGCCCGGATCGATATCACCGGGACCGGCAACATCGCAACGCTC
This sequence comes from Rubrivirga aquatilis, assembly GCF_046845665.1. Classification (GTDB taxonomy): domain Bacteria; phylum Bacteroidota; class Rhodothermia; order Rhodothermales; family Rubricoccaceae; genus Rubrivirga. The sequence continues at coordinate 1,506,970 of NZ_CP177355.1, read as the reverse complement.
GCCGCCCCCGAGCTGGAGGTCCCGCCCGGCGTCGACGTGTACGACCCGAAGGCCGAGCAGGAGCTGTTCCGGGGCGGCCAGACGCTGCGCGGGGTGAAGACCTTCAGCTACACGATGGTGCCCCAGGGCGGCGGCACGCTCGACATCCCGTCCGCACCGTGGACCTACTTCGACCCGGCCGACGGCCAGTACAAGACGCTGCGGACCGAGCCGCTGCGCGTCGAGGTCGACGGCCCCGCGCTGCTGTCGACGCCCGCGCCAGGCGCCGCGCCCGCCGCGCTCCTCACCTCCGCCGACTGGCGCCGCCCCTCCGGCGACAGCGGGTGGCTGTGGGGCGTGCTCGGTGGCGGGCTCGCGCTCCCCGCGCTCGCGGGCGGCTTGTTCCTCGCCGCCCGCGCCGGACGCCAGCGGCTCAACGCTGACACCCCCGACAAGCGCCGCCGCCGCGCCCACTCCGACGCCACACGCCGCCTCGCCGAGGCCCGCGGGCTGGCGGGGCCCGCCGGCTACGCGGCCGTCGAGCGCGCCGTCCGCGCCTACCTCGCCGAGCGCCACGGCGCACCACCCGTCGCCAGCATCGACGACCTTGCGGCCGCGCTCGCAGATGCGCCGCCCGAGCTCCGAACCCAGACGCTGGCCGTGCTCGCGGGCGCCACCCAAGGTCAGTTCGCGCCCGGCCTGGGCGCCCCGCCCGCCGCCGTGCTCGCCGACCGCGCCGAAGCCCTCCTCGTCGACCTCGACGCCCTCTCGTGACGCTCGCGCTCCTCCTGCTCCTCCAGCTCGCGCCCCAAGCCGAGGCCGACCGCCTGTTCCAGCTCGGCGTGGAGTTGGTGGCCGAGGGCGACACGTCCGGAGCCGTCGCCGCGTGGCAGGGCGCCCGGGCGACCGGGTGGGCCTCGGCCGCCGTCGAGCACAACCTGGGGACCGTCGCGCTGGCGCAGGGTCGGACGGGCCCGGCCCGGCTGCACCTCGAACGCGCCGCCCGCCTCGACCCGGCGGACGCGGCGATCGCGCGCAACGTGGCGCTGGCGCGAGCCCGCGCCGGGGCCCCGCCCCGTCCCGCCTCCGTCGACACGTGGCGCCAGGTGGTCAGCGTCGTGACGCCCCTCGGCGTGGTCGCGCTCGCCCTCGCGCTGGCGTTCGGCGCGCTCGGGCTCGCGCTCGGCGGGCGGTCGCGAGCGGCGATGGGCTTGGGTGTCGTCGCCGCCGCCGTCGTCTTGGCCGCTGGGTGGACCGTCCGCGACGCGACGCAGCCGCTCGGTGTGGCGCTGGCGGACGCCGTCGTCGTCGAAGCCCGGTCGCCGGATTCCCCGGCCGTCGCACGCCTCAAGGCGGGCGAGACCGCCGAGGTCGGGGCGGCCGTCGACGGATGGCGCCCGGTCCGCGTCGGCCGCGCCCAGGGCTGGGCCGCCGCCGACGCTGTTGCGCCGTTGTAACGCTTGGACCGTACGGGCCGAGCGCGCGAGGACTCGTGCCCCTCGCACGGAGCACCCCTACTCGGTCCGGCGATACGAGTGGCAACGGATCCGCGTTGGACGTGTCCTCGCCTCGCCGCCGCCCAGTACCTTCCCGTCATGGAACCCCACGTCTACACCCGAACCGAGGACGGCCAGCGGCGCGGCTGGGTCGAGGTCGTGTGTGGGAGCATGTTCTCGGGCAAGACCGAGGAACTGCTCCGCCGGCTCAAGCGCGCCCGGTTCGCGCGGCAGAAGGTGGCCCTCTTCAAGCCCGCCCTCGACACCCGCTACCACGACTCCGAAGTCGTCAGCCACGACGCGACGGCCATGCCATCGGAGGTGGTCCACACCGCCGAGCCGATGCTGCTGCTGGCGGGCGACGCCAGCGTCATCGGTATCGACGAGGCCCAGTTTTTCGGCAACGAACTCGTAGATGTCGTGCAAATCCTGGCCCGCGAAGGCCGCCGCGTCATTGTGGCCGGGCTCGACCAGGACTACCTCGGGCGCCCGTTCGACCCGGTCCCCCAGCTGATGGCCGTCGCCGAGCACGTGACCAAGCTGCACGCCGTCTGCGTGCGGTGCGGCGCGCCTGCGAACCACTCGCAGCGGATCGTCGCCGACGGCTCGCGCGTGCTGGTCGGCGAGGCGGAGGCGTACGAACCGCGATGCCGAACCTGTTTCCGGCCCGAGGCCGTCGTCGCCGCGCCCGTCGCGCTCCCGACCGCCGTGCCCGCCGCCACGCTCCCGCTCGCCACCGACGCCTGATCCCGCCGTGTCCCTCGTCACCATCGGTACCGCTCTCGCCGTCGCGATGCTGCTGGTGTCGGTCGTGGGCGGGTGGCTGGGCGACCTCAAGCGCGCCGGCGGCTCGATCTCGGCGCGAGAGAGCCGCGCCGCCGCCGACGGCTCCGGCCGCGCGTTCTACAGCTCGCGTGAGGCCCGCATCGACGCCATGCGCGAGCGGATCCACCGCGAGCGGATGCGCCGCGAGAAGGCGCGAGGCCCGCGCGTCGCGGCCAGCGCCAGCGGGCCCGAGCCCCGCCCCGACCGCGCCCCGGTCCGGCCGCCGTCTCCCGAGGCCGTCCACCGCGCCGTCCTCGACCTGCCGGCGGGCCCGGTGACGGCCGACGTGCTCCGCGTCCACTACCGACGGCTCGTGGTGGCCTACCACCCCGACCGCTGCGTCGGGCTCGGCGCCAAGCTCCAGCGGCTCGCGGAGGAGGAGACGAAGTCGATCAACGAGGCCTACGCCTTCTTCAAGCGCCAGCTGGGCGACTGACCCACCCGCCGGGCATTTTTTCTGCCGCCGGACGACCGGTTGCGCTGCGCTAGCCGCCCCGGTCCCCGTTCTAGGCTCTCGCCAAGAACGGGGGGCCCGCTCCGTCGCCACATCCACGAGCATGTCGGGCAGCTCGATGGGCTGGGACAGATCGGGCGCGGGCAGCACGACGGTCGCTCTCCACACGAGCCCGCACGCGGGATCGGTGAGGACGTCGGGGACGGTCGCCGACACCTAAGGGGCGTCAGGGTAGTCGTCGAGTGAGGCCCGGCTGCAGCCAGGCACGATGAGGTCAGCGATGAGGGCGAACCGCATGGCGCACGTGTGGGTGCGGCAAGGTCGACGCCGGCTGGGCCGGCGGGGGCACGGCGGGATTCTCTCAGGTTCCCCGTGCCACACCGCCCCCGCCTCGGTATCGTCCGGGCGGTCCCCCGTTCTCCCCATGCCGACGGCCCGCCCGGTCCGCGTCCGCCGCTTCGCCGCGGCCCTCCTCGACGGCGTCCTCGCCCTGCTCCTCGCGCTCACGCCCGCCGCCGTCGTGCCTGGCGTGCTCAAGGGGCGCATGTTCGGCGTCGGCCTGCTCCTCGGCGCGGCCTACCTGCTGCTCCGCGACGGCATCCCCTACGCCGAGTGGGGCTCGCGGTCGCTGGGCAAGCGCTGGCTCGGGATCCGGCCGTACCGCATGAGCGGCGACCCGATGGATTGGACCGTCTCGGCCCGCCGCAATGCGACCGTCGCCGGGGCGGTCGGGCTGGGCGCCGTGCTCTACCTCATCGGCGGGTACCGGGGCATCCCCTTCGGCGAGTTCCTCCTCTACATCGGCGCCGCCGTGCTCGCGGCCGAGTCGCTGCTGGTCGCCGTCGACCCCGTCGGGCGCCGCGTCGGCGACCGGCTGGCGCGGACGCGTGTGATCGAGGCCCGGCACTAGGGCCCGTCACCTTCCTCTGGGTCCTGTCTGCGCGAGGCCACTGACGGCGCCGGCCGCGTTGCCCTCCTCGTCCGATGCTCAGGCATCAATCTCGTTGGGCGCCTTGCAGGCTCCGCCAGCGCCTCTCGCTCGCCAACGGACCGACGTACATGACGGCCCCTAGGCTCCGCACTCCTCGGGATGCGCCTCCTCCGTGCAGCGGGGCGATTTCTGGGGTCCATCGGGACGGCGTGTGCTCGGCCCCACCGGGCCGCCTGCAACGCGGCCCGGCCCCACGACGGCGTCCCGGCCGGAGCAGCCTCCGCCGTGATGACTGTTAATCCCAGCGAATCCAGTATCTAGAGTCGTCACCACCCGACCCTCTCATGCCTCACGCCAAGGCCGACCTCGTCAAACGCTTCCTCGCCGCGCTCATCGACGGGCTCATCGCCGGCGCCATCGGCTGGGTCTTCGGCTGGTTCGGGACCGTCCTGGGCGGGATCGGCACGCTCGTCGGCGCCGGCTACATCCTGGTCCGCGACGGCCTCGACTCGCCCTACGCCGACGGCCGGTCGGTCGGCAAGAAGATCATCGGCCTCCGCCCGGTCCGCTTGGACGGCGGCCCGATGACGATCGACGCCTCGGTCCGCCGCAACTGGACGCTGGCGGCGGCCGGCGTCATCTCGGGTATCGGGACCGTCTTGATCGGGCTCGGCCCGCTCGCGCTCCTCGGCATCCCCGTGCTCATCCTGAGCGGCCTCGTCGGCCTGCTCGGCCTGGTCGAGGCGATCTTGGTCGTGGTCAATGACGAGGGCCGACGGATCGGCGACAAGACGGGCGGGACGCAGGTGATTGAAGAGGCGCCCGTCGCCGAAGCCGTGTAGCTCACGCGGCCGGCCGGTTGTCCACACGGCCCGCGAGGGCCTGGGCGCGGCGGTACCTTGGCAGGGCCGGGCGGGACCGGGCGAGACCCCTCGCCTGCGGGCCTCCCGGCGCTTCCCGGACCCGCGATCTCGATGGCCGACACGCCCCCCGCCCAGGCCCCCCGCTTTACCGTAACCGCCCGGAAGTACCGGCCGCAGACGTTCGACGACCTGGTCGCCCAGGAGCACGTCGCCGAGACGCTGCGCAACGCGATCACGCGTAAGCGGCTGGCTCACGCCTACCTCTTTAGTGGGCCGCGCGGCGTGGGCAAGACGACCGCCGCGCGCATCCTGGCCAAGGCCGTCAACTGCCAGACGCCCCTCGCCGAGCGCGAGCGCGCCGAGCCGTGCCGGACGTGCGACTCGTGTGTGGCCTTCGAGGAGCACCGCTCGCTCAACATCATCGAGATCGACGCGGCCTCCAACAACAAGGTCGAGGACATCCGCGAGCTCCGCGACACGGTCCGCGTGCCGCCGCAGGGGGCCAACAAAAAGGTCTACATCCTGGACGAGGTCCACATGCTGTCGGCCTCAGCGTTCAACGCCCTCCTGAAGACGCTCGAGGAGCCGCCCGAGTACGCCCTCTTCATCTTCGCGACGACCGAGCCCCACAAGGTGCTCCCGACGATCCTGAGCCGGACCCAGCGGTTCGACTTCCGCCGCATCTCCGTCCCCGAGATCGTCGACCGCTTGGGCGCCATCTGCGCCGCGGAGGGCATCGCCGCCGACGAGGAGAGCCTGGTGCTCATCGCCCGCAAGGCGGACGGCGCCCTGCGCGACGCGCTCTCGCTGTTCGACCAGGCCGTCTCGCTGTGCGGGCAGAGCCTGGAGATCGGCCCGCTCCGCACCGCGCTCGGCGTCGTCGACTCGGACGTCTATTTCGAGGCCACCTCGCGCGCCCGAGGCGGCGACCGCGCCGGGCTGCTGTCGGTCGTCGACCACGTCGTCCGGAGCGGCCACGACCTCAACGAGTTCGTGCTGGGGCTGGCGGAGCACTTCCGCAACCTGCTGGTCGCCCGAGCGACGCAGTCGGGCGACTTGATCGAGGGGACCGAGGCCACGCGCGAGCGCTACCTCGACGCCGCCGCGCCGCTGACAGAGGCCGACGTGCTGCACCTGCTGATGCTGGCGGAGGCGGCGGCCCACGACCTGCGCGAAAGCCGCCACCCGCGCCTGACGCTGGAACTGGCGCTGATCAAGATGGCGAGCCTGGAGAGCGCGGCGGACCTGCGCCACCTGCTCGACCGGCTCTCGGCGCTGGAAGGTGCCGCCCGGGCGGGCACGCTGCCAGCGCCAAGCGGCGCCCCGAGCCCCCCGGCCCCGGCCGCCAGCGCGCCGACCGCCCGCGCTGGCGACACGCTTGCTGGCGGTCCGCCCCCATCCGCCCCGACGCCCCCGAGCCCAGCTCCGGCTGCGGCCCCTGCGCCACCGCCCGCCGCCAGCGCCCAAACGAGCCCGGTGGCGGAGCTCCCCGAGCTGGCCGTCGCGCCGACCCCGGCGCCCGCGCCGAAAGCCCACCGCGAGCCGATCGCTGAGACCGCCGCCCGGCCGGGACTGGCCTCGGAGACCGCCGCCAGCTGTTCCACTCACGACGACGGGCCGCCGCCGCACACGGACGACGACATGGGCGGGATGCCCGACGAGGTCGACCCGGCGCCCCCGCCGCGTCCGGCCCCCGTGGCCGGCACGCCCACACCTCTGCCCGCGCCGGCGCTTTCCCCGCGACGCACGTCGCCAGTCAACCCGTTTGGCGCCCCCGCCCTGCAGCGGTCCAGCGGCGACGGCCACGCTGCCGAGGCCTCACTGACCGAGTCGACGGCCGCGTCGATCGCGGCGACGGACGCGCTCGGGCCCGCGCTGGCGATCGTCACGGATGCGTGGCCGCGGTTCGTGGCGGCCGTCCGCGAGCACGTCGGCGTCCGCGTGGCGTCCATCGTGCGGACCGGCGCCCCGTTCCGCGTCCGCCGGGGCGCCATCGAGGTCGGGATGGAAGACGCCTTCGGGGTGACGGTGGCGACCGAGAACGACGAGGCGCTGGCGGCCGTCTTGTCGACGGTGCTGGGGACCCCAGCCCCGCCGCTCCGCTGGATCGAGTCCCCGCGCGACACGGTCGAAACCGCCCGCCCCGACGACCCGTTCGAGACCCTCAAGCAGATGCGCAAGGACCACCCGGTCGTGCGAGCGCTCTTCGAGACGTTCGGCGCCGAGATCGTCTGGAACTAGGGGTCGAAGGTTGAACGTGTAGGCGTTGAACGTTCCCACCCCTCGCTCGGCCTCCGACTCAGAACGTTCCACATTTCACGCTCCCACATTCCACTGATCCCATGGACGGAACCCCCAACATGGCCGACCTCTTCGGCAAGATGGCCGACATGCAGCAGCGCGTCGCCGACACCCAGGCCAAGCTCGCCGAAGAGCGCGTGACGGCCGAGGCCGGCGGCGGCATGGTCGTCGTCACCGCCGACGGCGCCGGCCGCGTCGTCTCCATCAAGATCGAGCGCGACGCCGTCGACCCCGACGACATCGAGCTGCTCGAAGACTTGGTCGTGGCCGGCGTCAACAAGGCCATCGAAGAGGCCGAGGCCGTCAAGAACCGCAAGATGCAGGAGGCCGCCTCCTCGCTGCTCCCGCCCGGCATGGACCTGGGCGGCATGGAGCTGCCCAAGTTTTAGCCCGCGCTAGGCCCGCTCGCGGTGACGCACCGGTGTCGCCTCCGTGTCGGAGGTTGCCGTGCTCGCCCGCCCCGTCCCCGCCATGCACCTGACCTCCGAAACCGTCGAATCGCTCGTCGAGCAGCTCTCGAAGCTGCCGACGGTCGGGCGCAAGACGGCGCAGCGGCTGGCGGCGTTCATCCTGAAGATGCCGCGCGAGGAGGTCGTCGAGATCGCCCGGGCGATGGTGGCCGCCAAGGACCGCGTCAAGACGTGCTCGGTGTGCTTCAACGTGACCGACAACGACCCGTGCCCGGTGTGCCAGTCCGAGCGGCGCGACAAGAGCGTGATCTGCGTCGTCGAGGAGCCCTCGGACGTGATCGCGCTGGAGCGGACGGGCGAGTTCCGCGGGCTGTACCACGTCTTGGGCGGCGTCATCTCGCCGCTCGACGGCGTTGGCCCGGACGACCTGCACATCTCGGCGCTCGTCGGCCGCGTGGCCGGCTCGAAGGCGACGCCCCCGGACGGCGAGGAGATGCCGACACCGGTCGAGGAGGTGATCCTGGCCATGAACCCGAACGTCGAGGGCGACACGACGGCGTACTACGTCGGCCAGATGCTGGCGCCGTTCGGCGTGACGGTCTCGCGGATCGCGCGCGGCCTGCCCATCGGCGGGGATCTGGAGTTTGCCGACGAGGCCACGCTGAGCCGCGCCCTCGAGGGCCGGGCCGGGATGTAGCGGGCGGCGCGGAGCCGGGCGGCCTCACGCCATCATATCGCGGATCGTGTCGGCATAGGTCCGCGAGACGCGCACGACGGCGCCGTCCGCCAGCCGGGCGACGAAGCCGCCGGAGTTGTCGCGTTCGAGCGCACGGAGCGCGTCGAGCGCAACGATCGTCGAGCGGTGGACGCGCGCGAACCGGGCCGGGTCGAGCCGCTCCGCGAGCGCCCCGATGCCTTGGCTGGCGAGATACGTCCGGGCCGGGGTGTGGAGCGTCGTGTAGTCGCCGGCCGCTTGCGCCCAGAGCACGTCGGCCGTGGCGACGGGCACGAGCACGCCGCCGTCCTCGACGAGCAGCCGGGCGGGGTAGCGGGGCCGCTCGCGCCGGGCCACCTCGACGACCGACGCCGTCGCCTCGGCGCCGGCCGCGAGCGCTCGCCCGACGGCCTCCGCAAAGCGGGCCTGGGTAAACGGCTTGAGCAGGTAGTCGACCGCCGCCACCTCGAAGGCGCGGACGGCGTGCTGGTCGAACGCCGTCGAGAAGACGACGGCGGGGACCCCGAGCCCTCGTTCGGCGACGGCGTCGAGCACCTCGAACCCGGTCAGGCCGGGCATCTGGACGTCGAGGAACAGCAGCTCGACCGGCGCCCCGCCCGCTTGCGCCTGAGCGATCGCCGCGACCGCCTCGGGACCGTTGGCGCACTCGCCGATCACCTCGACATCGGCGCCGAGCGCCGCGAGCGCGTCGCGGACCATCCGCCGGGCCGGGGCCTCGTCGTCGACGATCAGCGCGCGCGTCATGAGTCGGCCGGGATCGGAATCGAGAAGCGGGCTTCGAAGCCCCGGGCCTGGCCGTCGCCCCCCGGCACGTCGAGTGCGAGGCCGGTGCCGAACAGGGTCCGCAGGCGGGCGTCGGTGTTGGCCAGCCCGACGCCCTCGCCCGTGCCGTCCGTCAGCAACGTGACAACCGGCGCGACCGGCCCCGCGCCGTCGTCGCGGACGAGCACGTGGACGGCTTGGCCCACGCGCCGCACCTCGACGCGCAGCACCCCGCCCGCGAGCGTCGGCGCGAGCCCGTGGCGGACGGCGTTCTCGACGAGCGGCTGGATGAGCATCGGCGGGATCGGCACGTCGAGCGCGTCGGCGTCGGCATCGACCTCGACGACGAGCCGCTCGCCCATCCGCTCCTGTTCGAGGGCGAGGTAGTCGCGGACGAACTCCAGTTCCTCGCGGAGCAGCACGCGGTCGCGGCGGGCCGCCGCCAGCGTGTACCGCACGAGCCCCGCCAGCCGGGCGACGAGGTCGCGCGTTGCCCCCTGCTCGGCCGGGACGGACGCGGCGACCGTGTTGAGCGTGTTGAACAGGAAGTGCGGGTCCATCTGGGCGCGCAGCGCCGCGAGCTGGGCGTCCTGCGCCGCCCGCTCCAGCTCCGACTGGCGCACGTGGAGCGCGGCTTGCGCCTCGGCCCGGTGCTGCACCTCGGACACGTAGCGCGCGGCGTGGAGCGCGCCGAACTGCGCGAGGTACACGAGCGCCGGGATGAACACGTCCCACGCCTTCCCCCAGTCGCCCAGCACGCCGTAGCCGAGGGCGGGCGCGAGGGCCCGGTACAGCACGTACCACGCCCACACCCACAGCGGCCCGAGCACGACGTGCGCGGCCACCTGGAGGCCGGGCCGGCCGTCGAGGCGGCGGACGGCGAGCCACCACACGGGGACCGTGAGCAGCCCCTTGAGCCCGTAGTCGATGAGCGAGCGCGGCAGGAGGCCGAGCGTCTCGCTGGCGAACAGGGACACGCTCTCTTGGAGCGCCCACTGCTCGATGGTGGCCGTGTAGAACAGCGCCAGCACCGCGTAGCCCGCCGCGAAGAGGGCGACGCCGCGGGCGGTGAGGCGGGGGGGCGGCGGGCTCTTCATCTCGACGAACATAGGGCCGGGCTCACTCGGCGCCCTGCGCATGGCCACCCAGGGCCGCGCCTTGCTTTTCGCGGTGGACGATCTCGGCCGTGCACGTCCACTCGGCGAGCGGGTCGCACGCCAGCGCCAGCAGCGACGCCTCGTGGCCGGGCGCCAGCCGCCCGATGGCGCGGGCCGGGAAGACGACCTGGGGCGTCGTCCGCGTCCACAGGTCGAGGAGCGTGGCGCGGTCGAAAAAGCCGTGGCGCTCCATGAAGTCGGCCTCGGCCTTCGAGGTCTCGTTCCAGCGGTCCGCCCCGAGGGCCACGCGGGCGCCGGCGGCGTGGAGCGCGCGGAGCTGGCGGCGGTGGAGGTCGCGGGCCCGGAGCTCGCGCACCGGCCGGTCGGCGTTGCGGCCGTCGCCGACGACGGAGGTCGGGATGTAGACGAGCCCGCGCTCGCCCGAGGCCGCGATGACGGCCGGGTCGATGAGATACGGCGCGTCGCGGCCCGCCGCGTAGCCGTAGCCGGGCAGGTGGGCAAAGCCGTCGACGCCGCTCGCGACCGCCAGCGCCACGTCGGCGCCGGTCCCGACGTGGGCGACGACGCGCAGGCCGACCGCGTGCGCCCGCTCCACGACCGCGCGCAGCACCTCGGGCGACAAGCCGCGCCCGCTGGGGCGCCCCGTGAACCCGCTCGTCGGCGGGCCGAGGTCGGCGTCCGAGTCCAAGAGGTAGACCTTGACGATGTCGGGGCCCTGCGCGAGGAACGCCTCCCACTTGGCGTCGAGGTCGTCGAGCGTGTCGAGTACGACGTACGCGTCGTCCTCGGCGCAGCGGCTCTCGTGGATCCGCGTCCGGTCCTCGTCGGACAGCGCGCGGCCGACCAGGCGGAGCGCCTGCCACTCGTAGACCCCCTTCGGGTGCGTGTCGTCGGAGGTCAGCCCGGCGTGCGAGTAGGCCACGTCCATCGTTTCGGGCCCGGCGAACGTCGGCATCATGGGCGCGGCCCACGAGCGGCGGTCGGTGAGGACGAGCGCGTACAGCACGCCCTCCCGCTCGAACCGCTCGGCCTGCCCCGGCCCCTGCCACGCGTCGCTCAGCATGTGGGTGTGGGCGTCGCCAAAGGGCGGCACGACGAACCGACCCGACAGATCGACGGTGCGCGTCGCCGCGAGCGGGCCCGCCACGAACACGCCGGCTTGCGCCCAGACGGTGTCGCGGGGGGCGAACCGCTCGCCGTCCCACCAGTGCCCACCGACATACGCCGTCGGCTCGGCCGCCGGGTGGATGCGCGGCGCCCTCCCGACGGCGCGGCCCTGCTTCTCCCGCGCGCGGATCCGCTCGGTGCAGGTCCAGTCCTCGAGGGGGTCGCAGGCGAGCGACAGCAGCGACGCCTCGAACCCGGGCGCGAGCGCGCCAATGGCGCGGTCCGGGAAGATGTCTCGGGGGGTCGTGACGGCCCACGCGTGGAGCGCCGCGGCGGGCGTGAGCCCCCCGATGTCGAGGGCGTAGGCGGCGTCGTCCCACGCCCACAGCCCGTAGGCGTCCGCGCCGAACGAGATCGGGACGCCCGCGGCGTCGAGCCGGCGCAAGAGCGCGGCGTGCCCCGCGCGAAGGGAGTCCAGGGCGCTCGCGGACGGGGGGGTCGGCGCGTACCGCGCGTTGACGAGCGCCAGCGCCAGCGTCGGGGTGACCGGGATGCCCGAGCCGGCCCAGTCGGCCAGAAGCGCGTCGTCGACCGCGTACACGCCGCCGTCGGCCGCCGCCGGGTCGCCGCCGATGACGCTGTAGCCCGGCGCGTGCGCGAAGGCGTCCACGCCCGCCTCGATGCCCGCCCGGAGGTCGGCGGCGGTCTCGACGTGGGCGACCACGCGCAGGCCGTCGGCGTGGGCGCGGCGGACGGTCTCGCGGAGCACGGCGGGCGAGATCCCCAGTTGCGCGTCGGGGTCGCCGGTCGCCCAGCCCTCGCTGCGGTTGAGGATAACCTTGAGCACGTCGGTGCCCTGGGCACGGACGCGGGGCCAGACCGCGTCGAGGTCGGCGACGGTCGGCGCGAGGTGGTAGGCGTCGCCCTCGACGCGGCGGCTGGCGCGGATCTCGTCGCCGCGCGGCCCCCACACGTCCCACGGCTGGAGCCCGAGGGCGCGCGCCTCGAACGCCGTCGCAAGGTGCGAGGCGGCCGTTGTGATCCCGGCCACGGCGTAGCGGACGTCGACGGTCGTCGGGAGGCCCCGCACCGCCGCCAGGTCGCTGGCGCGGACGTGCGGGTTCCGGACGTAAAAGACTCCCCGCGCGACGAGCAGGCTGTCCGTCGCGCGGATGCCGTCGGGCTGGTACAGCGCATGCAAGTGGGCGTCGCCGAAGGGCGGCACGACGTACTCGTCGCCGAGCGCCACCACTCGGGTCGGCGCCGCGAGCGGGCCCGTCACGAACACGCCGCCGTCGGCCCACGTCGTGTCGCGGGCGACGAACCGCTCGCCGTCGTACCAGCGCCCGCCGACATACGCGGTCGAGGGCTGGGCGCTCGCGGCAACCGCGAGCGAGAGGAACAGAAACAGATCGCGCATTGAGACACAGAGGGGGAAACCGGCGGCAGGATCGGCCCCGATCGCGCCGGGCGCGAGCGGATTCCGACAGACCGCACCCAGCGCCGATGAGCCGCAGCGCGCCCGGGTAGCTTGGGGTCGATGCCGTTCTCCCATCCCGTCCTCGCCGCGCTGCTCGCCGTCGCCCTCGCTGGGGGCGCGCGTGCCCAAGCGGCCCCGCCCGACACCGTCCGCGCCCTGCAAGAAGTCGTCGTCGGGGGCGCCGAGCGGGCAACCGGCGTGACCCGGATCCCGGTCGCGAGCGTGCTCGCGCGCGACCCCGAGAGCGTTGCGGACTTGGCGCGCCTGGTGCCCTCGGCGGCAGCACCCACCAACTCGCGGGGCCAGACCTTGCTCGCGATCCGCGGCGTCGGCGAGCGCCAGACGGCCGTCTCGTTCGACGGCGCGCCCCTCACGGATTCGTGGGACCGCCGCGTCGACCTCGCGCTGATCCCGGCCGGCGTCGTGGCGGCCGTCGACGTGGCGACACTCGCGCCGCTCGGGGCCGGCCCGAACGCGGCGGGCGGGACGGTCGACCTGGCGCCCCGGACGCTCGACCGCGACGGGACGCTGACCGAGGCCGAGATCTCCGGCGGGCTCCCCGCGCGGGGGCGGCTCGCGGCCACGTCGGTCGTCCGGCGCGGCGCGTGGCAGGCCACACTCGCGGGCGACGCGGGTGCCCGGTCGGGCAGCGCGCTCGCGGCGCCGCTCCCCTTTAGCCAGCCCGACGGCGCGCTCCGCACCAACACCGACCGCCGGGCCGCGAGCGGGCTCGTCCGGCTCGCCCGCCAGCAGCCCGGGTGGGGCGTCGCCGCGACCGTGCTGCACGTCGCCGCCGCCCAGGGCGTCGCGCCCGAGGGCCACCTCGACCCAGCCGAAGACCGCGTCCGCTTCTGGCGCGTGCCCGACTGGCGACGCACGCTCGCGGTCGTCCGCGCAACCGACGAGCGCCGAGCGCTCCGGTGGGACGCGACGGCGCACGCGGCGCTCGCGACCGAGGCCATCCAGCCGTTCACCAGTGCCGACTACACCGACGCCGAGACACGCGAGACCCGGCGCGAGCAGTCCGTCGGCGGCCGCCTGGCGGTCGAGACCGGTGGCGCGTGGACGCTGCGGGCGCTCGGGAGCGGGCTCGTCGCGGCGCACTGGCGCGAGGAGGGCGAGACGCGCGAGGCCTTTCGACACGCGGAGGGCCGCGTCGGCGCCGAGGCCGAGGGGGCCCTCCGCGGGCTGAGGGTGCTGGCGGGCGCCGCCGTTGACGCCTTCGTGCCGACGGCGACGGCGGGGCGCGCGTCGTCCGGGGCGTTCTGGGCGCCGGCCGGGACCTTGCGCCTCGGGGGCGAGGTGGGTACGGCCGAGTGGCACACGGGGGTATCGCGCGCGGCGCGCTTCCCGACGATGCGCGAGCTGTTCGGTGAGGCGCTCGGCCGGTTCGCCCTCAACCCGGACCTCCGCCCCGAGACGACGTGGCAGGCCGAGGTCGGCGCCGCCCGCCAGTCCCCCCTCCTCGACGCGGCCGCCACCGTCTTCGCAAGGCACACCGCCGACGCCATCGAGCAGGCCCGGCTCCCCGACGGCCGCCGCCAGCGGGTCAACCTCGGCGGCAGCCGCGCGCTCGGCGTCGAGGCCTCGGCCACGGCCCGGCGCGGCGCGTGGCGCGTCGACGCCACGGCGACGGCGCTGTACTTGCGCGGCGACACGCACGACGGCGCCATCCGCCTGCCCGAGCGCCCCGCGTTTCTGGCGCGGCTCGGCGCCATCCGCTTGCCGCTGACGGGCTGGACGGTCGCGGGCGAGGCGATCACGACCGGGCCCGCCGTCTCGCTGGGGCCTGACGGGCTCCTCGACCTGCCCGCCTCCCTCGTACTCGGTGCCCGGCTGGGCTATCGCTGGCGCGTCGGGCCGGGCGTGCTCGGCGCGTTCGTCCGGGTCGACAACGCGCTCGACGCCGTCGCGCTGCCACAAGCGGGACTCCCGGCCCCGGGGCGCGAGATGCGCGTCGGGTTGAGGTGGCAGGGATAAAGCGGCCGGACCATCCGAGGCGGTGCTTGGAGCTCGCGCCGTCAGGCTCGCGGTGACTTCGCTCTGTCCTCCCCTCCCGGACGGGAGGGGCTGGGGGAAGGCGACCGGCATAGCGCAAGCAGCCGGCTTGCGCCAGCAGAGAGACACCCTCACCCTGGCTTCGCCGGCGCTGCGTATTGCCCCTCTCCCGAGGGGAGAGGGGACGTCGTAGGCCCCCCTTCGGCATACCCGATGGACCCGCTGGCGCTGGGCCCTTCAGAAGTGGCGCCCGTCGGCCTCGCGCCAGCGCTCGCGGATCCCTCAATCCCCACCCCCCCGAACCCCAATCCCTGCCAGTAGCTTGCGGCATGGCCTCCATCCGTCGCGTCTGCATCTACTGTGGCTCCCGCGTGGGAGCGCGCCCCACCTACGTCCGAGCTGCCGCGCGCGTGGGCACTCGGCTCGCCGAGGCCGGCATCGGGGTCGTCACCGGCGGCGGGAGCGTGGGGCTGATGGGCGTCGTCGCCGATGCGGCGCTGGCGGCGGGCGGCGAGGTGACGGGCATCATCCCTCAGGCGCTCCAGGACCGAGAGGTGGGCCACGCCACCCTGAGCGCGCTGCACGTCGTCGGGACGATGCACGAGCGCAAGGCCATGATGTCGGCGAACGCCGACGCGTTCGTGGCGCTGCCCGGCGGGCTCGGGACGTTGGAGGAGATCGCCGAGGCGCTCACGTGGGCCCAACTCGGCATCCACGCCAAGCCCTGCGCCTTCTTGGACGTGGACGGCTACTACGCACCGCTCGTCCACTGGCTCGACCACACCGTCGCCGAGGGCTTCGTCGACGCTGGCCGCCGCGCCGCGATCTGGGTGGAGGCCGACGCCGACGCGCTCGTGGACCGGCTCCTCGCGTGCTGAGTCGCCGCGCGGGTGTTGCGCTGGGCGCCGTCGTCAGCGCCGTGCTGCTCGGCTACGTCGTGTGGCCGAACGTCGAGACCGCGCGCCTCGGGCTCGACGGGGCCGTGCTGGCGGAGCTGTTCGGCGCGGGCCGCTCGGCCGGGACGCGCGCGTTGGTGAACTCGGTCGGCGTGTCGCTGGGGACGGTGCTCGGCGGCGGGGTGATCGGGACGGCGCTGGCGTGGGCGCTGTGGCGGTATCAGCTGCCCATGGGTCGGACACTGGGGGTGGTCGCCGCGCTTCCGCTGGCGCTGCCGCCGCTCGTCGGCGTGCTGGCGTTCCTCTTTTTGTACGGCGAGTCTGGGATGCTGCCGCGCGGGCTCCAGGTCGTGTTCGGGCTGGATGAGGTGCCGTTCGCGTTCGGCGGGATCGGCGCCGTGCTCGCGGTCCACGTCTACGTGTTCTACGTCTACTTCTACTTGTTCGTCGGCGCCGCCCTCCGTGGCCTCGACGCGTCGCTCTTGGACGCGAGCGCGGACCTCGGCGCGAGCCCGTGGCGGACCTTCCGCAAGGTGGTCTTCCCCCTCCTGCGCCCCGCGCTCGTCGGGTCGTCGCTGCTGGTGTTCATGCTGTCGATGGCGTCGTTTACCGCGCCGCTCCTGTTCGCCGAGGGCGAGCCGTTCCTGACGACCCAGATCTACCAGTTCAAGACGAACGGCGCGCTCGACCGCGCCGCCGCCGTGTCGGTCGTGCTGACGGGACTGTGCCTGCTCTTTTTGGTGGGCGCCGAAGCGAAGGCGATCTCCACGGGCGGCGGCGGCGGAAAGGGCGTCGGCCGGGCGCCGGGTCCGCTGACCGGGACGGCTCGCGTCGTGGCCGGCGTGCTGGTCGGGCTCGCGCTCCTCATCGTGCTGCTGCCCGTCGGGACGGTCGTGCTGCTGTCGTTCGTCGAGGACGGCTCGTGGACCACGCAAGCCCTGCCCGACACGTTCACGATCGCCAACTATGCCGCGCTCGCGGCCGAGCCCGACGTGCTCGCTCCGATCACGTCGTCGCTGTGGATGGCGGCGCTGGCGACGGCCGCGAACGTCGTGTTCGGCGTAGCGACGGCCGTCGTGATCGTCAAAGGGAAGATCCCCGGGCGCGGCGTGCTCCGGGGGCTGGCGCTGTTGCCGTTCGCGATCCCCGGGACGGTGATGGCGCTCGGCCTGCTGGTGGCCTTCGACGAGCCGTCGATGCTGGCGGGCGGGGCGTTGCTGATCGGGACGGTCTGGCTGCTGCCCCTCGCCTACTTCGTGCGCCACATCCCGCTCGTGGTCCGCGCCGCGCAAGCCTCGCTGGAAGGGTTCGACGACCGACTCGGGGAGGCGTCGGCCGACCTCGGTGCCAGCGGCGCGACGACGTTCCGCCGGGTCGTGCTCCCGGCGATTGCGCCGGGCGTCATCGCGGGCGCGCTGCTCACCTTCGTGACGGCGCTCGGCGAGTTCGTCGCCTCGATTATGCTCTACGTCTACGCCAACCGCCCGATCGCGGTCGAGGTCTTCGCCCAACTCCGCATCTTCGAGTTCGGCCAAGCCGCCGCCTACAGCGTGCTGCTGATGGGGCTCGTCGCGCTGGCGGTCGGCGCGAGCCGACTGATGGGCGGGGCGCGGGTGGGCTAGCCGGCCAGAGGCGGGCGACTCCGCACGAGTGCCCCGCTCGCCATCTCGCCGCTCGGACGCGCACGCCGAGTGCCATCCATCCCGGCTGGCGTTGCGCGTCCAAGCTGCCCCCTTTTCTCTAAGGGGGGCAGTCTGCGCGGCGTCGCGCCGGGCAAGCGGAAGCGCGCTGGGGACGGCGCCGACCCACACCCTACGCGCCGCACGGACGGGGGGATCTACCGAGCACAGCGCCCCCACAGGCGAGCTCTTCCGCTACGCCTCGCCCTGCAGCGCGTCCCAGTCGGCGAGGAATTTCTCCAGGCCGGAGTCCGTGAGCGGGTGCTTCAGGAGCTTCTTGATGACGTCGAGCGGCATCGTCGCCACGTCGGCGCCGGCCATGGCGCAGTCGACGACGTGCATCGGGTGGCGGATGGAGGCCGCCAGCACCTCGGTCTCGTACTCGTAGGTGTCGTAGATCTGGACGATCTGCCGGATGAGCGCCATCCCATCCGACGAGATGTCGTCGAGCCGGCCGATAAAGGGGCTGATGTAGGTCGCCCCGGCCTTGGCCGCGATCAGCGCCTGGGTCGGCGAAAAGCACAGCGTGCAGTTCGTCTTGATGCCCTCCTCGGACAGCGACCGGATGGCCTTGATGCCGTCCAGGATGAGCGGCACCTTGACCACCACGTTGTCGGCGATCTCGGCGACCTCGTGGGCCTCAGCCATGATGCCGTCGTAGTCGGTCGCGGTCACCTCGGCGGAGACGTCGCCGTCGACGATGTCGCAGATCTCGGCGATGTGGCCGTGGAAGTCCTTGACGCCGACCTTCTTCATCAGCGACGGGTTCGTGGTGACGCCGTCGAGGACGCCCATGTCGGCGGCCTCCTGGATCTCGTCGAGGACGGCGGTGTCGATGAAGAACTTCATGGGTGCGGGTCGGGGGGTGGGGGCGCGGTGGTGGGTGTACGACCGCGAGCGGGGCCGGGTCCGCCGGGCCGTGCGAGATTGGCGGGTCCTCACGTCCGCCCGATCCCCTGATGGCTCTCTGCCTGTTTGAAGACGACCGCGTCGCCTCGCTCGCCCCGCTCGCGCTCACGCGCGGCGTCTACGACCTGCGCGTCGGGGCGCGGACGCTGGCGGAGGCGGCCGTCGACGTGTTTCCGCCGAGCCCCCTCGTGCTCCACGCGCGGGCGGCCGTCGCGGGGATGGTGGCGGAGGAGCACCCGGGCGTGGCGGTCAACAGAGCGACGGAGACGGGGACGTTGTTTTTGAATGGGCGGTGGCTGGCGCGGGACGGCGACCTGGCACAGGCGATCCGGGACGCGGGGCGGTCCGGCGAGGCGCGCGCGTTCGTGCAGGACGGCGCGCTCGTCGCGCTGTGGCATCCGGATCCGCCTGCACGCCTGGTCGCCGGCGACGCGGTCACGGCGGCAGACGCGGAGGGCATCCCGACCGAGTCCGTCACCGGCGAACCCCTCGTCACGCACCTGTGGGATCTGATCGACGACCTCGGGGCGCGGATCGCGCACGACGCGGGACGCCTGGGCGGATTGGGCGAGATCGCGGGGACGGTCGAGGGCGGCGCCGTCGTCGTCGACCGGGGGAACGTGCACGTCGCCAGCGGGGCGACGATCCGGGCCGGCGCCGTCGTGAGCGGCGCCGACGGGCCGGTGTGGATCGGGCCGGGCGCGACGGTCGGCGAGAACGCCGTCGTGCGGGGCCCCGTCGTGCTCGGGCCGAAGGCGACCGTCAACCCGGCCGCGCGCGTCGACGAGAGCGCGATCGGGTACTGGTCGAAGGTGGGCGGCGAGGTGCACGGGAGCGTCGTCCACAGCCTGTCCTCGAAGGGGCACGACGGGTACCTCGGCAACAGCTACCTCGGGCGCTGGTGCAACCTGGGCGCCGACACCAACGCGTCGAACCTGAAAAACGACTACGGCGAGGTGACCGTCTGGGACGCGGGTGTGGGCGAGTTCGTGGCGAGCGGGCGCCAGTTCGCCGGCCTGTTCATGGGTGACCACTCCAAGTGCTCGATCAACACCATGTTCAACACGGGCACCGTCGTCGGCGTGTTCTGCAACCTGTTCGGGTCGGGCTTCCCGCCCCGCTACGTCCCCGACTTCTCGTGGGGTGGGGCCGAGGGGCTGGCGGCGTACCGGCCGGAGAAGGCGTTCCGTGTGGCCGAGGCGGTGATGGCGCGGCGCGGGCGCGAGTTGACGGACGCCGAGCGGGCGACGCTGGCCGGGATCGCGGCGGGGCGATAGGGCGGGCGCCGGCAGGTGAGCGAGCGCAAGCAGCCGGGCTGGCGCCAGAGAAGGCACCCTCACCCTGGCTGCGCCGACGCTGCGCGTTGTCCCTCTCCCGAGGGGAGAGGGGACGCCTTTGGCGACGCAGGCGCAGGCGCGACCCGCGGAGCCACTCGACGCTTCGGGCTCGACCTCCCCTCCCGGACGGGAGGGGCCGGGGGAGGGCGACTGGCACAACGCCAGCAGGTAGGCGGGGTAGCCGGTTCCTCCTGGGCACGCGATCCCGCCTGTCTGACGGCCGCTGGCGCCGCTACCTTCGTCGCCGCCCCTTCCTCTTGTCGCATGCGCCGACTGCTTCTCGCCGCCGTCCTCCTCACCGCTGCCCCCGCGTTCGCCCAGGCTGGCTTGCGCGGCTTCGTCACCGGCGCCGACGACAGCCAGCCGCTCATCGGCGCGACCGTGCTCGCGCAGCGCGTCGGGCCCGACGGCTCGCCCATCGGCGACCCGCGCGGTGGGGCCACCGACCTCGACGGCTTGTACGTCGTCCCCCGGCTCGACACCGGGCGCTACCTCGTCCGCGTCAGCTACGTCGGCTACGAGACCCGGATCGACACGCTGACGCTGGCGGGCGAGATCCGCTCCTACGACGTGGCGCTCCGCGTGGCGACGGGCGACTTCGAGGTCGTCGTCGAGAGCGAGCGGACGACCGGCGGCGCGCGCGTCACGGCCGGCGTGCAGGCCATCGACCCCAAGGACATCGACGTGGTCCCCGCGCCCGACGTCTCGGGCGACCTCGCCAGCTACCTCACGACCTCGCCCGGCGTGGTCACGACGGGCGACCGCGGCGGCCAGCTGTTCGTCCGCGGCGGCGAGCCGAGCCAGAACCTCGTCCTGCTCGACGGGATGGCGCTCTACCAGCCGTTCCACGTCCTCGGCTTCTACTCCGCGTTCCCGTCGGACATCCTGGCGGGCGCCGACCTGTACGCGGGCGGCTACCCGGCCCGCTTTGGCGGGCAGGTCTCGTCGGTGCTCGACATCCAGTCGCGCAACGGCAACAAGCAGCGGCTGGCGGCGGCGGCCTCCGTCGCGCCGTTCGTGAGCGCTGCGCGCGTCGAGGGCCCCATCAAGCGGGGCTCGATCTCGTTCCTGGCCTCGGGCCGCGTGAGCGTCGTCGAGCAGGGCGCCGCGCGCCTGGTCGACCAGGACCTGCCGTTCTCGTTCGGCGACGTGTTCGGGAAGGTCCACGCGGTCCTGACGCCGAACGCCCAGCTGTCGGTGCAGGGCATCCACACCTACGACCGGGGCACGATCGGCGAGGACGTGGGCGGGGCCGTGCCCGAGGAGGTCCGCTACAACAACACGGCCGCCGGGCTCCGCTTCCTGTACCTCCCGAACGTGTCGGCGCTGCGCGCCGAGATCCTGATCAACGGGTCGATCCTGGACAGCGAGCAGGGGTTCGACCCGGTCCGCAACGTGCCCGCGCGGTCGTCGTCGATCGGCCGGATTAGCTCAGAGGTCCACCTCACGTATTACCTCCCATCGGTCGACATCAAGAGCGGCCTGTTCGTGCGGACGAACCAGCTCGAGACATCGCTCGACCGGATCGGCGGCGTGACCGACGCCGAGTACTTCACCGAGGCCGGCGCCTACATCGAGCCCGAGTTCCGGCTCGGCCCGCTGGCGCTGCAGGGCGGGCTGCGCCTCCAGAGCTTCCCCAACGACGGCCGGACGTACGTCGAGCCGCGCGGCCGGGCCGTCTTGACGGCCGGCGTCCACGAGCTGTCGGCGGCGGGCGGGCTCTACCACCAGGAGATCATCGGGATCAACGACCGGCGCGACGTGGCCAACGTGTTCACGGCGTGGACGCGGCGCCCGGGCGGCGTCGTCGAGGCGTGGCACGCGATCGCGGGCTACCGCGTCCAGCCGACGCGGGGCGTGGAGCTCGTCGCCGAGGGCTACTACAAGCTGCTCGACGAGCTGTCGGTCGCCGAGTGGACGGCGTTCCCGCGCTTCACGACCGAGCTCCAGCCGGCGACCGGCGAGGTCCGGGGGCTCGACCTCCGCGCCGAGCTCCGCCGGGGCACGTTCTACGGCTACGTCGGCTACGGTCTGGCGGACGTCGTCTACGACGCCAAGGGCCCCAACCTCCAGCTGTGGTACGGCGAGGAGACGCTGCGCTTTAGCCCGCCGCACGACCGCCGCCACCAGCTCTCGACCCTCGTCTCGGCCGACGTCGCCGGGTTCTCGGTCGCCGCGCGCTGGCAGTTCGGCTCGGGCCTGCCCTTTACCAAGGCGCTCGGGTTCGACCAGTACCTCTCGGCCGCGACGGCCTTCAACGTGTTCGCCGACGCCGGCTCGGACCGCGTGATCTACGAGCGGCCCTTTGGCGGCCGCCTGCCGACGGTCCACCGCCTCGACCTCTCCGTCGACCGGACGTTCCGGCTCCGCCCCGGCGTCGACCTGACGGCCCAGGCCGCGCTCATCAACGCCTACGACCGCCGGAATCTGTTCTACTACGACACGTTCACGCTGCGCCGCGTCGACCAGCTCCCCTTGCTCCCGTCGTTCGGCGTCAAGCTCGCCTTCAACGACTAGGTGGCCCGCCTCCCGCTCGTCGCCCTCGCCCTCGCCGCCCTCGTGGGCTGCGAGGACGACGTGGACCCGACCCTCGGGCTCGACATCCCGTTCTCGCTCTACGGCTACCTCGACCCGACGGCCGACCGCCAGGCGATTCGCGTCGCGCCGATCGCGCTCTCGATCGACGCCCCGAAGGACACGATCGACGCGGCGGTCACCTCGACCGACCTCGCGACTGGCGTCACGACCGTGTGGCGCGACTCGCTGCACGTCTTCGCCGACGGCACGCTCGGCCACGTCTTCGTCGCCGACGTCACGCCAGCGCCGGGCTCCCGCGTCCGGATCGAGGCCCGGCGCTCCGACGGGGCCGTCACGACGGTCGACGTCGACGCCCCCCCCTTCGCGGTCGCGACGGTCGGGGTCGGGGCCCTGACCCCCGGGGAGGTGACCTATCCGGTCCGGTTCGAGGGCGCGCCCCGCGTGCTCAGCGGCGTCCTCCGGCTCACCGTCGCGAACACCGGCGTCGGCGACGGCGTCGAGATCCTCGACATCCCGGTCGAGGCCCAGCCGGCCGAGACCGAGCCCGACGTCTGGACCATCGACGTCCCGTTCCTCACCACCGTCGACGAGTTCATGCGCCAGCGTGGGCTCCGCGACACCGGGGTCGAGCTCGTCCAGGCGCTCTACCAGGGGTTCGTGACGAACGAGGCGTGGGCGGTCCCCGTCGACGACGTCGACGCGCTCGTCGAGCCGGGGACGTTCTCGAACGTCGAGGCCGGGCTCGGCTTCGTGGGGGCCGGGTATACGGCCGACGTGACGTGGAAGCCGTCCCCGACGGTCCTGGCGAGCCTGGGGTTCGAGGTCGACGACCTCGAGGGCGAGCTGGTCCGGATGAACGAGCTCCAGATCGGGGACCGCGGGTGGGTCGAGTTTTACAACCCCCTGCTCTACGCGGTCTCGCTCGACGACTACTACCTCTCCGACACTCCGTTCGAGCCCCGCAAGCAGCGGATCCCGCCCCAGGTGACGATCCCGCCGCTGGGCTTCCTCGTCGTCGACCTGGAGTTCCAGACGTTCCCCGACTCGACAGTCGGGCTGTACAACCGGGAGGGCGACCTCCTCCAGCGGATCTACCTCGAGCGCCCGCTCCCCGCCGGCGCCACCTACGGCTCGTGGCCCGACGGCCGGTCCTTCCGGATCCCCCAGGAGCGCGACATGTTCGTCGGCCCGCTCGCCCCGACGCCCGGGCTCCCGAACGAACGGCTCGCGCAGCCCGGGGCGATCAACGAGATCTATACCGAGGGCGACCGGGGGTTTGTCGAGGTCGTCGTCGACTCGGGGGCGGGGGCGCCCGTGGTCCTCACCGAACCGCGCCGGTACCTCGAAGCGTACCGAGACGGCGTCTTTCCGCTGGGCTACCCGTTCGCCGTGGTCGGCGAGGTCGGGCGGGTCGTCGACCTCCCCCAGCTCGGGGGCGAGGTCCTCTTGCTGCTCGACGACCGGGTCGTCGACGTGTACGAGTACGGGGGCCAGTCGCCGGGCCGGTCGGTGGGCCGGCTCCCTGACCGGACGGGCCCCTTCCAGACCGGCCTCCGCCCCACGCGTGGGGCGCCCAACGCGCTCCCGCGGCTCGGGATCTAACTCTTCTTCCTAGTTCATGCCCCTCCGCCTCCTCGCCTTTGCCCTGATCGCCCTCGCCGCCAGCGGGTGCGAGGACGACGTCGACCCGACGCTCGGCATCGACGCGCCGTTCTCGCTCTACGGCTACCTCGACCCGACCGCCGACCGTCAGGCCATCCGCGTCGCACAGATCACCAGCACCATCGGGGATTCGGCCGACGTCTTCGAGGCGACGGTCGTCTCGACCGACCTCAGCACGGGCGCCACGACCGCCTGGCGCGACTCGCTGGTGTCGTACCCGAGCGGCGTCACCGGGCACGTGTTCGTGGCCGACTACACCCCGCGCCCGGGCACCACGCACCGCATCGAGGCGACGGCCCCGGACGGCGCCTCGACGACCGTCGACGTGGACGTCCCGCCGATCATTCAGGCGGAGGTCGGCAACCAGGGCTCGGCGCCGGGCGAGATCACGTACCCCATCCGGTTCGAGGGCGCCCCCCGCGTGCTCAACGGGCAGCTCCGGCTCACCGCCGTCGGCTTCCCCGGCGAGGACGCCTCGGTGGCCCGCCGCCTCACCATCCCCCTCGACGTCGTCCCGGTGGAGGTCGCGCCCGACGTCTGGGAGGTCACCATCCCGTTCCTGACGGCGACGCGCCGCTACCTGCAGGACGAGGGGCTGCTCGGCCAGGGCATCCGCCTGGTCGTGGCCGACTACGTCGGGTTCGTGACCGGCGAGAGCTGGGCGCTCCCGACGACCGACGTCGACGCGCTCGTCGAGCCCGGCACGTTCTCGAACGTCGAGGGCGGGTTCGGCTTCGTCGGCGGCGGCTACTTCGCCACGGCCCGGTGGACGCCCTCGGCATCGGCGCAGAGCGCCTCCGGGTTCTCGCCCAGTGGCGACCCCGCCGAGGCCGTCGCCATCAACGAGATCCGGCCCGGCGCGGGCGGGTGGGTCGAGTTCTACAACCCGCTCTACAACAACGTCAGCCTCAACGGCTACAGCATCACGAACGACCAGACGCGGCCGCGCCTGCAGACGTTCTCGTTCGAGGTCAACGTCCCGGCGCGCGGGTTCTACGTGGTCCCGCTGGCGTTCACGCTCGGGCCGCGCGAGGCGCTCGCGCTGTTCGACCGCGGGAGCAACCAGGTCTCGCGCGTCGTCGTGCCCCAGCTAGCCGGCGAGGCCAGCAACGTCACCTACGGGTCCTTCCCCGACGGCCTGTCGTTCCAGGTGCCGCCGGCGCTGGGCGGATTCAACGTCTTCCGAGGCACGCTGCTCGCGACGCCGGGAGCCCCCAACGTGATCGGCCTGGACTTCCCGGTCATCAACGAGGTGTACACCGAGGGGTCGAATGGCTTCGCCGAGGTGGTTGGGGGCGACGCGAGCCTCCAGCCGTCGACCCCGGTGCTCTTCAGCGAGGCGGACGGGTTCTTCGACGCCGTCGCCGCGTCGGGGCTGTCGTTCGGGATCGCGCCCGAGACGGCGGGCGGGCTCGACCTCGTCCAGGGAGGCGGGACGGTCTACCTCGCCCTCCGTCATTTCGACCCGAGCATCATCGAGGTCGACGCGGGGGGGAACTCGGTCCGGGTCTTCACGACCCGCGTCGTCGACGTGCGTCGCTACGACGGTCAGATCCCGGGCCGGTCGGAGGGCTACCTCCCCGACGGCCGGACCGGCACGTGGACGCCCGACCTCCGCCCGACGCCGGGGGCCGGCAACGCCGCCGTCCGCCTCGGCCTCTAAGCCCTCCAGATGCGCCACCCCGCTCCCACGATGCTCCGCAGACGGCTGACCCTCGCAGCGTTTGCCCTGCTCGCGCTCGCGGCGGCGAGTTGCGAGGACTCCGTCGACCCGACGGTCGGGGTCGACGCGCCGTTCTCACTCTACGGCTACCTCGACCCGACGGCCGACCGGCAAGCCATCCGCGTCGCTCCGATCACGCTGGCCATCGACACCCCCGACGAGACGATCGACGCGGCTGTCACGTCCACCGACCTCGCGACAGGCGCCACGACCGTCTGGCGCGACTCCTTGGTGACGTTCGCCGACGGCACGCTCGGGCACGTCTTCGTGGCCGCGTTCACGCCGACCCCTGGAACCACCGTCCGCGTCGAAGCCAGGCGCTCCGACGGGGCCACCTCCACGGTCGACGTGGCGGTGCCCGAGATCGTGGTCCCGATGGTGGCCGACGGCGTGTATCGGGGCACCGACGTGGTGTACCCCGTCGTGTTCGAGGGCGCCCCGCGCCTTCTCAACGGGCAGCTCCGCCTCACGATCGCCGACGACCCGTCGCGGCCCGAGGGCGAGCTGTTGACGCTGGTGGTCCCGACGACGGTGCGGCCTACTGAACTAGCCCCGGGCGTCTGGGGCGTCGAGGTGCCCTTCCTGTCCGCCACGCGGCGGGCCCTCGAGGTGGCCGGGCTGGCCGGCACCGGCGTGCGCCTGGTCGTCGCCGACTACGTCGGGTTCGTGACGAACGCCGCGTGGGCGCTCCCGACCGAGGACCCCGACGCGCTCGTGGAGCCGGGGGCGTTCTCGAACATCGAGGGCGGCCTGGGCTTTGTCGGCGCCGGCTACCGGGCCACGGCTCGGTGGACGCCGCCTGCCAGCGTGCAGGCCGCCGCCGGGTTCGCCGCCGATGTCGACGAGGCGCTCGTCATCAACGAGCTCCAGACCGGGTACGGGGGGAGCTGGGTCGAGCTCTACAACCCGACCCTCGACCGCGTCGACCTCCGGGGCTACAGCCTGTCCGACGACCAGTTGGCCCCCCGCCGTTTCCCGCTCCCCCTCGGCACAGAGATCGCCCCGGGGGGCTACCTCGTCATCGACCTCCCGTTCGACGTCCCCAGCGGCGGCGCTCTCGAGCTCTACGACCGGTCCCAGGAGTCCGTCGACCGGCTCGTCACCGAGCGGCTCCCCTCCGACTGGCCCGGCGGCGTGACCTATGGGTCGTTCCCCGACGGCGCCTCGTTCCGGATCTCCGAGGAGCGGACGGACCTGTTCAAGGGCCCGCTGGCGCCGACGCCCAACCGCGCCAACCGGCTCGGGCTCGACGTCGCCCAGATCCACGAGGTGTACACCGAGGGGGCCGCCGGTTTCGTAGAGGTGCTCGCGCTCGACCCGACCTGGGAAGCGTCTGCCCCCCGCGTGCTGACGGCCCCCGAGGGCTACTACGAGGCGGCGGGCGCCAGCGGGCTGGCGTACGGGATCGCCGCCGAGGCGCCGGGCGCGTTCGACCTCTCCCAGCTAGGGGCGACGCTGTATCTCGCCGTCCGCTACTACGAGCCCCGGATCATCGAGGTCGTGCCTGGCGAGCCGCCGAACCCGCCCGACGCCGGCACCCCACTCCCGGTCTACCGCACCCGCGTCGTCGACGTGCGGACCGTCGGGCCCCAGGTGCCGGGCCGGTCCGTGGGGTACTTCCCCGACGCCGGGAGCGGGTGGGCCCAGGGCTTGCGGCCCACGCCCGGCGCCGCCAACGCCGCCGCGCGCTTCGGCCTGTAGCCCCACGCCTACGCTTCCGATGCCCATTCGACAGCTGACCCTCACGACGCTTGCCCTGCTGGCGGTCTCCGTCGCCGGGTGCGAGGACGCCGTCGACCCGACGGTCGGGCTCGACGTCCCGTTCTCGCTCTACGGCCAACTCGACCCCACCGCCGACCGCCAGGCCCTCCGCGTCGCCCCGATCGCGCTGTCCATCGACGCCGACTCTCTGACGATCGACGCGGAGGTCGCCTCGACCGACCTCGAGACCGGCGCCACCACGGCCTGGCGCGACTCGTTGGTGACGTTTGCCGACGGCTCGACGGGCCACGTCTTCGTGGCCGACTTCACGCCTCGGCCGGGCTCGGCCGTCCGCATCGACGCCCGCCGGTCTGACGGCGCCGTCTCGTCGGTGACCGTCGAGGTGCCGCCGCTCGTGGAGCCGGTCGTCGATGCCGCCATCTATATCGAGAACGGGATCGGGTACCCGGTCCGGCTCACGGGCGCCCCGCGCGTGCTCAGCGGCGAGTTTTATGTGACGGTCGCCGGCCACCCGGACGATCCGCCCGGGGTCCCCCGGCGGCTGACCGTCCCCATCCGCACGACGCCGACCCAGACGGCGACCGGCGAGTGGACCGTCGACATCCCCTTCGTCGACGCGACCCGGCGCCATCTGCGGAGCCTGGGCCTCTTCGAGACCGGCCTGGGGCTGGTAAGCGTCGAGTACAGCTTCTTCGTGACCGGGGCCGACTGGAACCCGCCGTCGACCGACCCCGATGTGCTGGTTGAGCCGGGGACGTTCTCGAACGTCGTCGACGGGCTGGGCTTCGTGGGCGGCGGCTACCGCTCGTCCGTGCGCTGGATCGTGTCCGTCGCCGCGGCCGCGGCGGCGGGCTTCACGACGGACGACGACCCGGCGAGCGGACTCGTCCTCAACGAGATCAAGCCCGGCCCCAACGCCTGGGTCGAGTTCTACAACCCGACGTTGAGCCCGGTCTCGCTGCGGGGCTACAGCCTCTCCAACACGGCCGAGGACCCACGCCGCCAGCCGATCATGACCGGCACCGTCCCCCCCAACGACTTCGCCGTCGTCGGACTCGACTTCCCGGTCCCGGTCTTAGGCCCACCGATCACGGTCGCGCTCTACGGCCGCTCGGGCGAGCTCGTGCTGAGCATCACGCCGGACCCGCTCGTCGCCGACGAGCCCGGCGCGGAGCTCTCCTATGGCGCGTTCCCCGACGGCTACTCGTACGTCGTCCGCCGCACGGTCGGGATCGAGGAGCGGCGCTACGACTTGTTCAAGGGTCCGCTGACCCCGACGCCCGGGCGACCGAACGAGGTCGGCCTCGACCTCGCGGTCCTCAACGAGATCCACACCGAGGGGGCTCAGGGCTGGGTCGAGACGGTGACCGTGGCGCCCGGCGCCGACTCGCTCCGCGTGCTGTTCGAGCAAGACCCGGAAGGGGCGGGGTGGCTCTCCGCCAGCCACGTCGTTCCGGCCGGTGGGCCGTTCGGCGTCGCCGAGGAGGATCCGCTGGGGCTGGTGCTGGAGCAGGCCGGCGGGGGCGTGATCCTGCTAGCGTACATCACCGACAGGCGCATCCGGCCCGAGAACCGCCCGCGCCCGCCCGAGCTGGACTTGCGCGTCCAGTTTCGCGCCCTCGACTACTACCGCTACGGCGGCCAGACGCCCGGCCGCACGACGGGCCGCTTGCCCGACGCGCGCGGCCCGTGGACGCCCGGCTTGCGCCCGACGCGCGGGGCGCCCAACGCCGCGGCCCGGCTCGGGCTCTGACCCGCCCGAGCGCCGGTCGCCCGCCCCCTCTCTCCCCCATGCGCCACCACCCCCTTGGTCTGCTGCTGGTCCTCGTGGCCGTCGCCGTCGCCGTCGCCGGGTGCGAGGACGCCGTCGACCCGACCGTCGGGCTCGACGTCCCGTTCTCGCTCTACGGCCAGCTCGACCCGACCGCCGACCGCCAGGCCCTCCGCGTCGTACCCATCGCCCTGTCGCTCGACGCGCCCAGGGACACGATCGACGCGGCGGTCACGTCGACCGACCTCGCGACCGGCGCCACGACGGCCTGGCGCGACTCGCTCGTCACGTTCGCCGACGGCTCGACGGGCCACGTGTTCGTCGCCGAGATGACGCCCCGGCCGGGCTCGATGGTCCGGGTCGACGCCCGGCGCTCGGACGGGGCCGTCTCGTCGGTGACCGTCGAGGTCCCGCCGCTCGCTCAGCCGACCGTCGACGAGCCCATCTTTCTCGGCAATGCCATCGGCTACCCCGTCCGCATCGCGACCGTGCCGAATGTGCTGAACGGCCAGTTCATCGCCACGGTCGCTGGCCACCCGGACGACCTCCCCGGGGTGGCGCGACGCATTCTCATCCCCGTTCAGGCGCAGCCGGAGGAGACGGCGCCCGGGGTGTGGGAGATCGACGTGCCCGTCGTCACCGCGCTCCGGCGCTATCTCGAGCAGCACGGCCTCTTCCGCACCGGCCTCGGCATCGTCACCGTCGAGTACAACGTGTTCGTGACGGGGCCCGGCTGGACCCCGCCGTCAACGGATCCCGATGTGCTCGTCGAGCCCGGCACGTTCTCCAACGTCGAGTCGGGGCTGGGGTACGTGGGCGGAGGGTACCGGACGTCGGTCGAGTGGATCCTCTCCCCCACCGTGGCCTTCGACGCCGGGTTCTCGCCCGGTGACGACCCTGCCGGGGCCCTCACCTTCAACGAGATCCTGCCCGGGGAGCGCGCGTGGGTGGAGTTCTACAACCCGACGCTGAGCCCTATCTCGCTGGACGGATACAGCCTGTCGAACTACGAGTCGGAGCCCCGACTCCAGCGGCTGCGCGGGGAGGTGGTGCCCGCGCGGGGGTTCCACGTTGTTCCCCTGTCGTTCCCCTACGGCCCCGACCTCTTCCTCTTTGGGGCGTCCGGCGAGCTCATCCTGAAGCAGTTTCCCAACTTCGACCTCTCCAGCAATTCCGGCGGCGAGATCTCGTACGGCTCCTACCCCGACGGCTTCTCCAAGATCATCCGCAAGACCATCGGGCTCAGCGAGCGGATCTACGACCTATTCCGAGGCCCGCTCGTCCCCACCCCTGGCCGCCCCAACGAGCTAGGGATCGACCTGGCCGTCCTCAACGAGATCAACACGGAGGGAGCCCGGGGCTGGGTGGAGACGCTCACCCTCGACCCACGCGCCGACTCGCTCCGCGTCCTGTTTGAGGAGGAGCAGGCGGGTGCGTCGCGGAGTTCTGCGGGCCGCGTCGTGCCGACCGCGAACGGGTTCGGCGTGGCCGAGGAGAACGGCCGGGGCCTGACGTTGCCGCAGTCCGGAGCCGGTCTGTTCCTGCTGTCGTACTACCGCGAGACTCGCTTTTCCGGCACCCCGGGGTTCCCCCCTGAACTCGACCGGCAGCTCCAGTTCCGCGTGATCGACTACTACCGCTACGGGGGCCAGACGCCGGGCCGGACGGTCGGCCGGCTGCCCGACGCGCGCGGCCCGTGGACCCCCGAGCTCCGGCCGACGCGCGGGGCCCCCAACGCGAGCGCCCGCCTGGGCCTCTAGCCGTCGCCATGCGTGTCTCCCTCCCGCTCCCCCGGCTGCCGATTGGGCTCGTGCTCCTCGCCACCGCCCTGACGCTCGCGGGCTGCGAGGACTCCGTCGACCCGACGGTCGGGCTCGACGCGCCGTTCTCGGTCTATGGCTACCTCGACCCGACCGCTGCCCGCCAGGCCATCCGGGTCGCGCCCATCACCGACCTGCTCGACGACTCGACGTCCGTCGTGGCCTCGGTCACCTCCACCGACCTCTCGACCGGCGCGGTCACGCCGTGGCGCGATTCGGTGGTGACGTTCCCCGGCAACCGGACGGGCCACGTGTTCGTCGCCGACCTCACGCCGACCCCGGAGACGACCGTCCGCATCGAGGCGCAGCGCTCCGATGGGGCCACCTCGACCATCGACGTGGCGGTCCCCCCGCTCGTGCAGCCGGCGGTCGCGTCGGCTCGGGGGGTGGGAGGCAGCGTCGTGTACCGTGTCGCCTTCGAGGGCGCCCCGCGCGTACTCAACGGGCAACTCCGGCTCACCGTCTCCGGGCTGCCCTGGCTCGCGCCCGGGGAGACCGGCGTGGTGGTCGTGACGGAGGGCGTCCAGCCGACCGAGGCCACGCCCGGGGAGTGGGTCGCCGACGTCCCGTTCGCCGCCGCCGTCCGCCGGGCGCTCGAGACGCAGGGCCACATCGACCGCCGCCTCCGGCTCCTGGCCGCCGAGTACGTCGGGTTCGTGACGAACGCGGCCTGGGCGCTGCCGACCCGCGACTCCGACGCGCTCGCGGAGCCGGGCCTGTTCTCGAACGTCGACGGCGGGCTCGGCTTCGTCGGCGCCGGCTACCGGGCCTCGACCGCGTGGATGCCCCCGGCGGCCGTCCAGATCGCCGCCGGGCTGTCCGCCCCGGCGGACGGCCTCTTCGGCGTCGTGCTCAACGAAGTCCAGGCGGGCGGCCCCGCCAGCTGGGTCGAGCTCTACAACCCCACCATCACCCCGACCGACCTGTCCGGCTACAGCCTGTCGGACGAGGCGGACCGCCCGGAGAAGGTGCAGCTCGGGGGGGCGGTGCTCGCGCCGGGCCAGTTCGTCGTGGTCCCCTTCCCAGACCCGATCGCGCCCGGCGATACGGTCGCGCTCTACGGTCGGGCCCGGGAGCGCATCGCGACGCTCCGCACCGAGCGGCTGGCGGACGGCGTCTCGGTGGGCGCGTTCCCCGACGGCGCCCCCCGCCACGCGCTGCCGGACGGAGCCGACCTGTTCCGCGGCCCGCTCCGCCCGACCCCCGGGCTGCCCAACGCGTTCGGCCTTGAGGTCGCCGTCGTCAACGAGGTGTTCACCGAGGGCGCGGACGGGTTCGTCGAGGTGGTCCGGGTCGGCGAGGGGCACGAGGCGGAGGCCCCGATCGTCTTCGACACCCTGCCCCTGTTCTCTCTGGGGGTCGCCGCGAGCGGGCTCGACCTCGGCGTGGCGGCCGAGACGCCCGGCAGGCTCGAGCTCGCGCAGATCGGGGGGACGCTCTACCTCGCGGTCCGCTACCGCGACCGCCGCATCGCCAAGGCCCCCTTCCGGACCCGCGTCGTCGACGTGCGCCCGTACGGCCCTCAGGTGCCCGGCCGCTCCGTCGGGTACTTCCCCGACCCGCTCGACCCCTGGACCCCCGGGCTCCGCCCGACGCGCGGCGCGCCGAACGCGAGCGCCCGCCTGAGGATGCAAGCGGCTGGCGCCGGCGGGCTCAAACGAAAAGGCCCGGCCGACAGAGCGTCGGCCGGGCCTCGAATCGTTCGGCGGTCGCTTAGTTGAGGTGGGCGACCAGCTCCTCGCGGCGGTGCTTCTGGCGGAGCTTGCGGAGCGCCTTCTCCTTGATCTGGCGGACGCGCTCGCGCGTGAGCCCGAACCGCTGGCCGACCTCGACGAGCGTGAGCGGCTGCTCGTGCCCGATCCCGAAGTACAGCCGCGTGATCTCGGCCTCGCGCGGGTGCAGCGTGGCGAGGGCCCGCTCGATGTCGATGTTGAGGCTCTCGTTGGTGAGGTCCTCGTCGGGCTGCTCGTAGTTGTCGTCGGCGAGCACGTCGAGCAGGCTGTTGCCGTCGTCGTCGTCGAACGGCGCGTCCATCGACAGCGAGTGGCGGCTGTGCTGCAGGCCCTCGACGACCTTCTCCTCCTTGAGGTCGAGCTCCTTGGCGATCTCGTCGGGCGTGGGCTGGCGGCCGAGCTCCTGGGCCAGCCGCGCCGAGGCCTTGCGCATCTTGGACAGCGTGCCGACGCGGTTCAGCGGGAGCCGGACCGTGCGGACCTGGTCGGACAGCGCCTTCAAGATCGACTGACGGACCCACCAGACAGCGTACGAGATAAACTTGAAGCCACGCGTCTCGTCGAACCGCTGGGCGGCCTTGACCAAGCCGTAGTTGCCCTCCGAGATCAGGTCGGCGAGCGACAGGCCCTGGCCCTGATACTTTTTGGCCACCGAGACAACGAACCGGAGGTTCGCGCGGACCAGTTGGTGGAGCGCG
Source organism: Rubrivirga aquatilis (assembly GCF_046845665.1). GTDB lineage: Bacteria > Bacteroidota > Rhodothermia > Rhodothermales > Rubricoccaceae > Rubrivirga. The sequence continues at coordinate 1,474,022 of NZ_CP177355.1, read as the reverse complement.
AGCTGATCGCCCTGCTTGATCTTCTGGGCGAGATCGACCTCCTGGTCGGGCGTCAAAAGCGGGACCTGACCGATCTCTTGGAGATACTGGTCAAGCATCCGTTGACTGCGCGGGACGTACATCGTCGTCTTGGGTCTATGAGATAAAAGTGGGAGCCCTCCCGTGCCCTCCAGGCACAGCCGACGAAGGTAGGGGAAGACCCCGGGCGCGCGTCGGGCGAACCGGGGTCGTATCGACGCTTCAGGGTGGAGTTCCTTAACAGTTCGGTTTTCGCGCCCCCTCCGCGTTCCATGCGGGGCGAGCACGCAAGCCGGTGCGGCGGGTGGGACACCGGCACGGACCTCCCTTCCAGTCCTTGGGCCACAGGCGGTTAATCGAGCCTCACCGGGCAGCGCCGGAACGGGGCCGTGACACCGAGACGAAGTGAGACCCCGCTAGCCGGCCCTCCCGGACTCGAGGGCTTGGCGGAGATCCTCCCACAGGTCGGTCGCCTCCTCCAGCCCGACCGAGACCCGGACGAGCCCGGCGGTGATGCCGCCGGCCGCTCGGGCGTCGCCGGTCGAGACGCGCTGGGTCAGGCCGGCGGGGTGCTGCGCGAGCGTGTCCGTCGAGCCCAGGCTGACGGCGGGCGTCGCGAGGCGGAGCGCGGCCAAGAAGCGGGCGGCGGCCGTGTGCGCGCCGGGCCCGTTGGGCGTGCCGTCCGGGCCCAGGATCTCGAACGACAGCATCGGCCCGGGCCCGCTGAGCTGGCGCCCCTCCCCCACCAGCCCGCCGTCGCGGCCGGGGCGGCTCGGGTGGTAGACCGCCCCCACGCCTTCGTGCGCGTCGAGCCAGGCGGCGAGCGCGGTCGCCGTCTCCTGCGCACGTCGCACGCGGAGCGGCAGCGTCGCCAGCCCCCGGTGGAGGGCGTAGGCGGCCTGTGGGTGGAGGTTGGCGCCGGTCAGGATCCGGACCTGCCGCAAGCGCGCCGCCCACGCGTCGCTGCACGCCACGACGCCCGCCAGCACGTCGCCGTGGCCGCCGATGAACTTGGTGGCCGAGTGCATCACGAGCGCCGCCCCGTGCGCGAGCGGCTGCTGCAGAACGGGCGTCGCGAACGTCGAGTCGACGAGCACGGGCACGCCGCCGGCCTGGGCGACCACGTCCGCGATGTCGATCACGTCGAGCGTGGGGTTGACGGGCGTCTCGATGGAGACCAAGCAGGTGTCGGGACGGACCGCGTCGGCGACGCCGTGGGCGTCGGTCCAGGTCACGTCGAGGCCAAGGAGGCCGGATGAGAGGAGCTTATCGGTCGTCCCATAGATCGGGCGGACGCCGACGACGTGCTGCTTGTCGTCGGTCTTGGCCGCGAGGTATGCGGCTGTAAGTGCGGCCATCCCGCTGGCGAAGGCCACGGACGCCTCAGCGCCCTCCATCGCCGCCAGCCCCGCCTCGAATCGGGCGACGGTCGGGTTGTGCAAGCGCGAGTAGACGGGCCCTCCGTCGGTCGGGCCCGCGCCGCTCATCATCGCGTCGAGGCTGTCGACGGCGGCGTCGAGCGACTCGAACGGGTACGTCGTCGACTGGTCGAGGGGCGGGGCGTGCACGCCGAGCGCACGGAGGTCGTCGCGGCCGGCGTGGACGGCCAAGCTGTCGGGGTGGAGAGGCATCAGGGGTCAGGAAAGAGGAATCAGGGGCACGACTCACCGCACCCCACCGGCGCCGCGGACGGACGCCCCCCTGACTCCCGATTCCCGATCCCTGATCCCTGATCCCTACAAGCTCCCCGTCACCACCAGCACGTCGTACAAGGCGTGCGTCCAGGCGGCGACGGCGAAGCCGCGGACCAAGAAGACGGCGTTCAGCGCCAGCCCGAACAGGAACCGGAAGGTGAACACGGACAGCGTGAACGGGTCGCCGAACGCGCCGATGTGGTGGACGGCGCTGAAGACGAGCGCCCCGACGACGGCCGCGACGATGTAGGCGCGGCGGTCCGCCAGCGGCGACACGCGGCGCAGGAGCAGGAACAGGCCGCCGACCAAGATCACGCGGAACACCAGCTCCTCGTAGAGCCCGGCGCCGATGCTGAGCGCCAGCTGGAGCCCGAGCCCGAAGTCCGCGAGCTGCGCCAGCGCGAGGCTCGGGACGACCCAGCTTCCGAAGATGGCGCCGACGACGCCGCTCACCAGGAACGCCAGCACGACGGCATAGACCAGCGACTCGGCCACGATCAGCCCGAACCATTTTGCCCGGAGGGGCGGCCGGCGGGCCCGCTCGCGCCACATCACCACGGCGCCGAGGGCGACCACGAACGCCCCGATGGCGGCCCAGCCAGTCCCGCCGACCGACGCGATCAGTCCCTTGAGCCACACGTCCGCGCCGACACGGACCTGGGCGGGCGAGTCGCCATTCGCCAGGATCACGCCGACCTCGTAGAGCACGAAGAGGGGCAGCGCGGCCAGGAAGCCATACGTCGCCGAGCGCGTCGCGGAGAGGTAGGTGACGGGGGCGACGGGGCCGGGCGCGGGGTCGGAGGCCGGGGTCGGGGTCGCCAGCTGCTCCATCTCGTCCGCGAGGCGGGCGGACTCGGCGGCGAGGCGGGCGGTTTCGTCAGCGGGCGACGGCATGGGGGACGAGCGGGGGACTCCGGCCCCTACGCACGTCGCCCGGCTGAGATGCGCGGGCCCTGGTCGCCACGGGGAGGCCCGGAGCGGAGAGGGACGGAGGCGGAGAGATTGAACAACCTCCTTCGGTCCTCGTCTCCTCTTTTCGCCCCTCCTTCCCTGTCCCTAGCGCACCTCGCGCAGGTCGACGCGGCGGGCGGCGTTCGGGTCGAGTTCGAGGGCCGTCGCCGCCGCCGCCGAGAGCTCGATGAGGTACGACCGGCTGACGGGGCCGCGGTCCGTGACGCGGGCGAAGGTGCTGCGCCCGCTGGTGGGGTTCGTCACCAGGACGACGGTCCCGAAGGGCAGCGTGCGGTGGCTGACGGTAAACGCCAGCGGGTCGTAGGCCTCGCCGCTCTCGGTCGGCCGCCCACGCATGACGTCGGGGTAGACGAGCGCCAGGCCCGACTCGTCGGGGTCGCGGAGGTCGGCGCGCGAGGCGACGGCCGGGTTGACGGCGAGGGGCAGGCGGAGCATGGTCCCGGGCGCCAGCGGCGCCGTCGAGAGCGCGTTGAGGCGGGCCAAGGCGTCGACGTCGATCCGGAGCGCGGCGGCGATCGAGTACAGCGTCTCGCCGGGCTCGACGAAGTGGACGAGGTCGGCCGCGACCGTCGTCTCGTTGATGGACCACGCGCGCGGCGGGCCGATCGGGACCGGCCCCCCGGCCACCGGGGCGCCGACGCCCCCGCCGCCCACGACGAGCCGCTGGCCGATCTCGATCTGGTCGCCGGTGATCCCATTGAGCCGGCGGAGATCGTCCACAGACGTGTCGTAGCGGAGGGCGATGCGGAAGAGCGTCTCGCCGGCCGTGACGACATGGACGAGCCCGCTGGAGGCCCCGCCGCGAGGGGCGGGGGCGTCGGGCGTCGGGCGCTCCGGGATGGCCTCGCCGACGCCGGGGGGCGGATCGGGCGCCTCCAGCCGGGGCGGCTGGCCCTGGGGGGCGCGGTTGGTCAGGCGCAGCGTCTGGCCAACGGTGATGTAGTTGTCCTCGAGGTCGTTGAGCGTGCGGAGTGCCTCGACGGTGAGCCCGTTCGCGCGCGAGATGCGGAAGAGCGTGTCGCCGGGCTGCACGACGTACGTGTCGGCCTGCTGAGCCAAGACGGGCTCGGCCGCCAGCGAGGCGAGCGCGAGGGCGAGAACGAGGGCAATTCGGCGGGTCATGCGGAAGGGGCTAGTCGTCGAACTCGGCCTCCAGAAGCGCGCTCTGGAGCTCGGCGCGGGCGTGGAGGTCGCCGGCCGAGGTGGCCGCGCCGATGCCGGCGCGGTACGTGTCGAGCGCATCGTCGTCGCGGCCGAGCGCGCGGTACAACGCGCCGAGGTGGAAGTACGTGCCGACGTAGTCGGGCCGGTCGGCGACGAGCGCCTGGTAGAAGACGAGGGCGCGGTCGGTGTCGCCACGCTTGGCGTGCTCCTGCGCCAGCGCGAACCGCGTGAACGGGTCGTCGGGGTCGTCGGCGAGGAAGCCCTCCAGGGCGGCGATGCGGTCCATGCCGCAAGATAGGCGGGCCGCGAGCGGGGCGTTCGGTCCTGAAGGGTCGGCTCGGGCGTGCGGATGTGCAACGGCGGAGGCGTGGGTCGGGAATACCGGACGCCGAAGCGCCGGTCGGTGCCCGCGACAGGCCGGTTTGCACTGAATAAGCTGTCGGCAGAGCCCGGCCTCCTCCAAGGACACGTCATCCCGAGCCGCGCGCGTGATCTCAGCGCATGCCCTCAGCTTGGGACCCACGGCAGAAGAGGCTAGACGGCCGTGCTGAGATCACGCACATGCATTCGGGATGACGTTGTGGAAATGAGGCGCGCCTTCCCCAGCCAGCGGCTCAACGGCCCTCCTCGTCTGACTGAGGCGGGAAAGGCTACCAGCTTCCGCCCGCGCCGCCGCCGCCGCCGAAGCCGCCGCCAAAGCCACCGAACCCGCCCCCGCCGAAGCCGCCGCCGCCGCTGCCGAAGCCACCGAACCCGCCGAACCCGCCGGTCGGGACCACGATGACGCCCGGCCCGCGCCGCCGCCGCCGCTGCCCGCCCGATCCGCTCGACTTCGGGGGCGGGCCGTGGCGCGACGACAGCACGACGAGCACGATAAAGATGACGAACAGCACGCAGAGCACGGATGGGATCCCCCCCTCGCCGTTGCCGGTCGCGGCGGTCGGCGCTTGGAACTCGCCGGAGAGCGCGGCCACGATGGCGTCCGTCGCCTGGTCGATGCCGGCGTAGTAGGCGCCCTCGCGGAAGCGCGGGACGATGATCGAGCGGATGATGGTGCCCGACGTCGCGTCGGTCAGCGCGCCCTCGGCGCCGAAGCCCGTCGTGATAAACACCTCGCGGTCGGCCAAGGCCACCAGCAGCACGACGCCGTCGTCGATCCCGGTGCGGCCGACGCCCCACTCGCGCAGGATCTCCGTCGCGTAGTCGACCGGCGCCACGCCGTCCGTCGTCTGGACCGTGACGACGGCGACCTGGGAGCCGGCCGAGTCGGCGAAGGCGACCAGTTTGCGTTCGAGCGCGTCGACCTCGGCGGGCGAGAGCGCACCCGCGAAGTCGTTGACCAGGCGCGGCGGCGAGGGCCGCGCGGGGATGTCGTACCGCGACTCGTACGGGCGCCCGTTTGGGGCCGCCGCCCCGCTGGCGACGGCCACCAGAAGGGCGAGGGCGACGAGACGGCGGAGCACGGGCACGGGGGCGGGACGATCGGGAGCGAGCGAGAGCCGACGACTAGTCGAAGGTGATGGTCGGGGCCTCCTCGGCGCCGGCCTGCGCCTCGAACGTCGCGCGGCGGTCGACGCCCGCGAACCCGGCGACCAGGTTGGTCGGGAACGTCCGGATGCGGCCGTTGAGGTCGGCGACGGCCTGGTTGTAGTCGCGCCGAGCCGTGGCGATCCGGTTCTCCGTGCCCTCGACCTGGTCCTGCAGGCGCAGGAAGCCCTCGTTCGCCTGCAACGTCGGGTAGCGCTCGGACACCGCCAGCAGGCGGCCGAAGGAGCTGCCGAGCGCGGCCTGCGCCTCCTGGTAGCGCTGGAGCGCGGCGGGGTCGTCGAGGTCGTCAGCGCTGATCTGGATGGAGGTCGCGCGGCTGCGCGCCTCGATGACCTCCTGGAGCGTCTCGCTCTCGAAGTCGGCCTGGCCCTGGACCACGGCGACCGCCTGCTGCACGAAGTCGGCGCGGCGCTGGTACTGGGTCTCGACGTCGGCCCACGCGCGCTCGACCTGCTCGTCCTGTTGGACCAGGCTGTTGTAGGAGCCGCACCCCGCACAGCCGGCGAAGCCGACGAGGAGGACGATGACGAGGAGGGCGATGGCGCCAGTGCTGCGCATGGGTCGGACAGGGGGATGGGGCGGCACGTTACGCCGGACGGTGGGAAAGGATGCCTCCCCCCCGGGCGGTTCCTCTCGGGCACGCGAAACCGCACGGCGCGAGCGCCCAGATCGGCCCGAGGTTTCGCGCCCCATCCTCCCCCCTGCCGATGCGCACGATCGCCGCCCTCCTCCTGCTCACCGTCGCTCTCCCCCTCGCCGCCCAGCCTGGGCCCGACGACCCGGGCACGTGGGCCCAGACCGCCAAGGGCGTCCGAATCCTGGGCGGCAGCGGGTCCATCGTCCGGTTCCAGAGCAACACGTCCGCGACCCTCTCCCCCCGTGTCGGCCGGTTCGTCGCCGACAACCTCGCGGTCAGCGCGAGCGTCACGCTTGGCTACAGCCGGTCCACGTCGGACGTGCAGGGCACGTTTTCCAACACCCAGCTCGGCGTGGGCCCCACGGTCACGTACTACCTCGGCAACGCCGCGGGCGCCGCGCTCCGGCCCTTTGTCGAGGGCGACCTCACGCTGTCGTACACGCGCTTCAGCAGCGACCTGAGCAGCGCACTCGGCAACGGCGCCGTGTCGGACACCTCGGTCGGCGGCGGGCTGTCGGCGGGCGTGGAGCTGCCCATCGCACGCAACGTGGCGCTCCGGGGCGAGGCGTTCTACCAGACCTCCGACCTCACCTTTGACAACGAGTTCTCGTTTTACGGCGTGCAGGTCGGGTTCTCGACGTTCCTGTACTGAGCCGCTGGCGCCAGCGCCCCGGCCGGGCGCCGTACGTTCCCGTCTCCCCTGGTGCCATGACCGACTTCCGAGACCGCATCACGATGGAGCCCGGCAAGCGGGGCGGCAAGCCCTGCATCCGCGGCTTGCGCATCACCGTGTACGACGTGCTGAGCTACCTCGGCTCGGGGATGACCGTGGACGAGGTGCTGGCGGACTTCCCGAGCCTGGAGCGCGAGGACGTGCTCGCGGCGCTGCAGTATGCAGCAGAGCGCGAGCGGGGTCTTGCGGAGGCATAGAAATGTGAATTTGGGCAATCAGGACTCCACGACATTCCGCCACGCTCCATTTCCGTTTGCAGTTAGACAAACGGAAGTACACATTCCGGAAACGACTGGACATCCGTGTGCTCCTCTTCGACCACGATCTCTCCTGGCGACTCGCCGCCCGACTGGTCGATGTCTTCCCCGGCTCTGTCGCCGTCTCACAGGTGGGGCTTGATCGGGCGGATGACCTTGAGGTCTGGCACCACGCGAAGGAGCACGGGCTGATCGTTGTCGCGAAGGACGCGGACCTGTTGGACATTGCGGTCCTCCGAGGTCCGCCCCCGCACCTCGTCCGAATCGCACGCGGCAACTGTTCGACTGCCGAGATCGAAGAGGTTCTCCGCGACGCAGCCGACGCAATCCTCGCGCTCCCAGGGTCGCAAACCGCTGTATTGACGCTCAACTAGCGTAACCGCGCCGCCAGCGCCTCGGCCGGGTGGAGCGCCTGGCGCCCCGTCGTGTGCTCGATCTGCTCGCGGCAGCTCGTCCCCGCCGCGACGACGACCGCACTGGGCGCGGCGCGGACGGCGGGCGCGAGGCGGTCCTCGGCGATGGCGACCGACACGTCGTAGTGCTCGGCCTCGTAGCCGAACGCCCCGGCCACGCCGCAGCAGCCCGCCTTCGTCTCGGACACCGCCAGCCCGGCCGCGCCCAGGCAGGCGTGGCTGGCGGTCATCGTCGACAGCGCCTTCTGGTGGCAGTGGCCGTGGACGAGCGCGTCGGCCGCATCCGCCCAGTCGAGGGCCTCTAGGCGGTCGGCGTGCGCCGCGCACCACTCCTCAAACGTGACCGCCGCCGCCGCGACCGCGCGGGCGTCGTCGGACTGGACGAGGCGCGGGATCTCGTCGCGCAGCGTCAGGATGCACGACGGCTCCAGGCCGACGATCGCGACGCCGTCGTGCGCGAGCGGGGCGTACGTCTCGACGAGCCGGTGCGCGAGGCGCGTCGCGTGGGGCAGATAGCCCTTCGAGAGGTACGTCCGCCCGCAGCAGCGGTACGGCGGGACCTCGACGCGCGCCCCGGCGGCGGTCAGGACGGCGAGCGCGGCGCGGGGGATCGACGGCTCCTGGAAGCGGCCGAAGGTGTCGGCGAAGAGCGCCACGCGCGGGCCGTCGCCGGCGGGCGCCGGGGCCTCCTTTTCTGAGAACGGGTTCGTCGCGAACGGCGGGAGCGCTCGCTCGCGCGAGACGCCGATCGCCGCGAGCGCCGCGCGAGCGGGGGGCAGCCGGTTGACGACGTTCGCCACGCGCGCCAGCGGTCCGGCGACGCGCCGGGCCACGACGGGCAGGTGCGCGAACAGGCGCGTCCGCGCCGAGGGCGTCTCGGACTCCCACTTTTTGGACTGCCAGACCGTCTTGAGCGCCGCCATGTCGACCGACGCCGGGCACTCGGCCTTGCAGGCCTTGCACGAGACGCACAGGTCGAGCGCCTCGGCCACCTCCGGCCCGGTGAGCGCGTCGAGCCCGCCCGACAGCGCCTCGCGGAGCGCGTTCGCCCGGCCGCGCGTCGAGTCCTTCTCCTCGCGCGTCGCCATGAACGGTGGGCACATCGTGCCGACGTCGGTCTTGCGGCAGACCGCCGACCCGTTGCACGCCTCGACGGCCGCCAGAAACCCGATGTCTTGGCCGGCCGAGTCGTAAAACGCGAGGCCGGTCGCGACGGGCGACGGGCGGTAGTCGGGCCCCATCCGCAGCGCCTCCGTCAGCGGCGGCACGTCGACGATCTTGCCGGGGTTGAGGCGCCCGCCGGGGTCGAAGGCGCGCTTGGTGGCCTGGTACGCCGCGTAGAGGGCCGGCGAGTAAAACGCCTCCGCCAGCGCTCCGCGCGCGCGTCCGTCGCCGTGCTCCGACGCGATGACGCCCCCGTACTTTTTCGCGAGCCGCGCCGACGCCCGGGCGATCCGCTCCATCGCCGCGACCTGCTGGGGCTGGCGCAGATCGAGGAACGGGCGGACGTGCAGGCAGCCCGCGCTCGCGTGCGCGTAGATGACGGCCTCGACCGCGTCGGCGGCCATGGCCTCCTCGAGTTCGCGGATGTACGCCGGGAGGTGCTCGACCGGCACGGCCGCGTCCTCGATGATGGCGGCGGCCTGGACCGGGAGCCGCGCGCTCATCGCCAGCCCCAACCCCACCTTGCGGACCGCGTACACGTCCGCCATCCGCGCCTCCTCTTCCAGATCCGTGATGACGGCGCCCGCGCCGAGGTGCCGCCGCAGGCTCGCGAGCCCCTCGCGGCACTCGCCCAGCGAGGCCCCGCTGTACTCGACGATGAGAAGCGCCGCCGGGAGCTCGCCGTGCGGGCCGCGCTGGACGAAGTGGAGCTTGGGCGCGTACTCGGTCACGTCGAGCGCCCGCTCTAGGGCGATCCGGTCGAACAGCTCGACGGCCGTCGGGCCGGTTTCCAGAATCCCCTCGACGGCCTCCAACGCCGCCATCCGCGAGTCGTAGTGGACGACGCCCAGCGTGGCGTGCCCCGGCTTCTCCACGAGCCCGAGCGTGATCTCGGTCGCGAACGCGAGTGTGCCCTCGGACCCCGCCAGCAAGTGGGCCAGATTCCGCGTCCCGTCCCACACCCGCCCCGGGCCGCGGTCGACCTCGGGCGCCTCCATCATCCGCTCCAGCCGGTACCCGCCCGCGCGCCGCCACCACCGCGCCGTGTCGGTCCGGATCGCGTGCTCGTGGACGGTGAGGAGCGCGTCGACACGCTTGGTGATCTCGCCGAGCGTCCCCGACTGCCGGGCCTGGTGCGCCCACGCCTCGGGCGAGAGCGCCCCGAAGTCGGCGGGCGTCCCGTCCGCCAGCAGGACGCGGGCCGACTCGGTCCAGTCGACGACGGCGCCGTACTGGATGGAGTGCGTGCCGGTGGCATTCGTGCCCAGCATCCCCCCGAGCGTGGCGCGGTTCGACGACGCGGGGTCGGGCCCGATGGTCAGGCCGTGGACGGCCGCGGCGCGGTTGAGGTCGTCGAGGACGACGCCGGGCTGGACGGTCGCCGTGCGGGCCTCCGCGTCGAGGGCGACGATCTCGCGCAGGTGCTTCGTGGTGTCGACGACCAAGCCGCCGGAGACGGCGGAGCCGGCTAGGCTGGAGCCCGACCCGCGCGCCGCGAGCGGGACGCCGTACGCGGCGGCGGCCTCCAGCGCCGCCTGCACGTCGTCGGCGTGCTTGGGGATCAGCACCCCGAGGGGCGGCTCGCGGTACAGGCTCGCGTCGGTGGCGTAGAGCGCTTTGGAGAGCGCGTCGAGGCGGAGGTCCCCGGCGAGGCGGGGGCGGACGGCGGCGGCGAAGGCCTCCAGGCGGGCGGTCTCGATCTCCATGCCGGAACGTACCGCCAATGCGTGCCGAGTCGCCGTTCTCCCCGGCACAGGGGATGCGCGGGTGGCTGACCTCTCCTACGCTAGGAGCCCCCCCCCCTCCCCTGCGCTCTCATGTCCCGTTGGTTCTCCCTCGCCGCGCTCCTGGCCGTCCTGCTGGTGGCCCCCGCCAGCGCCCAGATCTCGTTCTCGTTCGATGACCTCTACGGCTTCGCCGACTCCGGCGAGACCGTCACGCGCGACCTCTTCGACACGGGGACGGACGTGCCGGCTGCCGATCAGACCCGGATCGACGCCTTGATCGCGCTCCGCGGCGCGGGCCAGACGTGGGACTTCACCACGATCGCCTACCCGGTGGAGGACCAAACGGCCACGACGGTCTACTTCGGCGGCGACATCGCCGGGCTCCCGGGCGCCTCCAACTTCCCCGACGCCAACTACGTCCTTCACAACGAGGTCCCAGACTCCGACCCCGACGGCGACGCCTACGTCTACGCCGACGCCTCGAACGACCAGTACGTCTCGCTCGGGATCTACGCGCCGGCGAATGGTGGCAACCCGGAGACCGTCATCACCTACGAGCCCGACGGGCTCCAGCAACTCACCTTTCCGATCGCGCTCGGGACCGTCACCGAAGACCAGACGACACAGACGATCTCGGGCTTCACCATCACGACGGACTACCGGAGCGAGGTCGTCGGATCGGGCACGCTCGTCACGCCGGGCGGCTCGTACCCCGCGCTGATGATCGAGTACCGCGTGTCGGTCTCCTTGCCCGGTGCGCCCACGACCGTCGTCAACGTGTACTCGTGGGCCACGCGCGACCGCTACGTGACGGCCGACGCCACCAACTTCCAGACGGCGCAGGGGCCGCGCGCGTACAACGCCAGCTACACGAGCGAGCCGGGCGGGGGGGGCACCAACTCCGCCCCGACCGTCACCGGCACGACGACGGCGACCGCGCCGGCTGGGCAGACCGTCCAGATCGACGTGCTGGCAAACGTGACCGACCCCGATGGCGACGCCTTGTCCATCACGGCCGTCTCGGACCCGATGCACGGCTCCGCCGCCGTCGGCGACGACGGGACGGGACGGCGGCGCGCGCCGATCGTCGAGTACACGGCCGACGCGGGCTACCAGGGCCCGGACTCATTCACGTTCACCGTCTCCGACGGGACGGCCGAGGCGACGGGCACCGTCGAGGTCACCGTCTCAGGCGGCGTCGCCACGGAACCCGGGCCGGAGGTGCTGGCGGTGGCCGTCGTGCCGAACCCAGCCACGAGCCGCGCCCGCATCGCCGTCTCGACCTCGGCCGCCGGCGACACGCGTGTCGTCGTGATCGACGCGCTCGGCCGCGAGGTGGCGCGGCCGCACGACGGCCCGCTGGCGGCCGGCGACCACACGCTCGCCCTCGGCCTCGGCGACCTCGCGCCGGGCGTCTACGCTGTCCGCGTGACGGCTGGCGGCGCGGCCACGACGGTCCGGCTGACCGTCGCCCGCTAACCCAAGCCGGTCGGGCATGGCCGACCGGACACGTGGGACGGCCCGAGCGGCCCCCAGCACGGCGCCGGGGGCCGCTCGCGTGTTCGCGTCCCGGCCGGGGACGACCGGGTGCCCTTGTCCACGCAAGCACTTCGCGCGTAAACTCCTGCGCACACACCCCGCGAGCGACTGGACCGAGGCTACCCCTGTTTTCACCCACCCCGCCCTTCCCATGCGGTTTAGCCTCCCCCTCCTCTTCGTCCTCCTCGCCGTCGCCGGCTGCGACACCACCGAGCCCGACGCGCCGTCGCCGCTCGCGCCCGCCATCCCTCTCGCCGTCGGGGCGGAGTGGACATTCGAGGAGGCCGCCCGCATCGAGTACACCGACGGTGTCCCGAGCGACACCCTCGCTCCGGCATCCGACACGCAGTACACGCTCCGGGCCACCCGCGACACCGTCGTCGCGGGCGAGACGTGGGTCCGGATCGAGGCACCGAGGGGCTTCTCGCACTGCGTGTTCGAACCCTCGGCCTGGTACGCCAACCGGCAAGACGGCCTGTACCGCTGGAGGTCGTCGCCGGCCGATGCCGAGCTCGTCTACGCGGTCACTGCGGCGGAGGGCGCCCCGTTCCTCGTTACTGATGTGGTCTCGGCGACGCTCGTCGACGAGAACGCCCAAGTCGGAGTCGCCGGCACGACCATCCCCGCCCGGGTCTACGCCCGGACCTGGCGCCGGGTCGAGTTCAGCGCCGAGGTCCGCGGCCCGATCGTCCCGACGGCGGAGACGCGGGACGCGCTCTCGCCGAGCGCCGGCCCCGTCGTCCTCGAGCTGATCTACGTCAATCATGCCGGGGACGATGCGACGTTCGTCCCCCACTTGAAGCGCGTCTACACTCGCGCCGACCTGTAGCGGCCCCGCCCTCCTCGCGTGCGCCGCCGAGGCGGGGCACACAAAAAAAAGGGCGGCGCCGTGCGTGGCGCCGCCCCAAAAGGCGGTGACGGAGGTCCGGGTTAGCGGACGACCGTGAATGGCCGGACGGCCATAGCGCCGTTCGCCGTCAGGCGCGCGAGGTACGTGCCGGCGTCGAATGCCGAGACGTCGACGCGGACGACGTGGTCGCCGGCGACCACGTCGCGGTCGAGGACGCGAGCGACCTCACGGCCCAACACGTCGTAGACGACGAGCGTGGCGCGGCCGGCCGACGCCAGCGAGACCGTGACGGTGGCCTCGTCGGCCGACGGGTTCGGGAGAAGACTCCCGAGCGAGAGCCGCCCGTCGGGGTCGCCTCCTACGGCGACGGCCGCCGACAACACGTCGCCGGCCTGGACGAGCGTGATTTGATAGCCCGCAGCCGGGTCCGTCGACGAGAACTGAGCAACGACGCCGGTCACGATGGCCGGGCTGCCGAGGAAGTCGGTGCCGTCGATCGTCGTGTCGTCGGCATTGGGGACGCGGACCGTCACGGCGTTCGTGGCGTCTGACGGATCGGTGACCTGATAGGTCGTGCGGGCCTCGAACCGGCCGGTTGCGGAGTCGAGATCCGAGAACGTGACATCGGTCACAGTGACGAGCTCGCCCTCATAGTCCTCGCCGTTGGCCGCGAGCTCGGCGAGGGTGACCACCTGGGCCGCCGGGGGGTCGCCGGCGCCCGTGATCTCATACGACGAGAGGTCGTCGTTGTTGATCTGGAGCAGGCCATTGAACTGGGAGAGCGTGCCCGAGATGCGGATCGTGGTGCCCGGGGAGATGGCGCCCGAGGCCACGTCCATGAAGAACTGCGAGTTCTCGTCGGACTGGCGGAGCGTGAGGCCGCCGGTCTCGTCTTGGAGGTACACGAAGTCGCCTTCAGCGCGCGAGACGGTGCCCTCAACGGTTACGTCGGCACCGATGCCGGCCGAGCGGGCGTCGACGATCGGCGAGGCCGGCGCGTCGCGTGGCTCGACCTCAACGACGATGGCCTCCCCGTAGAGGTAGACTTGCAGAGGGGATCCGCCAGAGTTGAACTCGTCCTGGACACGGACGAACGCACCGTCCCGAAAGATGACGGTCTCCGGCGTCGGGTCGGTCTGGAGCCCTGTGGCCCCGGCGGCGAACACAGACGTAATGGCGTTGACGTCGTAAACGATAAAGAACGCCTCGCCAAAGATCGGCACATCTTGGGCAAACTCGATCCGTGTGGACGTGATCGTGTTGCCGTCACGGGGCGGGATGATATCCGTCGAGAACGTCTCGGTATAGAGCGGGTCGCCGGTCGGGCCGTCGGCGATGTTGCCAGCGTAGACGCTGACGTCGAACGTCTCGCCTGCGTCGGGCACCTGGGTCACGAAGAGAGTCGCGCCGATCGCGTCGAACGCGGCGTCGCTAGGGAGCGTGTAGCCCGACCCGAAGATCTCGGTGCCGAACGATCCGGTTCCAAAGAGGTAATTGCCACTGCCGTCCGAGAACGTGGTCAGGGCGTCCGACGGGGAGCGGTTGGCGATGAGGGTCGTGTCGCCGGGGGCGAAGCTCGCCAGCGGGGCGGCCGTCAGCGACGGCGAGGCCGTCACCGACTGCGCGACGGCCGCAGGGGCGAGGAGGAGCGCCGCGAGGGCGAGGGTAGCGAAGTGTCGCATCCTTAAAGGCGTTGGTGGGGAGAGAGCGAAATGAACCGGCCCTATTGTGATCGGACCGTGAAGCCAAACACGTTACTACGGGCCATGCGGTTCCGAAAAGAGGCATCTCCAACCCTCTCCGTGCCCGCCGAACGGCGTCCGCCCTCGCGGAGTAGTCCCCGCTCCGCACGCCCGCGCCCATGCCTGACCCCCGCCTCAAGAAGACCCTCACGCTGTTCGACGTCTACGCGATCAGTACGGGTGCCATGTTCAGCTCCGGCTTCTTTCTGCTGCCCGGGCTGGCGACGGCGGCGGCCGGCCCGGCAGCGGTGCTCGCGTATTTCCTGGCCGGCGTGCTCATTCTGCCTGCGATGCTGTCGCAGGCCGAGCTGGCGACCGCGATGCCGAAGGCGGGCGGCACGTACTACTTCTTGGACCGCAGCCTGGGCCCGCTGGCGGGCACCGTTGGCGGGCTAGGGACGTGGCTGGCGCTCGTGCTCAAGAGCGCCTTCGCGCTCGTCGGGATGGGGGCGTACCTCGTGTTCTTCCTCGACGTGCCGGTAAAGCCGCTCGCCGTCGGGTTTACGGTCGCCTTTGCCGTCCTCAACATTGTTGGGGCAAAGGAGACGAGCGGGCTGCAGCGGGGGTTCGTCGTTGTGCTCATCGCCGTGCTGGCGTTCTTCGTGGTCCAGGGGCTGATCGAGGTCGGGGCGCTCGGGGCGGGCAACCTGGAGCGGCAGTTCACGCCGTTCCTGCCGTTCGGGACGGAGGGCCTGCTGGCGACGATCGGGCTCGTCTTCGTGAGCTACGCCGGGCTGACGAAGGTGGCGTCCGTCGCCGAGGAGGTGCAGGACCCGGACCGCAACATCCCCCTCGGGATGGTGCTGTCGCTGGCGACGGCCACGTTCATCTACGTCGTCGGCGTGTTCATCATGATCGCCGTGCTGGAGCCCTCGGAGCTTCGCAGCGACCTGACGCCGGTCGCGACGGCGGCCGAGTCCTTTTTCCACTGGTTGCCCGGGCGGTGGGGGCTGGGGCTGGTCGTCGTCGCGGCCGTCGCAGCGTTCGCCTCGACGGGCAACGCGGGCATCCTGTCCGCCAGCCGGTACCCGCTCGCGATGGCGCGCGACCACTTGGTGACGGAGCGGCTCGGCCGCTTGGGCCGCAGTGGGACGCCGACGCTGGGCATCATCGCGACAGCCGGTCTGATGATCGCCGTGATCCTCCTCCTCGACGTGGAGGGCATCGCCAAGCTCGCGAGCGCCTTCCAGCTGGTCATCTTCGGGCTCCTCAACGTGGCTGTGATCGTGATGCGCGAGAGTCGGATCCCGGGGTACGTGCCCGGCTACCGCAGCCCGTTCTACCCGTGGACTCAGATCGTCGGGATCCTGGCGCCGGTCGTGCTCATCACCCAGATGGGCGCGCTCGCCATCGGGCTCACCGCCGTGCTCATCGCGGGCTGCATCGTCTGGTACGTCGTCTACGTCAAGGACAACCCAGCCGTCGTGCGCGAGGGCGCCGTGTACCACCTGTTCGCCCGCCTGGGGACGCGCCGCTACGACGCGCTCGACTCCGAGCTCCGGAACATCCTCAAGGAGAAGGGGCTCAGCGACGAGACCCCGTTCGAGGCCCTCGTCACGCGCGCCGCCGTGCTCGACGTGGACGGCGGCGAGTTCGAGGAGGTCGCCCAGACGGCCGCCGAGCGGCTCGCGTGGCGGGCCGGGCTCGACGTCGAGCGGCTCCAGACGGCGTTCCTGGAGGGCTCCCGCACCGGCGCCACGCCCGTCGCGCGTGGGGTGGCCCTCCCCCACCTCCGGCTCCCCGACATCGACCAGCCCGAGCTCGTCATCGTCCGGTCCCGGACGCCGCTCTCCGTCCCCGCCGAGCCCGGCGAGGGCGACCGCCCCGTCGAGGCGGTGTTCTTCCTGCTCAGCCCTGAGACCCCGCCCGGCCAGCACCTCCAGATGCTCGCCGCGCTCGCCAGCCGGATCGACGAGGCCGACTTTGCCGACGAGTGGCGCGGCGCCGAGACCGAGCAGGGCCTCAAGGAGGTCTTGCTCCACAACGACCGCACGCTCCACCTCCTGGTCCGCGAGGACGGCCCGACGGCGGCGCTGGCCGGCAAGGCGCTCCGCGAGGTCCGGCTCCCGCTGGGCGTGCTCGTGGCGCTCGTCCACCGCGACGGCCAGATCGCCGTGCCCGGCGGCGACACGGTCCTCGAGGTCGGCGACCGGCTGACGGTCCTGGGCGAGCCGGCCGCCATCCGCCGCGTCTCGGCGACGTTCCGGGCGTAGCTCCAACGGCAGGTCCCGCCTCGGCGCCGAGGCGGGGCAGGTGGGGCGACGAAAGGCCTCCCCCGTACGGGAGGGGACTGCGCAGCGGACGGTGGGTGTCGCTCGATGGTCGGCGAGGAGACCAACCCTCCAACCCGCTCCGCGGGGGCCGCCTGGCGACAACGCAGTCAGCCCTTCCAAGGGGGAGAACAAGAAAGGAGGCTGGCCAGCGGCGGGCCTCACCCACACCAGCAGTCGACCCCGAGGCGGTTCGCTAGGGAGTCGGGGGTAAGCGGCGCGGGGGCCGGCTCCGACGGCGGCCCGCTGGGCGCCTCTCCCCCACCCGTCCCATCCGGCCCGCCGTCACCAACGGGCTCCTCGCAATCCCCGGGCTCCTCGCCGTTCACAACCTCTGTGCTGGGGTCGACGGCCTCGTCGTTTTCCGGGGCGTACTTCCACCCCAAGCTCAGGCTCATCGCCGCGATCAACACCCCGACGCTGGTCATCCG
Organism: Rubrivirga aquatilis; assembly: GCF_046845665.1. Lineage (GTDB taxonomy): Bacteria > Bacteroidota > Rhodothermia > Rhodothermales > Rubricoccaceae > Rubrivirga. The sequence continues at coordinate 1,456,863 of NZ_CP177355.1, read as the reverse complement.
GACGGCCCACCACACCAGCACGTCCTTCCGACGCGCCCAGACCGACTTCGAGTGCACCGCCAGGAGCACCCGATCTCGGAACGGCCCGTCATTGCCTCGAAGGTGACCGCCCACGTCTCGCACGAACCTTCTCGAATTCATGCGGGCCACGTCGTTAAAGAAGAAGGGACTCGGCCTACCGGCAGGTGCCCCTCCACGTAACAACTCGCACCACCTTCCAGCTTTTCCCGCGAGAGCCTTGCAGGCGGGGCCCGGCCACGCCACCCCGCCGAGGGCCAGCAAGCCCCACGCGATGGCCGTCCCTCCGAATGCCCACCAGAGACAGCCCTCCACGTCCGCCGCGTTGAGCCCGTCCGCGATGAGCCAGACCCAGAGCGCGAAGAAACTCCACCCCACGATGGTCACGAACCACAGGACATCGGCGAGGGCCGAGAACCGGGCGCCCCACCAGGGAGGAGACTTTGCCCGGTGCCGCCCGCCCAGCGACGGACGGACGCTCATGATCGAACACAACAGCGCCACGACCAGAAACGAGACTGGGATCACAGCGAAGGGATCGCCGATGCGGCGGTCGTTGGCGAACTCCAGGATCGTCCCGATCAGCACGGCATCGCCAGCCAGCAAGAGCGATGCCTTGGTGTCGAACAGCCGGACCTGCGACTCGACGTGGTCCAGCAGGGTGAAGGCGTGAGCCGACGTGCAAGGGTCCTTGCGTCGTTTCTCCCACCTCTGTCTAGCGCGTCGCTTCGAGGTCGACATGATCGCATGCGGAGACGGGAGATAAAGGCAAGGGCGATCTGCGAGGGACGCCCGACTTGAACGAGAGTAAAAACCGCGGCCTCCCCGACCAAATCTCTCTCGCCGGGCCCGCCCTGCACCTCGCCGCCCCTCGAAGCCATCGCCGCCCGCGACTCCGCCGGCCACGCCATCGCCGTCGTCATCCGCCGAGTCCAGATCTTCCTCCGCGCCGAGCCGCCCCAGACGCGCTCGGCCCCCTCCCCGGCCCTCCCCCGCTGGGGGAGGGAGACGGCCCCCCTCCGCCTCGGCGCCGAGGCGGGCGGGGGCGCGGCCCGCGGTCTGCGGTCCGTCCTCCCCGGTCCGCACAAAGAAAAGAGGGGCGCCGGCCGACGCCGAGCCCATATCCCGAGGCGGCCGGCGACGGGCCGCCCCCGACCCCCGCCGGGCCCCGCCGAGGCGGTATCGTAGGGGGGACGCGCCCCGCCCCCTATGCCCGCCGGCCGCCTCAAAAAGGACCTCACCCTGTTCGACGTCTACGCGATCTGCACGGGCGCCATGTTCAGCGCGGAGTTCTTCCTGCTCCCCGGCCTCGCCATGGCCTACGCCGGCCCGGCGGTCGTGCTCGCGTATTTCGTCTCCGGGCTCCTCGTGCTCCCGGCCATGTTCAGCCAGGCCGAGTTGGCCACGGCCATGCCCCGCGCGGGCGGCACCTACTACTTTATCGACCGCGCCCTCGGCCCTCTCGTGGGCACCGTGGGGGGGCTGGGCACGTGGCTCTCGCTCGTCTTCAAGAGCGCGTTTGCGCTCGTCGGCGTGGGGGCCTACCTCGTCCTGTTCATGGACCTGCCCATCAAGCCGGTGGCCGTCGCCATGACGGTGGCCTTCACGGTCCTCAACGTGGTCGGCGCCAAAGAGACGAGCGGCCTCCAGCGGTTCCTCGTGACGACGCTCGTCTTGGTCCTCACGGTCTTCGTGGTCCAGGGGTTTGTGGAGATCGTCTCCAGCGACGTGGGGGCGGTCGTGGAAGACAAGTTCACTCCGTTTATGCCGTACGGGGTGGGCAGCCTGTTCGCGACGGTCGGCCTCGTGTTCGCGGCCTACGCTGGGCTCACCAAGGTGGCGTCGGTGGCCGAGGAGGTGGAGAACCCCGACCGCAACATCCCCCTCGGCATGATGCTCTCGCTGGGGACGGCCGTGTTCGTCTACACCGTGGGGGTCTATATCCTGGTGGCCGTGCTCGACCCGGCCGCGCTAATGGCCGACCTGACGCCGGTGGCCACGGCCGCCCGGGACCTCCTCGCCTGGATCCCCACGCCCGAGGGACTGCCTCAATCGACGGGCGTCCTCCTGATCGCGATCGCGGCGCTGGCGGCCTTCGCCTCCACGGGCAACGCCGGCATCCTCTCGGCCTCCCGATACCCGTTGGCGATGGCGCGCGACCGGCTGATCACGCGGCGCTTCGGGGCCATCGGCCGCTTCCACACGCCGGCCCCGGCCATCGTGGCCACGGGCGCGGCGATCGTCCTCTGCATCCTCGTGCTCGACGTCGAGGGCTTAGCCAAGCTGGCCAGTGCCTTCAACCTGCTCGTGTTTGGGCTGATCAACCTCGCGGTCATCGTGATGCGCGAGAGCCACATCCCGTCCTACGCCCCCGGGTTCCGGACCCCGCTCTACCCGTGGATGCAGATCGCGGGCATCACGACGTCGGTCCTGCTGATCGCCCAGATGGGCGTGGTCGCCATCGCCTTCACCGCGGGCGTCGTCGTCCTCTCCGTGGTGTGGTACGTGTACTACGTCCGCTCGAAGTCGGAGGTCGAGCGCGAGGGGGCCATCTACCATCTGTTCGCGCGGCTCGGGGCGCGCCGCTACGAGGGGCTCGACTCGGAGCTCCGCACGATCCTCAAGGAGAAGGGGCTGACCGACGAGTCGCCGTTCGAGCACCTCGTCACGCGGGCCGCCGTCCTCGACGTTGGGCCGGAGGCGACGTTCGACGATGTCGCGCATGAGGCCGCCCGCCGCCTCGGCGAGCGGACCGGCCTCCCGGCCGAGCGCCTTGCGGAGGCGTTCCTGAAGGGGTCGCGGACGGGCTCTACGCCGGTCGCCGGCGGCGTGGCGCTCCCCCATCTCCGCCTCTCCGAGGTCGACCGCCCAACGCTCGTCCTCGTCCGCTCCATGACCGGCCTCTCGGTCGCCGTCGATACGACGGGCGACGACCGGCCCGACGAAACGAAGGACGTCTTCGCCGTCTTCTTCCTCCTCTCCCCGATGGACCCGCCGGGCCGCCACCTCCGCACGCTCGCCAACCTCGCCAGCCGCATCGATGAGCCTCCCTTCCTCTCCGAGTGGCGCGCGGCCGAGACCGACCAAGACCTCAAGGAGGTGCTCATCCTCAACGACCGCTACCTCGCCCTCACCGTCCGCCACGATGGCCCGACGGCGGCGCTCGCAGGGAAGGCGCTCCGCGAGGTCCGGCTCCCGCCGGGCCTGCTCGTGGCGCTCGTCCACCGCGACGGCCAGATCGCCGTGCCCGGCGGCTCGACCGTGCTGGAGGTCGGCGACCGGCTGACCGTGCTCGGCGAGCCCGCCGCGATCCGCACGCTGGCGCAGTCGATGGGGCGCTAGCGCCCCCCGGCCCGGCCTACATGGCCGCGAACAGGAGGGCCACCGCCGCGACCCCCGCGCCTCCGATCGCGGCCAGCAGCAGGACGGCCTCGAGCGGCATCGGCCCGCCCGCCGCGGGGGCCGCAGCGCCGGCCTGCGCCGTCCGTCCCCCCTCCGCCCGCACCGCCGGGCCCGGACGCTGCCCGCGCCGGACGCGGGGGCCAGGCTCATCAATTACAGACGTTTTTACCAGGCCCATGGCGGATCCAGGGCAGGCGGACAGATACCGATGTATCCACAAGTCCACCATGGTTTCCCCCAGATCCGACGCGCAACTACATCATCGGGACCGGCGTGAACCGGAAGCCGACGCCGTCGACGGAGACGCGGCCGACGCCGGGGAACGGCATGTGGCTGGCGAACAGCGGAATCCCCTCGCGCGCGGCACGCGCCAGCAGGCGCCGCCGGGTGGCCACGGTCTGGGGCCCGTTCATGTCGAACCCGAACAGCCACGTCGGGTGGCGGAAAAAGACGACCGGGTGGGCGACCGCGTCGCTGACGATGAGCAGCCGCGCGCCCGCCGACGCCAGCTCGAAGGCCATGTGGCCCGGCGTGTGCCCGTGTGCGGCGACCGCGGTGAGCCCGGGCACCACCTCCTCGCCCGCGCCATACGTCTGGAGCCGGTCGCGGACGGGCGCCAGCTTCGCGAGTGCGTTCTCGACGTTCTCGTTGCCCGCCGGGGCCGACTCCAGGAACGCCAGCTCGGCCGCCGGGAAGTGGACGCTCGCGGTCGGGAACGTGGCCGCGCCGTCGGTCGAGACGCCGCCGATGTGGTCGCCGTGGAAGTGCGACACGACGACGCGGTCGACCGACGCGGGCGCCATCCCGAGCGCCTCCATCGTCGAGACCAGCGCGCCCTGCCCCGTGCCGGTGTCGACGAGCGTGCGGACGCCGCCGTGGTCGATCACGAGCTGCGACACGTCGGTCGGGACGCGGTCGGTCGGCAGCCCGTACTCCGCCAGCGTGGCGACCACGCGCGCCGCGTCCACGTTCGTGCCGACGGCGCTCAGCGGCAGCGCGAACGACGTGTCGCGGATGACGGTCACCACCGCGTCGCCGACCGAGAAGGTGTCGGCCGAGATCGTGTGGTGGTCGCGGCGAACAGGCGCAGCGGCAGCGGCCGAGACGGGGAGCGCGGCGCCGAGGCCGAGGGCGCCCAGGCCCTTGAGGGCGGAGCGGCGAGAGAAGCGGACAGACATGAGCGTGGGGAGAGGCGGGGTCGAAACACGGTGCGACAAGCGTCGGCGTTCCGGGGCCGACGACCGTCCGGGATCGCCTGTCGGGGTGGTCCGCACCGGGGCCGAGGCGCGTGGGTCGGGCGCTCCCCTGTTCGTCCACTTCGAGGAACTGCCCCGGACCCGACCTGTGGCATGGGCCCTCCCTCTCCCCTCTCCGATGAAAGCTCTCACCTGGCACGGCCAAGGCGACGTCCGCGTCGACACCCACCCCGACCCTGAGATCCAAGAGCCCACCGACATCGTCATCAAGGTGACCTCGACGGCCATCTGCGGCTCCGATCTCCACCTCTTCGACGGCTTCGTCCCGATGATGCAGGAGGGCGACATCATCGGCCACGAGCCGATGGGCATCGTCGAGGAGATCGGGTCCGGCATCACGCACCTCAAGAAGGGCGACCGCGTCGTCGTGCCATTCACGATCTCGTGCGGGACGTGCTGGTTCTGCGAGCAGACGATGTACTCGCTGTGCGACACCACCAACCCCAAGCCTGAGAACGCCGAAAAGGCCATGGGCCACAGCCCGGCGGGCTTGTTCGGCTACTCCCACCTCACCGGCGGCATCCCCGGTGGCCAGGCCGAGTACCTGCGCGTGCCCCACGCGGATGTGGGCCCCATCGTGGTGCCCGACGGCATGACCGACGAGCAGGTCCTCTTCCTCTCCGACATCTTCCCGACCGGCTACATGGCCGCCGAGAACGCCGAGATCGAGCCCGGCGACACGGTCGCCGTCTGGGGCTGCGGGCCGGTCGGCCAGTTCGCCATCCAGAGCGCCTGGATGATGGGCGCCGGCCGCGTGATCGCCATCGACCGCGAGCCCGAGCGCCTGCGGATGGCGGCCGAGAATTCGAAGGCTGAGACGGTCAACTTCGACGAGCTCGACGACCCGCTCCACAAGGTCCTCATCGACATGACGGGCGGCCGCGGGCCGGACCGCTGCATCGACGCGGTCGGGATGGAGGCGCACGGCGCGAGCGCGGCCAAGACCCTCGTCGACAAGGCGGCCCAGGCGACGCACACCCAGAGCGACCGGACGTACGCGATCAACCAGGCCATCATGGCGTGCCGCAAGGGCGGGACGATCTCGATGCCCGGCGTCTACGCGGGCGCCGGCTCGGTCAAGCTCGGCCCGCTGATGAACAAGGGGCTCACGCTCAAGACGGGCCAGACGCACGTCCAGCGCTACCTCGAGCCGCTGATGAAGAAGATCCAGGACGGCGACATCGACCCGTCGTTCATCATCACGCACACGGCCCCACTGGACGACGCGCCCACGATGTACGACATGTTCCGCGACAAGAAGGACGACTGCATCAAGGTGGTCCTCAAGCCCTGATCGCCGGCCGGCCGTGCGCACGGCCTCGGCGAGCACGCGCCGCCGGGGCCGTCAAAACTCGACCTGGTAGCTCAGCACCGGGAGCGGGTACCCCTCCGTCACCTCGACCACGGCCTGCCGCTGGAGGTCGTAGTCGAGCGCGGCGTCCTTAGCGGCGAGGGCGTTTTTGAGCTGGAGCGACCACAGCTGCGACACGCGCTGCCCGTCCACCCGCAACGTCGCCGTCAAGTCCAGCACCCAGACCGACGGGCCGCGCTCTGAAAAGGGGCGCGTCGCGTCGTAGACGACCTCGCCAGCCGCCGCCGAGGCCGCCCCGTCGACGGGGCTCCGGCGCTCGCCGCCGAGCGCGGCGAGCCGCACGTTGAGCCCCAGCCGGTGCCGATCACCTAGCCGCACGTCGCGTCCCGCCAGCGCATTGACGGCGACGCGCTGGTCGTACCGGGTCGGCCGCCAGACGCCGTCGCCGCCGCGCGCCCGCGACCGGAACAGGGAGCCGGTGACGAGCGCGTACGCCCCGCCCCGCAGCGGCCGCTCGACGGTCAGCTCGACGCCCACGTTCGCGCCCGCGCCCTCGGCCACGAGCGGCTCGGCAAAGGCCCAGTCCTGCCGCCAGTCGAGCAGCGAGAACGCGCGGCCCGCGATCACGGGCACGCGGAACAGCCGCTGCACGTAGCCCTCCACGCGCACCCGGACCGCGTCGCCCAGCTGGCGCGACGCCCCGAGCACGACGTGGTGCGCGCGCGTCAGCCCCAGGTCCCGGTTCGGCTGGCCGCCGTCGACACGCGCGAGCACGACGGGGAGCGGTTCGAGCTGACTGTGGAGCCCGTACCCCGCGCTCCACGTCGTCCGGTCCGACGCCGCCCACGTGACGCCCAGGCGAGGCTCGACGGCCGACGCGCCCGTCAGCGCGACGTGCGTCGCGTGCACGCCCAGCGTCAGGTCGAGGTCGGGCGCCGGGGTCTGCCGCGCTTGCGCGAACGCGTGCGCCAGCAGGGCGCTCCCCTCGCCGTCGGCGACGGTCACGAGGGGCGGGGCGTGGTCCGGCGCCGAGCGGAGGTCGAGCGCGTAGCCGAGCCGCTGGACGCTGGCGCCCGCCTGGACGAGCGTGCCGGGGCGCAGCTTGTGGTCGACGGTCGAGCCGAGGTGCAGGCGGAGGTCGGTGCTGCGGAGCGCGAGCTCGGGCCGGAGCCGCAAGTCGTCGCCCAGCCGGTCCTGCTCCCAGACGGTCCGCTGCCCGGTGACGGCGGCCGTCGTGCGGACATACGTCCGGCGCCCCAGCGTCACGGCGTGCGTCAGCCCGGCGGCGCCGACGCCGAGCGCCAAGTCGGCGCGCGTGCGGTCCCAGAAGTCGGAGGTCCACGACGCCGAGTCCGGGTTCTCGACGAGCTGCTGGCCGTCGAGCCCGCCGATCCCCCACGCCTCGACGCGCCCGGCGCCGAGCGGGGCCGACACCTTGACGGCGAGGTCCTGGTACGTCGTCCCGCCCTCGGTCGGCAGCAGCGGCATCAACAGGCCGAGTGTCGAGTAGCGGTAATTGGCGAGGTACGTCGCCGGGCTCCCCAGGCGGAGGGGCCCCTCGGAGGCGACCTCCAGCCCGAGCAGCCCGGCGCGGACGGCGTGCTCGCGGCGTGTCGGGTGGCCCGTCCGGAACCGCATGTCGAAGACGCCGCCGAGCGCATCGCCGTACTCGGCCGGGAAGGCGCCTGTGAACACGTCGGAGTCGGCCAACAACTCGCCGCTGAACAGCGTCACGCCGCCGCCGCCGGCGACCGAGAGCCCGGCAAAGTGGCTCGGCGTCGGGATGGGCACGCCCTCCAGCCGCCAGCGGACGCCCTTGGGCGCGTTCCCGCGGACCGCCAGCGCGTTGTCCTGCACCCCGCTCCCGGACGTGGCCACGCCCGCGAACGCCGCCGCCAGCCGCGCCGGGTCGTCGACGGCGCCGGCATAGCGCCGCGTTTCCTCGACCGAGAACGACCGGCCGCTGACGGCGGCCATCGCGTGCTGCGGCCGCCCCGCCTGCGCCTCGGCCCGGACGACGGCCTCGGCGCCCGCCACGACCGTCTCGGCGAGCGGCACGTCGAGCACCGTCTCCTGCCCCGCGCGTACGAGCACGTCCGCCAGCACACGCGGCGCGTGGCCGAGCGACCGGACCTCGACGGCGTGCTTGCCGAGCGGGACGCCCGCCAGCACGAACCGGCCCTGGGCGTCGGTCGCCGCGCCGAGCAGCGGCCGGGACCCGACGACGACCACCGTCGCGCCGACGAGCGGGGCCCGCGTGTCGCGGTCGGCGACGGTGCCGCGGACGGTCTGGGTCGCCTGTGCGAGCGCGGCCGGGGCGAGGAGGAGCAGGGCACAGACGGCAACCAGGCAGCGCATCGGGAGCGGGGGGAGAGAGATCCCGAGCCTAGGCCGCGACGCCCTCCCCGATCGTCCACGCCCGCCCACCGGGACGCGTCCAGGCGTCCAATCCCGCTGGACTGGACCTCTTCGGCCCTCTTGTCTCCTCTCCTCAGACCGCCTCGGTGTGGCGCTGGCGGTACTGCGAGGGCGTCATCCCCGTGGTCCGCTTGAAGGCCGCGTTGAACGACGACTTGGCGTTGAACCCGGCGTCGAGGCCGATGGCGAGGACGGTCCAGTGCGCGAACGCCGGGTCCGTCAGCCGCACCTGGACGTCGGCGACGCGGTAGCCGTTGACGACCTCGTAGAAGGTCTGGCCGAGCTGGGTGCTCAGGACCTCGGTGAGGTTGTGCGGCGAGATGCCGAGCGCGTCGGCGAGGTCGGGGAGCGTGAGGTCGCCGCGGCGGTACGGGTGCTCGGTCTCCATGAGCGCCCGGAGGGCCGCGGCGTGGCGGGCAGCCTCCTCGGGGCGCATCCCGGACCGCGCGTACGCCGCCTCCGTCGGGGCGGCCTCCGGCCCCGCGGCCTCGGGCTGCCGCAGCCCGAAGTAGCCCAGGGCGTAGACGAAGACGGTCACCGTGAGCAGCGTGAGGTCGTCGGTGACGCTGGCGTCGTCGAGGCCGACGGCGTCGGTGCCGCCGAGGACGTAGAACAAGGCCGAGGCCAGCAGCATCGCCAGCACGCCCGCCGTCAGGCCGCGGAGCCACCGCCGCGTCGCTGGGGACGCCACCCCTCCCGTCCGCCGCACGCGAGCGACGATCAGCGCGAGGTAGACCGCGCCGTGGAGCAGCTTGAGCGGGTTGGCGACGGCCATCGCCCGCGTCTGGAACGACAGGTCGGGGTCGAGCATCAGCGCCAGCTTCTCGGGGCCGGGCCGGAGGTAGAACGGGAGCAGGAATGCGACGAGGGCCAGGAACGGCGCGAGGTGCCACGCATCCCTTCGGCGAAGTGCCGGGCGCGGCGAGGTCAGCGCGCGGACGTAGAGGTAGAGCAGCGGCCCGTAGAGGAGCGCGATCGGCAGGTCGAGCCCGATGAGCGCGGGGTGCCGCGCGCTGGCGCCGGAGGCGTGGTACACGGCCATCGCGAGGTCGACCGAGAACACGAGCACGAAGGCCGCCAGCAGCCGGTGCGCGGCGACCTGCCGCGGGCGGCTCGCCAGCACGGCGGCCAGGAACAGGCCATGGGCCGCACCCAGGAGGTACAGCCCCTCCATCAGACGGCTGAACGTGGGGGCATCCATGCGGACGGTCGGCGCAGGGCGGGCGGCGGCGCCAAGGTACCGGCGCGCGCCCTCTCGCTGGGTGCTACCGGTCGCTAGCGCCGTGCGAGGGGCCGTCCTCCTCCGGAACCGCCAGCCACTCCGGAACGCCGGGCAGCCCGAGCCACCGGGCCCCCTCCTCCAGCGACTCGACGACCTCGACCGGCCGGCCGGCCTCCTCCACCAGCCGCCGGTACAGGTACCCGATAAGTTGGACGACCTCCCGGGTCATCACGAGGGCGACGCGCCCCGGACCGATCCGCTCCGACTCGTCGATCTCCATCTCTGCGATCGTCGCCATCTCCTCCGGCCGCACGATGAACTCCTGGATCTGGCCGCAATCCCAGAACTCGTCGAAGCCCTCTCCCCAGTGCGGATCGGCGTACAGCGCTTCGTTGGCCGAGGCGATGTCGGCGCCCGTCACGACGCCCGTCGCGCGGACCATGCCGAGCCGGAGGACGGGGTCGACGCGAGACAGGCAGGGCATGGCGGAGAAGGGAACGGTCGAGAGAGAGAGAGGGGCCTCCGCTCGGAGCGGTTCCCGCATACCCCGCCATCTGCCCCCCGATCCCTTTCCACCGTAATCTCCGAACAGGAGCCCGTGGTGCGCCCCCTGAACGCCAGGGCCCACCTGTTGGAGCGCGCCGACCCGATCGCGCCGAGGGGTACGCCGACGCCTGGCGTGGCGGGTCGTCGGCCCCACGTCATGGGCGCCCGGCATGTGGCCGACTCCTTTAACGACAGGCCGTTAAGCGGATCTAGAGAGTGGCCGATGGAGAAGGCCCCTCTGCCCGGGTCATGCAGTCCCTCGTCTTCGTCGCGCTCACACCGCTCGCGCTGCTCCTGATGGGGGTGGTCGGGATCGTCTCCTGGCGGCGCCGGGAGGCGCCCGGCGCTTGGGGCCTCGTCGCGTTCTCGGCCGCGTCGGCCGGCTGGCTCGCGTGCGACGCGCTGAGCGTGCTGGCGCCGTCGCCCGAGGCAGCCCTCCGGATCGCCCAGGGGACGTTCGTGTGGGCCCCGCTGCCGGGCGTGGCCTGGTTCGCGTTCCTGCTCAGCTACACCGGTCGGGTCGGCCCGGTCGCCCGCGCATCCGTGTGGGCCCTCTGCGTCTGGAGCCTGGGCTTCGGGGGCATGGCGCTCACGAACGAGGTCCACCAGCTCGTCTTGGCGACCTGGGAGGTCGTCCCCGACGGCCCGTTCCTCGGGGTCCGGTACACGCTGGGGCCCGTTGCGTGGGCTCAAACCGTGTTCATGTGGGGGGCGATGATCGTCTCGCTCGCGGTGCTCGTGCGGGCCTACGCCAGCGGCACCCGCGACCGCACCCTCTCGTGGTGGATCGTGGCCGGCGCCGCGGTCCCGCTCGCCGTCAACGTGGGCCACATGCTCGGGGTGGGGACCATTGAGAAGGACTTCACGCCCATCGCCATGGCCGTTTCGTCCGGGGCGTTCGCGCTCGGGCTCGTCCGCTACCGCCTCCTCGACCTCCGGCCCATCGCGCGGGCGGCCCTGGTCGACGTCCTCAGCGAAGGGATGCTCGTTCTCGACACCCACGGCGTCGTCGTGGACGCCAACCCCGCACTCCGGTGCGCGCTCGGCGAGGCCACCGCCCCCCTCGGGCGCCCGCTCCGGGAGACGGTCCCGTCGCTCGCCGACGCCATCGACTCGGCCCCCGGCGACACCTTCCGGCTGGGTGAGGGCCCGGACGCTCGCTACGTCGACTTCCGGATCTCGCCCCTCACCGACCGACACGGCACGCCGACCGGCCGGCTCGTCCTGCTCCACGACGTGACCCACCGCCGCCGCGAGCGGGCCGCCCTCCACCGCGCCAACGCCGACCTCTACGACGCAAACGCCGAGCTCCAGGCCCGCAACGACGAGCTCGACGCGTTCGCCCACACGGTCGCCCACGACCTCAAGAACGGCATCCAGGGCGTGGCCGGCTACGCCGAGATCTTGCGCGACGACGGGCCCGGCCTGCCGGCCGGCGCGCACCACGAGATCGCCGACGGGCTGGTCGGAGCGGCGCACAAGATGGGCGACATCGTCCACGAGCTGCTGCTGCTGGCTGGCGTCCGCCAAGCGACCGTCGAGCCCCGGCCGGTCGAGATGGCCGCGGTCGCCCAAGAGGCGCTCCATCGCATCCGCCGCACCCCGATCGGCACCGCCGTCGCCCCGGCCCTCCCGGATCACTGGCCGGTCGCCGTCGGGCACGCGCCCTGGGTCGAAGAGATCTGGGTCAACTACCTGTCGAACGCGGCCAAGTACGGCGGGCCGACGTTGACGCTCGGCGCCGAGACCACCCCGGCCGGGCAGGCCCGGTTCTGGGTCCACGACGACGGCCCCGGCCTCGCGCCCGACGCCCAGGCCCAGTTGTTCATGCCCTTCTCCCGCGTCGGCTCGCTCGACGTCGAGGGGCACGGGCTCGGCCTCTCCATCGTCCGACGGATCACGGAGCGCCTGGGGGGCACGTGCGGCGTGGAGAGCGCGCCCGGGGCCGGCACCCGGTTCTGGTTCGCCCTCCCCCTCAGCGCCGACGACGCGGCTCAGTCGTCGTCGGCGTCGCGGTCCGTGATGGCGTAGCGCTGGACGCGCTTCTCGATGGACTCCTCGGCGTCGCGCGCGCGGAGCTGTTCCATCCGCACCGCCAGCCGCCCCTCGTAGCCCTGATCGCTGGGCTCGTAGAAGTACGTCCCCTGCATCCCACCCGGGAGGTACTGCTCGGGCACGTAGTGGTCCTGGTAGGCGTGCGGGTACTTGTAGCCGACCCCATGGCCCAGCCCCTTCTTGTCGCGCGAGCCGTCCTTGAGCGCGTTCGGCATGTCCGTCGTCTGCTCCTTCTCGACGTGCTCCAGCGCCGCGAAGAACGCGAACCCGGAGTTCGACTTCGGCGCCGTCGCGAGGTAGACGCAGAGCTGGCCCAGCACGAACCGGCCCTCCGGCATCCCGACGACCTCGAAGGCCCGCTGGCAGGCCACGGCCTGACGGATCGCGTTGGGGTCGGCCAGCCCGATGTCCTCGCACGCGAAGATGATCATCCGGCGGAGCACGAAGCGCGGGTCCTCGCCCGCGTAGATCATCCGGGCCATCCAGTACAGCGCCGCATCCGGGTCCGAGCCGCGCATCGACTTGATGAACGCCGAGATCGTGTCGTAATGCGCGTCGCCGTCCTTGTCGTAGAGCACGGCGCGGCGCTGGATCGACTCTTCGGCCACACCGAGGGTCACCCGGACGACGCCCTCGGCGTCCGCCTCCGTCGTCTCGACCGCCAGTTCGAGCGCGTTGAGCAGCGACCGCGCGTCGCCATTCGCGGTGCTGGCGAGGTGCGCGAGGGCGTCCTCGTCGATGCGCACGTCGAGGGTGCCGTAGCCACGCTCGGCGTCGGCGACGGCCTGGGCGGCGACGGCCCGCAGGTCGTCCTCGGACAGCGTCTGGAGCTCGAAGACGCGGCTCCGCGAGACGAGCGCCTTGTTGACCTCGAAGTACGGGTTCTCCGTCGTGGCCCCGACGAAGACGACCGTCCCGTTCTCGACGTGGGGCAGGAGCGCGTCCTGCTGGGCCTTGTTGAAGCGGTGGACCTCATCGACGAACAGGATGGTGCCCTGGCCGTGCAAGCGGAGCCGCTCCTGGGCGCCGGCCACCTGCTCGCGGATGTCCTTCACGCCCGCCAGCACGGCGTTGAGGCTGGCAAAGTGCTTTCGCGTCGTGTTGGCGATGATCCGCGCGAGCGTGGTCTTGCCGGTTCCGGGCGGGCCGAACAGGATCAGCGACGTGACGCGGTCGGCCTCGACGGCGCGGCGCAGCAGCGAACCGGGCGCGAGCACGTGGCCCTGCCCGACGTACTCGTCGAGCGTACGCGGACGCATCCGGTCGGCGAGCGGGGCGGACTGGCGGCGGCGGGCGACCGCGGCGGCCTCAAACAGATCGTCGGACATGCCGCAAGCTAGCGGGCGCGAGGCGCCGCTCGGGGCTCACCGCGCCGCGTCGAGCGCCGCCAGCAGGTCGGCGGCGGCGGCCTCTGCCCACCCGGGCGCCAGCGACAGGCGCACCGACTGCTCCCCGCCGCTCGGCGTGGCCACGACTGGCACCGTCGTGGCGTCGTCGCGCTCGGCGTCGGTGCCGACCATGGCCTCCGCCAGCGTCCACTCGGTGTCGTCGGGGCCTCGGAGGGTTCGGGTGGTCATGGACATCGCTCGGAAAGGGAGCCGACGTACTCCGGTCGCCCGACACCGTTTCGCGACGGAATCGCCGCCGGCCCACGATGCCCAGCCCCCCCGGGGAGAGGACGGGTTGGACTCCTACCGCGTGGCGCGCCCCGTCATGAGGGCGTGGACGCGGCGCCCGACCTCGGCCATCTGGGGGAGGGCCTCGGCCTCCGGCACCGGCGTCAGCAACGCCACCACGTAGACAGCGCCGCCGTCGCGCACGACGCCGACGTCGTGGGTCCAGAAGCTCCACCAGCCTGTCTTGTGGGCGAAGAACGCGGTGCGTGGGAGGCCCTCGGCAAGCTTGGCATTGTCCAGCTGGGCGCCGAGCAACGTCATCAGCCGACGGCTCACCCACGGGTGCACCAGCCGGTCGGTGGCGGCGAGGGCCAGGAACTCGGCGGCGTGGCGGCCTGAGGTCATCGTGCTCGGTACCTCGGCGTAGCCGGGGTCCTCGGCGGCGCGTGGCAGGAACTTGCGGGTGACCTCGCTGCCGTGCCAGCCGTAGCGGTGCATCAGCGAGTCGATGGCGGGCCGGGTGACGAGGTCGATCATCTCGTTGGCCGCGCTGTTGTCGCTCCGCGTGACCATCAGGTCGAGGAGGTACCCGACCGTGACCGTGTCGCCGGCGGCGAGCAGCGGGCGGGGGTCCGAACGCACCTCGCGGGCCGTGTCGACGGCGTTGTGCGCGGCGACGACGCGCGGCGCGTCGAGGTCGTAGCGCCCGTCGAGCACCTGGCTCAGCACGGTCGCGGCGACGTACATCTTGTAGACGCTGGCGGGGTACAGGAACGCGTCCGGTTCGGCTCCGCCCCACACGGGCGCGGCCCCGACGAGGTCCACCACGACGAGCGACACCGGCTGCTCGCCGTCCTCGCCCACGTCGAACCGACCCGCCAGCCCGGCGGCGTCGACGATCTCGGCGAGGGAGGCGCTCAGGGAGGCGTCCTCGGGGAACGCGGCCGGCTGGGCGCGGGCGGCGGAGAGACCGGAGAGGAGCACGGCGGCAAGAAGGAGGCGCACGGGAGCGGGCGAGGGGCACCCAAAGCTACCCGCCTCCCCCTCCTCATCCCGACCGGATCGTGACACCTCGGCGACCAATCGGCGAGGAACCGGGACGGCCCCGTGATGCCTGCCGGGCGCTCGGCGCGTCTCTTGAGCCCACCGTCTCACGAGCCCCCTTGGACCCATGCGCCTCACCCTCCCCCTTCTCGCCCTCGCCGCCCTCACCGCCGCTCCCGCCCAGGCCCAGCGCGCCCGCCCTGTCGCCCGTGCCGTCGTGCTCGACTGCCTGGAGGACGTGGCCGACCGCCGCGAAGACCGCCGCGACCGCCGCGAGGACGTCCGAGATCGCCGTGAGGACCGCCGCGACGCCCGGCACCACGGCGGGCTCTTCGACCGGATCGAGGACGTGGCCGACCGCCGTGAGGACCGCCGCGACCGCGCCGAGGACGTCCGTGACCGTCGCGAGGACCGCCGCGACCGGCGCCGCGGCCCGCGCGCCTGCAGCTAACGCACCGCAAAGCTCACGCATGCCGTGACGCGTACCTGAGCCCTGCTAGCGGATCTCGTCCGACGCCGCCGCCAGCCGCCCTGCCAGCGCCTCTCCCAACGCGGAGAGCGGGCGGGGCGGCGCTGGCGCAGACCCGTCGCCCAGACGGAGCGCCCACCACCCCACGTCGCGCCACGCGCCGGCCTTGAAGCCGACGCCCCGGTACACGCCCACCGGCTCGAACCCGATCGACGTGTGGAAGGCCACGCTGGCGGCGTTCGGCAGCGCGACGCCTGCGTAGGCCGTGGCCATCCCCAGCATACCGAGGACATCGAGGAGCGTGCCGTAGAGCGCTCGCGCCACGCCTCGGCGGCGGGCCCGCTCGGCGACGTACACCGACACCTCGGCCGACCATTGGTACGCCTCGCGGCTCCGGTGCGGACCGGCGTAGGCGTAGCCCGCGATGGCGCCGTCGTCGGCGACCAGCCAGGGGTGACGGCCCCCGCCGGCTGCGATCCGCCGCGCCATCTCCTCGACGGAGGGCACGGCCGTCTCGAACGACACCCACGTCTCGCGCACGAACGGCGCGTAGATCGCGCGGACGCCTGGCGCGTCGGCCTCGGTGGCGAGCCGGATGGTCACGCCGCCAGCAGGTCCTGCTCGCCGGGGTGGTCGTCCATATACGCCGCCACGAACGGGCACTGCGCGATCACCGGGCGCCCGTTGTCTCGCGCCCACGACAGCCCAGCCTCGACCAGCGCCGTCCCGACGTTCTCTCCCCTCGCGGGCTCCGGCACGAACGTGTGGACGAACGCGACGGCTTGGCCGCGCATCTCGTAGGCCAGTTCGGCCGCGCCGCCCTCGACGTCGGCAGTAAAGGTGTGCGAATCGGGGTCGTGACGGACGTCGGGCATCGGGAGAGAAGACGAGGAAAAGACGACGGGAGGAGAAGAGGACATCGGTCCGAGCGCTGGCACTCGCCTCCTCTTCTCGTCCGCTCCTCTACGCCTCCTGCCCTCAAATGTCCCCTCCGTCCGGGCGGATCAGGACCTCCTCCACGACCGTCCGGCCGCTGAGTGTGGCGACCTCGACGGCGACCCGGGCGACGTCCTCCGGTGGGATAAAGCGGTCGTCGGGGAGGTCGGTGCCGTCCCACGAGCCGGTGCGCGTCGCGCCGGGAAGCAGCGTCGTCACCGAGACGCCCGTGCCCTGGACCTCGGCGCGCAACGCCCGCGCCAGCCCCAGCAGCCCGTGCTTGGCGGCCCCGTACGCCGCCCCGCCGGGGTACCCCGTCACCGAGGCGACCGACCCCATCATCAGCACGCGGCCCGACCCGCGCGCCAGCATCCCGGCCAGGAACGCGCGCGTCACCAGGAACGCGCTGACGGTGTTGACCTCGAGTTGCTCGCGGAACGCCTCGGGCGTCGTCTCCAGGATCCCGCCCGGACGGAACAGGCCCGCGTTGTTGACGACCACGTCCGGCGTCCCCGCCCAGCCACGCACGGCGTCGGCCATCGCCTCGACGGCCGCGTCGTCGGTCACGTCGCAGACGAAGGCCGTCGCGTCCCCCCCGTCCCGCTGGCAGTCGCGCCCGACGACGGCGAGCGCACCCGCGTCGCGAGCGACGAGCGCCACCCGCCACCCCTTTGCGGCGAAGGCCCGGGCGACGGCGGCGCCGATTCCCCGGCTGGCGCCGGTGACGAGAACGAGAGGCATGGGGGTCGAGGGCAAGAGACGGCGGGCAAGCGAGATCGCAAGCGGGGTCTCCCCTCGCCTCTTCCCCCTCGCCTTCAGAAGTTGATCGGCAGGGTGACCGTGTTGTCGCCACCGAGCGAGGCCACGAAGACGAGCCGGTCGATGCCGCGCACGACCTCGTCGCGATAAAACACGACGATGCCGCGCCGCGCGGTCCCGGGCTCGGCCGCCGGGCCGGACGGGCTCTGGCTCTCCGCCGCGGACGTGGTGTAGCGCCGGCCGTCGCCGTCGACGACGTAGCCCTTGCGGGCGAAGCTCTCCCACGGCGCCCAGTTGCCGGTGTAGTCGATGGACCGGACGGTGACGGAAAGCTGGACGCGGGTGCGGCCGGCGGGGTACGAGACGGCCACGTTCGTGACGCCGACCTCGAACCGGCTCCCGCCGCTCTCGCCTGTCCGGCGGACCTCCGTCGAGAACACCCTCGTGCCCGGCGCGGTGCTGTCGGCCCGCGACGGCGGGGGCGGCTCGACACGCTCGGTGCCCAGCGTCAGCCGGTACTCGCCGCCGAGCGCCCGCGTCGAGTCCGGCCCGCCCGAGGTCACTTCGAGGTAGTACTCGCCTGCGCCCACCTCGGCCTCGTACTCGACGGCCTTCGCGCCGGGCTCGTTGAGGTCGTCGGCCACGTCGGAGCGGCGACGGCCGGCGATGGTCCACAGCCGGAAGGCGGGCGGGAAGGCGTCCGACTCGAGGGCGAGGGTGGCCATCTGCCCGTCGCCGACGCGGAACTTGTAGGTGTCGACGTAACGGCCGTTCTCGACCCAGCTGTCGTCGCCCAACGTCCCGGTCCGGGTGCTGGCGTCGGCGCGGATGTCGCGGATGGGGACCGTGCGGGCGTCGAGCGCGAAGGGCCCGCTGGCGCCAGGGGTTTCGGAGGTGACGATGAGGCGGTAGGCGGCGTCCCAGCCGGGGAGGTAGCGGAGCACGACACCGTGCAGGCTGTCGCCCTGGGAGGACCGCTCCATCGAGCGCCACGCGCCTCGCACCTCGCCGTTCGGGCCCAGCAGGTGCACGCGCGGCACGAACGCCGACGACACCACGCGGACGACCACGGGCAGCTCGGACCCGGCCGCGATCCCGTACGCGCGCTCGTAGCGCCCGGCCCGCAGCGGCCCCGCCGAGAGCGTGTCGAGGCGGGCGGCGTCGTCGACGTAGACCGAGTCGGCAGGCCCGGCGGGGACGACGGCCAGTTGGTAGCGGCCCGTCGCCCGGGGCCGACGGGAGGTGACCACGACGCCGAACCGGCCCGGGCCTTGGAGCCCCTCGATCTCGGCTCGCGTCGCGGTGCGCAGCAGGTTCGAGGCCGCGATCGTCTGCCCGCCCGGGAGTTCGACGGCGAGGTCGGGCGAGAAGTCGTCGGACGTGACCAGGATCGAGAACGCGATGCTGTCGGCTGTGTGGACGTAGTAGTCGGCGAAGCGGTCGTCGGCGCGCTCGGCGTCGCCGGGCCCGAGCGTGTCGGCGGCGGGCTCCAACGTCAGCGTCTCCGGGTCGAGGCTCCGCATCAGCGCCCACTGCGCGCGGGCGCGGGCGGCCTCTGCGAGCACCTCCTCGTCGCTCGGCCCCTCGGCCGCCTCGATCACGCGCGGCAGGATGGGCCACACGCTGAACGCGAGCACCGCGAGGGCCAGCACCCAGCGCACCGGCGCGGGCGCGGTGCGCCAGCGGGCGGCGAGGTGCCGGCGGAGCGAGGGGGTGGGCTCGGGCGCCGGCGGAGCCGGAGCGGGCCGGTCGGGAGTCTCGGGGGGAGGCACGGGGGGGACGGCCGCAGGGGGCGCCAAGATAGGGGCCGGTCTAACGGGCACCGACGGGTCAGCCGTGCCATTCCAGGTCCGCGTCGGCGGACGGGACTCGGGACCGCCGACCGGCTCGCACACCGCTCACGCCCCCCCCCTACCGTCTGAGCGGAGGGCGCAGCCCACAGTCGAAGGAGCTCTGTCGAACGAGACGCTCCGGCCGAAGCTCCCGGCGCCGGCATGCGACGCCGTCGCTCCAGAGATCCTTCGACTGCGCTCGCTGGCGCTCAGGATGACGCGGGGTGGGGCTCGCGCAACCGCTCTGACCGAACCGCCCCGTTCGGACGGGAGGGCGACGGATTGGCGGCAGACCTGCTCGCGCCAGCAGGCGGGGGTCAGGGGCCGCGCGCCAGCAGGACGCGCACGGCCCGCGGATCGGCGCCGCCGGACGCTCGTTCCCGCCCCATGCCCGATTCCTCACCCGATGTGCTCGTCGTTGGCGGCGGCGCGGCCGGCCTGACCGCCGCCATCTTCGCCGCGCGCGCCGGCGCCCGCACCGTCCTCTTGGAGAAGACCCGCCGCGGTGGCAAGAAGATCGTGGTCTCCGGCGGCGGCCGGTGCAACGTGCTGCCGTCGGCGCTCGACGAGCGCCTGTTCGTGACTGGCTCCTCGCGGCGCGTGATGGGCCGGATCCTGGCGTCGTGGCCGCTCGCGGAGCAGCGGGCGTTCTTCGAGGCCGACTTGGGCGTGCGGCTCGCGCTGGAGCCCGAGACCGGCAAGCTGTTCCCCGCCTCGAACCGGGCCACCGACGTCCGCGATGCCCTCGTCGACGCGGCTCGCGCGTCGGGCGCGGACCTGCGCTTCGACACCGACGTGGCCCGCCTCAGGCCGAGCGCCGATGGCTGGACGGCCCGGCTCCGCGACGGGGCCGAGATCACGGCGCCCGCCGTGATCGTGGCGACCGGCGGGCTGTCGGTCCCCAAGACCGGCAGCGACGGGTTCGGGCTCCGGCTGGCGGAGGCGCTCGGGCTGGCCGTCGAGCCGGTGTACCCGGCGCTCGCGCCGCTCACCGCCGAGCCCGCCCCGCACGCCGACCTCTCGGGCGTGTCCGTGCCGAACGCCCAGGTCCGGGTGCCGCAGGGCAAGGGCGCCTTCGCCACGGCCGGCGGGTTCCTGTTCACGCACCGCGGCTACAGCGGCCCCGCCGTCCTCAACGTCTCGCACCTCACCGCGCTCGGCGCCGCCGCCGACGCCCGCCCGCCCGTCCTCGTCGGCTGGGACGACACCGCGCCCGAGGCGTGGACCGACACGCTCACCGCCCCCGGCCCCGGCCTCGTCCTCACCGCCCTGCGCGCCGCGCTCCCCGCCCGCCTCGCCGACCGCCTGCTCGCCGACGCCGACGTCCCCGCCGACCGCGCCCGCGCCGACTTGCGCCGCGACGAGCGGATCCGGCTGGTCGCCGCGCTGACCGCCTACGAGCTGCCGTGGACCGGCGACGAGGGCTACAAAAAGGCCGAGGTCACCGGCGGCGGCGTCCGCCTCGGCGAGGTCGACACGAACACCCTGGAGAGCCGGGCGCACCCGGGCCTCTACGTCGCGGGCGAGTTGCTCGACGCCTTCGGGCCGATTGGCGGGTACAACTTCTACTGGGCCTGGGCGACCGGCCGCCTCGCGGGCCTCGGCGCGGCGCGCGCCTGAGACCTCCGGCCCCGACACCCAAAAAAACGCGGCCCCGCCAGCGAGCGCCAGCGGGGCCGCAGCGGTTACATCCGCATAAACGACACGACGACGGCCAGGACGCCGAGGAGGACCAGCACCGTGAGGCCGACGAACGGCAGGAACTCTCTGGAGCCGGAGGGCTCGGGCATCGAGGCGGAGGGGCCCGCGAGCGGGCGAGACGACGTAGACATAGGGGTGATGTCAGGAGAGAAAACGAGAGGTCGGCCGGAGGGTCCGGCCGGGGGAAAACCGGGGCCGGGGCCCCGCCGCACGGTGGCGGCCCTCGTTCTCACAACCGCAGCACCCGCTTGCGCGCGCTCGGACGGATGGCCCGCCACGTCGGCGCCCACACGCCCGCCGACTGCTTCTCGCGGCGCCGGCGGATCGCGCCGCGCCAGCTCGCGCCTGATGAACCCTGCGCCGGGCTCGCCTCCTCGGTCGCCCCCGCCAGCGCCGGGCCCGACAGCGGGACGAGGGCGGCGGAGCCGGGGTGTGGCGCGCGGATCACCTGCTCGCCGCCGACGGGCGCGGCACCGCCCGGCACTCCTGCGGCCACCGGCGCGACCGCGCAAGCGACGAGGACAGCGAGCAGCCCGAGGCGGACGGTCATCCGGTGGCACGCCTGTGCGGCGCGAGCAGAGTGGCGATCCCACGCCGCCCCCTCCCGTCCGTTCCTCGGCCGCCCCGCGAAGAATTACGAAGCCGCGTCCGGTTCGCCCGCCTCGGGCCCGAGGCGGGCGAACCGGACGCGAGCGTCGGGGAAACACGTAGGAGCCCGGAGGAGAGGCGTCTCTACCTTCGAGCCCGCCTCCACCCGCTCGCCGGCGCACATGCCCGCTGCTCCTTCCAACGACAGTGACAGCGACGACGGCGATGTCGCGCCCGGCTCCAACATCCCCGCGATCGCGGGGAACGCGCCGCACGAAGCCGACACGTTCCCCGTCGTCGGCATCGGGGCCTCGGCGGGGGGGCTCCGCGCCTTCCAAGCGTTCTTCAGCGCGCTCCCTGCCCAGCCCGGGATGGCGTTCGTGCTCGTCCAGCACTTGTCCCCGGACCACGAGAGCGCCCTCGCGGAGCTGATCCAGACGCGGACCCAGATGACGGTCGCCCAGGTGGACGACCACCTGCACGTGGAGCCCAATTGTGTCTACGTCATCCCCCCCGGCCGCCACCTCGAGATTGAGGACGGCCACCTCCAGCTCGTCGAGGCCCGTCGCGACCGGGGCCGCCCGGCGGCCGTCGACCACTTTTTCCGGACGCTCGCCCAGGACATGCGCGACCGGGCCGTCTGCGTGGTCCTGTCGGGGACCGGCTCCGACGGGTCGCTCGGGCTCAAGGCCGTCAAGGAGCGGGGCGGCCTGGCGATGGCCCAGGCGCCCGACGACGCCGAGTACGACGGGATGCCCCGGAGTGCCCTCGCGACCGACTTGGTCGACGTGCAAGGGACGGCGGCGGAGTTGGCCGAAACGCTCGTCGCCATCCGCGACG
This sequence comes from Rubrivirga aquatilis, assembly GCF_046845665.1. GTDB lineage: Bacteria > Bacteroidota > Rhodothermia > Rhodothermales > Rubricoccaceae > Rubrivirga. Next base: position 1,434,849 of record NZ_CP177355.1, on the reverse strand, counting down.
CCGCCGACCGGCTGACCGTGCCGACCGCCCCCGACGACCCGCTCGCCGAGGACGACCACCAGGCGCTCCAGGCCATCTTCGCGCACATCCGCGAGCGGACCGCCCACGACTTTACCGACTACAAGCGCACGACGATCCTGCGCCGGCTCGCGCGGCGCCTCCAGGTGACGGGCCGGTCCACTCTCGCCAGCTACGCGGCTACTCTCCGCTCGGACCCTGGCGAGGTCCAGGCGCTCTTGCGGGACTTCCTCATCTCGGTGACGCAGTTCTTCCGCGACACCGAGGCGTTCGAGACGCTCCGGGCCGAGGTCATCCCGGCGCTGTTCGAGGGGAAGGATCGGCACGATCAGGTCCGCGTCTGGGTGGCTGGGTGCGCGACGGGCGAAGAGGCGTATTCCGTTGCCATGCTGCTCTGCGAGTACAAGGACCGGCTCCCCGACGGGCCCGAGATCCAAGTGTTCGCGACCGACATCGACGAGGACGCGCTCGACCGAGCCCGGGAGGGCGTCTACTCGGAGGTCGCCGCGGCCGACCTCTCGGCCGAGCGGCTCCGGCGGTTTTTCGAGGTCCAGGGCGAGGCCGTCCGCGTCAGGCCTGAGATCCGCCAGATGGTGCTGTTCGCCCGGCACAACCTGCTCTCGGACCCCCCGTTCTCGCGGCTCGACCTGGTGGCCTGCCGGAACGTGCTGATCTACTTCAACCGGCCGGTCCAGGAGCGCGTCTTCGCCACGTTCCACTACGCGCTCCGCCCAGAGGGCTGGCTGTTCCTGGGCGCGGCCGAGGGGCCGGCGCTGTTGTCGAAGGGGTTCGCTTCGACCGACAAGGCGGCGCGCATCTACAAGCGTAGCGACGGAGCGGCGGAGCCCCGCCTCCCCTTCGCGAGCGGGGGCGAGCGCCGCACCAGCGTGCCCCCCCGCTCGGGCACCACCGCCCCGCCCATCGGGGGGGTCGCCGAGCGGTACCGCGACTGGACGATCAACCAGTACGCCCCGCCCCGGCTCTTGGTCGACGAGCACTACGACGTGACCCACGTCTTCGGGGCCGCCGGCGACTACCTCCGCGACCGCGAGGGCCCCATCTCGCAGAACGTGGTCGACAAGGTGCTGCGGGTGCTGCGGATCGACCTCCGCGCCGCCCTGTTCCGAGCGTTCTCGTCCGGCGAGTCGACCGACACCCGGTTCCACCGCGTCACCGTGGGCGGGCGCGAGCGGGTCGTCCGGGTCCACGTCGGGCCCGTCGGCGGGGAGGCCGCCCAAGACGGCCGGGCCGAGATCGTGTTCATCGAGCTCGACCCCGTGACCGTCGCCTCCCTCGGCGCCGCCATCGCGGAGGCCGGCGACGGGGACGGCGAGTCCCCCCCCGACAGCCGGGCCATCGCTCATCTGGAGCACGAGCTCCGCCAGACCCGCATGCACCTCCAGCAGACCCTCGAGGAGGCCGAGGTCTCGACCGAGGAGCTCAAGGCGTCGAACGAGGAGCTCCAGTCGATCAACGAAGAGCTCCAGTCGACAACGGAGGAGCTCGAGACCTCGAAGGAGGAGCTGCAGTCGACCAACGAAGAACTCCAGACGGTCAACCAGGAGCTCAAGAACAAGGTCGACGAGCTGGTCCGGTCGAACGCCGACCTCCAGAACCTGATGGCGTCGACCGAGATCGCCACGCTGTTCCTCGACCGCGAGCTCCGGCTCAAGCGGTTCACGCCGCGCGCGGCCGACGTCTTCCACGTCATCCCGACCGACCTCGGCCGCCCGTTCGACCACCTCGCGCACCGCCTGCGCCACGGCGACGTCGGCGACGTCGCCCGCCGCGTGCTCGGCTCGCTCGTCCCCGAGGACTTCGAAGTCGACACCGCCGACGGCCGCCACTACCGCGCCCGCGTCCTCCCTTACCGCACCACCGACGACCACATCGACGGCGTCGTCCTGACGTTCGTCGACGTGACCGAGCTCAAGACCGCCCTCGGCGAGGGACACCGCCGGGCCCGCCAGCAGGCGGCCGTTGCCGCGCTCGGCGTGGCCGCGCTCGAAGGGATGCCGCTGAATGCCCTCTTCGACCTCGCCTGCGAGAGTGCCATCGACATCCTGGGTGCCGACTTCGCCAAGGTCTTGCGCCACCGGCCCGAGCACGGGGACCTGATCCTGAAGGCGGGCGTCGGCTGGACCGAGGGGCTCCTCGGGGTCGGGACCGTCCCGGACGCCGTGGGGTCGCAGGCCGGATTCACGCTCTTGGCCGTGGCGCCGGTCGTCGTGCCCGACCTCGCGGAGGAGACCCGCTTTACCGGACCGCCGCTCCTCCACGACCACGGCGTCCAGAGCGGGGTGAGCGTCCCGATCCACGGGGCCGACGGCGCGTGGGGCGTGCTCGGCGTCCACAGCCGGAACGCCCGCTCGTTTACCGAGGACGACGCTCAGGCCATCCAGTCGCTGGCGAACGTGCTCGCCGACGCGCTCCGCCGCGCGGCCGACGAACGAACGATCGACGAGCAGCTCACCGAGATCGAGGCCATCTACGCGACGGCCCCGGTCGGCCTCGCCTACCTCGACCACGAGCTCCGCTACCGCCGGATCAACCAGCGGCTGGCCGAGATCAACGGGCTCCCGGTCGAAGCGCACATCGGCCGGCGGGGCCCGGAGCTGTTCCCGCTCCTGGCCGATGTCGTGGAGCCGCTGTTGCTCCGCGTTCTGGAGACGGGCGAGGCCGTCGAGGACGTGGAATTTCAGGGCGCCACGCTTCGCGACCCGGACGACGTCCGAGACTGGCTGAGCAGCTACGTCCCCGATGTGAGCGACGACGGCAGGGTCCACGGGGTGAGCATCGTCGTCCGCGACATCACCGACCGCAAGCGGGCCGAGACCGCGCGCATCACGGCGCTGGCCGAGCTCGACTTCGTGCTGAGCAGCGTTGAGGTGGGGGTGTGGTCGATGGACGTGGCCACCCAGGACTACCGGCTCGACGACCGCACGCTGGAGGTCACCCGGCTCTCGCTCCCGCTCGCGTTCGAGGACGCGATGGGGAGGGTCCACCCCGACGACATCGCCGAGATCACGGCCCAGCTCCAGGCGGCGATGGGCGGCGGCCACGACGGCCCGGCCTACGTGTTCAACGTCCGGCTCCGGGGCGACGACGACGTCGTCCGGTGGATCGAGGTCCGGGGCCGCTTCCTCCCCGACCAGGGCGCGCAGGGCACGTTGTCGGGCATCGTCTACGACACGACGCCACTCCACGAGGCGCGCGAGGCGGCCCGCCAGCGGCTCAGCGAGATCGAGGCCTACTTCCGGTCGACCCCGCTCGTCGTCTCGGTCCTCGACCTCGACGGCCGCTACCTCCGCGTCAACGACGAGGCGATCGCGTTCACCGGCCGTCCGGCGGAGGCCCTGCTCGGCCAGCGCGCGGCCGACCTGTTCCCGGCCCTCGCCCCGCTCACCGACCCGCTCATCGCGTCGGTCGTCGCGACGGGCGAGCCCCAGCTCGGGGTGCCCGTCGAGGCCGCCGCGCCCAGCCGGCCGGACGAGCTCCGCCACTGGCTGCTCTACGTCTACCCCGTCGTCGACGAAGGCGAGATCGTCGCCGTCACCGTCGGGGCCCAGGACATCACCGCCCTCCGGCTGGCGCAGGACGAGCTCCGCGCGCTGACGACGGACCTGGAGGCCCGCGTCGAGGCCCGGACCGAGCAGGTCCGGGGGCTGGCCGTCGAGCTGAGCCGGGCCGAAGAGACGGAGCGCGAGCGGATCGCCGACCTCCTCCACGACGACCTCCAGCAAACGCTGTTCGGGGTCCAGGTCCAGGCCAAGCTGCTCGCCGACGAGATCGGCGATGCCGAGGGGCCGGCCACCGAGTTCCTGGGCCAGGTGCGGGCCATGCTCGCCCAGGCCATCCACTCGGCGCGGACGTTGTCCGCCGAGTTCAGCCCCCCCGTCGCGAGCGACGAGGGGTTCACGTCGTCGCTGGCCTGGCTCGCGCACCGGGTCGAGGAGGCGCACGGGCTGACCGTCGCGGTCGAGGGCCCCGACGACCTCGCCATCGCCCCCGACCTCCGGGTGCTCCTGCTGCGGTCGCTCCGCGAGCTCCTGTTCAACGTCGCCAAGCACGCCGCGGTCGACCACGCCACGATCCGGCTGTCGGAGGCCGACGGGGAGGTCCGGGTGGAGGTGATCGACGAGGGCGCCGGGTTCGACCCGTCCGACGCCGACCGGATGCGGCGGGGGCTCGGGCTCGAGAGCATCCGGCGGCGCCTCTCGCTGGCGGGCGGGCGGATCGAGGTGGCGTCAACGCCCGGCGCCGGGACGCGCGTCACGCTGACGGCCCCGGCGGCCGCGCTCGACGGGTAGGCGCCCCCTCGAGCGCCGGACGTGCGGGCCGCCGCAACAATTCGCCGGTCCCCGTCGGGCGCGAGGCCCGGCCGCCTACCTTCACCGCCCGGACCCGCTCGCGAACGCGGGCCGCTTGCGCGCCGACACCTTCCGCCCGGCCCGTTTCCGCCCAAGGCGGCCCGGAGCCGGGGACGCCCGACACATGGGGCCACCCCCGTCCTTTGAGGAGATCTGTCATGCGGATCATCGAACGCCGGGCCTTCCTCGGCACCGCGCTGGCCGGCACGCTCGCCGCCTGCGCCCCCCTCCCCGACGCCTCCCGTGTGAGGAGCGCGCCGCGGCTCACCGCTCACGTCCGTGCCGGGCAGGACCGGACGGGCCGCCCCCGTGTCGTCTTCGGTGGCCTCCGCCTCGACACCAAGGTGGCACCGTCTGACAGCGGCGGCGACCTGTACGTGATCGAGCACGCCGACGCCCACCAGGGCGGGCCCCCTCGGCACGTCCATCACGATCAGGACGAGCTGTTCTACGTGCTCGAGGGGGCGTACCGCCTCCACGTCGGCGAGGCGGTGTTCGACCTCGGCCCGGGCGACTCGGTGTTCGCCCCCCGGGGCGTACCGCACGTTTGGGCGCACGTCGGCGACGGCGTCGGGCGGATGCTGCTCGCGTTCCAGCCCGCCGGCCGGATGGAGAGGTTTTTCGAGGGGCTCGCGTCCCTCGGGCCCGCGCCGACGCCGGCGACCATGGGCCCGCTCTTCGCGGCCCACGGGATGACGCTGCTGGGGCCGCCCCTGGACCTGGGCTGACCCACCGACGGCGTCGGCGCTGTCTGCCGGGGGTCGGGGCAGAAGCGACGGTGGCCGCTTGCCCTCGCCGGGCTGGCGGCGGGCCCGGTGTGTCCTCGTGGCCGACAGCCCCGACGAGGCGCTACGGGCCCCGGAGGTGGCACATCGAAGCCGAAGCAGCCGCGAGGCCGACGTGGTCCTCGAGGTGGAGTCCGGCGAGTCGCCGGAGCACCGGCGCGCCCTCGCCCCTACATGTCCTCGGCGTCGTCGCCGAGGTCGACGTTCCGGTCGATGGCGTCGCCGGCCTCGTTGACGGCCGCCTCGACCTCGGCGCCGGCCTCGCGGGCCGCGTCGCGGAGCGTCTCGCCCGCCCCCTCAAGTTCCTCGCCCACATCGGAGAGCGCCTCCCGAGCATCGACCTCGTCGTCGAGGCCCACTTCGAAGTCGGTCTGGACGGTACCGTCGTCCTGGACCTCGCGGCGGGTCTCGCCCTCGCAGCCGGTCAGCAGAGCCGCGATCAGGGACAGGGTGGCGAGAGCGGTGCGCGGCATGGCAAGAGGGTAACGGGCCCGCTCCGACGCCGGCGGCGCCGGCCGGATCCCCTCGGGGCGGCCCCCGAAAACGCCCCGCCGGCCGGGGCCGACGGGGCGCGTCGTGCGGAGAGGGGGGGATTCGAACCCCCGGTACCCGTTTCCAGGCACGCCGCTTTAGCAAAGCGGTGGTTTCAGCCACTCACCCACCTCTCCAGTGGGGCTGGGTCCGTGAGGACCGAGGCCGGGTCGCGAAGATAGAAGCGCCGCGAGTAGGCGGGCAATCGAAATGCCCGTGAGCGAGGGGGCCAGGGGTGATGGCGGAAGAGGACCGGGGCAACCCGCCCGTCTGCCCCGGCGCATAGAGGGTCGGAGCCGGCCACCCCTCCTCTAGTCATCCCCGTGCCCGGTCTGCCACAGAATGGCGTCGCTGGCACCCGGGCGCTCGAACCAGAACGTCGGGCGCGGGACGGCGGCGGGCCAGATCTGGTCCATCGTCTCGGCCTCGAAGACGCGGCCGTCGACGACCGTGTAGCGGATGGCGGCCGTCTGCCGGAGGTCGTCGAGCGGGTTGCCGTCGAGGACCAGGAGGTCCGCCAGCTTGCCGGTCTCGATGGACCCGAGGTCGCCGGCCATGCCGAGATACGCGGCGCCGTCGAGCGTGGCCGCGCGGATGGTCTGGAGCGGTGTCATGCCGCCCTGCCCAAGGCTCCACAGCTCCCACTGCGCGCCGAGCCCCTGGAGCTGGCCGTGCGCGCCGAGGTAGACCGGCACGCCCCGCGCGCGGAGATCGTCGGCGGCCTCCGCCAGCGTGATGTGCCACCACTCCGAGGCCGGGGCGGTCACCCGGCGGCGCGACCGCGCGTCGACCTGGCCGCGCGGCGTGAACCGGAGCAGCCGCTCGTTTTCCCACACGTCCGACTCGGCGTACCAGTAGTTCTCGCCCCACAGCCCGCCGTAGCCGACCACGAGCGTCGGCGTGTAGCCGACGTTCGTCTCGCCCCACAGCGTCAGCACGTCGTTGTACAGGGGCGCCACCGAGACCGCATGCTCGATGCCCGTGTGCCCGTCGACCACCATGTTGACGTTGTGGAAGAACGTCGAGCCGCCCTCGGGCATCACCAGCATGTCGAGCTCGCGGGCGGCCGCGAGGATCTGCTGGCGCTGCTCGCGGCGCGGCTGGTTGTAGCTCTTGACCGAGAAGGCGCCCACGGCCTGGAGGCGGCGGAGGTGGCTCCGCGCGTCGTCGAGCGAGTTGATCTGGACCCGGATGTCGCCGTCGGCGCCGTAGAGGATGGAGCCCGTCGAGAACACGCGGGGGCCCACGATCTCGCCCGCCTTCACCATCTCGGACAGGCTGAAGACCAGCTCCGTCGAGGCCGACGGGTCGTGCATGGTCGTCACGCCGAAGGCGAGGTTCGCGTAGTAGTTCCAATTCGCCTGGGGCAGCGGCCCGCCCCCAAAGTGGCCCGCGTGCGCGTGGACGTCCACGAGGCCGGGCATGATGGTCTTCCCGGCCACGTCGATCGTCTCGGCGCCCGCCGGCACGGCGACGTCGGCGCGCGGGCCGACGGCCACGATCCGGTTGCCGCGCACGACGACGGTCCCGTCCTCGATCACGCGGTCGCCGTCCATCGTGATCACGCGCGCGCCGACGAAGGCGACGGTGCCCTCGGGCCGGGCGTGGTCCACGACGAGCCCAATCGGCGTGCCGGTCGAGTCCGGCTCGGGCAGGTCGTCGGGGGCATCCGCGCGGAAGGCGAAGGCGTCGTCGAGCGACCGCGTAAAGACCTCGTCACCGATGAGCCAGCGGAGCGTCGTCGCGTCGGTCCAGTGCAAGTCCGTCCCCGCGTCGCGGCTCACGCGGGCGACCGGGATCGCCTTGGTGTCTTTGCTCAGCGCGACGGCCCCGCCGGTCTGCGGGAACGGGGCGACGTAGACGTTGAAGGCCTCCACGAATGCCACGTGCCGCCCGTCGGGGCTGGGCACCACGTCGGTCGCGTACGCGAGCGTAAAGTGTGTCCGCTCGCCGCACTCATTCGGTCGGCAGTCGCTCCCGTCGACGTCGACGCTCTTGACCTCCTTGCTGAGTCCGCCGCCGGTGAGGTAGACGAGGCGCGAGCCGTCGCTCGAGAACACGGGGTCGCGGCCGTCCTCGGTGACGAGCCGCGCGCCGGAGCCGTCGGCGCCCATCACCCAGAGGCCGGTGTCCAGCGTGTGCAGGCCGCCGCGCAGGCCGCTCCCGCCGCCGCGCTGGTAGACCACCTGCATCCCGTCATTCGAAAACCGGGGCGTCTGGTAGTGGCCGGGCCGCGTGGTGAGGATGCGCGAGCGGGCCGACGCGAGGTCGAGCGCACGGACGGCGCCCAAGTCGTCGTCGCTCCACGTCGTGTAGACGACCGTTCGGCCGTCGGGCGAGAACGCGGGGTCGTATTCGAAGTGGGCGTCGGAAGTGAGCCGGGTCGGGCTCGCGTCGCCGCGCTTCTGCCACAGGTGGCCGAGCGCGCTGAAGACGAGCGTTCGGCCGTCGGGCGAAGTCGCCGCGTCGCGGATCATGCGCACCGTGAACCGGTCGGTCGCCGCCGGCCGCTCGCTGCGGACCGCCTCGGTGACGGTCTGCTCGACCTCGGCCGTGAACGGGATCGCCGTCATCGCGCCCGTCCGGGCGTCGACGCGGTGCAGGCCGCCCTGCGCCCAGATCACGAGGGCGCTGCCGTCCGGGAGCCAGGCGTAGTTGGGGTACACCCCGAAGATGGCCCACGTCTCCTGCTGGTCGCGGCTGAGCCCGCCCGTGAGCGGCGTCTCGGCGCCGGTCTCGGTGTCGTAGAGGAAGAGCGCCGTCTCGTCGCGCACCCTGCGGACGAAGGCGAGGTGGCGGCCGTCGGGCGAGGGCTGGGGGCGCGCCGCGCCGCCGGGGCCGCGGAGGATGGTGTCGAGGTCGCCCGTCTCGCGGTCGAGGCGGCGGATGGCGTAGATGCCCGCGTTCGGGTCCTTGTTGTACTCGAAGTTGGGGCCGGGCGTGAGGTCCTCGGAGAAGTAGAGGTACCGGCCGTCGGGCGAGAGCGCCGGCTCGCCCGCGTCCTGCTGGTCGTTGCGGCGCTCGGTCAGCTGGAGGCCGGCGCCGCCGGAGCGGTGGACCATCCACATCTCGCCCGCGCCGAGCGAGCGGCCCGACGTGAAGTGCTTGCGGGCGACGAGGTACTCGCCGTCGGGCGTCCAGACGGCGTTGTTGAGGAGCCGGAAGTCCTCTTTCGTGACCTGCTGCGCGTCCGTCCCGTCGACGGCCATGGTCCAGATGTTGTCGCCGCCGGCGCGGTCGGAGGTGAACGAGAGCCGCGAGCCGTCGGGCGAGAACCGGGGCTGGAGGTCGAAGGCCGGGCCCGAGGTGATCCGCCGGGCCGTGCCGCCCTCGATGGGCAGCAGGTAGAGGTCGCCGAGCAGGTCGAACGCGATCGTGCGCCCGTCGGGGCTCACGTCGAGGTTCATCCACGTGCCCTCGGTCGTCGTAAACCGGACGGTCTGGGTCGGGCCGTGCGCGGCGGAGACGTCCCAGCCCTCGGACACCTCGGCCGTCGTGTCGGGCGGCGCGACCGGCGACGGGTTGGGGTCCGGGTGCTGCGCGGCGACGGGGCCGGCGAGGAGCGCCAGCAGGGCGAGGAGCGAGAGAGGGCGGAGCACGGGCGGTGGCGGTGGGTCGAGAAGAGCGCAGGAGCGCAAGCTGTCTCTAGCGGGGGGCTTGCGCCAGCAGGCGGGCGATGCTGCGAGGCCTCCAAGTAACCACCGCCGGTCGGCGCGCGGTAGGTTCGCAGCCCGCCCCCTCGTCCCCATGCGCACCCTGACCCTCCTCGCCCTCCTGATCCTCACCGCTGGCGCCGAGGCCCAGCCCGCCGACCCGTGGCCGGCCATCCGCGCCGAGCGCATCGCGACGCTGCTGCCCGACGCCATGGACCGCGCGGGCGTCGACGCCTGGCTGATCGTGTGCCGCGAGAACGACAACGACCCGCTCGCGGGGCACGTCGGGTGCGAGAACGCGGGCGGCGAGGCGGCCTTCCTGTTTTTCCGCACCGCCGACGGCCTCTCCCCCGTCGCCATCTCGCCCGCCGGCGAGGCGACCGCGCTGGCGGAGCTAGAGCGGCACGACGAGGTGATCGAGATCCCGCGCGGCGAGCAGGTCTGGCCGTCCGTCGTCGCCTTGTTCGAGCGGCACGACCCGCAAGCGGTCGCCATCAACCGCGGTGGCGGGCCCATCTCGGACGGCCTGTCCTCGACCCAGTACGAGCGGATGCAGGCCGGGCTCGGCGACTGGATGGCGCGGACCGAGTCGTCCGAGACGCTGGTGTCGGAGTGGCTCTCGATCAAGACGCCCGCCGAGGTCCAGATCCTGCGCGAGGCCGCCGCCCTCACGGCGCAGTGGCAGGTCGAGGCGTACGCCGCCGCCGTCCCGGGCGTCACGACGGACCGCGACATCGCGGACTTCCTGGAGGCCCGGATGGCGGAGGCGGGCGTCGGCGACGGGTGGGCGCCCGACCAGAACCCCGCCGTCAACTCCGGCCGGGACCGCGGCCACTCGCACCCGACGGACCGCGTCATCCAGCCCGGCGACTTTATCCAGACCGACTTCGGCATCCGCGTCGGCAACCTGGTCACCGACATCCAGCGCTTCGCGTATGTGCTCGCGCCCGGCGAGACGGAGGCACCCGCCGACGCCCTCGAAAAATGGGAGGCCGCGACGCGCGGGCGCCAGGCCGCCTTCGCCGCCATGCGCCCCGGCGCCCGCGGTGTCGACGTGGACCGCGCGCAGCGGGCGGTGATGGCCGAGAACGGGTCGCTCCCGGTGATGTGGAGCACCGGCCACCCCGTCGGCTACTGGGCCCACGACTCCGGCCCGAGCCTGGGCGGCGGGCAAGCCGGCCGCACGCCGTCCGGCCGCCAGCTCGCGACGCTCCGCCCGGGCATGACGTTCGCCTTCGACGGCTTTCACACGTGGGCGCTCGACGGCGACGATACCAAGACGATCTCGGTCGAGGAGATGGTCGTCATCACCGAGACCGGCGCCGAGTGGCTGACGCCGCCCCAGGAGGACCTCATCCTGATTCCGTCGCGCTGAAGGCGGGTCGGCTTCTAGGCTCAGAACCGCAGCTCGACCGTCGCCCCGGCGCCGGGCTCCGAGGCGACGGCCAGCTCGCCGCCGTGGAGGCGGACCACGCGCCGCGCGAGCGCCAGCCCGATCCCGCTGCCGCCCGGCTTCGTCGAGAAAAAGGGGACGGCCACGCGCTCCAGCACGTCCGCCTCGATCCCGGGCCCGTCGTCGGCGACCGCAACGACGGGCCGCCCACCGGGCCCCGTCGACACGCGGATGGCGACCGTGCCGCCGCCCGCCGCGCCCGTCGCCTCGATGGCGTTCAAGACCACGTTGACGAGCGCCTGCTCAACGAGGTCGGGGTCGACCACCATCTCGAGCCGCGCGGGCTCGACGGCGACCGAGACCGTCACGCCGCGCTCGGCGGCCGTCGTCCGAAAGAGGGTCGCCACGCGGCCCGCGAGGTCGGCGGCCGAGACGACGCGCGGCGACGGCTGGGGGACGCCCGCGAGCGTCCTGTACGCCTCAACAAACGAGACAAGCCCCCGGCTCCGCCGCTCGATGGTCTCCAGCGCTTCGTCGACGGCGGCGAGGTCGCCCTCGTCGGCCAGCCCGCGCGCGGTCCCGGCCAGCGAGGCGATGGGGGCGACGGAGTTGGTGATCTCGTGCGTGAGCACGCGCGTCAGGCGCTCCCAGGCGTCCAGCTCGCGCGCCTCCAGCTCGGCGCGGATGTCTTGGAGCGACGCGAGTGTGTGCGTCCGTCCGCCGAGCGCGAACTGGGTGGCGTAGGCGACCAGCTCCTGCGTCCCGGCGTCGTGCTCCAGGCGGACGAGCGCTCGCGAGCCCGCCCGCAAGCCGACGAGCGCTTGCGCGGCGGCGGGCGCGCGCTGGGCGAGTGCGTCGAGCGTGCGCGGGCGGGCCACCCCGAGGGCGCGCCCGGCGGCGGGGTTGAAGAGCGTCACGGCGCCGTCGTCGCGAAATGCCACGAGGGCCACGCCGACGTGGCGGACGACCGCTTCGAGGTACGCCGCCTGCTCCTCGCGCTCGGCGCGGACCTGTTCGAATGCCGCGCCCACGTCCGCGAACGCCGCCGCCAGCTCCTCACGCAGCGCCCCGCCGCCGCCCGTCGGGATGCGGACCGAGGCGTCGTCGTAGCGGATGCCTTCCAGGAATCGCGTCAGGTCGCGGGCCGGGCGTTGGGCGGCACGGACCAGCCGGACGATCCCCCACCCGGCAGCGCCTGCCGCGACCGCGACGGCCACCCACCACATCTCGCCTCGGCGGGCGGCCGCGACGGCGAGCGCGCCGGCCGCACCGGCCGAGACGGCGACCGCCACGGCCCACGCCGCGACCGAGCCGCGGTGCCGCCGCCATGTCCGGGCGAGCGCCGAGCGCTGGGCGTGCCCGCTCACAGCCCGTATTTCTCGATGCGCCGGTACAGCGACTTCCGCGTGAGCCCCAGCTCGTTCGCCGCGCGCGTCACGTTGCCGCCGTGCATCGACAAGGCCCGGCGGACCGCCGCGCGCTCGATGTCCTCCAGGTCGAGTGAGTCGACGCCCAGGCCGGGGTCGGCCGGCGGCGCGTCGACTGCCGAGAACCGGAGGTCGGCCTCGGTCACCCGGTCGCCGTCGGTCAGGATCACGGCGCGCTCGACGGTGTGCCGTAGCTCGCGGACGTTGCCGGGCCAGTGATAGCCGCGCATGGAGGCACGCGCGCCGTCGGAGAAGCCCGCCAGCTCGCGGCCGTAGCGGGCGGCGTAGTCGCCCAGGAAGTGGTCCGCCAGCAGGTCGAGGTCGGCGCCGCGCTCGCGCAGCGGCGGCAGGCGCACCTCGACGGTGTTGAGGCGGTACAGCAGGTCCTGGCGGAAGCGGCCCTCGCCGACCCACTGGCCGAGCGGCGCGTTCGTCGCGCTCACGACCCGGATGTCGACCGGTCGCCCCTCGCTCTCGCCAACGCGGACGACCTGGCGCCGCTGAAGGACGGCCAGCAGCTTGGCCTGCCCGGCCGCGTCCGCGTTCCCGATCTCGTCCAGAAACAGCGTCCCGCCGTCGGCGGCCTCGACGGTCCCGACGCGGTCGGCCTCGGCGCCGGTGAAGGCGCCCCGGCGGTGGCCGAACAGCTCGGATTCGAACAGGCCGGCCGGGATCGCGCCCAGGTCGACCGGCACGAACGGCCCGCTCGCGCGCCCGCTCAGCGCGTGGACGGCCTGGGCGACCAGCTCCTTGCCCGTCCCGTTCTCGCCCAGCACCAGCACGTTCGCGTCGGTCGGGGCGACGCGGCGGACGACGTCGGCGACGGCCTGCATGGCCGGGCTCGCGCCGAGCACGCCCGCCAGCCCGGGCGTCTCCGATGTTTGCGGGGCAGGCGCCCGCGGGGCGGGGGCCCGCTCGCGCTCGGCGCGCAGGCGGATCGCCGCTTCGACGGCCTCGACGAGCCGGGCGTTGTCCCAGGGCTTCGTCACGAAGTCCGATGCCCCATGCTTCATGGCGCGGACGGCGAGGTCTACGTCGCCGTAGCCCGTGATCATGACCACGACGGCGGCGGGATCCAAGTGGTGGATCTTCTGGAGCCAGTCGAGCCCCTCGCGCCCGCTCGACGCGTCGCGGGCGAAGTTCATGTCGAGCACGACGCAGTCGTAGGCCTGCTCGCGGAGCAGCGTCGGGAGCGCGTCGGGCCGCGTGGCGGTGTGGACCGTCGGGGCGACGCGCCGGAGCAGCAGGCGGACGGCTGTGAGCACGTCCTCGTTGTCGTCGACGACGAGAACCGCAGGTCGCGGAGCACCGGCAGAGCGGTCGGAGGGAGCAGAGGGCACAGGAATCGGGGAGACGACGGGAGGACGGGCGCTCCCCCCGCAAAGGTCGCACGCGCGGGGCCGGGGCTCCACCCCGCTCCGTGGGGACCGGTCGAGCGCCTCCGGAGTGTGCGCCAGCGCGCGCCGACTGTGCGCCAGCGCACACCGCGGCGGCTGGCATCCGCCCCTCGAGGGCGTCAGGGACGGGTCGGTGCGTGGGCACAGGGATTGGAAGTCCCCCGGCAGACCCCGCCCCCCATGCCCACCATTTCCCCCCCCGCCCCGACGAATGGCAGCGATCGCCGCCTCGACGCGCCGTCGGTCCTGGCTCGTCCCGTGTCCGACGCGTCCACTGGCGAGGGGATCGACCGCCGCCGCGCGCGGCGCCGGGTCACCCCGCGCCGCGTCGGGCTCGCCCTCGCCCTGGTCGCGGTCGTCGCCCTGGTCGTTTTCGCCTGGCCGACCGGCGAGCAGACGGTCCGCGTCGACGGTGCGAGCCTGACGCTGGCGACGGCTGAGGAGGGACCGTTCCAGGAGCACGTCTCGGCACTCGCGACGGTCCGCCCGCTGCGGACCGTCTTCTTGGACGCCGTCGTCGGGGGGCAGGTCGCGCGGCGGCTCGTCGACGAGGGCGACACCGTCCGCGCGGGGCAGCCGCTGTTCGTGTTGCAAAACGACGAGGTGGCGCTGCAGGTGGTCTCGCAAGAGGCCCAGCTCGAAGAGCAGGCGGCGGCGCTCCGCCAGAACCGGCTCGCGCTCGACAAGACGGCGACCGAGGGCGCGCAAGCGGCCCTCGCCGTCGACCGGACGCTCGCCGAGCTCGACTACGAGATCGCCCGGCTGACGCGCGAGCGCGACCGGACGGCCGGGCTCGTCGAGCGCGGCGCGACGGCGACCCAGGACCTCGACGCGCTCGCCGGCGAGCTCGCGTACGCCCAGCGCCGCCGCGCCCTGGCCCTCCGCGAGCGCGACCTGACGGCCGCCGCCCGCCACCACGACGGCGCCCAGCGGACCGCCCAGCTCCGCGACATGGAAGCGAGCGTCGGCCGGTTGCGCCAGAACCTCTCGCTCGTCCGCAGCACGACCTCCGACCTAGTCGTCCGCGCGCCCGTCGACGGCCAGTTCTCGGCGCTCGAGGCCGAGGTCGGCGAGCTCAAGCCCCGTGGCGCCCGCCTCGGGCAGGTCGACGTGCTCGCCGAGACCAAGCTCCGCGCCTCCATCGCCGAGCACTACCTCGCGCGCGTCGCGCCGGGCCAGCCCGGCACGGCGACCGTCGACGGCGTCACGTACGCCCTGCGCGTGCGGACGGTGTACCCCGAGGTCGCCGCCGGCCGCTTCGAGGCCGAGCTCGTCTTCGACGGGCCCGCGCCGCCCGCGCTCCGCCGGGGCCAGTCGGTCCGCGTGCGGATCGAGCTCGGCGCCCCCGAGCCGGCGCTCCTGATTCCCGCCGGCCGCTACACCCGGTCCGCCGCCGACGGCCTGTTCGTGCTCGCCCCCGACGGCCGGACCGCGCGCCGCCGCGTGGTCACGCTCGGCCGCCAGTCGCCCACCCACGTCGAGGTGCTCGACGGGCTGGCGCCGGGCGAGCGCGTCGTGACCTCGGCCACCGCCCCCTTCGGCGACGCCGCCATCCTCGTCCTCCAGTAGCCCCCTCCTCCCCTTCCCATGCGTGTCCTCCTCGTCTCGCTGCTCGCCCTGCTGGCGCCGGCCACACCGACCCCCGACGATGCCCTCGCCGGCACCTGGCGCGCCGTCACATCCCGGCCACCGGCCGCCGCCGACGAGCCGGTCACCCAGACCGCCCAGACCCTCGTGGTCCGCCTCGACGGCGCCGAGGCGGAGGGGCGCAGCCGGCGCGTGACCACGCTCGCGTTCGAGGGCGCGTCGAGCGTCCGCGTCGAGCAGACGACGGAGGGCGCGCTGCGCGGCACCGTCGCCGCGGACGGCTCCCTCCGGTTCGTGACGACGCCCGACGACCTGGGCAGCGAAGCGCCTCAGGCCTTCACCGCCCGACTCTCCGGCGCCGGCCGCGAGCTCGTCGTCACCCCGCTCGACGCCTCGGCGAGCGGGCCGGTGACCTTCCGCCGCGTCCGCCCCGACTCCCAGTAGCCCCTCCGACCCCGCTCCCCATGCCTCAGAACCCTGTGCCCCCCGCCATCGCCATCCACGACCTCCGGAAGGTCTACGCCACCGACGAGGTCGAGACGGCCGCGCTCAGCGGCGTCTCGCTGACCATCGAGCCCGGCGAGTTCGTCGCCGTGATGGGCCCGTCGGGCTGCGGCAAGTCGACGCTGCTGAACCTGCTCGGCCTGCTCGACCGGCCGACGTCGGGCTCGTACCAGCTGGCGGGCGAGGAGGTCGGAAGCTTGCCCGAGCGCCAGCGCGCGGCGGTCCGGCGCGGCCGCATCGGGTTCGTGTTCCAGAGCTTCAACCTCATCGACGACCTGACGGTCGCCGAGAACGTGGCGCTCCCGCTCCTCTACCTCGGCGCGTCCAAGGCCGAGCGCCGGGCGCGGACCGAGGCCGCGCTCGACCGGGTCGGGATGGCGCACCGCCGGGGCCACTACCCGGCCCAGCTCTCGGGCGGCCAGCAGCAGCGCGTGGCCGTCGCGCGCGCCGTCGTCGCCGGCCCGCCCCTCCTCCTCGCCGACGAGCCGACCGGCAACCTCGACTCGGCGAATGGCCAGGGCGTGATGGACCTGCTGGCGGAGCTCAACGCGGCCGGCACCACGATCGTGATGGTGACGCACTCGCCGTCCGACGCCGAGTACGCCCAGCGCGTCGTCAACCTGTTCGACGGGCGCGTGGTGAGCGAGCACCTGGCGGCCCGGGAGGGCGGCCTGCTGGCGTCGACCCTCGCCCCCGCCCTGCTCTAGATCGCCGCTCGCCAGCCGCTCCCCTCCTGCCCTCCTCTCCCATGTGGATCCACCACCTCCGAATCGCCCTCCGCGCGCTCCGCCGCGACGCCGGCTACGCCGCCCTCAACGGCGTCGGCCTGACGGTCGCCTTGGCGTGCTGCGCGCTGATCGCCCTGTTCGCCCGCGCCGAGCTCTCGTTCGACCGCTTCCACCACAACGCCGACCGGCTCGTGCTCGTCGGCGTCGAGAGCCGGCTCGGGCAGGAAGTCGACCAGAGCGTGTCCTCGTCGTACCCCGTCCACCTCGCCGCGGCGACGGCGCCGGGCGTCGAGGCCGCCACGGTCATGTCGATGCGGGCCAGCACGACGCCGATCTTGCGGCCGGGCGAGCGCATCGACGAGGCCGACGTGATGTTCGCCTCGGCCGACTTTTTCGACGTGTTCGACTTCCCGGCCGTCGCCGGAGACCCGGCGGCCGCGCTCGCGGGCCCGGGCCAGGCCGTCCTGAGCGAGAGCGGCGCGCGGCGGCTCTTCGGGAGCGTCGCGGGCGCGCTCGGCCAGCCGTTCCGCGCCGAGGCCCAGCGCGACACCCAGGACGTGGAGGTCGCCGCCGTCGTGGCCGACCCGCCCCGGACGTCGAGCGTCCGGTTCGAGGTGCTCCTGCCGACGGCCGAGCTGTCCGAGTCGGACCGCGCGCCGGACAGCTGGGGCATGCGGAAGTGGCAGACGGCCGCCCGCTTGACGCCCGGCACCACGACCGCCGCCTTCGACACCCAGATGGCCGCCGCCGTCGCCCCCCGCACCCAGGCCGCGCTCGACGCCGGGCACGACCCGGAGCGCTACTTCGCCGTGCCGCTCATCTACTACCGGCTTTCGGAGCTGAACCGGGCCGACGGCTTTCTGGGCGACCCGGCCTACCTCGCCCTGTTCTCCGCGGCGGCGGCGCTCGTTCTGCTTTTGGGATTGATCAACTACGTCAACCTGGCGACGGCGCGGGCGGCGCGGCGCTCCCGCGAGGTCGGCGTCCGGAAGGCGCTCGGCGCCGGGCGCGGAGCCGTCGCCGCGCAGTTCCTGGCCGAGGCCGTCGTGCTGACCGTCCTGTCCGGTCTGGCGGCCCTCGTCGTCGCCGCGCTCGCGGTCCCGGCCTTTAACGCCGGGTTCGGGACCGACCTCCGGGCGGCCGACCTCGACGCGCCGTTCGTGATCGCCGTGCTGGCGGCGTCGGTCGTCGTGGGGCTGCTGGCCGGCGCGTACCCCGCCGCCGGGCTCGCGCGGCTGGACCCCGCGTCCGTGCTCCGGGGCGCCTCGTCGCGGAGCGGGAAGCCCTCGCGCAATACCCTCCGGCGCGGGCTCGTGGCCGTCCAGTTCGCCGTCGCCATCGGACTCATCGCCGCGACCGGCTCCGTCCTGCGCCAGGTGGACTACGCGAGCGAGGCGGACCTGGGCTTCGAGGCCGAGGGCGTCGTGGCCATCCCCCTCAAGCCCGACCGGGGCCCGGGCGTCCCGTGGGAGGCCGCGTTCGACGTGGTCCGCCAGAGCCCCCACGTCGCCGCGGCCACGACGGCGACCTCGTACCCGGGCGCCGTCTGCTGCCGGTTCTCCATCCCCCTGGGTGACGACCGGCCGGACGAGTTCATCATGTACGCCAACCTCGACGCCGAAGCCGGCTACACCGACGTGCTCGGGCTCGACCTCGTCGCCGGGCGCCCCGTCCTCGACGGCGAGGCGGCCACGGTCGTCAACGAGGCGTTCGTCGACGCGATGGGCTGGCCCTCGGCCGAGGCCGCGATCGGGCGGACGATCGAGGCGAACGCCGAGCTCGAGGTCGTCGGCGTCGCCCGCGACTTCCGGTTCGAGTCGTGGCGCACGGCCGTCGAGCCGGCCGCGATCCACGAGGCGGCCGACAACGCGGCGTGGGGTTACCCCAAGTCGTACCGGTCCGTCCTCGTCCGCTTCGAGCCCGGCCGCCAGGCCGAGGGGCTCGCCGCGCTCCGCCAGGGCTGGGACCGCCTCGGCACCGACCAGCCCTTCGAGCCGGCTCCGCTCGCCGACACGGTCGCCGAGATGTACGCGTCCGAGCGCCGGCTGGCGGGCGTGCTCGGCGGCTTCGCGCTCGTCGCCGTCATCGTGGCGTGCCTCGGGCTCGTCGGGCTGGCGGCGTACACGGCGCAGCGGCGGACCAAGGAGATCGGCGTCCGCCGGGCGCTCGGCGCGTCCGTGGGGCAGGTCGTCGCCCTGCTCTCGCGCGAGTACGCCGTGCTGCTGGCGCTCGCGGCCGTCGTCGCCGTCCCCGCCGCCGTGCTCGCCGTCCGGACCTGGCTGGAGGGGTTCGCCTACCGCGCGCCCCTCTCGCCCCTCCTCTTCGTCGGGGCCATCGCCCTGACGGCCCTGCTGGCGCTCGCCGTCGTCGGCGTCCAGGCCGCGCGCGCCGCGCGCATCTCGCCGACGACCGCCTTGCGCACCGAGTAGTGCAGCGGCGAGACCCTCCCTCCTTCCCGTCCCCACCCCCTGTTTCACTACCCACCCTCCCTCCCATGACCCTCCGCATCCTCCCCCTCCTCCTCGCCCTCGCGTGTGCGGCGCCCGCCGTCGCCCAGACCGTCGTCCTGTCCAAGACCGACAGCGGCGTCCGGATGTCCTCGGCCACCGCCACGCCGCACGGCGGGGAGCCCGCCGCCGTCGTCGTCCTCGGCGACTCTGGCGCGTGGTCGCTCCGCCCCTTGTCCGCCGGCGACGTCCCGACGCACGTCGTCTCCCAGATGGCGACCGCCAACCAGCGCTGGCGCGAGCACCGCCGCGACGCGATGCAGCGCCAGCCGCGCCCCGACACCGTCTCGCCCCTCTGGGACCCCGGCGAGAACGTCGACCTCCGCGACACCCGCTCCTTGTCGATGGCCCGGTACACCATCCACGCCACGGTCCCCACCGACCGCCTCGACGCCGTGCTCGTCCGCCTCGCCGACGACGGGGCGCTGGTCGGGCTCGAGGCCACCTCCCAGGGCGAGCGGGCCCGCGTTGAGGCCACCTTCGGGTTCGACTCCGTGTCCGCGTGGGCGGACTGGAAGGCGGCGCCCGCGACGGCGGCCCTCCTCGCCCCGCTGGCCGACGCGCAGACCACGCTCCACGCCCAGTAGACGATGCGCGCCGCCCTCCTCTTCCTGCTGCTCGCCGTCGGCGTGAGCGCCCAGCCCGCCGAGCGCGTGGTCCCGCTGGGCGAGGCGCTGGGCCTCGCCCGCGTCCACTCGGCCGCCGTCCTCCGCGCGGCGGCCGAGGCCGAGGGCGCGCGGGCCTCGCTCGACGCCGTCCGCGCCAGTCGCCGGCCCGCGCTGTCGGCGTACGGCGGCGGCGGCCAGCGCTACGGTCTCGCGTTCGACCAGACGACCGGCGCCCTCACCCAGGCCACCATCGAGTCCATCGACGCGGGGCTGGCGGCCGAGGTCGTCGTGTTCGACGGGTTCGAGGCCCGGTCGCGCGCTCGGTCGGCGTCGGCGGCGCTGTTGGCGGCCCGGCTCGGTGGCGAGCGCGCGGCGCACGCGGCGGCGGCCGAGACGGTCCGCGGCTACCTCGCGGTTGCCCAGGCGCGAGCCGCCCGGGAGGTAGCCGAGGCCGAGGCCCACGCGCAAGCCCGGCTCGCGGACGAGGTCGCCGCCCAGGTGGCCCTCGGCGCCCGCCCCGCATCGGAGACCGCCGAGCAGGCCGAGCGCGTCGCCGCCGCCCAGACGGCCGTCGTGCTCGCCACGCGCGACTTGGCTCTGGCTCGTGCCGGACTCGTCCGCTTGCTCGGTCTCGACCCGGCCGGCACCTACGCCTTCCCGGCTCCGCCAGCAGCCGACCCCACGCCTCTCCCCCCCACCGAGGCCCTCGTCACCGACGCCTTGCGCACCCGCCCCGACATCCGCGCCGCCGACGCCGCCACCGCCGCTGCTCGGTCGGACATCCGCGCCGCCCACGCCAGCCGCTTGCCGCGCATCGCGCTCGCGGCCTCCGTGGGGACCGGCTTCACCAGCGCCGCCGCCAACCCCTTCGGCGGCCAGTTGTCCGACAACCGGGCCGGCTCGCTCGGCCTGCGCGTCTCGGTCCCCCTCCTCGACCGGGGCGCCACCCGCGCCCAGGTCCGACAGGCGACGGCCCGCGCCTCCGCCCTCGGTGCCGACGCCGCCGACGCCCGCCGCGCCGCCGCGCTCGACGTCGAGACCTCCCGCGTGCGTCTCGACGCCCTCGCCGAGATGCTCCCGCTGGCGTCCGCCCGCGTCGCTGCCGCCGAGACCGCGCTCGCCGCCGAGCGCGCCCGCTACGATGCCGGGACCACCACCCTCCAGGCCGTCTCCCAGCTCCGTACCCGCCTCACCGCCTCCCGCACCGACGCCGCCGTGCTCGCCGTGACCACCCGCTTCGAGCGCCTCCTGCTGGCGCTAGCCACCGGCACCGTCCTCTGAGATCCGGCCTCACAGCGCCCGCCACGCAAGCGCCCGGACGCAGGCCGTTCCAGCGGCGCGGGCACCCCTCTCCTCGTGCCGTCGCTCAGACGAGACGCACCACCTCCTCGGCGCACCCCCACGACAGCGTCACGCCGGAGCCACCGTGCCCGTAGTTGTGGATGACGCGCGTGCCGCCGACGTTCTCCACGTCCAGCCGCACCGTCGGCCGGCACGGTCGGATCCCGACGCGGTCCGCCAGCACGGGCGCGCCGGCCAGCTCCGGCACCACGCGCACGCACCGCGCGCGGATGGCCGCCGCGACGGCCGGTTCCACAGTCGCGTGGTCGACGTCTTCGTCGGCGGTGCCCCCCAGCACCACGTCGGACACGCGCGGGATCACGTACGTCGGCCCGGCATCGTCGATCAGGAACCGCGTGACGCCGGGGGCGCGCACGATCTGGATCTGGCCCCCCACGCCGTAGACCACCGGATCATCCACGACCTCGCGAGCCGCCAGCCCCGTGCAATTCACGACCGTACCCGCCACGCCCCGGACCTCGTCCAGGCTCGCGACCGCCCCGCGCACCAGCCGCCCCCCCTCGGCCTCGACCTGTCCGACGAGCCACCCGAGGTACACCGACATGTCGATGACGGGAAGCCGCAGCGCGTAGCCGTCTCGGTAGCCGGGGGGGAGCTCCGCCGCCGCCGCCCGGCGAAACCCGGGGACTGCCGTCGCCCACCAAGGATCTCCCACGAGCTCGCGGAAAACCTCTACCCCGTCGCGCATCACCACGCCCGTCGCGGCGTCGTCGGCGAGTCGGGTGAACGCCCGCAAGCTGACCTCCCCCCACCCCAGCACGCGCTCCACTGGATCGGCGCGGTACGGGTACCAGATCGCCGCC
Organism: Rubrivirga aquatilis; assembly: GCF_046845665.1. Classification (GTDB taxonomy): domain Bacteria; phylum Bacteroidota; class Rhodothermia; order Rhodothermales; family Rubricoccaceae; genus Rubrivirga. The sequence goes on along the minus strand of NZ_CP177355.1, from coordinate 1,413,176 downwards.
GCGACGGCGGACACGGTCTCGGAGGGCAGGTCTCGGGTACGAATCTCGACGGCGTGTCCGGCCTCCAGCAGCCGGAGCGCCGCCGAGAGCCCTGACACGCCAGCGCCGAGTACCAAGATGTCCATGCGTCGAATGGCGAACGGGCCCCAATATCCCGACGGCGGAGCCTGGCGGCCCACGCCCTACGCGGCAACGTGTCCCCTCTCCCCGCCGGGAGAGGGATGAGGAGAGAGTCGGGGGCTGCGGAGGCGCCGTCCGAGTGGCGGCGCATGGATCCGCGCCTGCGCGGGGTGGAAGGCTGGCGGGTTGGAGCCCACCCCAAGAAAGAACCGCCCCGGCTCGCGTGAGCTGGGGCGGTCAACGTCGAGACGGAGCGCGTCCGCTACTTGGCCGACAGCGCCTCGGCGCCCGACGAGATCTCGATGATCTCGGTCGTGATCGCCGCCTGGCGGACCCGGTTGTAGGTCAGCTTGAGGTCCTTGAGGAGCTCGCCCGCGTTCGTGGTCGCGTTGTCCATGGCCACCATCCGCGCGCCCTGCTCCGAGGCGTTCGACTCCAGGAGCGCGCGCCACAGCTGGTACTGGAGGTACTCCGGGATCAGCCGCTCCAGCAGCGCCTCCGCCGACGGCTCGAACAGGTACTCCACGTCGCCCGCCTCGTCCGCGTCCGTGTCGAGCGCCGCGTCGCCCTCCATCACCGGGGTGAAGAAGGTCTCCGCCGGGATCGGCAGGAGCTGCTCGGCCACGCGGTTCTGCGAGATCGTGTTCTGGAACTCGTTGTACACGACCTCCACCACGTCCCACTCCCCATCGAGGAACCCCTCGACCGCCAGGTCGACGACCTCACCCGCGAGCGGGAACTTGAGGTCGTTGAAGACGCCCTGGTAGTCGCCGATGAGGTCGAAGCCGCGCTTGCCGAAGTACTCGTGCGCCTTGCGCCCGACGGCCAGGATCTTGAGCGTCCCGGCGTCGCGCTGGGTGGCGAACCGCTCGGCGATCGTGGCCTCAGCCACCTTCAGGAGGTTGGCGTTGAACGCGCCCGCCAGCCCGCGGTCGCTCGTCACCACGATCAGGAGCGCGCCGTCGACGGCCTCGCGCTCCTGGAAGAGCGGGTGCGTGGCCACGTCGAGCCGGGCGCGCAGGTGCCCGATCATCTCGCGGATCTTGAACGCGTACGGCCGCGCCGAGAAGATGCGCTCCTGGGCCTTCCGCAGCTTGGCCGCCGCCACCATCTTCATGGCGCGCGTGATCTGCTGCGTGTTCTTGACCGAGCCGATCCGGCTGCGGATGTCTCTGAGGCTCGCCATGGCTTGCGGGGACTGAGGGGATAGGGACTGGAGGGACTGGGAGGCCGAGGACGGGGCCCGAAGACCCATAGTCCCCAGTCCCCACGTCCCCGTAGTCCCTCTAGGCCGTGTACTGCGCCGCCAGATCCGTCGCCTCCTGCGTGAACGCCGCGACGGCCGCGTCGTCCATCTTGCCCGTCGACGTGACGGCCGCCAGCACGTCGGCGTGCTTGAGACGCAGCGCCTCGCGGAAGTCGGCCTCGAAGGCGCGGACGCTCTCGACCGGCACGGCGTCGATCAGGCCCTGGCCGGCGACGTAAATGATGGCCGTCTGCTCGGCGACGGGCACGGGGTCGTACTGGCCCTGCTTGAGGACCTCCACGAGCCGCGCGCCACGGTTGAGCTGGCGCTGCGTGGCGGGGTCGAGGTCGGAGCCGAACTTGGCGAACGCCTCCAGGTTGCGGTACTGCGCCAGGTCGAGGCGCAGCGTGCCCGAGACCTTCTTCATCGCCTTGATCTGGGCGTTGCCACCCACGCGCGACACGGAGACGCCGACGTTGATGGCCGGGCGGACACCCGCGTTGAAGAGGTTCGACTCGAGGAAGATCTGGCCGTCCGTGATCGAGATCACGTTCGTCGGGATGTACGCCGACACGTCACCGGCCTGCGTCTCGATGACCGGCAGCGCCGTCAGCGAGCCGCCGCCCTTCACCATGCCCTTGAGGCTGTCGGGCAGGTCGTTCATGCCCTTCGCGATCGTGTCGTCGGCCGTGATCTTGGCCGCGCGCTCCAAGAGCCGCGAGTGGAGGTAGAACACGTCGCCCGGGTACGCCTCGCGGCCCGGCGGGCGGCGGAGCAGCAGGGACACCTCGCGGTAGGCCACGGCCTGCTTCGACAAGTCGTCGTAGATGCAGAGCGCGTGGCGGCCCGTGTCGCGGAACAGCTCGCCGATGCAGGCACCGGCGAACGGCGCGATAAACTGGAGCGGGGCCGGGGCCGACGCCGGGGCGTTGACGATGACCGTGTACTCCATGGCGCCGTAGCGCTCGAGCGCGGCCTGGAGCGTGGCGACCGTCGACGCCTTCTGGCCGATGGCCACGTAGATGCAGTAGACCGGCTTGCCGCCGGGCTCATGCGTCGTCTTCTGCGACAGGATGGTGTCCAGCAAGACGGCCGTCTTGCCCGTCTGGCGGTCGCCGATGACCAGCTCGCGCTGACCGCGGCCGATCGGGACCATCGCGTCGATCGCCTTGATGCCCGTCTGGAGCGGCTCCGTGACCGGCTCGCGGTAGATGACGCCCGGCGCCTTGCGCTCGATGGGCATCTCGAAGGTCTCGCCCGCGATCGGGCCCTTGCCGTCGACCGGGTTGCCGAGCGGGTCGACGACGCGGCCCAGCATGCCCTCGCCCACCTTGATGGAGGCGATGCGGCCGGTCCGGCGCGCCTCGTCGCCCTCGACGACGGAGTTCGCGTTGCCGAAGAGCACGGCGCCGACGTTGTCCTCCTCGAGGTTCAGCACCATCCCGGTCACGCCGGACTTGGGGAACTCGATGAGCTCGCCGGCCTGGACCTTGGAGAGGCCGTAGAGACGGGCGATGCCGTCGCCCACCTGGAGCACGGTGCCGACCTCATAGGTGTCGGTCTCGGAGCTAAAGTTGCCCAGCTCCTCGCGGAGCACGGCGGTCACTTCGTCGGGGCGGATCGCAGTTGCCATGGTTCGATTGTCGGGTTCGGGGATCGGGTGTCGGGTCGGTCGTCGGCGCGTCGCCGAGCACCGAGCCCCTTAGTTGAAGCTGACCGCGGCGCGCTCGATGAGCTGGCCGCGCAAGGTCTCGAGCTGATGCGTGACGCTCTGGTCGTAGACGACGTCGCCCACGCGGACGACCATGCCGCCGATGAGCGACGGGTCGACGCTGAGGTCCATGCGGACGGCGGCGCCGGCCTGGGCTTCGAGCGCCTTCTTGAGTCGGTCGGCCTCGTCGGCCGAGAGCGGCTTGGCCGTGCGCACGCGCGCCTCGACCGTTCCCGTCCGCTCGTCGCGGAGGGCGCCGTAGGCGGCGAGCACCGTCGCGAGGTCGCCCTCGCGCTGCTTCGACACCAGCATGTGCACAAAGCGGGCCGTCAGGTCGCCCACCTTGCCGTCGAGCAGACGGGTCAGGACGGCGCCTTTCTTGTCGCGCGAGACGATCGGGCTGGCGAGCAGCTGGCGCAGCTCACGCGAGCCGTCGAGCGCGTCCGTGAGGACGGCCACGTCGGCGTCGACGGCATCGAGCTGGTCGGTGGCCTGGGCTTCCTCGGTGAGGGCCTGGGCGTAGCGTCGGGCGACGGGGTCCATGGAGTTGTCGGTTATCGGTCGTCGGTTGTCAGTCGGATCGCTCCGATCACCGACAACCATCAACCGAGGACTAGTTCTGAGGCAGGTCGGCGATGAAACGGTCGACCAGTCGGCTCTGCTCGGGGCCGTCGATCTTCTCGGACAAGATCTTCTCGGCACCGGCGACGGCCAGCGTGGCGACCTCGCGGCGAAGCTCGGCGAGCGCCTGGAGCTTCTCGCGCTCGATGTCGGCACGGGCCGACTCTTGCAAGCGAGCGATCTCGGCCTTGGTCTTGTCGACGTCGGCGGCGCGCTGCGAATCGGCCTGCTCTTTCGCCTCACGCAGAATGGTCTGCGCCTGGCGTTCGGAGTCGCGGCGGGCCTCGTCGTTCTGAGCGAGGAGCGCCTTGGCCTCGGCGTTGGCCCGCTCCGCCTGGGCGAGCGAGTCCTCGATGGTCTTCTCGCGCTCCTTGAGCCCGTCGAGCATAGCCGGGAACGCGAACTTCGAGAGCACGAAGAGCACGATGAGGAAGGCGATCAGCATCCAGATCGCCAGCCCAGCGTTGGGCGTCAGCAGATCGGCAGCGAGGACGAAAGCGACCATCGGTATGGCAGGGGTTGAGGGATTGAGTGCCCGGTTGCCCCGTCGGCGGTCCGACGGGGCAGGGGGTCCCGGGCGAGGCAGTGGTCGGGCTACGCGTGCGCAGCCCGCCGCACTACTTGATCGCCATCAGGATGCAAACGATCAGGCCGAAGAACGCGGCACCCTCGATGAGGGCGGCGGCGATGATCATCGTGGTCCGGATGTCGCCGGAGGCCTCCGGCTGACGGGCCGAGCCCTCGAGGGCGGCGGCGGCGAGGCGGCCGATGCCGTAGGCGGCGCCGAAGACGGCGAGGCCGGCGCCGAGGCCGGCACCGAGGTAACCAAGAGCGACAGACTCCATGGGATTGGGGGGTTGGGTGAGGTCAGGGTGGGCGAGGGCCCGGGAAAGTCGCGGCCGGAGCCGCGGGAGAGCGAGGCGCGTTCTAGGCGAACGTCGCCTCCGTGCCGACCGTGCGGTCGTGCAGTTTGTGCGGGGTCTGGCCGTTCGAGGTCGACACCGCGAGGTCGTGGACGGTCAGGCCGTGGTCTTCCGAGTGGTCGTGGTCGTGCTCGTGCTCGGCCGTCGCCATCCCGATAAAGAGGGCGCTCAGGATCGTGAACACGTAGGCCTGGATAAAGGCGACCAGGATCTCCAGGAAGTAGACCGCGACGGTCAGCAAGACGGCCGGGACCGAGGTGAGGTAGCCCGCCGTCTCGCTCATCCCGCCGATGATGAAGATGAGCCCGAGCAGGTTGAGGATCACCAGGTGCCCCGCCGTCATGTTGGCGAAGAGCCGGACCGCGAGCGCGAACGGCTTGGTGAACAGGCCCAGGATCTCGATCGGGATCAGGATCGGCTTGACGATCATCGGGACCCCGGGCGGGTTGAAGATGTGGCCCCAGTAGTCCTTCGTCCCGGCAAACTGCGTGACGATGAACGTCAGGATCGCCAGGACGGCCGTCGTGGTGATGTTGGCCGTGGCCGTCGCCCCGAAGGGGACCAGCCCGAGCAGGTTGCACGCCAGGATGAAGAAGAAGACCGTCAGCAGGTACGGGAGGTACTTGTCGGTCTTGTCCCCGAGGTTCGGCTTGGCCACCTCGTCGCGGATGTAGATCACCAGCGTCTCCAGCGTGTTCTGGATCACCCCCCGGGGCGCCGACGTCCGGCCGATGCCCCGCTTGTACTTCCCTGCGACCGGCAGGAACAGCACCAGCAAGAGCAGCGAGGCGAGGAAAGCGAAGACAAGGTGCCGCGTCAGGCTCAGGTCGATGATGACCTGGCCATCCGTGGCCACCAGGTGGGCATCGTACGGCGCCTCGGCCTCGACGCTTTCGCCAAGGATCTCCTCGGCGTTGGCTTCCAACAACTCCTCGGTGAGGCTCTCGCCCCCGTCCTCACCGCTGTGCTCGGCCGCGCCGTCGGCGTCGCCTGCGCCGTGGCCTCCTTCGCCGTCCCGCTCGATCGCGTACAGGCCCGAGGCGACGGCGGCGGTCGACGACCCGAAGGCGTCGAGCCCGATCGAGCCGTCGGCGCGGCGCGTCAGGAACAGCCGCGGCATCTCGATCTTGCCCATGGGCGAGAAGTCGAGGTAGTACCCATCCGACGTGTGGTGGACGGCGTCGAGCTTCTCGCCGTCGCCGGCGGCCAGCGCGGGGGGCGCGAAGCCGACGAGCAGCGCGAGGGCGACGAACAGCGGGCGGAGCATCCGCATCAGGAGCCGGGGGTGGCGGCCGTGCGGCCGAGGACGAAGAAGACTTCCACGACGAGACCGATCACGAACACGACGCCCAGCCCGAGCACGAACGGCCCACGCTGGACGGGGACGAGCGCGAGGATCGCGGCGAAGGCGGCGAGCATCAGGGCCATCCGGGCGAGCATCCCGCCCAGGACCATCTGCAACACCTTGTTGCCGTCGGCGACCGCCGAGGCCCGCCGAGCGACGAGCAGCGCCGCCGCCGTATACGCCACACCCAGGAGTGCGCCGAGCAGGAGGCTTGCGAGGAGGCTCATCGGGGGGACGACGGGGGACGCGGGGACGGCCCGCAACGGGTGGACAAGAAGCTAGGATGGCCACTATCGAGGTGCCCTCAAGGCGGGGTGAAGACGGGGCAAAGCGGCCTGGGAGGGCACGAGGTTCGGGACGGGAGACAGGGGGACCTCTCCGGCGATCTCGGGACCGGCTGCACCGGCTCCGCCACGGCCGCACCCCACCGCATCCGCCCCCACGCCAAGCGCCACCACGGGCCTCCCTACACCCTCTTGCCCCTTGTCCCGCCCCCCTTGCCCCCATCCGCTTCCCGCGCCAGTCGGATGACCATGGCGAACACGCCGATCATCCCGAGCACGGCGCCGACGAGCACGCCCCACGGCGTCGTGCCGAAATAGCGATCGACGACGATGCCCAGACCGACAAAGAACACCATGGCCGCCGCGAGCTGCATTCCGAACCCGAGATGCGGGCCGGCCGCCAGCATGCCGTCGCCGTACGCATCGCTGACGCGCCCGGCCGTCACCTTCTCGTTCCGGTAGTCGTCGGGCAGGTCGGCCGCCGCGTCGTCCTCGTCGTCCGGCGGCTTGTCGACCCACTTTTCGCGCCACTCTCGGTCTGCGCGGTCGAAGCGGTCGGGGCGGTCCGCCCAGGGGTCCTTGTTTCGGGCCATGGCTAGGCGGCGTCGCCGACGGTACCGACGACGGCCGAGCCGCCGGACCGTGCCGGCCGGTCGCCTGAGGCAACGCGAGAGGGCACGTCGGCGCCCATGTGACACTGGCCGTTGAAGGTGGCCCCGTCCTCGACGATGAGCTTGCCCGTGCGGATGTCGCCCTCAACGACGGCCGAGGCCTTGAGCACCAGGCGCTCCTTGATCGTCACGCGCCCCTTGACGACGCCCGCGACCTCGGCGCTGGTCGATGCCAGCTCGCCCTCGATGGTGCCGCCCGCCATCACCATCGTCCGGCCCTCCACCTCGACGTTCCCGTCGACGGTGCCGGAGATGTTGACGTTGCCCGACGATCGCAAGGTGCCCTCGACCGTCGTCGAGGCTCCGATAATGTTGTGCTGATCGGCGGCGTTGACGGGGGCGGAGGGGCGGGTTTTGGCCATGGAATCGTCGGCGGCTCGAAAGAGGGCCATCGTGGTGCGGGGCGGTGGAGGAGCGCAGCCTGAGCCGGGGCGCGCTGAGTTAAGAGACGGTACGTACGGTCGCCGGGGTCCCGTCTAGGGCGAGATGAGCAGCGTGGCGGGGTCCTGCGCGAGCCCATCGCGCCAGACCTCGAAGTGGAGGTGCGGGCCCGACGTGATCTCGCCGGTGTCGCCGCTGAGGGCGAGGGTCTCCCGTGCGCCGACGCGGTCGCCGACGCGCCGGAGCAGGCGTCCGTTGTGCTTGTACACCGAAAGGTAGCCGTCGGCGTGCTGGACCGCGATCGTCAGGCCGCCGTCCTGTGTCCAGTCCGCGAAGACGACGTGCCCGTCGGCAAACGCGTGCACGGGCGATCCCTTGCGGGCGGCGAGGTCGAGCGCAAAGTGGCCCCGCGTAGCGTCGAAGCCGCGGGACTCGACGCCGTCGACGGGGGGCAGAGCGGGCAGACGGAGGCTGGCGAGGTAGGCCCGGGCGGCGGGCGTGTCGCCGCCGTCGGTGGCCGGGCCGAGCGTCTCGAGGGAGAGCGCCGGCTGGACGTGGTCGTCGCCAGCAGGTGTCGGCGAGGCTCGCACCGGCGTGTCAGACGGCTCCGGCAATGAGAACGACGACGGGTCGAGGTCGGCGTCGGCGAGCGCGTCCATCTCTCCCGTAATCAGCGCCCGGAGCTGGGCGATCTGCTGATACTGGATCGCCAGCGAGTCCTCGAGCGCCTCGGCGCGGCTGGCGTTCGTCTCGGCGACGCCCCGAAGCTCGCCGGTGCCGGGCCCCAGGATGAGCCCCCGCAGCGGCGTCAGGACGATGGCCGCGACCAGCAGGGCCCCGAGCCCGACGACGACGATGACGCCCGCATAGAGCGCGGTGCCGGGGCGGACCTCGTACTGACGGGGCGTGCTCATCGTGTCGGGCTCGAGCACGATGACGGTCCGGGCGACGCCCGGGTGCGAGAACAGGTCGCGGAGGAGGTCCTTCACAGGCGGAATGGGCCCAGGCGGGCTCGGAGGGGCGGTTTTGTTCGTGGCATCTGCATACGGACTGCGAGGGCGCAGACTAACTTAGCGGGCTCTGCCCCCTTCCAGGGGACTCCCCGACGACCGACCGCCGATGCGCGGTCCTCTGCCGGCTCGGCCGGCCCTGCCTCTTATGCCGCAGCACAAGTCCGCCGCCAAGCGCGTTCGCCAGGATGCCAAGCGCCGTCTCCGCAACCGCTACCACAAGGTCCGCGTGCGCACGTTGATCAAGGAACTCCAGGCCGAGACGGACCCGGCCGTGGCTGAGACCAAGCTCAACGAGATCAAGGCGCAGCTCGACCGCCTCTCGGGCCGCCGCGTGCTGCACCCGAACCAGGCCGCCCGCACGAAGGGCCAGCTGGAGCGCCACGTCGGCACGCTGAGCGCGTAGCGCGCCCCCTGGCGCGGCCCGCGCCTGCCCGGCCCGCTCGCTGCGGGCCGACCACCCGACGGCCCTGGCGTGGAACCCGCCCGGGTCGTCGCTGGTTTATCCCCCGATCGACCGCCTCGTGGCACGACCACAGCGGAGGGGGCTCCCCTCTCCCAGTGGACCGTGCGATTCGTGCGCTTGCACCTATGGGTGCCGGCGCCGGACATTGAGGGGCCGGGCTGAGCGCCCGTCGTCTCGCGGTTTCGCTCTCAAACCTCCCCCCCCCTCCACGGCCGACCGCCGAGGATCTCCTCACCCCACCCCACCTCTCCATGACCCAATCTCGACCCGAGATGAACGTGACCTCACGTCTCTCCCTCCTCCTCCCCTGGTGCATGGCCCTGCTGATCGCAGGCGCCGCGCAGGCCCAGGTCGTCCGTCCCAGCGAGTCCATCTACGTGCTGCTTCGCGGCGGCGTCACCGGCTACTACGGTGACCTGGACGGCAACACTGACGGCGACCCCGGCACCGCCACCCCCGACCCGGGTGACGGCTTCGACAGCCCCGGCTTCGGTGTCGGCGGCGAGCTCGGCTACCTGTTCAACGAGAACCTCTCGCTGGGCCTCGGCTTCATGTACCACGCCGGGATCAGCGCCTTCGAGACCATCCCCGGTAACATCCAGGGCAAGGAGGCCTACCAGCTCCAGGCGCTCTTCCGCTACCTCCCGTTCGACTCCGCCAAGATCTCGCCCTTCGTCGAGCTCGGCGCGGCCGTCGTCTCGGGCCAGGGCACGGAGAACGAGCGCAACCAGGCCGGCACGGACGATGTGTACGGCTTCGGCCCCGTCGTCGGCCTCGGCCTCGACATCGCGCTGACCCCGCAGTTCTCGCTCTTCCTCGCGGGCCAGTCGACGGTCGTCTTCCCGGACGTCGCCCTTGACGGCGCCGACTCGGGCGCCTTCGGCAACCCGGCCGACGACGCGGACTACGACATCCTCGCGACGCTCGGTGGCGGCCTCAAGTTCGCGTTCCGCCCGCCGTACACGGCGGCCGAGATCCTGAGCCTGGAGTGCCCCGCGGAGCTCGAGGCCGGCCAGTCCGGCTCGTTCATGATGATGATCAACGACGACGCCACGCGCCCGGTCACCTCGACCTGGCAGTGGGGCGACGGTTCGACCGGCTCCGGCATGACGACCTCGCACACGTTTAGCGCCCCCGGCACCTACACGGTGACCGCGATGGTGATGAATGAGGGCGGGGAGGACTCCGAGTCCTGCTTGGTGACGGTGGTCGAGCCCCCGACGCCGCCGGCCCTCGCTGGCTGCCGCGTGACGCCGATGACGGTGGACGCTGGCCAGGAGGTCACGGTCAACGCGACGGCGACGGACGCCGACCGCGTCTCGGTCGACTTCGGTGACGGCACCACGGCGACGGCCCTCCCGGCCCGCCACGCCTACTCCGAGACCGGCACCTACACGGTGACGATCACGGCGACCAACCAGTACGGGACGGACACCTGCACCATGACGGTGACGGTGGGCGACTCCTACTGCGCCGACATCACGGAGCTCAACCCGGTCTACTTCGGCTACGGCTCGACGACGCTGACCGCGGATGCTGCCAGCCGTCTCGATGAGAACATCGAGATCCTGCGCCGCTGCCCGGACGTCTGCGTGACGATCAATGGCTACTCGGACGGCTCGGAGCCGGGCGACGCCATGCGGATCTCGCAGGCCCGTGCCGACGCCGTGCTCCAGTACTACGTCGCTCAGGGTGTTGACGCGGACCGTCTCCGCGCCATCGGCCGCGGCGTCGATCCGGACGCGAACTCCAAGGAGGATCCGGGCCCCGGCGACAGCCGTGCCCGTCGCGCCGACTCGATCCCGTCGTCCTGCGCCGGGTTCTAATCTGAGCCTTCGGCTCTGAGCTTCGGCTCGTTGGGGCGGTCCACCATCCGGTGGGCCGCCCCTTTTTTTGTGCGTACTCGCGGCGCTATATCCCCGAGAGATGGAACCCCGCGAGCCCCGTTTCCGAGGCTGAACCCGGCGTACCTGAGTTGTGCCAGGTTTTTGGAGATGAGCCCTCCGAACGCCCGCTCGGGGCTTGCCCGGCGACCCGTCCCCCTCCCTTCCCCAGGACTCATGACTCGTTTGACTCTCCTCGCGGTGCTCGCACTCGTCGCCTCGGCGGCCGTGGCGCAGCCCGTGTACAACGGCCTCGACGGCTACGACGCCCCCTACGGCGAGCGCGTCGACTACGACGACGGCATGCCCGGCGTCCGCGTCGGTGTGGGCGTACACGCCTTCATCTACGACGGACCCGACCGCCTGACCGGCGACGCCGCCGCGCAGCGCGACGTGATCGACACGAACCTCGGCGTGACCGCGGAACTGACGTTCCCGCTGGCGGGCCAGCTCTACGGCCGCCTGATGGGCGGGCTCGTCAACATCGGCGCCGATGACGGGCTGGCGGGGACGAACCCGTACCTCCAGAGCGAGTCGATCCTGGCCGAGGCGGACCTGCTGTATTACGTGACGCGGCCGGGCGCTGGGCGCCTGGCGCCCTACGTGTTCTCGGGCCTCAGCGCGCTCTTCCCGACGGACGGCGACGACCGCGTGGACTCGCCCGCGCTGGCGATCCCGGTCGGTCTGGGCGTGGAGTACGGCGTGAGCCGGAACCTGGCGTTGTTCGCCGAGGCGAGCTACCGGTTCGGCCTGACGGACGTCGGCTCCTCGACGGTGGCGCGGGCCATCGCCAACGCGTCCGCAGGCCCGGACGTCTGTGACGTGAACGCCTCGACGTACAACTACGAGGCGTGCATCAAGAAGGAGGGCCAGCCCTTCTGCTCGAACGGTGGTGAACTGCCGGACTGCCGCGAGGTGAACCCGAACGGCGACAGCGACTTCGACGGCCGGTTCAACACGGCGCTGATCGGGGGCGGGCTGCGGCTCGGCTTCGGGGGCTCACCGCGTGCGGACTTCATCCCGCCGCCGCCGCGGTACATCCCGCCGCCGGTCCGCCCGGAGCCGGAGCCCGAGCCGCTCGTCTGCGACTTGGTGGAGCTCAACCCGGTGTACTTCGACTACGGCTCGGGCACGCTCGACCGCCGCGCGCGGATGCTGCTCGATGAGAACGTGGAGCTGCTGCTCTCGAACTCGGCCTGCTGCGTGTTCATCGACGGGTTCACGGACACGGCCGAGGGCGACCGCCTCGGGATGGGCCTCGCTGGGCAGCGCGCCCAGGCCGTTTACGACTACTACCTGAGCCAGGGCGTTGGCGCCTCAAGCCTTCAGATCCGCAACCGCGGCACGGCGTCGCCGGCGTGCGACAAGGAGGATCCGGGCCCAGGCTGCGGCCGCAACCGCCGCGTGGAGTCGCTCCCGGTCGACTGCGAGCGGTTCCGGTTCCTGCTGGAGAACCCCTCGTACGACCCCTACTAGGCGCCGACCGCGCGCCACGACTGGCGGGCGTTCGGGGCCGACGGCGCCCCTGTCGGCCTTCCGCCATGCGGCCCTGCCCTTCACTGGGTGGGGCCGCTTTGGTTGTGAACAGGGGGATCTCCGGCTCGGGAAAACACGGGAGGGCCGCGCTGGGGCGTGTGGACGTTTGCGAGGTCGGGCTCGCGTGAGGTCACGATTTCGGCGTCACAACGAGCGTGAGGAGTGCGGGGCCGTAGCCCCGGACGACGATCGGGACGCGGAGACAGCGGAATCTGGCCCACGAGCCGATCTGGGTGAATGTCCACACGCCCCAGGCCAGGGATCTACCAGCCCCGACCGCGCTAGGGGCGGCGGAGCTTTCCGGGGTGACTGGCGCGGATGAGCGCGCGGGACAGAGCCCGCGTCGAGTTGACGAACGGAACGCCGCCGCGGTCGGGCTCGGGAACGGCGAGCGGGAGTTCGGTGCAGCCCAGGATGACGGCCTCGGCGCCATGCGCGATCAGGTGGTCGGCCGCGTCGAGAAGCGCCTGCCGGGCCTCAGGGCGAGGCGGGGTGCTCTCGGCCTTGAGGCCGGTCGGTCCGTAGATCGCGTCCTCCACCGCCGCTTGGTGCGCCGCGTCGGGCACGACGGCATGGAGCCCGGCGGCCTCCAGCCCGATCTCGTGGAGCCGGTTCTCGATCGACGAGGTCGTCGCCAGCACGCCGATGGTGGTGGCAGCCGGCGCTACCTCGGCGAGGCGCGCGACGATGGCGTCGACGATGTGGATCAGTTCCAGCTCGCGGCCGTCCGCCAGCAGCCCGTCCCGCAGGCGGTCGAACAGGGCCGGCGCGTGGGCGGTGTTGCAGGGGACGCCAGCCACCGCGCAGCCGGCGTCGTCCAAGCGACGCAAGACCGCCATCATGGCCGGGAGCGGGCTCGGGGCGGTAGGGTCCGCCAGCCACGTCGCGCGGTCGGGGATGCGGTTCGGGTATGAGATGAGGGCGACCGGGAGGTGCGCCTGGTCGCTGGCCGCGTCGGTCTCGTCGAAGATGCCGCGGACGAGGTCGAGCCCGGCATAGGGGCCGAGCCCGCCGAGGACGCCGATGGCGGCGCGCTCGTCGGGAGACGGGGCGCCATTCAGCGCGGTGAGGGCGGGGTCGGGCAATGAAGAGCGGGGCAAGAGGGGATGGCGCCAACGCCGACGTGCAGGTCGGGGTGCCGGCAGGGTCGGGCGGACGGTAGTTTCGCACTGTCGGCCGGGTCCGCCCGTGCCGCGTCTGCCCCATGGTGTAATGGCAGCACCCCACTCTTTGGAAGTGGTTGTGGAGGTTCGAATCCTCCTGGGGCAACCCCGCGTCCCGCCCGGACGCCCCGCCGGACCCTTAGCGCCCCGCCCCCGTGCCGACCGACCTCCCCGTCTCGATCTTCGCCGGCCGCTCAAACCCGGCGCTCGCTCGGGGCATCGCCGAGGCCGGCGGGTGGAACCTCGGCAACGTCACGCTGCGCAACTTCTCTGACGGTGAGATCTACGTCCGCTACGAGGAGTCGATCCGCGGGACCGACCTGTTCATCGTCCAGTCGACGCCGCCGCCGGCGGACCACTGGATGGAGCTGTTCCTGATGATCGACGCGGCCCGGCGGGCCTCGGCGGCGCGGATTACGGCGGTGATCCCGTACTTCGGGTACGCCCGGCAGGACCGCAAGGACCAGCCGCGCGTGAGCATCGCGGCCAAGATGATCGCCCAGATGCTGGAGCAGTCCGGCGTCGACCGGGTGCTGACGATGGACCTGCACGCGGCCCAGATCCAGGGCTTCTTCGACATCCCGGTCGACCACCTCTACGGCAGCGCGGTCTTCGAGCAGTGGCTGGACGCGAACACGCTGGCGGAGGGCGCCATCACAAACGGCCAGTCGGCGCGGGCCTTCCGCGAGAACTTGGTGGTGGTGGCGCCGGACGTGGGCGCCTCGAAGATTGCCCGCGCGTACGCCAAGCGGCTCGGCGCCGGGCTGGCGCTGATCGACAAGCGACGGCCGGAGGCGAACGTGGCCGAGGTCATGAACATCATCGGGTCCGTGGAGGGCAAGAACTGCCTGCTGATTGACGACCTGTGCGACACGGCGGGCACGCTGACCTCGGGCGCGACCGCGCTCGCGGACGCCGGTGCCCTCGACGTGCAGGCCTTCTGTACGCACCCCTTGCTCTCGGGCCCGGCGCTCGACCGCATCGAGGCGAGCCCGCTGAGCCGGCTCATCGTGACGGACACGGTGCCGCTCCAGCGCCGGATCGACAAGCTGGAGGTGATCTCGGTCGCCCCCATCTTCGCCGACGCCATCAACCGGATCGAGAAGGATGAGTCGATCTCGACGCTCTTCGTGGACTGACCGGCGCGGCGCCAGCGGGGGCGTGCGCCAACAGCCCCCCCCCTCGCCAAGCCTCCCCTCTGGGAAAAGGGGAGCTCGATTCGGACGTTCGCCACCCCGCGCCAGTGGGCGCCTCTTCTCAGATTTGTCGCGGTTGCGCCCCCCGATCGGTGGCTAGGCTTCGGGTTCCGGGCCGCGTACTGTCGTGCGGCCGGCACCCCGACCCCGATATCATGCAGTCCATCACGCTCGACACGCAGACGCGAGAGACCGGCAAGACCGCCACGAAGGCCGTCCGCCGCGAGGGCCTCGTCCCCTGTGTCCTCTACGGCTCCCACACCGAGCCCGTCCACTTCTCGGTCGAGACGCTGGCGCTCCGCCCGCTCATCTTCACCACGGAGACCTACCGCGTCGCGATCACGGCCGGCGGCGACGACCACGAGGCCATCCTCAAGCACGTCGACTTCCACCCGGTCACCGACACGCCGATCCACGCCGACTTCCTGGCGCTGACCGCCGGCGAGCTGCTGACGATGGTGGTCCCGATCCGCCTCGAGGGCGCCCCCCGCGGCGTCAAGGCCGGCGGCATCCTGTCGCAGCCGATCAACGAGCTCGAGATCCGGGCCCTGCCCAAGGACATCCCGGGCCACATCTCGATCGACGTGTCGAAGATGGACGTCAACGAGTCGATCCACGTCGAGGAGCTCGACCTCGGCGAGGACATCGAGATCCTGACCGAGCTCTCGCGCACGATCGCGACGGTGACCGTCCCGCGCGTCGTCGTCGTCGAGGAGGACGAGGCCGTCTCGACCGAGATGGCTGAGGGCCTGGAGGCTCCCGCCGACGGCGAGGACTCCGAGGGCGACGAGGCCTAAGCCTCCGCCCGATCCGCTCCCGTAGGGGCACGGCCCACCGCCGTGCCCCTACGCTTGTTTTAAGACGTCCCATGTCCTGGCTCTCCCGCCTCTTCGGCACCGCCCCTCCCCCGCCCGCGCTCGCGGCCACCCGGCTCGTCGTGGGCCTCGGCAACCCCGGGCCCGACTACGTCGGCACGCGCCACAACGCCGGGTTCATGGTGGTCGACCGGCTGGCGGAGCGGCTGGGTGTGGGGCTGGACGCCGAGGCCGCGCGCGCGTTCGTCGCCGAGGCCCAGCTCCCGCCCGACCCAGAGACGCCCCAGGCCCCCGCGCCCGTCGTGGCCGTCGCCCGGCCGCTGACGTGGATGAACCGGAGTGGCGAAGCGGTCGGCGCGCTGCTCGACCGCTACGGCCTCTCCCCGGCCGAAATGCTGCTCGTCTACGACGACCTCGCGCTCCCCCTCGGTGCGCTCCGGATCCGCGGACAGGGCTCGCACGGGGGACACAATGGCATCCGCAGCGTCATCGAAGCCTTGGGATCCACCGAGTTTCCCCGATTGCGCGTCGGTGTCGGAAATAGCTTCCCGTCTGGCGGCCAGGTCGACTTCGTCCTGTCCCCGTTCGACGACGACGAACGCGACGCGCTCGACGCGGCTCTCGAAGCCGCCGCCGACGCGTCGCTCACGTTCGCGCGACACGGGCTCGACGCTGCCATGAACCGGCACAACCGGCGCTAAGCCGCGACCGCCGCCTCTCGCTCGCACACACCTACACCATGGACCCGAACATTCTCGCCCTGATGGTGCCCCTCGCGGGCGTCATCGCCCTGGGCTACGCCTTCACCCGCTCCCGCTGGGTCAACGCCCAGCCGGTCGGGACCGACCGCATGGCGGAGATCGCCAACGACATTCAGGAGGGCGCCAACGCCTTCCTGCGCCGCGAGTACCGCGTGCTGGCGGTCTTCGTCGTCGTCGTGGCCGCCCTCCTGTTCCTCGCCAACTTTAGCCGCGAGGACTCGTCGCCGCTGATCGCGCTCTCGTTCGTCGTCGGCGCGCTGTGCTCCGGGCTGGCGGGCTTCTTCGGGATGCGCGTGGCCACCAAGGCCAACGTCCGCACCACGAACGCCGCGCGGACCTCGCTCGGCGGCGCCCTCAACGTCGCCTTCTCGGGCGGCCTCGTGATGGGCCTGTCGGTCGTCGGCCTCGGCCTGCTCGGCCTCGGCGGTCTGTTCGTCGTCTACTCCGGCATGTTCGACACGAACACGGTCGCCGGCCTGGACGGCCTGGAGGTGACGCGGGCGCTCAACGTGCTCGCGGGCTTCTCGCTCGGCGCCTCGTCGATCGCGCTGTTCGCGCGCGTCGGCGGCGGCATCTACACGAAGGCCGCTGACGTCGGCGCCGACCTCGCGGGCAAGGTCTACGAGGGCATCCCCGAAGACGACCCGCGCAACCCGGCGACGATTGCCGACAACGTGGGCGACAACGTCGGCGACGTGGCCGGCATGGGCGCCGACCTCTTCGAGTCGTACGTCGGCTCCATCATCGGTTCGATGGTGCTCGGCGCGGCGTTCGCGGCGGCCCTGATCGACGCCGACGGGATGGCGCTGGGCGCGGTCATGCTCCCGCTCGTCATCGCGGCGGTCGGGATCCTGGTCTCCATCGCCGGCTCCTTCTTCGTCAAGGTGAAGGAGGGCGGCAACCCGCAGCGCGCGCTCAACATCGGCGAGTTCGGCGCGGCCGGGCTCATGGCCATCCTGAGCTACTTCATCATCGCGTACATGCTGCCGGCCGAGTTCACGGCCACGACGCCCATCGTGGGCACGTTCACGTACACGTCGTTCGGCGTCTTCATCGCCGTGGTCATCGGCCTGGCGGCCGGCACGGCGATCGGGCTCATCACCGAGTACTACACGGCGACCCACACGAAGCCGGTGACCGACATCGCGCGGGCCTCGGTGACGGGCGCGGCGACCAACATCATCGCCGGGCTCGGCGTCGGGATGTACTCGACGGGCCTGCCGACCATCGTGCTGGCGCTCGCCATCGTCGGCGCGTTCTCGTTCGCCGGCCTCTACGGCATCGCCATCGCCGCGCTCGGCATGCTGTCGGTGACGGGCATCCAGCTCGCCGTCGACGCCTACGGCCCGATCTCGGACAACGCCGGCGGCATCGCCGAGATGGCCGGGCTCCCCGAGGAGGTCCGCGAGCGGACCGACCTGCTCGACGCCGTCGGCAACACGACGGCCGCCATCGGCAAGGGCTTCGCGATTGGCTCGGCCGCGCTCACGGCGCTGGCGCTGTTCGCCGCGTTCATGCAGCAGGCGGGCATCGAGGCCATCAACGTGGCCGACCCGCGCATCTTGGCAGGCGTGCTCATCGGCGGCATGCTGCCGTTCGTGTTCTCGGCCATGGCCATGAACGCCGTCGGCCGCGCCGCGGGCGACATGATCAAGGAGGTCGGGCGCCAGTTCGCCGAGATCCCCGGGCTCCGCGAGGGCACGGCCAAAGCCGACCACGCGCGCTGCGTCGACATCTCGACCAAGGCCGCGCTCCGGGAGATGATCCTCCCGGGCGTGCTCGCCGTCGTCGTGCCGGTCGCCGTCGGGTTCTACGACAAGAACATGCTCGGCGGCCTGCTGGTCGGCGTGACGGTCACGGGCGTGCTCATGGCCATCTTCCAGTCGAACGCCGGCGGTGCCTGGGACAACGCCAAGAAGCGCATTGAGTCCGGCGTCACGTTCGACGGCGTGACCTACGGCAAGGGCTCCGACGTCCACAAGGCGGCCGTCGTCGGCGACACCGTGGGCGACCCGCTCAAGGACACCTCGGGCCCGTCGCTCAACATCCTGGTCAAGCTGATCGCCGTCGTGGCGCTCGTCATCGCCCCGCTCATCGCCGGCACCGGCGACGTGGTGGAGGCGGAGCTGGACGACCGCCTCGAGCTCGAGGACGCCGACCTCGGCGACGCCGCCGCGGCGGACGTTGAGGACGACGCGATCGAGTTGGTCCCGACCGTCGCCGCGCAGTAGCGCTCGCGGCGTTCCGCCAGACGGACTTGGACGCCCGGTCTCCTCGCGAGGCCGGGCGTCTTTTTATGACCTGCTGGCGCCAGCAGGTCGGCCGGGGTTAGAGGCCGGCGGCGTGGAGGGGCTTGATGACGCGCTCGACGAGCGCCTCCTCCAAGGCGTCCTCCTCGACCCACTCGCCGTCGATCCACAGCCCGAGCGTCGTGCGGACGCCAGCCGCGACGGCCTGCTTTTTCTGGGCCAGGATCTCGTCGGCGCCCTCCTTCGCGTCGACGGCTTGACGCACGGCGCCGCCGTCCAGTCCGACCGCGTCGGCGTGGGCGGCGAGGTCGCTCGGGCGCAAGGTCAGTTGGTGGGCGTACATCCGGTCGTGGAGAAGCCAGAAGCCGCCCTGCCGCGCGGCCTCTTCGGCGGCGACAGCCGCCGCCAGCGCGTTCGGGTGCGGGCGGAGCGGGTAGTGCCGGAAGGCGAACCGCACGCCCATCGGGTGCTTGTCGCGGATCTCGCGCACGATGTCGTGCACGTCCTTCGAGTACGGGCACTCAAAGTCGCCGTACTGAACGAGCGTCACGAGGGCGTCGTCAGGCCCGGCGAGGTGGTCGGCGTCGGCGAGGGGCGGGGTCAGGGGCATCGGTCGGACCTGTCGGAGAATGGGGTGCGCAGGCGGCGGGGGGCGCCCGCCTAGCCGACGGCGCCGGAGCCGCTGGCGGCTTCGACAAGCGCGACGACTTCCGCGAGCGTGCTCTGGCCCCGGTCGCGGGCGTACCACCGGCGCAGCTCTTTGTACCGGTCGTCTTTTTCGACCTCTTGGCCAGGGCCCTCGAACCACGCCTGGAGGTCGGCCGGGCGAGGCCCCCACCAGCCGCGCTCGGTGCCGGTGGGGTCCAGGAGGATGGCGACGGGAATGGAGCGGGCGCGGCCGTTCGTGAGGTGCTCGTCCATCAACTCGAGGTTCTCGTCGCGGTCCAAGACGCGGAGCTCCAGCGCGTCCGCGAGCGCGGCCAGGCGCGCGAGCGGTGGGACGGTCGTGGTGGCGTCGATGCACCAGTCCTCGCTGATCACGAGGAGCTTCCACGTGCCCGGCACGGCGTTCACGCGGGCGACCAAGTCGTCGGAGACGCGGGCGCGATCATAGGCGGAGGTCCACAGCTCGACCAGGTCTTCGGCGGCGGCGAGCCAGGGCTCGAAGGGGAGGGCGCGGGCCCAGTCGGCGGAGCGGTCGGCGGCGGTGGCGAGATGGGAGGTCATGCGGAGCGAGAAGGGAATCAGGACTACGCCCGACGGGCGATGCGGTCCCGGCCTTACCTCCCCGCTCGCGCGGCGGCCTCGCCCATCCCCTCGGTGCCCACCTCGACGAACAGCCCGGTCGACTCGCAGACCACCCGGTCGCCCCGGCGGAGGACGGCGCGGACGGGCACCTTTACCCCGACCGCCTCGCCGACCGCCACCTCGGCGGTGACGACCTGCCGCAGCGGCACGAGCGCCCGGAAGTCGACCTCGATGCGGGCGGCGACGACGATGCGGCCCGACGCGAGCGCGGCCATCCCCATCGCCTCGTCGAGGAGGGCCGCCAGGGCGCCGCCGTGCGCGTGGCCGGGCGGCCCTTCGGCGCCGGGGCCGAACCACGCGCGCGCCCAGACGTGGCCGGCATCGTCGGTGTAGTAGCGGACGCGGATCCGGTCGCCGTCGTCGTCGGTCGAGACGAAGGACTCGGTGCCCATCGCCGTGGCGAAGGACGCAAGCGGCTGCCAGCCGGTGTCACCGGAGAGGTCGGGGGTCATCGGTAGTCAGTCTCTAGACCGGGTGCGGGTGGGGACGAGGTGCACGGTGCCGGGTACGCGACGGGCCCCGCCAGCCCATGCCTGTACCTCGAACCACGTACCCTGTACCCTGCTCACAGCTCGATCTCTTCGCCCTGCTCGGGCACGATCACGCGGACGTCGGGGTGCTGGCGCTCGATGGTCTCCTTCATCCACGCCTTCGCCGCCGACTCGCCGTGGACGAGCACGACGGTGCGCGGCTTGACGTGCTCGACGACGGCGATGAGGTCCTGGCGGTGGCTGTGGCCGGAAAAGCGGAACCGCTCGATGCGGGCCTTGATGGACACCGGGCCCTCGTCGCTGTCGAACACCATCGAGCCGCCGTTGCTGGCGGCAATCTGGAGCCGGTCGCCCGGCGAGCCCTCCTTGGAGAAGCCGACGAAGAAGATGCCGTGCCGTGAGTCCGAGACGATCTGGCGGGCGAGGTCGAACGACGGGGTCCGCTCGAAGAGCATCCCCGAGGTGAGCACGAAGATGCCCGGCTTGGCGAGCGCCTCGTTCTTGCGCTTCTGCGTGCGCGGGTAGCGCTCCTGGTCGACGCCGTAGACCTCGAAGTCGGGGTCCATGCGGGGCGTGCTCTCGCGCGTCTTGTCATAGACCTCAGCGACGCCGCGCATCGAGCCGGCGGTGTAGACGGGGGTGTCCTCGGGGAGCAGGCCGCGCCGCTTGAACCGGTCGATGAGCGCCAGCATGTCCTGGCTGCGGCCGAGGGCGAAGACGGGCAGCAGCACGACGCCGCCGCCCTCCAGCACGTCGGCCATGGCCTGCCCGAGCCGCTTTTCCTCGGCCTTGCGCGAGGTCGTCTCCGCATCCGGGTCGGCGCCCAGCGTCGACTCCAGCAGGAGCACGTCGACCGGGCCCGCCGGATAATCGGCCTCGGGCAAGATGGTCTGCGGCTGCAGGCTCGTGTCGGACGTGTAGAAGACCCGCCGACGCTGGCCGTTCTCGTAGCCCTCGATCATCAGCCCGACCGCGCCCAACACGTGGCTGGCGTGGTAGAAGGTCCCTGCGAGCGGCCCCTCGGCCTTGTGGCCGCGCAGGTCGAACGGCGTGTCGAGCAGGTGCGTGTCGTAGAGGTAGCTCAGCGCCTCGGCCATCTCGACGTCGAAGACGGGCGCCGTCGTGGTCGACCCCTCGCGGACCCGCCGCTTCTGCAGACGCGCCGACGACGGGAGGAGCATCTCCGCCAGCAGCGCCGTCGGGCGCGACATGTGGATCTGCGCGTGCGGCACCTCCTTCGACAGGACGGGGAGGGAGCCGAGGTGGTCGTGGTGGGCGTGCGTGATGACGACGTGGTCGACCGGCCGCGACTTCAAGAGCTCGAACGGCGGGACGGCCGCGTAGCCGTCCTTGTCGGGGTCCATGCCGGCGTCCAGGATCAGGCCCGTGCCCCCGAACGTGAGGTGGTGGCAGGACGCAGCGATCTCGTCGGTGTCGCCGAGGGAGATGTATTTCATCGGAGGGGATTTCGGTATTGCCGGAGCCTACTCCCCGATGCGGGCCTCTGCTCTGCGCTTTCGATGAGTTTAGCCCGCTTCGCGCGCGCACTCGGCGCGCGCCGAGGTCGTGAAATTGACGGCCCGAGGTTATGCGGAGAGGGGCGTCCGGGTCTAGGTGTTCCCCTCCCCTGCCGCCATGCGCTGGCTCTACCGTCTACAAACCCGGGTCGGGCTGACCGGGCCCGAGGGCTCGGCGGCCCTGGCCGTCCTCGTGGCCACCCTGGGCGGGGCGGTCGCGCTGCACGTCCAGGGCCGCGCCCAGCCCGTCCCGGCCGACCTCTACGCCGCCGCCGACGCTGCCTTCGCCACGGTCGCCGCCGACACGGCCGCGACGCCAGCGGCCCCGCTCGCGCTGGCGGCGCCAGCGGCCGAGCCCGAGTCGGCGGGCGACTCGACCGCTGCCCAAGTCGCGGATGCGGCCGTCGAGCGCGCCTCCGCGCCGCGCCGATCCGGCAAGCCCCCGCCCGTCCCGACGAACGTCAACACGGCGTCCGAGGCCGACTTGCAGCGGCTGCCCCGGATCGGGCCCGCGCTGGCGGGGCGGATCGTGGCGTACCGCCGCGCGCACGGCCCCTTCCGCAGCGCCGATCAGCTGGCGGAGGTCAAAGGGATCGGCGCGAAGACCGTCGAGCAGTTGCGGCCGTGGGTGCGTCTCTAGGAAGCCGGCGGCTCGGGCTCGTCGGGCGGAGGGGCCGCACGCGCCGCCGTCTGCCGGCGGGCGATGGCGTCGGGCGTCCAGTCGTCGGCCACGCGCTCCTGGCGGCGGATGAACCGCCAGACCGGGAAGAGCAGGATGAACGCGAGCGCGAGGAACCCGAAGAAGGTCACCGCGATGATGAGGTAGATGCGGTCGTCCATGGGCCGTGAACCCGCGCCGCCGGAATCCGTTTCGGCCGCCCCCGCTGCCGCCATGCCCACGCTCTCCGCCCACGCCGTCGATGTCTACCCCTACCGCCGGGGCGGCGCCGAGTGGCTGGTCCTCCGCCGCGCGGCGGGCCGTTCGGATGCCGGCCGATGGCGCATGATCGGCGGGAAGATCGAGGGCGACGAGACGGCGGGCCAGACGGCGCTCCGTGAGCTGACCGAGGAGACCGGCTGGGGACCGGGGGCTGGGCTCCTCCACCTGTGGGCGTTGCCGTCGCTCAACGCGCACTACGAGCCCGCGACCGACCGCGTGGTCCTGGCGCCCGCCTTCGCGGCCGAGGTCGAAGGCGACCCGGCGCTCGACGACGAGCACGACGCGTTCGCGTGGCTCCCGGCCCAAGACGCGGCGGCGCGGCTCGCCTGGCCCGAGCAGGCTCGACTCCTCCGGCTGGCGGCGGTGCTGGCGCCGATGGAACGGCCGGAAGCCTGGGTCGTCGACTGTCAGCGGTGAAAGAAAATTGGGAGAGCCGCGATCTTCAGCCCCTGTAACGGGTTAGACACGCCGAGCCCTGGTAACTGCCGGCGCTTCTCTTCTCACCCCCACTCCCGACATGACTACTCGTATCGCCCTGTTCGCCCTGGCCCTCACGCTCCCCCTCGCCGCTTGCGAGTCTGAGCCGGAGGTTGCCGACACCGACCCCATGATCGTCGAGACCGACGATGCCATGATGGAGGACGACATGATGGCCGACGATGACCTGATGGCCGCCCCCGAGGTCACGCCCGAGGGCACCGTCCAGGCCGTCACCGACGCTGGCGGGCTCCTGAGCCTCGCCGTCCCGGCCGCCATCAGCAACATCGACGGCTGGATCGCCCAGCTCAGCGGCAACGCCGACTTCGCGCCGGTCGTCGCCGACCTCGAGACGCTCCGCGGCCAGCTCCAGGCCGACCCGATCGACGGCGCTGCCGTCGGCGCCACGCTCCAGAGCCTCGGTGCCGCCACGACGGGCGCCGCGGGCGACAACGCGTCGCTGCAGACCCTCGGTGAGGCCCTCACCGCCGGTGGCAACGAGCTGACGGGCATGTAAGCCCTCTCGGCTTCAGACCCCGCCGCCGGTCGCCCCTCGTGGGTGGCCGGCGGCTTTCTGTTGGACCGCACCGCCAGCCGGGGTCCGCCTCCGACCCCGCACGCCAGTGGGGGCACCACGGCGGCCCCGGCGGCGTTGTCTGGCCGCACCGACATGCATTGACTCCCGTCGGCGCTCGGTCGATCTTGTCCGTACTCCCCGCCGCCGCCATGCGCACGCTCGCTCTCGCCGCTCTCCTCGCTCTCGCCGTGCCGGTGCAGGCCCAGCGCGCAACCGACGTGCCCGGCCGTCCGGCGCCGGTCGCCCTGTCCGACTCGCCCGCGCCGCTCGGCGTCGGCGACTGGTTCGCGGCGGAGACGCTCAAGTTCAGCCAGTCCTACGAGGCCTCGTACAGCGGCGGGGCCGGCGGGAGCTTGGGGCTCGGCATCTACACGGCGTCGCTCCGGTGGCAGCCGTCGTCGAAGCTGGCCGGGCGCGTAGACGTGGGCGTGGCGCACAGCCCGTTCGGGTCGTCGGGCCTGCAGAGCGCGCTCGGCGTGGACGGCGAGCCGCGCGTGTACCTGCGCAACGCGGAGCTGGCATACCGGCCGACTGAGAACGCGCTGATCCACCTGAGCATTCAGCAGAGCCCGTACGGGAGCTACGCCGCGCCCTACGGCTACGGAAATGGCTACCAGCGCGGCTTGGGCTACGGGCCGGGCCTGGGATACGGCGCCGGCGTCGGTCCCGCTGCGGGCGATCTCTTCTTCCGCGACTCGCAGTAGCCCTTGGCGGACCGCACGCGGAACGACGTCCTCCTCAACGCTGGCCTGGTCGTCGGCGCGCTCGTCGTCGGCGTGCTCGTCTGGGGCGGCGTCACGCGCGTGATGGGCCCCCGGGCGCTCGACACCGACCCCGAGCGCGCCCGTATTCAGGTCGAGGTCCGCAACGCGGCCGGCGTGGACGGGCTGGCGGCGACGACGACCGACCACTTGCGCCGGCACGGCTTCGACGTGGTCGACATCGGCAACGCCGAGCGGCGCGAACGGACGACCGTCGTGGTCCGCTCCGGGACGGCGCTCGACGCCCGCAACGTGGCCCAGGCGCTCGGCCTGGGGCCCGACCGCGTCGTCACGGGCGGCCCGACGACCGACTACGCCCTGGACGTGACCGTCTACGTCGGCACCGACTTCGAGGCGCTGGCGCCGTTCGCGAGCGACTAACCCACCGATTCTGCGAATCCATGCGCCCGCGGGCGCGTCTACACGAGCCCTGACCGATCGATTCATGTCCGCAACCCAGTCCCAACGCTCCCGCCGCACCGGCCCCACGCCCGGCCGCCAGCTCGCCCGGATCGCCATCGACGCGGCCCTCGACAAGCGCGCCCGCGACGTCACCGTGATGGACCTGCGCGGCATCTCCGGCGAGGTCGACTACTTCGTGATCGCGACCGGCGAGTCGGACCTGCAGATCCGCGCCATCGTCGACGGCGTGGTGGACGCGATCCGGGAGCAAGCCGGCGAGCGCCCCGTCGCGCGCGACGGCCAGCCCGGCACCAGCCGCTGGATCGTGCTCGACTACTTCGATCTGGCCGTCCACGTCTTTGACCCCGAACTCCGGGCCCACTACGACCTGGAGCGGCTGTGGGGCGACGCGCCGACGGAGACCGTCTCGGACGAGGCGCCCGAGGCCAAGCTGCTCGCAGGCGACGACGCCCCGCCGGCCGCCGCCGAGGTGCCCACCCCGGCCGACGAGCCCGAAGAGGCCACGGCCGACGGGACCGACGGGGCCCCCTGATGCGCGCGCTCTGGCTCCCGGCTTTCGCCCTCGCACTTGCCGCCTGCGGCGGCAGCGGCGCCGCCACCGACGGGCCCGACCGCGACCGCTACGGCTACCGCGTCGGCAGCGATCCGGACCGCGAGACGGTCCTGATCCGGCCGGTCTCCGACAGCACGCGCTACCTCATCTACCCCGCGGTCGTGCAGACGGTCGACGTGCGGCCGGCCGGCCGGCCCGCGCCGGGCGATGCCGTCGCCGTCGAGGTGCTCGTCGAGGGCGCCTTGCCCGACGCATGCGCCGAGTTGACCGACCTCCGGCAGTCTCGGCAGAGCCAGTTCATCGACGTGGCGCTGGAAATGCGCCAGCCCCGCGAGACGGTCTGCGCGGCCGTGACCCGGCCGTTCCGGTTCTACGTCGTGCTCGATGGCGGCTTCGAGGCGGGCAGCTACACGTTGCGGCTCAACGGGGCGCCGCACCCGTTCCAGGTGCTCCCCGCGCGCGACGCGGCCGTCGGGACCGATGACGGGTAGCGGGCGGCTGGCGGCCGTCGCGGCCGGGCTCGGCGCGCTGGGGGTCGCCCTGGGCGCGTTCGGCGCGCACGCGCTCGCAGATGCGGTGACGCCGGAGCGGCTGGCGACGTGGCGGACGGCCGCGAGCTATCACCAACTCCACGCGCTGGCCGGCGTCGTGGCGGGCGGGCTGACGGCGTGGCGACCGTCGCGCGTGGCGCGAGCCGCCGGCGCGCTGTTCCTGGCCGGCATCGCCTTGTTCTCGGGGAGCCTCTACGCCTTGGTGCTGACCGATGTCGGCGTGCTCGGCGCCGTGGCGCCGCTCGGCGGGCTCGCGTTTATCGCCGGGTGGCTGGCGCTGGCGGCGGCGCTGTGGCGCGACACAACCGTCTAATACAGGTACGGGGCACGCGGTACCGGGTACGCGAGCATTCCGCCCGACCGTACCTCGTACCGAGTACCCCGTATTGACCCGAAGGGTCTACGCCGCGTCCTCGTCGAAGAGGATCATGAAGCTGGGCCCGAGGTTGTTGTCGCGAGCGAGCGTCATCAGCACCTCAGCCGCCTCCTCGGGCGTGCCGTAGGTGCCGTACTCCTTGCCGTCGACGGCGAGCGCGTAGTCGACCTCGCCGTCCTCGTCGGCGTCGAGCTCCTCCCACTCGACGGCCTCCTCGATGAGGAAGAGGTCGCGGTCGGGGTCGTAGGAGGCGAGGTAGCGCTCGCGGACGCTCTCCTTGTCGATAAGGCTGACGTTGCCGAGCGCGCCGTACTCCTCGTCGTAGAAGAGGGCCTCGGCGAGGAGCTGGCGGGCGAACTGGTCGACGTTGAAAGGAGGCATGAGCCGAAAGGGTCGGTTGGAAAGGGGGAGGCCATCAACGTACGCCGCCCCCCTCTAGGTTGCGATGGTCGCCGTGATCTCTCGGAGATGATCGTGCGCGGCCTCGCCCCGATACTCCGTGAGGTCCAGCCCCAGCCGCTCGCCGAGGTGGGCGACGAGCCGCTCGGCGACGGCCTCGAAGGAAGGAGAAGAGGACCCGACGAGAGGCGGCATGGGAGCGTGTGGCTCCCCGCGTTCCCGCCTGTTCTCCTCTACTCCTCTACCCCTCGGTTCCATCTCTCCTCCCCTCACCTCCCGCACGAGCGTCGTCACGCCCCGGTCGTCGATCCCACAGGGGACGATCTGGTCGAACCATCCCAGGTCGGTCGCGACGTTGAACGCCAGCCCGTGCATGGTCACCCACCGGCTACAGCGGACGCCCATCGCGCAGACCTTGCGCTCGTCGCCCCGAGCGTCGGGCCCGACCCACACGCCGGTCCGCCCAGCGACGCGGCGGGCGACCACGCCCCAGTCGGCGCAGGTTCGGATGGCGGCCTCTTCGAGCTGGCGGAGGTAGCGGTGGAGGTCGCGGAGCGGCTCGCCCTCGGGCGTCGCCAAGCGGTCGAGGTCGAGGATCGGGTACACGACGACCTGCCCCGGCCCGTGGAACGTCACGTCGCCGCCGCGGTCGACCGGGACCGCCGCGGCGCCCATCGCCGCCAGCTCCGCGTCGGACGCGAGCACATGGCTGGCGTCGGCGCTCTTGCCGAGCGTGTAGACCGGCGGGTGCTCCACCACGAGCACGGTGTGCGCGAGCGGGACGGGCGGGTCGGCGCGCTTGGCGGCGACGAGTTGGGCCTGCAGCGCGCCCTGCAGCGCCCACGCCTCGCGGTACGGCACGCGGCCGAGATGGTAGACGTAGGCGGGGGCGGGCATCGGGGCAGCGGATCGGCCAGTGCTCAACCCATCAGCGCCGCCCTAGTTCGAGAACAGGATGCGCAGGCTGACGCCGCCCGTGAAGCGGTTCGTCTGTCCGGCGACCTCCGAGTCCGTCCGCTCGTACTGCGCCAGCAGGTTGGCCGTGACCTGGTTCGAGACCGTGTAGCTGATCTGAGGCGAGACCTGGAGACGCGAGGTCTGCCGAGGGGTCGTCGCGGTGAAGCCCGTCTCGGGATCGTCGTCCAGCAGGTTGATCACGTCCTGCTGGAGCGGCAGCGAGGTGAACGTCTCGTCGCCGGCGACGAGCGCCGTGAGTTGGAACCGGATGTTGTTGTTGAGCCCGCGCAGCCCGAACAGGCTCAGGCCCGTCCGCGCGTACGACAAGTCGACCCGGAGGTCCTGGGAGGTCTTCTCATACACGGTCGCCGAGGGGGTGTTCAACGTCATCAGCGAGGTCCAGTTGGTCGAGAAGCTCGTCTGGATGTTGCCCTTGAACCCGAACGTGACGCCGATGAGCGGCTGGAACCGCTCGTTGACCGTCACCGAGGTCGGCTCGTCGAACCCGTCCTCGGCGAGCGTCGCGGCGCTCGCGAAGGTCTGGCCGTTGAACTCTGCGGTGCGCGAGCCCGGGTCGAAGATGGTGGCGAACTGGGTCTGGGCCGTCGCCGAGTACCCGTGCTGCAGGCTGATCTGGTTGGCGACGGCGCGGAGCAGCGGCAGCCGCTCCAGGCCCGAGTACGAGATCGTCCAGTTCGGGACGGGGATCTGGAACAGGCCGTTCGGCCCGAACGCGCCCATCCCACGCGACAGGATGGAGGAGAAGTCGGCGGCGTAGCCGGTCGGCGACAGGAACTCGGACGGGATCGCGCCGGCCTCCGTCGGCGGGCGGCCGCTGTCGCGCTGGTAGCGGGCCACGTGCGCCTCGACGACGTCGCGGTAGCTGCCGCCAAAGGAGAACACGGTCGACTCGCCGGTCCCGGAGCGCCGGCCGACGGAGCGTTCGATGTCGCCGGGCGCGAACGCCCGCCGGAACGGGCTGTCGGGGTCGTCCGGATCGGTGGGCCCGCCCGTCTCCCCTTCGCCCAGGATCCGGAAGTCGATCTCCTCCGACGAACTCCAGGCGGTCCGCCAGCTGAGGCCGACGGACAGGCCGCGGAATGGCGAGAGCTGGGTCCGCGCGTCGATGTCGTGGCTGGCGCCGAGCAGGTCCGAGAAGGTGTTGAAGGCGGCGTCGTTCTGGATGCGCTGGTCGATCCCGATCTCCCGCGTGAGGCCGAGGCGGTAGCCCAGCGACGGGGCGTCGCCGGCGAGCCCGGAGAACAGGCTGTAGGCCTGCCCTTCAAGCCCGGCCGTCGCGGCGGTCGACGAGCCCCGGTACGTCAGCGAGACGTCGTCGATGCCGGTCGCGGCGAGGAAGAGGCGGCGGCCGAGACGGGCGGGGCTGAGCCCGCCGCCGCCGCTCGCGGTCGAGTCCGTCGCGGCGTCCGCCCGGCGGGTGGCCTCGGCCTCCCACGAGCGGTAGAACGGGAAGAGACGCCAGAACGTCCGGGGCTGGATCTGGACCGCGCTCTGGATGTTGGCGCGCGTGCCCGCCGACGCCACGTCGAGGTCGGGTGCGGAGGCGCTCGGCTGGTCGCGCCAGTCGTAGTTGGTCGAGAACGCGATCGGCTGGATCTGGAGCCAGTTCAGCCACTTCTGACGGCGCGTGCTGATGCGCAGCGTTGCCGAGGCCTGCTGCGCGTACTGGCGCGTCCGGAGGTCGCCTGCGAACGCGTTCGAAAGCGCCTCGCCGAGCGGCAGGAACTGGAGGTCGGAGCCGCCCAGGATCTCGACGCGGCTGTTCGGGAACGGGTCGCCCGCCTCGAACCCGTCGAGCGCGGCCACCAGGTCCGCGTAGACGGCGCTCGTGTCGGACCGGGCGGCGGTCGGGCTGATGTTGTAGGTCCGCGAGAACTGACCATCTCGGTCGCGGACCAGGATCCGGAACTGCTCGCGCTGGCCCGCGGCCCCCAGGTCCTGGTCGGTGTCGGACGCGAACGAGAGCTGCAGGAACGGCAGCGGCGTGTGCTGGACCGAGAACTGGCGGCCGTGCTCGAAGCGGTGCGTCCGCCGCGTGAGCGCGCGGTAGCTCCGGATCGAGTCCGGCTCCTCCAGGAACTGGGCGCCTAGGCGCTGCTGGGACGCGGCGAAGTTGCGGGAGGCGTCCGTCGACGCGGTGACGCTCTGCGGCAGCAGGTTCAGGCGGAGCCCGCCGATGACGGCGCCCAGCACCGGCACCTCGTCGAGCAGCCAGAACGGGCGGACCGCGAGGGGCTTGGGCACCGTCACGCGGTAGTTGAGGGCCGTCGTCCAGGCGTCGGTCTCGCTGAACTGGGCCGACGGGTTGGAGCCCGCTTGCGAGGAGGCCGAATAGGACGCCGTCACGCCGTCGAGCGTGTACTTCAGCCAGGGCGAGCGGCTGCCCGACTTCGAGGCCGACACGCGGAAGTTCTGCGACGAGGCCTCCGTGCGGGCGCGGTCCAGGATGGCCTCGGCGCGCAAGTCCGGTGCCAGCGCACCCGTCTCGGCGTCGACCACGTCGGGGTCGCCCGCACGCGCCGCTTCCACCAGGTCGTCGAGCCGGACGTCCCCGTTGTCGGGGTCGAAGCGGGGCGTCGAGGCGTTTTGCGTCAGCGAGTACGACACGGGGATGCTCCAGCCGAACCGCTCGGGGATCAGCTTGTGCGCGTTGAACGACGACGTCAACGTGAACGCCGTCGACGCGGCGAAGGCTCGGCCGCCGAGCGCGCCGCCGAGGTCGCCGAAGCCGTCGTCGGTGAAGCTGGCGCGGGCGTTGACCGAGGCCACATCCGCCAGTGCCATGTTGGCCGTGACGAACCCGCTGGCGCCGCCCGCCTCGTCGTAGCCCGTCACGCGGAGCTCGTTGAACCACACGGACACCGTGTCGACGACGGCCGCCCCGCCGCGCCCGTTGCGGACGCCCAAGACGACGGTGCGCACGTCTTGGATCGACGGCTGGCCGCGGACGGTGATCGTCGCGCCCGACGGCGAGCCCTCCGCGCCGGGGACGGTATAGCGCTCGTCGAGGGGCGCGCCGGAGCGGTCGCGCTGGAGCTTGGCCCGGTTGAGCTCGCTCAGCACGATGTTAACCGGGTTGAGATCGACGCGCTCGCCGTCCACCTGCACGTTCGTCTGCCACAGGCTGTCCGACTGCGCGCAGTTGAAGGGTTGCTCGGGGCGGCAGACGCCCGTGAACAGGCTCTCGTCAGCCAAACGGGCCGGGTCGAACGGGTAGACCGGCTGCTCGAACTCGTAGTAGTTCTCCGTCTCGTCGTCGCCGACGCGGACGAAGACGCGCATCGAGTCCGACCGCTCGAACCCGTCGCCGTGGATGGCGGCGCGCAGGTTGGAGTACTTGGTGAGGTCGAGCGGGCTGGTCGCATACGAGCGCGTGATCCCCGCGCGGCGGCCGTCGCCGAGCCCCTCGGCGCGGAAGACGAGTGCCTGTTCGCGCGTGGACCGCACGGCCCCACTGATCGACCGCGCCGTGTTCTGGATGGTCCCCCGGGGGATGGCGTAGATCGAGCTGTTCTCCTCGTTGTTGACCGACTCGATAAACAGCGACGGCGGTACGCTCCGGACGCCGCCCTCGGTGTCCGCATCGTCCGCCGCCGCCGAGCCGACGGCCTCCGACTTCAGCCACTG